>NZ_FZNX01000008.1 GCF_900188355.1 Lutibacter flavus
AATTACAATAGAAGATAGTGTAAAGGCAGATGACTTAGAAGATGTTACAGAATGTGATAGTTATACATTACAGCCATTAACGAATGGGTCATATTATACAGAATCAGGCGGAACAGGAACTGCTTTAACTGCAGGAGATTCTATTGAAACAACACAAACGATTTATGTTTATGTAGCAGCGACAGCGACTTGTTCATCAGATGAGAAAAGTTTCTGGGTAATGATAAATGATACACCAACAATTGAAGTTTCAACTACAAATATTAGCTGTTATGGATTGGGTGATGGAACAATAACTGTTTCAGGATTAGAAGAGGGAGAAACTTATACAATACAATTAAATGGTACGGGTGGTGATTTAAGTGGGCAATCTACTTTTGGACCAGGTAATTATTTAATTACTGCAAGTAGCACAATACTTAATAACCAAGAAGAGGAGGTTGTATGTTCAACAACAGAAGAAGTTGTTATTACACAACCAGCACAAATAATTGTGAATGCTGGAACAAATAAATTATTAACATGTACTAATCCTACGGCTACTTTAGTGGGAAGCGCGAGTACAAATGATGAAATAGGTTTAAGTTATTTATGGACAACAAGTAATGGTATAATTGATAGTGGAGCTAATACTCTTTTTCCAGTAGTTAGTGGGTCAGGTATATATATATTGACAGTGACCTCAACTAATGGTGAAATAATTTGTTCTGCAAGTGATACTGTGCAGGTAACACAAGACATAACAAAACCAACAGCTGTTTTAACTGCAGAAACTACAGAATTAAGCTGTTCTGTTACTAGCATTTTGTTAGACGCAAGTGGGAGTGCAGGCGGGGATAAGTTTCTTTGGAAAGGTGGTACAACTGAGTCAACTTTAACCGTGACGGAACCAGGAGATTATTATGTGATAGTTACAAGAAATTCTAATGGATGTATAGATTTAGAAAGAATAACAATTACTCAAGATAACTCAAAACCGACAGTTACTATTGCGGGTAATGAAGAATTGACTTGTACAACTACAAGTATAATATTAGATGCAAGTAGTTCAACAGTTCATGGAACGGCAAGTTATTTATGGAGTACAGGAGC
>NZ_FZNX01000007.1:0-175000 GCF_900188355.1 Lutibacter flavus
GTGTTGTTTAATATTGAAGTTCCATCAACATTAAGTGTTCCTGTTAATAAAGTTGGACTTTGATTGTTAACACTAAGCTCGTCATTTAAAATGGTTTTACCATTTACAACAAGATCATTATCTAATACGAGTGCTCCGCCTATTTTTAAATCTCCTGAAAGATTTACAGGACTTCCATTATTTACATTCAGAGTACTATTAAGATTGGTTTCCCCATCAACTGTTAAGGTTCCGCTTAATTCTGTTTGGCTTTGACCAGTAACTTTTAAGTTATTGGCTATTGAAGTTTCTCCAGAAACACTTAATGTGTTATTTAATATTGAAGCACCGTCAACAGTAAGTTCACCACTTAAATTTGTTGAACTATCATTTGCAACGGTTAACGACTCATTTAAAGTTGTTTTTCCACCAACGTTAAGTGTTCCTGTTAAATCGGAAGCACTTTTATTATTTACAGATAAGGTATTGTTTAGATTTGTGATTCCATCTACATTTAAATCACCTTCAAAATCAATTTTCCCTCCAATAGATAAATCTCCAGAAGCAATAAGATCTCTGTGATATGCATATGGAATAAAAGTAAGGGATTGATTACTTAATTCGTTGTAGTTTCCATCTAAATTAATTTCTACTTTTAAATCTTTTCTATTACCATCCCAAACAATTTCAGTAAAAGACCCAGAAGATGGATTTCCTTGTCCAATCATTAAATTAATCATTCCATAGGCATCTGTGCTTGTTGCATGGGTTTCTTGATAATCGATACTTCCACTGGAATTAGTAATGGTAAATCTTACCGAAAGTGCTTTGTTAGGTAGAATGTTGCCACTAACATTTTCTCCCGGAAGTTCCTGAACATTTGGGTTTATGATAACCGCCTGATAACTCATACCATCTGTTTGCGCCAGCAAATTGGTTGAAACAAACAAGATTACTGCAAAAAGTAATAGTTTTTTCATAATTTAAATTTTATTTAGTTAGATTTTATAGTTGTAATAATTAGATTAAAGCTTTACTGAAATACCTAATCCAACCATATTTGATTTTATTTTAAGTTCAGATTCATTTGAATTTAGATTATCTTTTAGTGCAAGGCTTTTTCCATATATGTAGCTTAAGTAAAGGGTGCTTTTTTCTGAAACAGGATAAGAAATACCTGCACCACCTTTTAAAAATATAGCGGCACTATTAAACTCTTGAACCCCAACAATATTAAAAATTTGATTATTAATAATTTGGTTTCCTTGAACTATAAATTCAACAGAAGTAGCTGCTTTTAAATAAAAAGTAAATTTGTTAACATTGAAAAGATTGTAATCAAAACCTAGATTAACACCTAGATAATCGGTATTCCATTCATAATAATTATCCAACCCTTGATTGCTAGCAATGGATCCATAGCTATTGTAAGTTAGCCCTAATGAGAGGTTTAGATTTTTAGTAAAAACTTGAGATTTAAAACCAACTGCCAAATGATTATTTGTTGTTGCTTGCATATTTTCTAAAGATGTGCCTTGTGAATCTTTAAATTCAAAAGAAGAAGCCGTTTTACCAGTTTCAATATATATTTGTTGTCCGAAAGTCGTAATTCCTAAAAAAAGAAAAAATAGTAAAGTAATTTTTTTCATAGTTATTTTTTTATAATGGTTGCCTTAAATTGTTTGTTGCCTGAAGCGATATGAAGTACATATTGGGCACTTGCTAAAGTGTCTAAATTAATGTTTACATTTTGGGAAGCATCTCTATCATTTTGATACACAACTCTTCCTAACATATCATAAATAAAAATTGAAAGAGATTCATTCATAATATCACTAAATTTGATATTTACAGAACTTTCAAATGGATTTGGATAAATAATAGCTTCAATAGTAGTTTCTTCAAGTATCACTTTAGTTAAAATTAAAGGTGGTTGAATGAAGCCTTGCCTTAAAATAATTTCACTTGACTGAAAATTACCTATTACACTTAATTGACCGACACTTTGTTGAACAAAATACTTTTCTCCATTTGTTGTAAATGAATGAGAAGCTCCTACTGAACTAATAGTGGAACGCATAATTTTTTGAGAAAAACAAGTAGAAATACTCATACATAGAAATACAATGAGCAATGAAATTTTTTTCATAGATCGTATGATTTAGTTAGTTAGTAAATTTAAAAGGGGTTTTATTTTATATTTTGAGGGGCAAAATACTTCACGAATATAATATTTTTTTTTAAAGAACCTTAAATTATTGTTTTATTTTTAATAATTTAAGTCAAAATTTGAATGTTTCATATAAAAACCGATTAATTAATAATTAATCGGTTTTGAACAAAATTTTATTAAGATATGATATAAAAGAGTTATTGTCTATTTAATTTTTCTTAGTTGTTTTTGAATTTTTTTAATTGCAGATTCAATTGGTTTTTCAGGCTCAATTACATTAAATTCTCCCCAAAATTCTGGATCAGAAAAACCTTGAGCCTCGTCACTTAATATTGCAGTAGACCTTAAACGTTCCCTAGCTTTAAAAATGTTTTCATCTGTGCTTTTTTCCCAGTCTGTAACTGCCATTTCCATTGTTATATTATATACGGAATTAAATAGACGTTTGTCATAATCAATTTTAAATCCAAGTTGAATACGGCTATAACCTAAATACCATTTCCCATCTTTTTCTCTATAATCAATTTGGTAACTTGCTTCAATTGGTAAAACAGTTGCTCTAGCTGGTTTTTTTATAATAAAAAGCCTACTAGCTTTTTTCGGATTTTCTAAATTAAGTGAAAATTTAGCCATGGTTAATGCATATGAGTTTGCATCTATATACAATTTACCATAATACATTGGATCTGAAATGCTAGGTTTTTGTTTAAAACTAACAACAAAAATTGGTTTATTATCAATTTTAGTTGAATTTTCAAATACAAAATCATAATAATCAAAAACATCTTCACTAAATAAAACATCACTATTTTTCATAGCATCAATTTGTACAGTACTATAGGGACCTCCTCTTAGTTTAAGTGTAATAGTATCTAATTTTTTATAATCTGTACTTTTACGTGCTCTATAAAGTTTCAAAATATCTTTTCTATCTAGATTGTACGATTGCTTGTTTATTCCAACAACGGCTTCTGAAAGAGATACGTAACTTCTTCTTTTTTTAATGGTTTCTCTATAAAATGCTGTCATAGAAGTTGGGAAATCAAAATAATTATCTCCTTTTTTTCTTAGCATTTCGCTAATTAATGTTTTAGCATCTTTTATATTAATTTTAATTTCAGACAGTTCCTCTATATGTGTTTCAAGCCTAACTTCAATATCATCGGTACTAGTATCTGAAAGGTTAACTACCTTACTTGTATATCCTAAAAAAGAAACAGTTATTTTATTGTTGGTATATTTTTTTGGAATTTTTAAAATAAATTTTCCTTGTGTGTTTGTAACTGAACTTATATTAGTATTGTTAACAGTAATTGCGGCAAATATTAATGCTTTTTTGGATTTGCTATCAATAACAATTCCTTTATACTCATTGAATCCAATAGTGTCATTTACTATTTTATTAGAGGAATAAATGGAATTTTGAAATCCAATAAAAGCTAACAATATTAAAGAATAGGCTAAAATATTATTTATTTGAAGTGGTAAAATTTGATTTTTCATAATACCCGAGTTTAAATTAAAGCAAAATCATTTGACTCTACAAGTTAATGATTTTTAAGTAAATATAAAAAAGAAAAGGAACCATAATATTGAAGTTCCTTTTCTTAATTAACTATTTTTTCGGAATTGGAAATCCTCGATCACGCATTAAAGCGTCAATCTTAGCATCTCTACCACGAAATTTTCTATAAGCCTCTGCAGGATCCATTGCGTTGCGCGGAGCAAATAGATATTTCACCATTTTAGCGGCTAATTCTTTATCATAAAAACCTCCCGGAGCTTCAGCAAAAGCTTCAGCAGCATCGGCAGTAAGAACGTCAGCCCACATATATCCATAATAAGCAGTTGCATACCCTTCACCAGAAAACACATGTCCAAATTGAGGAGTTCTATGTCGCATTACTAATTCTTTTGGCATATTTAATTCTGCCAATGTTTCTTTTTCAAAAGCGTCAATATCAATATTTGTTGGATCAGCCATATGTAGTTTCATATCCATTATAGCAGAAGCCAAATATTCAGTTGTTGAAAATCCTTGATTAAAAGTGGATGCTTTTTTAATTTTTTTAACCAATTCTTGAGGAATTACTTCACCTGTTTTATAATGTACTAAAAACTGATTTATTACTTTATCTGTAGATAACCAGCGCTCTAATACTTGAGATTGAAACTCTGTATAATCTCTAACACCTCCATTTAACGTTGGGTATTTTACTTCTGAAGAAAAGAAATGTAATGCATGTCCAAATTCGTGTAAAAATGTAGTTGCATCATCCCAGGAAACCAATAATGCTTCTCCGGGTGCAGGCTTCACAAAATTGGAATTGTTTGAAGCTAACACTGTTTTATCTCCATCAAAAGTGGAATGACTCCTATAGGTTGTAGCCCAAGCTCCAGATCTTTTTCCAGGTCTTGCAAATGGGTCTAAATACCATAAACCAATATGTTTGCCACTAGTTTTATCGGTTACTTCCCAAACTTTTACATCTTCTTGAAAAACTGGTACGGATCCTTCTGGAACTGGTGTAAAATTATAATTGAATAATTCTCCGGCAACAAAAAATAATGCTTGTGTTAATTTATCTAATTGTAAATATTGTTTTACTTCATCAGAATCTAAATCGTATTTTTGTTTTCTTACTTTTTCAGCATAAAATCTATAATCCCAAGGCTCTATAGTAATGTTGTCCTTATTTGTGTTTGCCAATGTTTGCATATCTGCAACTTCCTCTTTAACTCTGGCAATTGCTGCTGGCCAAACTGCATTCATTAATTCCATTGCATTTTCTGGTGTTTTTGCCATTCTATTTTGCAAACGCCAATCACCAAAATTGTCATACCCTAAAAGCGCAACGCGTTCTTTTCTAAGTTGAAGTATTTTAGCAATGTTATCATTATTATCAAACTCATCACCATTATCACCTCTTGAATAATAATTATTCCAAACTTTTTCACGAAGCCCTCTTTCCGTTGAATAAGTTAAAAATGGATCCATGTATGAGCGTGTATTTGGAATTGCATATTTTCCATCTTGCCCTTTATCTGTCGCAATTTTTGCCATTGATTTAGTCATAGATTCCGACAAACCGCCTAACTGATCTTTTGTAAGGTATACAACATAATTTTCTTCATCAGCTAAAACATTGTTTGCGAAATTTGTGTAAAGTGTTGAAAGTTCTTTGTTTATAGCAGCATATCTTAACTTTTTTTGGTCATCTAACTCAGCACCATCCATTGCGAATCGTTCATAAATTAGTTGAACAACACGCTGTTGATCTTCTTCTAATGGGTTTTCTAAAGAATTATCATAAACAAATTTAATACGTTTAAAAAGTTCTGAGTTTTGTGAAATTTTTGAACGGAAATCAGATAGAATTGGTGCCATTTCTCCTTGAATTTCTCTAAATTCAGGTGTAGAAACATTTGAACTCCAAATCCCATAATAACTAAAAACACGTTCCAGTTCCTCACCGGCCTTTTCCATTGGTACAATTGTGTTTTCAAAAGTAGGAGCATCTGAATCAGACGTAATTTGGTTAATTTCATTTAAATTTAATTCCATACCTTTTTCAAGAGCAGCTTTTAAATCTTGAAGGTTCATTTTATCAAAAGCAGGAACACCTCCATATGGGCCTGTCCATTCTTGTAGTAGTAGATTCTCGTTCATATTATCGGCCTTTTCTTTTGGTTGATTACAACTTATTATTGCTAAACAGCACAAAGTTGATAGTACTTTAATTGTAAATTTCATATTATTTGAATTTGATTGAATAACCTCAAATTTAATTAATATTTTAGTTAAAAAATGTTAACGAAATAGTTTAGATTGATTATAAAGAAAAAGGGAAACTCTGTTGAATTTCCCTTTCATCTTTTCTATAAGAATTTATTAATTTGTTTTTCCGTCGAGCCTTTTAATTACTTTCCCATAAATAATTAATGAAATAGCCGATGTTAATGCAATTGCAGCAAAATAATACCAGATGTAATGCGCATTACTAGCAGCTGATTCCCAGGCAGCATGAGTGTCAAATAATTTTGGATCTGGACAATATTTTGATAATAAATAACCGGATAAACCAAATCCGATAACGGATGCTAAAAATGAGTGTAAATGACTAAAACCAAGATACAAACCCTCTTCACCTTTTGGCGCCTGAAAAGAGAAAAATTCCAAAAAGCGAGGAGATATAAAAGATTCTGCCAAAGCTTGTAAAGCAATACCAATAATCATCATAAATGCTACAGGATGCATTGTCATAAAAACAAGATCAATTTCACCTCCAGAAAACCAATTTCCAGTAGCCATTGCTATAGCAGAAAGTGGCATAATAAACATTCCCACTGTCATAGAGAATAATGGAGTTTTACTAGCCATCATTCGAGTTACAAATGTAACGGTTAAAAATACAACCAGTGGATTCACATTTGCGTACCAAGATGGGGAAGCTCCTTCACCTGCCATACGCAAAACATATTTTGGCATTGTTGCATATAACTGATGCTGTACCATCCAAAATCCAGTTATTATAATGATAAGAGTTACTAATCTCATATTTGTTATAACTCCAATAAATCCTTTCCAGATATCTTTAAATGTTTTGCCTTCACCTTCGTGTTTTGCACTTTTGTAAAAGAAAATTATCATTATTAAGGCAAGAACTGTCATAGCAGTTGAAAAATAATTGATATAAACCAATCCCATATCTCCCATTGAAGCACGTAAAGGTTTTACGATAGTTTTTCCGGAAAAGGCACCAATATTTACCATCATATAAAAAATAGAAAATCCTGTAGCCCTATTTGCTGCAGTAGTTTCTTTTGCAACTGTACCTGTAATTACTGATTTTATAAAGGAACCTCCAATCATAATTATTATCATAATTGGAACAATAGCCCATCTTTCATTAGATCCAATTAACCCCTTAAATTCTATTCCATTTGAGTAATCTACTAAGCCAACTGATTCTAAAACTGTAGGTAAAACCCCTAATCCAAAATACCCTAAACTTAGTAGTGAAAAGGCAATAATTAGTGAATATTTAAATCCAATTTTATCGGCTAAAGCACCTGAGAAAGTTGGTAAAAAGTATAAACCTCCAGAAAAAGCACCTGATATCCAGGCAGCTTCAATATCTGTAAAGCCTAAAACTCTTGATAAATAAAGTGTAATTACAATAAAAACACCATAATAGGCACCTCTTTCTAACAGTTCAACAATATTTGCTGTCCAAAATGCCCTTGAAAACCCTTTTAATCTTTGAAACATGAATGTAATTTTTTAATTTTTTCGAAGATATGAATTTAAGGGGATTCAAAATTTGTTTTAATTAACTATTTGTAATACTAAATACTTATTTAGAATACCGAATTAAGTTTAATAGTATTACAATTATCAAAAAAGGAATTACAATTAAGTAATTCCTTTTTAAATCTGATTATAAAATAAATCTAATATTTTATCCAGTTATATTTTAGTATTACTTGTATTATAATCTATTGAAAAGTAAAAAGTTGTTCCTTTAGAAAATTCACTTTCAACCCAAATTTTACCACCAAGCATTTCAACATATGCTTTTGAAATTGCCAATCCTAAACCAGACCCTTCATAATTTCTGTTAAGTGATTCACTGCCTTGTCTAAACCTTTCAAAAATGAGTTTTTGCTGTTCTGTAGAGATTCCAATTCCAGAATCTTTTATGTAAAACTCAAGGGTTTTATTTTTAATTGTATAACCAAATTCTATACATCCATTAGTTGTAAATTTTATAGAATTTTTAATAAGATTCGTTATAATTGCATAAACTTTTATATTGTCTGTTAGAATGAGAGCTTCATTAAAAGGTAATTCATTATTGTAGCTAAAATTATTTCCATTTTTTTCAACATCGTCTTTAAAAAGGGTATAAATATTTTCTATTTCCTCGTTAATATTAACTTCAGAAATATTCATTTCTATTATCCCTGATTCAATTTTTGAAATGTTTATAATATCACTAATCAAATTAAGCATCCGCTTTCCACTATCTTCAATAATATTGATAAATTTTTTCTGCTTATCGTCAGTTAATTTAGGGTTTTTCAGTAAATCAGAAAAGCCAAGAATGGCATTCATGGGTGTGCGTATTTCGTGACTAATATTTGCAAGAAAGGCTGATTTTAATCGATTGTTTTCTTCCGCGAATTCTTTTGCCTTTACTAATTCTTCATTTTTCTCCTTAAGTTTTTTTTCGTGATTCTTTATGTCAGTAATATTTACTCCAATACTGGCAATACTGAATGCTTTATCAGAACTTGAATTCAGTGTGATGTTATACCACGAAATAAATAATAACTCACCATTTTTTTTTAGGATCTCATTTTCGTAATTAGTTGCAATATTAATTATTTTTCTACCTTGAGAAAACACTTTTTTTATTCTTTCTTTTAAAGGACTTTGAATAAAAATATCAAACCAGTTTTTTCCCAATATTTCCTCTTTTGTATATCCTGTAATTTCTAATAAATAATTATTACAAAAGTTAATAGTTCCATCGTTATTTAACAAAAGTGAAACTATATTTCCACTTTCCAGAACTTGTGTAAATCTTCTTTCAGATTCTTTTAGTTTTAATTTTGCTAAAGAATTTTGGAAGTTTTTATATTGTTTTAACATTACAACACCTAATAGCATTGTTGCTGGTGAATAAATAAAAATAAGTGGTATGGCAATAGTTGTTAAAGTAGGAAGTATTTTATCTACTGGCAAGAAAACTGTACAAACAGACATTGTTATGTGTACTATTATTCCCAAAGCCAATAATTCAAAGTAGTAGTTGTTGGTTTTCCAGTTGGGTCTAAATTTTCTCCAGGACAATCCAATTAGGCCTGAAGAAATAATTACAGCTAAACCCATCCATAGTCCATCACCGCCTATAATTAATCTACCCAAACTTGCAATTATTATAGTAATTATTGTTGGAATTGGTCCAAAAAATAAACCTGAGATTGCAAGCATTACTGAACGCGTATCAAAAGAAATTCCAGGCGCCAAGGTCCAGGGTGTAAACATTAATACAATGCTGATGCCTCCTAAAATAATTCCTGTTAAAATTTTTGAAGTATATGAATTAGAGTCTTCATTTTTAATCCAAAAATTTTGATAAATCATTGAAAAACTTAATAATATAGCTACATTTTGTAATAACCCTATTATGATAGATTGCTCCATTTTAGTTTAATTGTTATAAATTTTTTAGAGTTAAAATTTATTTTAATTTCTAATTTGGTAAAATTAGTTTTTTTTCATAAAAGAATAGATATTATAAATTAATTTATAACAATATTTGGACCGTTTGTAAAATGATAAACTTTATGGTTTAAACCATTTAATAAAAAAGGAACTACAATTAAGTAATTCCTTTCCTTTATCAATTAAATTAAATATTTTTACTGCCCAAGCATAAATGCTATAAGAATCGCCCCTATTCCAGCAAGAATACCTACACCTGTATATGTTATTATTTTAACTGCTGTTCCTTTACGTTGGAGATGTATTTCTTTGACAAAATCATCGGGGAGTAGAATTTTTACAAATTTACTACTAGGATTATCAACTATAATGCGGTCTATTAATTTTTTTGCGGTTTCTGATTTTCTCTTAGCAATGCCATAAAGTTTTCCGTCTTCTTTTCGCAAACTTTCAAATTGGTAAGTTTCATTGTTAAAGGTTTTAACTTTAATTCCTTTGGAAGTAAGCAAAGCGTCTTCTGTGGTTACTGTTTTATTTTGATATGCTTTACAGCTTTGCAGTAATAATACCATTGATAGCACTAATGCAATCAATTTTAAGTTTGATTTGTTTTTTTGCATAATTTAGATAGTTAGTTTTTTGTAAATATTGAATTTTCATTTTATTAATATAAGTGAAGATTTGTTCAAATTATTTTAGAAAATAGAACTTCTAGACATAGAATAATGAATTTAGTGAAGGTAAACTAAATTATATTATAAATGATTTTTTTTGAAGGAGGTAATTTAATCTATTATAAGTTGAGTGTTTTGATGAATTTTAATAAAAAAAGGAACTACAATTAAGTAGCTCCTTTTTTAATATTTCGATTCCTGCCTCGGCAGGAATGACAAGTTTTTTTATTCTATAGCCTCAACAAATAAGCCTTCATCAGTATTATTTACTTTGGCTAAATTATGTTTTGTTAAGCCTTTAATGGTTTTATCCCATTTTTTATTAGTTAAACCGCTTTGAGATTTTAAATCTGCTAATGGTGCTTTCTCAACTTTTTTAAGAAGTGCTAAAACAGCTTTTTCATCATCATTCAATTCTACAGATGGTGCTTTTTTCTCAGGTTTCATTTGCGGAAAGAATAATACTTCTTGTATAGATGCATTGTTAGTCATAAACATAACCAAACGATCAATACCAATACCAATACCAGATGTTGGTGGCATTCCGTATTCTAAAGCTCTAATAAAATCCTGATCAATAAACATTGCCTCATCATCACCTTTTGCAGATAATTTTAGTTGGTCTTCAAATCGCTCTCGCTGATCTATAGGGTCATTTAGCTCAGAATATGCATTTGCTAATTCTTTACCATTTACCATTAATTCAAAACGCTCCGTTAAATCCGGATTTGTGCGGTGTTCTTTTGTTAGCGGACTCATTTCTTTTGGATAGTCCGTAATAAATGTTGGTTGAATGTAGAAGTGTTCACATTTTTCGCCAAACAATTCATCAATTAATTTTCCAACACCCATAGTTTCATCAACTTCAATACCAACTTTAGTACAAACTTCTCTTAATTCAACATCGTTCATTCCGGCAACATCATATCCTGTGTGTATTTTAATTGCTTCTAAAATTGGAACTCTAGGATAAGGCGCTTTGAAGCTAACTTCATTTTTACCAATTTGAACTGTTGATGTTCCATTTGTATCGATTGCTATTTTTTCTAACAATTCTTCAGTCATATTCATCATCCAGTTATAATCTTTGTATGCAACATACAATTCCATAACCGTAAATTCTGGATTGTGAGTTCTATCCATTCCTTCATTTCTAAAGTCTTTGGCAAACTCATAAACAGCATCAAAACCACCAACAATTAATCTTTTTAAGTATAATTCATTTGCAACACGCAAATATAAAGGCATATCTAAAGCATTGTGATGTGTCATAAAAGGTCTAGCTGCTGCACCTCCTGGTATCGGCTGTAGTATAGGAGTTTCAACTTCTAAATATCCTTTTTTATTGAAAAAATCACGCATTGAGTTTGTGATCTTTGTTCGTTTTATAAAAGTTTCTTTTACATGGTCGTTTACAATTAAATCCACATAACGTTGGCGGTATCTCTGTTCAGCATCAGAAAAAGCATCGTGCACTTTTCCATCTGCATCTGTTTTAACAACAGGTAACGGACGTAAACTTTTAGCAAGTACCGTAAGTTCTTTAACATTAACAGATTCTTCACCTACTTTAGTTTTAAAAACTTCACCTCTAATACCAATAATATCACCCATATCCAATAATTTTTTGAATACAGTATTGTACATTGTTGGGTCTTCTTCAGAAGATATTTCATCTCTGTTAATATAAATCTGCATTCTACCACTAGCATCTTTTAATTCAGCAAAAGAAGCTTTTCCCATGATTCTACGGCTCATCATTCTACCAGCTAAAATTACTTCCTTGCCCTCAAATTCATCAAAATTTGAAATGATTTGTTTTATAGTTGCTGTCGTTTTAAATTCTTCAGCCGGATAAGGGTTAATGCCTAATTCACGTAATTTTTGTAACGATTCTCTTCTAACTATTTCAAGTGGCGATAATTGCATGCTATTTTTTTTAAAATTTACTTTTTATAAACAGTTCGCAAAGATACAATCAATTAAGAAATAACAGTAATTTAGAAAGAAAAAGTGTGTAGAATTTGAAATCAAATAAAATTTTATATATTTGCGTATCGCATTTAGGTGCGGTAAGTTGTGTTGTTTTGACGTGTAAAAGCGTCATAGGTTTTATAAACCAATGGAAAGCTTCCCGAAAAACCGGGACGCTTTTTTTATTTTTAAGAACTATTTTCTACTTAAAAACAGCCAGAAAAGCCTCTCTGTTTTCCCAAAATATTGAAAAAAACAAGCCCGTATAAACTATTGCTGCTATAAATTTTAAAAAGGTTGAGGTTAAAAAGCCGATAAAAGACCCAAATGCAGCTTTTAAAGCTCTGCCGGAATCATTACGATCCTTTAACATTTCACCTGCAAAAGCACCTATAAAAGGGCCAATTATAATACCAAAAGGAGGGAAGAATAGGAGTCCAAGTATTAAACCTACCATAGTTCCAATAACCCCATACCGAGTTCCGCCAAATCTTTTTGTTCCCATTGCAGGAATAAAATAATCTATCAACCAAATTATAAATGCCACTCCAAAAGTGATTGCTATAAAAGTCCAGTTCATTGGAACCGCTTTGGTTAAATGTAAAATTAAAAGTCCAATCCAACTGGTTATTGGACCGGGTAAAACAGGTAAAAAAGAACCTAAAATTCCTAAGATGATAAAGAAAAAACCTAAGATTAAAAGAAATATATCCATATGTGTATTTGTGTTTTCAAATTTATAATATAAATGTTGAATAACAATAACCGTGCAAATTTTGAACTAAAAAATTAGTTAAAACTATATATTTAGTTATATTTGTATTGTTGAACTAAAAACTTAGTTGATAAAATGGAGAAACAATTAACAAAAGCAGAGGAGCAGTTGATGCAAGTTTTATGGGATTTAGAAGCGGCGTCAGTAAAAGAAATTATAGAACAATTACCTAAGCCTAAACCAGCGTATAATACTGTTTCTACAATAATTAGGATTTTGGAGACCAAAAATTTTGTTGGTCATAAAGCAAAAGGAAGAGGACATATTTATTTTCCAATAATTAAAAAAACAGACTATAGCAATCAGAGTTTGCAAAAGTTAGTTGATGGTTATTTTGAAGGTTCATTTAAAAGTATGGTATCGTTTTTTGTTAAAAAAAATGATGTTGATATCAATGAATTGGAAACAATTTTAGAGAGTATTAATGACAAAAAGACCGAAAAATGATAAATTATATAATTCAAGTATTGCTTTTTCAAGCATTGTTTTTAACCGTTTATGATTTCTTTCTACAAAAAGAAACGTTTTTTAAGTGGAACAGAATTTATTTATTAATTACTCCTTTTTTAGCTTTTATCATTCCTTTGTTACGCTTTGAAAGTATCCAGAAAAGTATTCCACAGGAATTTGTTGTTCAATTGCCCACAGTATTTTTAAATCCACAAGCTATTATTGAGCAAAATACAGCAAATAGTTCTACAATAGATTATTTAAGCATTGCTTTTTATTTTGGCTTGACAATTTTTTCATTGTTGTTTTTAACAAGATTGTTTAAAATCTTAAAGTTAATTTACTCGAATGAAGTTATTAAAAAAGAGAATTTCAACCTAGTTTTACTAGCTAAGAGCCAATCTGCTTTTTCATTTTTCAACTACATATTTATAAATAAACAACTTTTAGAAAATGAAGAATTGGAAATAATTCGACACGAACTGGTTCATTGTAAACAGAAACATACAATAGATTTATTAGTTTTTGAATTACTAAAAATTGTACTATGGTTTAATCCATTAGTATATGTGTATCAAAAGCGAATTACTTTATTACACGAATACATTTCTGATGCCGAAGTTGTTAAAGAAACAAATAAAAGTACTTATTTTAATAAGTTACTTTCCGAAACTTTTAATGTAGAAAAAATTTCATTTATAAATCAATTTTTTAAACAATCATTAATTAAAAAAAGAATCGTTATGATCGCAAAAGAAAAATCTCAAAAAATTAAACAATTAAAATATTTGTTAGTAATTCCTTTATTAGTTGCAATGTTAATTTATAGCTCTTGTACTGATGAAGTAAACGATGAACTGTTCGAAATGGAAACAGTCTTAAATAATCAAAAAGATTTTAGTAAAGGACAATATTTCGATTTTGAAATAGGTAAAACGTTTGTTGGAAACAGTTTAATGATTGGGCGTTATTTAGATATTAGTGAGTACACAGCAAAAGAAAAAGAGATTTCTGATAAATTTAATAGCAATGATGAATTACTATTTGATCATGTAGTTCTTTTAGATGAAAATGATATAAGAGTAAATTGGTTTCGACCAAAATCTTTAAGACTTGGATTAAAATCAGAATGGGAATATATTGAAGGTGAATCTGTTCCTTTTGCTAAAGTTGAAAATGTACCTGTTTTTCCTGGTTGTGAAGGTACAGAAGAAGAATTAAGGCAGTGTTTACAAAATGAAGTAACCCAACATGTTAATATTAATTTTAATGCAAAAATGGCTGATGGTTTAGGGTTACGGTCTGGAGTTAAGCGAATATTTGTAATGTTTAAAATAGATAAAGAAGGAAATATAGTTGAGGTACAAGCAAGAGCTCCTCATAAAGATTTACAAGAGGAAGCAATAAGAGTTGTGCAAAGTTTACCTAAAATGGAACCAGGAAAATATTTAGGTGAAAATGTAGGAGTAAAATATAGTTTGCCAATTGCTTTTAAAGTTGAAGATAAGAAAGATAATAAGGTTAAAAAGGAAGTTTCAAATGGAAATCCACTCTATATATTAGATGGTAAAGAAATTTCCAAAGAAGATATGGAAAAAATAAATCCAGATAATATTAAAAGTGTAAATGTACTTAAAGATGAATCTGCAACTACAAAATATGGTGAGAAAGGCAAAAATGGAGTGGTAGAAATTATTATTAAGAAATAATAAGTTTCTATGAAAAAGATTTTAAGCATATTATTAATGTTAATAGTTGTTTTAAAAACCGAAGCGCAATCTTCGGTTTTTACAGTTATAGATGATTTATTATTAAAAGGAGATTATCAAAAGGCTTTGGTTTTGTTAGAAAAAGAAGAGCCAATTACAGTTGAAGTATTAGATAAAATGGCAAGTATTTATCAAACAATTGGAGATTATACTAAGGCAATTGAATTTTATAATAAAGCATTAGATATTGAAAAAAATGAAGCATTAAAAGTAAAATTAGGACTTGTTTATAATTCAGCCGGATTAACTACAAATGCCATTGCTCTTTATGAAGAAATAATTGAAAAAGATACTTCAAATTTATTGGTAGCAAATAGCTTAGGGAAATTATATTTAGGTCAAAATAAAGCAAAAAAAGCTGAGAAAATGTTTCGGTTTTTAAAGAAAAAAGATGCTCTAAATCCAAATTATCCTTACCAACTAGCGGAAGCTTTATCCAAGCAAAATAAACCATTTAAAATGGGGCAAAGTTACTTAGATAGCTATAATTTGGATACACTGCATATTAAAAGTATTTATGAATTGTCTAAATTTTTTAAAGAGTTAAGAAGAAAAGATTCTACAATGTTGTTTATAGATAAAGGCTTAAAAATAGACAGTACAAATGTTAATTTTTTGCAACTTAAAGTAAACGAATTATACTTTTCTAAAAACTTTGACGAAACACTTATCTATCTTAATAAATTGGATAGTTTAGATTTTAGATCTGTAAATACCTATGAAATGTTTGGAATGTGTTATTTCAATTTAAATGATTTTGAGTTTGCAGAAACCAGTTTTAAAAAGGCACTAAAAATAGAAAGGAACAACCCTAAAATTCTGTATAGATTAGCAACTTTATATTATGAAAAGAAGGATGTAGAAAAAGCAAAGCATTATTTAATGATGTCAATTTTTTCGGCTAAACCTGAAATTGACAAGCAGTATTTTTTATTAGGAACTATTTTTAAAGAAGAAAATGATTTAAAAATGGCTTTGAATAACTTTGAAAAATCACGTCAAAATAATTATCATAATTATAAGGCTTTGTTTGAAGTTGCAACAACTTCAGACACCTATTTTAAAGATAAAAAAATTGCATATAATCATTATAAAAAATATTTTCAACAATTTGAAAGTAGAGATGTTGAAATGACGAAATTTGTAAAGCGACGCATAAAAGAACTTAAAAAAGAGTTGTTTCTTAAAGGCGAAATTATAGATTGATAATAATAAAAAAAGCACCAAATTGGTGCTTTTTTTAAATTAATACAATCGTATTAATTACATAACAACCTCCACAGTATGCGTTTTTCCATCTGCAAAAATTGGCAGCATATTAGAACTATGTTCTTTTCCGTCAATAATTACTTTTGAAACACCTTTACAAACTGCGTTTTCGTTTATAACTTTAATTTTGTAGGTAGCACCTCTAAATTTACGAGTTACATTAAACCCTTTCCAATCTTTTGGAATGCAAGGCTCTATTTTTAACCCATCATAATCTGGTTGAATACCTAAAATATATTGTGTAATTGTATAAAAATTCCAAGATGCAGTACCTGTTAACCAAGAATTTTTAGCTTCACCAGGTTTAAAAGCATCTTTTCCAGCAATCATTTGAGAGTAAACGTAAGGTTCTGTTCTGTGTAATTCACTTACATCTTCTAAATATGCCGGACAAATTTTCTTGAAATATTCCCAAGCTTGATCTCCACGTCCAATTACAGTTTCACCAATCATAATCCAAGGATTATTATGGCAAAATATACCTGCATTTTCTTTGTACCCAGGAGGATAACTCGAAATTTCACCGTATTCAATATAGTATTTTGTAAAAGCAGGATTATTTAAAACAATACCATGTTCACAATCAAGTCGTTCTTTTACAGAATCCAACGCTTTTTCAATTAAACCTTCTTCTTTACCAATTCCAGCCATTGAGCACCAGCCGTTAGATTCGATAAATATTTTTCCTTCTTCGTTTTCTTCACTTCCAATTTTATTTCCATAATAATCATAAGCACGTAAAAACCATTCTCCATCCCAACCGTGTTTTTTAACGGCTTCAACCATTGCATCTACATGTGTTTGGCAACGTGCTGCTTCAGTTTCATTTCCAACTCTTTTACATAATTTTATAAAATCATTACCATAAACAACAAATAAACCAGCAATCATTAAAGATTCAGCTTTTGTCCCTTCAGATTGATTTTCAGTTGTTTGGTATGATTCGTTAGGATCATTAGAGAAACAATTTAAGTTTAAACAATCATTCCAATCCGCTCGTCCAATTAATGGTAATCCGTGTGGGCCTAAATTGTTAATTACGTGGTCAAAAGAAACAGATAAATGGTCAAATAGAGTACGAGCAATGCTCATGTCATTATCAAAAGGAACTAGTTCATCTAAAATACTAAAATCTCCAGTTTCTTTAATATAACTGGTTGTTCCTAAAATTAACCACATTGGATCGTCGTTAAATCCACCTCCAATATCGTTATTACCTTTTTTAGTTAAAGGCTGATATTGATGGTAGCAGCCACCATCAGGAAATTGTGTTGATGCAATATCTATAATACGTTCTCTGGCTCTTTCAGGAATTTGATGTACAAAACCAATTAAATCCTGATTAGAATCTCTGAATCCCATCCCTCGTCCAATTCCACTTTCAAAATAAGAAGCCGAACGTGAAAAACAGAAAGTAATCATACATTGGTATTGATTCCAAATGTTTACCATTCTATCCAGCTTTTCTTCACCGGAATCAATAGTGTATACACTTAATAAATCATCCCAATAAGTACGTAATTTTGCCAGAGCAGCATCTACTTTTTCAACAGTATTAAATTTGGCAATTGTTTCTTTTGCCTTAGTTTTGTTTATTATATTTTTAGATTCCCATTTTTCGTCTTCCTTGTTTTCAACATATCCTAAAACAAAAACGTAGTCTTTTGATTCTCCTGGTTGTAATTCAACCTCAATATAGTGAGAGGCAATTGGAGACCATCCGTGAGCAACGCTCATTCCTGGTTTTCCAGCTTCTACAACTTGCGGTTCGTGAAAGCCATTGTACAATCCAAAAAATGTTTCACGATCAGTATCATAACCTTGAATAGGTGTGTTTACGGAATAATATGCGTAATGATCTCTACGCTCTTTATATTCTGTTTTATGATAAAGTACAGAGTCTTCAATCTCAACTTCCCCAGTGGAAAAATTACGTTGAAAGTTTTCCATATCAGCAGCTGCGTTCCAAAGTGCCCACTCAGCAAATGAAAATACTTTTAGTTTTTTAATTTCATTGCTGTTATTTGTTAATGTCAATTTTTGAACTTCAGCCCAAGTTTTTAAGGGTACAAAAAACAGCGCTTTTGCAGAAACCCCATCTTTAACACCTTCAATTGTGGTGTAATTCATTCCATGACGACATTCATATTTGTCAAGGTCTGTTTTACAAGGTTTCCAACTTGGTGACCAAGTTGTGTCTCCATCTTTTATATAAAAATATCGTCCGCCATCATCAGTGGGTACGTTATTATATCTATATCTTGTTAATCTCCTAAATTTTGCGTCCTTGTAAAAAGTATATCCTCCCGCCGTGTTAGATATCAAAGAGAAAAAATCTTCATTTCCTAAATAATTAATCCAAGGATATGGAGTTTTAGGATCTGTAATTACATATTCTCTGTTAGTATCATCAAAATGTCCAAATTTCATATTATGTATTTAAGTTTTTGTTGATTTTTAACAATTAGTCTAATACTTTTTTACTTGAAATAACTTTTAGTAATAGTTTATATAATTAGTGAAACTAAAACTTGGATTATTTTTTAGGTTGAAAAAAGCATCTCTTATATTTAAAATCTAACAAATATAATTTATTCAAGTTGAAAAATTTGGTGTAATAATGTCAAAAATAAATCGAATAATGTCAATTGATATTATTTTTTGGTTTTATTATGCTTTTTTAGCATAATTAGTAAAATATTTTTTTTGGAACAGGAATTATAATTAAAATAGAAGTTTTTTTAACAAGTGGTCATAAACAAAAAATATTGTATTTTCACGTATCAATTTTGATGTATGAATAAACGAATTTATATAATTGCTTACTTATTAATTTTTCTAAGTTCTTGTAGTTTTTTTCAAAAAAAAGAATTGCCACAAGAAAAAGTTATTGATATGGTAATAGATTTTAATTCAGTAGATATTTTTCCTTTATTCCCATTATGTGATAGTTTACCTTCAGTTGAGAAACAGAAAATATGTTCACAGATTAAATTATCTGAGCATATTTATTTATCTCTTCTCTCTAGTAATATAATGGTTAAAAAAAATGTTAATGATACTATTTTAGTAAAATTAAATGTTGATAATAATGGTAAAGTTTCACTTGTTAAACTTCAATCTTCAGATTTTATTCAACAACAAATTCCAAAACTGGATAGTTTAATTGTCGCTGGTATTTTAAATTTACCAATTATGAAACCTGCAATAAAACGGGGAATTCCGGTAACAACAGAATTTACGTTACCAATAATTTTAAAAAATTAAATTAATTATTAAGCATTTTCCAAAGTTCATCTTTTAATTCAACCAATCCTTGTTGAGCAACTGATGAAATAAACAATGTTTTAATTCCTTTTGGTAGTTCTTTTTTAATTTCTTCTTTAAGTTCATCATCAAGCATATCAGATTTTGAAATAGCAAGTAGTCTATTTTTATCCAATAATTCTGGATTGTGTTGTTTTAGTTCGTTTAATAAAATTTTATACTCCTTTTCAATATTATCAGAATCTGCAGGAATTAAAAATAGTAAAATTGAATTCCGTTCAATATGACGTAAAAAACGATGACCCAATCCTTTCCCCTCAGCAGCACCTTCTATAATTCCAGGAATATCTGCCATTACAAATGTTTGGAAATCTCTGTATTGAACAATTCCTAAATTAGGTTTTAATGTTGTGAAAGCATAGTCTGCAATTTTTGGTTTTGCAGCAGTTAATACCGATAATAACGTAGATTTACCAGCATTTGGGAAGCCAACTAATCCAACATCAGCTAATAATTTTAATTCAAATTGAAACCAACCATCTTTACCTTCTATACCAGGTTGGGCATATCTTGGTGTTTGGTTAGTTGATGACCTGAAATTCCAGTTGCCAAGACCGCCCATTCCACCTTCAAGCAATATTTGCTCAGTATTTTCTTTTGTGATTTCAAAAAGAATTTCCTGAGTTTCTCCATCTCTTATTATTGTTCCAAATGGAACATTGATATATATATCTTCACCGTCTTTACCTGAGCTGCGTTGTTTACTACCGTGTCCACCGTTTTCAGCTCTAAAGTGTTTATTAAATTTTAAATGAAACAACGTCCATAAATTATTATCAGCACGAACTATTACGTGACCTCCACGACCACCATCGCCACCATCAGGACCACCTTTGGTAATATATTTTTCTCTATGTAAATGTGTAGATCCACCACCTCCGCTACCAGAACTGGCATAAACCTTTAAGTAGTCAACAAAATTTCCTTCAGTCATTTTTTCTTGTTTTCCTGAAAAGACAGGAATCTGTATTATTTGTTAGTTACTTTTATTGTTATTCTATTGTGATTACTTAGCTACCTTGCTTTGTAAATATAACAAAATTAAGTTTTAAAGTTTGTCAAAAACGTTACTTAAACGTTCTGTGATTTCATTAATTCCACCAACTCCATTTACCCCAAAATATTTATTTTGAGCTTTGTAATAGTCTTTCAGAATCTCAGTTTTTTTATGATATTCGTTAAAACGATGGCGTATTTTATTTTCATCTTGGTCATCAGGTCTTCCGCTTGTTTTACCACGTTCCAATAAGCGATTAACTAATAAGTCTTCAGGAACTTCAAGAGCTACCATTCCGCTTACTAATTCACCTTTTTCTTCCAAAAAGGAGTCCAAAGCTGCCGCTTGTGATTCTGTTCTTGGAAATCCATCAAAAATAAAACCGTTGGCATCAGCATTTTTTTCAACTTCTGATTTTAACATTTTAATGGTTACTTCATCTGGCACCAAATTGCCATCATCCATATATGATTTTGCTAGCACTCCTAATTCAGTTTCGTTTTTAATATTGTATCTAAAAACTTCACCTGTAGAAATATGTACAAGATCATATTTTTCTTTTAATAAATCAGCTTGAGTTCCTTTTCCTGCACCTGGAGGTCCAAATAATACGATATTTTTCATAGTTGGGGGTGATGTTAGTTGATAAATTGATGCAAAGTTTCTTCCAATTCCATCATAATCTAATCCATACCCAACAATAAATTTATCGGGGATTGGGATTCCTATATAATCTATATGTAATTCTTTTTTAAATACATCTGGTTTAAAAAATAAAGTCGCAATTTTAAGTTGTTTTAAATTTTTATCCTTAAATATTCCATAGATCTCTTGAAGCGTATTACCAGTATCAATTATATCTTCAAGAATAACAACAGTTCTTCCTTCTAAATTTTCATTAATTCCAACTAATTGTTTTATGTTTCCTGTAGAGCTTGTCCCTTCATAGGATGAGAGTTTTACAAAAGAAACTTCACAATTTCCCGAATATTTACGTACAAAATCTGCAACAAACATAAAGCAGCCATTTAAAATACCTATAAATATCGGTGTTTCATCTTTACAATCATCATATACTTGTTCAACAATAGATTCTATTGCAGTTTCAATTTGTTCTTCTGAAATATATGATTTAAAGTATTTATTGTGTAATTTAATAATGCTCATTATTCGGCTTTGTTACAAATTTAATAATCAATGTATAATATTAGGTCTTAATATAGATAAATTTGCTAATTTGAAATACAAAAACCGTTTTGAAATTTCAAAACGGTTTAAATTTAACCTAACTAGACTAAATATTATTTTTTCTTAGTGTCCAATTTTTTAACAGTGTCATACATTATTGGAGAGGCGATAAACAATGATGAATAGGTACCTACAACTACACCAATAATTAAAGCAAACATAAATCCTTTAATAGAATCTCCTCCAAAAAGGAAAATTGCTAATAAAACAACTAAAGTTGTTAGAGATGTATTAATAGTTCTACCTAAAGTACTGCTTAATGCTTTATCTACAACTTCTGAGAATTTCCAAGTAGTATGAATGCCTGCAAATTCACGAATTCTATCAAAAATAACCACGGTATCATTCAATGAATAACCTACAACTGTTAATATGGCGGCAATAAATGATTGACCAATTTCCATATCGAACGGTAAAATTTTATGGAATAATGAGAAAATTGCTAATACAATTAAAACATCGTGGAAAACTGCAGCTACAGCACCTAAACTATATTGATATTTTTTAAATCGTAATAAAATGTATAAGAATACAACTAATAATGATCCTATAATTGCCCATCCTGCAGCAGTTTTAATATCATCTGCAATAGTTGGTTCAACTTTTATTGTACTCATAATTCCAACTTTACCTTCTCCTTCATAACCAGGTTTAAATTGATCTAAAGTTATACCTTCAGGTAAATATTGTTTTAAACCATTAAATAATAAATTTTGAACCTCATCATCAATATGATTTCCTTCTTCTTCAATTTTATATTTTGTTGTCACTTTTAATTGACTAGCTTCACCATAAGTTTTAACTTCAGGAGCACTTCCAAAAGCGTCTTTAAGCGTATTTGCTACTTCTGTTGGACTTGTAGTTTTATCAAATTTAACAACGTAAGATCTACCTCCAACAAAATCAACTCCATAATTCAATCCATTTGTTACTAAGGATGCTAAACCTGCAATAATTAATCCTCCTGAGATTATGTATGCTATTTTACGTTTTCTTAAGAATTCAATATCAATTCGTTTAAACCAGTTTTTGGTAATGTTTGTATTAAAGGTGAATAATTTTCCTTTGGCAGCATACCAGTCAATTAATAAACGAGTAATAAAAATTGCAGTAAATAATGAGGTTACAATACCAACCATTAATGTATAAGCAAAACCTTTAACCGGCCCTGTTCCAAATACATATAAGATTACCCCAGTTAACATTGTGGTAATGTTGGCATCAATAATTGCAGATAGCGCTCCTTTAAAGCTAAATCCGTGACTAATTGATGCTTTTAAACCTTTTCCTTTATTTAATTCTTCTTTGATTCTTTCAAAAATAATTACGTTTGCATCAACAGACATACCTATAGTTAAAATAATACCAGCAATACCTGGCAATGTTAATACAGCGCCAAATGCAGTTAAAATTCCGAAAATAAATAAGATGTTAACAGCTAAAGCAACATCTGCAAATGCACCGGCTTTACCGTAATAGAAAATCATCCATAATAATACTAATAATAATGCCAAAGCAAATGAACTCATACTACTATCAATTGCTTGTTGACCTAATGATGGACCAACAACTTCAGATTGAATAATATGTGCAGCAGCTGGTAGTTTACCGGCTTTTAATACATTGGCAATATCTTGAGCTTCTTCAACAGTCATGCTACCACCAGAAATAGAAGTTCTACCATTCATAATTGGAGTTCCAACATGTGGCGCAGTATGAACGTAATCATCAAGAACTACAGCAACAAATTGCCCTACGTTTTCAGTAGTCATTTTCCCCCATAATCTTGAACCAACAGCATTCATAGTCATACTAACTTCTGGCTGTCCTGTTTGTCCAAATTCTTGACTTGCATCATCAATAACATCACCTTCTATTGGAGCAATATCTTCACGATTAGATTTTATAGCATATAAAGAAATTAATTCTGTACTTTCTCCAGTTGCAGATATTGTACTTGAAAATGTTTTAGAATCCCATAAGAATTTAGCATATTTCATATCGTTAGTAAGCAATGCTCTTACTTGCTTCATTGCTAAATATGAGTTTACTTTAGCTGTATCTGCAACTTTAGCAGTTCCAATTAAAGATGAAATTTGATTTTCAGATTGAGGAATACTTGGAGATAATACTGAAAATAAATTATTAACAGGTTTTGCAGCAATTGAATCTGAAACTTCACCTAATAAATCTTCTAAATTATCTTTAACAGCAGTAGTATCAGTTTTAGTTTCTTCTGTTTTTAATAAGTTTTCAATAACTGAGTTTGCTTGAAAAAAGAAATTAGCAGTTTCTTGGTTTGTATAAACTTCCCAAAATTGTAATTCGGCCGTACTTTGTAATAATTTTTTAACACGGTCAATATCTTTTGCTCCAGGTAATTCAATTAAGATACGTCCTGAATTACCAATTCGTTGAATGTTTGGTTGTGTAACCCCAAATTTATCGATACGACTTCTTAATACTTCAAAAGCGGTGTTTACTGAACCTGTAACTTCAGCTTCAATAATTGGCATAACTTCTTTATCTGTTAGTTTGAAGTTAATTTTCTCTCTTAAAGATTTGTTTCCAAAAATGCTAGGGTCACTTAATTTAACAGTTCCAGCACTTGCTTTTTCAAACTCTTCAAAAAATAAGTTTAAATAAGTTCTATCACTGCTTTTTTGAGCTAGAGAAGCATTTGCAATCGCTTTATTGAAAATTGGATTCTTTGAGTCATTTGATAAACCAATCAAGATATCTTTTACAGATACTTGTAAAATAGCATTAATACCACCTTTAAGGTCTAATCCTAAATTAAGTTCTTTATCTCTAATATCATTATAGCTAAACTGTGCAAAACCTAAATCAATAACAGGTTTGTTGGCTACCGAGTCTAAATATACCCTTTCCAACCTTGCTATTTCTTTTCCATCTTCCGATTTAGATTCAGCATAAATTTTTGCTTTATCTTCTACACCATTTGTAAACCATGTGAATGATAACTGATATAAACTTACTAACCCAAACAGGATAGCGAATAACTTTATAAGTCCTTTGTTTTGCATTTTAAATTAATTTGATATAAATTTCATTTGTTTTAAACGTGCAAATATATAATTTCAAATAGAGACTGACAATACTTTTTTAGCTTTTTATGCCCTTAAATTACCACTTATTTAAATATGGCTATTCTGAATTATGAAATTTATATATTTGTTAAGTAAAAATTTAGATAATGAAGCATTTAACAGATATAGAGATTGCCCAAAATAAAAAACTTGTTCATATTAATAAAATTGCGGCTAAATTAGGAATTGATGAAGACGATTTAGAGCTTTTTGGAAAGTATAAAGCAAAATTACCGCTAAGTATTATTGATGAAGAAAAGATAAAAGGGAATAATTTAATTTTAGTAACCGCAATGACTCCAACACCAGCTGGAGAAGGTAAAACCACGGTTTCAATTGGTTTAATAGAAGGATTAAACTTGATTGGTAAGCAAGCAACTGTTGTTTTACGAGAACCTTCATTAGGACCAGTGTTTGGTATTAAAGGTGGTGCTGCAGGAGGTGGGTATTCACAGGTAGTACCAATGGAAGATATTAATTTGCATTTTACAGGTGATTTTAATGCAATTGAAAAAGCTAATAATTTGCTTTCAGCTTTAATAGATAATAATTTACAGAGTAGTTGTTGTAGTTTAAATATTGATCCGAGAACAATTCTTTGGAAGCGAGTTATTGATATGAATGATAGATCATTACGTCATATAACTATTGGGTTGGGAGGGACAGCTCATGGAGTTCCAAGAGAGGATGGTTTCAATATTACACCGGCTTCAGAAGTGATGGCAATATTGTGTATGGCTACAAATCTTGAAGATTTAAAAAAACGTTTAGGTGATATTTTTATTGGATTTACATTTGATAAAAAACCAATTTTCGCAAGAGATTTAAAGGCTGAAAATGCGATGGCTATTCTTTTAAAAGATGCAATTAAGCCAAATTTGGTGCAAACATTAGAAGGAAATCCAGCTATAATTCATGGGGGTCCATTTGCTAATATAGCACAAGGAACTAACACAATTATTGCAACAAAAATGGGTTTGTCCTTGTCTAATTACGTAGTTACAGAAGCAGGTTTTGGTGCAGATTTAGGGGCTGAAAAGTTCTTAAATATTAAATGTGTGGCAGCAGGTTTAAATCCTAAAGCCGTGGTTTTAGTTGCAACTATAAGAGCGTTAAGACATCATGGTGGTGCAAAAAAAGATGAATATAACGTGCCAAATTTATCTTACGTAAAAGAAGGATTTTGCAATTTAGAAAAACATATTGAAAATATTCGCAAGTTTCATATTGAACCCGTTGTAGCAATTAACACTTTTACAAATGATTCTTATGAAGAGATTAATTTAATAATTGAAAAATGTACTGAGCTTGGTGTGCAGGCAGTTGTATCAGATGGTTGGTCTAAAGGAGGAAATGGAACAAAGAATTTAGCCAAAGCAGTTGTAAATGTAGTTGAGCAAAATGCATCAGAATTTAAACCGTTATACAATTGGGATTCCCCGGTAAAAGAAAAAATTGAAAAAATTGCCAAAGAAATTTATGGAGCAGATGCTGTTGATTTTGATAAAAAGGCAAAATTAAATTTAAAAAGGATAGACCGTTTAGGTTTTAACGATTTTGCAATTTGCATGGCAAAAACACAAAAATCATTTACAGATAATGAGTTTTTAATTGGACGACCTAAAAACTTTGTTGTTACGGTACGAGAAATTGAAATTGCTGCAGGAGCAAAGTTTATTATTCCTATTTTAGGACAAATGATGAGAATGCCTGGATTACCTGGAACACCAGCATCTGAAAATATGACGATTGATAATAATGGTGTTATTTCAGGATTGTCTTAAAAGTAATTAATTAAAAAAATAAAACTCCTCAAAAATTACTTTGAGGAGTTTTAAATATATAATGTTTAAAAACTGAATTACAATAATTCATTTACTGCTCTAACTCCAGCAGCACTTTCTTTAAATTTAGCTTTTTCTGCATCAGTTAATTCAAGTTCAACAATTTTTTCAATTCCGTTTTTACCAATAATACATGGTACACCAATTGAAATATCAGTTAATCCGTATTCACCATCTAATAACGCTGAACAAGGGAACATTTTTTTAGTGTCACAAGCAATTGCCTGAACCATAGAAGAAACTGCTGCACCTGGAGCATACCAAGCACTTGTTCCTAATAATTTAGTTAAAGTAGCTCCACCAACTTTAGTAGCTTCAGCAACTTCTGATAAACGTTCTTCAGATAAAAATGCCGTTACAGGAACACTATTTCTAACAGCTAAACGAGTTAAAGGCAACATTCCAGTATCACTGTGACCAGCAATTACCATTCCATCAACATCAGATTGAGGGCAACCTAAGGCTTCTGCTAAACGGAATTTAAAACGAGCGCTATCTAAAGCTCCACCCATACCAATAATTCTGTTTTTTGCAATTCCTATAGATTTGTGAGCTAAATAAGCCATAGTATCCATTGGGTTACTAACTACAATAATTATTACATTTGGCGACTGTTCTATTAAACTTGTTGCAACAGATTTTACAATTCCTGCATTAATTCCAATTAACTCTTCACGAGTCATTCCTGGTTTTCTAGGAATACCACTTGTAATTACTGCAACATCACTATTTGCTGTTTTTGAATAATCGTTTGTAACACCTGTTATTTGGGTGTCAAAATTCATTAATGAAGCTGTTTGCATTAAATCCATTGCTTTACCCTCAGCAAAACCTTCTTTAATATCAATTAAAACAACTTCTGAAGCGAAATCTTTCATGGCTATGTACTCAGCACAACTTGCACCTACCGCACCAGCACCTACTACTGTTACTTTCATATTTTTTCTATATTTTTATTTATTCATTTTTTACTGAGACAAAAATACTAATTTTTATATTAGTGAATTATGACATATATCTTAATTTACGAAATCGTTATTGATAGTTTTAATTCAGAAAATTACTTGTAAAATTTCGTATTAATTATCTGAAGCTAAACGCAATGCCTGCAGATAAAGTGTTATACTCATTAATAGTGAAATCACCAAATATTTTAAAGAACCCCAAATTTATTTTTGCCCCAAATGTTCCATTCATTCCAGTTGTGTCAAACCCCATATTTATTGGGTCTGTTATGGATTCTGTAATTGTTTCATTTGAATTTTCAAATGTATATTCCAATTCATAAATCCCCTTCATTTTTAATGTTGAAGTTCCTTTATTATATCCAATACCTCCATAAACTGAAATTATTGGAAAGTCTAATGAGGCAATTGCTTGAATGGTATAGGTATTTAAATCAAATTCTGCTTCTTGATTACTCCCCTGAATTCCACTTGAATTTTGCACATCGTATAGTACATTCAGTTTTGTATAACCGCCAAGTATTGAAACATTCAGAGGTAGGTTATCTAGTGGACCAAAATATTTCATTAAATTATGTTTTATTCCAAATCCAACTAAGTTACCGCTAATATCATTTGAGTTTATGTTTGGCAAATATCTAACGGATACATCTGTATTTAAGGCAATTCCTAAACTAGCCTGAATCATAGGAGATGGAACTGAATTCATTGGTGATTCATCGCCAACCCCATTGGGTATTTTGAATGAAGCTACTTTATAATCATTAGCTTCCGGAATTCTCACTGCAATTACAGAAGTGTTTTTTTCTCCCATTACCGTATTAATAGTATTACTCCCGCTTTCAAGTGATAAGTATTTGTAGTCCCCTTCATTAAATAAAAAGGATTGTGCATTTTTTGGAATAATTGTGGCATTTGCTTGGATTGAAATATCAAAGCCTAATTTTTTATGTGTTTTTGCAGTTTGATACCAACCATTGTTTAAGTTATATTGCATCCCGTTCATTGCCGGGGCCATATAATTTTGAAATAAAATAGTAGCATCTTTATTGGCTAATAATAAGATTTCAAACTCTTGAGATTTTACAGATGTACTAAATAACACTCCAAATAGGAGTAAGGATAATTTTTTCATGGGGTGGGGTTTAAATTATGTTGTAAAAATAAAAATTTAATACATAAAAAAAAGCTGTTTTAATTAAAACAGCTTTTTTTATATTGGTATGTAAAATTGTGTTATGCGTCAATATTGGCATATTTTGCATTTTTTTCAATAAATGCTCTACGTGGAGGAACTTCATCACCCATTAGCATAGAAAATACTCTATCTGCTTCTGTTAAATTATCAATTGTAATTTGTCGAAGTGTTCTAAATTCAGGATTCATTGTTGTATCCCAAAGTTGGATAGCATTCATTTCCCCAAGACCTTTGTATCGTTGAATTGAGGCTCCACCACCCATGTTTAAGGCAATTAAATCTCGTTGATCATCGTCCCAAGCATATTCCTTTTTCTGACCTTTTTTAACTAAATATAAAGGAGGTGTTGCAATAAAAATATGTCCGTTTTCAATTAATTCTTTCATATATCTAAAAAAGAAAGTAAGAATTAATGTAGCAATATGACTACCATCAACATCGGCATCACACATAATAACTACTTTATTATAACGTAATTTAGATAAGTTTAAAGCTCTTGGATCTTCTTCTGTTCCAATTGAAACACCCAAAGCAGTATACATATTTTTGATTTCTTCGTTTTCAAAAACTTTATGTTGCATCGCTTTTTCAACATTCAAAATCTTACCTCTTAATGGTAAAATAGCTTGAAAAGCTCTGTCTCGTCCTTGTTTTGCTGTACCACCCGCAGAATCTCCCTCAACTAAGAAAATTTCACATTTTTCAGGATCAGTTTCAGAACAGTCACTTAATTTACCAGGTAAACCACCTATTGACATTACTGTTTTACGTTGAACCATTTCACGTGCTTTACGTGCTGCATGACGTGCTGTTGCAGCTAAAATAACTTTTTGAACAATTATTTTAGCATCATTTGGATTTTCTTCTAAATAATCTGTTAGCATTTCAGAAACTGCCTGACTCACTGCTGAAGTAACTTCACGGTTACCTAATTTAGTTTTTGTTTGTCCTTCAAACTGAGGTTCTGCAACTTTAACAGAAATAATAGCCGTTAATCCTTCACGGAAATCATCTCCTGCAATTTCAAATTTTAGATTTTTAAGCATTCCAGATTCATCAGCGTATTTTTTTAAGGTAGCTGTTAATCCACGTCTAAAACCTGCTAAATGAGTTCCTCCTTCGTGTGTATTGATATTATTAACGTAAGAATGTAAATTTTCAGAATATGAAGTGTTGTAAACCATTGCAACTTCAACAGGAACACCATTTTTTTCACCTTCAATAGAAATCACATTTGCGGTTAATTGCTCACGTGTTGCATCTAAATATTGGATAAACTCAGGTAAACCTTCATCACTATGAAAAGTTTCAGTGGTAAAATTCCCTTCATCATCCGTTTCTCTTTTATCTGTTAATGTTAAAGTAACTCCTTTGTTTAAGTATGAAAGCTCACGCAATCTAGTTGCTAATGTTTCATAATTAAACTCTATGGTTTGTGTAAAAATGGAAATATCGGGTAAAAAAGTAACCATAGTACCTTTATCATCAGAATCTCCAATCGTTTTTGCTGGGTACAATGCTTTTCCTTTTGAATATTCTTGTTCCCAAACTTTACCATCTAAATATACAGTTGCTCTTAAATGATCAGAAAGTGCATTTACAACCGAAACACCAACACCGTGTAATCCTCCAGAAACCTTGTAAGAATCTTTATCAAATTTACCACCAGCACCAATTTTTGTCATTACAACTTCAAGTGCAGAAACGCCTTCTTTTTTATGTATTCCAACAGGAATACCACGTCCGTTATCTTTTACAGATACAGAATTATTTTCATTTATTATTACATCAATTGTATCACAATGACCTGCCATTGCCTCATCAATTGAGTTATCAACAACCTCATAAACCAAATGATGTAATCCTCTAATACCTACATCTCCAATATACATGGATGGACGCATACGTACATGTTCCATTCCTTCCAAAGCCTGAATACTATCGGCCGAATAATCGTGTTTTTTAATCTCGTCACTCATACTTTAAAAATCTTTTTTTATATAAAAATCTATAACAAACAAATATAATTATTCAGTATATTTTATATGGTGTAAATAGCGTGTTTAGCTAACTAAGTTATTAACAAATTGCAGATTTTGAAAAAGTCTCTTAAATCTATTTGAAACTAGTTAAAACCTGATTTTTTGATTTTTTTTCTTTGCTTATTTCTAAAAAAATAAAAAAAGCGCTTATTCGGCTTTATTTTGAATCTAAAATCAGTCTAAATATTAACTTTTCTCAAATAATTTTTGTGGAAAAATCAAATTTTGAAAATAATCTTGTTTAATATGAATTATAAAGAGATAAAAATTACGATACTGAAAAAAATAGAATAAAGTATTTGTGCTATTTATATTAATATTATTTTTGCGGATGCAACATCAGGTACTTATATTAGATTTCGGTTCGCAATACACGCAGTTGATTGCTCGAAGAGTTAGGGAATTAAACATTTTTTGTGAAATATTTCCATACAATAGTAAAAATTTTAAGGTTGAAGATTACAAAGCTGTAATTCTTTCAGGAAGCCCTTTTTCGGTGAGATCTGAAGACGCACCTCATCCAGATTTATCTAAAATAAAAGGTAAGATACCTTTATTAGGTGTTTGCTATGGAGCTCAATATTTAGCTCATAATTTTGGAGGCGATGTAGGTTCTTCTAATACGCGTGAATACGGTAGGGCAAACCTTTCTTATGTAAAAGAAAATGAGTTGTTTTTTGAAGGAGTTAATTTAGGGAGTCAGGTTTGGATGAGCCATAGTGATACCATTTTAGATTTACCTGAAAGTTTTGAGTTGATAGGAAGTACGCATGATGTGAAAAATGCGGCATTTAAAATAAAAGACGAAAATTCCTACGGAATTCAATTTCACCCGGAAGTTTATCATTCAAAAGACGGTTTAACAATTTTGAAAAATTTCTTAGTAAGTATTGCTGGAGTTGCTCAAACTTGGACACCAGATTCTTTTGTAGAAACAACTGTTGCGGAGTTAAAGGAAAAGTTAGGAAATGATAAGGTTGTTTTAGGACTTTCAGGTGGAGTAGATTCAACTGTGGCAGCAACTTTAATTAGCAAAGCTATTGGTAAAAACTTGTATTGTATTTTTGTAAATAATGGTTTATTACGAAAAAATGAGTTTGAAAATGTATTGGATCAATATAAACACATGGGATTAAATGTAAAAGGTGTAGATGCTTCGGCACGTTTTTTGAAAGAATTGGCTGGAGAATCGGATCCAGAAGGAAAACGCAAAATTATTGGTCGTGTTTTTATTGAAGTTTTTGATGATGAAGCGCACGAAATTCAAGATGTAAGTTGGTTAGCACAGGGAACAATTTACCCAGATGTTATTGAGTCAGTTTCAGCAACAGGCGGACCATCGGCAACTATTAAATCGCACCATAATGTTGGAGGATTACCTGATTTTATGAAATTGAAAATAGTGGAGCCTTTAAATACATTATTTAAAGATGAGGTTAGGAGAGTTGGAAGGTCTATGGGAATTGATGAGGAATTATTAGGACGTCATCCTTTTCCAGGACCAGGTTTAGGAATAAGAATATTGGGTGATATTACAGCTGAAAAAGTGAGAATGTTACAAGAAGTTGATCATATTTTTGTTCAAGGTTTAAAAGATGATGGTTTGTATGATAAAGTTTGGCAGGCAGGTGCAATGTTATTGCCTGTTAATTCAGTTGGTGTAATGGGAGATGAAAGAACTTATGAGAAAGCGGTAGTTTTAAGAGCTGTAGAATCTACTGATGGAATGACAGCTGATTGGGTGAATTTACCTTATGAGTTTTTACAAAAAACCTCAAATAAGATAATAAATGGTGTAAAAGGCGTTAATAGAGTAGTTTATGACATCAGTTCTAAACCGCCAGCTACAATTGAATGGGAATAAAAACTATATTAAAATAAATATTTTTCTATGAAAAGAATAATTTTATTACTAGCATTTTTAATAGGATTTACAATCGTATTAGAAGCTCAGCAAAAAAAATATGTTTCTTACACAGTAAAAAAAGGAGAAACATTAAAAAGCATTGCTAGATCTTACAAAATCTCTACGAGAGACTTGCGTAAATTGAATCCTGATGTAAGTAGAAAACCAAAAGCAAATACGGTTATAATTGTTCCAAATAAGAATTATGGAAAAAGCCTTACTGAGGTTGTAACTGGAAATGACAAACTATATATTGTTCAACCAAAAGAAACATTATACGGAATTTCAAAAAAGCATAATATAACAATTGAGGATTTAAAAGCTACAAATCCAGAATTAGAAAATGGAGTGAAAATTGGTATGAAATTAATTATTCCAGGTTCAAAAAATGCTGAAATAGAAGGTGAGGAAAAATTTATGTTACATACAGTTATAAAAGATGATACCGTTTATAATTTAACCAAAAAGTATGATATTTCCAGAGAGGATTTGTTTTCTCTTAACCCAAATTTAAGCGAAGGTTTAAAACTTGGGATGGTTTTAAAAATAAAACCAGTTGAAGAAGGTGAATTAGTTGAAGATTTTGAAGAAGAAACCGAAACAAGCTTATTTGTAGAATCATTAAATTTTGATAAAACAGTTAATGTAGCAATAATGCTTCCGTATCAATTAAACAAATATTCAGATTCTATTCCGGATAGAACATTTGAAAAAGGTAATTCTATTTTAAATATTGCAACGGATTTCCATCAAGGGGCTTCCATGGCAATTGACTCATTAAGAAGAAAAGGAATTCATGTAAATGTATCTTATTTTGATACTCAAAATTCGAGCTATAAGTTGCAAACCATTGTAGATCGTAATGATTTTAGTGAAACGGATGTTGTTATAGGACCTTTATTCTATTCAAAAGCACATTGGTTATCTAATCAAATTGATGCTCCTGTTATTGCTCCATTGTATTCTAAAGATCAAGATAATTTATCTGATAAAAATCTAATTAAATCAGATTCTAATTCTGATATCACATTAGAAGAAACGCTTTTAGTTTATTTAAAAGAAAATTATAATGGAGAAAATATTATTATAATTAATGATGGAAATGAGGGTTCTCAAAGTAAATTATGGAAAGCTGTTAACGAAATAAAAACCTTTGATTCAATTCAAAATATTTCTGTAATTAAATCTCAAAAAGGATTTATTGATAATGAAAAAATTGCTGAAAAATTAAAAGAGGATTCTACTAATTGGATAATTTTAATTAGTGATGATAATGTTACAACAGCAGCAGCCGTTAACAATTTAAAAGTATTTATTGAGGAATATAAGCTTACATTGTTTAGTATTAATAAAGGAAGGAATTTTGATCATATTGACAATTCTTTTTTAGGACAATTAAATTTTGTTTATCCAACTACGGATTTTGTAAATATGGAAAATAAAAATGTAAAACGTTTCTTTAAAAAATTTAGAGTTGAAAACTATTCTGCTCCTTCAAAATATGCCATAAGAGGCTTTGATGTTACTTATGATGCATTAATAAGATTGGCAAGTAAAAATGATTTAGAAGAAGGTTTGAAAGCTGGTAAATCAGAAAGAGTTTCAGCCTATTTTAACTACAATAAAAAAATGTTTGGAAGTTTCGAAAATAATGGGGTGTATTTAGTACAATATAATAAAGAGTTGATTCCTGTAATTTTGGAATAACAAAAAATAATTGAACATAAAAAAAGCGCAACATTTGTTGCGCTTTTTTTATGTTCAATTATTTTAAACTTATATTTTCTTAAGCTGGTCTTTCATCATTTTAATTTGATCTTTTAAAACACCTTGAGTATCCAGTTTTTTTGCTTCATTAATTAACATTGTTGCTTCACGCTTACGTCTTTTAGACATTGCAATTCCACCCAATTGTAATTTAGCCATCGCAATATCATGTTTCATATTTAAACCAAGACTCAATGCTTTTTTAAAAAATTTTTCAGCTTGTGTTAGGTTGGTTTGCGAAACCATTATTCCTTGTAAAAAGTTATAATACCCTTGTTGTTTTTTAATTAAAGCAGTACTTGGGTTTTTTATATAAGTTAACCATTTACTTGCTCCAGCAAAGTTTTGTTTTCTTAATTGAAGAAAGGCTAATAAGATAAATTCATTTTTAAAATAGAACAAAACAAAAATTCCAGCTAATAAAATTAATGAAATCCCATTCATAATGTTCCCATCAACAAATTGAAATATTGCCCAAACTAAAATTCCTCCCGCTATTACTAATTTTATATACTTATTAAACATTGATAATTTTTTTAATAGTTTGCAAAGTTACGTTTTTGCAACGATTTTAATTATTTTTTATAATGTTTTTTGAACTTAATATATGCAAATATTGAAAGAACAGAAACTATTGCAACCGCATAATACACAAAAGTTGGCGTAATTGCTTTATCTCCACTAGCATAAGAATGTAAACCAGATAGATAGAAGTTTACTCCAAAATAAGTCATTAAAATAGATGCAAAAGCAGCTACAGAAAATAAATTAAATGTAAATCTACTGCGTAAACCAGGAACTAAACGCAAGTGCAATACAAACGCGTAAATCATAATACTTATTAATGCCCATGTTTCTTTTGGATCCCATCCCCAGTAGCGTCCCCAACTTTCGTTTGCCCACATACCTCCTAAAAAGTTACCAATGGTTAACATTATTAAACCAACCGTTATAGACATTTCATTTATAATGGTAATTTCTTTAATCATTAAACCAATTTTGGCTTTGCTTTTGGTTGTAGTTAACGCCATTAATATTAAAGCAATTAAACCTAAGATCATTCCTAATGCAAATGGTCCATAACTAGCTACAATAATTGAAACGTGGATCATTAACCAATACGAATTTAGTACAGGTTGTAAATTGGCAATTTCTGGATCCATCCAGTTCCAATGAGCTACCATTAATATAAATGCTGTTAAAAATGCAGTGGCAGCAATCGTCATGGACGATTTCCTTCCAAATATCAATCCAAATAGCATCGTTGCCCAAGCAACATAAATCATACTTTCATAAGCATTACTCCAAGGTGCATTTCCACTTACTATCCAACGGGCTATTAAGCCTCCTGTATGCATTAAAAATAATACTAATATAATTGCAATACTTCCTTTAATTAAATAATTTAAGGCTTTATTATTCTTAAATATTTGTATAATTACGAAGAAGAACATTAATGTTCCAATGTACATGTAATAGCTATAGATACTTTTAAAAATATCATATTTGTTATATGAAATTTCTAAATCTATTTTACTCTCAGAAGGATAAACGGCACTTCCATATCTTTTTTGAAAGTTAATGATGCCATCAAGAATCTCATTCGATTTTGAATAATCTTTTGATAAAGCCGAAGCATTTAAAGTTTGAACGTAAATTGGTAAAATTTGACGTACAAATACAGAATCTTGACCTTTAAAATTTCCTTGATCGATATTGTTATGTGAAACCCATGTATTATTACTATCATTAGGAATAGGGAATATTCTCAAAATATCACCAGTAATTGCTGAATAAAATAAATTTACTCTTCTATCAACATTAATTACGTCTTTTTCGAATTTACTTTTAATGTTGCTTTTCTGAGCTTCCTGTTGAATTTCAGAAATTTTATACATTCCTTTATCATCGAAAAAACTTGCAAGTTGTGCATATTTTTGCTCGTGAGGAATACCTATAATATCTCTTAATTTTGTATTTCCTTTTTCAATATAAATAATTGGAATTTGAAACCACAATCTCGGATTTTGTTGAATTGATAAAAACACCTGTGTAGCATTCATATCTTTATAAGTATCATGCTTACTTACCTTACGTAATAATTGAGAAGAATACGTATGCACTGGTTTCATTCTACCGCCAGCATCTTGTATAATTACTTTACTAAATTTTTCTGCATGTGTTATATCAATATAATTAGCAACGAGTGCCGAGTCAATTTGTTTTTCAGATAAGATGTGATTATGCTGTTGTGAAAATGCAAAAGAAGAAATTAGTAGCAGCGCAATTGTAGTTAGCGTTGCTTTTTTTATTCTAATTTTTTGAAGACTTTTTCTTAAGAAATCGAAACGTGTATTTTTAAAAAATAAAATTAGGATTAAACCAGCATACAATAAAAAGTAACCAATATATGTAACTGTAGAGCCCCAAAAATCATGATTTACAGATAAATGAGTTTCTTCATATTGTTCAGTAATATTGTAACTAGATTGAAAAAATTTATAGCCCTTATAATTTAAAATGTTGTTCATAAATATTCTAAAATCAAAAGTTTCACTTGGATCAATAACAGTTATTTCACTAGCAAAAGACATAGCGCTTTGTGATCCTGGGTAATTATCTAATTGAAAATCATTTAATTTAATACTAAAAGGTAATTGCATTTGCATTGCCCCGTAGCTCATTCTAAAATTGAGTTTTCCAACTGAAAATTGAGTTGGTGGTTGTATTGCAAATTTTGCTCCATTTAATTTAATATGTTTTGTTTCTCCACCAGTTGTTACATCAAATTCTAATTGAGCTAAAGAATTTTGTTCTTTATCCCCAACCACTGTTTTATAATTTCCTTTAATAGGGTTCTTAGGAATAACAAATTGTAGACCGGCAATTGAGTGTACAGCTAAAATTGAGAAGTCTTGTAAAGAATCTTTTGCAATAGTACCTTCAAAACTATCTGCCATTCTAAAAAATTGTCCTTCTACTGCAGTTTGTATTTTTAATTGACTTTCACTAAATTTAAAATCAATTGTATTTTTACCAGGAGAGTCAAAACCTACTAAAACTCCATGCACAACTTCTGAAGAACCTCTTTTAATATAATGATTGTGTCTTCCACTGCCACCAGATTCAACAAAAAGTAAGTATTCATCTCCAGTTTCATTTTCTTCAAATACACTTGTAGCATTTGGGATATAATCAGTTAGTTTTATAGAAACATCGGTTCCTTTAAAATCGGTTTTATAATGAAACGAATTACTTCCTAAGGAAGAAAGTAAAATAGGGTGATGAATTGGTGTTTTTTGTTCATTACCATCATTAATAATGACACTTATATAATTTTTTTCAGAAAGAAAAGTATTGCTAACAGCACCTTCTTTAATTGGCATAATACCTTCGTAACTAACGTATCTTGTAATACCAGCTCCAACTAAAATTAGAAAGAAAGCCAAATGAAAAGAGAGTACAACTAATTTTTCTTTTCTATATAATTTATATTTAAATATATTTCCAAAAAAGTTGATTGCAAATAAAATCATGATTGCTTCAAACCACCATGCGTTATAAACTAATGCTTTTGAAGTTTCAGTACCATAGTCATTTTCTATAAACGTTGCTACACCCATTGAAATAGCAAAAACTAAAAATAGCACAGCCATTAAACGAGTAGAGTAAATAAGTGAAAGAATTTTGTTCATTTAAATTGTTTTATTATTAAAAATAAATGTTTTGCAAATCTAATGATAATTGTCAAAATACAACTTTATAATTTGTATTTTGAAGACATTTATCTGCTTATAATTTACAGATACAAATTTAAGTGTAACTTTTATCACAATTGATGATTATTGTCATTAAAATTATGGGAGAATATTTTCTTTGTTTAATGAAAAACTATAAATTTTTGTACCTTCGTAAGAATATATCCATATATGAAAAGATTGAGTTTATTTAAAATAAATTTTAACAATTACTTAAATGTAAAGCGTCCAGAATGCTTTATTGATTAATTTTTATTTTAAAACTTCTTTATATTACTTTTTACTTTCAATTTAAAACATATTTATTATGGAATTACCATATGCAGAACCTTATAAAATAAAAATGGTTGAATCTATTAAGCGTTCAACAAAAGATCAACGTTTAGAATGGATTAAAAAAGCGCATTACAATTTATTCAATTTATCTTCAGAAAATGTATTTATAGATGTGTTAACAGATTCAGGAACAGGAGCGATGAGTGATCAGCAATGGGCAGAAATGATGGTTGGAGACGAAAGCTATGCAGGTTCTTCTTCATTTTTAAAATTAAAAAAACAGGTTAAAAAAATAACTGGTTTTAAATATTTTTTACCAACGCATCAGGGTAGGGCAGCAGAGAATGTGTTGTTTTCAGCAATGGTGAAAGAAGGAGATATTGTGCCTGGTAATTCGCATTTTGATACCACAAAAGGGCATATAGAATTTAGAAAAGCAACTGCTGTGGATTGCACAATTGATGAAGCATTTGATACATCAGTTATTCACCCTTTCAAAGGAAATGTAGATTTAAGAAAATTAGAAACTGTTTTTAAAAATTATCCAAAAGAAAAAATACCCTTTGTTATTTTAACTATTACCTGCAATAGTGCGGGAGGCCAACCCGTTTCTGTTAAAAACACTAAAGAGGTTTCAAAATTATGTAAACAATACGGAGTTCCATTGTATTTTGATGCTGCGAGATTTTCGGAAAATGCATATTTCATTAAAAAAAGAGAAAAAGGATTTCAAGATAAAACTATTAAGGAAATTGTGAAAGAAGTATTTTCTTATGGAGACGGTATGACAATGAGTGCCAAAAAAGATGGTTTGGTAAATATGGGTGGATTTATTGCCTTAAATAATAAAGAAGTGTTTAAGCAGGCAACTGTTTTTAATATTATGTATGAAGGTTTCATTACTTATGGTGGTATGAATGGCCGCGATATGGGTGCATTGGCAGTAGGGTTAAATGAGTCAACTGAATATAATTATTTAGAAAGTAGAGTGGAACAAGTTGCATATTTAGGACAAAAATTAGTTGATTATGGTGTTCCGGTTCAGCAACCTTTTGGTGGTCATGCAATATTTTTAGATGCCAATAAGTTTGTACCTACTATACCAAGAGAAGAGTATAGAGCACAGGCCTTAGCTATTGAACTTTATATAGTAGGGGGAATTAGAGGTGTAGAAATTGGAACTGTTTTGGCAGATCGTGATCCGTTTACAAGAAAAAATAGATATCCAGATTTAGAGTTGGTGAGGTTAGCAATTCCAAGAAGAACATATACTAATAATCATATGGATTATATTGCGGCAACTTTAAAAAATATTTATGATTCACGAGAAGGTGCAAAATCTGGGTATAAAATTGTAGATGAAGCTCCAATTATGAGACATTTTACAGTTAAATTTGAAAAAATATAATACTTTTTACTCTTTTTTTAGTAATTTCACCAAAAATGAAATCGAAAAGTAAGTTATTATGATGTTATCGCGCGCAAGTAAGTATGCAATTTTATCAACTTTATATTTAGCAGAACATGCAAATGAGAATAGAAAAATAAGTGTTAAAGTTATTGCAGAAAGCATTGATGTTCCTAGTCCATTTTTAGCAAAATTATTTCAGCAGTTAGTAAAAGGAAAAATTATTTCTTCAACAAAAGGTCCAAATGGTGGTTTTTATTTAACTAAAAAAAATCAAAAAAAGAGTGTTCTTGATATTATTGAGAATATTGATGGATTAATTAAAATTAACGAATGTTTTTTAGGTTTAAATGAGTGTGATGGTTCCAACCCGTGTCCTGTTCATTTTATAGTTGAACGATTTAAAAATAGTATTTTCGAAAAATTTCGTGATAAAAATATTATGGAATTATCTGAAGAAATAGTTGCGAATGGAAGAAAATTGACTCTTAAAGATATTTCCCCGGAAGTTTAACTAGTTTAACAATACTCAAATTATGATATTTATCATTTTAATAAACAATTTTTCAGTATATATTTGCACTATATGAGATAAAAAGGTCTTAATATATTTATTACGAAAAATTAACCATTAAACTAGTTAAACATGTTATCTAAAAAACAAGCAAGGGCTTTCTTTCTGGGTGGAACACTCGTAACGTTTCTTATTTTTATAGGACTTACGGTTTTTTCTTTATCCAAAGAAGTTGATCAAACCAACCACGAAAACATTACAGCTGAAGTTGTTCGCGGTAAAGAAATTTGGGAATCCAATAATTGTATGGGATGCCATACAATATTAGGTGAAGGTGCTTACTATGCACCAGAATTAACAAAAGTTGTTGATCGATTAAATTTAAAATACAATGGTAACGGAGAAGAAGTTATCAAAAGTATTTTAATGTCTGAAGGGCCTTGGCAACCAAATGGTAGAAAAATGGTGGCCTATGGGTTTTCTGAAGCTGAAGCAAGTGATGTTGTTGCTTTCTTTAAATGGATTGGAGAAATTGATTTAAATGGTTTTGGAAAAGTAGTAGGTGTAGACAGAAAAATATCTCCTTTAGCAAAAGAAAAAATTAATAAATAAGAAAAACATTATGAAATATAAATCACAAAAAGTAGCATATTGGTTTTTTGCACTTTCGATGCTATTATTAGTATTACAAATTACCTATGGATTTATCATGGGATTTGCCCGAATTGGCTTTGATAATTTACACGATTTTATTCCTTTTAATACTGCAAGAGCGGTGCATACAAACTTATTGGTAGTTTGGCTATTGTCTGGTTTTATGGGAGCTGCTTATTATATAATTCCTGAAGAAGCTCAAAGAGAATTGGTAAGCGTAAAGTTGGCATATGTACAATTAATTAGTTTAGCACTTGTTGGTGTTGTTGCAGTTGTAGGTTTTCACTTTAATATTTGGGAAGGACGTAAATTTTTAGAAATTCCAAGACCGTTAGATTATCTTGTTGTTGTAAATGTACTTTTATTTCTAGGACTCATTTTAACAACACTTTTTAAGGCAAAACGAAAAACTACAACCTCGCTAGTTCTTTCAATGGGACTTTTATTTGCTGCATTATTGTATCTGCCAGGAATGTTACCATTCGATAGCCAGGTAACCGATTCTTTTTTCCGTTGGTGGGTTGTTCATTTATGGGTAGAAGGTGTTTGGGAATTAATTATGGGAGGTATTTTATCTTTCTTATTAATTAAATTAACTGGTGTAGATAGAGAAGTTATTGAAAAATGGTTATATGTAATTGTTGGTTTAACTTTCTTATCAGGTGTTTTAGGAACAGGGCACCACTATTATTATATAGGAGTAAATAAAATTTGGTTAGTTGTTGGTGGAATATTCTCAGCATTAGAACCTTTAGCATTTTTAGCAATGGCATTATTTGCTGTTAATATGTACAGAAAAGGGGAGAAAAAACATCCTAATAAATTAGCTCTATACTGGACTCTAGGTTCTGCAATTGTTTCATTTGTGGGTGCCGGATTATTAGGTTTTGCGCATACTTTACCACAAACAAACTTATATACTCACGGAACTTTAGTAACTGCAATGCACGGACATTTAGCATTCTGGGGAGCATATGCAATGATCGTTTTAGCAATTATTAGTTATAGTTTGCCAAATATGACAGGAAGAAAACTCTATGAAAGCACAAGAGGTAGAGCTGCATTTTGGTTATCAAATATTGGTATGATTGGAATGACGGTTGCCTTTGGTGTTGCTGGAGTTGCTCAAGTTTATTTAGAACGTAAATTTGGAATGGATTTTATGGAAGTGCAAAAAGAGATAAGCATTCATTTTGTAGTATTACTATTATGTGCAACAATGTTTACCACAGGAATAGTGCTTTACATTATTGATTTTTACAAACACGGAGCTCCAACTGATGAGGCGTTGGAAATTAATGAATAAAAAAAATAGTTTGTTGCTTTTGAGTGTTGTTGAAATGTTTGTTTTTTAAATCTAAATATAAGATTTTCAACAGACTCAAAACCGCAGCAAAACTTATTGAATAAGAATCAAGATATAGTTATTAAGTTGATTTTTAGAGTTAAAGGTGTGTTTGTTATTAACAAAACTATCCTAACTCTGGTTTTCTTATTTAAAACTTCAAATTTTATATCAAATGCAAGATCAAGCACCATATTATCACCAAATAGGAAAAGAAATTGAGGTTTTTGAACACGCCTATAAAAATAAAATCTCCTTTTTGTTAAAAGGTCCAACAGGTACTGGGAAGTCTAGATTTATTGAGTATATGGCTCATAAATTAGATAAAAAGTTGATTACAATTAGTTGCCATGAAGAAACTTCTTCTACAGATTTAGTTGGAAGATATATTATTAAAGGAACTGAAACTATTTGGTCTGATGGACCCTTAACTACTGCAATTAAAGAAGGAGCAATTATTTATTTAGATGAAATTGCAGAAGCAAGACCCGATGTAATTGTTGCAATTCATTCATTAACGGATCACAGACGAGAATTATTTATAGATAAGTTAGGTGAAACTGTAAAAGCACATGAAGATTTTATGCTAGTAGCTTCTTTTAATCCTGGTTATCAAAAAGGATTTAAAGAATTAAAACCTTCAACTCGTCAACGATTTATAGCAACTGCTTTTGCATATCCTGATGCTAAAATTGAAGCAGATATTTTAGTAAATGAAACAGGTGTAGATAAAGATATTGCCAAAAAACTAGTAAATATTGCTACGAAGATTAGAAACTTAACTGAGCTTGGTTTAGCCGAAACAGTTTCAACTCGTTTATTGGTTGATGCAGCTAAATTAATTCATAGCGGTTTACCAAAAAGATTATCAGTTGAAGTTGCAATTGTTGAGCCTTTAACCGATGATTTGGATGTTGTAGAAGCCTTAAAAGATTTGTGTAATCTAATGATTTAAGAGTCTAAAGTTAAAAAGTCAAAAAGCAAAAAGCAAACTGAGCAGAGTCGAAGCCATAATTAATTAGCTCGTTACGTCATCCTGAACTTGATTCAGGATCTCATCAACATAAAAGTAAAAAAAGAATACTTTAAACTAATAATAAATAGCGATTAGCCAAAAGCTAAAAGCCAACAGCTTACAAACATGTTTGAACCAGACGAATACATATTTACCAAACTTGCTTATTTCTTTAAAAATAGAAGTAAAAAAAAGCATGAAAGTATGGAACATTCGGTTTCGTTAATTGATATAAAACCGCGTTTAACTATTTTATCACGTGCAATTACTGGAGAAGCAATTGAAATTTATGAGGCTGAAAGAGAAGGAGGATTTAAAAATAATAACTTTTTTCTTCCTGTAAAGTTTTCAGAATTTAATTCAGTAGATGAAAATATAGCATTCTATTTATTCCGAATTTTATATGTATCAGTTCAAAAAAGCTTAAACTTAAATTGGGAAGACAATTTAGAACATGAGTTAGAAGAATCTCAGAAAAAAGCGAAAGAAACTTCAAAATTAGTTTTAGAATCTTTATTTGAACAATTTCCAATTACTGAAAAATATTACAACAAATTTCTTCACTATTATACAAAAAAAACGGCTGTTGATTATTCATTTATCTATGGAAAATGGATGCGGAATACTCCTGAAGAAACGCCTAAAAAAACCTTAAATAATTTTACAGATAAAGTTAAAAAAGCAGAAGAAGAGAAACCGAAAACAATTTTAAAATCCAATGCTGTTGAAGAAATAATTTCGGTTCAGGTTGATATCAAACAGCAGGAAGATGCAGTTTTACAACATCAGTTTGAAAAAGTTGAAACTGCCGAAGAATTTGCAGGCAATTTTAGAGATTTTGATGGTGAAGATGAATTGGATGATCATTCAAATGCTTTGGAAGATATAAATATGAAATATACAGTGCGTGTTGATGATACGGCACATTCTGTTTATCAGGCTGATTTTATTGAGAATACAACTGTTTCCGAAAGTGCTGAAACGGACAGTAAAGGCTATCATATTAAATATGATGAGTGGGATTATACAAAACGAACTTATAAAGATAATTTTTGTAAAGTTTATCCAAAAACATTGTTAAAAACCGATGTTAATTATTACAAAAAAACATTGAATGAAAACAGATCAACTTTGGTTGGTTTGCGAAAAATGTTATCATCAGTTAATAATAAATACCAACAACAAAGAAGACAAACACAAGGTGAAGAATTTGACATTGATGCAATAACAGATCTATATGTTGATGTACATTCCGGACATACGCCTTCAGAAAAAATTTATTTATCAAAAAGAAAAAAAGAAAAAGATGTATCCATTTTATTGCTGTTAGATGTTAGTTTATCTAGTGATGGTTATGCTGCAGGAAACAGAGTTATTGATGTTGAAAAACAGGTTTCTATTTTGTTTGGTGAAATTTTAGAAGAATTTAATATTGATTTTTCTATTGACTGTTTTTACTCTAAAACTAGAAATCATTCTTCATACATAACAATTAAAGATTTTGATGAAGATTGGAACAAAGCCAAATTTAAAGTTGGAGCAGTTGAGCCAAGTGGTTATACAAGAATTGGAGCAGCTTTACGTCATTCTGGAGCGATGTTAGATAAAAGAGACACCAAAAATAAATGGGTGATTTTAATCTCAGATGGGAAGCCGAATGATTATGATAAATATGAAGGAAAACATGGTGTTAATGACGTTAAACAAGCACTCCGAGAATTAAATGAACGTAATATAAATTCCTATGCATTGGCCATTGAAGCACAAGCAAAATATTATTTGCCACAAATGTTTGGGCAAAATCATTATCAAATATTAACAACTCCAGTTGAATTATTAAAATCGTTAGTTCAATTGTACGAAAAAATAAAACATCAATCATAAGATATTAAAAATGCAAATAACAAAAGAAAACACAGTAGCGGACGTAGTGTCAAAAAACTTAGGGTCAGATCATGTTTTTAGCAAATATAAAATTGATTTTTGCTGTGGAGGTGGCGATACTTTAGATAAAATTTGTAAAGAAAGCGGAGTGGATTTTGAAGTGCTAAAAGCAGAAATTGAATCCATAAACAATAAAATTTCTGGATTATCAAATACAAAGGATGCAGATATACCATCAATAATTGAGCAAGCAAAAGATGGTTATCACGTTTCTATTAGCGATGCTATTTTTGAAATTTTACCATTTGCAGCTAAAGTTGCAGAAGTTCATGGTTTTGAACATACAGAGGTAGTTGAAATTAATAAATTAGTTAAAGGTGTTGACATTGTGATAACTGAAATGTTTCAAAATTCAATTATGAGTTTATACCCCATAATTAATGAAATAGCAGCATTGAATGCCAAAAAAGAAGGGGTTTCATTGGAATTGTTGAAAAATTTACAGAAAACAATTAAAAGAAATGAAATAGCACAACAATTAATTGGAGATTCTTTAAAAGAAATTGCAGCGTTATCGTCCCACTATTCCGTTCCTGCAGAAGCTTGTAATTCATATAGATTTTTATATGAAAAACTACACGGGTTTCATCATGAAGTACAAAAATATATGCATTTAGAAAAAAATGTATTAATACCAAAAGTGCTTAAAGAAATAGAGTAAAAGCATTTAAACTAACAAAAATTAAAAAAATGAATTTATTTTTACCCACTGCTGAAGAATTGCCAATTGGGCATCCAGTAAAAGTTTATTATCAGGAAAGTGCTTTAATACAAGATATATTATTAGAATTATATGAGGTAAATCCCTTTGAAGATTTTCAAAAATATTTTAATATATTTAATCAATTAACCACTATTGAAAAACGATTTTCAAGAAAAGAAAATCAGTTGTTTCCATACTTAGAAAAATATGGTTGGGAAGGTCCAAGTCAGGGAATGTGGTCGTTTCATGATAATTTAAGAGATCAAATCAGATTGTTAAAGGGATACAATACTGAAAAAAACATATCAAAAATTACAGATAATATTCCATATTTAATTGAAGGAATTAAACGCTTGTTAAGTATTGAAGATATGAAGTTGTTTCCAAAATCTATGGGTTTATTATCTGAAGATGATTGGAAAGAATTTTATATTGGAGATGAAGAAATAGGGTGGATGTTAATTGAAAAACCAATTCCTTATCCAGGAGCTGAAGAAGTTGCATATGTGCATCCAAGTGATGATTTTTCTAAAAGAGATTTATCCTTTTCATTAGATAATACATTTCATTATGACGAAGGGTATATGACACCCGAACAAGTAAATCTGTTACTTCGCTTTTTACCTGTGGATATCACTTTTGTGGATGAAAATGACAAAGTGATTTTTTACAATAGAGGAGACGATAGAGTTTTCCTAAGAAGTAAAGGAATTATAGGAAGAGAAGTGAAATTTTGTCATCCGCCAAAAAGTGTGGATATGGTATTACGAATTGTTGCTGAATTTAAAGCGGGAACAAAAGATGTTGCCGAATTCTGGTTCAATTTTAAAGGAAGAATTATACATATTAGATATTTTGCTATTCGTGATAACGACAAGCAATATAAAGGAGTAATTGAAATGTCTCAGGACATTACAGATATTCAAAAATTAGAAGGACAAAAACGTTTATTAGACTGGGATTAACAATATATTATGCAAACAGAACAACTTAATTCTAAAAGTATTTATTATCCGCCAGGAGGAATATTAATGTGGATTATCATATTTTTAGAATTGTTCACTTTTGGAATGGCTTTAATAGCAATGGTTATTAATAGCAAAGATGAACCAGAAGTTTTTCATAATTCAAGGTTATTATTAAACTCTACTTATGGAGCTATAAACACTGTGTTTTTATTAACCAGTGGTTTTTTTATGGCACAATCTGTAAAATATCTAAAACTTAAAGAGGTAGAAAAATCATCGTTGTTTTTAAAATTAACAATGTTAGGAGGGTTGTTATTTTTAGTTTTAAAAAGCATTGAATATTATGGTAAAATTCAGGGAGGACTTACGTTAAGTTATAATACATTTTTCTCTTTTTATTGGATGTTAACACTATTTCACGTAATTCATGTGATTGTTGGTTTGGTAGTTCTAGCAGTAAATTTTATTGGGTTGAAAAAGAAAAAAGGGGAAACAAATTTAGAGGATTTTGAAGCTAGTGCAGCCTTTTGGCACATGTGCGATTTAATTTGGTTGTTGTTATTTCCAATAATCTATTTAATTTTTTAGAATGAAAAAAAAACACACCCCTTACCCCTCTCAAGAGGGGATTTTATCCTTCTTAAAAGTTTGGATTGTATTAATTGTATTGACAATTTGTACTGCATTAATTGCTAATTCAACGTTACTATATTCAAGTACGGTTTTGCTAATTTTAATTCTTTCAGTAGTAAAATTTTTAGGAGTTTCCTTCTATTTTATGGAGTTGAGGAAAGCTCATATTTTTTGGAAAATATCAGTTTTTATGTATGCCTTGTTGTTTATAGTGCTTGTTTATGTAATAATTTAGTCTAAAATTAGACTTTTCTAATTGGTAGGTTTTAACCTAACAATTCCTTTATTTTGAACAGCAACATAAATAAATCCGTCCGGAGCTTGACGAACACAACGAACACGACCAATATTTTCTAATAATTTTTCTTCTTTAATTACTTTGTTGTTTTCTAAAACACATCTATTTAAATATTGAAATTTTAAAGACCCAACTAAAACATTTCCATTCCAATCAGGATATTTATCACTCGTTATAAAAGCCATTCCGCTTGGCGCAATAGATGGAACCCAATAATGAATTGAATCTTCCATTCCTGGCAAAGAGGTATCATCGGTAAATTTTGTGTCGTTATAGTTTATTCCAAAAGATGCTTTGGGCCAACCATAATTTTTCCCTGCTTTAATAATGCTAATTTCATCGCCTCCTTGCGGACCGTGCTCATGCGTCCAAATTTCACCAGTTGTAGGATGTATTGCCATACCTTGTGGATTTCTATGTCCGTAAGAAAAAATGGCTTTTTTTGCATTTTTAGAATTTATAAAAGGATTGTCTTTTGGAATACTTCCATCACTATTTATTCGATAGATTTTTCCTGCATCTTTCGTAATATCTTGTGGATTTACATCTCTATCGAAACGATCTCCAATTGAAAAATATAAATAACCTTCACGGTCAAACTCAATGCGTGAACCAAAATGTGCCCCTCTTTTTGTATTGGGTGTGGCTTTGTATAAGACTTCTTTTTCAACCAAAGTGAAATCATTTAATTTAGCTCTCATAATTGTGGTGTTTCCACCTTTTCCATCATTTTCTATGTTAGATGCATAAGAAATATATATCCAACCATTTTTATCGTAATTAGGGTCTAGTTCAATATCTAACAATCCGCCCTGTCCGTGAAAATAAACTTCTGGAACATCTTTTATAGTAGTTTTTATTCCATTTTTAAAATGTATTAAATCTCCCTTTTGTTCTGTAATTAACATAGAACCATTAGGTAAAAAAGTCATACTCCAAGGAACTTCTAATCCTTCAACTATGGTTTCAACTTCAAAGGAGAACGGTTTTTCTTGTTCAGTTTGTAAAGCTGTTTTTTCTGTTGGTTTTTCTTTGCATGAAACTACTAGAATTGATAAAAAACTAAGTAAAAGATATAGATGTTTCATAATAAAATATTTTTATTCTAACGTTGTAAATTCAATTCTAGAAGAAGTAAAAACAGTGTGTGTTTGTGTTTTAAAATCTTCCTTTGTTGCTTTAAATATGTTATCCACATAAGTTTGTGGATTCAAATCGATTAAAGGGAACCAGGTACTTTGCACTTGAATTTGAAGTTTATGACCTTTTTTAAATGTATGGTGTACATCTTGTAATTTAATAGTTACTTCCGTTTTTTTGTTAGGTTTAAATGGCTCAGGATTTGAAAAGCTATTTCTAAATTTTCCACGCATTACTTCGCTTCTAACCATTAAATGAAAGTTACTTAATTTTAAATGTTTTTGCATATTCTTATTGGTTTCTTCTACGTCAGAAGGATGCACATCAATTACTTTTACAATCCAATCGGCATCAGTTCCTGTAGTTGCAACTTGTAATTTAGCAAAAATATCACCGGCCAAAGTGAATTCATTTTCTAAAACATCGGTTTCAAAAACCAAAACATCACCTCTTCTTGCAGCAAAACGCTGATCATCGGTCATATATTTTCGTGGAGTAAAAACCGATTTAATATCTTCAGAATATGGAACAGGTTTTTTAATATCACTAATAAATTTTAAGCCAGTTTCTTTTTCTTTATCAGTCGTTAATTTTTGGTTGTCTGATAAAAATAGCGTTGTTTTTTTAGTATTTTTAGGAGGCCAGGAATTATAACTATTCCATTCTTTTTTACCAGAATCGTACACATAAGCTTCTGGTAATCCAGTATTTTTATCACCAGTACCTTTTAAGAAGTGATTAAAAAATTTAGTTTCAATTTGTTCTTGAAATTTTATAGAAATAGAATCTCCAAAATAATAATTTCCAACACTATTTGTTGGTTTTGTACTAGCCCATTGTCCGTGACTCCAAGGTCCAAAAACAATGGTATTATAATTTTCTGGATTATACTTCTCTATAGTTTTATAAGTTTCTAACGGTCCGTACAAATCTTCAGCATCAAATTCACCACCAACAATCATAGTTGCAACATGTGGTTTTATATTTTTTAAATGTTGAATAATTCCTTTGCTTTGCCAAACCTCGTCATAATTAGGATGTTCTTTTAATTCTTCCCAAAAGAAATCACTAGCATTATTGCTGTTTTTCAATGCAGGATTGTCTAATTTTTCATATTCAAAATAATGATCTAAATTACTAAGCGGACCAGCATCTAAAAAAAACTGATATTGATCCTTGGTTTTAATATCAGGAATTTTATACCAAGATGAATCTGTTGGCGTGTCTTTTGGAGTGCCAAAAAGCGGAGTAGCTCTAAAATAGCTTAATAAATAAGCCCCATTATGGTGAAAATCATCAAAAAAGAAATCACCAATACAAGCTTGTGGTGAAGCAGCTTTTAAGGCAGGATGTGCATCTATGGCTGAATATGTGCTGTAAAAACCTGGATACGAAATTCCCCAAGTACCCACATTACCATTGTTATTTTCAACATTTTTAACCAACCAATCTATTGTGTCATAAGTATCAGAACTTTCATCTACAAACGTACTATCTATTTTATTTGGAATGTAAGCACGCATATTGTCATAGGTTCCTTCACTCATCCAACGTCCACGAACATCTTGATAAACAACAATATTACCTTCATTCATTAAGTGCTCGTTTGGAGCAATTTTAGATTTATATTTATCTACTCCATACGGTCTAGCGCTGTAAGGAGTACGTTGCATTAAAATTGGATAGGTTTTACTTTTATCTTTTGGAGTGTAAATTGAGGTAAATAATTTAACACCATCACGCATAGAAATAGACGTTTCTATTTTATCGTAATTTTCTTGAACGAAATTAGTTGTTTTATTTTCAGAGGAATTATTTTTTTTACAACTGAATACAGTTATTATTAGTAATAATAAAATTATTACTTTAAAAGTGTGTTTTTTCATTTAAGTTTTAATTACAATAATTGTAAAACTACAAAAAAATCTAATAAAAAATTTATCTATAAGTCATAGCGAAAAAGGTAACACTGTGGTAATCTTTTAATCAGTTTGAAAAGTTTAGGTGAAATAGAGTTTCTTATTATTTAGATATATAATACATTATAAAACAACAGGCACCAGCCACAAACTAACAACAAACCACCAAGAGGCGTAATTGGACCTAAAAATGTTAGTTTTTTATTTTTTGCAGAAGAAATTACCAAACCATAAATACTAAATGAAAATAATATAACGCCAATTATAAAACTATACACCATATATTTTTCTACAGTTGTTTCTAGGTTAAAATTAAACCCAATTAATAATAAAACTAAAGCATGATACATTTGGTACTTTACACCAGTTTCAAAACTTTTTAATTGTTCTTCGTTTAGTATTTTTTTAAATGCGTGCGCTCCAAAAGCTCCAAATATTACAGCTAGAGCTCCTAAAATACTTGCAAAAAGTAATGTGAATTGTGACATAATGTTCTAATATTTAAGTGTTGCTAAAGTAGGCATTTAACAAATAGACACAAACTTTGTTACAGTAGGGTTTTTCCTTACTTTAATGATGATTAGCCATAATATATTGATGTATAGCTGTTTAATTAAATAAAATAACCTTATTTATTGCACATTCCTTTTTTTTTTTTTTATACATTTATACTGAAAAAGATTTTTACCCTATATATGAGACAATTAATTGCTGTAAATTCCATTAATTTATCTTATAATTACTGTAATGCCTGTTTAGGTAGTAATCAACTATTATACTCTTTTATCCTGTCATTCCTGTCTTTCGACTTCGCTCAAGATAAACTCCAGGAGGAATCCCACACTAATAATCTAAAAACAAAAAAATCCTCTGTTTGTAAAATTTTAAGAACACAATACGCTAATAAAATGTTTAACCTAAAACCACTAACTATTATGACATAGCTACTACATACAAACAGAGGAAAGTGTTGCAAAAGTAATACACCTCGTAGAATTAAAAAAATATAAAGCGCAATTATGCGCTATAAACTAATTTAAATTTTATTAAAATGAAAAAAATAATTTTAGGTGTAGTATTTGTTTTTGCAAGTATTACAATGGTGAATGCGAATTCGAATGTTGAAATAAATGAAAATGAAATGCCACCTACTTGTGAACAGGTTGCTTCAGACATTGCAAATATAGCATATGATGCAGGGGTATCTATAGAAGATGTGTTTGAAATATATGATATTGTAATGGCTAATTGTAGACAAAACTAAATTATTAATGAAACAGCCATTATTATAATAATGGCTGTTTAAATTTTAAAACATGAAAATAATTATTACATTTTTTTTAATTTTAAGTGTTTATTCCATTAGTTTTTGTCAAGAAGGAATAGAAGGAAGAGCTTATTATTTGAAGCAAAATAATTTTCAATTTGATAAGAATCGACAAACTCAAAATGAATCTGAGATTAAATCGACGTTAAATTCCTTGGATAATAATTTCCAATTTATATTGGAATTTATAACAAATGAGTCAATTTTTAAATTAGAAGATAAGCTAAATCTTAGTGATTATGAGATGAGGCTGGCTAAAATGTTTGGCGGTAGGGGAGTTTATTATTCAGATTTAGATAATAATGAAAGTATACATCAGGTAGAATCTTTTGGTCAGTTATTTTTAAAAGCCCGAAGCTTTAATGAAATAAAGTGGAAACTATTAAATGAAACAAAATTAATAGGAAACTTTTTATGTTATAAAGCTATAACAGTTAAAATTGTTGAAAACGATAAAATTTTTAAAAAGCAAGTTGAGGCATGGTATTGTCCAGAAATCCCTGCTTCTTTTGGACCGATTGGCTATGGAGGATTACCAGGATTAATAATAGAGTTAAGTATTGAAAATGAAGCAATATATTCAATGAATAAACTCGAGCTAAACCCAAAGGGAAAGGTGGAAATTATGAAGCCAGCCAAGGGAAAAAGGGTAACTGAAAAAGAATATAATGAAATTGGGAAAAGTCTTTTTGAAAGAATGAAAAAGGGGAAATTTTAATTATAAAAAGTAAAAAAATTACTATTATTTTTCAGAATAAATTAAATATAATGATATTTAGGAAAAAAATTGCTACCCTAATTTTACTGTTTTCATGCATTGTTATAAACGCCCAAACAACCATTTTAAAAGGCTCTGTAAAAGACAGATTACAAAACATATTAGCCTATGCCAATGTTATTGCTAAACCATTAGATGTAAATAAAAATTTACAATTTTCGATAACAGATGATGATGGCTATTATAAATTAGAACTTGAGAAAAATGAAACATTCATTATTTCAGTAAGTTATATGGGCTATCTAACGGCCAGTTTTGAGTTTGTTGCTTTGGAAAATTCACAAAAGAATATTTTTTTAAAAGATGCCCCAAATCAATTGCAAGAAGTAATTATTGAAATGCCTGTTACCGTTAAAGAAGATACCATAACCTACAACACGAATAAATTTGTTACTGGGGAAGAGCGGAAATTGAAAAATGTACTTAAAAAACTACCAGGTGTTGAAGTCGATAAAAATGGAGGTGTAACAGTACAAGGAAAAAAAGTAACTACATTATTGGTAGAAGGTAAAAAGTTTTTTGGAGGTGGAACAAAATTGGCTGTTGAAAATATCCCAGCAAATGCAATAGACAAAGTGCAGGTAATAGATAATTACAGTGAAATTGCTTTTTTAAAAAACGTGTCAGATTCCGAGGAATTGGCAATGAACATTCTCTTAAAAGAAGACAAAAAACAATTTACCTTTGGAGATCTTGAAGTTGGTAAAGGCAATAAAGATTTTTACAGAACACATAGTAACTTATTTTATTACAGTCCAAAAACCAATGTAAATTTTATAGGAAATTTAAACAACACAGGCGAAAAAACTTTTACGTTTAAAGATTATATGAGTTTTCAAGGAGGTATGAGTGCTATTTTAAAGGGTAATGGTTCTATTTACAATGTTGCTGCAAGCGATTTTTCTCAATTTTTAGAAACGCAAGATTTGGTAAAAAGCACCAATAAATTTGGTGCTTTAAACATAACTAAAGTTGTGAATAGTAAATTAGATATTTCTGGATATGCTATTTTTTCACATTCAAAAAATGAAACTTTATTAGAAAGTATAAATCAATATGAGGCTTTTACAGAAAAAAAAGAAAATAACACAAATAGCAAAAATATTTTAGGAATTGCCAAATTTAATATTGAATACGCTCCAACTATAAACAGCCAATGGTATTTTAAAACGCAATTTAAAAAAACCGATAACTTAAAAAATAACAGTATTATTTCTAATATTGAGAATGAAAACAGATCCATATTATCAAAAAATAATGCGGATGCAACTTATTTTAACCAAAACATAGAATGGCATAAAAAAGTCACTAATAAACATACGTTTTCTTTTGCTACGGATATTACTTTTGATAAAAACAACCCAACAACACTTTGGGAAACGAATCAACAAATTTTACAAGGGTTAATTCCTGTTAAAGAAGAAGATACTTATGTTATAAATCAATTAAAAGAAACTAAAAACACTACAATTAATTCAATTTTTAAACATTATTGGGTGTTAAATAATTTTAATCATATTTATACAACACTTGGAAATAAATATAGCAATGAATCTTTTTTTACAGAAGAAAGTCAACAATTAGAAAACGGAACTACACATAATTTCTCTTCTGGGGGATTTGGTAATGATTTAGATTATAAACTAAACGATTTATTTGTTGGCATACATTATAAATTTAAAACAGGGATTTTTGAATTTAAACAAGGTGCTTTTTTACATAATTATAATTGGAGTTTAAATCAACAAACTACTATAGATAAAAATAAACTTGTGGTTTTACCAGATTTTTCAGGAACAATAAAGTTTAGCAATTCAAAAAAAATTAAATTAAATTATCAATTAAAGAGTTCTTTTTCAAATGCTTCAAAATTAGCAAATCAGTTTTATTTACAATCGTATAATTCAGTTTTTAAAGGAAATGAAAATTTGGAAAACGAATTATTTCATACTGCAAGAGCTTATTATAGCAGGTTAAGTTTATATAAAGGTTTAATGTTTTTTGCAAGTATTAACTACTCTAAAAAAGTAAAAGGGATTCAAAATGCTGTTCAATTTGAAAATACAAACTATTATGTATCGCCAATTATTGTGAACAATCCGGAAGAACGTTGGAACTATAATTTAAATGTAAACAAGAAAATAAAACAGTTTAAATATGGCTTGGATACACGAGTTTTAACTTCAAAATACCTTCAAAATATAAATGGTGCTTTTGTAACTAATAAAAGTAATAGTTATAATTATACACTTTCTGCGAAAACCTTGTTTGATAATTTTCCAACAATTGAAGTAGGTTTTGAACAAAGTATTGGTAATTATACATCAAGCAATCAAACTTCAAAATTTGTTACAAACCAACCTTATGTTACCATCGATTACGATTTTTTAAAAGGATTTATTTATTCTTTTGAGTATGAGAATTATAATTATGAGAATAAAACAGCTAGCCAAAAAAACACATATCAAATAGCAAATTCAACACTTTCATATAAAAATGAAGATAGTGCTTGGAGTTTTAAAATTGACGCTCAAAATTTATTCAATGTAAATTACAAACAACAAAATAGTTTTTCTTCTTATATAATTTCAGATACTAAAACTTATATTTTACCTAGAATTATAATGTTTTCTATTGGGTATAATTTGTAGTTGAAAAGCTTGTCAAACTGAGCTTGTCGAAGTTTAGTCTATTTCGACAGGCCCAATATTTTTTGTAATACTGAACGAAAGTGAGTTATCATTTTAGAACTATGAGATTCTTCATTTCCTTTCAGTCATTCAAAATGACATTTGTTTTTGTCAAAGTGAATTTGTCGAAGTTTATATTTCGACAAGAATACGTCAACCTGAATTTATTTCAGGTTCGCATACAACTTGTAATTAAATATGATGAGAACCTGAAATAAATTCAGGTTGACGAAAACGTTTTAATTTTCTATTTCCTAATAATCTTTACATTCATTTCTTCTACCTTTTTATCAGATAAAAGAGATGGCGCTCCAAATAATAAATCTTCACTAGTTCCTGTTTTAGGGAATGCCATTACCTCTCTAATAGAAGCTTTTTTCTCTAAAATCATCATTAAACGATCAATTCCCCAGGCAATACCACCGTGTGGAGGTGCCCCATAATGAAAGGCTTTGTACATAGTTCCAACACTTCGCATCATTTCCTCTTTGTTGTAACCCATATTTCTATAAGTAGCCTCTAAAATTTCTGCTTTATGTGCACGAACCGATCCACCACCAATTTCGTAACCGTTTAAGATTAAATCGTATTGTTGCGCTATAATAGTTCCAATTTCATCATCATTTCCATTCATATGCTTTTGTAAATCGTAAATAGCAGGCATTGAGAATGGGTTGTGGGTAAATGTCCATCTACCGTTATCTGTTTTTTCAAACATTGGGAAATCTATTACCCAAGCCGGACGTAATTCTTTTGGATTAATTAAGCGTAAAATTTTACCCATTTCCTGACGAACAGCATCCAATGCTTTATTTGCAGTAGCATAATCAGCAGCCGAGAAAAAGACAATATCACCAACTTGTGCATTTGTTGCAGCAATAATTCCTGCGGCAATCTCTTCACCTAAAAACTTAATAATTGGCGATTGTAAATCATTTTCATTCACAATAATATAAGCCAAACCACCTAATCCATTTGCTTGTGCAATTGCAGTTAAGTTTTCAATTTGACCTTTGGACATTCTGTCTTTGCCTTGTTCTTTAGCAGAAACTTTGATACATTTTACAATTCCACCATTTTCAATAGGTTTGCTAAAAACTTGGAAAGTAGTGTCTTTTACAATATCAGTAATGTCTTGCATTTGTAAACCATAACGTAAATCTGGTCTGTCGCAACCATATTTATCCATAGCTTCTTTGTAGGTAATAATTTCAAACGGATGTAAAACCCATTTTTTACCATATATCTTTTTAACTATTTCATTAAACATTTTTGTGTTTAAATCTATAATCTGTTGCATACTTGCATATGCCATTTCAATATCTAACTGTGTAAATTCTGGCTGACGATCTCCACGAGAATCTTCATCTCTAAAACAACGAGCAATTTGAAAGTATTTTTCGTAACCACTAACCATTAGCATTTGTTTAAACTGCTGAGGTGCTTGTGGTAGCGTATAAAAGAAACCTGCTTGTTTACGAGTTGGAACAATAAATTCTCGCGCTCCTTCATCTGTTCCTGCACTTAAAATTGGAGTTTCAATTTCTAAAAATTCTTCGTCATCTAAAATGTCACGCAACATTTTAATTACTTTATGGCGATTTACAATTGCTCTTCTTACATCATCATTTCTGTGATCTAAAAACTTGTATTGAAAACGAACATTTTCACTTGTTTTTGTAGCTCTTTTAATTTCAAAAGGCAACGTTTTAGACAAGTTTAATATTTCTAATTCAGATGTTTCTAATTCAATTTTACCTGTGCGCAAACTAGCGTTAAAATCATCCTCGTTTCTTTCAACAATTACACCGGTTACGCTAATTACAGATTCTGGTTTTAGTTTTACCAACTCATCTAAGTTTGGAAAAGATTCTCTACTTAAACGAACCTGAAAAATCTCATAACTAGAATCTCGTAAATCAATAAAAATTAATTCTCCGTGGTCACGAACACTAGAAACCCAACCAGATAATGTTACTTTTTCAGAAATACTGGCTTCAGATAAATCAGTGATTTTATGAGTTCGGTATTCATTTTTTATAATTATTGGGATATTAGGAATTGAATCTTCTTGTTCGGATTCCTTTGCCGCTTCCTCTATCGCAGCTTTTTCAAATGACTGCTTTTTTTCTGAAACAGAAGCTGCTCCTAAAGTATCTAAAATATTCTGGCGAATTACTTTTCCTGAAGCACCTTTTCCAATAACTGCCAACACTTTTCCAACAAGAATACCTGCTTTTCCTTGGTTTCCTGTTTTAATTTCATTGGCAACAATTTCATTTTCTGAAATTACTTTAGCAATAACTTCATTGATTTTTTCTTCTGAAATTGTATTGTCTTCAAAATACTGGTTGTAATCAAAACTTCTATCTTTTAAATAAGAAGTGATCCCATTTTGAACTAAAACCGCAGTGATTTTTTCAGCTTTAAACAAACTAAAAATTTCAATAAGATGTTCAATATTATTGATTTTAGAATATTCTTCTGGTTTTATATTATTTGCCAATGTTTTTGCAACAAAAGAAGGATCTTTTAGCACTTTATTTATTGATACAAATACTTCAGAACGTATTGGATCTGCAGTAAAGAATTTTGCATCTTGGGGCAAAACGCTACCTTCAATTAAAATAGCTTCAACAGCATAAGGCAATACACTTGTGTCTACTTTAATAGCTTCAATTTCATTTTTAATGCTAACAAATGGTAAATCTGGTTCAGAAATAAAACGATAATCTGCTTCAAATTCTTTTTTACGCATTGTTTTGGTTTGCTTTAAATCAGCATCCCATAAAACAGTTGTTTGGTCTGGTCTAAATTCTTTATGTTCAATGTAATAGTTGAATTGTTTTTCAACTTCCTCTTTCAAGGCATCCACCATAAACTTAAACGAGTTTAGGTTTTTGATTTCAGTTCTTGGATTTAGCTCGTAGCTTCTTTTTTTACGTAAAGAAACTGAAACATCCGATTTAAATTCCCCTTTTTCAAGGTTTGCTTCAGAAATTCCTAAGTTTTGAACAATACGTTGTATGTACTGTGCATAGGTTGAGGCATCATCAATATTTCGAATACAAGGATCTGTTACAATTTCTATTAATGGAACTCCAGCTTTATTAAAATCTACCAAAGAAATATTTTTCTCGTGCATTAATTTTGCAGCATCTTCTTCAATATGAACTTGAGTTAAACTTACTGTAAATTGAGAACCATCATTTCTAAAACAAGAAACTTGTCCGTCTGGAATTACAGGATTATGAAACTGTGTAATTTGTATGTTTTTAGGATTGTCAGGATATTCGTAATGTTTTCTATCCCAAGAAATTATTTCATTTGAGAAAGTAGATTTTACGGCTTTACCAAAATAAATAGCTTTTGAAATAGCTTCTTTATTTATGGAAGGTAAAACTCCCATTTGTCCGGTACAAACCGAACATATATTTTCGTTTGGTGTTTCAATTTCTTGATTTGGACAAGAACAAAACAACTTGGTTTTGGTATTTAATCGAACGTGTGTTTCCAGTCCGATTACCAATTCTAAATCGTGCGCTTTTAAGGCGGCAGTTAATTGTTCCAATTCCATTATATCGTTTCTTTTAAGAAGTTAGCAAACTTCAATAGTGTTTGTTCTTGATTTTTTGCAGCAGTAATTTGTAGACCTGTTGAAGTTCCTTGTGGCACCGTTAAAGTTGGTAATTGTCCCAAACTAAATCCAACAGTATAAGCATCCGACAAATACATTGCCAATGGATCTTTTAAACTATCTCCAATTTTTGGAGGAGTGTTTGGCGTAACCGGAGAAAGTATGATATCAACTTCTTTAAAATCTTTATCGAAGTTATCTGAAATCTGATCTCTTAGTGCTAATGCTTTTAAGTAAATTTCATCTGAAAATCCTTGTGATAATACTTGGTTTCCTCCAACAATTCTTCGTTTAGATTCTTCTGAAAAGTTTTCGGAACGTGTAATAGCATACGTGTCTTTTAAATTGTCACCTTCAATTCGATTTCCATAATTTGTACCATCTAATCGGGATAGGTTAGAGGCAGTTTCAGCCATTGCCAACGTGTAATATGTAGAAACTAACGTATCAGAATCAAAGAAATCCAATTCTTTTATTGTAATTCCTTGTTCTTTAATTTTTTCGAGTGTTGCTAAAAAATCAGCTTTTATTTTCGGGTCAATAGAAGTGTTATTTACAAAGTTTTTAAAATACCCAATAGTTTTAACCTTTCCGTTATTTAAAATTGAATCTTCCTTAATTTCTGTAGAAGTAATAGTAGTTTGATCTTTTATATCTTTTCCACTCATCACATTCAACAAAATTCTAATATCTTCAATAGATTTTGCTAAAGGTCCAACACAATCTGTAGAAGATGCGTATGCCATTAATCCATATCTAGAAATACGTCCGTAAGTTGGTTTTAAACCATAAATATGATTGTATCCAGCTGGTTGACGAATTGATCCTCCAGTATCTCCACCAATTGAAAAAACAGTGTAATCTTTTGCCACATTCACAGCAGAACCTCCACTTGAACCACCTGCAACCAACTCTGTATTTAATGCATTTTTAACCGCTCCAAAAATGGTATTTTCACTTGAAGAACCGTGTCCAAAACTATCACAGTTTTCTTTAACTAAAGGAATAGCACCTGCATCTAATAATTTTTGAATGGCAGTTGCTGTATAAGCCGATTTGTAATTTTTTAATAAATCTGAACTTGCAGTTGTGTAAGTTCCTTGAACCATATACACATCTTTTATTCCAAAAGGAATACCTTCTAACAAACCTATTTCTTCACCATTTGCTATTTTAGCGTCAACTTTTACCGCTAATTCCAAAGCAATTTTATCTAATAAAGAGTTTACCGTATTGTGTGTATTTTCTTTTAATAAGTCTAATTTTTCTTGAACCAACGCGGTACAAGATATCTGTTTAGTCACCAATTGTTGGTGAATTTTTTTTATTTGAGAATCCATACTAGTCTTCAATAACTTTAGCAACAACTAAATATCCATTTTTTTCTTTTGGAAAGTTTTCTATAATGATTTTTTTCTCTAAAGCACTGCTTTCCATCACAACATCTTCTCGTAAATCATTTAACGACACGCAATTATAATTGACATTATTAGAGGAATTATTATTATTTGGTTGTGCATTTTTGATTACATCAAATAATTTGTTCACGGTCTCTGAGGACTGTGCTCCTTTAATACTCGACAAAACGTCGACTGTCATTATTTTACTCATGTCTTTTTATTTAGTTTTAAAGTCAAACTTTTAAGCTGGTAAAATTACAAAAGTTTTATGAGGGAAGCACGCTTTTTTATAGGTAAGCAATATGATGCTACATATTGCAAGCTGGTATAATGCTCTTAAATTAAGATAATACCAAATGTTATGGCTCCATTGTATAGTCTATTGAAATAAAGACAAAAATTGTGTATTAAATTTCATTTTCTTCTAATTTGTGAATAAAATGTATTTTTGTCAAAAATTGAATAAATGCTATTAAAAGAAACTCAAGAAAAATTACTTCCAACACTAAAAAAATATTTTGGATACGATAGTTTTCGTGACCAACAACAAGAAATTGTTGAGTCGGTTCTTTCAAAAAATGATAATTTGGTGATTATGCCAACTGGTGGTGGAAAATCTATTTGTTTTCAATTACCAGCATTACTTTTTGAAGGTTTAACTTTGGTTATCTCTCCCTTGATCGCATTAATGAAAGATCAGGTTGATGGTTTAAAGGCAAATGGAATTGCCGCAGATTTTTACAATAGTAGTCAGGAGAGTTTTGAACAAGCAGCAATTTTTGAAAAAATATATAGCAAAGAATTAAAGTTATTATATGTAGCTCCGGAAAGCCTATCCTTTTTACAAAATATTATAACAGAAGAATATATTAGTTGTGTGGCGATTGATGAAGCGCATTGTATTTCATCTTGGGGACATGATTTTAGACCTTCATATCAACAATTAGGGTTTTTAAAACAAACATTACCAAACACTCCAATTATTGCATTAACTGCTACTGCCGATAAAGCAACTAGAGCAGATATTGTTGAGCAACTAAATATTCCTTTAGCAAAACAATTTATTTCATCGTTTGACAGAAAGAATATTGAGTTGGAAGTGCGTCCGGCAAATGATCGGATTTCTCAAATAATTAAATTTATTAGAAAACAACCTAACGAGTCTGGTATTATTTATTGTTTGAGTAGAAAAGGGACGGAACAAACCGCTAGTAAATTAAAGCAGAATGGCATAAATGCGGCATCGTACCATGCTGGTTTAAATTTTGCTGAACGCTCAAAAACACAGGAAGATTTTATTTATGATAAAATAAAAGTAGTTTGTGCAACTATTGCTTTTGGAATGGGAATTGACAAATCCAATGTTAGGTGGGTAATTCATTATAATATGCCTAAAAATATTGAAGGTTATTACCAGGAAATTGGGCGTAGTGGACGTGATGGATTAAAAGCAAATGCGTTATTATTTCATAGTTATTCTGATGTAATACAACTCAGAAAATTTATGAGTGGTGCTACTAATGAAGATGTTCAGGCTGCAAAATTAGATAGAATGAAGCAGTTTTCTGAAGCAAACACTTGCCGAAGAAAAATATTGTTAAGTTACTTTGGAGAATTATTAGCTGAAAACTGTGGGAATTGTGATGTTTGTAAAAATCCTCCGCAATTTTTTAACGGAACAATAATTGCTCAAAAGGCACTTTCGGTAATATCAAGATTAAAAGAAACTGAAGCTACAGGAACAATAATAGATGTTTTAAGAGGAGCACATAATGCAACTGTTTTAGATAAAGGATATGATAAATTAAAATCGCACGGAGTGGGAAGCGATATTTCCTGGAGAGATTGGCAACAGTACCTAATTCAATTAATGAATCAAGGGTATTGCGAAATAGCATTTCACAAAAACAATGCGCTGCGATTAACCAGTTTTTCAAAAAAAGTGTTGTTTGATAAAGAACAAGTTAATTTAACGAAACCTGTTGAATACAAAGAACCAGTTACTTCTGAAAAATCAAGTAAAACAGCTAAAACAACAAAAGCTAAAAAGGATACTTTATTTGAGCGTTTAAGAAAATTACGACAAGAAATTGCTTTGGCCGAAAATATTCCTGCATATTTAGTGTTTAGTGATGCTGCTTTAAAAGAAATGGAACGAGCACGCCCAATGAGTGAATCTGACTTTTTAGATATAAGTGGAGTAGGACAACGCAAATTGGAGGTTTATGGAGAAGATTTTATTGCTGAAATTGTTGCTTTTTCAAATGAAAAAATTAAAACAAGAAAAAAGAAAGACACACATAAAATAACTTACGACTTATACAAAGAAGGTTTTTCAATTGATGAAATTGCTGAAAAACGTAATTTAAAATCGACCACTATTTTTTCTCATTTGGCATTATTATACACCGAGGGAAAGGATATTGATATCTACGATTTTGTATCAAAACAAGAAGTTGAAAAAGTGAGACTGGCTAAAGAAGAGTTAGAAAGTCCTCAAGCTTTAAAACCTTATTTTGAGCATTTAAATGCTGAAATTGAGTATTTTAAAATTAGATTGGCTTTAACAATTATAGATAGAGAAGGATAATTATTGTTAATAATTTACTTTTTTTATAATTGGGTTGTTTTCAATTACATTTGATAAAACAATGTGTGTTCTTGTTTCTCCATAAGTAATTAATTGGTCTATAAACTGTTCTAAATGTTTTTGATTTTTTAATACAACTTCCATTACAATGTTTTCATTACCAGTAATTCTATAGCAATTAACAACTTCATTAAAACTAGTAACTGTTTGTAAAAAAGGTTTTAATCTTCCCATAAATGCTCTTAACGTTATAATTGCCTTTAGTTGATGGTCGGTTTCAATATGTGAAACTTTTGCATGGTAACCTTCAATCACTCCAGCATCTTCCATTTTACGAATTCGTTCTGCAACTGCAGGAGAAGTAACTCCAACAATTCTGGCAATTTCAGTATTAGATTGCCTGGCATTTTGCTGTAAACAACTTAATATTTTCCAGTTTATAGTGTCTAGTTTCATTATTATAGATATATCGTATAAAAATATTAAAATTTAAATTAAATAGTGGGTTTTACTTTAATTATTAAATGTGAAAATTTAAATTACAAAGTAATTTTGTTAGTATTATTTTTAACAAATGTTGGATTCTACTGAATATAATTTAAAACAGTCTGTGATTTATCAGAAGTCAATTGATATTTTTCGTTTAACACGTAGCATTGCTGCGTATGTTACAAATGAAAAAAGTATTCAATCCATGTATCTGTCAAAAAGGGAATCGGATAGATATGCAAATAATTTGGTAATGGATTCTTTGGGATTGGTTCCAAAAATTGCTGAGATTGAAATTCAACAAAATCCTATTTTAAAACTTAAATACGCAAAATCACTTCAATACTTTATCGATAATTTGTATAACAATTGCATGAAGTTAGAGGGTACTAAAATCCACGGAAAAGATTTTGTTAGAATGCTTCGTAAAGAATTAATTCTTTTAAGAAGAATGCACAAACGCTATGTGAAATCTTTATTGTAGAATTATCTGCAAACTTCAAAATTCCTGAAGAGATTAATTTTGGGAATTGATTCTATGACCTTGTTTTAACAATTATAACACCATTAGAACCTCTAATGCCATATATACTTGTTTCCGGTCCTTTTAAAACAGATAAAGATTTAATGTTATCAGGTCTAATTCCTCCAAATGTTTCTTTTGTAATTTCTATTCCGTTTAATATAAAAAGAGGAGTCATGTTGCGATTTATCGAATTATAACCTCTAATCCTAATTATGTTATCAGAAGTAACATTTACTCCAGAAATTTGACCTCTTAAATAATCATATATTGTATTAAATTGACCTGAATCTAAAATTACTTGTTTTGAAGTATTACCTGATAGATTTAAGTCATTTCCTTCCTTTATAATAATGGTTACATTATTTTTTCCATTATATTTTATTTTTTTAATACCAATATTTGGATGAAAAGCACTTATTTCCTTTGGATCAGATTTTATTTTTGTTTTAAACTCTCCATTTGAATTTGTCCAAATTTTTTGTTTCTTATTATCAAAAAGAATGATGGCCCCAGCAACAGGTTTATTAAATACATCTTTTACTTTAATTGTGATTTTTTTTTCTTGAGAATGAATACTATTGTTAAAAAATAATATTCCTAATAGAATTATTATATACTTTTTCATAATTGTTGATTAGATATTACTAATATAATCAATTTTAGATAAACATAATCTCTTTTACATATTCCTTTCTATACTGACCACCAACTTCAAAGAAGGCTTCTGTAATTTAATTTTTTTCTACTTCAAGAGTGTAAGTTGGTGAAAACATAAGATTTTTAGTTCCTAATATTTTGATTATGAAGTTTAAAATGTTTTTAGGGATATTTAACACTTTATTATTTGAATAACTAAATAAAGAGTTTGTAAAAGTCACTTTTAAACCAATTGTTTCTATCATTTTCTTTAAATATTCTAAATCAATCAAATTCTCGGTCCAATTACCAGTGTAAGGATCACAAGTATTTGTAGGATGATTAATTTTATATTTAATTTCCTTAAACTCAATGAAATGTTTTGCAACATTTATAATGTCATTTATTTGTAGTCCTCTTGTTTTATTAGATAGTAATTCAATTTCTGAGTTTTTTAAAAAAGGAAAGTTGTCTTTAATTATTTTTTTTCGAGCAGCTAAAAAGGAGGAATTTAAATCTCGGTTTTTCCATCCTGCTGTTTTAGATGAACCTTTGTATTCGGCTTTTATATGTAGTTTTTTTAATCTATTTACTACAAATGGATTTTTAGAATTGGCACTAGTCATAAATAGTAATGAATAATTAGTGGTTATTTTGGATATATTTCTAAACCAATTTTCTAAATCGTATATATGTTCTAAAACATCAAAAGAGCAAATCAAATCAGGTTGGATTTCTAGTTTATTTATCTCACTAACAAAAACTTCAACATCACCTAATATAAAATAATCTATCTTGGTTTTTAATGCATTCGAAATTATTTGAACATCTTTTAAAGAAACATCGTAAATATCGTTGTAAACAATTTTTTTAAATCCTATTTCGGAAGCCAAATATGATAGCATTCCACATCCACCGCCATAATCAATAAAAACACTTTCAGATATAGGTCTTTTAAGTTTATTTATTGATTTTATTAAAAGCTGCTTATAAAGCGCCATATAAAATGTATAATTATTAATATATTTTTGTAAATAATTTTTATTGTATTCTGAAATATTTAAAGTATTTAAATCAATGCTTTTAATTTTGATAGCCAAATTTTCAATGCTTGCATTCACTAAATTATTTAAGCTTTTATTCATTTAATACTTTATTATAATCTAAACGTTAATTCAAGATTTTAAGTTTCCTTCCTAAAGAAAATAATTTTACATATTCCTTCTATATTGACCGCCAACTTCAAACAAGGCTTCTGTAATTTGACCAATAGAACAAACTTTACAGGCTTCCATTAATTGCTCAAAAATATTTTCATTATTAATAGATTTTTCTTTCAACGATTTAATATGCTCTTCAGCTTTTGAAGCATTTCCAAGATTTAAATTTTCAACTACTTTAATTTGATACTGTTTTTCTTCCTCAGTTGCTCTTATTACTTCTTGAGGTAAAACAGTTGGTGAACCTTTACTGCTTAAAAATGTATTTACTCCAATAATAGGAAATTTTCCGTTGTGTTTTAAAGTTTCATAATACAAACTTTCTTCCTGGATTTTACTGCGTTGGTACATCGTTTCCATAGCGCCAAGCACTCCACCTCGTTCAGTAATCCTATCAAACTCTTTATAAATTGCCTCCTCAACTAAATCGGTTAATTCTTCAATAATAAACGAACCTTGTATTGGATTTTCGTTCTTAGCTAGTCCAAGTTCTTTATTTATAATTAACTGAATTGCCATTGCTCTTCGAACACTTTCTTCAGTAGGTGTTGTAATTGCTTCATCATAAGCATTGGTATGTAAACTGTTGCAATTATCGTAAATTGCATACAGTGCTTGTAATGTGGTTCTTATATCGTTAAAGTCAATTTCTTGAGCATGCAAACTTCTACCAGATGTTTGAATATGATATTTTAACATTTGTGCTCTGGCATTTGCTCCATATTTATTTTTCATTGCTTTTGCCCAAATTTTACGGGCAACTCTTCCAATTACAGCATATTCAGGATCTACACCATTTGAGAAAAAGAAGGATAGATTTGGACCAAATTTATTGATATCCATTCCCCTAGATAGATAATATTCAACATAGGTAAATCCATTTGCTAAAGTAAACGCTAATTGAGAAATTGGATTGGCGCCAGCTTCTGCAATATGATATCCAGAGATTGAAACCGAATAAAAGTTACGCACATTTTTTTCAATGAAATATTCTTGAACATCACCCATTAAGCGAAGCGCAAATTCAGTTGAGAAAATACACGTATTTTGAGCTTGATCTTCTTTTAAAATGTCGGCTTGAACAGTTCCTCGTACTTTTGAAATTGTTTCAGTTTTAATTTTTTGATATACTTCGTTTGGTAAAACCTCATCTCCGGTAACGCCTAATAGCAATAAACCTAACCCGCTATTTCCTTCAGGAAGTTCACCTTGATATTTTGGCTGCTCAACACCTTTTTCTCTATAAATTGAAGAAATTTTCGCTTCAATTTCAGCTTTTAATCCATTTTTAAGGATGTATTTTTCACATTCCTGATCAATGGAGGCATTCATAAAAAAGGCCAACATCATTGGAGCAGGACCATTAATGGTCATTGAAACGGAAGTCATTTCATTTGTCAAATCAAAACCGGAATACAGTTTTTTTGCGTCGTCTAAACAACAAATAGAAACTCCCGCATTACCAATTTTACCATAAATATCGGGTCTAATATGAGGATCATTTCCATATAAAGTTACTGAATCAAAAGCGGTAGATAAACGCTTTGCAGGCAAACCTAAACTTACGTAATGAAAACGTCTGTTTGTACGTTCTGGCCCACCTTCGCCAGCAAACATTCTTGTTGGATCTTCACCCGTTCTTTTAAAAGGAAAAAGCCCAGAAGTATATGGGAATTCGCCAGGAACGTTTTCTTCTAAAGACCACAATAAAATATCACCCCAAGCTTCATATTTTGGTAATGAAATTTTCGGAATTTGAATATGAGAAAGCGATTCGCTATGCGTTTTAATATTGATTTCTTTATCACGAACTTTATAGGAATAAACCTCGTTTTTATAGGATTGTTTTTTTGTTTCCCAGTTTAAAATGATATTCCAGTTGTATGGATTTAAATCCATTTTTACTCGTGAAAATTCTTTAAGGAGTAGTGATGCCAATATTTTGGTATCGTCATTCTGAACTTGTTTCAGAATCTCATCCTCATTTAATCCGATTTTAATTAATTCAGGTTTAATTGAACAAACAGATTCAATTGTTTTATAAATTCCAAATAATTTTTGAGCAATTTCTTTTTGCTCTAGACTTGTTTTGCTGTAAGCTCTATTATTTTCGGTTATTTCAGATAAATATCGGGTTCTATTTGGTGGAATTATAAATTGTTTTTCACTTGTTTTTCCTGTGCTTTTAAAAGTGCTCTTAAAATTAGCCTGAGTTTTTTTGTTTAGTTTTTCAATTAAAACTTTATACAATTCATTGGTTCCTGGATCATTAAATTGAGATGCAATTGTGCCATAAACAGGCATTGTTTCAATAGCACTGTCCCATAAATTATGATTGCGTTGATATTGTTTTTTAACATCACGTAAGGCATCTAAAGAGCCTCTTTTGTCGAATTTATTAAGTGCAATTACATCGGCAAAATCAATCATGTCAATTTTTTCCAATTGTGTTGCAGCACCGTATTCAGGAGTCATAACATATAAAGAAACATCAGAATGATCTAAAATTTCAGTATCACTTTGACCAATACCCGAAGTTTCTAAAATCACCAAATCAAAACCAGCAACTTTTAATACAGAAACAGCATCACTAACATGTTTTGATAATGCCAAATTAGATTGACGCGTTGCCAATGATCGCATATAAACACGTTCATTTTTTATAGAATTCATTCTAATTCGATCACCTAATAATGCACCGCCAGTTTTTCGTTTTGAAGGATCAACAGATACAATTGCAATAGTTTTTTTAGGAAAATCAGTTAAAAATCGTCTAACTAATTCATCAACCGTTGATGATTTTCCAGAACCTCCGGTACCTGTAATTCCTAAAACAGGTATGTTTTTTCCTAATTCTATAAGAGGATAAAAAAGTTTTTGAAATTCTTCATTTCTGTTTTCAGCTATTGAAATTAGGCGAGCAATAGTATTTACGTCTTTATTTTTTAGGCTGTCAATAATTTCCTTCCCTTTGGGAAGGATTAAGGATGGGCTAGGAAAATCACTTTTTTCAATCATGTCATTTATCATTCCTTGTAAACCCATTTCTCTTCCATCGTCTGGAGAATAGATGCGAGTTACACCATAATCCATTAATTCCTTTATTTCAGTAGGAAGAATTACACCACCTCCACCGCCAAATATTTTTATATGAGAAGCACCTTTTTCTTTTAATAAATCGCACATATATTTAAAATACTCGTTGTGCCCACCTTGGTAAGAAGTCATCGCAATTGCATTTGCATCTTCCTGAATAGCACAATTAACAACTTCTTCAACGCTTCTGTCATGTCCTAAATGAATTACTTCAACTCCGGTTGCCTGAATAATTCTACGCATTATGTTTATTGCAGCATCATGTCCATCAAAAAGAGAAGCAGCAGTTACAATTCGGACTTTATTAATTGGTTTGTATGTGGTTATTTTTATCATTTCGTAAAATTAGCTCATATTTAGACTGCAATTTATGAAATTTTTAAAAATATTAAGTAATAATTGTTAAATGGATAAGAATTTTAAAAGTAGCGGTTGCCTTATGTTTTTTATCTAATTTTGATACTTAAATTTTTTGAAATAAAACGAGCATGCTAAAAAGTTTATTTTACAAAGGGAATGACTGATAGCGAACTGCAAGTTATCGTTTAAAACAAATAATGTAGGCTCATGAAAGGAATAACAATTCTAATAAATTGTAATGATAGCAAAGGAATAATTGCTTCAGTTACAAATTTTATTGCTCAGCAAGGGGGTAATATTGTATATATAGATCAACACGTTGATAGGGTAGATAATATGTTTTTTATGCGTTTGGAATGTGAATTTTCAAAAAGTACATTTGCGGTACAAGCATTTCAAGACGTTTTTAGTGAAGTTATTGGTGATAAATTTGAAATGAATTGGCATTTGTATGATTCTGATGTAAAACCAAAAATGGCAATCTTTGTTTCCAAATATGAACACTGTTTGTATGATATTTTAAGCAGATACAGTGCTAACGAATTAGAGGTAGATATCCCGTTAATTATAAGCAATCACCCCGATTTAGAGCATATAGCTCAAAGCTTTAATATTCCATATTATTATATTAAAGTAACCAAAGAAACAAAAGAAGCAGCGGAAGATATACAATTAAATTTATTAAAAGAATTTAAAGTGAATTTTATTGTATTGGCTAGATATATGCAGATTGTATCTTCAAAATTAATTGAAGAATATCCAAATCATATCATTAATATCCATCACTCATTTTTACCTGCATTTCCTGGTGCAAAACCTTATCATTCGGCTTATAAAAGAGGGGTTAAAATTATTGGTGCAACCAGTCATTATGTGACAGAAGATTTAGATGAAGGTCCTATAATTGAGCAGGATATTACACGTGTTTCGCATACACATACCATTAAAGATTTTATTTTAAAAGGTAGAGATTTAGAAAAAATAGTATTGTCAAGAGCATTAAAATTACATACTAAACGAAAAGTGTTAGTATTCAATAATAAAACGGTTGTTTTTAATTAAAACAGTTTGTTGGATGTAATTCATTCTGAATGATAACACGATATAATTTTGTCAGTCTGAGCTTGTCGAAGTGTAAGTGAAAAATGTCTTCGACAAGCTCAGACTGACATTTAAAACTTAATTGACCTAACGAATATTTGAAGAATTCAATTATTTAATTGTACCCTACAACTTAAAATAAAAAATGAAATTAAAACTTTTTCTGTTATTTAGGTAAGCTAAATTTCCTTCGCTTTGGTAGGCTTCTTTTTCAAAACTAATATTTTTATAGGCTAAATAGTGGTTTTTATATTGAATAACTCTAACAAGATATTCTGTAAAATACCATATAAAAAAGAAGATCCAAAGTAATTCTAGTTGTTGTTTTAAATGAATTTTTTCGTGATTCATTAAAATTTCATCTTTTTTTAAAGTTTTATTTTTTAAAAAAATAAAAGGATAAATGGTTAAGCCACAATAGTTATTTGGAATTATATATTTAAAAATTAGAATCATTACACTTAAACAATTTCAAAAATCAAACCAATTTGACTTATATTTGTGAAATACCAATTAAAAGTAACTATTTTGGATATTTTACATTTCAAATATAAAAAATGCATTGCATTAACTCACTTTAGAGTTGATATAAGATATCCATAGTTTTTAATTTCTGGCATTAAGTTAATTGTTTCAAATTAAAAATATACTACCAAATGACATTTAAAGAAATTATAAAACAAGGTATTCCTTCTGAATTACCTTCAGTAAAAAAATACGATACTTTATTAAATCACGCACCTAAACGAAAAGATATCCTTTCTAAAAGCGAAAAGGAATTAGCGATTAGAAATGCCTTGCGTTATTTTGATATTAAACATCATGCTGTTTTAGCTAAAGAATTTGCTTCAGAATTAATGGAATACGGTAGAATATATATGTATCGTTTTCGGCCAGATTATAAAATGTATGCTCGGCCAATAAGTGAATATCCAGGGAAATGTGAACAGGCAAAAGCGATTATGCACATGATTCAAAACAACTTGGACTATGTTGTTGCTCAACATCCACATGAGTTAATTACCTATGGTGGAAATGGTGCTGTTTTTCAAAATTGGGCACAGTATTTATTAACTATGAAGTATTTGTCCGAAATGGATGAAGAACAAACTTTGGCTATTTATTCTGGGCATCCAATGGGTTTATTTCCTTCACATAGAAATGCGCCGCGCGTTGTTGTTACAAATGGTATGATGATTCCAAATTATAGTAAACAGGACGATTGGGAGAAATATAATGCTTTAGGAGTAACCCAGTACGGACAAATGACAGCGGGGAGTTACATGTATATTGGGCCCCAAGGAATTGTACATGGTACAACTATTACGGTTTTAAATGCAGGTAGAAAAATTGCGAAAAATAATGAAGATTTAGCTGGAAAATTATTTTTAACATCTGGTTTAGGCGGTATGAGTGGAGCACAGCCAAAGGCTGGAAATATAGCTGGCTGTATTACTGTTTGTGCTGAAGTAAATCCTAAAATTACTGAAATAAGACTTTCTCAAGGTTGGATTGATGAAAAATTTACGGATTTAGAGAAATTAGTTAGTAGAGTTAAAAAAGCTAAAGAAAACAAAGAGGTTGTTTCTATTGCCTTTTTAGGGAACATTGTTGAGGTATGGGAAAAATTTGCAGAAGTTGAACTATATGTAGATTTAGGTTCCGATCAAACGTCGTTACATAATCCTTGGGCTGGAGGTTATTACCCAGTTGGAATTTCTTTTGAAGAAGCAAATGATATGATGTCTTCAAATCCAAAATTATTTAAACAAAAAGTTCAGGAAAGTTTACGAAGGCAAGTAACGGCAATAAATAAACACACCTCTAAAGGAACCTACTTTTTTGATTATGGAAATGCATTTTTGTTAGAAGCAAGTAGAGCAGGAGCCGATATATATTTAAACTCAAAAGGGAATTTTTGTAATAAAGAAATAATCTCTTCCCTTGGGGAAGAGACAGAGAGATGGGCTTACCCTTCATATGTTCAGGATATTATGGGACCTATGTGTTTCGATTATGGTTTTGGTCCTTTTCGATGGGTATGTACAAGTGCAAATCCTATTGATTTAGAAAAAACAGATAAAATTGCCTGTGACATTTTAGAAGAAATAAAAAAGCACTCTCCAATAGAAATTCAACAGCAAATGTCTGATAATATTCAATGGATTAAAGGGGCACAAGAAAATAAATTAGTTGTTGGATCTCAAGCACGCATTTTGTATGCTGATGCCGAAGGGAGAATGAAAATTGCTGAAGCTTTTAATAACGCAATAAAAAATAATGAGATTTCAGCTCCAATTGTTTTAGGAAGAGATCACCATGATGTTTCTGGAACAGATTCTCCTTATAGAGAAACATCGAATATTTACGATGGCTCTCAGTTTACCGCAGATATGGCTATACAAAATGTAATTGGAGATAGTTTTAGAGGTGCAACCTGGGTTTCTATTCACAACGGAGGTGGAGTAGGATGGGGAGAAGTAATAAACGGTGGTTTTGGTATGGTTCTTGATGGTAGTATAGAAGCAGAAAAGCGATTGAAAAGTATGCTTTTTTGGGATGTGAATAATGGTATTTCAAGAAGAAATTGGGCTCGTAATGAAGGTGCAACTTTCGCAATTAAAAGAGCAATGGAAGTTAATTCTAAATTGAAAGTTACGTTACCGAACTTAGTTGATGATACCTTATTAAAAGATTTGTTTTAATAATAAAAAATTTAAATAAAATGAAAGCCATAAAATTACTTCCGTTAGTCTTACTTTTTTTAGTAGCTTCATGCAGTTCAGTTAGAGTTACATCTGATTATGATACCACAACAGATTTTTCAAAGTACAAAACTTTTGCATTTTATAAAAAAGGCATTGATAAAGTTGAAATTTCAGATTTAGATAAGCGCAGAATCTTAAAAGCTATAGAGTCCGAAATGTTAGCTAAAGGATTTACAAAATCTGAAAGTCCAGATGTTTTAGTAAATATTTTCACTAAGTCAAGACAGAAAGTCGATATTTACGAAAACAATAATTTTTATATGGGTTGGCATCCTTGGTATTATGGGCCAAATTTTGGGATGCGAATTTCGAAATATACAGAAGGAACTTTGTTTGTTGATTTAATTGATGCACAAAAGAAAGAATTGGCATGGCAAGGAATTGGAAGTGGTGGTTTAACAACTACTGGTAATGTTGCTAAAAAAGAAGAAAGAATAAAGGAATTTGTTGCTCAAATTATGGAAAATTACCCTCCTGCTTTATAATTAAGATATTATTAAATAAAAAAGAGCGACTTTTAAAAGTCGCTCTTTTTTGTTTAAAGACAATAAGCTTGTTTTAATAAACTTGGATCTATTTCAACACCTAAACCTTTGGAAATCCTCATTCCTAATTGGGCGTCATCTCTAAACCAGTGACATAATTGTCTGTTTACAATTTCATCCTTTTTAATACCAGAAATTCCGTTCATAGCTCCTACAATATTGCTTATAATATTTAATTTAACTTTGGGAGACATAATTCTAAAAAGATTTCCTGGCTGAGTAAAGTAATCATCATCGTTTTCATTTTAATTTAGCTCGTGTGAATTTTTTGAAATATCATGCGTTTCGTTAAAATTTCAATAAGCACCAGATCCTTTCGCATTTACAATTCTCTCTGGAATTCTTTTTCTATTAAAATGTGCCAGTTTTTCTTGTAAGAAGTAATCTTGCAATAAAAGCGGGCCTCTTGCTCCAACACTTTGAGAATCTTCATAATGTTTAATTGGAGCTCCGGCAGCAGTTGTTACTATTTTTTTATTTTTATATAATAAATTTGTTTTATAAATTTTAGATAATCTTAAATGCTGTATTTTATCGTAATGAAATACTAATTAATCTTTAATTTTAATAAATTTCTAACTAATATTGGTTGAAATCATTAGAAATAATTGATTATTATTGCAAAATCTATGAATAATAAAAATTTTTCAGAATTAGAGTCAGACGAATTCTACTTGTCCAAAGAAGGTTATCGAGTTTTTACGGAAAAATACCATTTAAAAAGAGGTTATTGTTGTAAAAATGGTTGTAGGCATTGCCCCTTTGGATTTAACAAAAAAACTGGAAATACTTCCAAATAAAAGCTATTATCTAAACTAAATTCAAAAATTAAACTATGAAAAAAAGAATCCTATTATTAGTTGTTGTATTTCAATTAACTTCTTGTTCAGAATTGCAGCAAGTTTTAAATCAGTTACCAAATGGAGTGATTACAAATGACCAAATAGCTGGTGGTTTAAAAGAAGCTTTAAATAACGGAATTACAAATCAAGTAACTAAACTTACAGTTGAAGATGGTTTCTTCAAAAATGAATTGACAAGAATTTTATTACCGGAAGAACTACAAAAAGTTGATAACACGTTACGTTCTATCGGTTTATCAAAATTGGCTGATGAAGGTTTAAAAGTATTAAATAGAGCAGCGGAAGATGCGGTTGGAGAAGCAATTCCAATTTTTGTTGATGCAATTAAAGAAATGTCTTTTACCGATGCAAAAAATATTTTATTAGGTGATAAAAATGCAGCAACCATATATTTACAAAATGCAACTTCAGAAGTATTGTATCAAAAATTTCATCCTATTATTAATAATTCATTTCAAAAAGTTGGTGCTGATAAAATTTGGAATGATTTAATTACAAAATACAACAGTATTCCTTTAACAAACAATGTAAATCCTGATTTAACGGATTATGTAACTGGAGAGGCTTTAAAAGGAGTTTTTACTATGGTAGAAGTTGAGGAAAAGGAAATAAGAGAAAAGGTAAGTAGTAGAACCTCAGATTTATTGAAGAAGGTATTTGCATTACAAGACAAATAGAATTTCTTAATAAGTTAAAAGCCTCTCAAATTTTTGAAAGGCTTTTAATTTTTTTTTCTCGTTATGCTGAACTTGTTTCAGCATCTCACCCATATTTTATGAGTTCAATATTATGTGAACCTGAAATAAATTCAGGTTGACGGGTTTTTTTGTTCTAACTTATTTTTTAAAAATGACTTTCCAATTTTTTATGTAATTCTTTAAAATAGTCAAAAGCTAAAAGCAATCTGGATCCGTGCCAACTAAACATTTCACCATCTCCAAAAACAGTTATGGAGCGATTTGTATAAGTTCCAATTTCCATAGCATGTTCATCTTTAAAGGGAAAAGGTTCTGACGATAAAATTATAACATCCGGATCGCCTTCATATCTAATTTTTTCAATTTCAACTTTTGGATAGCGACTCATGTTAGCATAAATATTTTCAAACTTATTAAGTTTTAACATTTCATTTATATAAGTGTCGTTTCCCGCAACCATCCAAGGTTTTGCCCAAATGAAATAAGCTGTTTTTCTTGAAGGTTTATCTTTTATAAAATGTTTAAAATCTACTAATTTAAATTCTATTTTATGAGCCAGATTATCGCTTTCTGTTCTTCTGTTTAAGATGGATCCCAACCTTAATATTAAATCTATAGAATCTTGAATTGAAATTACATCTGAAAAATAAGTTGGGGCAATTTTCTCTAATTCAGGAAGAAAATCATACGTGTTTTCTTCTTTATTGCACAGTATAAAATCTGGATTGAGTGCTTTTATTTTTTCAATATCTACTTTTTTGGTGCCTCCAACTATTGTTTTCGTAGATTTTAAATGATATGGATGTACACAAAATTTAGTGATGCCAACCAATTCATTTTCTAATGCTAATTCACATAATAATTCTGTTTGAGATGGAACCAAAGAGATGATTCTTTTTGGTACGGATTTTAAAGTAATTTCTCTTCCTAATTGATCTTTTATGATACTCATTCTTGCTTTTATCATATAAAAAATAAAAGTACCGAAACTATTTCAAATAGAGAAAATTAGTGTTTATTCTTTTTTAAAGCATTAAAAATTATATTATAAGATTCCGTAGCGTTTGAAAGTTTTGCCCATTTTAAAGCTGTATGTCCTTTATTGTCTTTTATTTTAAGATTAGCACCATTATCTATAAGTAATTTAACAATTTCTATTCTATTATGTCTTGCAGCATACATTAAAGGTGTTAATCTAATTGACTCTTCATTAATGTCAAACCCTTTTTTAATACATTTTTTAACAGCATCATAATTTCCAGCTTGGATCAATCTGCAAAATGTATTTAACTTATAAGGATTACTAAAATGAATGAATGAATTGTTTTTAATTGTTTTTTTAGAACTGGATTTAACCTTTTTTGTTGGTTGAGTATTTGAAATTATATTTAAAGTGTCATTGTCATTATTTGCATTAACTGTTGAACTAAGCAATAGGAAAATAAAAAAATAAATATAATTTCTCATGATAAACTTTTTCGGTTAGTTAAATGTATAATAGAAAGACGATTTTACTAAATTTATGTGACACAATTAACAGAATATTAACTGTGTTTTAACAAAAATAAATGATTTTATTCGAAAAAAAATACAATTTACTTTGTTGACATTAAAGGAATTACAATTTTTGTGACTACCCCTTCTTTATTTTTAAGGTTTTTCATAGAATATGAAAAGTGATTATTATAAAGTATTTTTAATCTATCAATAGTATTTTGTAATCCGTTGCTATATTTTATTCTTTTAGTTTTTATAGGAGCCCCGTTATTTTCAATTGTAAATATTATTTTATCATTTTTTTTAATAATTGAAAGTTGTATTTTTAAATTGGTAATATCGTAAGAATATCCATGTTTAATAGAGTTTTCTACTATAGGAAGCAAAATTAAACTAGGAATTAAAATATTATTTAACGACTCGTCATAATTTATATTAATTGTTAAATGGTCTGAAAAACGTAAGGTCATAATATCTAAATACCTTTTTGAAATTGAAATTTCTTCTTTTAAAGGAATTAAGTTGGTATCTTTTAAGTCTAACAAATCTCTTAATAAATCACCAAAATCAGCAACCGTATTTTGAGCAAGTTTTGTGTCGGTTTCAATAAGAGAAGAAATGCTGTTAAGTGTATTAAATAAAAAGTGAGGGTGAAGTTTGTATTTTAACACATTCATTTTGGCATTTGTAAGTTGATTTGCCAATTGAGATTTTTCTAATTCTATTTTCTTGGTTTTTTCAAAATAGTAAAAAGAATATACAATACTAATCATTGAAAAGTAAATAAGAAAGTTTAAATCCACCACAGATACGATACCTGCAAAATGACTTTTAATGTCTATTTCTGCGAGTGAGATTTGTCCGGTAATCAAATAAACAATAGAAGAAAAAAAGTAAATTGCAACACCTAAAAATAAAGAGAAAAAGAGATGAATAGAGATAATAAATTTCCATTTCATTTCTTGATTAATCATCATTTTGGTAGTAATTGCGATTAAACTCATAAAAAGGATTACAATCACCCAATCTAATAGAAAACCTTCCAGAATTATATCTTTCCATTCTGCATACTGATAGCTGTAACCATTAACCTTTAAATAAACTTTTTTTAAGAGGGAAATTATTGAGGTGATTGTATAAAATAGAATTAAAATTTTAAGTAATTTAATGTCAATGTTTTTTTTCATAATGTTATAATCCCATTTTTGTTAAAAACATTTTTTTATAACTTTTACTTACTCTAAATAATTTTTTGTCATTCATTTTAACATCAATTTCACCATAATTGGAATGAATTAATTCCCCAATTTCTTTTAAATTAATTATTGTAGATCTATGAATTCGTATGAATTTATTTGGGTCTAAAGATTCAATTAAATTACTTAACGATTCTCTTAATAAATGTTTTTTGTCATTTGTAATTATTTCGGCGTAATAGCCTGATGCTATAATATATTTGATGTCATTTAAATCAATGAAATAAACTTTATTTCCAAGTTTTATAGGTAGTTTTTGAGAATAATTACTTGTTTCAGTTATTTTTATATACTTAAGTAAATCATTAATTTTTTCATCAAAAGGATTGTAATTTTTATTATTTGTGAAGTTTATTATATTTTCAATTGATTTAAAAAAACGCTCATCTTTGTATGGTTTTAATAAGTAATCAAAAGCAAAAAAGTCGAATGCTTTAAGCGCGTATTCATTATATGCTGTTACGAAAACTACCAGAGGCTTTTTGTTTACGGTAATTTTTTGAAGTACATCAAATCCATTTAGATCTTTCATTTGAATATCTAAAAAAATCACATCAGGTTCATATTCATTTATGGCAGAAATTGCTTCTTTACCAGTCGAACACTCTCCAATTAATTCTAATTCAGGTACATCATTTACCAGATTAATTAGGCGCTGTCTTGCTAAAGCTTCATCATCAATTATTAGGGTGTTTATTTTCATAAAATAAGATAATATTGATGTTTAAATTGATAGAATTAATTACAAAATAAAGACTTAAATTATATTTAATGGACTGTTTAATGTTAATTTAAACCTAAAAAAGCAGGTTTAAAATCATAAAAACCGTTGTTCAAATCAATATTGGTATCTTTTAAATCTTTTTTTAGCAATTTGAAAAGTACTATATCTAGTTACTTTATAACCAAAATAGCCCATATATTGAAAATCATTAAAAAAAACCATTTCAAATGGGACGTGAAAAATGATTAATAATTAATAATGTTTTTCATACAGACTCTCATATATACTTACATCAAAATAGTGTCAACTCACTTCACTAGAAAGTTACAGCCTCAATTACCGTGATATATTAGCTTAATATTAATTTAAAATGAAATTCATGAATCGAGGTTACAAAATTTTAGTTTCTCTGATGCTTCTGTTGGGTACTTGTATAAGTATGTATGCACAAGAGAGAACAATATCAGGTACTGTAGTGTCTGATGAAACGGGTCCTTTACCTGGAGTTAACGTCATAATAAAAGGCACAACAAATGGTACCTTAACAGATTTTGACGGAAACTATACAGTAAAAGCTAATTTAGGAGATATTTTAATTTTTAGTTACGTTGGAATGATTCCTATCGAACGAACGGTTACAACTTCTAATGTAATTAACGTTGCTTTAAAAGTGGATAGTAATTTATTAGAAGAAGTCGTTATTGTAGCTTATGGATCTCAATCTAGAAATTCACTTACTGGATCTGTAAGTGTAATAGACCAAGAGCAAGTAGAAAATGCAACTTTCTCTAATCCTGTAAAAAGTTTAGAAGGTTTAGTTTCCGGATTGAGAGTAATTCAAGCTAGTGGTCAACCTGGTTCTGATCCTATAATTAGAATTAGAGGGTTTGGTTCTATAAATGCTGATAGTTCTCCACTTATTGTTTTAGATGGTGTTCCTTATTCCGGAAGTTTAAGCAGTATAAATCCTAAAGATATTGAGTCAACTTCTATTTTAAAAGATGCTTCTTCAACTTCTTTATATGGTAATAAAGCTTCTAATGGTGTTTTATTAATTACCACAAAAAAAGGTTCTAGTGGCACAACAAAAATAAGTATAGATAGTAGGTTTGGGACAACGCAGAGAGGTGCTAAGGAATATAACATTATCAAAACACCAGGTGAATTTTATGAATCTTATCATAGTGTATTAGCTAATTCTGAATTTTACGCGCAAAATGTTGCCGGAACTCCTATAACTATCCAGCAAGCTAGACAATTTGCATCTGATAATTTAATTGATCGATTAGGGAATTATAATTTATATGATGTTCCAAATAATCAATTAGTTGATCCTTCAACTGGAAAACTAAATAGCTCGGCAAATCTTTTAGTAAATGATAAATGGGAAGATGCTCTATTTAGAGATGCAGCTACTTTTAGTTCTAATAATTTTAGTCTTTCAGGAGGCTCAGATGATGTAACTTACTATTTATCATTAGGTACAGAGACTAATAATGGATATACTGTTCGAAGTAGTTTTAAAAGACATACAGCTCGTTTAAAAGCTAGTTCTGCTAAGATATTTAATGTACTAACATTAAGTGGTGATGTTTCATATGCAAAATCTAAAAGTCAAGCAGTTCCTGGTACTTTAACTATGGCTGGTGTTCCTACAACAAATTTTGCTAACGCTTTCTTTTGGAATAGAAGAATTGCTCCAATTTATCCTGTTTATCAATATGATGAGAATTGGAATCCCATTGAAGATCCTAATAATCCTGGTGGATTGGCTTACGACTTTGGTGCTCCGCAATTTTTCCCTGATGGAACCAGTAGAGGAGCAAGAAATTATGCTGTAGGAGAACACCCTCTTGCTGTAATTGAAAACACTATAGATGAGAATGTAAGAGATAATTTTAATGGTGGTTTAAGGGCTAAATTTGATTTGCTTTTTGGGTTCAAGTTTGAGTATGTTATGAACTATTTAACCCAAATAGATCAAGGAACTGATTTCACAAAGCCAGGTGCTGGAGCTTTTGCTGCAGCCCAAAATGGACTTTTAGAAAATAATAGAGATAATTTTTCTGCTTTCACAAATCAACAATTATTAACTTGGAAAAAAGATAATGATAGGCATAGCTTCGATGTACTTTTAGGACATGAAACCTATGAAGAAAAATTTACAACTCTATCTCTTTCAAAAAGAAATCTAATTGGAGATTTAAGCCCAATATTAGATAATACTGCTGTATATGCATCAGCTAGTAATTACAACACTAACTATACAACCGAGGGGTATTTTTCTAGGTTTATTTACGGGTTAGATAATACTTATTACTTAAATTTAACTGGCAGATATGATGCTTCTTCTGTTTTTCATCCAGACGAACGTTGGGGTGCATTTTGGTCTGCCGGTGCTTCATGGGTTATGAGTAATGAAGATTTCATGGAAGATTCTGAAATCATAGATTATGCAAAATTAGTCGCAAACTATGGTACTACTGGTAACGATAGAATATTTTATGAAGGTACTGTAGTTCGAAATCTTGTAGCTTACGAAAACCAATATATTATAGATGAAAATAATGGTGCATTAACACAAACATTATCGTTTTTAGGTAATGAAGATCTGACTTGGGAAAAGTCAGCCAGTCTTGATATTGCTTATGAAATGAGTTTATTTGATAACGTAAACCTTTCTTTAGGTTATTACAGAAAAAAATCTAATGACCTTTTATTTAATACTCCATTACCTATATCAACAGGGCAAGCTTCTAGACCAAAAAATTCAGGATCTATGGTTAATAGTGGAATTGAAACCGAAATTTCATGGAATGCTATAAAAAAGGAAAACATTAATGTTAATTTTTATGCAAACCTTTCTACACTTAATAATGAAATAACTGCACTGCCTGATGATAATGAACCAATACAAGTAGGTAATTATCGTAGAGAAGTAGGTAAAAGTATTTTTGATTACTATATGAGAAAATCGGCTGGTGTAAATCCTGAAAATGGTAATGCTCAATGGTACACAGAAGATGAAGCAACTGGTGAAGACATAATTACAGAAGACTTCTCTGAAGCTGATAGATATTTCCTTGGTAAACAAGCAATACCAGATATAACAGGAGGGTTTGGTGCTAATGTAAAAGTAGGTGATTTTTCATTAGGGCTACAGTTTGCATACCAAGTAGGAGGTTATGGTATTGATAATGAGTATTTTGGATTGCTGGGTGCTACTCAAAATGTTACCAATTTCGCAGATTATGATAAAACGTGGACTGTAGATAACCCTACAGCTAGTTTACCTAGAGTTGACCCTTTAAGTTCAAACCAATATAATATTTCGGATATTTATTTAGTAGACTTAAGTTACTTGAGTTTGAGTAATATTAACTTGGCTTACACGATTAATAATGAAGATATTAAAAAATACCACATCGATAATATCCGATTTTATGGAACTATAGGTAACGCATTTTTATTATATAGTGCAAGACAAGGTTATGACCCTCGTTTGAATTCGGTAGGATCGTCTTCTGCTGAATATGGTGCCAATAGAACTATTGCTTTTGGAGTAAATATAAATCTTAATTAAATAACTAATTATGAAACAAAATAAATTTTTAAATGTGCAATTAAGCAAATATTTTGTCTTTATCTTCTCAATAACATTTTTTATTTCTTGTGCTGATTTAGATCAAGATTTTGCAGAGGAAAGATACCATACCTCATCACATGCTACAGCAATTTCAGCTGCTGGTGGTACTCAAGGTCTTAAAGCGTTAGATGCTGCCATTTTATCTTATCTTAGAGATGGTGAAGCTTCTGAAGATGAATTCGGATTAAAAGCTGTGGATCTTGGTATGGATTTAAGAAGTAATGACATGGATATGAGTAGAAATACTTGGTTTGGTGCTTACAATAATTATGATAATGTAGGTTTAACCTATAATGATAATGATTTTCTTTGGGAGTTCTTTTATAAAGTTATTAATAATGCTAATGGAATAATAAATACTATACCTGATGATGCCCCTGAAGAAGTATTAGTTTTTAAATATAAATCTTATACTTATAGAGCCATAGCTTACTTCTATCTAATCAGAATTTATCAGCATACTAGAGCTGATGATTCAACAGATGCTATACCTATAGATTTTGGAGATTTTGTTGGAGAACCGAAATCTACTGTGGGTGAAGTAAAACAACTAATTCTTGATGATTTAACATTGGCTTATAATGGGTTGGAAACATATTCCAGAGCTTCAAAAGAAGAGATTGATGCTAGTGTAGTAGCGGCATACCTTGCCAGGTATCATTTAACTTATGAAAATTGGCTGGAAGCTGAAAATTTTGCAGACATTGCAATGAATGCAGGTAGCATAAGTGATGATGTTATTCACGGTTTTGACGAGCTTTCGTTATCAGAAGCTATATGGGGGGCTGTGGTTACAGATGCAACATCTGAAATATACGCTTCATTCTTTTCGCACATAAGCCAAATAAATGATGGGTATAGTGGTTGGAATCATTTCAAGACAGTAAATTCTAATTTGTATGATATGATACCAGCAACCGACAAAAGACTAGCTTGGTTTGCTGATCAGGAGTATCCTCCAGGAACAATATTAGTTCCGGGTACATGGGGGCATTATAATATAACACCAAAGTATACAAGTCTAAAATTTATAGCACAACCTGGACCTGGTGAATTTATTGGAGATTATATATACCTAAGGAATACAGAGTTTTACTTAGCTAAAGCAGAAGCTTTAGCTAGACAAGGCAAAGACGCTGAGGCTCAACAAGTATTATTTGATTTAAATACTGTTAGAGACCTTTCTTATGTAAAATCAACGAATACAGGTCAAGATTTAATTGATGAAATTCTAATCTATAGAAGAATTGAATTGTGGGGTGATGGTGTTGCTTCTTTTGATATGGCTAGAACTGGAGTAGGGTTAAATAGAAAAGATGGTAGATTAAACCTTGTAATGCCTGGTGCCGACCTTGAAATACCAGCATTTGGTGATAGGATGATTTATCAAATACCTCAAAGAGAAGTTGATGCTAATTCTAATTTTGACAATTAATTATTACAATAATATTTAGTTTATTTTCAAACTAAAAATTTTTACAAAACCAGAGAAATCTTTTTCTCTGGTTTTAATTCAGTTGTATTCTATCCCAAAATTTAATGTGTAATTGTTAAAGAGTCAAAGACCAATTTACTAAGAGGGTTGTCAACTTTTTTGAATATTTATTGTCAGAATTTTTGTTGCAAGTCCTTTATTGCTTTGCATTTGGAATATGGACAGTAAATCACAGCAACAGAAAGGTGTTGAGGATAGCTTACACTTAAAATAAAAGGCTTTGGATGGCCGGTCTATTAGCCAAATTAATAAAATAAACCCTACTTTCAATTTTTCTAATGCATAATTTGGGTTTAACTTTAAAAACAAAACTTAAAAAAATCGCCTAAAAATTACCTTTTTAGACGACCTCTTTTTTTTACTTCATAAAATAAGTAGTTCGTATCAAAATTATAAGTTGGACTTATATTTCTAGCTAGTTTAGATATCAAATTACAAAACTTTGTTTTCGATTATATAATTATTTGAATTAATTTATAAAATTGAAAAACAGCAATGTAATTGTTTGAATTATATAAGCCAAGGAGTCATTAACCTTGGCTTTTTATTTTGAAAGAATTTGTGCCATTTCTTGTTGTAATATATAAGCTGCTTTTTGAGCTGCTTTAACAAAGTTTTCATCATTGCCAGCATAAATAATTCCTCTTGAAGAATTAATTAGTAAGCCACATTCTTTAGTTAAACCGTATTTACAAACATCTTGTAAATTACCACCTTGTGCACCAACTCCAGGCACTAATAAAAAGTGATTTGGAACAATTTTTCTAATTTCTGCAAAGTATTCAGCTTTTGTAGCACCAACAACAAACATTAAATTTTCTGAATTTTTCCAAGTTAATGCAGTTTTTAAAACTTCCTTATATAACTCATTATTTCCAGTTTTTAATCCTTGAAAATCTAAACCTCCTTTATTAGATGTTAAAGCTAATAAAATGGTTGTTTTATTTTCAAATGCTAAAAATGGTTCAACGGAATCACTTCCCATATAAGGAGCAACAGTTATAGAATCAAAATTTAAATCTTCAAAAAAAGCTTTTGCATACATAGATGAAGTATTTCCAATATCACCACGTTTTGCATCGGCAATGGTAAAGATTTCAGGATAATTTTCATTTATATAATTAATGGTTTTTTCCAAGGCTTTCCAACCTTTTAAGCCATAAGCTTCGTAAAAAGCCGTATTTGGTTTAAATGCAACTGCTAAATGATGTGTAGCGTCAATAATTTGTTTGTTAAACTCAAAAATCGGATCTTCTTCTGTTAATAAATGCGTTGGAATTTTTGCTAAATCTACATCTAAACCAATGCATAAAAATGATTTTTTTTGTTGAATTTGAGTAATTAGTTCTTGTTTGTTCATGTTTTCAAATAAAGAATTACGCAAAAGTAGTAATTTTAATAGTTTAAGTTATATTTGTTTTCAAATTATCAATATTGTTTAGCTATATAATTAATAAAATATTTTACGGGTTATTAACGCTTTTTGGCGTGGTAACAGTTATTTTCTTTTTATTTAATATATTACCTGGTGATCCCGCTAGAATGATGTTAGATCAGCGAGAGGATAGTGAGCAGTTAGAGAATATTAGAAAAAAATATGGATTTGATCAGTCAATTTCAACTCAGTATTTGTATTATTTAAACGATTTATCTCCAGTTTCTATTCATAGTAAAAGGCCAGATAATTACACTTATTTAAGTAAGGACAAATATGCATACACAAGTTTGTTTTCTACTAATAATAAAGAGTTGGTTCTTAAATATCCTTATTTAAGAAAGTCATTTCAAAAAAATGATAAAGATGTATCTGAAATTATATCAGAAACTATGCCCAATACAGCTATTTTAGCTGTTTCAGCTATTACAATTGCTATTATTATTGGTGTTTTTTTTGGGGTTATTTCAGCGTTGTATAAAGATACTTTTTTCGATAGAATAATTTCCATAATTAGCACTTTAGGAATGAGTGTTCCATCATTTTTCTCTGCTATTTTATTTGCGTGGTTATTTGGTTTTGTACTACATAAATACACGAATTTAAATATGACTGGTAGCCTATATGAAGTTGATGATTTTGGTGAGGAAATTTACATTCAATGGAAAAACTTATTATTACCGTCAATAGTATTGGGTATTAGACCTTTAGCGGTTGTGATTCAACTTACAAGAAATTCATTGTTAGAAGTTCTAAATCAAGACTATATAAGAACGGCAAGAGCAAAAGGACTTTCTACCTTTAAGGTAATTAAAACGCATGCCTTAAAAAACTCTTTAAATCCAGTTGTCACAGCTATATCCGGCTGGTTTGCATCTATGTTGGCGGGTGCAGTTTTTGTTGAATACATTTTTAATTGGAATGGCTTAGGGAAAGAAATTGTAAATGCTTTAAACTCTTTAGATTTACCAGTAATTATGGGCAGTGTTTTAATAATTGCTTCTATGTTTATTTTAATTAATATTTTAGTTGATGTTATTTATGGTCTTTTAGATCCAAGAATACGTTTAAAATAAAGATTTTAAGTTGTTTATGCATCGAAAACGATTGCGGAAACATTCCATTTTTTACGATGTTTTTAAAGCATAATAATGTATTTTTGTGATGTTAAAAAGATAGATTAAAAGTAAAATAATATACCATGAGAAAACAAATAGTTGCAGGTAACTGGAAAATGAATAATGATTTAGATGCGTCTAAATCTTTAGTAAAAAAAATTGCTAAAGGAATTAAGAAGGAGAAACTTAAAAAAACAAGAGTAATTGTTGCCCCAACATTTGTTAGTTTGGCAAAAGTTGCTGATAAAGCAAAAGGAACAAAAGTAGAGGTAGCTGCTCAAAATATGCATTTTGAAAAAAGTGGAGCTTTTACAGGTGAAATTTCAGCAGATATGTTGAAGTCAGTTGGAGTAGAAATTGTTATTTTAGGTCACTCTGAAAGAAGAGAATATTTTGGTGAAACAGATGAAATATTAGCAAAAAAAGTAGATACTGCTTTGGCGAATAAAATGGAAGTTATTTTCTGTTTTGGAGAAGTTTTAGAAGATAGAAAATCTGAGAATCATTTTAAAGTTGTTGAAAGTCAAATTAAAAATGGATTGTTTCATTTAGAAGCAAATGCTTGGAAAAATATTGTATTAGCTTACGAACCAGTTTGGGCAATTGGAACTGGAGAAACTGCTTCACCAGAACAAGCTCAAGAAATGCATGCTTTTATTCGTAAAATAGTTGCTGATAAATACAATGCTGAAGTTGCCGAAAATGTTTCAATTTTATATGGAGGAAGTGTTAAACCTTCAAATGCCAAAGAAATTTTTTCAAAAGAAGATGTTGATGGAGGATTAATTGGTGGGGCTGCTTTAAATGCTGATGATTTTTTAGCATTGGTAAAATCATTCTAAGTAAAATTTAAATTACTTATAAAATTTAAGATACGGTTTTCTTTCAATTTGAAAGGAAACCGTATTTTTGCATTTGGAAATAATTGTACACATGATAAAATATATTGGTTATACATTTAAAGTAGCTCCTAAAGAACCAGCAACAGAAATTTTGATTGCACAATTGGGCTTTGCAGGCTTTGAGAGCTTTGTGGAAAATGAAGATGGAGTTACAGCATATATTCAAGAAGACGATTGGAATTCAACTATGTTAGACGATATTCAAATTTTAAACTCAAATGAGTTTGAAATTTCTTATAAAGAAGAAGTTATAGAACAGACTAACTGGAATAGCGAATGGGAAAAGAATTTCAATCCTATTCAAGTGGATAATTTGGTTAGTATTAGAGCACCATTTCACGAAAATCCAAATTTAAAATACGATATTGTTATTGAGCCAAAAATGAGTTTTGGTACGGGACATCATGAAACTACCCATATGATGGTTCAGCAATTATTAGAACTTGATTTAACGGATAAAAAAGTTTTAGATATGGGTTGTGGAACTGGAATTTTAGCAATTTTTGCTGAAATGAAAGGCGCAAAACTAATTGATGCAATTGATATTGATAATTGGTGTTATTTAAATTCTGTTGAAAATGTAGAACGTAATAATTGCAGTAATATTTCCGTATTTGAAGGCGATGCTTCGTTATTATTAAATAAAAAATATGATGTAATTATAGCCAATATAAATAGAAATATTTTGTTGAATGATATGCAAGCCTATATGAATTGTTTAAATGAAGAAGGAACTATTTTATTTAGCGGTTTTTATCAAGAGGATATTCCAATTATTGATGCGGAAGTATCTAAATATGGATTAAAAATTGATAAAATATTTGAACGAAATAATTGGGTTTCATTGCGATATAAAAAATAATTTTTACATTAGCAAAATGAGTACAAAAAAGAAAATACAAGAAGAAGTTGATACATTAGAAAAAGAAACCAATCAAAATGAGATTGTTTTATTTAATGATGATGTAAATACGTTTGACCATGTAATTGATTCTTTGGTTGAAATTTGTGACCATACTTTGGAGCAGGCTGAGCAATGTGCTATTCTTGTGCATTATAAAGGGAAATGTACCGTTAAAACAGGTGAGTATAATGATTTAAAGCCAAGATGTTCTAGTCTGTTAACTAAAGGATTATCGGCTGAGATAGTATAAAAAAAGTCAATATCATAAATATTGACTTTTCCAAAGAGTTACGTTAATCAAAGAACATTAATAACTATTTATAAAAAAAGAAAATAACTCTTTAATAGTTTGACGTAATAAACTTAGAATAATTACAAAAATTCCAAATCTAATCTAGATTTTTCAGAATATAAAAAACTATAAAGGAATGTTTCCATGTTTTCTTTTAGGTCTGTTAATTTCTTTTCCTTCAAGCATTTGAAAAGCTTTTATTAATTTTCTTCTGGTGTTTTTAGGGTAAATAACTTCATCTATAAACCCACGTCTGGCAGCTCTATACGGATCTGCAAATTTGCTCGCATAATCGGCTTCTTTTTCTTTTAACTTTTCTTCTGGGTTTTTAGCTTCGGCAATTTCTTTTTTAAAAATAATTTCTACAGCACCTTTAGGACCCATAACTGCTATTTCGGCAGTTGGCCAAGCAAAATTCATATCTGCTCCAATGTGTTTTGAGTTCATTACATCATAGGCGCCACCGTAGGCTTTACGTGTAATTACGGTTATTTTTGGTACTGTAGCTTCACTTAGTGCGTATAATAATTTTGCTCCATTTTTAATAATTCCATTCCATTCCTGATCAGTTCCAGGCAAGAAACCGGGAACATCTACTAAAACAAGTAAAGGGATATTAAAGCAATCACAAAAGCGGGTAAAACGGGCCGCTTTAATAGAGCTATTTGAATCTAAACAACCGGCAAGTTGCATAGGTTGGTTGGCAATGATACCAATACTTCTTCCGGCTAACCTTCCAAAACCAACAATAATATTTTCAGCATAATTTTTATGAATTTCAAAGAAAGATTCTTCGTCGATAATACCCTCAATAATGGTATGCATATCATATGGTTTATGAGTGTCCTCTGGAATTAGATTAATTAATTGTGGACGTAATTCTTCACCTAATTCATATGGAATTTTTTTAGTAGTTTCTCTATTGTTTTGAGGGATGTAGCTCAATAATTTCTTAAGATCCTCTAAACATTGTATGTCATTTGCAGAGGTTATATGTGTTACACCAGATTTTGTTGAATGTGCATTAGCGCCTCCTAATTCTTCGGCGGTTACTTCTTCATTGGTTACTGTTTTAACTACGTTTGGACCTGTAACAAACATATAACTAGTGTCTTCAACCATTAAAGTGAAGTCGGTCATTGCAGGTGAGTAAACAGCTCCACCAGCGCAAGGACCCATAATTGCAGAAAGTTGTGGGATAACTCCAGACGCTTGCACATTTCTATGGAAAATATCCGCATATCCTCCAAGAGATTTAACTCCTTCCTGAATTCTAGCGCCACCCGAATCATTCAATCCAATTACTGGAGCACCAACCTTAACAGCCTGATCCATTATTTTACAAATTTTTTCAGCATGGGTTTCAGATAAAGCACCGCCAAAAACGGTAAAATCCTGAGCAAAAATATATATTAATCTTCCATTAATGGTTCCATAACCAGTTACAACACCATCACCAAAAAAGAGTTGGTTTTCCATTCCAAAATCAGTTGCACGGTGTGTTACCAAAACTCCCATTTCTTCAAATGAACCTTCATCTAATAAATATTCTATGCGTTCACGAGCAGTTAATTTTTTCTTGGCATGTTGTTTTTTAATACGGTTTTCTCCGCCACCTAATAGTGCTAATGCCACTCTTTTATCCAATTTTGCAATTTTTGAATTCATTTTATTTTCCATTCGATTAAAATAATTATAGGCGATTAATTAAGGGGAATTCTAAGTTGTTTCTGATCTTCAAGATAAATTTTCAATGCAATTAGGGCTGCTAACTTTGCTTCTTCATTTAATTTAGTTTGAAGTTTTTTAGGTGAGTAATAATTTTTCACAAAGTGCGTATCAAAATTACCAGTCCTAAATGCTTCGTGTTCACAAACAAATTTTCCAAAAGGTAATGTTGTAAATACACCTTCAATTTTATAGTTATCAATAGCTTCAATCATTAATTGAATGGCTTCTTCACGGGTTTTTCCATAAGTAATTAACTTTGATAACATTGGATCATAATATATTGGGATATCCATTCCTTCTTCAAAACCATTATCAACTCTTATTCCATCACCAACAGGAATTTTATAGGTATTTAAAGTGCCAACACTTGGTAAAAAATCATCCATTGAATTTTCGGCATAAACACGAAGTTCTAAAGCATGTCCATTAATTTTTAAATCTTCTTGTTTGATGTCCATTTTTTCTCCTCGGGCAATTTTTATTTGTAGTTCAACCAAATCTAATCCAGTAATTAGTTCAGTAACTGGATGTTCAACTTGTAAGCGCGTATTCATTTCTAAAAAGTAGAAATTTAGGCTGCTATCAACTAAAAACTCTACAGTACCAGCACCTAAATAATCACAGGATTTCGCAACCATGATAGCAGCTTGGCCCATTTTTTCTCTTAATTCTGGAGTTAAAATACAAGATGGAGCCTCTTCTATAACTTTTTGATGACGACGTTGAATGCTACATTCTCTTTCAAAAAAATGTACGACATTACCATGGCTGTCAGCAAATACCTGAATTTCAATATGTCTAGGTGATGTTATATATTTTTCAATAAAAACAGATCCATCTCCAAATGCTGCTGTTGCCTCACTTATAGCACGAGACATCTGTTCTTCAATAGCAGATTCTTTTTCAACAATTCTCATGCCTTTTCCACCTCCACCAGCCGCAGCTTTAATTAAAATGGGAAAACCTATTTGATGAGCTAATTCTGAGGCTTCTAAAGGGTTTGAAATCGCTCTATCTATTCCAGGAACCATTGGAATGTTGTAATCTTTTACAGCATCTTTAGCGGCTAATTTATTTCCCATCATACTTATGGCCTTTGATCTTGGTCCAATAAAAATTATATTGTTTTTTTCGCATAATTCAGCAAAACTTGCATTTTCACTTAAGAAACCATAGCCAGGATGAATTGCATCGGCATTTAATTCTTTAGCTACTTTAACTATTTTACTACCTAACAAATAAGATTTAGTTGAAGGAGCTTCACCTATGCATACTGACTCGTCTGCGAATCTAACATGTGGTGAATTTCTATCCGCTTCCGAATATACTGCAACGGTTTTAATTCCCATTTTACGAGCAGTTTTCATTACTCTAATGGCAATTTCACCTCTGTTTGCTATCAATATTTTTTTCATATTCACTTATTTTAGCCCATTTCAACCATTAATTCACCTTTTTCTACAGTAGCGCCTTGTTTAATATTTATGGATTTTATTTTTCCATCTTTTGGAGCGGCAATTATATTTTCCATTTTCATTGCTTCTAAAATCAATAATGATTGACCTTCAACAACTTCTTGTCCCTCTTTTACATTTACGCTTAAAATTAATCCAGGCATAGGGGCTTTAATATCATTTTCTTTTTTTGAAGTACTCACAGAGAATCCCATTTTTTTTATGAGAAGGTCAAGTTGAGTTTCAATTTTTACAATGTATTGGTTTGAATTAATTTTTAATTCATATTCTTTATTATTGAAATCAGTTTGCTCGAGTACTACATTAAAAGATTTGTTGTTTTTAATTACGTGAAATTTTGTTGGAGATAACTTAATTAGGTTCAAAATTTCGTGGTCTGAAATTTTTAAGTTGTATTCGAATGATTCATTAACTTTTACTTTAAAATATTTTTCCATAATGGTTAAAATTATTTTTGTAGTTCAAAAGGTTCTGAATAGTAAAGTTTTAAATATTTTAGAAGAATATATATGACATAAATCATTATTCTCAATAAATTTTTAAAAATGAAATATATTCTATTAAGATAAAGAATAATTTAAAAAAGGCAGAGGATAGTTGATTAGGTTAATATACTTTAAATTTTAAAGAGAGTCATATTTGTTTAATATTAACCTAAATTAGATAACTTTACTAATATGAGTTAATATAGATTATATATATGGAAATAGAGTTGTATAATATTAACCCAAACTAATTTAATTTTGTACTATTAATTTAAATATATAGATTATTATGAGTTTAAAAAAGCAATATTTGAAAAGCAAGCCAGTTTGTAAAGTTACATTTTTAATGAAAAAGGATGATTCTTTTGGAGCTGGAAGAGTTGATTTGTTGGGAGAATTCAATAATTGGAATACTGCAGAGCCAATTAGTATGAAAAAGTTAAAAAATGGATCTTTTAAAGTGACAATTGATTTGCCAGCTGAAAAAGAATTCCAATTCAAATATTTATTAGATGGAGAAAAGTGGGTAAATGATGCGGGTGCTGATAAATATGTTGGAAGCGGATTAGGAACAGAAGAAAATTCAGTGGTATTATTATAATATTTTTGTTAAAATAGTTAACTGTAAAACATAAAAAAAGAGAATTTAAAGTTTAAATTCTCTTTTTTTTTACTACTAACTAAAAAAATCAAAAACATTACTTATTTCAGGTAAGTAATGAAATATAGGTCAAATGTATTGCTAATCTTTAGTTATTATTATGACTTTTATCAGGATTTTGAAAAAAAATATAAAATTTTTATTTAGTAAAATTAAAAATGCAATTATCTAAAATAAGATAATTGCATTTTTTTTGTGACCTCGACTGGATTCAAACTCTTTAGAGTTTTCCTATTAGTTTAAGGGCTTGGCGATACCTTGTATTTTTATGTTGACCGATTTGTTGACTTAAGCATTAATACCCATTAATCGATTTTAGGTTTCAATCTTAACTCAAATATACAATTTTTAGCCCTATAAACAGTATCAAAAAAACATCAAATATTATGATACGTTTTGTAAATAATCTGTTACAATTTCAATGTTGATTCGACTATATTCTGCGCATTCTTCTGAAGTAATAAATTGATGTGGCTCTTTTCCAAAATGTTCTTTTATTACATTGAGTAATTTACGTCCATAGCGTTCACTTCTGCCAGTGATGCACTGAATGTCTTTTGGATATATACAAGCTCTTATTATTTTCATTTGATACACTATCCATACTTTATCCTACCAGTATCTATACTTTATCTATATGCGATAATTCGGAACAAAAAGTTTGTTTCGGAATGGTTGGATGTTGATTTTTTAAATTCTATTTAAAGATACTTTCATTTGTTGAGAATTAAAAATTATAAATAATTATGGCTAGACAAAATGGTATTATTAAACTAAAAGGAACTATTGGAGGTATTTCTTTTTACAAAACTGCAGATGGACATCTTGCTCGCGAAAAAGGCGGTGTGGATAAATCCAGAATTGCAAACGATCCTGCGTTTCAAAGAACACGTGAAAACGGTGTTGAATTTAGAACTGCTGGTAAAGGTGGGAAATTAGTTAGAAATGCAATTCGTATTCTTTTGCAAAATGCAAAAGATAAAAGAGTGGTTAATAGATTAACTACTGAACTTTTGAAAATTGTAATAACTGATACCACAAATTAATCTACTAAAAGAATGCTTCTTTCGCAGGTAATCGAGAATAAAAATGCGATAGCATTTAGTTGAGCCGCCTAGCGAGTTGAGCGAGGGTGTTGGGGCATAAGTACGTGCAACAACTACGTGGTACACGCAAGGTTGGCGGAGTTTTTGAGGCGGCTGGAAAGGCAAGGGCAATTTATGTAGTGGTTATTCTTTACTTTATGTTCATTTTGCCTTGATGCAAAATGAACATAAAAATCAAGACTTATTAAAATAGCTTTGAATACTTCGTTATCTTACTTTCAAACCCAGACCGCTACGCTCTTTGGGTCGCTCAGACGTTTCAACAACTTGTTTTACTACAGCAATTTTATAGGTCGTTTTGGTGAGTTGGGTTATAAAGAAAATGTTGTTTTGAAAGTATAATTTAAACGGAATATATTGCTCTTGTTCGCGTTTGCAATATGTAATAAATCCGCTATTGTTTACTTTAATTATACTGAATTAATTTACATTAAATAAACATTCATAAGAACCCCTCTTTCATGAGGAAAGGCAGTTTATTTTATATGCAAAATGGCTGCTATCAAAAACTGTGACACCCTTTTTTTTAGCCCGAAGTGAGCAGCAGGCGAGCCAAAATTGTGTAATAGCCGGTTTGCCCCTAATAATTATGAATTTATACTTAAATGGATTTTAGGGGCAAAAGACTGCTATGCGTGAGCAATATGTGTATTGTGTGTAGTAAAATAAATAAATTGTGCTAAATGAGGACTGTGGACGATTAGTGTAATTATATTTTATGGAACAAAATGGAGCATATTGTGAACACCTTATTACCTGCATGGATGTTTGTGCTTTGTTCTATAGTTTCTTATGGAAACGGATTTCAAAAGGTTTTAATAAATTTAAATTTTTTCTTACTCTATAGGCTTTCAGATATCTTATTATTTTAACCAACTACTTTTTATGCAGTAAAATATTTTTGATGCTCTTTTTCAACTTTAAATTCGCTTAAATTTTTATTTGTAATAAATTCTGATTGAATACATAATCCAGCAGTAATTGTACCAAATTGCATACACTTCTTAATTGAGTATCCTTTTGAAAAACCATATAAAAAACCTAAAAAGAAAGAATCACCTGCACCATTTGTATTTTTCATTTTATAAGCATCTATTATTGGAACTTCAATCCATTTTCTTTCCTTGGTAAAAGCTGTTGCACCTCCTTTACCGTGTGTGCAAACTACTATTTTTTTCCCATTATTTATTTGTGCAATCATAAATTCTCTATAATTTTTCAGATTATCTGAACTTAAAAAAATATAATCTGACTCATTTATAAAATCTTGATGGTATTTATTTTTACCATCATAATCGTGTAAATCAGTCCAAATTTCTTTTTTAAGTAGTTTACATAATGGTAGTATGTATCTACAATAATTAGCAATATTTATTATAATATAATCTGAAGCAACAAGCTGGTCTTTAAATTTTGTATAATCAATATTAGGCACATCAGAACTTGGATTTGTAAATATTGAAATTCTCTCACCATTTCTATTCATTATATTTAAATGTCTTTCAGTTCCCAACGGGTCTGCATCATTTATAAAATTTAGGTTTGGTTCTTGTAGAAAAGAACTTACCTTTTCTCCAAAAGAATCATTTCCTATTAAAGCGTGAAATGTAGTGTCAAAACCGAGTTTAGCTGATGTAAGTGCTTTGCCAGCACCTGTATTACCAATAGTCTCATTAAAATGACAATTATGAATTGTCGTAGGTACTGGTTGTGGAAATTCATCTAAGGTAATTACCGAATTGTAAGATGCACCTCCCATTATAAATATATTTTTCATTATCTCTGTAATTTTATAATTAATGCTGAGTTTTCTTTTAGATTTACTTTCTTCAAAGAAGAAAAATGAGTGTTTGTAATAATATCCTTGCCCTTTGAATAACCTCTTAAAGATTCATTGAAGCGTTCTAAACTAAATTCATCAACTTTAAAATTGTTATTATTAATAATTATCATAGTGCTTTCTGTTTTTGTATATCTAAAATATACATATATATTTTTCAATGGTTGATAATGTTTTAATTTACCCTCATGAATTTCTTTAGCATTTTTTCTCCAATTTAATATTGTATTTACATAGTTATATGCGTCGTTTTCTAATTTGGTTCTTCCATTCTTTGAAAAGGCATTTTTTGTATCGGTATCCCAACCACCTGGAAAATCTTTTCTTAATATACCGTCTGGTTTATCTCCTTTAAAAAGTATTTCATCACCATAATACAATTGAGGAATGCCTCTAGTAGTTAAAATGAAAGCCATACTTAATTTAAGTTTTGAAATATCTTCATTTAATAAGGTAAATAATCTTGCAACGTCATGGTTACCATTGAAAATTTTATTATTATAAGGGTTTCCATAAATAAAATCATCAGCTAATGTCTCGTAAAGTTTATAAACATCTCCTTCGTTCCCGAATGCTTCAAGCATTGCATAATATATCGGGTAATCACTCACACTCATTAAGTGAGGGTTATACCCATCAGCATTAGGTGTGTTTCTATTCCAATAGGAGAGGGATGAAGATTTAGACACCCAAGTTTCAGCTACAACAAAAAGATTCGGATATTCTAACTTTAGCCGCTGTGTCCATTGAGCCATTACATTTTTATTTGGGTAAGGATATGTGTCCATACGGATACCATCTAAATTAGCAAACTCTACCCACCAGATTGAATTTTGAATTAAATAGGTTGCTAAAAACGTATTATCTAAATTTAAATCCGGTAAATTACTATCAAACCAACCTCTTGTTAGTAAGTCATAATCGCTTTGCGAAACATGAGGATCAGAAGCTACTATATTTGTGAAATTACTTCTAGTAAATTTATCCCATTGATTTAACCAATCTTTTGAAGGTAAATCATTCATCCACCAATGTCCAGTACCACAGTGATTGAAAACTTGATCCATAATAACTTTCATCCCTTTATTGTGGCTTAGAACTACTAAATCACTAAAATCTTTATTGGTTCCAAATCTTGAATCAGTTTTATAAAAATCTGATATTCCGTAACCATGATAAGAATATTTAGGTTGATTATTTTCTAAAAAAGGATTTAACCATAATGTAGTAATACCTAAGTTTTGAATATAGTCTAAATGATTTATAACACCTTGTAGATCCCCACCATGTCTACCATCAATATTTTTACGGTTTACCTTTTCTAAGGTATCATCAGTTGAATCATTTTTAGTGTTTCCGTTAGCAAAACGATCTGGAGTAATTAAATAAATTACATCTGACGGATCTATTAATTGCTTCTTGTTATTTTTTATACGTTTGTTTTTTAATTTATAATTATACTTTAAAACATTGCCATTTGCATTTTCAAATTGAATATTTAATGTTCCGCTTTTTGCTTTTTTTTCTATTGTTAAATCTATAAAAAGATAATTTGGACTCGTTAAAGTTGAAACGCTTTGAATAGTAACTCCAGGATAATTAATTACGGGTTTTGTTAGACTTATATTTTTACCATATACTAATAATTGCAAATCCGTATTTTCCATACCCACCCACCAGAAAGGTGGTTCTACTTTTTTCAAAGAGATATTTTGAGCATTACAAATTAAATTAGGAATGACTATTAAACCTAAAAGGAAAACGTTTTTAATTAATTTATTCATTTTATTTTATTTTTATTACTATTTACAATATTTCAAGTTTTTGTTGATTTTTTCTATTTTGTAAAATTATTATTGTTACTATATAAATTACAACAATAGCAAATGGTATGGATACAAATCTATATTCAGGCAATATGTACCAAAGAAAAAGAATAATAATTGTTCTAAATATTGAATGAAAAATGCCAACCCAATGTTTAATAATCCAAGAAAAGGGCAACCACATAGTACCAGTTAAAATTCCAATAGTCATTGGTAAGGATGAATAATCTATCATAAAAAAAGGAATAGCAATTGAATAAACTAAAACTGATTGTCCAACTGTAAAAAGGAATAAACTATCAAATGTATTTTTTGATTTCTTTTTATCAAGAAAATTTTCACTCGTGAATTTAGAAATAAAAATTCCTAAATAAACAATGCTTCCTGTTCCAATAAATAACACCCATACAGTAGCTTTAACTGGCAAAACAATCCCAGAAATTCCAATTATAAGCCATACTACTAATCCAGCCAAAGGTGTTGCAAGAAATTTTCTATTGGCAAATTCAATACGTTGTTGTTCTAGTGATTCCATTCGTGTAGTAATTTTTAATAATTATATATAGGTTTTCATTAAATACTATCTGTGTTTTTCTCAATTGCAATTCTTAGAAAAAGAAAGGATAAAAGGCCTGTCGCAATTGCAAACAACCTCTCAAAAGTGTTTGTAGCCATTACGTTTCCAATGGTGTTTAATAAAAACAAGACAAATACTACCCACATAGCAGTTCTTGCGACACCTAATAGTTTTAATAGGTTTAACCACTTTATTCTTATTAATAAAAGAAAAAAGAATATGCACGAACTTAGTAATGAGACTATTTCAAAATTCAGTAATTGTGTTACTGACTTCATTTTACCTCCCCATAAAAAATCTGTTGGCGCATAATCAAAAAATAGTATTCCAATTAAAATATTCACATGAAATAGAATAAGTATTCCAAGTAGAAATAAGCTTAATAAGACCGAAGTATTAAAATTTATTATTCTTTTCACGAAAGCTGTTTGGTTTTTAAAGTTTTAATTACAATATGATAAATTTTATTTCGATAATTATTGGATCTCTAAAATGGATAATAATTCTTTAGGAACTAAAAATTAGCTACGTCCTCTTTCGTAGTACAATTTTTCCGTTTATTGTTTTCTAAACTAATTTTAAATGTCTAGCCAGTAATTTATTTTTAGCGCTACTCCATAACTCTTTTTTTTTAAATTATCTGTATAATAACTATTAGAAAATACAAGATATACATAAGAAAGTGGTTTAAATTCCCATTGGAGTCGGGCATTCATACTAATGTCATTCTGTCTTGTACTATAACTCATATTTGCTGAAGTCATTAACTTAGTATTGAAGAATACTTTACCAGAAAAATTGAATGTATGTATGGTTTCTTTTCCATATTCATATAGATTTATTAAATTTAAATTATAATTAAAATCCATACTTGCCCATGGTTGCAAACGAACATTACCTACTACTTCCCAGTTAAATCTAGTACCGTTATAAAATGTACCGTATAAAAGTCTATTTTGGTGTGAAAATATTTTATTCCCAAATGGTGATATATAACCTATTCTAACGTTCATATCATTGTAATTGTTAGGAGGTAAAGGTTTATTTGAGTTAATAATATTTGTAGCAAACTTTAAATTATTATAGTTGTAATTAACATTGGCAAAGAAATAACTCAAATCCTTTTTTCTCCAAATATTAACAAATTCTATATTTTCCTCAACTAGCTCAAGATTTGAATTTAAAAAAGTATTTACTCTGAGTTTATGTTCGTTTTTATCTTTGATTTCGTCATTAGGGGAATAATTATTGTAGATAATTTCGGTATAATTTGCCCAATAACCTTTTCTAATATATTGATCTAGACCTGCATCATAATTTTTTATTCTAGGAGTGAACCCAACACTTGTAACGAAATTCTTTTCTGTTCGCATCATACTTGTTGATCCTATCCATTTTCGGGTTGAGTATGACAAGTTTGTACTGTAAAAGTTGTTTTTATTGTCAAGCAAAGAGGTGAAACTTTTCCCGTAATTTAATTGCCCAAGCCATTTTTTATTTTGAGACTTATAATTCATGTTTAAACCTAATACCCTATTATAATCAATAACAGATTCTTTGGTATTCAAATTTTGCTTATTTATAATATACCCAGTTGTTGTTATGCTTTTTGTAACTGATTTTTTTGCAACTAAAGCGCTAAAGTTATAACCTGACAAAGAATCAATCGACTCTGTTTGAGTGTTTAACAATCCTACTCGAAGATTTTTAGATAACTCTCCAGATAATTTCACACCATAAATAATTTCTGAATCTAAACCAATTTTTCTTGAATAAAATGGATTTACACCTCGAGCTCCTAGATTGTTGAATAAATCTCCGTTTTCTAAAAAGAAGTTTCTTTTTTCAGGCAAACTGATATCGAACCTAGTAAGATTGGCAATTTGATCATCTTGTTCTATTTGAGAGAAATCCGGATTAATAGCAACATCCAATTTTAAGGACGAGGTTACGTTATACTTTGCATCTAATCCAAAATTTAGCTGATTTCTTCTTTGTGAATTAATTACATCCTTGGTATAAGAAAATGAAGTAGATGGTATTAAAGATAATTTAGAACTCTTCCTTTTTGGGAGATTTACTATTTCTACCTTTTGGGTAAAACGTAAATCAATTAAATCATAATTTCTAGAAAATGAAGTTAGTGTAGAATATTGAGATGTTTTAGCATCAACACTAGCAAAATTAATGTTCCAATTGCTTTTATTTAAATCATATGCTATTGCGTTTAAAGGAATCGCAATTTCAAAAAATCGTAAATTCCCTTCTATTTTTACCTGAGAATTCCATTTTGTATTCCATCCAATATCCGGTGAATAATTTTCGCTATTAATTGCTATAAGTCCATCGGTTTGAGCCCCTAATACATTAACTACGAAAAAAATTCCAGAACTTTGATTTTCAAATGTGTCTAAAATTATTACAAAGCTATCTTCCTTTAGAAAATCTTGAACAGCCATATCTCTATTCATTGAATTGACTAAATATTTATCAGTTTTTTCGTGGATTACCACTCCAAAATATAAGTTTTCACCATCGTGAAAAGCCTTAACAATTACAGGCTTTTCAGTTGTACCTGTGTCATTAGGAAAATGATTAAAAAAGTGATCAAAAGAAATTAAACACTTCCAAACAGGCTCATTTAAATTACCATCTATACTGATTTTTTCTTTTACAAATTCAATTTTTTTATTCCCGTCTTGAGAATACGTATTAAAAATTGTAAGTAATGTAATAATTAATATATTACCTAAAAGTCGCCTATGCATCCTGTAAATTTTGTTTATTTTATAAATCATAATCATCTTCTACAAAATTCATGATAATTAACTCAGGTGATTTGTCTTAAAGGAAGTGTAATTTGTTCAAAAAGGATTATTGTATAAATATTGTTTGTTTATATATTTATTTAACAAGTCCTAAAATAACTATACAGGTTTATACGTTAATTTTTTAAATTTATAATTTTCATTCAAATTCGGAAGGAAAAAGCACCCTATGCCTAGGATAGGAAGAAATGAGCATAGTTGATATACAAAATATATTGAGGTTTCATCAGCTAGAACGCCTAATAATGTTGATCCAATGGCTGCAATTCCAAAAGCAAAACCGTAAAAAAGTCCTGAGATCATTCCGAGTTTATGTGGAACCAATTCTTGTGCATAAGATATGATAGCTGGAAAAGCCGATGACATTATTAAACCAATAATAATTATTAAAACATCCGTATAAAAAAGATTAGCATATGGTAACATTAGACAAAATGGTGCTGCTCCTAAAACTGAAAACCATATAATATATATACGCCCAAATTTATCCCCTAACGGACCTCCTATTAAAGTACCAATAACATAGGAAAAAAGATAAATCGACATATGAATTTGTGCTTGTTGTATTGTTAGATTAAACTTCTCAATTAAATAAAAGCTATAATATGTAGACAAACTTGCAGCATATATAAATTTAGAAAAAATTATGGTCAATAAAACCCCCAATACTAATTGTATTTTTCTTTTCGGAAAGTTATTGACTGCATTCGTTAAAATTAACCTCTTAGATTGGTTTGATAAAATATGTTGTTTATACCAGTGTGAAATTTTTTTCAGAAAGATAAAACCAATAAACGAAGGTAGAATTAAGACAATAATTAACTTTTGAGAATAAGGTAAAACAATTAATGCTACCATTAATGGAGCAATAGCAGAACCCAAATTACCTCCAATTTGAAATATAGATTGTGCTACCCCAATTTTACCACCGGAAGCTAGATTGGCAATACGGCTTGATTCTGGATGAAAAATAGCAGAACCTATACCAATTAAAATACAAGAAGCTATTATTAAAGAAAATCCATTTGCATAAGCTAACAATACGACACCAACCGTTGAAAACACTAACCCATATATTTGAGAATGAATTTTTGGTGATTTATCAGTATAATAACCAATTAAAGGTTGCAAAACAGAAGCACTAAATTGATATGCAAATGTAATAAACCCAACTTGTAAAAATGAAAGTTCATAATTTTGTTTTAACAAAGGATAAACTGCTGGTATAATCCCTTGGAGAAAATCATTAACGAGATGAGAAAAACTAATAAAATAAAGAATTTTAAAAGTTGTTTTAGAAATTTTAGGTTCCATTATTTAATAAATGAATATTATGAAGTGAGTTTTAAAAATATTCATGATTTCAATTCAAATTTTCTCTCAATTAAATTTTTACCAAAAGAATTGGTATTTAACTCTTCGGTAAGTCTATATCCATGTTTTGTATATAAAGCCGTAGCGGTACCAAGCTCATGAGTTGTCCATAAATAAGATGAATCATAGCCGCATTTCATATAAAAATCCATATACAGATTCATCAATAATTTTCCTAGTCCAATGCCGCGATATTCCTTTTCTAAATAAAAATATCGTAACTGAGCAGTATTCTTTTCTCTATGTTGAAGTACTAATGAACCAATAATTTTGTTGTTATGTTCACATATCCAAATTCTATCTTTAACGGGGTTGTAATTGGAGTAAAATTCGAAGATTCCTTGAGCTACATAAGCTTCAAAAGAAACACCATGGTTATATTCTTCAGAATAAATTACTCCATGTTTATGAATAATGTAACCTAAATCTCCAGGTTTTAGATTGGTTTTAATTTTTATATCTTTTAAAATTGGTGATTGATGTATCATTTTTTGTGTTTGTTTTTAATCATTGAAATAGCTTTTATCTCAATGGGTTGGATATAATAGGTTAGTATGAGAAAAGTTGCGGTTGCAAAACCATAATTTTCCGATATTTTCGTTTCGTTTAAACGTCTGTCGGATTACTCTAATCAGTATATTCAGTAATTTTTCTCAGATAGTGTTGGCTGAAGTTTTTACTTTTTTAACTCCATATGTAAAGTAGGGTAAGGTTTTCCAGAAGAATCCAATTCAGAACGCCCTATTGTTTCAAATCCGCAGTGCTTGTAAAATCCAACAGCTTGTTCATTCTGTTCATTCACGTCAACTTTACTTACATTAAATTTGTCAATAGAATAGTTTAATAATGCTTTACCAATACTTTTTCCTCTATATCCTGAATGAATAAATAGCATTTCTAAATTCTGTTCAGCAACACCAAGGAAAGCAATAATTTTTTTATCATTATTCCTGATGCATCGTAATTCAACAGCGTCTAAATATGTGTTTAAAATAAGTGATTTAAAATATTCAATATCTTTTTCTCGTAAAAAGTAATGTGTGGCCCTAACTGAGGACTCCCATACATCTACCACTTCTTTATACTCCGATTTGTTTATTTTATCTATTTCGTGTTTCATTTTTTTAATTGTAAATAAACATTAATGATAATCTTAATCAGGTGCAACCCAATCCAGCACCTGCTTTGGCATAATTACACCTTCATTAAGGTTATAGTTTTGAATTCTTCCAACTTCACTTTTAAACCAATCTGAAAAATCACTTTTATCATTTTGAAATTTCTCAGAAAAATTTTGATTATTAGCCTCTGTGTAGACCATAATTTCAAAGTCTTTTTTGTCTTCTTTGAGATACCAGCTCTCTTTTGAGTAACTGTTCTTCCTTCCATTATATTTACGAAAATGTGAATGAAATCATCTTTTGAACCTCCAATGTTGTAGTGTTCAAAAGGGTTAATTCTTACTTTAATATCACCTTCATCAAATAGGTTAGTAGATTATACTGTATTAAATACTTTTTACATAATCTTCTTTGGAGATTTAAGATTCAGTATATTTTCGGAACAATCAATTACAAAATGTGGCATAATTTATATGTATTTATTTATGAAATGGGTTAGTTTTTCTTGAGTTTGTTGATTTCATTTTTAAAATCTTCCTCTTGTCCTAATTTTAATTTTTTTGAAAGTTTAATTGCCAATTTATAGGTCTCTATAGCTTTTTTTTCTTGTTTTGTTTTTTCGTATAATTTAGCCAAATTAGTCATGAGACCAATATATTTAGGATATGCTTCTATAGCTCTATTAAGCACAACAATGGCTCCTAAATCATTTTCTTCTTTTAACAATTTAAATGCAATGTCTACATAATTACTTACAGGTCTTCTAGCATGTTTTCCATATTTGTTCATCAACTCACGCTCTCCTTTTAAAAATGCCAAATCGCTATAGTCATTGATTAATTCTTCAGGAGCGATTAAATCTGAAAACACAAACTTTAAGCCATAATAATTTAGCAATAATCTAGAAGTGTCATGGTCTTCATCTCCAACTTCTTCAAGTTTCCATCGTAGATTTTGGGGAGGATTCTTATCAATAACTTGAACGTATCGTTTGAGTTCCTGCTGCATTCCCCAGCCATCACCACCACCAATTCCAAAATATATAGCTTTTTTCAAGTTGGAATTTGATTTGAAAAATCCTTTAGCTTTCTCCGTCATTTCTTCTTTGTTCCACCAAAGCGCTGGAGCCTGAATAATGAATGCGTCAAAAATATCTGGCTTTTCCATAAGTGCGTATGTGCTAAATAAACCTCCAAACGAATGTCCTTCTAAAAGACGGTATGGGTGAGTTCGAAAGTGTGATTCTACGAAAGGAATTAATTCTTCTTCCAAAAACTGAAGAAATTTAGGGGCACCTCCACTTTGCGTTATTCCTGCATCACCTACTCCTCCATAAACATCTTGCCCTGCATTTGAGGGTGTTAAATCTCTTGACCTATCTAAACTCTCTATACCAACAATAATCATTGGAGGAATAATTCCTGAGTCTGTTAATAATTCTACGGTACCAATTTCATGTTTTATGTTTCCTAAACCATCTAAAAGATAAAGTACAGGATAGTTAGCACTACTATTTTCATATCCAAGAGGTAATGAAATAATAACGGGACGTTGTTCTTGTAATATTTTAGATTTTAAAATATACTGAGTTCCTAATCCTAAAAGTTTATTGCCTTTAGTTAACTCAATTTTTTCTGATATTTGGGCACTTACATTAAATTGCAAGAAGATAATGAAAAGGACTGAAAGTGAATTTTTGAATATTTTTGTGTTCATTTTTATATATTTAATTATAGTTTTGTGTGTTGTATACTAATGACTTTCTTCAATTAAAAATGTTACCATTAAACAAAATTTAATTTATTTTAGATTTTTATCTATATTTTTCTAATCTGCTTTAAAAAAATCAAATGCTTAAAAAAGTTTTATTTTTAAAAAATAATTTTACTAGTGTTTAAACTTAGGATGAATACTACGAGGATTTTAAGATATTATTTGTGCAAATAGTTAATTCTATGAACTAATTAAATACATCTTCATTCCTTCGTGAGAGTCTATAAAACCTAGCTTTTTATAAAAATTCAAGGCCTCTGATCTTTTTTTGTCTGTTGTTAATTGTAACACATGTGCCTTCCGGTGTTTAGCCTGTTCAATTGCCCATTCAAACATTTTAGTTCCTAAACCTGTTCCTCTTTGTTCTTTTCTAATTCTTACTGCTTCAATTTGCGCTCTTATACCTCCTTGGTATGTTAAATATTGGATAAAAGATAACTGCATAGTCCCAACAATCTCTAACTCATCATTTTCAACAACTATGAGTTCCTGATTATCATCATTGTTTATGTTTTTAAATGCGCTATAGTATTCTTTAGGTAATGGAATTTGAAAATTTTCTCTTGCTTTACCTAGCACATCATCAGCAATCATTTCTACAATTGCTATAACATCCTTTTCTGTTGCTTTTCTAAAATTCATTATTTTATTGACTTATTAAATAGACCCTCTATAATCAATACATTATGTCTTAGCGGCTTATTCTTCATTTTCAATAGTATACAACTTTTTACAACAATGATTATTGAATTTCTGCTCTGTAAACGCCACCCTTCCATAATCCAAGATATAATACGGTTTTTCCATTTTCTTGTCTTTGTAACATATCTCTTGTTCCGCCAAAAATCAATGGAATATTAGGTGTTATGATACTCCAAGTCTCGCCATTATCTTCTGAAATATGTAACATTAAAGGTTGGGGTCTCTCAAAGTTTTTATCCCAGCTCGCCGCGATTATTTTTTCTGAATCTAAGTTGTCATAAACCAAACCATAATAAAACCTGGCAGATACTGTATCATTAGAATATATATTTTTCCATGAATTACCATTGTCCTCTGTTAGTAAAATTCCATCTTCGCAACCCAATATTATTCTATTAGAATCATTATTGAATGCGAATTTCTCTACCGTACTCGGTGAAGGAAGAACATTTATCCATTGATTAATTTCCTCTCTATCAGAATCTAATTGAACAATTACTTGACTTTCTATTGCATTTTGACCTCCTGCCCAAACTTGATTATTAGCAGGATTAATCTCAAGTGCCCACAAACCCTTAGTGAATGCATTCCAGAAACCGAATTGAATTACCCAAGTTTTACCTTCATCAAATGAACTTGCAATTACTCCTTTACCAGATGCGAGTAGCTCGTTTGAACTAGAATTATACCTTAACTCGAAAATAATTTCAGGTGTTTCTCCCCCAAAGTTACTTTCAACCACGGACCAACTCTGTCCGAAATCTAATGATTTTAGTAGTTGAGGATTCTGAAATTGATCATCATCTGTAACTGAACATACAATTGTATTTGAATCAATAATTGAAATTGCAATTACATTCTTTTTTTGTAATCCCATTAAAGTCCAATTTGAAGAAAAATCACTTTTGTATACACCTTGGTCTGTAGCAGCAATTAATATTGAATCAGTAGCAATTATTTGATGTACTATTTTTCCTTCTAATCCCAAGGATTCAAAAGAAATGATTTCGTCTTGTGGGTTATCTGGCATGTTCTCAACTTCTTTAGAGCATGAAAAAAGAGTTAATATGAGACTGATGACTATAATTTTTTTCATTTTTTTTAATTTATTATTATTATTATTATTATTGCTTGTTTTTTTTTAATTCTACTTAAACTTTTTAATTTTCATTAAATTCTTATTAAAAATTTAAATACTTCATCATAGTTATTTGAGAACTAATTTCTAATACAAAAATAAGATGCAAAGCGTGAATTTTTTTGTTCGAAAAGCAGTAAGAATTGTTCAAAAAGGATTTTTATTCAAATCAAGTAAATGTTATAATCAACAAACTATACTCTAATCAACGGACTAATTATAAGACTGTAAATAACCTTAACATTCATATGAAAACTTGAAACAATTGAGTGTGCAAGGTTTTTTATTTACGTTATCTAATGGGTATTCTTTTGAAATCTCACTTGATCGCTCATAGGGTTTGACCTAATCTTCAGGAACTAAATTTTTGATGGCCAGTAATAAGTATTTTTATATGAATTAATATTTGGGCCTGAATGTTTCAATAATCTTAGCATCTACCCAAAATATATCTACATTTTCGTAGTTGTTTGTACCCATATTCCTGCTGAAGAAAAGATATTTTCCATCCGGCGTCACACTCGCAGATGCTTCCCATGCTTCCGTATTTATTTTGTCTGCCAAATTAATGGCATCACCCCACGAGCCATCTTGCTGTTTAAAGCTAATATAAATATCAGAACTACCATATCCATCTTCTCTTTTAGCATCCCATATCAAATAGGATTCGTCGGGTGCAATGAATGGATGACTCAGATTTGTTCCCGTATTAATTGCTTTGCTCAATGCTTTGGGTTTTTCATATTTTTCATCTATGATTCGTGAATAACGAATTGGAAAGTTTGGATTATTTTTTTTATAGGTGTCAAAATAATATGTTCCATTAGCAGAAGACGAAAGCCTCATGATGAACATATCTGAGCTATCTTTAAATGGAGCTTCAAGATGTTTTAAGTCAGACCATCCTGTTTTGGTTCGTTCCATATATCGTCCGCCCAAATGCATCGTCTTGCCATCCGAAGAGAACATGGGCTGACCTACCCGTTTTGATACAAAAGACTCGACCCATTGATTATTTTTATATTGAAAAACAACAAATGTAGATTTCTCGTATTTCCCACCACTTCTAATAAAATAGAACTCTTTCATATCGGGCGTGAAAGTTCCGCTATATTCATAATGCTCTGTAGAAACAATACCTGGAGCGAAAGATTCAGGTATTAAACCCGGTGGCCTTTGTCCAAGATAGGGGCTTTCTATAGTTGGTGAATCACTATCTTTTAAATTCTGTTTTTTAGTATTGCATGCATTTAAAAATAGTATCAATACAAGTGTTAAAATAAAATAGGCTTTTTTCATTGTTTAAAAGTTTTTAATTGCTATGAGTGGTAATTTAGATTTCATTATTTTTTGTTGCACTTTTTAGCATTATGCTCAACAACATTAAAAATGCTAAACCGAATCCTAAAACACCAATATTAATTCCGAAAAGTGTTTTTTCACTCCCATCTAAATATTTCATGGAGCCACCATAATATTCTTGTAAAATAAATGCTAATAAGAAGCCTCCTGTAATGAGTAAACTTAAAATAGTACTGATTTTGGTCTCCTTTTTTACCCAAACAAGCCATAAGCAAAGAATACCTATCCCTGAATTTGTAAGTAATTGCCATACTTCATGGATGCGAACATGTGGTGTCCAATCTGGATTAAAAACATGAGTGGCATTAATCTCCAAATAGGGAACTATGACAGCATAAAGAATGACGCTGAATGTAATGGCAAAATTTTTCATTTCTTCTTGATTATTGTTTTTACTTTGCTAAAGTACCCGTCTTTATATCTAAATTCTAAAACATTTATATTTTCCTTTTGAATTTGAAAGTTTCTATTCCTCGTGTATGAGTAGTAGCGGATTTCTACTAACTAACTTTTTAGTTTTACCCAGACCTTAGTTTTATGTTTATTCTTTTCGTTCTAGCACCTTAACTGCTATTACTTATACACACTGTTACAAAACATAATATTATTAATCTCCTAATACCATACTTGCGATTTGTGAATTAATTTGATTTGGTCTGACTATCCAATTAAAAGCACCATTGGTTAACAAAATAACTGTAACTTTTTTATTCGTTTTTTCGTTCCAATAATGACGAAAGGATGAAATTCCAGCACCTCCATGACCAACCATTTTGTAATTATCTTGTAACCTGTATGCTTCCCAACCTAATCCAAAGTAACCGTCTTTTCCATCAGTTAATTTTACAGGAGTCCAGATTTTATCAAGTTGTTCTTTGGTTAAGATTTCCTCATTTTGCAAATATTGAAACCATATTATCAAATCATTGATTTTAATATTCAATCCAGCTCCAGCATACATTGGTGAAGAATAATTTAATGGAAACATTTCCAGGCTATTATTAACATTCTGATAGCAAGTTACTCTGTTAGGAATAACTTTTTTAAATCCACCATATTTGGCCGAATTCAATCCGAATTTATCGAAATACTGTTCTTGCATATATGATTCAAAATCTTGGTTTGCAAGTTTTTCTATGATTATGCGAATTAATAAAAAGCCAGTGGCATTGTATTTCGATTCAGTTCCAGACTTTGAACTAAATGGCTTGTCTTTTAATGCATCAATAACAAACTTTTCATTTTCTGGAGCTAGGTAGATTTGATAGTCTATCTGGTCTGGAATTTCAGAAGTATGGGATAACAATTGTTTCAAAGTTAATTTACGCCATGATTCAGGTAAGTCTTTTCTCTTCGGAAGAAAATCTTCAACGGTTTCATTTACATTCCGATTGTATATGTTTAATAGATTATGGAGCGCGATGGAACTAAATAATTTAGAAATTGAAGCTACTGGAAATGAATTCTCCAATGTCATTGGTACTTGAAGTTGAGTATTAGCTAAACCAAATGATTTTTCATGGACTACTTCATTGTCTATTAGTATCGCATAGTTAAGCCCAACTATTTTTAAGCTATCAATCATACTTTCCAAATAATCGTCTGTCTTATTAAAAACTTCTTTATCTACGGATATTGATTTTTCTTGACAATAAAATCTTGTAAACAAAGTGTTTGCTAAAAATATTATTAGGACAATTTTTTTCATAATTGTAATTCTGATTTTGTGCTTTATTTTTTGTAACTCGTAATCTATCTAACTTAATTTCTCCTTAATTTATAGAGTTTTGTAATAGATGAAAGCCATATCTACTAAAAGAAAGCATTGCTTATCTAACTATTCATCACATCCTTTTTTTGCTGAATTATTTAGATAACTAATTTCAACTTGACTATGTAATTACAGGCTAGTATCTAACATTTTTAATTTTAGTCCAATTAGAACCAAAAATACTTAACCTAAAACTTTATAAGTTTCTAATGCAAAGATGAGGTGTCATCCTCGATTTTTTTTGTCCGAGAAGCAGTAAAATTTGTTCTAAAAGGATTTTACTTTCTATTATGAAATCATCTTTTTCAATTCTACCAATATTCGAAAATTTTAGAGATCCTACCTTCTCTAAACTCAATAAGAGTCATATTAATATCTCCTTCTACAGTTTTAACATTCTCCTTTTTAATATATCGCTTATACACCGCAATTGCAATAAGTCCAACTATCTTACTATAGGTTGAAATACTAAGTCTTAGTTTTTTTATAACTAATTTCTATTACAAAGATGAATTGTAAACGTGATTATATTAGTTCAAAAAGCAATAAGATTTGTTCAAAAAGGATTTTACTTTAATTAAAGAAAAGAATGGTGATAGACAAACAAACACTAATAATATATGTAATAAATAATGAGGAATAAAAAAAATTACTTTTCGATTAAGCACCCTAAACACACATTAAAAGTAGCCATTGTTAGCTGCTGGCTTTTATTAAATTTCCTCCAGTTTCTTAACAGTGAATTCGTTTTCAGTATTTCCAGTATTTATAGTGGTGTTGGGTTCAAAAAGAAGTACTTTAACTTCACCAACTGCTATAGGCTTATGATTCGTTCCTCTAGGAATAACAACAAATTCCCCCGAGTTTATTTCTAACGTTTCATTGTCTAATTCCATTAACAATTTCCCTTCTATTACGAGAAACATTTCGTCTTCATTATCGTGCTTATGAAGAACGAATTCATCTTTAAATTTTGCTGCTTTTACAAGTTGTCCATTTAATTCTCCAACAATTTTGGGACTCCAATAATCAGTAAAGGAGTCAAACTTGCTATTAAGGTTTACTGTTTTTATTCCCATATTTATTTTTGGCTGTCTTGTATATGAAAAGTAGTGGGCTTTTATGCACTAATTTTCGGTTTATAACTAACCTTTATTTTATTAATTATCTTTAGTTTAAGCCCTAAAACCGCTATTACTTTTACACCTTGTTGTGTGTAGCTTTTATTTCCAGAAATATTTTTTCAGAAAAAGGAGTATTTACATTTATTTCTTTTCCATAATTAATGATTGCACCAGCGAACAGTTCTAGTTCATTATTTTCTTTTCCTGAATTTACATCAAGCTGTAAAGAAGTTGGTGTTTTCGGAGGAAACGTTGATGCTTTTTTAAATGTTTTTTGAATAATATCATCTTGTAGATGAATTCCTTTTTTATCTGCAATTGATTTTATTTCAATCATAATTTTAGTTGCTTCTTCTTTCTGTAATTCAATTGAGCAAACGTCTCCAATAGATGAATTATGTTTAGCCGTTACTAAACCAAAACTTGCAATAAAAATAAACTTCGTCCAAATATCAGCTTGAGAATTCTCTTTAAAGTCAAAATTTATCTTACTTACTTCTATTAAATTTAGAATCCAATCAATATTTTCAGACGTATGTTCTGGGTCTTTACCGAAAATTAATTGTCCTGCTTTTCCTTTATGTTCAATGATTCCTTTTTCTTTTATATGTGAAGCAACATAAACACAAGAAGGCAAAATAATATTGTTAGGTATTACTTTACGAATTCGATCATAAATATCAGCTCCATTCATCATTGGTAGTAAAACTGTGTTTTTTGTAATTACTTTGTATAGTTGGCTACAAATATTCTCTAAATCATATTCTTTAACACAGATAAAGACCAAATCTGGGTTTTTAATTTTCGAAATGCTCTGATAAATAGCATCAGGATTTGTTATGCTATTTTTGTGTTCAGAAGAGAGCAATGTAAGACCTCTTTCTTTAACCGTTTCATATGTTTTAGCTCTGGCAATAAATGAGATTTGATTTTGTTTATTTGTTACGTTATTCTGGCATATCTTAAATCCAAAATAACCACCAACACCTCCAAAACCTATAATAACAATGTGTTTTTTATCCATTTTTATTTTTTTTACAAATATTAAAACTCTTGATTAGATAAGCACTTGATAAATGACAAGAAATTATATTTTACTAATTTCTTTTCTAATTCTACTTAATGAACTGTCAGTAATACCTAGAAAGGAAGCTATAACTTTGAGAGGAACGTTTTGGAAAATATTAGATTGCTGCTTTAAAAGATTTAAATACCTTGTTTCTGCTTTTTTACTTGCCATTTCAATTACTCTATCGTTTAATTTAGAATAATTTATAACAAATAAAAGCCTACTGAACTCCCTGAATTCAGGAATATTATGAAAGTTTTTCTGTACGTTTTCTAGGCTTGTTTCCCAGAATGAGCAGTGAGTTATAGTTTGATAGATTACTTTTGTAGGTTGTTTTTTGAAAAAAGATAAAAAGTCATTTACAAAGCAAGGGGCTGAATAAATGTTGGTTGTAATTTCTTGATTATCTTCATTTAGAATATATGAACGCATATATCCTTTCTCTAAAAAATATGTTTTTGTACTAATAGCATCTTTATTTAGTAACGTTGTATTCTTATCTAATGTAAAACCACAAAATGTTTCCGTAATTTTCCCCACAATTTCTTTTTGAATAGGAAACAAAGAATGGAAATAATTATTAAGTTTTGATTTGTCCATTAGTTAGTTTTTTTTAGCTACACATAACGTCTCGCTATGGTTAGTGCGTGATTAAAAGGAACTGACCTTTTGATTAAGCACTTAGCCAAATTTACAAATTTGGCGGACTTTGTTAAAATCTACCAATTTTGGGTTTGGTACTTAACCCTTATTATTTTTATACTTTGTTATACCCTTTTTTATTTTTTAATTAATTCAAAATCAATTTTATCGAATTCTTTTCCGTTAATGATTATTGACAATTGATGTTGTCCAATATGAAATTTTCGAGTTGTAATTATTTTAAAAGATTGTTTTCGCTTAATTCGAGTTGTTGAATTTCCAGAATATTGTTTTTCACTTATTTTAAACACTTTCTTTGACAAAGTACCGTTTGATTTTTGGTAATAAAGTCCATATTCCAACCTTATTCTTGATGCTAAATTGTTTGTGTTTTTAATTTCAAATGTAAATTCTAAAAAAGATCCTATTTTAACTTTAGGTGTAAGAGTTTCAAAGTTGTCAATTTTGATTTTATCTATTGCTCCAAATCCAAATAATTTCAATACTTCTAAATTGCCTTGTTTTAAAAGTGTTCTACAAGCGTGTTTTATCAACCAGTCTGTTTCTGTTGTTTTTCCTTGCCAACTTTTCACAAGTTTAATGACCGTATTTGGGTTGTCTTTTGAAATGTCATTTAGATTATTTGCAACACTTCTTCTAACACTTTCCGATTTATCATTTTTTAACTGTTCAAGAATAGGAATAATTGGTGTAGGATTATTTTTCAATGAAGGTATTGCCATTGCCCAAGGCAATCTTGGTCTACAACCTTCCGTTGCAAGTCGTCTAACCATTGGGTGTTTATGCTTTGACCATAGGTTCATTTTTTTTATCATTTCAATTTCATATTTAATGATAAATGGTCTAACAGCAAATTCACAACTTGTGAATTGCGTTATTCGTTCAAATGCTTTTATTGATGTATTGTAATTTTCTAAACCATATAGTTCAATAAAATCAGGAAGAAACATAAATTCAATACCTTCTTCCCTAATTCCATTTTTTTTTAATTGTGAAATTAATATTAGAATTGTTTCTACATTTTCACCGAAATTTTCGGACAAATGATTTTTCAGCACAATTGAAATGTGCCTCATTCGTTGTTTTAATTCTCTGTTTTTCCATTCATTATCATAGATGCAGTTCAAAAATGCCTTTTTATCAAAATCGGATTTTACTTGTTGTACTACATCTATGAAAGAATCAAAGAATTTTTGATTATAAATATTCTTAAATAATTCAGCCATTCATTACTTTTCTTTAACTCACATATTATACTGAAATAGGTTGACCTTTTTTACAGGTTAATTCGATTTTTATTTACTCAGTTAAATCATTTTTTTAGCCTTTGACTGGCGAAAAATGCTTTACCTTAAAATTTTCTCCATCTTACGTCCTTTTGCTAATTCATCCACTATTTTATCCAAGTATCTTACTTGTTGTGTCAAAGGGGTTTCTATTTCTTCTATCCTATAACCACATATTACTCCTGTAATTAGGTGAGCATTTGGATTTAATTTTGCTTTCTGAAAAAATGTTTCAAATGTTACTTTATCATTAATGAGTTCTTGCAATAAATTATCATCAAAACTGGTCAACCATTCAATTACTTGATGCACTTCCTCTTTTGTTCTACCTTTCTTTTCCACTTTTGTGATATAATGTGGATAAACCGAAGCGAATGTCATTTTCGCTATCCGTTCATCGTGTTCAGATGTTGTTTTCATATCTTACACTTTAATGCTACTCATTTTAATTAATTTGTCTTTATAAACCTCATTTTTTCTTGTTTCTTTATAAATCATTATCATTTTGAGCAGTGTTCTAACATTTCCTACAACGGTCTTGAATATGAAAAGTAGCGGAATTTTAAGCGCAAACTTTTCAGCTTGGTACTGACCTTTAAATTATAAAATTCATTTTCGTTTTAGCACTTAAACTGCTATTTTTCATATACAATATTAGCCACTGCTATTTGATTCGAATGTCATTAATAACCCATTCCATCATATTGTCAATTCCTTTAGAGTAACTTTTCCAATCATATTCAATCAAAACATCAGGTTGAACTCCTTGAGTGCCTTTGTCTTGAAATCTAAATAGTCTTTTTGAATATGTAACAATCATTCCAGAATTTGGAAGTGTAAACTGTCCCATATCTTGATAACCTGTTGGATTTGAACCCGTTGGCTCTCCAACAATCTTTGCATTGAGGATTTGTCTAAATTGTGAAGCATTACTTGTCCCAGCAGAAAAAGTTACTTTGTCTGTTAAAACATAAACTCCAGATTTCCAATCAATACTATCAGCCAAATTCAGATAATAAGCCAAAAAAGTTCCGACAAAAAAATCTCCACCTCCATTATTCCTCATATCAATTACTACTTGTTTTACTTGATTTTCATTGACATAATTTAGAACTGATTCTCCAAACTTTTCCATTTCTTCAAATGAAGGATAACTCTCAAATTTGATATAAATTCCTTTAGTGTCTTTTATAGAACCAAACCAAAGATAATCGTGTTTTAAATCAATTGGTTTTTGAATTTCTGGAATTATAATTTTAAATGTATGGAAGTCGGTATTCTCATAATAATTTTTATTGTTGATAGCGTTTAGCAATACTTTTGATTCTTTATTACTATCGTCTAAAAAAGAAAATTCTGCTTTAAATTCATTATTTGTTAATTGTAACCCAAACAACAATTCAGATATCATCAAATATTCACCAGTTCTAATGATTTCAGATTGTTCATTTTCCACGTACTGTGCAACTTTACTCACCTCCTTTGCTATTTTATTTATTGATTTTCCATCAATTTTTGTCAATATTTTACCCAAAAGATTCTTATGATTGTTAGTCGTTCTGATAACTCTCCATTGTCCGCTTACTTTATAAATTTCAATTGGAAATAAGTATGTTTCGACACCTCTTAATGAAAATGCTGTATGACCATCTCCAATTTTTCGAGTTAATCGCATTAAGTCTATAATAATCTCTACATCACTTTTTTTATTTAAAGTTGATTTAATTTGCTTTATTTCCTTTTCAAATTCCACTTTGCTAATCGTATTGTATAAGTCAATATGATTTTGTTCAAGATTGGTCTTATAAAAATCAATGTCTCTAGTCCAACTTTCTATATCTATTGATTGTGAAAATGTATTAGAACTAATTAAAAAACTTAATGTTGCTATTAAAAATCTTCTCATATTTCTATTTTGTATTATAATCTCTTTTAATTGTGGCTAACAATAGTATAAATGCTAAACCAAATCCTAAAACACCAATATTAACTCCTAATAGGTTTTTTTTACTTTCACCAAATATTCTTTTTAAGAATTCTCAACTGTGATGTCTTCTTAAATGTGTTATCAATCCATTTTCGTCGTACTCAATTGACATTATTTGGCTTGAAGTATGCTCAACAATTTTATCCATATGAAATGGTTTGACTTTGGCTTTAATAGTAATTTTTACAAAGGCTGCATTTTTTCCTATCATAATGTCATCTATAGATACTTGATGATAATATACCTTATTCTGAAGTTTGTCAATCAATCCCTTTCTGAATTCTTCTTTACTACTTATAATTACATTGTACTTAATATGCTCGTCAACAAAATCATCAGCAAAAAAGGATAAAAATCGATCGACATCTTTTGAATCACTGTTTGGTTGCTGCTTGCAGTTATAAGCGTTTATAAATGACTCTGTCTTTTTGAGCAATTTTTGAGAATCTGTCTCTTGTGCCGAAATGGACAGTGTAAATAAGATGATGAAGGGAATAATTGCTTTGGATAACATAAATAATAATGATTTTTTAAAATAAATTAACTGTGCTTTAATAATTATAACTAGCTGATTTTAGGCTTTTGCTTAGCGGCTATTAGGGTAAGTAATAGAAGTATAAATGCTATTCCAAAGCCTAACACGCCAATATTAATTCCTAACAATGTTTTCTCACTTCCATCCAGGTATTTCATTGAGCCTCCATAAAAATCTTGCAGTATATAAGCCAGTAAAAACCCACCTATGATGATCAAACTTAAAACAGTACTGATTTTGGTTTCATTTTTCACCCAAACCAACCATAAACAAAGTATACCTATAGCTGAATTGGTAATGAGCTGCCAAACTTCATGGATACGAACATGAGGTGTCCAATCTGGATTAAAAACATGCGTGTTGTTAATTTCTAGAAATGGAACAGTTACAGCATAAAGAATGATACTGAATGTGATTATTGATTTTTTCATTTTTAAATTTGTATTAAGTTTTTATTGTATAAGTTTATATAAATCCTCTTCAAATTTTTTATAGGTTTCTTCATACCTGTTATTACTTAAGATCACAAGAAATTCATTAGTCTCCGGTAAATATAATATCATTGTTTTAGCACCTCCCCAACTACCATTATGATACACCCATTTACCTTTGCTTTCGGTATCGTAAATAGCCACACCAAATCCATACTTTTTAGAAACTTCATCTGTAGAAAACATCAATTGTTTGCTTTCTTCAGTGATTAAAATGTTATTTCTTAACGCTTGTTTCCATTTTTCAAGATCCAGAATAGAAGTATAAATACCTGTGTCACCTATAATGGCTTTCATCCAATTTAGGTGCTTGTGGTTTTTATCTTCATTTGCTCTTTGATGTCTTTTTTTACGTTTGTTGTAGGTATGGCCAATGGCAACATTCTCGTCTTGCTCTAGATTATTGTCAACAGCGCTGACTTTTGAAGATTGCATTCCTGCTGGAGTAAAAATATATTCCTTTATATACTCTGCGTAGGATTGTTGACTTACTTTTTCAATAATTACACCTAATACAACATAACCTGTGTTATCATATTCATAACGGCCTCCTGGTTCAAAACTTAACTTCAAATTTAATTTATTTAAAAGATCAACTACATCTTGAGCGGTAGCCATTTTTTTTCGGTTCCAATGCTTCTTGTTATAAAATAACTTCTGATAGTCTGGAAGTCCTGATTGATGTCTTAGTAAATGTTCTACAGTAATATGCTGATATGGAAAATCAGGAATTATCTCTTGTACTTTAGTATTGTAACGAATCAATTGTTTTTCGACCAACTGAGTGATGGCTAGTGCCGTAAATTGTTTAGAACAAGACGCTAATTCAAATACTGTTGCCTCGTTAAGGGGTTTCCTAGATTCAAAGTCAATATATCCATAACTCCCGGTAAAAATGATGGAATCATTTTTAGAATATAACACATTACCATTAAATCCTTTTGATTGATGAACCTTTGCTAAACTATCTATACGTTGTGCTATTTGAGCATTCAAAACGTTCGACATTAGAGTGCTTAACATATAAATTCCTATTAGTAATTTAATTTTAAAATTCGTTTTATTATTTATTTTATCAATTGGATTTGTATCAAGGATATCAGTGAATATATTTAGTGATTTTTCCATAATGTTTAATCTTTTTGTATCGATATTCTGCTTCTTTTTTAATTTTTATAATTTGTTGTCTTATTTATATCATGATGCTTTTAAGCCTACATTAATTGCATTTGTACAATTTTTCAGTTGCCTTTTTAAGATCTGCCAAAGGTAAAAATTGATCTGTTATAGTTAAGATTGCATGTAAGTTATCTCGTAACCGATTTAATTTAATTTCGCCTGGTTTGATTGATGTTTGCAATAAATGAATAGACATATCAGCTAAAAGAAGGCGTTGTTTATCTAACCAAGCTTCATCTTCTTGTTTTGCTGGATGATTTAAGTAACTAGTTTCAACTTTACTGTGTAATTCCCAGCTAGTGTCAATTATTTTTTGTCGTTCTTCTTTAGTAATTGTTTTATATATCATTGTGATTCATCCCAATCTAATACAAGCTTTGGCATCTTTACAGCTTCATTGAGATTATAATTTTGAATTCTAGTGACTTCGCTTTTAAACCAATCTGAAAATTCACTTTTATCATTTTGAAATTTTTCAGAAAAACCCTGGCTATTAGCTTCTGTATAGACCATAACTTCGAAATCGTTTTCATTTTCTTTGAGATACCAACTCTCTTTGGTTACTCCAATTCTTTCATGCATTTTTGTAAACTCACAATTTCTAGTTGTATTAACCTCTTCAACAAACTTTAACCATTCTTGCACCATATCTTTTGAAAGCGGAAAACTGTAGACGTATTTTAACTTCATAATTAATTTTTAAGTGATTCTATTCTTTCTTGAGAATTCTTGCACCAATTACAATTATTTTCAGATTTTAATTCTAAAGCTTTACTAAAGGCCTTAATTGCATTTTCTTTCTGATTATATTCAAAATAAGCATCGCCAAGGGAATCATAAAGATTGCCATCATTTGGAAACAACTCTACATTTAATTTCAATAGTTCCAATCCCCAAGCTGGATTCCCCTCTTTTGCAATACGTTTGAAACCAATTCGGTTGAATACTGCTTTGTCATTGAATTTAGAACCTAAATTTTCATCTAAAAACGATACTAATTTACTTGCTTTATCAGTGTCATGAGTACTTATAAAATCATATACTAATTCGTATGACAATTTTGTTACAGGTTTTGGCGTAAAATTAGAGTCAAAAACCATGTTTCCAATATTCCAAGATACATCTTCAGAATCTCTATTTAGAATGGTGTTTGACAATACAATAACAACCAGATCATCTTCAACATACCTGATGAAATTGGCAAAATAAATACCGTTACTACCATTATGTGTTACTATTTTTGTTCCATTTTTACTTTTAAATATTGCCCATCCATAACCATAATGAGATGATCCTTCATCATTTTCTACAACATGTGGTGTTTCAATCATTTTTAATGACTTATTACTTAAAACTTTGTTATGTTGCAAAGCGAGGTGCCATTTATAAAGATCTTCTGTAGTTGAATAAATATCTCCCTTTCCAATACTATACCAATGGTTATTATTATAAGGAAGATGTTCCTGTGTTATTCCCCAATCCATCCAAACGCCATCTGTGTAATTAAAATAATACCCATGAGAAAGTTGCTCACTATTAAATGAGATACTTTTATAACCTGTCTTATTCATTGATAGAGGATCCCAAAAATTTTCTTTTAAAAAAGTAGTATAATCTTGTTTAGAGACTAACTCTATAATAGCCGCGAGCATGATATAATTTGCATTAGCATATTGATGATTTGTTCCAAGTGTTGATTGCAATTCTGCCTCAAAGAATTCTTTTAGAAACTGTTCCTTACTAGCTTCATCATATCTAAATCCGCCAGTTCTCGGTGAAACACCTGTTGTATGCGTTAGTAATTGATGAATAGTAATATCTTTTTTATCAATAGGGGCTTCATTGTAAAATAGACCAATTTTATCTGAAGTATTAAGTTTTCCTTGTTCAACCAATTTTAAAATAGCTGCAGCTGTAAATTGTTTAGTTACTGAACCAATATTGAAAATTGATGACGACGTATTGACAATTTTCTTCTTTCTATCAGACCAACCATAGCCTTTTGATAAAATAACATCTCCTTTTTTGGCAACTAGCACGGATGCTGAATAGCCATTGGCTACACTATTATTTAAATAGGTGTCAATTTTAGCTTTAAGTTCTTCAACACTTTGTTTTTCTTGACCATATAAAGTATATGTTCCAAATACAAATAGAATAATAAGGGCAATGGGAAAAAGATTTTTTTTCATGATTATTTAACTATTTTTATTCAAGTTATTCATTTTAATATAATTCCAAGTATTGCCACCTTGCTCAAAAACCATTTGTTTGCCATCAGCAGAAAAAGTGAATGATATAGACTCTGCGTACATTTGCTCTAAAACAAACCGATTTTCTCCTTTATAAATTAAAGGAGCCTTAAATTCGTTTTTTATAAAATTAATTAAAGTATTATTTTCTTGTATAAATACAGACTTATCGTTTGGATCATTTTGAGAAATATAAACACCAACAAATTTCTTCAACTCATTTTCTGATATTGCTACAGGTGCATCTCCTAGAAACAATTTTAGTATTTCAGTATATATTTCGTTAATATCAATTTTAGAACCGTTTGAAATTAATGTAAAAGATAATTTATCCTTAGAAAAATAAATTGAAGTAGCTCTGAATTCATCAATGCGTCCACGATGCCCAAATCCCTGTCTGTCATTAGTTGTATATCGAAAAAGCCCCATTCCATATCTGTCTTTTATAGTTTTCATTAATGTTAGGCTTTCTGTTGAGAGTACTTTCCCTGTAAGCAAGCCTTCAAAAAAACTATTTAGATTTTTTGGTGTTGATACAATTGAGCCAGTTCCTTTAGCGCTAGACAAATCTGTTTCAGGAAATTCATTCCATTTCTTATCATATTTGTATGAATATGATTCATTATCATTTATATTTATTCCTTTTCCTGAGTATGTATTGTTTAAGTTGAGTGGCTTGCAAATTTTCTCTTGCAAAAGGTTTTCATAAGAAGTGTTATACGTTTTCTCAAGAATTAGTGCTAATAAAAAGTAATTAGAATTACTATATTCTCCTTTACTATTTGGCTCAAAGTCGCTTTCATACTTAGAAATTTTAGATAACATTTCTGTAGATGATATATATTTAGTGCGATTGTCAAAAAACCATTTATCTTTTGTAAAACTGTGAATACCGCTTCTGTGTTGCAATAACTGAGCAATGGTTATCTTATTCGCGTTTTTTACATTGGTAAAATAGTACCCTATCGTTTTGTTTAAATCTAGCTTATTTTCTTCAATAGCCTTAAAAATTAACGTTGCTGTAAATGATTTAGTAACAGAACCTATACGATATTTGGTATCTGTACTCGCTTTCTTGTTTGTTTTAACATCACTAAATCCAACAGTATTTTCATATACAGTTTCTCCATTTTGAGATAGTATAATACTCCCCATAAATTCATCATTCTTATCATAAGCATCTAATAAGCTGTCGATTTTAACTTGATAAGTATCAGCTTTTTGCTTTATTGATTGAGTAGATTTTTTGTTTTGTGAACAAGAAGATAGTAGTGTTATGAATGCTACTATTATTAAAGTTGATTTTTTCATTTTTTGATTGACTTATAAATGTATGTCACAAATGTCTCTTAAAATACTTGAGATAATTTGTCTTAAATGGAATTAGATTTGTTCGAAAAGAATTTATACGACAAATTAAAGACAGATTGAAGTTAAAAATAAGGATATATGTCTTATTGATTATAAAAATGCACTAGAAGTAATTAAAAAACTACTCATAATTTTATTTTATCTATGAGAATTGTAAACAACTGGCTTTATTTGTCATAGTTTTTAGATGTAAAGGATTTATGAATTATTTTCCATTCATTTTTAATTTTCAATAACAATAAATAATCAATTGCTATCCTATTACGGTCAGGCATTAGAACTTGTACTTTGGCAAGACCTGCATTATTTTCATAATCTAATGATAAAATATTCCCTATTCGATTGTTTTTTTTGCCTTCTTTAAAATTTCCAATGTATTGCTTTCCTGGAATGATACTCAGGCTGTCATCTTTTATATAGTATAGATTAAAATCTTGGTGAAATGCCTTTTCTAATTTTATAGGTTCTCCATTTGCTGTTCCGTCAATGTAATTTGACAAGGTTTCTTTGATTTCTTTTAATCCCTTTTTTTCATTAGAAACTAAATCTTCTATTTTTTGATAATTTTTTAGGTTAATTATCTTATGTAATATTTTCCACTGCCCTTTTATTTTAAGAAGCAAAAGATAATCCGTCGCTATTCTTTTTGTGTCTGGAAAGTAAACTTCAACTTTTACAGAGGCCGCATCGTTTTCACAATCAATAGATATGATTCGTCCTATTCTGTTATATTTTTTTCCCTTTTCAATTCTTTCAATATAACCTTTGCCATCTATAACTCTTAACGTATCTTCCTGTATTAGGAAGAGATTAAAATCTTTATGAAATGCTTCTCTTACTTTGTCTGGATTACCATTTGCTGTGCCCTCTGTGTATTTCATCACAGTAGCGTTAATTTGCTCTACTTCTGTTTGTGCATTTAGTTTTAATACTAAAATAAAGTTAAGTGTAAGAAATATTATTAATGCTTTTTTCATGTTTTCTTCTTTTTGACATTGTACTGGTAATGGTCTGATTTATTTATAGCTAAGCTATTTGCACTTAAGACGATTTGCTAATCCTTTTATCTGTGTTGATGCATTTGCTATATGGATTATTGTTTAGACCTGAGCGTTTCAATAATCTGCGCATCCACCCAAAATATATCTATATCAGAATATGGATCATCAATTGTTGACGCAACAACTCTAACAAAGAAAAGGTATTTTCCGTCTGGCGTGACCTTTGCCCCCGCTTCATATGCATCTGTATTTATCTTATCACCCATGTTAATAGCAGTGCCCCATGAGCTATCTTGCTGTCGAAAACTTATATAGAGGTCTACATTACCAAATCCGCTGTCTTTTATGCCGTCCCAAATAATATAGGATTCATCTGGTGCGATGAAGGGGTGTGAATTCCTTGTTCCGCTGTTAATCTCTTTGCTGAATGGTCTTGGTGCTTCACGCTTGCCATTTACCAGCCGAGAATATCGAAGAATACCATCGTCGTCTGGACGCCTTTCGTCAAAAGCATAGGTTCCTTTCGATGAAGCAGAAAGGCTCATGATATCTATTTCTTCGAAAGAAGAGCCAAGGCTTTTTATCTCTGACCAGCCAGTGTCTGTACGCTCTTTATATCGCTTGCCCAAATGCATAGTCTTACCATCTGGTGAGAAGAAAGGGTAGAAAGTCTGGGCGTCTCTTCCCAAAATGACTGTCTCAAGCCATCGATTATTTTTTTGTTTATAAATGACAGATTCAATTTTTTTATTATCCTGTCGCATTCTAATAAAATAAAACTCATCCATATCGGGTGAAAAAACGCCACCATCCTCAAGACCCTTTGTTGTAACAATGCCAGGGGCAAAAGGTTCTGGGGTTAAGCCCGGTGGCTTTTGACCGAGATAAGATCCTTCTAAGGTAGGATGGCTAGCATCGTTTTTAATTATTTCTTGAGCAAAGACAGTGTTTTGCGATATAGCACAAGCCAATATTAATAATTTCGTTGTTTTCATGTACTTCAATTTTTGTTGATTTTAAATTAAATGTGTTTTTTGATGTTTTGCAATTATTAATTTTAAGACCATAACCTAAAAGGAATTAGATTCCAAAATAATAAAACTATTGCCCATTGCAAGGCAAATAATACTCCTAGAACATCTATTAATGATGGTTTATTTTTCCTAATTTTCATAAGCCCAAAAATCATTGCTATTGGAAATATTCCAGTGACGACTGCCAATAATATATTTGCGAATGTTAAGTCTCCTAAGTTTAGAAAAGACTGATTTATAAGAAAAGGAAATGGTAAAAAGAGTAAAATAATGGAAACAAAAGGAACAAATAAAGCTTGATTACCAGCAAATAACTTCTTTTTAACCAACAAATAAAAACCTCTGATAACGATAGTTATAATACCCATAAGACCTAGGGTTAGGCTTAACCACATTAGTCCAAGATAAAATACATTTACTTTTTCGTAAGTTGCTAACCCATCACTAATTAACTGAGTATTATTTTTTTGATACAAAACATGGGAGTCTCTAAGCCTGTCCTCTTTTCTAAACAAGTTTTCACCAACTGGTAAAAGAGAATAACTATCGCTTTGAATTGATTTAACAATTAGCTTATTATCCATTTTAATTACTTTAATTGAGTTAAAAAGTAAATCTAAATAAGCAAACTTCTCAAATCGAATAGGGTTTAATTTATAGAAGCCTTCATACTTTTCTATCTTCCTAGGTAAACTGTCATTTGCATTTGTTTTTTCTATTTTTTCGATTCCTAAGTGTTCGATAAACACTTCGTTAAACTTTTGATAATTTGCAGTTTCGCTATCGGTATTGAAACTGATAAAAAACGCATTATTCTCTTCAGGAAATAGATAAAATGTAGATCTAAAACCAATGGTATTACCACGGTGAAAATAACCTGTGACTCCATATCTGTCTCTATAGCTAAGCCCAAATTGATAACCTGTATTTAGTCCATTTATATTTGATTCTGTTGATTCAGGCTTCCCCATTTGATTTAACAATTCCTTTTTTATAAACGGCTCTCCATTTATCATACCATCACTCATTAAAAACTTTGCAAGAAAAGCCATATCATTTGCCGTGGTAGTAAACTGTCCTGCAGGTCTTAAATACATTGGAAGGTTTTCTTGAATAGTTCCAGCATCAAAATGTCCCATAGCCAAGTTTTGGTCTGCATTTTTACCTTTTTGGGTTACAAATTGAAAAGTACTGTTATTCATACCTAAAGGATTTAAAAGATTGGCATCTAAATATTTTTCATACGATTCATGAGTAACTTTTTCAATAATTAAACCCAACATAGCGTAGCCCATATTGGAATAGGAAAAACGTGAACTAGGAATAGTTCGGATTCTCAATACAGAAGGGTCTTTTAAAAAGACTGATTCAAGAGGCGTGTCTGAAAAAGGTTTTGTGCTAAATATTTGCCAAAGTCTTGCGTCTTCCAAGCCAGAAGTATGATTTAATAAATCTCTTACCGTAACAGGATTCGTTTTCTCCCAAGGGTTATCGAAAATAATATTGGGTAAAATTTTATTAATTGGTGAATAAATATCCAACTTGTCTTGACTTGACAACCGAAGAATCCCTGTAGCAATAAGCACTTTTGCAACAGAACCAACTTGCACACTATTTTTGCTATTCATTAATTCCTTTGAATTAGCATTTTTTAACCCTAGAGCTCCTGTAGTAATTGTACTATCTGAAAACATAGACCACACAGCTCCTGTTAGATTTTCACTTTGAAGTACCTCTTGTAATTCTTTGTCCAGCATTTTGTTTTGCTGTGCACATAATTTTAGAGATAAAAATAAAACAAAAACTATGTAGAAATATTTATGCATTTGATCGATTTACTTTTATGATAGTTATAATTTTTAATTCTTGTAAAGTATTAGAATGCCTTTACCCATATTCTATTCTTATGAAATATTTTATTGATTATTACTTATGTTTTTTAATTTTAAGCATTTTTAGTTCTTTATCTAACCCCTCTATAGCTTTTTGATATTCATTCAAATTAGCATGCATATCATCTAACTCTACCAAGTTAATAGCTTTTTCGTAAGATTTTTTAGCTGCTCTAATTTTATTATTCACTTTTTGTGCACGACCTAGATATGAATATGCTAAGTGTGATTTAGAATATAATTCTGTCCAATATTGGTATAATTCAATAGCTTCATCAACTCTTTTCTGCCTTAAAAGACTACTTCCAATATTTTTAATACAACTCATGCTATATAATCTATCCATAGTTGGATAGATTATAAATTTATACTCATCTGAAAGTTCTTTATAAAATTTATTAATGTTTTCTTTTGCATTACCTGATTGAGAAATTAAATCTTGGTAATTAACAATCCATTTCTTTTTTGGAAAAATAAAATCAAAGGCAGAAATAAGCCCAGGCAATGCAACATCTGTATGGCCTTCGCCTTGAATTATTTCAGCTTTTGTTTTAAATTTATTAGAGTTTAACTTTGATAGCCTTTGATTGAAATTATTGACATTGTCTTCAATATCTGGTTGATCTTCTAAATCTTTCTCTCCTGAAACTATGTAGAGAAACATACTGCTGGAAGTGTTTTTGGCAGAGGTCTTTTCAATATCGTCAATAAGAGATCTCCCTTTTAAATAACCATCTCCAATAATATTACCAGAAGCTAGTGCAATATATGCTTGAAAAAGATCTTGATTTTTAGAAAACGTATGTAGCGTAAATACAGACGAAGGGGAGAAGCCAATTAATGTTTTGAAATTTGCTAGTCTATATCTATTCTCTAATTCAGGTAGTAACTCATCGCTCAAAAATTGTGTTAACTCATCTTGATGATCTCCATAACCATAATTTCGGTTCTTTATATTATCATAAAGATTAGGAGAATAGTATGCTCTATGTCTATTCCCTTCTACAATTGTTACAACAATAGATTCTGGCATTCTTGAGGTTGCACTTAACTGATTTACCAAAGCTGTAGTAGTAGAAAATAGCAGCTGATTGTCTAAAACAACAATTACAGGATAAGATTTAGTTGAGTGGTTATACCCATTAGGTAATGCTACTTTTATTGTTCTAGTTTCATCTAGTGATTTAGATTCAATATCAAAGGAATCAATTCTGTTTTGTGCCTTTATTTCAAAAGTACTGGCATGAATAGCTATCAACAAGATTAAAAAGAAAAATATTTTTTTCATTTTGTGTTTGCATTGTGTTAAAATTATTTTACTTTTTTTGAAAAATCTTTAATTAATTCCAATACTGAATTTGATGGATCATTTTCCTCAATCCAAGTATGAATATGTCCAAAATAATTCATTCCAAGGTATCCAGCGCTTTTTTCAAAAGGAATGAAGAAGCCTTCATGTTCAGCGCTATCCGATCCACAACTAATTGCAGCCATGTTTTTTCCGCGAAGTCTATAACCTATTTCCTTCTCTGTTTTTAGACACTCTATTATTCTATCAAAAAAAGTTTTCATGGTGCCACTCATGGCGTACCAGTACACTGGCGTCGCAAATATGATTAAATCATATTCTACAATTTTTTTAATAGTAGACATAAAATCATCATTCTGATTTCCGTTTTCATAATCATATTGATGAATATCCAATTCGCTTAAATTGATTAAATCACATTCTAAATGGTTTTGTAAAATTTGAACAATTTTATTAGTATTGCCATTATTCCTAGAACTCCCCTGAACTATTATTCTTCTCATTTTCTTGTTTTTATTATATTTTGGCGAGCAGCTCCAAGGACTAAACCAACGCCAGCTCCTAAAGACAATCCAATTTCAATATTATTTGTCACGATTCCAATGCAAAGTCCAATTCCTGCTCCAAAAAACAGACCTAATGTTATATGCTTATTTTTCATATTATATGCTTTTAATTATTAATAAATTCCTGTACAAAGATGACGTATAAAACGTGATTTTATTAGTTCGAAAAGCAGTACAATTTGTTCTAAAAGAATTTTACTCTCTATTATGAAATCATCTTTTTAAATTCTACCAATATTCGAAAATTTTAGAAATCCTACCTTTTCTAAACTCAATAAGAGTCATATTAATTTCTCCTTCTACAGTTTTATCATTCACCTTTTTAATAAATCGCTTATTAACCGCAATTGCATTAAGTCCAACTATCTTGTTAATTATTTGAATATCTATAACTTTACCATTATAGGATCCTTTTTCTTGATTTCGTTTATATCCGGTATATAGATTTTCTCTTGTATAAACTCCTCCATATTTTGGGTGAACATATATAAACTCCTCTGTAAATAAGCTAAAGATATTATCAATATCATCTATGTTTGACCCTGATTGAAAAACTTTAAGATTCAATTCATAATATTTTTCTAGTACAACATTTAACGAGTCTTTGTGAGTCATCTTAATTTCTTGGGCATTAATTTTTCCAATTAAGAAAAAAATAAATAAAATTGAGAGTAGATTAGTTACTGTTTTTTTCATCATTGCTATTTTAGACCATTGATTTATTACAATACGTTGCGTTTTCAAAATCTCGTATATTCATTGATATAATTGGAACCTTTGGAAAAATTCTTTTTAGTTCTGAAATAATACTTCTTGACAACCTATTTTTTTGTTCACTAGTTCTACCTTCCATGATATTGGCAAAAATGTGAATGAAATCGTCTTTACTGTTTCCAATATTATAAAATTTAAAGGGATTAATCCTCACTTTAATATCTCCTTTATCAAATAAATTTGTTGCTTCTGCTGTATCATATACTTTTTGCATAATCTCGTTTGGAGATTTTAGTGAAATAATATTTTCTGAGCAGTCTATTACAAAATGTGGCATAACTATTTGTTTAATATTTGGTTGATAAAAACGTATTACTAATTTATTAAATTGTTAATTGATAAAATTATTCGGTCTGCTATTTGTTTTGCTGATGTAACCTTAGATAAGTCTTCATATAACTCTCCATTTTGCCCTGAATAGTGACCATGACCAATAAGCTGCATGATCTTATAAGTTTTTGCATCAAAATCGTTAGGGGATATTTCTGCAGAATAAATTAATGATGGTTGTCCTACTTGCCCAGAGCCAGAATAAATCTTATCCTGAGGGAATTTATCCTTTGTGTAATATTCATTCCAATCGTAAGATTGATTTAATTCAACTATTATTTTATAATTACCTTTGTCTATTTTACTCTTTGAATTAATGATAAAATTACCCGTTGGTGTTGCCCCTGAATATGCATCTATATCGCTAGAGTTTCCTAATGGCATATAAAGTCCATCTTCGGCTTTAATGCCACGCTTGTGCGACCAATAAGGTAGAGCCTCAGGTCTTCTTACTGTAGCTGATTCCCATTTGCCTTCTTTTTTCTTTCCAAAATCAAATGTACTGGAAGAAATGACTCTTGAAATGTATAAAGTTTGAATATAGTTTCCATTAATGTCTTCTATCCAAATTGCAAACAATGGATATTGAAACGCACTTCCTTTTTTCAATTCAACACTAACAAGTTTACCTCCTGCGGATTTCTTTAAATCTATAACCTGATAATCAAAATTTACCTCTTTCTTACCAAGTTGTTCATTACGAATTTGATTACCAAAAGCATATAACCTATTTAATAGCGGAAGTTCAAAATAAACACCTAGCGTTAATATAATTGCTACAAATACTATTAGTGGACTTTGCAATTTTTTAAACTTTGATAATCGCTTACCAATAATGTAGTTTCTTAAAGGTAATTTATTATTGACAATATGAAAAACCATTGCCAACATAAACAACAAAGCAAAAAATGTGTGTAATGATGCTATATTTTTTTTAAAAGGCAAAAAATACATTAAGATACCTGATCCTATTAAAACCAATAATAAAATCAATAAAATATTACCTATTAGACGTCTATTCATTTCAAACAGTTTAAATATTAGTTAGCATCAACTTTGGGGGTCCAAACACCAAATCGAGCATTTTCTTTTACATACTCTGCGAAATCTTTAGGTTTTCTACCTAACACTTTTTCAATGTCGTTGGTAATTTCAGAATTGTCAGGATTACCTAGAACTTCAGAAAATAGATATTCTATTAACCAAATAAAATTATCAGGCACGCCTTGTTGCTTCATTACACGTACATAGGCAGGTAAAGTAATTGGCGTAAAAGCAATTTCTCTCTCTGTTACTTCCGAAATTTCTTGAATAACTTCTCTAAAAGTTAACAATCTAGGTCCTGTAAGTTGATAGATTTTACCATTATGTTCTTTATTCAATAAAGTTGTTACTACTACATCTGCAATATCATCTGTATCTACATAAGGAACTTTTGCTTCCGCTTGTGGAAGAGCTATAAAACCCTCTAAAATTGGTTCTAAGAAAAAACTTTCACTAAAGTTTTGATTAAACCAACTAGCTCTAACAATGGTATAGTCTAATCCTGAATGAATAACAACTTGCTCACAAAGCTCAGCTTCTCTTTCACCTTTTCCTGAAAGTAACACTAATTTTTTTACTCTACATCGTTTTGCTTGTTTTGTTAAATCTTCTATTGCTTGTAATGCCCCAGGAACCGCTAAATCTGGTTGAAACGTAATATACACTTTATCCATGTCTTGCATAGCTTCATTCCAAGTTTCAGAGTTATCCCAATCAAATGAAGGCGATGCTGATCGAGAGCCAATTCTAACGTTGTGTCCAGCCTCTATTAATTTACTTGCTACTTTGCGGCCTGTTTTTCCAGTTCCGCCGATTACTAAAATATTTTCTTTCATGATTTTAATTATTTATTAAAAGTTTTTATTTTTTTTAGATTACTCTTTTTTATTTGGTTTTTAATTAATCCTATAAACCAAGGAACACTATATCCTTTTTTATGTAGATGTTGTCCTCCAAATTGATAGATAGCTTTATTTCCTCTTACACCATGACCATCAAGTAATCTATTGTAAAAATTAAAGAGACATCCAATCAAAATAGCATCATAAAGATCATCTTCAAACCATCCAGCTATTAAAACCAAATCTACATCTCGCTGTACTATTTCACTTGGACTTAAAGTGAGTTTTTTTAAATATTTAAAAATTGGTTTTAATTTATTTTCTACGGGAGCTGTTTCAATATTATCGATTAGTTTTTCAATAATCTTTGGATTTGCACCAAATTGCTGTGCAACAATCTTATGAGAACCAAAGCAAAAACTACAAGCATTTAGTCCTGAAACATATGCTGCCATCATCTCCTTTTCTACTGAAGTAAAAGTTGATTTCCCTCTCATTATTCGTTGGGAAACTTTATCCATTGGACCAAGTCTTTTTCGGTCGTTAAAAGTGATATCTGTAATGTCAGATAAATCATCTAAATGTTTAAAAAAAGGCATATTATTTTGTTTTATTTATTCCTAAAATTTTATTGAATTTTTTTACTTCACATCTATAAAATTTTGATAATTTATTTTTTAGTTTTTGATGTTTTGCTATTGTAATTTTCATAAGTTTAATTTGTTTACAGATTAATTCTTTATTAATGCAGTTATAATTAGTAATAAAAATGAAATAGTGGAAGCAACAGTTCTAATTAAATGTAAGCGATTCCATTTATCTTCAAACTTATCTCGTAGTTGTTTTAATTCTTCTATACTAGCAGCACCTAAATCAGTTTTATCTAGTATTTCATTTAATGGTACGTTACCAAAAATTGTGATGAGTAGTACACCAAAAAAGTAAACGGCTGTAGCAGCTATTAATAACCACATAATGTTTGTAGCACCTTTAAAAAAACACAAATTGATTAGGTTTAATAGAAAAGGTCCAAAAAACACTATTAAAAATAACGGATTAATAATAGCCCTATTCATTTTTTGAAATGCTTGTAAAAACCCAATATTGTCTAATCTACCTATTCCAGGTGTAATAGCATTAGACCAAGTAAAGCATAATCCAGCGGATAAACCTGTTAATGCAATTAAGGTTGTCAATAATAAATTTTGAATTGTTACCTCCATGATTCTACTTATTTGATTTGTTGATAACAGAGTGCACTCGGGCGTACCAGTAAAGTACTGCAACTGCTAAAAATTCAAATGCGATAATCCAAAACTCTGCTGCCGTAAAAAATTGGTAATAACTTCCTCCGTTTGGAATCTCAAATAAAGGAACTGTAATCAGAGCGTCTAAAGTTACACTCGTTAGTAACATTGTTTGCCCAACCTTCATTCCATGTGTACGATTGTCTTTTTTATAATAGTAATAACACCCTATCCAAACTAGTGGAATAACTACAATAAAGAGAACTATGTTTGCTTGTGTATATGCATCTTTTAAAATTGGTACATAATATGAGCTTGAATAAAAGAATACTGCGATAATCCAAATAATTATACCTATTAAAATTGCTCGTTTTGTTTTCATGTCTTTACAAGTTTAAATTATAAGACAAAATTATCGCAACTCTAAAAGAGTGACTTATCTGAAAAGAATTATGATTTGTTCGAAAAGGAGTTTACTTAATTTGACTAGGTCTGTAACCAAACTTTTTTTCAAAGGCATTTGAAAATGAACTAAGACTATCATATCCTACGTGCCAAGCTGCTTCTTGAACTGTTGATTCCTGATTTCTAATCATTTTGTGAGCTAAAGTAAGGCGTTCGTTTTGAAGGTATTTAAAGACAGGTACACCAAAAAACTCTTTAAAGTCCTTTTTTAATTTAAACGTATTTAATCCAATTTGTCGAGATATTTCATTAAGAGAAGGTGGATTATCCAAGTTATTCAATAAAATGTCTTTGGCTTTATTTAGCTTTTCGCGTTCTGAGGTTTTAATCTTTTCAGTTTTCAAGTTTGCTAGTTGACCAAAAAAATGAGAAAGCAACGCCGTAATTTGACTTCTAAAGAACATCATTTTTGTTTTACCTTCATACTGAATGTTAAATAATGAGTCTACAATTAATTGCATTTCAGGTGTCATAATAAAACTTGGCCCTTCCACATAATGATCTGAAGGGTTAACTAATTGATTAAGCATTTCACCAAATAACTCTCCTTCTTGGTTAGGAAGGTTGTCTATTATATTTGCAGATGTTGCAATTACTATACATTCTAATGGTTTTAAGGTAGATACCGTATGGATGAATTCTACTTTTTCATCCGCATAAAATGAAAGAGCTAGGCCTTTGGTGTATTGAAAGGCTTTTTCCTTTTCTCCATATTTGACAGTTAAATCAACATTTCCAGAGCCATAAAATGCCACTGCAATTATAGGTTCATCAAAGAAACAAGAATCAACTGATGGAATATCCGAACTACCTGTTTCTACTAGAATTGTGAAATCATTTATATCAATTATATCTCTAGTCATAAATAAATAACAAAATTACAAAATTTTTTTATACTAAATTTCTCTTGTGACCATTGGAAATATGTAATAATCCGCTGTGAAGTTCATATCTAAGCGCTTGTTTGAACAAAAATGTAACTGCAAAATAGATTTGAGAAATAGATATAATTGGTCGTTGGGGTATTTCTGTTTGATTCTAAAAGCAATATATTATGTAGTCTAGTTGGATGATGGACCATTAAAAAAATACAATTACAAGTTTTTTGAGCATAGAAATTCAAACTAGATTTTCTTGTTTAGATAGTCATCTTTAGCATTTCATTGAGGTAAATCAGCAGAATATTTATCCTAGTCAGATTGTACCCATTTATTAACTTTTTTAGTTTTAGTTGAGCGAGATCTATTTAGAATTCGGGGAATGTAAGCTTAGGTCATATTTAGTTTTAAAGAGTTTCAATTTGTATTCTTTAATTATGAGAAAGTCGACAATTCTTTTTCCGTATCATATCAACAATCTATAAATTTAGATTCGTTGCGTTAAGTTATCGAGAATAGGTTGAATTTTGTATATTCTGTACAACGTATTAATATTAATATAAGAAAAGTTTCGAATTTTTATTATTTAGTTTATAATTTACTGAAATAAAAGAATAGCGATTCAAGTTAGTACTCAACCCGCTATTACTTATTATATTGTTGTATGAAGTGATTATCCTATTCTTTCAATATTGAAACCAACTTTCTTTACCGCACTAACAACATCTTCCTCGGAAGCAGAATTAGATTTAACCGTAAGGATCTTCTGAGAATTGTTTAAATCTACATCCCATTCTTCAATCCCCTTTTCGTTATTAAGTTGAGGGCTAACTTTTGACAAGCAACCTGTACAATTAATATTTGTTTTAAATTTTAAATTTTCCATGATATATAATTTTATATTAATTATTGAAATGATTTTCGATTATTTAAGACTTAGTTTCAACTTTATGGTATTCAACTAAACTTATAAGTGTTGATTTTTTTAATGAAAGTAAGTAAATATGCATTACTGCTATCATCAAACCAGATATGATTCCCTCTAAGTCTACAGCTAAATGAAATGCGATTATTCCATACGTAACAGGTACCATTAATAATAACCCTACAATAGAATACTTTCGAGTCAATAATAATAGACCTGAAATTGCTTCGACCACACCCACCGTTGGAAGTATAAACTTATTTGCCATTAAGCCGGTAAAAGCAGCTATAAGATCTTCATCCATTACATGGTTATGAGGAATAAATTCAAAGAATTTATCCAATCCAAATAGTAATAGTCCTAAACCAAATACCATTCTTATGATGTTATTAATTTTTGTTTTCATAATTACTTAATATTTTATTTGTTATTGAATACAAAGATAATTTGCCACTGAGGAGAATACCTTATGCTTTTTTGTAATTGTTTTATGATATTTTGTTTAAAGTTTACTGGATTTTAGTCGCAAGCTGTTTGCTACAACAGAGACTGAACTAAATGCCATTGCGGCACCAGCGATCATAGGATCTAGTAGGAAACCATTAATTGGATAAAGAATACCTGCTGCTATTGGAATACCAACCACATTGTAAATAAATGCCCAAAATAAATTCTGACGAATTCCTTGAACGGTGTTGGTGGAGAGTTGCAAGGCTTTAGGAATTGACTCCAAATCCGATGTGATCAATGTCATTTTCGCCACATCCATTGCAATATCCGATCCGTGACCCATAGCTATACTCACATCTGCTTGCGCTAAAGCATGTGAATCATTAATACCGTCTCCAACCATAGCTACAATTTGTCCTTGATCTTGTAGATTTTTCACAAAATCTGCCTTATCCGAAGGTAAAACTTCTCCTTTATAATCTGTTAATCCTACTTCCTTGGCAACAGCTCTAGCTGTTTGATTATTATCTCCCGTTAGCATATAAACTTTTATACCTCTATTTATGAGCTTACTAATGGCTGATTTTGAAGAGGCTTTAATTTTATCAGCAATAGCAATAACTGCAACTATTTGCTCTCCAGAAGCGAAAAATATGACGGTCTTTGCTTCCTCTTGCCATGTGTTTGCTTGGGCTAATAAAGTCTCATTTAGTGCAATATTTTTATCTTGTATTAACTTGTGGTTTCCGACATAGAATTTTAATCCATCATTGGTAACGGCTTTTACTCCTTTTCCTGTAATGCTCTCAAAATTTGCCAGTTCAACAACTGCAGTTCCTGTCTCCTTAAGCTTTTTTACGACAGCACTTGCCAAAGGATGTTCTGATTGTGCTTCAATAGACATTAATATACTTGACAACTTATCCTGATTTGTGTTTTCTGCCCAAATCATATTTGTAACAGTAGGTTTACCTTCAGTAATAGTGCCTGTTTTATCTAGCACTATGGCATTAACCTTATGTCCTAATTCTAAACTTTCAGCGTCTTTAATTAGAATGTTGTTTTCGGCCCCTATACCAACGCCAACCATAATTGCTGTAGGGGTAGCAAGACCAAGGGCACATGGACATGCAATAACCAATACTGCAACCGATGTTAGTAAAGCATGAGTAAAAGCATCATTGCCGCCAAATATCATCCATACAATAAAGGTCAAAATAGAAATACTCATAACAACAGGGACAAATATTCCTGCAATTTTATCTACTAGTTTCTGAACAGGTGCTTTACTTCCTTGAGCTTCTTGCACCATTTTGATAATTTGGGAAAGTAATGTTTCACTACCTACTTTTTTTGCTTCAAACTGAAAGCTTCCTTTTTGATTCACCGTTCCTGCAAATACTTTTTCTCCTTTGTTTTTTGCTACAGCAATTGGTTCACCTGTAATCATACTTTCATCAACATACGAATGACCAGAAGATACTATTCCGTCAACAGGGATTTTTTCACCAGGACGTACCACAATAATATTCCCTTTTTCTACGGATGCTATTGGTGTTTCTTGCTCTACACCATCAATAAGAACTATTAGTGATTTAGGTTGAAGTCCCATTAATTTTTTAATGGCCGAAGAAGTATTAGACTTAGCTTTTTCCTCCATCAATTTACCTAATGAGATGAAAGTAATAATCACGGTTGCCGCTTCGTAATATACATGCGGTTGAATACCTCTTGCAATCCAGAATTCAGGAAAAAGCGTATTGAATAAACTAAATAAAAAAGCGACACCTGTACTTAAAGCCACTAAGGTATCCATATTAGCCTTTCGGTATTTTGCTTGTTTCCATGCATTAATGTAAAAAACACGTCCAAAATAGAAGAGAATTGGTATTGTGAGCCCTAATGAAATCCATCTCCCAGGCGCCCAATCCATAAAAAACATGCCTATTACGAATATTGGAAATGTTAGAATTGCTGACCAAATTGTTCTCTTTTTTACATCTTGATAATGCTCACGTTGCATCTCTGCTTGTGCTTCGATTGGATCTTCTACATTTATAATAAGATCATAACCAACACTCCGTAAGGAGTTTTGTAAATCAGTTTCTTTTATTGCATCGTCATATTCTACTAATACCGAATTGGAAGCAAAATTGACACTTGCCTGACTAACTCCTTCTGTATTGGTTAAAATGGACTCTACGCTGGAAGCACAAGCCGCACAAGTCATACCTGTTACTGGAAAGGATTCTTTTTTACTTTTTTTATTCACTGAAACTATTGTATCCATATTTTTAAAGTTTTTAAACTACGATACAAAAGTCGGAAGGTTACATTAATTATTTATTATGGTATTCTGTTTTCCTTTTATAAGATTTTGATTAAAAACTATCTAAATGATTGTGGCCAGGCTTTTTCAGTTTTTTAAATTGGGTTGGGGTCATCCCAGTTTCTTTTTTGAATTGAGACGACAGATACGCCACACTACTATAATCCATTTGGAATGCTATTTCTAATAATGATAGTTCGTCATAAAATATTAATTCCTTTACCTTTTCAATCTTTTGGGACAACACAAATTTCTCAATAGTAATTCCCTCTACAGATGAGAATAAACGACTCAAGTAACTGTAATCATGATGTAATTGGTCACTTAAATAATTTGAAAAGTTAATATATATGGGCTCCTTCGAGTAATGAATGGAATTGATAACTAGAGTTTTTATTTTGCCAATCAACTTTGACTTGTTGTCTTCTAATAATTCGAACCCTCTTTCCGATAATTTTTTAGTCAGTTTTTCTTTTTGGTCTTTGCTAATCTCTTGTTGCGTGATTACTTCACCTAATGTGATGGAACTTGTTTCTAGTTCCAAACGATCAAAAATTTCTTCCACTGTTTCTATACAACGGGGGCAAACCATGTTTTTTATGTGAATTGTTTTATTCTTCATTTCCTTTTTTACATTACATACAACGGTTTACAACATGAAAAATTGCGATTGGTAAATTTTAATTCCCCAGTGTTTGTCATTAAGTTTTTTTTTAGAAACATTCTATTTTATTGAATTAAACAAATTTTTATAACCAGTGTTGTGTAAAGTGATTTTGAGTTCAAATTATTCAGTTTTGTTAAAATTTAATCTGCTACAACTTTTTAATCCGATAAAATAAGAGTCCATCTGTAATTTGTTTTTATAGTTTCAATTTTTCTTATTTTCTTTTTTTATTCCAATATTCAAATCCTTTGTTTCATTGCTGAAATCCGTTGTTATGCACAATTCTATCCATTTCAATTAATCAATCCGAAGTTATGCTAAAATCATTCCGCTCTTATACTAAACAGTTCAACATTTTAAGCGCTAATTACCTTCTGATAGTAACACAGTGCCTAAAGTTTGGCAAAATAAAAATGGAATTAGTGAAAATTGTTAATTTAACAATACTTCTAATTTCTCTCTTATAACTGATTCTGGAACAGCTCCATTTAATTTATCAACTACTTTTCCTTTTTTTAAGAAAAAAAGAGAAGGAATACTTCTTACTCCAAATTTTGAAGCTAGTCCACTATTTTTATCTACATTCACCTTTTGAATTTCAATTTTGCCTTCATACTCTGTCGCTAGTTTTTCCACTATTGGTAAAAGAGATTGGCAAGGACCACACCAATCTGCGTAAAAATCTAATAAAATTGGTTTTTCTTGTCCTATTAAAGTTTCATAATCCTTATTGTTTTCTATTGTTTTCATCATTACATTATTTTTAGAATTATATAAATTTAAATTGTGTCAAAAAAGAGTAACGTCTTTTGTTATTCCAGTTTGTACGTTTAGTTGTATTGAACACCTCAAAATTTAAGGAAACTATTTTTTTAGTTTGGTTAGTGCCAGATTTACTAATTAAATTTTCCATTGTCTATTGTTTAAATTGTTAATAATTAAGTTTGACAATGCAAAGATGCGAAGAGAATAAAGGGATCTAGTAGGTAGGGATTCCCGAAGAGTTAACAATATTACCTATCTAAGCATTTTCTTTAAATATGGATGGGGAAATACCCTCTTGTCTCTTAAAAAAACGACTAAAGGATTGTAAATCTTCATAACCAATTTCATATGCTATCTCTTGTATTTGCAGATCAGAATAGCGTAAAAGTCTTTTTGCTTCTAACATTTTTCTATCTTGAATATATTGTAAAGGTGACTTAGAACTAATCTTTGAGAAAATATTTGATAAAGTTTTAGGGGATTTATTTAATAATTCGGCATATTCAGTGACACTATGTTTTTTTTTAAAATGTTGCTCCACTAAAAAATTAAATTCTCTCACAATATCTAAGGAAACTTTTTCATTAGGGTAATGAGCTTGAGATTTGAAGAGTCTTGTACAGAGGATTAAATATCTCTTAAGCATCATTTGTAACATATCTATTTGCAAGCTATCTTTTGATTGCATTTCAATAGTAAACATTTTCCATAATGTCTCAAATTGTTCTAATTCCTCATTTGGTATTTTAATAATTGGTAGTTGAGAAGCTCCAAAAAATAATATTCCTCTACAGCCAACCTCTGCGTCATGGTCTAACACGCAGTAGAAAGATCTATTAAATTTTAGGAATCTAATTTTGGAAATGTTATTTACTTCAACATTATGAAACTCTGTTAAAAAAACTATTTGATTTTTGGTAAATATATATTCTTGTCCATCAATTATAAGTTTATTAAAATCAGATTCAAACCATAAAACTGTAAGACTACCTTCAATTATTTCGTTTAAAACATCACAATTTTGCTTTTCAAGTGTTTGAAGCTGAAGATATTCTTGGGTATTACCTATGAATTTCATATTGTATAATTATAATTAGTAGTGCTCTAAGATACAGAAACTTTCCTTGTTTCTAAAAAGTAAAAAGCACAAAACTATTAGATTTGTGCTTTCGATTTATTCACTAAAAATATAATTTTTTAGATTATATCAATAGTAAAACCTGCCTTTTTAACAGTTTCTATTACTATTTTAACATCGTCATTGTCCAAATTAACTTCTAAAATTTTATTTGCTTTTTTAGTGTCTACTTTCCAAAAAATCAATTGTATCCACTTCATTTAAAAAAGGTACTACAGATTTTATACAACCATTACAGTTAATATTTGTTTTAAATCTTACGATTTTCATATGTATCAAGCTATTAATTATTCCTTTTTTCGATTTTATTAGTTTAATCACAATACAATTATTTATTGCACAAATTAAATTATGGTTAGTTAGTTACTAATTTTCCACTTTTAAACTCCCCAAAAACAATCACTTCTTTCACTTTTTTATACTGTTCAATTGCACTTAGCATTTGTTCTTTATTATCTCTTCTGATTTTTACACTAGCTTTTGAGTTTTTATTTCGAACTTCTATATAAAATCCATCTTTTAAATTTCTAGGTTTTGTTGATGGTCTTCCCATAATTATAATTATTAGTGTTTTAAGATTGAAAAGTGATTCTTTTTAAAGATTATATAATAAGAGGAAGGATCAAAATAACCTTCCTCATTAGTTAAAAACTACTATGCCTTAATTATTCCTTTTATATCATAATTGATTAAAAAGATTAATGGAACAGCATAAGCCATGTGTCGTGCTAAAGTAATTATTGGCATCATTGGGGATGCATCTAAACCAGCTACTCCTGCACCTAATAATGGCAACATAAAGAGCCACACTAAAGCAACAGTTTCACCCACAACAAAAATTAAAGGGCGTAACCATTTAGGCCCCCAAAGTGATGGTGCAATACCTGCAAATAAGATTGCTAATAAAATACCATTACTATAGTGTCCTACAACACCATAAGCCAATCCTAACCCTGTTTTCATTCCAAGTAGCCCTGGAATATCCCACCATTTCCCTGTTAAAAGTAAACCTACAATATCAAATAGTATTGTTCCTATAATTCCTGCAATTATTGTACTTTTCCAATTGATTGTTTTCATAATTTGATTATTTTAAATGATCTTACTCATGATTTTGACCACTCTCTAGATTTAAATACAGTATCGAGAGATGTGTCTGCTATGTGATTAAAATAGTTGCTAAAGGTTTTTACACCTACCCCTGTAATAACACCTAATACTTGATTCTCATTATAACCAGCATTCAGAAAATCTGCTATTTCTTGATTCGTAACATGACCTCTATTTCTAGTCACAATTCTTGCGAACGTACTTAAAGCTTTCAGTTTTTCATTATTAATGATTCCATTTGACCGGATTGCATCTGTAATTTCAGTAGGAACTTTTGAAGCTTTGTCTGCGACAAAACTATGAGCTGCCATACAATAATCGCATTCGTTTTCGTAGGCTACAGACAAGAAAATAACTTCTTGTTCTACTGAATTGAAACCTGAATTTTGACGAAAGGTTTTATAAGAATGTATATAAGAATCTAATAATGCCGGATTATTAGCCATTTTAGCGTACATATTTGGTACAAACCCCATTGCTTTTTTTGCGTCATCTAATATTGAACTTGCTATTGAATTAGCAGTCTCAAAGGTTTTATGTTCTAAATTAAGTTTTTTCATAATTGCTTATTAAGTATTAATTATTTTTTAAGTTCTTTTTTTAATTCTTCTGTAGTGTAAACATGGCTTGCAATGAATCTGAAATTTGTTTGCGCAGCTGCATTCCCATCATATCCAGGGAGTATTGCTGATGCTGTTGCATCTCCAACTACTGAAACTTCAAATCCGTCTTCTAATAGTTCTCTCATGTGTGATTCTACACATAGATTCCCTGACATTCCTGCAAGGATTACCTTGTCTATTTTTTGTTTTCTTAATTGTAAGCTCAGATCATTTTGTTCAGGACCAAAAACTTTATGAGGACCAACAACTGTCACAAAATCTTTTTCAATATATTTTTTATATCGTTCTAAAAAATCTGCTCCAGAACCTTTGAATCCTTCAAGAGAAAGTTGATCTTCACGATCAAACATTGTTATTTTGTGCATTAAAGTTTCTAAAGCTCCTTCAAATTTCCAAGAATGATCATGTTCATAATAATAGTGAGGTGAGATAAATACTTTAATACCATTAGCTTCAGCTAACTTAAAAAGCGTTTCTAAATTTTCAACGGTATTATTGGCTGTCACACTTTCTCCAACGACACCCCATGTAACGCCATTCGGGCTTAAAAAATCATTTTGTGGATCAGTGATTACAATAGCTGTTGTTCCATCTATTTCAAACCCTGGGTCAGGTAATTGCGCAAAAATGTTTGTACTAATACCTACTATTAAAAATAATGTGAGTATTGATTTTAAAATTTGTGTTTTCATAATTTTAATTAGATTTTATGTTATTTATAATTTTATTCAGCAAAGTTGCGATTTGAAAAGAGGTATTTAATTGGTCATCTTTCCCTATGAGTATGCAATTATTCCTATATATCAATTTTTTCGTTATTCTAATTATAATTTTCTTACAGATTTATCAATTTTGACATTTAGAAAATACCTGATTTTGATTTTAGCAACAACTAAAAAATTTAAAATCATTTTCATCTAATAAGTTTATTAAATACTTTTAAAATGATTTAATAGTAGTTTTGATACTCTTTTTCAATATAATCTTTACTTAAATTTAAGTTAGAAATAAGTTCAGATTCAATGAATAAGCCTACAGTAATAGTGTAAAAAAGTTTAGCTAAAAAAAATTCTATATCCTTTTGTCTTTTGATGAACTATTAAAACAAATTAGGTTGAACATTGATCTTAAGCGACTTCTAACACGACTTCCATATCTTTTTTCCAGTTCTACTGCGTTGAGGTTTGTCGTGATGTGAGTTAAAATCCTTCCCTTCGACAAGCTCAGGGCAGGCTGACTTATGTTTGTAAATAAGTCATAGCGTGAAAGAAGTATCTCACCCATAACATTGCATTCTTTGATATAGTGACAGCCTGTTGGCTCTAATCCTAAATCATCAAAACAATAATTTTTGGTTTCGTTGTATTTTTCGAGTACTTCAAATCCGGATGCATTGAAACTGAATAATATGTTACGAGTTGGAATGATTTCATAATTTGTTTTGTGTGGCGCTAAATAGGGTAAAAGCTTCATTAGTGATGTTTTTCCACAACCTACGGGGCCAGTTAATAATAATCCTTTGTTGGTGTCTATTCCCATTTTAGCACAGGTGAAATGGTCTTGAATAAAGTAGGAGCATAGTTTAAATATCAATTCTTCGTCCTCTTTGTAGATTTTAAAGTTTTTACCAAATAATAAATGTCCTTTGATGTTGAGGTAGGTTTTTATTTTTTCGAAATCGTAATGAACGGTGTTGTTGTCTTTAATTTCTCCGATTTGGAATTTTGAGGTTCCTTCGATTTTTATGTGAGGTTGTGGTTTCATAGTGGTTGGATTTTTATATTTCTTAAATTTCTCTGAAGTATACCAAGTTAGTTTTTAGGTTTCTTTAGTGTTCTTTTCATTTTGCCTTGATGCAAAACGAAACAAAAAATCAAGCCTTGGATTTTCAGCGGTCAAATTGGTTTTTGAATCCTAAAAGAAATGAACTCGCAAAGCTCAAACACCATTTCTTTTTGCGGACTCTTCAAACATTTGACACTCGCTTCCAAATCCTAGGGCGGTTTAAAATTTCGTTAAAGTCGTTCATCGTAATTTTTGTTTCGGTTGGTGTTGAGGTTGTCTTGAAATTGGTCAGGTTGTAAATTGTTTGATTTTTCTCCCAGTGTCAATTTCATTTCTTCAGCTTTTAACATCCAACTTCGGGCGGTGGCTTGCCAATCGACCATTTTTGCTTTTCCCCCAACTTTCCATCCGATGCCCTGGTAATGATTGAAAAATTTTTTGGTTTCCAATTTTGGGTATTTTTCTTTTGCGATTGCCTCAAGTCTAATAAAGTTTATAATATGTTTATTAATGTTTGTATTAGATACCAGAGCTTGTCCTGAAATGGAATAGTTTAAATCCACTTCTTGACTATAAGTTGTTTTAGAACTTGTCTCAAAATTGAACATCTTTACCCTACTGCCTTTAAATGGATTGTGCGAAGGCTTGTAACGAATATATTTCCAATGACTTAACTCCCTAACACATTTGTGATATGTGGATTTTGAACCAATTTTTGAGAATGACATTATTTTTTCTCGGTTTATGAAAAATTCTTCTGGAAAACGGTTGTAGTTCCAGAACTGAAATAAGGCAATGTATAGACTTATATGTGTTGGGTTTAATCGGTTGTCTTTTGAGAATTGATTTAGCACCCCGTTTAGGCATTTGATGTAATTCATAGTTTTAATTAATGAGATTCCGAATCAAGTGCGGAATGACTTGAGGCTTAAAATTTGTTATGAATGCTATTTTCTTTCATTACTTTTTCAATTTCCTCAGCATCATAAAAAATGATACCTCCAATTATGGTATATGGGAGTGTTCCGTTAATTCGTAAAGTTTGACATGTTCCCGGACTGATTTTTAACAGCTCCATCAACTCACTTGATTTTAAATACTTCTTCACTCTTGTTGAATTTGTATTTTCTAACAATTTTTTAAACTCTTCTAATAATTCAATTTTGAATTCTCTTAAATCATCTGTTGTAATAATCTGTGTTGGCATTTTTTAAATGTTTTTTGAATTAATAATTTTTATAGCGATTTGACTTTCGTGCTACAAAACAGTGAAGTTTTATCGAGAATTCTTCGGTAGTCGGGTCCAACTACCGAAAAATTTTAACATTTACAAAATACTTACTGATTGATTTTTAGCGCTTTATCAAAATAAATAATTTTGAAGATACTCTATTTTAGGATTGTTCATTTTAAAAAATGACTAGAAACGACCAAATTCGGGTTGAAAATGGCTTCTTTTTTATCAAAAAACACCTAAGATGTAGTTTTCGGTAGTCAGGTGTAACTACCGAAAAATTTTAACATTTAATTTTTTATATTATATTGACAGACAATTACTTATGTTTTTTTACTGTTCAGATTGCATTTTTTGAAGTAGTCGTATTTTCATTAAATAAAGAAATTTTGTAGGGTCTTTTTCCCTTGCCTTACTTTCACCATATGTTTTGTAAATATTGCCAAGATCTAGATTGAATAAATCCTTGCAAACCAAAACAAGTTTTTTTATTTCTGCTTCACCATTTCGTATTGCTCCAACAGCATTTAAACCATACAATAATTATGTTAATTCTGTTTTAGTTCCAGTCCAATGCAAATCTTCTAATATTGGAGGTTTTACTTCTTTTACTCTTCTGTTTTTTTCTTCTTGGTTAAGTATTAAAAGTTCTGTTGCGTAAAATTTTGTAACTAAATCATAGGCTATAACTTCAGCTGCTTTTATATCGTGACTTGTTGAAAATTTCGGATCTTTATCTAATAGAAACACATTGCTAAACAAATCTAATTGACAGTTACCTCTTGTAAAGTATTTATCATCTAAACTACAACCGTTTTGTGTGTAATATTTAAAGAATTCTAGATTTCTTTTTTTTCGAGTTTCGATTTTTTTTAAAGACTTCCTAATAAAATTTCTTTGATAAGAAGTACTCGCTTGTGGTTTTTCTATTAGAAACGTATTTTTTAGAAGATAAATAGATTAATTGTCCGAGAATTTTGGTTTTTGGTATTTAAAAAAAATGATTTCATCTTCTTTTGAAGTGAAATTATTTCTTCTTATATAAACTCTTAGTTGATTTAAAAATTCTCTTGTAAAATTAATGCTTTCATTAAATTTTTTAATTCATCCTGCTTTGAATCGTTTATAAAAGTAATTCTGAACTTATAGTTTTCTATAAGTGTTTCAATTTCTTTCATAGATTTTTAGGTTAGCTAGTTTAAAAATCCAAAATACTAAAAATCATTAAATTATAGTTAACTACTTGATTTTTGATTCTTTTTGTCGTTTTTTTAATTGGATTTATTAGCTAATGAGACCTTAAGAGCATTCATATCATCGCTTACTTTTCGTTCAATTACTTTGGCATATATTTGTGTTGTGGCAATTTTGGTATGTCCTAACATTTTTGAAACTGTTTCAATAGGTACTCCATTAGTTAGCGTAACTGTAGTGGCAAATGTGTGTCGTGCCATATGAAAAGTAAGGTTCTTTTTAATACCTGAAAAGTTTGCAACTTCCTTTAAATAGCTGTTTAGTTTTTGATTGGTGATTATTGGGAATAATGTTCCTGTTACTTGTGTCATCAGATGTGTACTATATTTATTAATAAGATATTGTGCTTTTTCAAGTATAGGAACTTTAACTGTCATGTTTGTTTTTTGACGCTTGGTAATTATCCAATTATTACCATCTATGCCTAAATGAATATGATCTTTTGTAAGATTTATTATATCACTATAACTAATACCAGTGTAGCAGCTAAAAATAAATAAATCTCTAACTCGTTCTAAGCGTTCTGAAATGAATTCGTGAGATTCAATATTTGATAATTCATTGTCTGAAAGAAATTCTCTATTTGTTTTTTCAAAAGTTGGCTTCCATCTAATGAAAGGATCTTTTTGAAGCCATTCGAGATGATAGGAAAGGGTTACAATTTTCCTAAGCCTTTGTATATGTTTCATCATCATATTCTGCCTCAATGATTTTGGATGACCTTTAGGCCAATAATCGTAAAGAAAACTTTCGAAATCACATATAAATTTATAGTTCAGTTCATTTAAATATATATCAGAAGTTTTTCTTTTTTATTCTAAAAATTTAGAAATGTAATTTTCAGTAATTTCAAAATTTCTTATAGTTCCTGGAGCTAATGTATTTTGAATTTTGTTTGAATGATAGGCAATGATTTCTTTTAGCGTTTTATTATTCTCTCCTTCACCTAAAAATGCAGCTTTTATTAATTGTGTCGTTATTAGTTTTTCTTGGTTGTATAAATCAATATGAATTTTATAGAGTTTTGCTTTAACTTGTTCAATGAATTGATTTTGATTTCTAGCATTTAAACTGTTTCCTTTTAACCTAGATTTTGATTTATACCAGGAATCAATCTTTATTTTACGCTTTAGACTTATGTTGGCACATTTCTGATTTACAGTAACTCTTGCGTATAATTCGTCTTCATTCTTTTTAGCACGTGAAGGATTAATCCAAATTAGAATTGAAAAAGTTGTTGATGTTTTTATAGTTGTCGTCTTTTTTAAGTTAAACTTTGTTCAAGACGAAAGTCAAATCAACTATGGATTCTTGGTCATCTGGTCAACAATGTTGACCGCGTATTTTTTTGTTGACCAAATATATTAAATTAAATCAATTTATACGGTGGCCTAAAAATAAAAAATCCTTGCAAAACATAATGTTTACAAGGATTTGGTTTTAAATGCTTAAAGCTCTAGTGACCTCGACTGGATTCAAACCAGTAACCTCTTGAGCCGTAATCAAGTGCGCTATTCAGTTGCGCCACGAGGCCGTTTTGAGGGTGCAAATATAATATAATTTAATTATCTACAAACTATTTTTTGTAACAAAATACCGCCAACCAATAATTGCCATTTGCCATTTTTTTGCTTTGCTAATATCAAGTCCTTTTTTTGTAAAACCAGGAATTAGAAGTTTGTTAATTTTTGCTAATATTTTAAATAGTTGTTTTTGCATATTGTAAAAGTACATAATTAAAAAAATCCCACAAAAAGTGGGACTAATTTCAAAGGTGTTTAAATTTAAATTCTGATATTTTTAAGTTAAAATAAGTAGTTAATAATTGCTAATACTAGTTCTATCACTAATAGGAAAATTGAAATCATACCATTGAGTTTTAAGGTTAATAATTAGTTTGAGAATTAATTCTTAAATTAAGATATGACTATTGTTATTGTACTTCCAACTATTTTTATTGATATTATTAAGTTTGACTTCTATTTGTTAACTTAAAAATGATATTAATTTTGATATGTAAATTAAATACTACATAAATGTTTAAAACTGAAATCTTTTAATAGCTAAAACTTAAAAAATATAAGTAAGTAATGAGTATTTTTGAGTTGATTTTAAAAAGTAATGAAGAAATAGTTCTTGAGATTGGGTTAAATATGGCTTTCTATCTTTTAATAAAATAAAAACACTCTTTTATTTTATTATAAAAGAGTGTTTTTAAGCAGATATTATTTTTTGATTTATTCCTTTTTAGTTGTTATTTCGATAACGCCATTTTCTGCTTTTTTACCATATTTTTCAATTGCCTTATTTCCTTTTATAACATTCATGGTTTTAATATTATCAGGATTTATTTCTTTGGCTTCTTTAGAATTCATTTCTTTATCATCAACAATAAATAATGGTTTTGAATTTTTAGAGTTAACATGGTCTTTTAATGTAATTTTTACTACTCCGTTTTCTGCTTTTTTGCCATATTTCTCAACTGCTTTTTCTCCTTTGAATACATTTACACTTTCAATTGAGTCTGGATTAATGGCTTCCATTTCTTCTTGGCTTATTTCTTTTCCGTTCAAATAATATTTTGGTTTTTCGTTTGGAGTAGTTATAAATACAAAATTATCGTTTTTTATTTTGTGTTTATTTATACTGTTGCCATCTGTTTTAACAATAAATACATTCTCACTGTTGTCATCGTTTTTAATTTCAATTGTAGTGTCATCATCAAAATGATATTCTAAATTGTTAACTTTTACGTTGTATTCCCTGTTTAAATTAAGTGAATCACTTATCTCTTCAATTAATTTTAGCTTTTTACTTTCATTATTTTTATGAATCCAAACATTTTTTCCATTTCCTTTTAAAGTGATTTTTTCAGAAATAATAGAATCATTGTCAATTGTAGTTAAATAGATAATACTTTCTGATTTATCCGAATCTTGATCAATTTCCACATCTTTAATTGTCCAGGTTTTTTCTTTTCCATCAGAACTAATAAAAATGTGGTTGCTGTTTTTATTTGGTTTCCCTTTAGGCTTCGCATCTCCAGATTTATGAATTTTATATGAAAAATGTTTATCGTGTATTTCGCTTACGTTTCCAATTGTTATTGAATTGGTATCTGAGTCATAAGATATTTTAATTGGATTTATTGGTTTACTTCCAGAATTTGAAAATTTTGACCGTAGGTTTTCACCTTTAGCATCTATTTTAATCGCAGTTATTTCATTGTCAGAATTTCTTTTTATTCCTTTAAATGTTATACTAATATCAAATTCATTTTTAAAAAAAGAAGTTTCTTCCTTTAGGTGTTCATCTATAGAGGTTTTGTCTATAAGCAAGTCAACCTTTAAATTACTTATTTCTTCAATTTCAACAAGTTTCTTTTCTTGAGCAATAATTTTAGTGTTAAAGGATAAAATAAATGCAACTAATATTGGTAAAAGCAAGGCATATTTCCATTGATTTTTATTTGTTGATCGGTTTTTTTGTAACATAATTATTCTTTTTTTAATTAATGAATTGTAAAAATTATTTGTTATTTCTGTGCAATAGTTTAGTTTGCAGGTTTTTAGTAGAGTAAGTTGATAAAGTTGTTGGTTATTTGCTAGTTCCAGTGCATGTTCATCAGCTAAAAACTCTAAATTTTGTTGAACTGCTTTTTTATATAACCAAACAAATGGGTTAAACCAAAGTGTAATTACTAATAAATGAGCTAAAATTGTATCAACTGAATGCCATTGTAATACGTGTGCTTTTTCATGATTTATTATTTGTTCCAATTCATCTATTGTAAATTGTGATTTGTTATAAATAATTACGTTGAAAAAAGAAAAAGGGGAGATGTTATTAGATGTTTCTACAAAATAATAATTTCCTTGTTTTATAAATTGATGCTTGGAAAGCAAATATCCTAATGAGAATAATTGAATGAGAAATTTGACACAGAAAAATAAGAAACCAAACAAATATAAATAGGTAGCAATTTGTATCCAATTAATTGAATTTTCTTGAACTTCAACATTTGTAATTTGTAAATCTGAGTAATTAAATGTGTTCAATTGGTTTATCGATTGTTCAACATAAATTGGAATTTCTATTAACGGTATTGATAAAACAAGTATAAGACCTATTAAAAAGTACCATCTTATAGATTTAAAAAAGGTTTCATTTTTTAAAAAAATATAATAAAACAAAAACAGTATTATTACTAAACCACTGGCTTTTAAAAAATAGTCCATAATTATTGATTTTTCTTATTTTCTATAATTTTAATTATTTCTTTTAATTCATCAACACTTATTTTTTCTTCTTTGGCAAAAAATGAAACTACATTTTTATAAGAGTTTTCGAAATAATTATTAATTGCTGTTGAAAAATATTTTTTTCTATAATCTTCTTTTGAAATATTTGGGTAATATCTATGGGTATTACCAAAGGCTTCATGGTTTAAAAAACCTTTATCTTCCATTTTTCTAATAACAGTTGAAACGGTATTGTAATGAGGTCTAGGTTTTGGTAATTCGGCAACAACTTCCTTTACAAAAGCTTTTTTTAGCTTCCATAATACTTGCATTATTTCTTCTTCTTTATTAGTTAATTTATCCATGTTGAAAAAAGTTTAAAACAAATATAAACTATCAATTTAGTTACACAACTATAAAAGTAGTTAATTAACAAATAATTAAGTTTTCAATTATAAAAACAAATTCAAATACGATTTTAATTCTATTATATTTGCAAAAAGAATTTAAATGGATTTGTTATTTATTATTATTGGGTTGGTGTTGTTGATATTAGGAGGGAACTGGTTGTTAAAGGCTGCCGTAGGCTTTTCTTTGCGGTTACAAATTCCTAAAATTGTTATTGGTATGACTGTTGTGTCATTTGCTACTTCAGCACCAGAATTAATTGTAAGTATAAGGTCTGCACTGGAAAATCACGCTGATATTGCACTAGGTAATGTTATTGGTTCTAATATTGCTAATTTAGGAATGGTATTGGCAATTACAATTTTAATTTCGACCATAAGTGTAGAAAAAAGTTTTTATAAAACTGATTGGCCCGTAATGATGATTTCATCGTTATTGCTTTATGGTTTTATTGCTTTTGATGGAGAATTAGTGAGGTATGAAGGGATTATTCTTTTATCAATGTTGATTGTATTTCTAATTTATTTATTAAGATTTCAAAAACCAGCGGTTGTAGATGAAATGCCAGAGGATGATGAAGAATTACCATTGTATAAAAATGTGTTATTTTTAGTTATTGGAGGTGTAGCTTTATGGGGAGGATCTGAATTGTTAATAGATGGAGCGGTTGGTATGGCAACTAAATTTAATATAAGTGAGCGAATAATAGGAATAACAATTATTTCTGTAGGAACAAGCATTCCAGAATTAGCAGCTTCTGTTATTGCAGTATTAAAAAAGGAAAAAGCAATTTCGTTAGGAAATTTAATAGGATCCAATGTGTTTAATTTATTAGCTGTTTTAGGAATAACATCTATAATTACCCCAATTAAAGTGACAGATCAAGGTTTGCTAACAAATGATATCTATTGGATGCTTGGTTTTTCTTTGTTGGTTTTTCCATTAGTATTTGGACCAGTAAAAATGAAATTGAGTTGGAAGGAAGGGCTTATACTAATTATATTATATGGAGGTTTTATTTATAAAATGATTTTATAATTTAATAAAATTATTAAAAAATAGCACAAAAAAACACTGCAATTGCAGTGTTTTTTTTGTTTTATAAATATAAAGAATAATTATATTTTTGCTGATTTTACAGTTTTAATAATTATAGAAGCTACTTTGTATGGGTCAGCATTTGAAGCTGGACGACGGTCTTCTAACCAACCTTTCCATCCTTTTTCAACTGTGATAATTGGAATACGAATTGAAGCACCTCTATCAGATATTCCATAAGAGAAATCAGATACGTGAGCTGTTTCGTGTAAACCAGTTAATCTTTCATCATTATAAGCTCCATAAACACCAATATGATCTTTAGTTACAGGTCTAAATGCTTCACAAATTTTGTTATAAGTATCTTGAGATCCACAAGTTCTTAATACAGTATTTGAAAAATTTGCGTGCATACCTGAACCATTCCAATCACCTTTAACAGGTTTTGGGTGTAATTCAATATAGTAATTGTATTTTTCAGTCAATCTGTTTAATAAGTAACGAGCAATCCAAATTTCGTCTCCTGCAGTTTTTGCACTTTGTGCAAAACATTGAAATTCCCATTGTCCTGGAGCAACCTCTTGGTTTATACCTTCAAAGTTAAGTCCGGCATCAATACAAAGGTCCGCATGTTCTTCAACAAAATCTCTACCCCAAGTATATCTACCACCAACTGAACAGTAATATTTTCCTTGTGGTCCAGGGAAACCTCCACGTGGGAATCCTAAAGGTAAATCAGTTTTAGAATCCATTAAGAAATATTCTTGCTCAAAACCAAACCAAAAATCGTTATCGTCATCATCAATTGTTGCACGATGATTTGATACGTGAGGAGTTTTATCAGCATTTAATACTTCACACATTATTAAGTATCCATTTTTTCTAGCAGGATCTGGATAAATGGCAACTGGTTTTAATAAACAGTCAGATGCACCACCTTCAGCTTGTTCAGTTGAAGAACCGTCAAAAGACCAGATTGAACAATCCTCTAATTTTCCACTAAAATCATCTTCTACTTTAGTTTTACTTCTTAATTCTTGAGTTGGTTGATGACCATCTAACCAAATGTACTCTAATTTTGATTTGCTCATATATGTTGTAATTTTAAAATAAATTCAATAATGATTGCAAAAATAAAGATTTCTTTCTTACGGTAAAAAAATTAGGGTATAAAATATTTAATAAGTAATCATTTTTATTAATACCCTATTTTTTTTAGGGGTAAATAAAAAATAATAAAAAATAAGTTAAATTTTATTCATTATTTATAAAAAAATTTTAAAAATTATTTACCTTCGTGGTAGAAATAAAAAATTATAAGATGGCAACATTAAGGTTTAGTGCAATTCAACTTGCTCAAAGTAGAAAGCCAATAGAGATATTCGAACCAAAAAAGCGTTCAGAAATATTTGGTAAAAATGTGTTTAATGAAAACACAATGCGCCAATATTTAACGACTAACGCTTTTGATGGCGTTATGAGCTCAATTTTAAATGGGAAAAAAATTGATCGTAAAATTGCTGATCAAGTAGCTGCATCAATGAAAGAATGGGCCTTATCAAAAGGAGTAACACATTACACCCATTGGTTCCAACCATTAACAGGAGCTACTGCAGAAAAACACGATGCTTTTTTTGAGACTATAGGAGGGGGAATGGCTATTGAAAAATTTGGAGGTAGTCAACTAGTGCAACAAGAACCAGATGCTTCAAGTTTCCCACATGGTGGAATTAGAAATACTTTTGAAGCACGTGGTTACACGGCTTGGGACCCTACATCACCGGCATATATTTATGGTACAACACTTTGTATTCCAACTATATTTGTTTCTTATACAGGAGAAGCATTAGATTATAAAACACCCTTACTAAGGGCTTTGCATGCAATAGATGATGCAGCAACAGCAGTATGTAAATATTTTGATAAAAATGTTAAAAAAGTGACGTCTTCATTGGGATGGGAGCAAGAATATTTTTTAATCGATAAAGCTTTAGCGGCAAGCAGACCAGATATTACAATAACAGGTAGAACTTTATTAGGGCATTCACCAGCTAAAGGACAACAATTAGATGACCATTATTTTGGTTCAATACCAAGTAGAGCATTTAGTTTTATGCGTGATTTGGAGACGGAATGTATGTATTTGGGTATTCCAGTTAAAACCCGTCATAATGAAGTAGCTCCAAATCAATTTGAATTGGCACCTATTTATGAAGAGGCAAATTTAGCCGTAGACCATAATTCATTATTAATGGATATTATGGGTCGTGTTGCAATGCGCCATGATTTTAAGGTCTTATTGCATGAAAAACCTTTTGCGGGTGTTAACGGTTCCGGAAAGCATAACAACTGGTCTTTATCAACAGATACAGGTATTAATTTATTGGGACCAGGAAAAACCCCAATGAGCAATCTTCAATTTTTAACTTTTTTTATCAATACAATTAAGGCAGTTTATAAAAATGAAGAATTATTAAGAGCTGCAATAGCATCAGCAAGTAACGATCATAGACTTGGTGCAAATGAAGCTCCACCTGCAATTATGTCTATATTTATTGGTGAACAATTGACTAATGTATTAGAAGAGCTAGAAGGAGTTACAAAAGGAAAATTGTCGCCTGAAGAAAAAACAGATCTTAAATTGAACGTGGTTGGTAAAATTCCTGATGTATTGTTAGATAATACAGACAGAAATAGAACTTCTCCCTTCGCATTTACAGGTAATAAATTTGAATTTAGAGCTGTTGGATCAACCGCAAATTGCGCAAATCCAATGACCGTTTTAAATACAATAGTAGCAAAACAATTAAAAGATTTTAAAATAGAAGTTGATGCTTTAATTGAAGACAAAGATTTAAAAAAGGATGAAGCCATATTTAATGTGTTGAGAGAATATATTAAATCTTCACGTAATATTTTATTTGAAGGAAATGGTTATGGAGTTGAATGGGAGAAAGAAGCTAAAAAAAGAGGATTAAGTAATAATAAAACAACACCTGAAGCTCTAAAAGCTAAAGTATCTAAAAAGTCTATAGAGATTTTTGAAGAAATGAATGTAATGAGCAAGAAAGAAACAGAGGCTCGTTACGAAATTGAAATGGAAGATTACACCATGAGAATTCAAATAGAATCGCGTGTTTTGGGTGATATTGCAGGAAATCATGTAGTGCCAACAGCTGTTCGTTATCAAAATATGTTAATCAAAAATGTAACAGGTTTAAAGGAAATATTTGGAAGCGATTTTGAAAAACATGCAAAAGAGCAAATTAAACTTATAAAAGGTATATCAGCTCATATTGAAGCTATTCATGAGAAAGTTGACGCTATGATTGACGCCAGGAAGAAAGCCAATAAATTGGATAATATAGAAACAAAGGCTAAAGAATATTGTAAAAATGTAAAGCCATTTTTAGATGCGATTAGGTACCATTGCGATAAGTTAGAATTAATGGTTGATGATGAAATATGGCCATTAACAAAGTATAGAGAGTTACTTTTTATTAGATAATAAGTTAAAACTAAAAATCCTGCAATTTGCAGGATTTTTTTGTTTTATACCATTTGTTTATTTAATTAAGTAGTTTGTTGTTAATTACCTAGTGTTAATTGTATATGTAACTTAAGTAACTAAGTATATTCATTATAAATTATTGAATATTAAGGAGTTGAGTTGTGTTTTTGATAATTATTATGTTACATTCGTTCGGAAATTATAAATGTTTTGTTTGTAATTTCTGATATATCAAAAAAAATTGTTTAAACCTCACTTTATAAATTTGTAGAACTATTTTAAGAGTATATTTTAATAATATATACTTTTAGAACAAGCTAATCCTATCTATATATTTTATAATAAATTTTATTAATTAATTTTTACTAATCATTTAAAATTTTTATTATGAAAAATTTATTTTTAAGTATAGCATTTTTATTTGCTACAAGTATGTTATTTGCTCAAACAGCATTATTAGATGAAGACTGTGTTGATTGTACTGTGCCTGATGTTCAACAAAGGGATCCAATTTCTCCAATTGATAGAGTGGTATTTCCTGTTGTACATATTAACACGAGTGTTGCTAAATCATGGGGGAATGAGAACAATATAGAAGTTAATCAAAATGGTGCAGGAAATTATTCTTGGGCTCTTCAAGATAATCTTAGCTGGCTGAACAATGCCGAGGTTATACAAAACGGAGTGCAAAACTATTCTTTAGTTAACCAATTGTATTATACATGGCGAAATGACGCTTCTGTACTTCAGGATGGGGATCATAATTATTCTAAAATATCTCAGGATTGGGATGATAACGTAGCAAAAGTAGAGCAACGAGGTGATGAAAACCAAGCTGATATATACCAAGATTGGGCTAGGTTTAATGATGCGGCTATTTTTCAAACAGGAGATTTAAATCAAGCATTTCAATTTCAAGGAGGGGAATATTCAACTCTTGGTTATAACAAAGCTAGAATAACTCAGACTGGAGATAATAATTATGCAAAGCAATATCAAGAAGTAGATCATAATGAAGTTAGTGTTGTTCAAACAGGTGATGATAATAGTTCATTCCAAGAGCAAGATGGTTATCGTAATAAAGCTAATTTTGATCAAACGGGTGATCGTAATTATGTAGGTCAATTTCAAGTGGGAGATGATAATATAGCTACAGTTTATGATTGGGGTCAACAAGGTGATGATAACTATGTGATTCAGGATCAAGACGGTGAATGGAATTGGGCTCGCATTCATCAAGCAGGAGATAGAAATGATTCCTATCAAATACAAAAAGGGAAACGGAACCGTTCTCACGCAGATCAACATGGAAGTGACAATTACATTGATGTATTTCAGGATGGTAATTTGAATGTTGCTTCTGCTACCCAATTAAGTGGGGATAATAATATTTTATTTCAAAAACAAGTTGGTGATCAAAATTCTGCAAATGCACGCCAATATGGAAGTAACAATACCTCTACAGAAGACCAAACTTCTTTAATAGGTTATATAGGTGCAAATTTCAACAATACGTCTAATGTTTATCAAAGTGGTAATGATAATTTTGCATGTGTAGGCCAAACACAATCATTAATTGGTGTAACTAACTTTAGTGATATAGACCAAATTGGTAATGGAAACGCTGCTGGTGTACACCAAAATGCTAGTTTAAATAGTAACTCTAGTATTTTAACTCAAGATGGTAATTTGAATACTGCATGTATTATACAAAATGGGGATACTAGTGTTCTTAACCAATAAACTCCTTAAATTATATTTATATAAGGAAAGATGATTTTTTTTCTTATAAATAATCAAGGGAAAAGTAACAGGGAGGTTTATCCCTCCCTGTTAATAAATGTAAATAATTTTAATTGAAACGCCATGAAAAAATCTCAATTTAAAATAACTGTTTTTATAGTATTATTTCTTTTTACTTTTATAAATGTAATTGCTCAACAAAATAATGAGGATACTTATATTATAAATCAATATTTTCAATTGAATAAAGAGTCTTCTTTGTCTGAAAAAAATGCTAAAACAAATAAACAAGCACAAAGTAATTTTATAAGTTTAAACCAAATAGGTAATAATAATGAAATTGATATTAAGCAAAAAGGGAAAGATTCGCAATCTGTAAACCAGGTTGGGAACAAGAATTATTATAGCTTTATAAATTATTATAATAATACACCTTCAAATTTCAATATAATTCAGCAGGGAAGTTCCAATGGACTTCAAATCTATGGAGAAAACTCAATAATTAAAAACATGAGTGTTGTTCAAAAAACAAATTTTAAAACTTTGATCATTAAAAATTTTTAAATAAAAATTTTTAAACTTTATTTAGTTATTGCAATAGGGTTTGTTTTTTAAATTTAATGAATCTGTTAATTACTCAAATAATACAGTAAAAGAAGTATTAAACCATATTATTTTTAGGAATTCAATAAGGCAACATGAACTCAATTTGTGCTAATCAAACTGGTGGCATCACAGTTGTGAATCAATAATTTATATAAACAAAAAAATGGGAAAGAGCATCTCCCTTTTTTGTTAGATATTATATTAAATATGTATAGTAGTATATTAAATATTAAGTATTTAAAAATTTTATGTAACCAAAATATCTAAGAATAATGAATATAAATTACTGTTTTTGTTTGTGTTACGTTTTGAATATGGAAATGTAATTTGTAAATTAGTATAAGAATTTAAGATAGTTATAGTTTTTTAAATTTGATTTGCGCAAAAATCGAATCCCAGTGTTTTAATCCCTACATTATTTCTTCACCCTCTAAATAAATTTATAGAATTGTTTTAAGCATTTTTAATATGCTTTTGAAACAAGTTCAAGTACCCCTATATATTTATACGAAATTTTATTTAATACATTAATTTAAAAATTTTAATCATGAAAAGAAATTTAATTTTAGGATTTGTGGCATGTTTAATGGCATCGTCATTAATTTATTCACAATCAAACGTGAGTGATGTTAATTCACAAGGGGAAAATAATGCTTCAACAGTAGAACAACGTGGAAACACAAATAATTCTGATATTGATCAAGATGGTTGGTACAATACTGCCAATGTTGATCAAAAGGGACATTTAAATGAAGCAATTGTTGATCAAGTAGGGTCTCATTATAGTACAGCGGAAATTAAGCAAGTTGCCAATAGAAATTATGCACGTCAAACACAACGTAATTTTTATAATATTGGTAGCATAGACCAAGATGGTAAAGCAAATGAAGCAATTCAAAATCAATCAGGTGCAAAATGGTATTCCTGGGGAGGTAATAGTGCAACTATTATTCAAAAAGGAAATTCAAACAGAACTGTTCAAGTACAAAAAGCATCTAGATTTGGAATTACAAAAAATGTTGCTATCGCTGAACAACACGGAAAAACAAATTACACATTACAACATCAATTTGGAAGTGGAAACATGTCTGATGTAGACCAACGAGGTACAAATCATGAAGCTTATGAATATCAAGATGGGTATGTAAACAAATCTACAACATCTCAAAAAGGTGGTGGAGAAGAAGGAGAAGATGGAGGAGATGATATAGTAGTAATGTCAGATGAAGAAGGTGCAGTAACTGAAGCTCACCAAAGTTATGTATATCAAGATGGATGGGGGAACACCCAAACTACTGATCAAAAAGGAAATGGAAATGATGCTTATACAGCTCAATTTGGAATGAAAAATACATCTACTACAGAACAAGTAGGGCATAATGTTTTAAGTTATACGTTACAAGTTGGAGCCGGAAATACTGCATTTACAAAGCAAGCTGGTAATGCTAGTTTTAGTACAACTTCACAGTTTGGAAAAGACAATAGTTCTTCAACTACTCAAGATAGTAAAACAAACGAAAGTTATGTTTTACAAATAGGAGATGATAATGGGCAAACTACCTTCCAAACAGGTAATTCTAATGTTTCTTGGGAATCACAATTTGGAGATGGAAATATTGCTAATACAGAACAACACGGTCATGCTGGTTTGAGCATTACTTTGCAATGTGGAGACGATAATGAAGCTAATACCGAGCAACATGGTAAATCTAACTATAGTTTCACAATGCAAAAAGGATCGGATAATTATTCATTTGTTACTCAAAAAGGAATGGAAAATACCAGTAATGTTTACATGAATGGATCAGGAATAACTTCAACCGTAAGCCAACACGGAGGTGGAGGAAATGGAAGTGGAAACTGTGGAAATGGTGGTGGAGATCATTAAAATGAGTATTCAATTGTATTTAAAATTAACAATTAGAGTGAATTTAGATTAGTTATTCAAATGGAATATTTAATTTAAATAATAAATTCAAAAGGGAGTTTTAAAAGACTTCCTTTTGTTTTATCAAATTTCATAAAAAAAGAAACCTTAATTAATAAAAGTAATAAAGTTCATTAAAACATCTTAACACAATTATGTTTAAAATAAGAAGGTGATTGATGTTTGAAAGTTAAGGAATTTAACAAAATTAAATTAAAACCTTATAAAGGTACTTGTAGAGGATAAATACTATTACAATGTAAATGAATAATATATAACAAATGTGGGAATTGTTGTTTTACTAAAAAAAAGAAAAAGGATAAATTAAAAAAATAAAGGAAAAATATCATAAATAAAAATTAATTTTTCAATTAGCAGCTTTCGGTTTTATAAACTAAGTAATTTGTTTTATGTAACAAATATATCAGAGTGGAATCATTCTAAATTACATAAATTATGAGTTTTAAAATTTGAAATATGAAGAATTGTACTTAAATTTATATTATAGTTTTACTTCAGTAGATTTCCTCAAATCTATTTGATGGTTATACCCCACAGTATAAGCCTCAAAAAAAATGTTTTTAACTTAAATTATAAATTTAAAGAACATTTTAAGATTTGAATTTGGATGAGATGTCTCCTTAAAATTGTTCATCACCTTGTAATTTTATAATAAAGTTGTTTAATTGTTAATTTAAAAATTTTTATTATGAAAAAATTATTATTAAGTGTAGCCTTATTATTTGCTACAAGTATGTTATTTGCTCAAGTTCAAGTTCAAGAGCGACAACAAGAACAAAGACGAGGACCTTGTTTTGATTGTGGAATTGTACAAATACAAGTTCCAGTAATTTTTAGAATGGGAAATGTAAGTGATATAGACCAAATGGGAGTTCATAATGTGGGTGACGTTGACCAAACTGGAAATATGAATTATTCAAAAGTTCTTCAAGAAGGAAATTGGAACTATGCACGTGTAAATCAATCTGGTTATGGAAACACAGTAAAAGTTGAACAAGATGGAGACCGTAACTGGGATGTTATAAATCAATCTGGTTCCTGGAACTTTGCTTACCAGGACATAGGAGTTGGTTGGGCAGAAGACAATGTTGCTACTATTAATCAATATGGTCAAAATCATAAAGCTTTTCAAAAAGTTCGTTATGATGGTAATAATGCTACTATAAACCAATATAATGGTTTTATGGGTTATGGAGGAAACTATGCTGAACAAGATCAAAGTAGTTTTAATCATGGATTTGGTAGTGATGCAATTATTACTCAAACAGGAAGACAAAATGCTGCAAAACAAGTTCAAAGAGGAAGTTTGAATGAAGCTACAGCAACACAATGGGGTAGATGGAATACTTCAGTTGAAGAACAAAGTAACCCACAATTCAGTTGGGCGAAAAATATATCTACAGTTTATCAAATGGGTGATTTTAATCTTTCTTGTGTAGATCAAAACACAAATGGAACAGCTAGTAATTTTAGTACTGTAGACCAAATAGGAAGTTTTAACTATGCAACTGTTCATCAAACAGGTGGAATGATGTATCCAATGCCATTTTAAAAATTATTTTAACTTTAAAAGGGGGATTTAATCCCCCCTTTTCTCCCCTTAAATTTAGTATATCATGAAAAAGACATTTAAAATATTTCTCGTTTTTACACTACTAGTTAGTGTTATTTCTTATACGAGCAATGCTCAACAAACAGATGAAAATACCTATATAATTAATCAATATTTTCAAAAGATTAATACAGATAATGGTAAAATTGCAAAAGGCGATTTATTTAACCAACAGAATATTAATAGCAAATCAAATTATAATTCTGAAGTTGCCATTTTACAAACAGGTAATTACAATAGTGTAAATGTAAAAGCAAACCCAAAGAAATTAGATATAAGCCAAATTGGTAATTCTAATAATTATGAGTTTATAACGTATTATAATTCCAACAAATTAAATTTTGAAGCACAGCAAATTGGAAATAACAACCAACTACAGGTTTTTGGGCAGAATTCTATTATTAATAATATGAAAATAGTACAATTCTCAAACAACAAAACTATTACTATAACCAACTTTTAGCAATTTGTTTTAAAAGCTTTATTCCACATTATTTGGATAATTGACCCATAATTTTATTAAAAAATTATGGTTTTTTTTTATTAAAACAACGCGCTATGTAACTTATGTTACAAAATATGTATTTTATTTAAGAAAGTTTGCATTCTGCATATTTTCAAATGTATTCCTTTCATAGTTAAATATATAATTCTAATTTAGACCTGTTTAAATAAAGATAAAGTACTTAGTATTTATTTACCCACAGTTTAAACCCCCCCAAAAAAAATTGTTTTAATCCCAACGTATTAAATTTATAGAATTATAATTGACCTGCATTTTTGTTTTGTTGGCTAATTGTAAATACTTACCCTTATAAATTTAAAAAATTTAGAATTTAATTTTATTACTAACTTTAAAATTTTTTATTATGAAAAAAGTAGTTTTAGGTATAGCTATGCTATGCGCAACAAGTATGTTATTTGCACAAAATCATTACTATGGACACAATCCTATGCCAGATGTTGTGAATGAAAATCCAGCTCCAGATAGCGCACCTTGTGATGACTGTAGAGTTGATCAAGTAACACGTTTAGTGTTCTGGAGTGACAGTAGAAATGTTTCTGATGTCCATCAAACGGGTAATATGAATGATGCAAATGTTTTGCAATCTGGGACTGGTAATTATTCTCAAGTTGAACAAGACGGAAGTAATGGATTTTTTGGAGGTTATAACAATATTGCGGATATATATCAATCAGGTAGTTCTAATACATCTTTTGTGAAACAATTAGGAGATAATAATGCTGGAGTGGTAATTCAAATGGGGGCTGGAAATTATGCAGATCAAATTGTTGGTGTTGGCTTTGCTGAAAACAATGATGCTTATGTTTATCAAAAAGGTAGAGGAAATGCTTCTCATCAAGAGCAATATTACGATAATAACGAAGCAAGAGTTTCTCAAACAGGTAGAAGAGGTTATAATAATGCCATTCAAGCTCAAAATTCTGGAGCTGATGGTGCTGACGGGAGTTTTGCGAGTATAGATCAAAATGGGTTTAGAAATAATGCAAATCAAACACAAATAGGTAGTCTTAATTATGCCGTAACTGAACAAGATGGTAGAGGGAATAAATCTTCTGAAACTCAAAACGCTGGTTCATATGCACCAGGATTATTTGCAAGTACAAATATATCTTATGTGTCCCAAATGGGCAGAGGAAATAGTAACTGTTTAACACAAACTGAAGGTGGAACAGGTTGGAATTATAACTGGGTTTCTCAAAGTGGAGGTTTTAATAAAGCAACTGTTAATCAAAGTGCTGTTACTACCGGTAATTATAGTTTTATTGACCAAATGGGAAGAGGTAATAATGCATGTATTGAGCAAGTGAATTAATGAATATCCAAAATGATAAAATATTCCAATTATTACAACTAAAAATAATCAATAAAAAGAGGGTGAAAACCCTCTTTTTTTCTTAAATTTGAGTAAGATGAAAAAGTGTAACTACATAATAATTATTGCCTTAGTGTTGGTAAGCCTAATTTCTTATAAAGGGGTTGCCCAACAAAATGAGGATGATACTACGTATATTATTAATCAATATTTTCAATTAAATAAAGAAGCTTCTTTAAAGTTAGAAAATAAATTGCCAACTACAACTAATAGAGCTATTTCACCAAACAATTTTGTTAATTTACAGCAAGTAGGGAATAGCAATGTAATTGATATTAAACAAAATGGTAATAATACTGAAGTTGTAAATCAATTAGGAAATAAAAATTATTATAGTTTTATTAATTATTATAATAATTCTCCTTTAAATTTAAATATTCTTCAAAAAGGAAACTCTAATAATCTTCAAATTTATGGACAAAACTCATTAATAGAAAATATGAGTATTGTTCAAAAATCTAATTCTAAAACTATTATAATTAAAAATTATTAGCCAATGAAACAATTTTATTTCAATATTGTTTTAAGTTGTTTGCTTTTAGGTTTTAGTACTGTTTATTCGCAATTAAATGAATCTGTTATTGGAAAAATAAATATACAAGAATCTGATAATTTAATTTTAATTAATGCCCATGTAGATAATGAAGAGCCAATTTTTAAAAATAATTTATATTTTAATATACTTGCCTTAAAAAAGACTGCTTCTGGTAATTATTCCAGCAACAGACAAGAAGGAGAATTCTCTCTAGAACCTGATGAAAGTAAAAACCTTTCCGAGATTAGACTTAACCTGGAAAAGGGTGAAGATTTACGCATTTATTTATTTATTAAACAAAATGATGTATTAATCTCAAAAGATTCTTTAGTAATAATACCACAAATAGAAAAGGAGCAAGAAGTTGTAAAAGAAGTTGACTTTGAGTTAAAAGGTATTGTAATTGATGAAGTAATTACAAAAGTGGGAAAAGATTTTCACGATTATTTTTACCAGGCCTATAGTACTTCCGGTAATCAATATCCTTTTATTATAACAATTAAAGAAAAACCATACTTTGGCAGAAGTAGTATAATTACCATTGAGGCCGAGGACAGAGTATTATTAGAGTTTATGTCTAAACCAGATGAAGATTACTTAAAATCGGCTGTAAATAGCTCATTACAAAATATATATCAATACTCAAAACAAAGAAAAATGTTATTTAAAAATAGCAGAATTTAAAAAAAAATCATATCTTTAAGTATGAAAAAGCTTAAAATAATTTCTACAATAATACTTATAAGTATTCCTTGTTTTCTTTATTCGCAAAACATTGTATACAAGCCAATTAATCCATTTTTTGGGGGAGACACATTTAATTATCAACAGTTATTAGCTTCGGCAAATGCTCAAAATACTTTTGAAGAAGATTCAGGATTCAGTTTTGATCAAGGGTCCGATTTAGATAATTTTACAGAAACTTTAAATAGGCAGTTATTAAACTCTTTATCGCAAGATTTGTTTCAACAGGAATTTGGTGATACTTCATTAACAGTAGGTACGTATGTTTTTGGTTCTTTAGTTGTTGAAATTACTCCATCAAGTGGCGGTTTATCTGTTAATATATTAGATACTACTACAGGAGAGCAAACACAAATAATAATACCAAATTAATTTCTACAAATTCTTTTCCCATGAGAAAGTACTTCAAATTTATAATTTGTTCGTTTTTAGTCGTATTAACAAGTTGCGGAACCTTTTTTAATCAACCATTTAAAACAAGTAAAGCCAGAATAGGTGAAAATACTACAAAAAAAAGTTTTTTAGATACAATATTGCCCTTAACTGAAACCATTGTGGGTGTTTATAAATTTAGAGACCAAACTGGACAATATAAAATGGTGGAAAATGGTTCTACTTTTAGCACAGCTGTAACCCAAGGAGGAACTTCCATGTTATTAAAATCCTTAGAAGAATCTAAATGGTTTAAGCCTATTGAACGAGAAAATATTGGAAATTTATTAAATGAACGCCAAATAATAAGATCCACTAGGCAAGAATATGCAAAAGATGCGAACCAAGATCAAACAACATCAATTCCACCTTTATTATTTGCGGGTATTATTTTAGAAGGTGGTGTAGTTTCTTACGATTCAAATATAATAACTGGTGGCTCAGGAGCACGATATTTTGGTGTAGGAGGATCAACTGAATATAGGCAAGATAGAATTACTATATATTTAAGAGCAGTTTCCACTTCTAGTGGTAGAATACTTAAAAATGTATACGTTTCTAAAACAATTTTATCTCAAGGGATTTCAGCAAACTTATTTAGATATGTTGATGTAAAAAGATTATTAGAAGTTGAAACGGGTGTTACCAAAAATGAACCTACTCAATTAGCAGTTAAAGAAGCCATAGATAAGGCAGTTGAATTATTAATAATTGAAGGAATAATTGATGGTTTATGGGCTCCTGCAGGCGGTGAACCTATTGTAAATTTGGTAAAAGAAAAATTTGAAAATGAAAAGGAAGATGCTGGAACAACAGCTCTTTATGATAGAAAATTAGAAGATAAACGAGGAACTTTTGCTTTTAATATGGAAGGAGCTTCTACTGTAGTTTCTGATGATTACCCTAATTCTGAAAAAAAATTAGGAGGTAATGTTTCTATGAAATTCTATTTTAAAAAACCAGGGCTTAATTTAAATATTGGGGCTGGATATTTTCAGCTTGAAAATAAAGAAGCATTTAAAAATAAATTTTTGTCAGCCGATTTAAATTTAGGGTATGATTTACTACCATATGATAAATTATCACCATTTGTGTATGCAGGAGTTGGTGCAGTTGTTTCAGATAAAGAATTAAAAGATAATTATTTTAAGTTTCAATATGGTGGTGGGATTGAATATTTACCAGTCAAAAATATAGGAATTAAAGTTTTTGCAGAACAAAACCTGATGTTTACTGATAAAATTGAAGGGTTAGTTGCAGGAAAATGGAATGATTATTATTTGAGATTTGGTTTAGGATTAAATTTCTATTTGGGGCAACCATATAAGAGTGTTAAACAAGTAATGTTTGAATAAAAAATTAAGATATGAAAAAAGCAATTAATTTAATACTGATACTTGCACTAACTTTTTTTATTAATTGTAGTGAAGACACTGCAATTTTTGTAGGCAAAGGAACAATTACAGGAAGGGTTGTTGAGGCAATTAGTTTTAATCCAATTGAAAATGCAAAAATCACCTTAAGTCCAACAAGTAATACTGTTTTTACAGATGTAGACGGATATTTTTTAATAGAAAACGTTGAAGAAGGGGATTACTCTGTAAATGCAGCCAAAGAAGATTATTTAACATCTTTTGAAGCAGCAACTGTAACTAAAGATTTAGAAGTAAATGTTATTTTTGAATTGCAAGATGATAATTCATTAAACAAACCACCTTCTACACCAATTTTAATTTTACCAGTGGATGGAACTGAAAATACAGAACTTTCAGTCGAATTAACTTGGGAATCTGTGGATCCGGAAGTTGATTCATTATTTTTTAGATTAGAGGTTAAAAATGATGTTAATAATACTATCATTAAAGTGGATAGTATTATGGAAATGTCTTATGTGCTATCAGATTTAAAATACGGTGTAAAATATTTTTGGCAAATTGCTGCAAGTGACGAAATAAATGACGATGTATTAAGTGCCGTAAATACATTTAAAACGAAGTCTAATCCTGACAATAGATATTTATATGTAAAAAAAGGATCAAACAATAATAATATTATTTATTCTTCAAGTTTTAATTCTACAGATGCAGTTGGAGAAAATGAAGTTCAATTAACAACAGAAGACTTAAATTGTTGGAGACCTAGAAAAAACCAAGCAGCAAACTTAATTGCTTTTTTAAGAACATATAACAATGAAACTCATTTATTTACTATGAATCAGGATGGTTCAGATGTAAAACAGGTTACATCTGATGTTTCGGTTACAGGGTATAATTATAATGAAATTGATTATTCATGGTCTTCTAACGGTGATAGATTTATTTACCCTCACTATGATAGATTATATTTAATTAATAAAGATGGAAGTGGGCTTAATGAAATATATAAAACTCTGGATGGTAGCTATATTACAGAATGTGACTGGAGTAGTGATGAAAGTATGATTGCTCTAAAAACAAATGACGTAACGGGTTATAATGCTTCAATTTTTACAATTAACATGTCAGGAACAATTTTAAAAACAATATTATCTAATGTTAATGGAGCAGCAGGAGGGCTTAATATTTCGGTAGATAATAAATTATTGTTGTATTCTCATGATATTTCTGAATTTGAAAGTCCAAATAATAGACAATTAGATACCCATATTTTTATAACTAGTTTAATTACTAATACAACTACCGATTTGTCTTCGGATAAAGTATCTGGAACCATTGATATTGATCCTAGATTTTCACCAAATGAGGCGCAAGTTATATTTGTAAATACATCAAATGATGGAATTTCTACAAAATCAATTTATAGAATGAATAGTGAAACCGCCTCAGATGCACAGTTAGAAAGAACAGAATTATTCGTTGATGCATTTATGCCAGATTGGGAATAAATAAATCATTTTGTCATTATTAATAGAGTAGTAGAGTTTATATTTAAATTTTACTGCTCTAATTTCTTTTTAGGAATATCTCTCAAAAAATAATTGTAAGAAAGTGTTAGAAATAATACAAAAATGGCGGCTATAATACCTATAATAACATCGTAATATGGTTTTATTGAAAGTGATATTCTAATAAAAATTGTTGCAACAACATAGGCAGAATACCTAAAAATCTTATAATAATTTAAAGTATATCGCAATGCAATAAGTACAATAATAATATCACTAAAAATTAGAATTGTATAAAAAGTGTGAAAAGAATGAAGGTAGTTTCCTGAATTAAACAATTCTTTTAAATCATAAATACCAATTATAAAAAATGATATTAATAAAAATAAAGCTAATAATTTTTTAGATTGAATAAAATTCCTGTTGTCATCTTCAATATTTGTAATAGGAGTATGTAATTGCAATTTGTAAGTGAATCCTAAAATTACAAATATGATTAAGGCTCCAAAAGCATAAAATAGCATATTAATTACGGAAGTACTCATTGAGTCCCATGAAAAGTCTGAAATATGGCTAAATTCCTTAAAAGCGGCTCTAATAAAAATTAAAGACAGTAATTCTAATTGTTTACCCACAGAATTTGATACCGATTTTGGCAAAACAAAAATTAGGCTCAACAATTCAAGAATTAATAAAAGTGTAAAAGAAATTTCAATTGCAAAAAAAGGGTTGGCAAAATACTCATCCCATTTTCCTAGAGAAATTAAATTGCTTCTATCCAGATAACTAATAATTATGGAAACAATAAAAATAGAAACTAAAAATATGCTTGAAATTTTATTTGCTTTAGGATTTGTCCACCCAGATTTTAGTTTGTTAAATATTTTTTCTGAAAAATTTAATATGATTTTCTCCATTTGAAAATAAATTACTCCGAAATATAGTGTAAAATATTAAATTTTATAGGATTGAATTTTAAAAACCTTATTTTTGCAAAAATTAATCATTCAAATAAATCTATGAGTTCTGAAATTAGTAAAAGGTACAGTATGCGTGGAGTTTCAGCTTCAAAAGAAGATGTTCATAATGCAATTAAAAATGTAGATAAAGGACTTTTTCCAAAAGCATTTTGTAAAATAGTGCCAGATTATTTAACAGGAGATGATGACTACTGTTTAGTAATGCACGCAGATGGAGCAGGAACAAAATCGTCTTTAGCTTATATGTATTGGAAAGAAACCGGAGATATTTCTGTTTGGAAAGGGATTGCTCAGGATGCTTTAATAATGAATATAGATGATTTATTATGCATTGGGGCAACTGATAATATTATGTTATCATCAACAATTGGAAGAAATAAAAATGTAATTCCAGGTGAAGTTATTTCAGCAATTATTAATGGTTCTGAAGAATTGTTAAAAGATTTAAAAGATTTTGGAGTTGAAATTCATTCAACAGGTGGCGAAACTGCTGATGTTGGAGATTTAGTTAGAACTATTATTGTTGATTCAACGGTTACCGCTCGCATGAAACGTTCAGATGTGATTAACAATGCAAATATAAAACCAGGTGATGTTATTGTTGGTTTAGAATCTTTTGGACAAGCAACATATGAGAAAGAGTATAATGGAGGAATGGGGTCTAATGGATTAACTTCAGCCCGTCATGATGTTTTTCATAAATATTTAGCCAAGAAATATCCTGAAAGTTTTGATGCAGCTGTACCTGAGGAATTGGTGTATTCAGGAAATATTAAATTAACAGATAAAGTGGAGAATTCTCCAATAGATGCTGGAAAATTAGTGCTTTCTCCAACTAGAACGTATGCTCCAATAATTAAGAAAATTCTGTCAAAATATACGCCAAATGAAATTCATGGAATGGTGCATTGTAGTGGCGGGGCACAAACAAAAATACTTCATTTTATAGATAATTTACATATTGTTAAGGATAATATGTTCGATATTCCACCTTTATTTAAACTGATTCAAGACCAAAGTAATACAGATTGGAAAGAAATGTATCAAGTTTTTAATTGTGGTCATAGAATGGAAATTTATGTTCCTCAGGAAATTGCTTTAGATATTATAGAAATTTCAAAAAGTTTTAATGTTGATGCCAAAATTATTGGAAAAGTAGAAGCTTCGGAAACAAAAAAATTGACAATTAAAAGTGAGTTTGGTATTTTTGAATATTAAGTTAGATAAAGATTTTGGTTCATTAAAATATAGAATTGAATGCGTTTATTTAAGTAAGCATAGGTTAATATAAAATATATTGTCAAGAAAATATTGTAAATTTGCAATCCAATAAATAGTAAATGTTAGATAAATTAAGAATAGTAAAACAACGTTTCGATGAGGTTTCTGATTTAATAATCCAACCGGATATTATGACGGACCAAAAGCGCTATATACAAATTAATAAAGAGTATAAAGATTTAAGTGCTGTAATGAAAATTGGTGATGAATATAAAGAGTTAATAAAAAATATTGAGGAAGCTAAAGAAATTATCTCTGATGGATCAGATCCTGAAATGACCGAAATGGCAAAAATGGAGTTGGAAGAAGCTAGTGCTCGTTTACCAAAATTGGAAGACGATATTAAGTTTATGTTAATTCCAAAAGATCCTGATGATGCCAAAAATGTAATTGTTGAAATTAGAGCTGGAACGGGTGGAGATGAAGCAAGTATTTTTGCTGGAGATTTATATAGAATGTATACAAAATATTGCTCAGATAAAGGCTGGAAAACGGAAATAGAAGATATTAGTGAAGGAACTTCTGGAGGTTTTAAAGAAATTATTTTTAGTGTTAGTGGAGAAGATGTTTATGGAGATATGAAATTTGAGTCTGGAGTTCATCGTGTTCAACGTGTTCCTCAAACTGAAACTCAAGGTCGTGTGCACACTTCTGCGGCAACTGTAATGGTTTTACCGGAAGCCGAGGAGTTTGATGTTGAATTAAAACCAAGTGATATTCGCGTTGATTATTTTTGTTCTTCAGGTCCTGGAGGTCAATCTGTAAATACAACCTATTCTGCAGTTCGTTTAACGCACGTACCATCTGGATTGGTGGCACAATGTCAAGATCAAAAATCTCAGCATAAGAACAAAGAAAAAGCGATGAAGGTTTTACGTTCTCGTTTATATGAACAAGAATTAGAGAAAAAGTTAGCTGCTGATTCTGCCAAAAGAAATTCTTTAGTAGCTAGTGGAGACCGTTCTGCAAAAATTAGAACATACAATTATCCTCAAGGTCGTGTTACTGAGCATAGAATTGGATTAACATTATATGATTTATCAAATGTAATTAATGGAGATATTCATAAAATTGTTGAAGAATTAAAACTAGCTGAAAATACAGAGAAATTGAAAGAACTTGGAGAAGTTTTTTAATTAGATAATTCATAAAATTATAAAAAGCAAGAATATATTATTCTTGCTTTTTTGTTTTTATAGAGTTTATTTTTTAAATAAAAAATCAATGTATATTTGCCACTTTCAAAAATCAAATTAAAATATAAAAATGATTACAGTTAACGATATTTCAGTGCAATTTGGTGGTACAAACTTATTTAGTAATGTTTCATTTTCAATAAATGAAAATGATAAAATAGCTTTAATGGGTAAAAATGGAGCCGGAAAATCCACATTATTAAAAATTATTGCTGGAGTTAGTAAGCCATCTTTAGGAAACGTTTCTGCACCAAAAGATGCAGTTATTGCTTATTTACCACAACACTTGTTAGCGAAAGATAATGCAACTGTAATTGAGGAAGCTTCGAAAGCTTTTTCTGAAATTTTTAAAATGAAAGATGAAATTGAAGAAATTAATGAAGCCCTTACCATCCGTACAGATTATGAGAGTAATGAATATATGAAGTTGATTGAGCGAGTTTCTGAGTTAAGTGAAAAATTTTATTCAATTGAAGAAATAAACTATGAATCTGAAGTTGAAAAAGTACTAAAAGGTTTAGGTTTTGAACGAGAAGATTTTAATAGACCAACATCAGAATTCTCCGGAGGATGGAGAATGCGAATTGAATTGGCAAAAATATTATTACAAAAGCCCGACTTAATTCTTTTAGATGAGCCAACAAATCATATAGATATTGAAAGTGTACAATGGTTAGAAGATTTTTTAATTAATTCAGCAAAAGCTGTAATTGTTATTTCGCATGATAGAGCATTTGTAGATAATATTACAAGTAGAACTATTGAAGTTACTATGGGTAGAATTTATGATTATAAAGCTAATTATTCTCAATATTTAGAGTTAAGAAAAGATCGTAGAGTACATCAACAAAAAGCATATGATGAACAACAAAAAATGATTTCCGAAAATATGGATTTTATTGAACGATTTAAGGGTACCTATTCTAAAACCAATCAAGTGCAATCTCGTGTCAGAATGTTGGAAAAGCTACAAAAGGTTGAAGTTGATGAAGTAGATACCTCGGCTTTAAGATTAAAGTTTCCAGCATCACCAAGAAGTGGACAATATCCAATTGTTGTTAATGAATTATCAAAAAAATATAATGAACATGTTGTATTTAATAATGCCAACTTAGTTATAGAACGAGGACAAAAAGTTGCATTTGTTGGTAAAAACGGAGAAGGGAAATCAACTATGATAAAGGCTATCATGGGTGAAATTGATTTTGATGGAAAACTAGAAGTAGGTCACAATGTAAAAATTGGATATTTTGCACAAAATCAAGCATCATTATTAGATGAAGAACTAACTGTTTTTGAAACTATTGATCAAATTGCAGTTGGAGACATTAGAACCAAAATTAAGGATATGCTGGGGGCTTTTATGTTTGGAGGTGATAATAGTACAAAAAAAGTAAAAGTGCTTTCAGGTGGTGAAAAAACGCGTTTAGCAATGATTAAATTATTGTTGGAACCAGTAAATGTTTTAATATTAGATGAGCCAACAAATCATTTAGATATGAGAACTAAAGATATAATTAAAGATGCTTTGAAAGATTTCGACGGAACTTTAATTCTAGTTTCACACGATAGAGATTTCTTAGATGGTTTGGCTGAAAAAGTATTTGAATTTGGACACAAACGTGTGAAAGAACATTTTGAAGATGTAAAAGGATTTCTAGAAATTAAGAAAATGGAATCTTTAAGTGAAATAGAAAAAAAGTAAACATAAAAACATTAAACATAAAAAAACCCAATCTTTTGATTGGGTTTTTTTTATATAAGCAAGAAATTAAAAATCTATTTTACTGAATCTACAACTGCCTTAAAAGCTTCTGGGTTGTTCATCGCTAAATCTGCAAGAACCTTACGATTCAATTCAATATTATTAGCTTTTACTTTTCCCATAAACTGTGAGTAAGACATTCCATACTGACGAGCTCCAGCGTTAATACGTTGAATCCATAATGCACGGAAAGTTCTCTTTTTGTTTTTACGGTCTCTATAAGAATATAACATTCCTTTTTCAACCGCATTTTTTGCTACTGTATAAACGTTTTTTCTACGTCCAAAGTAACCTTTTGCTTGCTTCAATATCTTTTTTCTTCTAGCTCTTGAAGCAACTGAATTTACTGATCTTGGCATAATTTCAATTTGTTTTTTGTAGTAGGCGATAAAAATTAATTTATTCTTGTATTTGCACTACTCCAAGGTTAATATTTAAATTCCCTGTAACTTTATTATTTTAAAGTTAACTGTTGTAAAATGTTAGCTGTATCCGATTTATGTACTAAACCATCATGAGTTAACTTTAATTTACGTTTCTTACTTTTTTTAGTCAAAATGTGACTTTTAAAAGCGTGCTTTCTTTTTATTTTTCCAGAACCAGTAAGCTTAAAACGCTTCTTAGCACTAGATTTTGTTTTCATTTTAGGCATCTTTCTTCTACTTTTTTATCTTGCTTATTCTTTTTATTTCTTTTTAGGAGCCAAATACATAATCATTCGTTTACCTTCTAATTTAGGCATTTGCTCTACTTTTCCGTATTCTTCAAGTTCTGTGGCTAATCTTAATAATAAGATATGACCCTGATCTTTATAAATAATTGATCTTCCTTTAAAAAATACAAATGCTTTTAATTTGGCACCATCTTGTAAAAACTTAATGGCATGTTTCTTTTTAAATTCGAAATCATGTTCATCTGTTTGTGGACCAAATCTTATTTCTTTTACAATAACTTTAGTAGCTTTTGATTTTTGAGCTTTCTCTCGCTTTTTTTGCTCATAAAGAAATTTCTTATAATCAATAATTTTACATACAGGAGGCACTGCTTTGGGTGAAATTTCAACCAAATCAAGTTCTTGTTCTCTTGCAAGTTCTTTTGCTTTTGAAATTGGATAAACACCAATTTCAACATTATCGCCCACTAAACGTACCTCATCAACATACGTGATTTTCTCATTAATCCTATGTTGATCTTCCTTAATTACTCTCCAAGGCTTTCTTCCCCCTGATCGTCTCTTGATTGCTATAGCTGTAAAATTTAAATTAAACTAAAATTGTTCTAATGTACTATTAATCTCTTTTTTTATAAATGAAATAAATTCATTTGTTGTCAATGTTCCTATATCTCCTTCTCCTTGTTTTCTTACAGAAACCGTACCATTCTCTTCTTCTTGTTCACCAACAATAATCATAAATGGTATTTTGTTTAACTCCGCATCTCTAATCTTTCTTCCAGTCTTCTCATTTCTATCATCTACAAGGGCGCGAATTTCGGAATTTTCTAGCAAATTTAAAACTTTT
>NZ_FZNX01000006.1 GCF_900188355.1 Lutibacter flavus
GAAATTCCAATATTACCTGCAATTCCAAATGTAATCCCAAGAATTCCAAACATACCAACTGGAGGATTACCAAGTTTAACAATACCGAATTTTACAGTTACAACCGTAAACAACTCCTTATCAAAGGAAAATCAATACATCACATTTCAGGATAAAGATGGCAGAACTACTGGAACAATCAGAGCACAATCTACCCAAGATTTTAGAGATAATACAGTTTTAGATAATGTCTATTTATTAAATGTAATGTCTAGTTTTGTTGGGATAGATTTACTAGACGGCATGACCTCGGGGATAGTGGAAATTACAAATTTAGTAGATGCATTCAACAAAATAGGTGTAGAATATTCTTCTGGAAATGGGGATTATGCGGAGTGGTTAGAGCGTTTAAATGCAAATGAGTATTTGACTGCAGGAGATATTGTAGCTGTCAAAGGGGGTAAAATAACAAGAGATTTAGAAAATGTTCAACAGATTATGGTTGTTTCTCATAAACCTATTATTCTAGGAAATGCTCCTAAAGAAGGTGAAGAATATAAAGGGAATAATATTGCTTTTATGGGGCAAGTACCTGTAAAAGTAATGGGGGCGGTTCAATCAGGAGATTATATTGTGGCTAACCCACAAATTAAGGGTTATGGAATTGCAATTCACCCAGAAGAAATGAATGCTGAAAATTATGTCTTAGCTGTAGGAAGATCTTGGGAAAATAACTCAAATAAAGGCCCTAAAATGGTAAATACTGTTGTTGGGGTGCATAATGGAGATTGGAGTAAAAATGTTAAATCAATTGAAAAACAACAACAAAATTTTGATAAAAAATTTGATGATTTAACCTCTAAATTAAATAGTATTTCAGAAAAACTTAATATTGTAGAAAAAAACAAATCCAACTATGTTAGTCAAAATTAAAAAGAATATATTGTTAATAGTTTGCTTAACATTTTTAAGTAATATAATTATCGGGCAGAATAAAACAGTTGAAAAAAAAATAACTATTACAGCTGAACAAGCCCAAATAATTAATGAAAATGAAATAGCTGTAAAAGAATGGATAGAACAACTTCAAACTCCAGGTGTAATTGTTAGTGGTGATCAGATGATTTTTAGCAAGGAAGCTATGAGGCTTATTAATGAGCCAAATTATCGTTCTGAAGTCTATAAAGAATTATACACCTATGAAGATGTGAAGGAAAGCCTTTCAAAATCCGAATTTCAAAAGGCTGTCTGGCAATTATTAAATATATATCCCGCAAATAAAGAACATATATTACAATATATTTATGCATACGATAAGGTAATACCATCTGATAAATTGGTAGTAGGAGCTTTTTATACTTACGCTTTTTTCGACCCTAAAATAACAACAATTGAAAATGGAAAACCTAATATCTACCGCCCAGATATTTTTGAGGACTATTTACGACGCACAAAAGAAATTGTTGGTTATATCGCCTATTTTAGAGAACAGGAAAAAAAAATACAAGTACCCAAAAAAGAGTGAAATTAGAATATTTGAAACTTACTTAATTTTGAGTTATATATTTCAAATCATTAATTATAAAAACCGTTTTGTTATACATAAAACGGTTTTTTCTTTAACATATAATTAAGGTTTTTTAGACTTCTTTTTAATAATTTAGAAAAATTATTTTTTCAATCAAATTAACTATTATTTATGAATAAACATTTCTTAACAGGCCTATTAACACTTTTGTTAATTATAGGTATTACAACTACGGCCGATGCCCAACGAAAGAGAAAGAAAGAGAAAGAAGCAACCGTTAAACCAACACCTCCTAAACCAAAAAAAGGAGCAATAGAGCCTTATAGCAAAGTTGTTACAAAAGAAGCTAAAACCGATGAAGGTTTATTTAAAATTCATTTTGTAGATGATAAATATCTATTTGAAATTCCGGATTCATTGCTTAAAAGAGAAATGTTAATGGTTACTCGAATTGCAAAAAACACTTCCAATAATAGAAGTTTTGGGGGTCAAAAAGCAAATGTTCAAGTATTGAGATGGCAAAAAAAGGATAAGAAAATTTTATTACGTGTGGTGTCTCATAAAATTGTTGCAGATGAAGAATTACCTGTTCATGAGGCAGTAGTAAATTCCAATTTTGAACCTGTTCTTTTTACATTTCCAATAAAAGCTTTTTCTGATGATAAAACCGCAACTGTTATAGATGCAACAGAATTATTTTCTACGGATGTTAAAGCTCTGGGATTACCAGAATATGTAAGAAAAGGTTACAAAATAACCCGATTAGAAGCTAATAAATCTTTTATAGATAGTTTTAATTCATACCCTTTAAATATTGAAGTTCGTCATGTAAAAACATATGCCGCTTCTGCTCCACCGTCAAACTCAAGTACAGGTACAGTTTCAGTTGAAATGAGTAATTCTATGATATTATTACCTAAAGAACCTATGAAACGTAGAATATTTGATGAACGCGTTGGATGGTTTACCACAAGTCAAACAGACTATGGTTCTGAAGCTCAAAAAAGCGAAAAAGTAACCTTTTTAGATCGCTGGAGATTAGAAGTAAAAGATGAAGATTTAGAAAAATTTAAGAAAGGTGAACTTGTTGAACCTAAAAAACAAATTGTTTATTATATAGACCGAGCAACTCCAGAAAAATGGAGGCCATTTATTAAACAAGGTATTGAAGATTGGCAAGTAGCTTTTGAAGCTGCTGGTTTTAAAAATGCCATTATTGCAAAAGACCCTCCAACTAAAGAAGCAGATCCAGAATGGAGTCCGGAAGATGTTAGATATTCAGTTGTAAGATATTTAGCTTCTCCTATTCCAAATGCAAACGGACCACACGTTAGTGATCCTCGTTCTGGTGAAATATTAGAATCGGATATCAATTGGTATCACAATGTAATGAGTTTATTACAAGGATGGTATTTTGTTCAAACCGCAGCTATAAATCCAGATGCTCAACGTGTTGGATTTAAAGATGAAGTTATGGGTGAATTGATCAAATTTGTTTCTTCACATGAAGTTGGTCATACGTTAGGTTTTCCTCATAATATGGGAAGTAGTTCAGCGTATCCTGTTGACTCATTAAGATCTGCAACCTTCACTAAAAAATATGGAACCGCACCTTCAATAATGGATTATGCACGTTTTAATTATGTTGCTCAGCCAGGAGATAAAGATGTTGCAATGATGCCAAATATTGGTGTTTATGATAAATATGCTGCAAAATGGGGATACCGTCCAATTTTAGATGCAGAAACTGCTGAAGACGAAAAAGAAACATTAGATAATTGGATTTTAGAACACGCAGGTGATTCTTGGTATCGTTTTGGACATCAACAAGCTGGTGGAGTTGTTGATCCAAGTTCTCAAACTGAAGATTTGGGAAATGACGCCATAAAAGCAAGTACTTATGGTATTGCTAACTTAAAGCGTATAGTGCCTAATTTAATAGATTGGACTTCTGAAAAGGGTGAAAATTATGATGATTTAAAATCTATGTATGGACATGTAATTTCTCAGTACAATAGATATATGGGACATGTTTCTTCAAACATTGGTGGTGTTTATGAAAATTATAAAACATCCGATCAAGAAGGAAATGTATATGCTCACGTTGATAAAAAGCATCAAAAAAACTGTTTAAAATTCATTAATAATGAATTGTTTAAAACACCAACTTGGTTAATTGATAAAGATATAATTGGTAGAACAGAATTTTCTGGAATTACAGAAAGAATTGGAGATTTACAAGTTAAAACATTAAACAATATTCTTGATTTGGGGCGAATGACTCGTATGATTGAAAATGAAACTCTAAATGGATATGAGGCCTATACATTAATAGCTATGATGTCTGATTTACGTAATGGAATTTGGTCTGAATTACGTACTGGTAAAACTATTGATACCTACAGAAGAAATCTACAAAGAGCACATATTGAAAAGTTAGGTTCTTTAATGACTGCTAAAGATGTAAAAAAATCTACAAGACAATCAAGTTATGTTAAAACTACAACAGTTAAAGTAAAACAATCGGATATTATTCCTGTTGTCCGTGGAGAGTTAAACAGACTTAAAAGAGATGCGCAAAGAGCGGCAGCAGCAACAAGTAATACCACTAAAAAATATCATTTACAAGATATTGCAAAACGTATTGATGCTATATTAAATCCAAAATAATATTGATTGATTTTTTTGGAAACAGAAAGAGCCTCCGATTGGAGGCTCTTTTTAATTTAATAAAGTCTTATTTTAAACCTAACACTTCAACACCTTGTTCAAAAATAACATCAACTGGAATATTAGCTTTACTTAACTTATCTAAATCACTTTGTAAATCTTCTGAAATCACTCCTTTTTCGGCTACTAAATTTGCTACACCATCATAATCACCATTTCCTTGTAAAGTTAAAATTAAGCTGGATAAATCTTTCATTGCTCCTTCCATTTTATCATAATTCACTTTATAAGTTCCGTCTTCATTTTTGGTAAAAGCTTCTTTTTCTTTAAAGAAATTAAACCGAATCATATTTGCTTTCCCATGTGCGCTTGAAGCTCCAAAACGTATAGAACGAAAAATACTCGTCATAAAAGTGGTCATATAATCTTTCATATCACCCTCCAATTCTCCTTTTTTATGCAATTGCTGCACCATATACAATCCTAAAACATCCGCTTTTCCTTCTTCTAAAGCAGAAGCCAATTCTTTTAATGAACTTCTAACTGTTCCTTTATTATTAATGGTGTTTTTTATTCCTAAACCATGTGCAACTTCATGAAACATTGTATTTGCAAAAAATGCATCAAAAGTAATATGCTTTCTTTGACTTTCATCAATTAAACTTTCTGAAATTGGCATCAAAATTTTATCAAATTTAGCACGCATTGCATTCTTTAATTGCAATCTTCTAGATCCATTTTTTAACTGAACCTCTTCATCATTTGGTAAATTAATAGCAATGGTTTTACTACCTGCATTGCAATCACCTGCATAAAAAACCACATCATAAGCATTTAATTCAGAATCTGTACCTGGGGTTTCTTGTTTATATGCCTCATCAACTGGTAATCCAACTTGTAATTCTGGTAAAAATTGTGCGAATTTTTCTAATTTTTTACTCCAAACCATATCCTTAATTAACACATAACCTTCATGTGATGCTTTATTTCCAAATAATTGATCTTCATAAGTTTCAATTGGGCCAATTACAATATCCAATCTATTGGTTTTCATCTCCATCCAGGCAAAATCACTTGCCTGGTATTTATCATCTAAAAATGCTTGAGAACGCAATTCTAAATATTTTTTCAACCCTGCATCTTCAGCTAATTTTGAAGCCTCTAATAATAATGATGAAACTTCTTTAACCTGAGCTTCAAATTGTTTGTGATATGGAATTGCTTTTAAACTTCCATCTTCATTTCTTCTAACAAAAGTGTATAAACTAGATTTACTTTCATCAGCAAAATTTTCAAATTCTTCTTTTGTAATATCACTTGGATAGTAATTTGCTCCTGCTGGTTTTTCACCAATTCCTTCAACAAAAGGTGCGTTCCCTGCTAATCTATCCCAAGGACCATAATTTATCTCAACAAATTTTTTAGTTTCTTCATCTTCAATTTTTGATAATAACTCACTTTTATCTCCATAAGCTTCATACCAAAATAATTCATTCATTTTATTAGCTGCCTTAATTAAAATCGGCAACATTTTTTGTTCGTTTTCACTTAAAACACTTGTATCTGAAGTTAATTTAAATGAAACGTACTTATTAAGATTTGCACTCATTTCAGTATGATTATTTTCTACTGTTACCTGTTTTACTGGTTTACGCGCTTCTTTATTTTCTTTGCAAGAAACTAATATAATTACAGCAATTAAAACTATTATTTTTTTCATGATTATAATTTAAATTAAAGTATTAAAATTAAGGAAAAAATATGGGAGATAGTACTCATAAAAATAGATTGGTATAAATAAATTTTATTAATCACATATTAAAGACTATTTAATCTTTTAATTATTTTTTTAGTCTATTCTTAATTTTTAACGCATTTTATTTGAATAAATACAATTAATGATTTGCATTCTTATGTAACTTTTATTACATTTACTTCGCTAACTAACCTATTTTAAAATGAAAAACATACCTTCCCGAAGGTTGTTTTTGCGAAAATCCGCAATAGCAACCACGGGTGTAGCCATATTTTCTTCAACAACATTTGCAAATACTTTTACTAGTGATGATAGCCCTTTTGAAGGGTATAATCCTTATGCTGAAGAAACTACTGATTTAAGAAAGTCTTCAATATTTGGTAAGCATATAACTGTAAAAGGAAAAATTTACGATAACACAGGAACATTTACACTTCCTAGTACAACAATAGAAGTTTGGCACTTATCACCAAATTCTAATAAATACAAACATCATGCAAAATTAACAACCAACAATAATGGTGAATATAATTTTGTTACGGACTTTCCAAACAGAGAAAATGGCAAAATGCCTAGAATCTATTTTAAAGTATCAAATAACAGTACTACTTATTTTACTGAATTGTTGGTAAACGATTTTGGAGCTCATATTACTGGAAAACACTGGGAAGAGAATAATAAATTAAGGGAAAAATTACTTCCTATTAAAGAAAATTATTCAAATTTTTCGAAAGTAACTTTTAACATATCAATATAAATATTGAAGATATAATTAATTACTAACTAAAATTAATAACGCTATGTACACATTAAACATTAAAAACAACTACACCTGGGCAATAATGGCCAATGGTAATAAAGTTATCAACGCAAAAGGAGATGCTGCAACATTCACTAAACAAGGGAATTGCTATTTAAGCATTCCTGGAATTGGAGAAATGGCCTTTATTGATCTAGGCGATCATAAAATTCCTGGCTACCCTACCGTCACTGAAACTTGGGGAGTATTGGTAAGAACAAGCACAGTGGAAGCTTATTATAGGTATGAAGGTGGTGGGGAACTAACCGCAGTTGTAGATATGTATGGTACTTGTACGCTTTCAACTTCAAACGGAACAATGATTTCAATTTCATTGCCTGAGCTTGTTATTAAGTAAATATTTGCAAATTAAATTATTAATTAAAAAAAACAAAAATTATGAGTGCAAACCCATTTGTAGGACAAATTGAAATGTTCACAGGTAATTTTGCCCCAAGCGGCTGGGCATTTTGCAATGGACAGTTAATGGCTGTTTCAGAAAATGACGCTTTATTTTCTATTTTAGGTACAATTTACGGAGGTGACGGTCGTACCACTTTTGGATTGCCCGATTTAAGAGGTAGATTGCCTATGCATCCTGGCAATGGACCAGGTTTAACACCACGAAGACTCGGGCAAAAAGGTGGACTAGAACAAAACTATTTAACCACAAATCAACTTCCTTCTCATAATCATGGCCTACGGGCTAAAGAAGAAGGAAATACTGATGACCCTAACGGAAACGTTGTTGCTGGATCTGGTACTCAATCTTTTGGTACCGCTTCAGATGCAACAATGAATAATACAGCTATATCAAATACTGGAGGAGGACTACCAGTAAATAACATGCAGCCATTTGAGTGTGCAAATTTCGTAATTGCACTTTTTGGCGTATATCCTTCAAGAAGTTAATAATAACTATAAAAAAATTAAATATGGAACCATTTTTAGCACAAATAATAATGTTTGCGGGTAATTTTGCCCCGCGAGGCTGGGCCTTTTGTGAAGGTCAAATATTGCCAATAAACCAAAACCAATCGCTATATTCTTTACTTGGAACCACTTACGGTGGTGATGGAAGAACATCCTTTGCTTTACCCGACTTAAGAGGAAGAGTACCCATGCACCCAGGTCATGGTAATGGACTATCATCTAGAACTCTAGGACAAAAAGGCGGTACAGAAACAAATATATTAAATGTAACCCAACTACCACCACATAATCACGGCTTACGTGCTAAAGAGGAAGGTAATACCGATGATCCCAATGGAAATTTCATTGCAGGAAGTGGTACTCAAGCATTTGGAACTACTTCTGATGTAAATATGAATAACACTGCAATTACTAATACTGGAAATGGTCAACAGGTAAATAATCTTCAACCATTTTTATGTATCAATTTTATAATAGCACTTCAAGGAACTTTTCCTTCACGAAGCTAACAATTTAAAAATAGAAAAACTATGGAACCATATATAGGAGATATTATTATGTTCGGGTCAAATTTTGCTCCAAGAGGCTGGGCATTTTGTAACGGACAACTAATGCCAATAGCGCAAAATACAGCCTTATTTTCAATTATAGGTACAACGTATGGTGGAGATGGCAGAACCACTTTTGCTTTACCCGATTTAAGAAGTAGGGCTCCAATGCACACTGGCCACGGACCTGGGTTAACATCTCGAAGGCTTGGGCAAAGAGGTGGTACCGAAACTAACACGTTAAATATTACGCAAATGCCTTCTCATAACCATGGCCTTAAAGCTGGAGAAGAAGGTAATACTGACGATCCAAACGGAAACTTTATTGCTGGTTCTGGAACTCAAGCATTTGGAACTACTTCTGATGTGAATATGAATAATGCAGCAGTTTCAAATACTGGTAGTTCTCAACCTATTAATAATATTCAACCATTTCAATGTGTGAATTTTATTATATCGCTTGACGGACAATACCCTTCGAGAAGTTAATATTAAGCTTAAAAATACAATCAATGTGGATTTATTTAAGAAGGTAATTTGTTTTATACAGTAGAGATTTTCTACAAATAGCTCCGTAATGTATTTTTTTCAATTACGGGCTTTTACTTACTAAATTCCAATTGCATTATAATTAGTCATATTTAGAAATCCTATTAAATTTAAAAGCATAAATACCCCAATTAAAATACTTACAAACTAATACTATGAAAAAAATTACATTATTTGTAGCGCTAATAATATTTAGCCTAATTGGACATGCACAAACGGTTCTAGCGCCAGGGGATATCGCTTTTATAGGAAGTAATACCGATTCCGGAAGTACCACAAATGATAATGCCACTTTTGTACTTTTAAAGGATATCGACGCTGCTACTACAATTATTTTTACTGATAGAGGATGGAATGATACCTCTGGATTTACGAATGTAGCCGGCGACGGAGAGTTTACCTGGACTTCTGGCATACCTAGATCTGCAGGTGATATTATTACTATTGATCTTTCAAGTGGTGTATTAAGTAATAGTGGTGTATATTCTATTAGTGGAGATCAATTATTTGCCATTCAAGGAAGTATTGCATCTCCAACATTTATAGCAGGGTTACATTTTAATATTGAACCTGGAACTGGAGATTCAAATTGGGACAATGTGTCAGACAATAACGATGAATCTCATTTACCAAATACATTAACTACCGGAGATACTGCTGTTCGTCTTGTTGGGAATCCTTCAGGTTTGGAAGAAGATAATTTTCAATTTAGTTGCGCAATAGCAGGTAGCAATCCAATTTCTGGTACACCAGCTCAAATAAGGGCAATTTTACATAATGCATCTAATTGGAATACGAATACATCTTCCGGTTATAACCCTCCGGCTGAAGCAGGATGTAGTATAACTGTAATAGTTGGTTCTGATACTACAGATCCAGTTATTACTTGTGCTCCTACTCCTGGCCCAATTACAGCAGGAAATAGTGGAACAGCAACCATTCCAAACTTAGTAACTGGAACTACCGCTACGGATGACATTTCAGCTCCAGGAGCGATAATAATTACCCAATCTCCTGCAGCGGGAACAATAGTGAGTTCAGGTGTTCATACTGTGATTTTAACAGCAACAGATGAAGCTGGAAACACGGATACTTGTGCAATTAACGTAACTGTAAACGAACCAGCTTCAACTACTTTAAGTGCTGGAGATATCGCTTTTGTTGGTTTTAATTTGGACGGAACAGATTCTTTTGCATTTATTCTTTTAAAAGATATTATTGCAGGAACACATATTCGATTTACAGATTGTGGAATTACAAATCCAAACACAATAAGTTGTGCTGGAACTGGTGAAGGTACCGCAACTTGGTACTCATCCTCTGCTGGTACAGCAGGTGATGTAATTACTTTACCAGGTAGTTTTATTACAGGAAGCACACTGGCTTCCATAGGAGATCAAATATTTGCCTATCAAGGGACTTCTTCAACACCCACTTTTATTGCTGGTATTCATAGTAATATAGAAAGTGGAACCAATGATGCTGATTGGGATGGTCAAAACACTACTAATGATGAATCAGCACTTCCTAATCAGCTTATAAATGGAGTAAATGCCATTAGATTACATAATTCGGAAGTTGAAGTTGATAACTGGCAATTTGATTGTTCTCTAGTTCCAGGGGGTGCTCCTCTTACGGGAACACCTGCTAATATTGCAGCAACAATAAATAATCTTGCCTATTGGATTCATAACGATACTACAGAATATTCACCGACTTACAATAGTGGTTGCTCATTTAGTGTTGTTATTTCTGGCGATACAACATCTCCTGTAATTTCAGACTGTGGTCCAACACCAGCAGATATTACTGCTGACACATCAGGAAATACCAGCGTACCTGATTTAACAACTGCTGTAATTGCAACCGATGATGTTACAACTATACCTAATTTAACAATTATACAATCACCTTCAGCTGGTACAACTATTACAGCTGGTGTAACCACTGTAACATTATATGTTTCTGATGAGGCTGGTAATACTGCAACTTGTACGATAGATTTAACTGTAAACAATATAGTAGCAACAACATTAGTTGCTGGAGACATTGCTTTTATAGGTATTAATCAAGATGGTGATGATTCTTTCGCTTTTGTTTTATTAAAAAACATCTTGGCAGGAACTAATATAACATTTACAGATTGTGGAGTTACAGACCCAAACACTATAAGCTGTAACGGCGTGAGTGATTCAAGTTATACATGGTTTTCTGCAACCGATCAATCGGCAGGGACTGTAATTGAACTTCAAGGAAATTCTATTGGCGTTTCATTCTCAAATTTAGGTGATCAATTATTTGCTTACCAAGGGTCTTCTGCAAGTCCAACATTTATTGCTGGAATTCATACTTCGGCAATAACAGGAACATCTGATGGGAATTGGGATGGATCAAATAGCGATGGAAATACATCTGCACTTCCCGATCAACTTACCAATGGCACAAATGCTGTGAGACTTCATAATACGGAAACTGAAGTTGATAACTGGCAATTTGATTGCTCTCTAGTTCCAGGTGGTGCTCCTATTTCAGGAACACCTGTCGAACTTGCTGCAATTTTCAACGATATTCAATATTGGATTTTTAATGATACTACACCTTACAATCCTGCAGCTTATTCAAGTTGTAGTTTAATTGTTTCATCCTTTGAAGCCCCTAATGATTTCTGTTTAAATGCTGGGGTACAAACTTCACTTAGTGGAGGAACACCATCAGGTGGAGTTTATTCAGGACCTGGAGTTACAGATGACGGTAATGGAACAACATATAGTTTTGACCCTGCAGCAGCTGGCCTAGGTGTACATACCTTAACATACACAAACGGAACTCCTTTAACCGATAACATAGAAGTGTTTGCACTGCCAGTGGCAGCTTTTACTGCCCTTCCAGATCTTTGTCTCGATGCAGGTGTACAAACTGGTCTTGGTAGCGGCACGCCAACGGGTGGAATATACTCAGGATCTGGTGTTACCGATGATGGAAATGGAACAACTTATAGTTTTGACCCTGCAGCAGCTGGAGTAGGAGTTCATGCAATAACATACAATTTTACAGATGGAAACGGATGTTCAGGATCAGCAAATGACAATGTTGAAGTTTTCGGATTACCAACTTTAACTTTTACATCCCCAGCAGATCTTTGTGTTGATGCAGGTGTGCAAACTAGTCTTGGTGGAGCAACTCCATCAGGAGGTGTTTATTCAGGACCTGGTGTTACTGATGATGGAAATGGAACAACCTATAGTTTTGACCCAGCAGCAGCTGGAGTAGGAGTTCATGCAATAACATACAACTTTACAGATGGAAATGGATGTTCAAATTCTGCTTCTGATAGTTTAGAAGTATTTGCTTTACCAACCGTAACTTTTACTGCTCTTCCAGATCTTTGTCTCGATGCAGGCGTACAAGCTGGACTAGGGGGAGCAACGCCAACGGGTGGTGTATACTCAGGACCTGGTGTTACCGACGATGGAAATGGCACAACCTATAGTTTTGACCCAGCTGCTGCCGGTGTTGGAGTTCACACAATTACATATTCTTTTACCGATACCAATGGATGTTCAAATTCTGCTTCTGATGATGTAGAAGTATTTACTTTACCAGTGGTAACTTTTACTGCACTCGCAGATCTATGTCTTGACGCAGGCGTACAAGCTGGTCTTGGCGGAGGAACTTCAACTGGTGGTGTTTATTCAGGACCTGGTGTTACTGACGATGGAAATGGAACAACTTATAGTTTTGACCCAGCAGCAGCTGGTGTTGGAACACATACAATTACTTATACTTTTACCAATACTAATGGATGCTCAGGGAGTGAGTCAGATAATGTTGAAGTTTTCGGATTGCCAACTGTAACTTTTACCGCACCTTCTGATCTTTGTGTTGATGCAGGGGTACAAGCTGGACTTGGTGGGGCAACTGCTTCAGGAGGAGTTTATTCAGGACCTGGTGTTACTGATGATGGAAATGGAACAACCTATAGTTTTGACCCTGCAACAACTGGTGTTGGAACACATACGCTAACTTATACTTTTACAGATGTCAATGGATGTTCAAATTCTACTTCTGATGATATTGAAGTATTTGCTTTACCAACCGTAACTTTTACTGCACCTGCTGATCTTTGTATTGATGCAGGAGTACAAACTGGCCTTGGTGGCGGAACGCCAATGGGTGGTGTATACTCAGGACCTGGTGTTACCGACGATGGAAATGGAATGACATATAGTTTTGACCCGGCAGCCGCAGGAGTAGGAGTTCATACAATAACATACAACTTTATAGATGGAAACGGATGTTCAAATTCTGCTTCTGATGGTGTAGAAGTATTTGCTTTACCAGTGGTAACTTTTACAGCCCCTCCAGATCTTTGTATAGACGCTGGAGTTCAAGCTGGAATGGGTGGTGGAACTTCAACAGGAGGTGTTTATTCAGGACCTGGTGTTACCAACGATGGAAACGGAATGACCTATAGTTTCGATCCAGCAGCAGCTGGAGTTGGAGTTCATACAATAACATACAATTTTACAGATGGAAATGGATGTTCAAATTCTGCTTCTGATGGTGTAGAAGTATTTTCTTTACCAACTGTAACTTTTATAGCCCCTTCAGATCTTTGTATAGACGCTGGAGTTCAAGCTGGACTGAGTGGTGGAACTTCAACAGGAGGTGTTTATTCAGGATCTGGTGTTACCGACGATGGAAACGGAATGACCTATAGTTTCGATCCAGCAGCAGCTGGAGTTGGAATTCATACAATTACTTATGATTTTACAGATGGAAATGGATGTTCAAATTCTGCTTCTGATGATATTGAAGTATTTGTTTTACCAACCGTAACTTTTACTGCACCTGCTGATCTTTGTATTGATGCAGGAGTACAAACTGGCCTTGGTGGCGGAACGCCAATGGGTGGTGTATATTCAGGACCTGGTGTTACCGACGATGGAAATGGAATGACCTATAGTTTTGACTCGGCAGCAGCTGGTGTTGGAACACATATGCTAACATATACATTTACTGATACTAATGGATGTACAGCTAGTGTATCAGATAACATAGAGGTATTTGCTTTACCAACTGTTACATTTACAGCTCCAGCAAATCTTTGTATAGACGCAGGTGTACAAGTTGGTCTGGGTAGTGGAACACCAATTGAAGGAACTGTTACAGGAGATATGGGAGTTTACTCAGGACCAGGAGTTACCGATGATGGTAACGGAATGACCTATAGCTTTGACCCAGCGACAGCTGGTGTTGGAATACATACTATAACCTATACTTATACTGGTGGAAATACTTGTATTAGTAGTGCAACGGACAATTTAGAGGTATTTGCTTTACCAGTTGTTGCTTTTACTGCTCCATCTGACTTGTGTGTTGATGCAGGTGTACAAGCTGGACTAGGTGGTGGAACACCAATTGAAGGAACTATTGCAGAAGATATGGGAGTTTACTCAGGATCAGGAATTACTGATGATGGAAATGGAATGACCTATAGTTTTGACCCGGCAGCAGCTGGTGTTGGAACACATACTATAACCTATACTTATACTGATGGAAATACTTGTATTAGCAGTGCCTCGGACAATTTAGAGGTATTTGCTTTACCAGTTGTAACATTTACAGCGCCAGCTAGTCCATATTGCCCTAACACAATATCAACTGACCTTGGAGGAGGATCTCCAGCCGGAGGCGTTTATTCTGGCCCAGGTGTTACAGATGATGGTAATGGATTAACTTATACTTTTGATTCAAGTATATCGGGTGAAGGAATTATTACTATTACCTATACATTTACAAATACTAACGGATGCACATCTAGTGTCTCTGAAGATGTTACTGTAGAAGATAATATACCTCCAACGGTTGTTACTCAAAATAGTACAGTTTATTTAAATGAAAATGGACAAGCAACTTTAAGCGCTTCTGCTGTTAATAATGGCTCTTCAGATTCTTGTGAAATAGCTTCAATAACAGTTTTTCCAAATACTTTTACTTGTGCAGATTTTGGAGAAAACACAGTTACTTTAACCGTAACAGATGTTAATGGTAATGTAGCATCAGAGGATGCAATTGTTTCCGTAAAAGACAACATTCCACCAACAGCAGTTTGTAAAAACCTTACTTTAGAGTTAGATGAAAATGGAGAGGTTAAGATAGCTCCAAAAGATATAGACAATGGCTCAACCGATAATTGTATAGCCCTAGCTTTAGGATTTAAAATTAATAACACACAGTATTTTACAGAACAAACGTTAGACTGTTCTTTTATAGGAGAAAATCAAATTGAATTGATAGTTAGAGATGGTGGAGGAAATAAATCCAGTTGTTTTGCAACTGTAACAGTTTTAGAAACCGCTGCTCCTAATGTATTAGTACAAAATATAACTATTGAATTAGATGAAGATGGTGCTGCAAGTATTGTTGTTGCTGACATTGATAATGGTAGTTTTGATAATTGTGAAATTGAAACATTAGCTATAGACATTACAGACTTTGATTGTACTAACGTAGGTGAAAATGCGGTTTCCTTAACCGTTACTGACGTGAACGGAAATAGCGCAAGTGCTGATGCAATTGTAACTGTTGAAGATAATAATACTCCTACTGTAATAACTCAAAATATTTCTGTGGAACTAGATGCTGATGGAAATGCAACAATTACTCCTGAAGAAATTGATAATGGTTCAACTGACAATTGTGAAATAGCTTCTTTAGCATTAGACATTACTACTTTTGATTGTGCTAACATTGGAGAAAATACGGTTTCCTTAACTGTTATTGATGTGAATGGAAATAGTACAAGTGAAAATGCTGTGGTTACTGTTGAAGACAACCTTGCTCCTACTGTAATTACACAAAATATTACTGTACAATTGGATGCTGATGGAAACGCAACTATTTCAGTTGATGCCATAAACTACGGTTCTTTTGACAATTGTGAAATTGAAAGTTTAGTTTTAGATACCACAACATTTGATTGTACTAACATTGGTGAAAATAATGTGATACTTACAGTTACCGATGTAAATGGAAATAGTGCAAGTGCTGATGCAATTGTAACTGTTGAAGATAATAGTGCGCCTACTGTAATTGCGCAAAATATAACTGTTGAATTAGACGCTGATGGTGTTGCAAACATCGTTTTTGCTGACATTGATAATGGTTCTTTGGATAATTGTGGTATTGATGTTATGAGTATTAATGTTAGTTCTTTTGATTGTAGTTCTGTGGGTGAAAATATTGTAACATTATCTGCTACGGATATTCATGGTAACAGTGCCAATACTTCTGCCACTGTAACAATTGTAGACACTGTGATGCCTATTACAAGTTGTGTAGCTCCGTTTAGTTTAGCTTTAGATGATACAGGAAGTGCAACTATTTCAGTTGATGATATAAATAATGGAAGTTCTGATAATTGCGAAATTGCTTCCATAGAAATTGATAAAGACTCTTTTGATTGTAATGATGTTGGTGACAATTTGGTTACTTTAACAGTAACTGATACGAACGGCAATAGTGATACTTGTACAACTACAATTACTATTGAAGATAGTACTGATCCGCTTGTAATTACTCAAAATATTTCTGTTGAGTTAGATAGTAATGGAAATGCAACAATAGCTGCTCAAGATATTGATGATGGAAGTTTTGATGCTTGCGGTATCGCTTCTATGAGTTTAGATATCACAACCTTTAATTGTCCAACGTTAGATGATCATACTGTAACATTAACTGTTACAGACAATGCTGGTAACAGCACATCTGAAATGGCATTGGTAACCTTTACTTCTGATGATTTAGACAATGATTTAATTGCTGATGCATGTGATAATGATCTTGATGGTGATGGCGTTGATAATTCAATAGATAATTGTCCAACAGTTTCAAACTCAAATCAGGCAGATTTAGACAGAAATGGAATTGGAGATATTTGCGATGAAGGTGAACTAGAAATCCCAAGAGGATTCTCTCCTAATGGAGATGGAACAAATGATGAATTTATTATTGCAGGATTACATAAACATCCTAACAATAGTATTCAAATTTATAATCGCTATGGAAATATGGTGTATGAATCCAATGCATATCAAAACTATTGGGATGGTATTGGAAACAAAAAGGAAAGACGACTCCCTGCTGCTCCGTACTTTTATGTACTAAGTATTAATGGCGGTAGTAAAATTGTTAAAGGTTGGGTATACATCAATTATTAAGAAAAAAATCAAATGAAAAATATATTAAAACAACTCGTAATTGTAAGTGCTTTTTTAGTAATTCTAAAAAGTAATGCGCAACAAGATCCTTTATATACGCAATACTATAATAACTTTAGCTTAATCAATCCTGCCTACGCTGGTAGTCACGGATTGTTTACTGCTACGGCCAATATTCGCAGCCAATGGGCTGGTGAAGCCGGAAGTCCGGAAACACAAACCTTATCGCTGCATGGAGCTACAGGTAAAAATGTGGGATTGGGTTTGTCCATTGTTAATGATAAAGTATATGTATTAAAAGAAACAGATATTTACGCAGATTTTTCTTATTCTATTTATCCTTCTGAATCTTCAACACTGGCTTTTGGTTTAAAAGCAGGGGGTAGCTTTTTAGATGTAAACTTATTAGAATTAGGTATTGAAAATGACAACCTGTTTAGTGAAAACATTAGTGAGTTTAATCCGAATATTGGAGCTGGAGTATTTTATTATACTGACCGATTTTTTGCAAGTTTATCTACAGTAAATATTTTAAAAAGTAAACATTATGATAAAAACAGCACGGTGGTTTCCAGTGCTTCTGATGAAATGATTTTTTATATCTCTTCCGGTTATGTTTTTGATTTAGGGGATGCTTTTAAATTGAGACCTTCTTTTATGATGAGAGGCGCAAATGGAAGTCCGCTTTCTACAGATATCTCGGCGAGTATCTTATGGCTTGATAAATTGGAGTTCGGAATCTCGCACAGAATTGATGAATCCGTATCAGGACTCTTTCAACTCCGTTTAACTGATAACTTAAAAGTAGGTTATACCTATGATGCTATTACTTCTGACTTATCCAATTATAATAACGGATCACACGAATTTAGTATCATCCTAAATCTTGGTCAAAACAAAAGAAGCGATCATAAAAGACAGCCGCCACTTTATTGGATGAAAAAGAAAAACTCAGAAGAGATACAAAAAATGGATGATGAAGAAGAAATAGAAGAATAGATACTTTCTAAACAATTCTTATCCTTATTTATTAAAACAAAAAAACCAAGCAAATTGCTTGGTTTTTTTGTTTTAATAAATATTATTTGATCTTATCAATAATAGCGTTTATTCGTTTTTCTTCAGCATTATATTTTGTTGCTAAACCTTTTTTCTCTGGAAATTGCTCTATCATAACTGTTGTAGAAGGGAATGCAAATTCAACACCTAAATCAGCTGCTAATCCTAAAATTTTCATATGTAAACTATGTTTAGAAGCTTGTTCAGAATTCCAATCTAATTGAACAAAATATACATTCAAAAGTATTAATAATGAAGAATCTCCAAACCCTGAAAATTCAACATTAAAAGCATCATCACGTGTATCTGGATGCAATTCTATAATTTTTCTAACTCCTTTTACAAAAGCATCAATAAGTTCAGGTGGTGTATCATAACGCACTCCTAAATTGGTTGTATATCTTCTAAATGCACGTAAACCTTTGTTATTTACCACCATTTCAGACAAAGCACTATTAGGTATTTGAAAAACGGAAGTGTCTGCAGCTCTCACAGTTGTGGATCTAAACCCAACTGTTTCAACTGTTCCAACAACAGTTCCAGCCTCAATCCAATCACCAATATGGAATGGCTTATCAACAAAAATCATTACGGTACCAATCAAGTTCTTTACCGTATCCTGCGAGGCCAATGCAACAGCAATACCTCCAATGGAAGCTCCAGCAATAACAGTTACAGGCTCAATCCCAAAAAGAGTAAGTAATTTAAGAAACCCAACAAATATTACTACACCTTTTAAAAAATTATATAAAATTGGAACTAATTGATCATCTAATTTCCCGTGTGTAGTTTCCGCATAATCAGCATAAATATCTACAATTACTCTCACTAATTTTAAGAACACATAAATCCAAAAAACCGTAACCATTATATTTAATGCTAAAAATATTACAGAGTTTATATCTAATGGTAATGTTAATGAAGGTAGTTCTCTCTTAATAAACCAAATTAATAACAAAAAAACAATTGGACGTGTTAATTTTTTTAATGCTAATTTAATTTTATCATTAGATTTACGAATAATCCAAAATTGCAATTTTCGCAAAATGAGATAAACTATTTTTTTCAAAATATAAAATAAACCAAAACAAATAAGTGCTAAAATTAGCAACCCCAAATATTGCCATAATTCTATTTTAAAAAATTTTTTATGCCCAATTTCAGGAATTATTTGTTGTAATTTTTCAGTATACCAAGGGAATATACTTTTATAAAGCGCATTAATATTGCTGGTAGTTTCATATGAATAATACCAATTACCTCCTACCCTTTCAACATAAACTTCTGGCAACCTATATGGGAATAATACATACCTGTTTTCAAGTTTATAATCAGTAGTATCTGAAAATTTTCCATATTTAGGAACTTTGGAAAAATCAACTTTCAGCCCTTTCCCATCCAGTATTTTCTTTAATTTAATTGCTATTTCTTCAGCTTCTTCTCCTTCAAAACCATAAATTGTTTGTGCTGATTTTGCTGGCTCATAAGAATTTGGTTGTAAAAAATACAAATGCGTATAAATAGTTGAATTTGGATTACTTAAATCAACCTTAATCTCATTTTGAGCAATGAGTGTAGATGAAAGCAATAAAAAAAATAAAATTATTTTCTTCATTCTAATAGTGTTAATTTTTTTCAAAATTAAGATTTTTCTTCTTAGAAGTAATTGTATTCTATGGAAATATTACCTTTTTTTTCTTTTGTTGAATTTCTTTTTCTTTCTTGAATTGAAATTCACGGTGTCATTAAAAGTATCTTTAGCTTTTTCTCCTTTATTCTTTCTCCATGAATTATTTGAAGGAAGTAATCTTTGCAACAAATCTTCTCTTCCAACTTTTGATAATGTTTTTCTAATCCAAGCCTGATTTTCCCTTTTATACCAAAAGAAAAAACGATGCTGTTCTTCCTTTTCTTGTTTGGATTTTGGGGTTTTTGTCGGTTTTAAAGTATATGGATGGTACCCACTATAATAAATAACAGTTGCAACCGTCATAGGAGTTGGAGTAAATCCTTGAACTTGCTCTAACTGAAATCCCATATCTTTTGTTTCTGCAGCTAAATTTGCCATATCCTCAACTTCACAAGCTGGATGATTGGAAATAAAATATGGTATTAATTGAAGGTTTAATTTTTTACGAATATTTATTTTATCAAAGCGTTCTTTAAACTTATGAAAATAAGTGAACGACGGCTTTCGCATTAATTTTAAAACAGGATCTGAAGTATGTTCCGGCGCTACTTTTAATCTTCCCGAAATATGATTAGTCATCACTTCTTCAGTATAGGCATCTAATTCTTTTGGATCCGCTAATTTATTAAATTCCGGAACCAACATATCATGTCTAATTCCACTTCCAATAAATGATTTTTTTACTTTTGGATGCTTATCAACCGCTTTGTATAATTCTGTTAATGGCTTGTGAGATGTATCTAAATTGTGGCAGATAACAGGTGAAATACAAGATGGAGAAACACATTTATCACATATTTCCTGAACTTTCCCTTTCATTTTATACATATTAGCAGAAGGCCCACCAATATCAGACAAATAACCTTTAAAATCAGGCATATTTGCAACAACATCAACTTCTTTTAAAATAGATTCCTGACTTCTACTTGCAATAAATTTTCCTTGATGTGCCGAAATAGTACAAAAACTACACCCTCCAAAACAACCTCTATGAATGTTAATTGAAAATTTAATCATTTCAAAAGCAGGAATAGGTCCTCGCTTGTTGTATTTCGGGTGTGGTAAACGCGTAAATGGCAAATCAAAAGAAGCATCTATTTCTGCTTCCGTCATTGTTTCATATGGAGGGTTAATAATCAATCTTGAATCACCAACATCTTGAAAAACACGATCAGCAAACAACTTATTAGACTCTTGCTCAATCACTTTAAAATTTGAAGCAAATAATTTCTTGTCCTTTAAACAAACCTCATGTGAGTGAATTGTAACATCCTTCCAATTCTTATTTTTAGGAATCTCTTCCTTTTTATCCAATAAAAAAGCAGTCTGATTTACTGTTGTTAAACTAGAAAAAGGCACTCCTTTTTGTAATAAATTAACAATCTCGCGCAATGGCTGTTCTCCCATTCCATAAACCAATAAATCTGCCTTAGAATCTTTTAAAATAGTTGGCTTTAACGTATCACTCCAATAATCATAATGTGTTACTCTTCTTAATGAAGCCTCTATTCCTCCAATTAATACAGGAACATTTGGAAATTTCTCTTTTAAAATATTTGTGTAAACGGTAGTGGCGTAATCTGGCCTAAATCCTTTTTCTCCATTTGGAGTATATGCATCATTATCTCTCCTTCTTTTACTTGCTGTATAATTACTAACCATTGGATCCATGCAACCTCCAGTAACTGCAAAAAACAATCTTGGAGTTCCCAATTTTGTAAAATCCTGTAAATTATCATTTACACTTGGCTGAGGAACAATAGCCACTTTTAACCCATAACTTTCAAGAATTCTTCCAACAACGGCATGACCAAATGCTGGATGATCTACATAGGCATCACCGCTAAAAAGAATTACATCTAATTCTTCCCAACCTCTAAGCTTTACCTCTTTATTAGTTGTAGGTAACCAATCTGAAAGTTTATTCATCATAATTGTGCAAAAATACACTATTTATAACAATTCTATATAAGTACTGTAAAATATAGTTAAATGGTTTCATAAAGTTAATAAATGTTAATGAGTGTTAACAAATTAAACCTTTCAATTTTGTAAAAGTCAAAGAGGTATAACAAAATTTAAAATATTAGATATTATGAAAAAATTAATTGGATTAACTGCAATCGTTATCTTATTTTCTTTAACCGTTAGCGCACAAGGAAGAAATGGTGGAAACAGACAAGGCTCAAAACTTACTGCAGAACAAAAAGCCACGCTACAAACTAAAAAAATGACATTACGATTAGATTTAAATGCAAATCAACAGAAAGAAGTTGAAAAAATGCTTTTACAAAGTGCAGAAGAGCGCAATAAAAAAAGAACTGAGTATAGGGAAAAAAAACAAAGTGGTGAATTAACTGCCGATGAGCAATTTACATTTGAAAATGACCGTATTGAACGACAATTAGTACACAAAAAAGCAATGAAAAAGATTCTTAATGAGAATCAATATGAAAAATGGGAAAGTGAAATTATGGGTAAAATGAATATGAATAGAAGACAAAATGCAGACTGTAATTCCCCAAGAAGAAGCAATAAAAGCGGATCAAAAAGAAATTTCAACAACAGAAATTAAGTTTAGTTAATTGTTTTGATTTTTAATTAAAAACGCTGCAATAAAATGCAGCGTTTTTTTTGTATAAACTTCTAAAATATAAGTAACAGTAATAATTTAAGAAAAATAGCGCTCTTTTAATTATCTATTTTTTTTATCTCTTTTGCAGGATTTCCTGCCACAAAAACATTATCTCTTATATCTTTAGTAACCACTGCCCCCGCACCAATTACCACGCCATCTCCAATTGTTACTCCCGGACAAATAATTGCACCTCCACCAATCCAAACATCATTTCCTATTTTAATTGGTTTCGAAAATTCAAGCATTGTGGCTCTTTCTTTTGCATTTATTGGATGTGTAGCTGTATAAATTTGAACATTTGGTCCAATTAGCACATTGTTTCCAATGCTAACCTCCATAACATCTAGTATGCAACAATTAAAATTAAAAAAAACATTGTCCCCTAAAACAATATTATAGCCATAATCGCAATAAAATGGTGGTTCAATCCATAATGAATTTCCTGCTTTACTAAACAAATCATAAAATAATTTATTTCTTTCATCCTTTTTATCTTCACCAATAGAATTAATCTTTTGAAACAATAAGCGTGCCTTGTGCCTTTCTAAAGAAAGTTGTGGGTCACTTGCACTGTAAAGTTTACCTGAAAGCATTTTTTCCTTTTCTGTCATATTGAAAGCTTAGCTTATTTTACAAGCACTAAAGTTTGTCCAATACTAATATCATTAGAATTTAAACCATTAATATTTTTAAGTTCATTTACAGATAACCCATATTTTCTTGAAATTGAATACAGTGTATCTCCTTTAATTACAATATGATTTGTAATTTCATTAACTTCAAAATTGCTTTTAAAAGGTTTCCCTAAAACTTCAGCATCATATTTATGCAATTCATATTTTTCTATAAGGGCAATTAATTTTGCAGGATATCTTCTATCTGTTGCATAACCAGCCTCACTCAAACCTTTAGCCCACTTGACATAATCTCCTTTTTTTATCTTAAATAATTTTTCATACCTAGAGCGGGTTGTTAAAAATAAAGAGTGATCTCTATATGAATTTTTAGGGTCATCATAAACTCTAAAACATTCGCCTTTTTCATCATCATCGTGATAAGTTCTACCGCCCTCCCAACCTTTATGGCATTTAATTCCAAAATGATTATTTGACTTTCTTGTTAATTGACTATTTCCGCTAGATGATTCCAAAATACCTTGTGCCAATGTAATACTAGCCGGGATTTTAAACTCACGCATTTCGTTCATAGCTTCTTGCTTAAACTGAATTATATAATTTATAGTTGAATTTTTTATGTATGAATTTCCAGTTGAGCTAACTGGTATTTCTTTAATCTCCTCAGAAGACTTGATAACTATCTCTTTACGAGAAATTTCCGCTTTTTTAGCAAGTTTCTTTTTAGATTTGCAACTTATCATTAAAGTTAATGCTAAAAATCCTATTAAAAAATACTTTCCTTTCATTATTAAACTATTTGTGCTAATTTTTTATTTTTCAAATAAACGTTCATCCCCTCAATTCCTTGCAGTCCACCTGTGTGAATAGCCAAAATTTTAGTTCCTTTTTCAAAATAATCATTTTTAATTAAATCTACAATTCCAAACAACATTTTACCTGTATAAACAGGATCTAAAGGAATACCCGTTTCTTGTTTAAAAATATTTATAAAAGTAATTAGTTCTTCAGAAACTTTTGCATAACCTCCAAAATGGTAATTAGTATTTAAACTCCAATTATCCTTTTTTAGTACGTACTTTTTTATTTCGGCTTTTAAAAAATCGCCTTTAAGAGCTGAGAAACCAATGACTTTTTGATGCTTTTTAGTAGCGTTTATAATCCCTGAAATAGTTCCACCAGTACCAACTGAAGCGCAAATAACATCGTATTTTTCGTCTTCTTTAGTTAAAATTTCCTCACACCCTTTTATAGCAAATTGGTTGGTTCCTCCTTCTGGAACTAAATAAAAATCTCCAAATTTATCGCTTAGATTATTGATGAATTCAATTGAAGTTTTGTTTCTGTATTCACTTCGGGAAACAAATTCAAATTGCATATTGTGTTCTGAGGCAAACTTTAAGGTAGCATTATTTTGTAGAACTTTCTCTAAATTAGCAGCTAATTCATCACCTCTTATAATTCCAATTGTGTTAAACCTAAATTGAAATCCTGCCGCAGCGGTTGCCGCAATATGATTGGAATAAGCCCCTCCAAATGTTACTAAAGTTTTTTTATTTTGGTTAGAAGCTTCAATTAAATTGTATTTTAACTTACGATATTTATTACCTGAAATAAAAGGATGTAATTCATCTTCACGCTTTATAAACAAGGAAACTTCCTTATCTGAAATTTCAGAAAAATGAATTTGCTGTATGCTACTATTTTTATTTTCTAGATACAATTTTCAATTTTTTCTTCTAATGCTTCCCACTCTTCCATCAACTGTTCGGCTTTTAACTTTGTAGCCTTATAGTTATTAAAAAAGTCTGGGTCAGATGAGACCCCTTCAAAATTTTCTTCTAAAGCAGCATCCATTTCTATAATTTTTTGCTCGTATTCGTCAATTTGAGTTTCTAATTTAGACAATTGATTTTTCATCTTTTTCAACTCTTTATCTTCTTTTCTAGATAATTGAGAAGTTTGTTTTTTAGCTGGATCTTCTTTTTTATCAACTACAGTTCTCTTTTCTGCTTCTCTTAAATTATCCAACTGATGTTGTTCCAAGAAATAATCAATATCTCCTAAATATTCTTTTATTACTTTGTCTTTAAAACCATAAACAGTTGATGCCAATCCTTGTAAAAAATCTCTATCATGCGATACTAATATTAATGTTCCATCAAACTTTTTTAATGCTTGTTTTAACACGTTTTTAGACGCAATATCTAAATGGTTTGTAGGCTCATCCATTATCAAAACATTAAAAGGAGACAATAACAACTTACATAATGCCAATCTATTTCGTTCACCACCAGACAACATTTTCGCTTTTTTATCAACTGAATCACCACTAAATAAAAATGACCCCAGCATATCTCTAACTCGAGCCCTGTTTCCATCAGTTGCAGCATTTTCCATAATTTCTAACACCGTTTGCTCTGGCTCCAAATATTCTGATTGGTTTTGAGCAAAATATCCGATTTCTACATTATGTCCCAATTTTAAATGACCGCCATGTGGAATTTCACCCACCAAAATTTTCGCTAGCGTAGATTTTCCCTGTCCGTTTTGTCCAACAAAAGCAATTTTACTATTTCTTTCTATTAGTAAGTCAACATTTTCTAATACATGTTTATCTCCATAACTTTTAGATAAATCTTCAGCTTCAACAACTATTTTTCCAGGGTCTTTTGAGATTTGAAAACGAATATTCATTACCGCATTATCATCGCTATCAACTTCAATACGTTCAACCTTATCTAATTTTTTAATTAAAGATTGAGCCATAGTCGCCTTATTTGCTTTGGCTCTAAACTTATCTATTAATAATTGAGTTGCTTTAATTTCTTTCTCCTGATTCTTTTGTGCTTGTAATTGTTTCTCTTTTATTTCACCACGTAATAACAAGAATTGGGAATAAGGTTTCTTGTAATCATAAATTTTACCTAAAGAAATTTCGATAGTTCTGTTAGTAACATTGTCTAAAAACATTTTATCATGCGAAACTAACACAATTGCACCTGCATACGATTTTAAAAAATTTTCCAACCAAACTATTGATTCAATATCCAAGTGGTTGGTTGGCTCATCTAATAACAATATATCATTATCTTGTAACAATAGTTTTGCTAATTCAATACGCATACGCCAACCTCCAGAAAAAGTATTGGTTAATTTGTCAAAATCTTCTCGTTGAAAACCTAAACCTTGTAATATTTTCTCTGTATTTCCTTGGTAATTATATCCACCTAATAATTCATAACGATGAGAATATTCATTTAAATTAACCATTAAGTCATGATAGTACTCACTTTCATAATCAGTTCTTTCCGCTAATTCTTGGTTGATAATTTCTAATTTCTTCTCTAATTGTTTTATTTCTTCAAAAGCTTGATAAGCCTCTTCTAAAATTGTTCTTCCTTCATCAAAATCAATATCCTGACGCAAAAAACCAATACGTATATCTTTATCAAAAGCCATGGTACCACTAGAGCTTTCAATATCCTTTGCAATTACTTTTAGTAACGTAGATTTTCCCGCCCCATTTTTTCCAATTAATCCTATTCTATCTCCTTTATTTAATTTAAAAGTAATTCCTGAAAACAAATCAGAGCCGGCAAAAGAAACCGTTAAATTGTGTACGTTAAGCATTGATATTTTATTATTTAATGTAAATTTGTGTTTTTATAAAAACCTTGCAAACTTACTATAAAAAAGTTTGGAACTCAATTAAAATTTTTATTTTAAAAATTAACTATTCTATATTTTCCAATCAAATATGTTTAAAAAAGGAACGAAACTATATAGCATTTTATTTAATAAATGCCCACGATGTCATGAAGGTGATTTTATGGAAGAGAAAAACATTTTTAAACTTCGAAAATCATTTAAAATGAATGAAAAATGTTCAAAATGCGATTTAAAATACATGATGGAACCTTCTTTTTATTATGGAGCAATGTATGTAACTTATGGTCTTACGGTTGGAGTTTCAATTGTAACTTTTATAATTGCCACTTTAGTTTTTAATTTAAGTTTATTAGAAAGTTTTATACCAATTGTGATAATATTAATTTTAACCGCTCCTATTTCTCTTCGCTTTTCAAGAATTATATGGATTAATATTTTTGTTAATTATACTAAAAAGTTTAATAAAAACGATCAATAGCTATTTCTTCATCTAAAGCAGTTTCATATTCTAAATGGTTGTATAGCGCTTTCGCCGCCATTGGAGCTATCATTACTCCACGAGTTCCCAAGCCGTTTAAAATGGCTAAATTTTTATGAATGGAATGTTTACCAACTAAAGGTCTTCTATCCTTAACAGTTGGTCTAATGCCAGCAATTTGTTCAACAATTTTGTAGGGCACAGTAATAAAGGATTCTAATTTTTTTGTCAATTCTTGTTTTCCCTTTTCAGTTGGAAGCTTTGTTTTATCCTTCCAATTAAAAGTTGCTCCAACTTTATAATAGTTATTCCCCAACGGCAATACAAAAACAGCAGCCTTAATAAGAAAATCAACATTTAAATTTGGCGCATGAATAATTAACAATTCGCCTTTTGCTTCTTGCATTGGTAAATTATTAAAAAATGGATTTTTTTTAAGTCCAAAACCTTCACAAAAAATTACTTTTGAAGCATTTACTTCTCCATACTTTACATTTTCAACATTCACTTCTAAATTGGAATAATTAAAAGTCTCTGTTTTGAGTAAATTTTTATTGGTTAGATATTCTCTATAATCATTAAGTAATCTTTTGGTATCAATTCTGCCTGTGTTTTTTAATTTCCCATATCCATAATCAGCAATAATACCTTCATGTTTTTCCTGAACAATTTTAGAGTCCATAAATTTTGAAAGCATTGGTTTATCCGAAGCTACAAACCAATTATTTTGCTCTTCAACGGACTTAAACACTCTATAAATATCAACTTTATAATGGTATTTATTAATGAATTCTTTTTCTAATTCATCATAAAATGGCAATGCAATATCTAGTTGAACATCGGCATTCCAAACTGGTGTAAAGCGTTTAAGAATTACAGGATTGTACATTCCACCAGCTACAATTGATGAATTTTGAGAGTTATTCTCAAAAACAATATAAGATTTCTTATGGCTCTCCAACTCTCTTGTAAAAGCTAATCCTGCCAATCCTAAACCAACAATAATATAATCTACTTGCATAATTATAGTGTAATTTTAAAAACAAAAAACTCCTGCTAAATGCAAGAGTTTAATTTGTATTATGAAATAATATGTTTTAGTAATTCCACATATCAAGTTCTTTATTTCTAATTTGATCTTTAATTTTATTAGACTCTATTACCTGAAATAATGAATTTCCTTTTACATATTGTGAAACATCTCTATCTCCATAAATATTCTCCTCTTTATAAATAATTGAACTAAAACGTCTTGCGTTTAATAAATGATCAAATGAAATTGGGTATGCTGAATTTTTTTGATTAAAAACTTTCATTTTATGCAATAAATTTCTTGAATCCGGAAACCAAACCCAAAATAGTGGTAATTGCTCAGTAATATCAATATCCTCTCTACCCATAGTTTGCACATCTGGTGCAATTGGAGCTATCGCTAACATTCTATACTTTAATTCTCCCTGACGTTTATCAAAATACCAAAGTCCTTTTATTTTAAATCCTTCAATATCTTGAGATGTCAAATTAATTTTATCAACGTATTCTTCAATATTAGTTGCTCCTGCATTCATTTCATCAAAACCAGCATCTGTAGTATCAATTCTAAATAATTTTTTGTTTATTTCAGCTTTTGTAAGCTTCGCTGTAAAGTAAGAATCATCATAAACTTCAGTAATCTCATCATTTTTTATCCCTTTCATTAAGGTATCAAATAATGAGCGTCTATTTTTTGAAACATTTGTAGTATCAACAGGGTAATACAATGGTAAATTAATCCGTTCATTTAAATCGATATATTCCCAAACAACCTTTGACCATAAAATATCTCTATCATCTACATAACCATATTCTAAGGGCTTATCATTATCAACAGCTTGTTGTTCAGCTGTTTTTACACCAATATCGGAAGGTCTTTTAGCATTTAAAAGATTCGATTGTGCAAATGTTGTTTGAAACAGCACAAAAACCAAAATTAATATTCCAAAACCCTTCTTACTCATCATTTAATTTAATTTATTGAATTTCAACACTTACTGGTGAAGCATTTTTAATTTTATAACCGCTATTTCCTACTAACGATGATTTAATATCAAATATTGTAACTACATCACCTCTTTTAGCTTTGGCAATTGCTTTTTTAGCTGCAGCGTCCATTCTACTTCCTCTAACAACTACAGCTCCTTGTCCAGGAACTTTAAGTGTAAATCCTGTAGTGCTAAGATTTAAATCAAAATCAAAATCTGGTAACTCCGTTCCAACTGTTGATTTTTCTAAACTAGCTTTTGGCATTTTTACATGACCTGATTGCTTTCTAATAGTTCCTTGAGGTGAAGGTATTTGCTTAACCCTAAAATTTTGAGAAGAACTAACCATTTGCCCATTAGGTAGTTTTCCTGAAACTTTTATTGAAACTTCTCTACCACCTGAAGGTGTCATTATATATTTACCAGAACCTGTGCTTCTTCTTAATCCATTTGCTGATGCTGTAACCAAATTATCAGGAATACCAGGAATAGAAATTGTCATTGGATTTGCAACACCCATATAAACAACGTTCATTTTATCCGCAGAAATTACCGCACTATTAGGTTTTGGAATTACTGCATAAGAACTTGTAATAGGAATTTCTACCGGTTTACCATTTTCTGTAAAAACAAATTTACCTTTAATATCATGCTCACCAACATTACCTGCAGGAAAATCTAATAAAACCTGACCAGCTTGAATGCTAGACTCAGGTAATGCTCTACCTCCAATTTCAACAACATCTGCTTTTAAAGTAGGATCTTTTTTACCTAAATAAATTTTTCCAGTAAATTTTTCACCTTGAAAAAATGCAGTTTTATCTGCAACAACAATTGCTTCATAGTTGGTTAAAGAAACATCACTTTCTAATTGTCCTCCTAATAGGCTTCCAAAAACATCAGACTGAGTTGTTTTAATGTCAGTTTGCATAGATGTTAAATTGGTTACAGTAGAAATTAAAGGAAAACCTTCATATCTATTATTTAACCAAGGCTGCGGCTTTAATGCATCAGCTATCGGTTGATCTGAAGTATCAAATCTTTTTTTTATTGAAGCTACTAAAGGGCTATTTGGATTTAATAATTGAATTATTGAATCTCTATATCCATTAATATAATCAAGAAATTCTTGACCTTCTGTAGTTAACTGATTGTTTTTAAAGAAATGCTCATCAACTATTACAGATTGATCCATTGCTTCATAATTTTTTTTATCTTCTTGTTCTTCAAGAAATAAAACTTTTTTTGACTCTAAGTAACTATCAAAATCTTTCGATAATTGATCTACTTTTTGAGCTACACCAAATAAAGAACTATATTTTTCTGGTTGTTCACTTGCTTTTGTTGAAAGATTTGCAAGTATTTCACTGTTTTTAATTGTAGCAGTTATATTGTTATCTGCTAATTTTTCATTCATAAAACCAAAAGCAGATAAAACTTCCTTAGACATGTTCATTGCCAACATTGCAATAAAAACTAAGTACATTAAGTTAATCATTTTCTGCCTTGGTGATAAATTACCTGAAGCCATATTAATTAGTTTTTTTGTTAATAATTAAATTCATGAATAACTAATTAATTTTTTGTTGACATCGCAGATAGCATACCTCCATAAACACCATTAAGCGATGATAAGTTCGTTGCTAACGATTCCATTTGCTCTTTTAATTTACCAGCATTTACCGTTACTTGTTCATTAATTTCAGCCTGTCTGCTAGAACTATCTAATTGAACTTTGTATAAACTATTTAAAGATTCCATTTGAGCAGCCGCTAATGATAATTGCTCACTGTATTTATTGGTAGCAGCAATTGAATCAACAGCAGGTGCAATATTATCTGCAGCACCTTTGAAATTTTGAATACTATCACCTAAACTCTTCATTAACCCAGCATCTAATTTTGCTTCTTTTAGCATATCATCAAGTTTTTGAGATAACAATCCTTGCGTTTCTGTAGCTTCAGCTCTATCTCTATCACGTAAACTTCCTCCCGACAATTCAGGATAAACTAATGACCAATCTAAATCGTCATCAACTGGTTCAAATGCTGAAATAGCAAAAATAATTGCTTCTGTTATTAAACCAATAGCTAACATTACTCCACCAGTTAAAAAACCAATATGAAAATGAGTAAGTTTAAAAAGAGCTCCAATAATTACAATTGATGCTCCTAGGCCATAGGCCATATTAAATATTTTTTTTGTTTTTTTCGACTGTGCCATAATTTAATTCAATATTAAGTTTGTAATATATAGTTGATTTTTAATTTCCATTTATTTCTGTACCTAAAAAGTCTTGCGCTGTTCTAAATCCAATATAACTTCTTGCCGAGTCAGCGTATTCGTAATCACGTGTACTAACTTCTAAAAAATAAGCTACATCTTTCCAAGATCCACCTCGTATAACTTTTCTATGGTTTTTATCTATTTCTACATTAGGGTTCATTGTTGAACCTATATAATATGATGCCTCACTATATGCGGTATTTGTCCATTCGGAAACATTACCAGACATATTATATAAACCATAATCGTTTGGAGGAAATGATTTCGCCTCAACGGTATATAAAGCACCATCAACGGCATAATTACCTCTACTTGGTTTAAAATTAGCTAAAAAACACCCTCTATCACTAGTAGTATAAGGATTTCCCCAAGGATAAGTACCGTTTTCTAAACCTCCTCTTGCGGCATATTCCCACTCTGCTTCAGTTGCCAATCTAAATTGTGGAACCTGAGTAGGCTTTCTTTTTGCATTTAAAAAATCATTTTTCTTTTTTGTACGCCATTTACAAAAGGCTTTCGCTTGTAGCCAAGAAACTCCAACTACAGGATAATCATTATACGCTTGATGGTAAAAATAATCTTGATGCATTGGATCATTATATGAATAATTAAAATCTCTTATCCAAACAGTAGTATCTGGATAAATTTTAACTGTTTCCTGTTTTATAAAATTTCTTCTACTCCCTTTATTTCTAGCTGCAGCCTCTTGATCTAACCAAAAGTATTTAAACTTTAATTTATTTACATCAATCATCCTTTTACCTTCAAAGCTATCCTCCATTGGTGTGAAAATTGAATCGATCATTACTTCAGTATATTCTTCACTTGGAAACTCATGAACATTCCATACAATTTCCTCATCCCAATTTAACATTTTACCTTGAGTTGGAGAATTTATATCACCTAAGCTTCCATAAGTTTTCATCATATACTTTTGATATGGAGACATCTCTGAAGAATCAATATTTAAAAACCTATATTCTTCTAACACAGGTTCTCCATCAGAAGACATTAATTCTGAATACAGTGCCAACTCTGTTCTTACAATTGAGTCCCTTACCCATTGAACAAATTCTTTATATTCACTATTTGTGATTTCTGTTTCATCCATATAAAAAGGACGCACAGTTACAGTTCTTGCCGGGGAATTTAATGAACCTGCAACATCTTCACTTTGCTTACCCATTGTAAACGATCCTCCAGGAATTAAAGTCATACCTAATGGTCTTTCAGAATGCCAATTACTTGAAGAGCTAACTCCAACTAATTCACCCTGATCATTAGAGCCACAGCTTAATACAACAAACGCTAGTGAAATATACAATGATATTTTCTTCATATTAATTTTTTAATCTATTACGACAAACCTATTACTAATTATTTTAAAATACAATATTTTATTTAATCTGTTTAAAACTTAAAAAATTGAATTTTATTATATTAATTTTAAAATTTATACTAACTTTTTTAAAGTTCTTATCCATCTTTCAGGAATTTCCTGATTACTTGCACTGATATAATCTTGATATGTACAAGGTATTAACGCATGTCTTTTAAATTTATTATTATCATTCAACGCTATTTCCATCCACCATCTGCCACTTTTATTACTTTTATAAAAATTTAAAATTTGGTCTTCAATAGGAACTATAAATTTTTTGTAATTATCTTTTAATCCAAATGGGTAATCATTGGCTCTAAAATTAACACCTTCAATAAAATACCAAATCATTTGGGAAATTAACTGAGCCGTTTGATTTTTAGTGTCCAATTTAGGATTAAATTCAAAAATACCAAATGAAGAAACCTTATCACTAATGCCCGCATATCTTGAAATTGCGCAAATTTCTGAACCTGAAAGCCCATTTGGAGATGCGTTATTATTTGCAGGTGAGTCTGCATTTTTTATTGATGACAAATCTATACTTACAATATCTGCATCTCTCAAAATTGGTTCTACTATTTGAATTGAATTTGAAACCTCTCCCAATCTACATGATTCAAAATGTAAACTATCTAATAAAGCTATTTCGTCTTGAGAGTTAAAGTAAGTTTGATATCCAATGTTACAAAAATTAAATAAGTTATTTGGCTGGTTCATAACCACCTTACTTAAATAAGATTGAGAAGATAATTCATCTTCTATTGAGCCTAAATCAAACTTATTATCAACTGCAACAATATTTACAGTTTGCTCTAATTTGTCATAAGCCCTATAATTTGCATAAGTTAAATCTTGACCTCCACCAATTATAATTGGAATAATTTTCTTTTTAATTAGGAAGCTTAATATTTCACTTAAAGCAAAATAAGTATCTTCAATGCTGTTACCTTCTTCAATATTACCTAAATCAGCAACATTTATAGGCCAATTCCCCGGGTATAATTTATATAATTCTTTTCTAATCTCGTCTAAACTAGTACCTGTTCCATAGTTTCCAACTGATGCTCTCCCCTCTAAAACTCCAATAATTGCTATTTTCTTATTTGTAAGATCTGGAAAATCATCGGGAGATGTATAAATATCGATGCATTGTCCAAACGAACGATTCGTTTGCATTTTAGCAAAATTCAATAATGTATTGTCGACGGGTTTAAGGAAATCGAAGTTCATTCTTTGGGGTTAATAAAATGACATTATTTCTTGCAAGGTAATTAAAAAATTATTTTTTTGTTGTTTTACGTTTAGTTGTTTTCTTTTTTGGAGTTTTCTTTTTTGGAGTTTTCTTTTCAATTATATCCTTTACCTCTTCTAAAGTTAGCTTAGTTGCATCTACAGTTTTAGGTAATTCAATTTTAATTTTACCTTTTAATATATTTGATCTTCCCCAACGGGCTTTTTCTACTCTTATTCCTTCTTCTTCCCAATTATGAAGTACTTTTTCAATATCTTTTCTTTTCTTGTCTTCAATTAATTCTTCAAGGTCTGATTGTTTTAAATTATCAAAATCATATTTCTTATTCACATTTATAAAAATATTATTCCATTTTATAAAAGGTCCAAAACGCCCAACTCCTTTTTGTATTGGTAAATTTTCATACTCACCAATTGGAGCATCTGCTCGTTGTTTTTCCTGAATTAACTCAATAGCTCTATTTACATCAATCGACATTGGGTTATCATCTTTTGGGATAGAAACAAACATTGTATCATATTTAATATATGGCCCAAAACGACCACTTGCCACAATAATATCATTCCCTTCATAACCTCCAATTGTTTTTGGAAGTTTAAATAAATCCATTGCTTCTTCATAAGTTATTGAAGATAATGTTTGATCACCTTGTAAACTTGCGAACTTTGGTTTTTCCTCATCAGTAGCTTCTCCAATTTGAACCATAGCTCCAAATCTACCTAAACGTGCATACACATTTTTACCGCTTTTAGGATCTATGCCTAATAATCGCTCACCTTTTGCTCTTTCTGCATTTGCAGAAACATCCTCAACAATTGGGTGGAAATTATTATAAAAATCCTTAATCATTGAAATCCAATCTTCTTTTCCTTCAGCAATATCATCAAACTCTGATTCAACTTTTGCAGTAAAACCAAAATCTAAAATATTTGAAAAATTCTCAACTAAAAAGTCATTTACAATGTTACCAATATCTGTAGGTACTAATTTCCCTTTATCTGACCCTACTTTTTCGGTTAAAAGCTTGGATTCTACTTTACCTCCTTTTAATTTTATTTGGGTATATTCTCTATCAACACCTTCAACTGTACCTTTCTCTACATATTCTCTTCTTTGAATTGTTGAAATTGTTGGCGCATAAGTAGACGGGCGTCCGATTCCTAACTCTTCCAATCTTTTTACCAATGAAGCTTCCGTATATCTATATGGCGGTCTTGAATAACGCTCTGTAGCAAGAATATTTTTATTGATTAAAGAATCTCCTTTTGTTAAATTTGGAAGCATTCCCTCTTGCTCTTCATCCTCATTATCAGTCCCTTCCAAATACACTTTTAAAAACCCTTCAAACTTTATCATTTCACCGTTTGCAGTGAATATATTGCGGTTATTAGAATTTGAGACTCTAACATTTGTACGCTCTAACTGTGCGTCACTCATTTGGGAAGCAATAGTTCTTTTCCAAATTAAATCATACAATCTATCTTGATCATAGTCAATAGAAACTGAAGATTGACTCATAGTTGTAGGTCTAATTGCTTCGTGAGCTTCTTGGGCACCTTTAGATTTATTGCTAAAATTTCTGGGTTTGCTATATGCTTCACCATAGGAAGAAATAATTTCTTCCTGCGCATCATTTTTAGCATCATCTGATAAATTAACACTATCAGTTCTCATATAAGTAATAAGTCCCGCCTCGTACAAACGTTGTGCAATCATCATTGTTTTTGCAACTGGAAAATACAGCTTTCTTGATGCCTCTTGTTGCAAAGTTGATGTTGTAAATGGTGCTGCCGGAGATTTTTTTGCAGGTTTTTTCTGCAAATCTTCAACTTTAAAATTTGCACCAATACAAGAATTTAAAAATGATTCTGCTTCTTCTTTGGTGTCAAAGTTTTTTGGTAAGTTAGCTTTAAACTTTTTACCTTCTGAATTTGCAAACTCAGCCACAACCTTATAAGTTGCTACAGGTTTAAAGTTAATAATTTCACGCTCTCTTTCAACAATTAATCTCACTGAAACTGATTGTACTCTACCAGCAGATAAGCCTCCTTTTATTTTCCTCCATAATACTGGAGATAATTCATAACCTACTAATCTATCTAAAACCCTACGTGCTTGTTGAGCATTTACCAAATTATAATCAATACTTCTTGGGTTTTCTACTGCTTTTAAGATTGCTTTTTCTGTAATTTCGTGAAAAACAATACGCTTTGTACTAGAATCTTTTAATTTTAATTGCTCAAATAAATGCCACGCAATAGCTTCTCCTTCACGATCCTCATCCGAAGCTAACCAAACAGTATCTGCTTTTTTTGCTAAATCTTTTAATTTTTTTACTAATGCCTTTTTATCGGAAGGCACTTTATAATTTGGCATAAAATCACCATCAACATTTATTCCTATTTCTTTAGAAGGTAAATCTGCAATATGACCAAAACTTGATTCAACTTGAAAATCTTTTCCTAAAAATTTCTCTATCGTTTTTGCTTTTGCAGGTGACTCAACTATTACTAAATTCTTTGCCATAAATCTTTTTTTAACGAAAACCACACCATATATATATAGGTGATTTCGGTTTGCAAATGTATATAAGATTTTTAATACTTATCAAAAACTATTTGTAAAAAAAAACAAAAACAGGCTGAAGAGCCTGTTTTTACTAGCGAAAACTATTTTCAATTTAAGTGATATTCACTTAATAAATCTAGGCTATTATTAGAATAACTATATTGAAACAAGGTATTATCTCCAATTAATAACAAATTATTCTCCATAGGAATAACATCAAAAGCAGTTATATTTTTAAAAGTTTTTATATGTTCTAAATTTTCAACATCCGATTTATTATAAACTTTTAGACCTGAAGTTCCATCACAAATAAAAAGTAAATTATCTTTAACACCCAAACCATAAGGATTATCCATTGAATAAGATTTTACTAGTTCCAAATTATAAATATCCGAAACATCAACAATTTCTAAACTACTTTCAAAAGCTCCGCAAAAATTACCTGCACGTAAAGTTATATATGCATAATTATCATCCACCACAACAGGATCACAAGCTGTGCCATGTTGAAATTCTGAAATAAATTCAGGTGTTGCAGGAGATGAAATATCATAAATATACATGCCGCTCATACTTCCTAAAAACAATAGATTCTCTTTATTAAATATGGTCTCAATATCGAAACCCGCATGAATATCTTTTAATTCAACTGGTGATTCCAAATTATCAATATAAAAAACATTAATATTATGACTATCAACAGCATATAAATAATCATCTACAATTTTAAATCGAGCTAAAGAACCTCCTTGCCCTGTTGATTCTGCAGACGCTGAAGCCAGTGCAGTGTCAAAAACTACCCCTCCATTTGTATAATCATTACTTCTATCTTCAATTAGTCTTTGTTCTTCTGTAATATTCCACCCAACAATTACTTCCCCAGAATTGTATCCATTTTCACCATAATCAACTACTAAATTGTCAATAAAAGGTAGCGTAATATAACCAGGAAAAACATCTTTTAATCTGGCAACTTCTTGGATATCATTTATATTAGATATGTCAAAAACCAATAAATCCATTAAACTATCAGCATATAAATAATTGCCTTTAACCTCCATATCTTTATTTGCTACAATTTTAATAAATGCAATTTTAACTGGATTTTCCGGATTAGAATTATCGATAATATGAATTCCATTATCTATATCATTTATAAGCACTAAATTATTGTAGGCATAAATTTTTCCTGACTCAACAATTGGAATTGGCGAAGTAATTTTTGCTGATGACCTTAAGGCATCCAAAGTCATATATTCTGCTTTTGCAACACTTACTGTTTCATATTCACTATTTGTATCACAAGACATAATAAAAACAAAAGTTGCAATCAATAAAAAAAGATTTTTGATTTTCATTTTATAAAAATTTAGATAGTTATTGTTATTAAGTCAATTATTAAAACACTCAGTAAATTTAAATCACATTTTCCAAGTTCTTATTACTACTAATACGTAAATAATAATTAAAACGCTACAAGTATTGTAAAATTCGATTTTCAAATTAAAACTTTTCCAAAAAATCAACTTTATTTGCCTTGCTTATCCGATTGTTAAATTTCTGCCAATCTGTCATAATTTTAAAAAATTGGTTATATCTTTGCAATCGAATAAAAGATATATGGGTAGCGAAAAAGTAATAGATGAAAAAAACCAAGGCCAAGCCTTGTTAACAGAAGAAAAAAAAGGAAATAGCAAAAAACTATATATAGAAAGTTATGGTTGTGCTATGAATTTAAACGATAGTGAAATTGTAGCTTCAATACTATCTGAACAAGGATATAACACCACTCATTTAATTGAAGAAGCCGATTTAGTTCTAGTAAATACCTGCTCAATTAGAGAAAAAGCTGAACAAACTGTTCGTAAACGTTTAGAAAAATACAATGCCGTAAAAAAAATAAATCCAAAAATGAAGGTTGGTGTTTTGGGTTGCATGGCAGAGCGTTTAAAAGCTAAATTTTTAGAAGAAGAAAAAATTGTTGATTTAGTTGTTGGACCAGATGCATACAGAGATTTACCAAACTTATTAGAAGAAGTGCAATCTGGACGCGATGCTGTAAACGTAATTTTATCAAAAGAAGAAACCTATGGAGATGTTTCACCGGTAAGATTAAATAGCAACGGTGTTTCTGCCTTTGTATCCATAACAAGAGGATGCGATAATATGTGTACTTTTTGTGTTGTTCCATTTACTAGAGGAAGAGAACGAAGCCGCGAGCCAAAAAGCATATTAGAAGAAATTAAACAACTTAGTGAACAGAATTATAAAGAAGTAACTCTTTTAGGTCAAAATGTTGATAGTTACCTTTGGTATGGAGGCGGATTAAAAAAAGACTTTAAAAAAGCTTCAGAAATTGCACAAACAACTGCTGTTGGATTTGCCGAATTACTAGATATGGTTGCTGATGCATTTCCAAAAATAAGGATTCGATTTTCTACATCTAATCCTCAGGATATGAATTTAAATGTTATTCATACTATGGCAAAACACGAAAATATTTGCAACTATGTTCATTTACCCGTTCAATCTGGAAGCACTTCTGTATTAAAAAGAATGAATAGACAGCATACGCGTGAAGAGTATATAGAATTAATTGATAACATTAAAAAAATAATTCCTGATTGCTCTTTATCACAAGATATGATGACTGGTTTTTGCGGTGAAACTGAAGAAGAACATCAGGAAACATTAAGTTTATTAGAATATGTAAAATACGACTATGGTTTTATGTTTGCCTATTCTGAACGCCCAGGAACGCCTGCTGCCAAAAATATGGAAGATGATATACCTCTCGCAGTTAAAAAAAGACGTTTAGCTGAAATAATATTAGTTCAGCAAAAACACAGTTTATATCATTTAGAACAATTTGTTGGAAAAACTGTTGAAATTTTAATTGAAGGTTCATCAAAAAAATCTGATGCACATTGGAAAGGTAGAAATTCCCAAAATGCTGTTGCTGTTTTCCCAAAAGGAGATGAACAAATTGGTGATTTTGTAAACGTTTATATTGAAGATTGTACGTCAGCTACCCTATTAGGAAAAAGAGTTTAAAAATTATGGAATCACTACAAGTTATAAAACAACGTTTTGGAATTATTGGTAACGATGTTCATTTAAACCGAGCAATTGAAAAAGCAATAAGAGTTGCACCAACAGATATTTCAGTCTTGGTAACGGGCGAAAGCGGTGTTGGTAAAGAAAGTATTCCGAAAATAATTCATCATTTATCGCATAGAAAACACGCCAAATATATTGCTGTAAACTGTGGTGCAATTCCAGAAGGAACCATTGATAGTGAGCTTTTTGGTCACGAAAAAGGATCTTTTACAGGAGCAACTGCAGCTAGAAGTGGATATTTTGAAGTTGCAGATGGCGGAACTATTTTTTTAGATGAGGTTGGAGAACTTCCTTTAACAACACAAGTTCGTTTATTGCGTGTTTTAGAAAATGGAGAATTTATTAAAGTTGGATCATCACAAGTTCAAAAAACAAATGTTCGCATTGTTGCTGCAACCAATTTAAAAATGCACGAAGCAATTAGCAAAGGAAAATTTAGAGAAGATTTATATTATAGATTAAGTACTATTGAAATAAACTTACCGCCGTTACGTGAGCGTAGAGAGGATATTCACTTATTATTTAGAAAATTTGCTTCAGACTTTGCTCAAAAATATAAAATGCCAACTGTTAGATTAACAGATGATGCTGTAAAAATTTTAGAAAATTATGGCTTTCCTGGTAATATTCGTCAGTTAAGAAATATTGCTGAACAAATTTCTGTTGTTGAAGAAAACAGAGTTATTTCTACTCAAAGTTTAATGCAATATTTACCAAGCAAAGGAACAAATTTACCTTCAGTAATTAAGGGTGAAAATTCTAAAAGTGATTTTAATTCAGAACGAGAAATTATGTACAAGATCTTGTTTGATATGCGTAATGACATTAACGATTTAAAAAAGTTAACGCTTGATTTAATGAAAGGTGATAATGTTGATAAATTACAAGAAGAAAATAAAAAATTAATTCAAAAAATATACAAAGAAGAAAAAGACACGTTAGACTTTAAGGAAGAAAACAGCGTTGAAGTAGTTAGATTTAATGACAAATATAACGATGAAAATGATTATGAATTTGCTGAAACAATAGATGCTGATGAAAGTTTATCCATTCAAGACAAAGAAATTGAGTTGATAAAAAAATCATTAGAACGCAACAATGGTAAAAGAAAACTTGCCGCCAAAGAGTTGGGAATTTCTGAAAGAACTTTGTATCGTAAAATAAAACAATACGATTTATAGTTTATATAATTAACTTTAAAATAGCTTTTTTTAAATCACTAAATTTATCAAATGAAAAAAATATTTAACCTTATAATTGCCTTATTACTTTTATTAACAACACAAAGTTGTTGGGTATATTCTTTTACAGGAACTAATATTAATCCAGACGTTAAATCAGTTCAAATAGATTATTTTCCAAATGAAGCTATATTGGTCGAACCCTCTTTAAGTCAAACTTTCACACAAGAACTTAGAGATTTATTTGATACACAAACTAACTTAACTTCTGTTAGTTCTGGTGGTGATTTGCAATTTGAAGGTGAAATTACAGGGTATAAAATTAATCCAATGACAGCAACTGCACAACAAACTGCTGCTCAAAACAGATTAACAATTACAATAAATGTTCGCTTTTTCAATAATAAATTTGAAGAAGATAATTTTGAAAAAACATTTTCTCATTATTACGATTTTGATGCTAACTCACAATTAGTTGGAGGTATCTTAGATGATGCTTTTGATGAAATAATTGAAAGAATTGCACAAGATATTTTTAATGCTTCAGTAGCAAAATGGTAAACTATGAATAGTACTGATTTTACTTTTTTAATGCAAAATACAGCAACAATAGATGCTTTAAAAACGGAACAGTTAAATGTAGTTATTAATGAATATCCATATTTTCAACTTGCGAGAGCACTTCAATTAAAAGGTTTAAATAAAACGAATAATTTTAAATACAATCAAGCATTAAAGAAAACAGGTGCCTACACAATAGATAGAAAAGTTCTTTTTGATTTTATCACCTCTCAAAAATTTATTTCAAAAACCAATCATCAAATTGAAATATTAGAAGAAATTGATGTAATTGAACCTGAAACTATTGAAATTCTTCATAAAAAAATAACAGATTCTTTTATAGAAACTACAAAAGAAGTAGAAATAAACGAAATTAAAGAGAAAGAACCAATTACTATTGTTGATTCTAAAGAAAAAGCTACTGAATTATTAGAAATAGGAAAACCTATTGATTTTAAAAGTGCTGAACCACATTCTTTTAACGAATGGATGCAATTAATTTCAAGAGAGCCAATACAAAGAGAAACTCCAGTTGAATCTCCTAAAGAAACCTCAAAAAACGAATCCAAATTTAACTTAATTGATAAATTTATTCAGTCTAACCCCAAGATAAAACCAATAGATAAAAATTCGCAAAACTTAGAAATTTCAAATGAAAATTCTGATGAAAGTGAAAGCATAATGACAGAAACTTTAGCTAAGGTTTATTTAGAACAAAAAAAATATGATAATGCGATTAAAGCTTACCGCATTTTAAGTTTGAAATATCCAGAAAAAAGTAGTTTCTTTGCAAACCGAATTAAAGCAATTAAAATTTTACAAAAAAATAAGTCATGACGTATACATTATTCTTAGTTCTGATTATGATAGTAGCATTTTTACTAATCTTAATTATTATGGTACAAAATCCTAAAGGTGGTGGATTATCTTCTTCATTTGGTGGTGGTGGATCTCAATCATTAGGTGGAGTTCAAAATACTACTAGCTTTTTAGATAAAAGTACTTGGACACTTTCAGTAGTTTTATTGGCGCTAATATTGTTATCTAACTTTGCAGCTCCAAAAGTAAATGCCGTTGATACAAGTTCAGAAATTGAAAATACTATTGAAAATCGTGAAGTTCCTGCTACTCCAGTTCAACCTGCAGCTGCAACAACTCTTGACACAGTTCAATAATATTTTATAAAAACATTTAAAAATGCCAACGTGTCACACACATTGGCATTTTTTTTATGATTTTTTTCTTCAAAAAGTATATTTGTCAGTTTTAAATTATTGGCACACTTTTAGACAACTTAATTCGTAGAATTAATAATTTTAAATCAATTACAAATGAGTAAAATAAATATTAAACCATTAGCTGATAGAGTTTTAGTAAAACCTCTTGAAGCTGAAACTACAACTGCATCTGGACTTATAATTCCAGATTCAGCTAAAGAAAAACAACAAAAAGGTACTGTAATTGCAGTTGGAAAAGGTACTAAAGACGAACCTATGACCGTAAAAGTGAACGATACTGTTCTATTTGGTAAATATGCTGGAACAGAACTTGTTTTAGAAGGTACTGAATATTTAATAATGAGAGAGAGCGATATTTTAGCAATTGTTTAAATTTTAGCTTTTAGCCTTTTATATTTTTCAATTGGCTTAAAATCTTTAATTAAATATAAAAATAAATTCGCAATAAGTTATTGGTTTAAAACTAACAGTTTATTGCATAAAAAATAAAATAAAATGGCAAAAAATATAATTTTTGATATTGAAGCACGTGATGGTTTAAAACGTGGAGTTGATGCTTTAGCAAATGCTGTAAAAGTAACATTAGGTCCAAAAGGAAGAAATGTTGTAATTGGTAAAGCTTTCGGGGGACCCGCAATTACTAAAGATGGTGTAACTGTAGCTAAAGAAATTGAGTTAGAAGATCCTTTAGAAAATATGGGTGCACAAATGGTAAAAGAAGTTGCATCTAGAACGAACGATTTAGCAGGAGACGGAACTACAACTGCAACTGTATTGGCACAATCTATTGTAAAAGAAGGATTGAAAAATGTTGCTGCAGGTGCAAACCCATTAGATTTAAAACGTGGAATAGACAAAGCTGTTGAAGCAATTGTTGCTAACTTAAGAGAGCAATCTCAAGAAGTTGGAAATAAATCAGATAAAATAAAACAAGTTGCATCTATTTCAGCAAACAATGACGAGACAATTGGTGATTTAATTGCTGAAGCTTTTACTAAAGTTGGAAAAGAAGGAGTTATTACTGTTGAAGAAGCAAAAGGAACTACAACTTATGTAGACATAGTTGAAGGAATGCAATTTGACAGAGGTTATTTATCTCCTTATTTTGTTACCAATGCTGATAAAATGTTAACGGATTTAGAAAATCCATATATTCTTTTATTCGAAAAGAAAATTACAAATCTTAAAGATTTATTACCAATATTAGAGCCGGTTGCACAAAGTGGTAAACCATTATTAATTATTGCAGAAGATGTTGAAGGAGAAGCTTTAGCTACTTTAGTAATGAATAAATTACGTGGCGCTTTAAAAATTGCAGCTGTAAAGGCTCCTGGTTTTGGAGATAGAAGAAAAGCAATGCTAGAAGATGTTGCTATTTTAACTGGTGGTACAGTTATTTCAGAAGAAAGAGGATTAACATTAGAAAAAGCAACTTTAGAAATGCTTGGTACTGCTGAAAGAGTAACTATTGACAAAGACAATACTACAATTGTAAATGGTGCTGGAGATGCAACTACTATTAAAGCAAGAGTTGCACAAATAAAATCTCAAATTGAAACTACAACATCTGATTACGATAAAGAAAAACTACAAGAGCGTTTAGCTAAATTAGCTGGTGGTGTTGCCGTTTTATATGTTGGTGCTGCAAGTGAAATTGAGATGAAAGAAAAGAAAGACAGAGTTGATGATGCTTTACATGCTACTCGTGCTGCTGTAGAAGAAGGAATTGTTGCTGGTGGTGGTGTAGCTTTAGTTAGAACAATTGAAGTATTAAAATCAATTACTACTGATAGCCTAGACGAAGTAACTGGTATTAAAATTTTAGCAAGAGCTATTGAAGAACCATTACGTCAAATTGTAGAAAATGCAGGTGGTGAAGGCTCTGTAGTTGTTGCAAAAGTAATTGAAGGAAAAGGTGATTTTGGTTATAATGCCAAAACCGATGAATATACAAAAATGTTTAAAGCAGGAATTATAGATCCTACTAAAGTAACAAGAATTGCGTTGGAAAATGCAGCTTCTGTTGCTGGAATGATTTTAACAACTGCTTGTACATTAGTTGATATTAAAGAAGATTCTCCTGCTGGTGGAATGCCTCCAATGGGTGGTGGTGGAATGCCAGGAATGATGTAATATTCAATCAAATAAAAAACAAAAAACCACTTAATAAGATAAGTGGTTTTTTGTTTTTTTAAAAATGAAATAGAATTTATATTAATACAATTTTAAGTATTTTTGATAAATAGTTATAACAACCACAAATCAACAATAAAAATGGACGCTATTACCACTATTGAAGAATGTAGAAAGCTATTAACTGCTGAAATTAAAACATTTCCAGACTGGCCTGAAAAAGGAGTAAATTTTAAAGATGTTCAAAGTATATTATTCAATCCTGAATTGGCTCTAATAACCTCCCATTATTTAAAAGAATTGCTTCCTAAACAAGGAGCAAATAATTTTTTATTCAATAAAATTTTATGTTTTGATGCCAGAGGTTTTTTATTTGGTTTTGATTTAGCAAAAGCATCAAAAACACCAATGATTCTTGCTAGAAAACCGGGGAAACTTCCTGGAGAAGTTATTACGCAATCATTTCAAAAAGAATATGGATTAGATGAAATACAAGTGCAAGCTGGCTTAATAAATCCAGGAGATAAAGTTTTAATTCACGACGATTTATTAGCTACTGGAGGTACAGCTGGTGCAGCTGCAGAAATTATTTTAAAATGTGGTGCGGAAATTGCCGGATTTAATTTTATTATGGATTTATCATTCTTACCGGGAAGAAAAGTACTTCAAAAATATGTAGACAATGACAAAATAAAAGCACTTTTAGAATTTTAAAATGGCTTTAAAATAAAAAAATCCGATTAATCAAATTAATCGGATTTTTTATTATTTATATTATTTTGAAACTTATGCTTTACATTCACATGTTCCTGGCTCGCATTTTGTGCACTCCATATCATTAGAAGCAACTCCAGCTTTACACTCACATTTTCCTCCTTCACAAGTGCACTCACCAGCTTCTTTACATTTACATCCCTCAGCATGCATAGCATCAGAATCAACAGATTTTACTTTCAAATCCATTTTACAAACAGGGCAAGCTCCTTCACCTTCGTAAGTTTTCCCTTTTTCACAATCCATTGGGCATTGGTAAACATCTTTAGATGCCATTTCTTCTTTTGAATGATCATGACCATCATGATTCTCCATTTTCACTTCTTCTTTTACCTCTTCTTTTTTAGTTTCTTTACATGCAGTAAAAAGCACTGTAAATGAAAATATTGCTGTCAATACTAAAATTGTTTTTTTCATTGTTTTGTTTTATTATTATATAATTATTTACTCATTCGTCGCCTAAAATAATAAAAACTTGCATTTTATTAATTTATTGTTTCAATTATTTTATAAAATTATCCTTAAACTTCAATTTTTGATAATAAAAAGCTGGTAATAAAATAAATAAAAATAATGGTTGAATTAAAAACCTTCTTAAATAAAAGATCATTAGTTTATTTGATAATGGTTCAAATTGTAAAAAAAGAAACAATAATATACTTAGAATTATAAATGCAAAAACATAAAACTTTACAACAAATCTAATTGTTCTAAAATTATTAAATATTAAATGAATAATTAAAATTGAAATTATTGAATTTATAGAATATCTTAAAAAAAGGTTTAAAAAATAAGCTCCTAATTTTAATTCAGGAATTGAATTCATTAAATAATTACTTTTATAATAATTTATAAGAGGATCATAAAAGAAAGGTTCAAGAAATGCTCGAATACTTATTAATAAAAAAAGCATTAAAACTATTAAACCTATTCGAGTTGTTTTCTTCATTTTTTAATTTTTGAAAATTTTTGAACCCAAATAAACCAAAGTAAAAATGTAATTCCATAAATTAAACTAGGAAAAACAATATCATGAAGTATGTTTTGATATTGCGGATATTTGTTAATCGCTATTACAATTATTGCAATCCTTATAATATTTGTAAAATATATAATAAGACTTCCAAATAAAATAAATAATGCAGTACGCTTAAAATCACTCGCAAAAGCAATTATAAATGATATAAATAAAATGATAATACTTATTGCATTACATCCCTCAACTATCCTCGCCAAAAATTTATTTTCAACATATAAATTAACTGACAACTCTTTGGTGTCTTGCTCAATTTCTGTACTATAACCCAAAAACGTCAACAAACTCTTTGTTTTATTTGCGACAGTTTTAGTTACAGGAGCACACGCAAAAATATCAGAGGTTTTTTGATTCTTTGATAAATAAAATGAATAAATTAAAAACAGTATTAAATAAGTTCCAAAAAACTTTAAAATAAAAAATAGCACCGTTTTATTATTTTGCACAAAAAAGAATTTTAATTTTGCTTAAAATTACAAATTATTATGAATATTACTGAATTAAAAAAATCTGTTAGCTCAATCTTTGATGAACATTCCAAAATTGAAATAATTCTTCAAGCAATTTGCGATTTATTAAAACAGGAAATTACGTATTATGACTGGGTTGGCTTTTATTTTAAAAATGGAGATAAAGAAGAATTGAAATTAGCTCAATTTGCAGGAGAACCTACAGAACATACAATTATTCCATTTGGTAAAGGCATATGTGGTCAAGTTGCTTTAAGCAATCAAAACTTTGTAGTTCAGGATGTATCCAGTCAGGATAATTATATTTCTTGTGGTTGGAAAGTTAAAAGCGAAATTGTAATACCTATTTTTGTGAATAATGAAAATGTTGGTCAAATTGATATAGATTCTCATTCAGTAAATCCTTTCTCTAAGGATGATGAGGACTTGTTAGAATATGTATGTTTAAAAGTGGCTAAAACATTATAAGTTTTATTTTTAAATTATCATAAAACTATTTAAACACCAAAAATACTATTTCTAAAATTATTTAAAATTTGTAATAAATAGTTTATTTTTCTATTTTTACTAATTAATACAATTTTGTATTTTATTCAAAACTTAACCTAACCCCCTAATTAGTTAATTAATATGCTTAAATCCCTGCATAAATATTTCTTTAAAATATTTAAAAAGCAACAATACAAATCCTCAAATGAAAACTATAACGAATTAGTTAATAATTTTTACTCAAAAATTAAAAAATACAGCTAAAATTCCATGTAATTTATATTGTTTAAACTGTTGATAATTATTAGCTTTGCGCAACTACAACAATACAACAAATGGATATATCTAAAAAAGCAAAATCAGCACTAATTTCAGTATTTCACAAGGATGGATTGGCACCAATAGTTCAAAAATTAAACGAACTTGGCGTTACAATTTATTCAACAGGCGGAACAGAAAATTTCATTAAAGAATTAGGTATTAATGTAATACCCGTAGAAGATTTAACTTCTTACCCTTCAATTTTAGGAGGAAGAGTTAAAACTTTACATCCAAAAGTTTTTGGAGGTATTCTAGCAAGGCGAGAAAATGAAAGTGACCTTTTTCAATTGAATGAGTATGAAATCCCTGAATTAGATATTGTAATTGTTGATCTGTATCCTTTTGAAAAAACAGTTGCTAGCGGAGCGCCAGAACAAGACATTATTGAAAAAATTGATATTGGAGGCATTTCATTAATAAGAGCAGCTGCTAAAAACTTTAAAGATATAATTTGTGTTTCTTCAATGAATCAATATGATGAATTTTTAAAGATTATTTCTGAAAACAATGGAGCTACAACTTTAGCGCAACGTAAATCATTTGCTACCAAATCATTCGCAGTTTCCAGTCATTATGATACAGCAATCTTCAATTATATGAATGATGGTCAACCTGTATTTAGACAAAGCTTTAATATTGCTAAAAAATTACGTTATGGAGAGAATCCACATCAAAAAGGTTTTTTCTACGGAAATTTAGATGAATTATTTGACCAACTGCACGGAAAAGAACTTTCTTTCAACAATTTGTTAGATGTAGATGCTGCTGTTAATTTAATTAGAGAATTTAAAAATGATGCTCCAACTTTTGCAATCTTAAAACATAATAATGCTTGTGGTTTAGCGCAAAGAGATACGCTAGTGCAAGCTTATATAGATGCTTTGGCTGGAGATCCAACATCTGCTTTTGGTGGTGTTTTAATAGCCAATAGAGAAATTGATGAAGCAACTGCTAAAGAAATTCACAGTTTGTTTTGTGAAGTTGTAATTGCCCCTTCTTATTCGGAAGAAGCCTTGCCGATATTAAAAGGTAAGAAAAACAGAATTATTTTAGTTCAAAAAGATGTTGAATTCCCTAATATTAGTTACAGAACTGCTCTAAACGGAGTTTTAGCTCAAGATCCAAATAATGTTACAGATACTAAAGAAGGATTAAAAAACGTTACTAAAAAAGTTGTTTCTGATTCAGAAATTGAAGATTTATTATTTGCTTCAAAAATATGCAAGCATACTAAATCAAATACTATTATTTTAGTTAAAAATAAACAATTATGTGCAGGTGGAACAGGACAAACATCTAGAGTTGATGCTTTAGAACAAGCTATAACAAAAGCAAAAACTTTTAATTTTGATTTAAAAGGTGCTGTAATGGCGAGTGATGCTTTTTTCCCTTTCCCAGATTGTGTAGAAATAGCTGGAAAAGCTGGTATTGAAGCTGTTATTCAGCCTGGAGGCTCAATTAAAGATCAATTATCTATTGATTATTGTAATGATAATAATATAGGAATGGTTTTTACTGGAACGCGTCATTTTAAACACTAATTTTAGTAACTTTGAGAAGTTTGATTAAAAAATTTAAAAAACAATAAAAATATATGGGTTTTTTCGACTTTATGACCGAAGACATTGCGATTGATTTAGGTACGGCAAATACTTTAATAATTCATGATGGTAAAGTTATTGTTGACGCGCCATCAATTGTGGCTAGAGATAGATCAACCGGGAAAATAATTGCAGTTGGTAAAAAAGCCAGTTTAATGCAAGGAAAAACTCACGAAAATATTAAAACAATTAGACCCTTAAAAGATGGTGTAATTGCAGATTTTGAAGCTTCGGAGCAAATGATAAAAGAATTTATCAAAAACATTCCGAGTATAAAAAAGAGATTTTTCACGCCTTCATTAAGAATGGTTATCTGTATTCCGTCTGGAATTACTGAAGTTGAAAAACGTGCTGTTATAGATTCTGCTGAACATATGAATGCTAAAGAAATCTATTTAATTCACGAACCAATGGCAGCTGCTATTGGTATTGGAATTGATATTATGCAGCCAAAAGGGAATATGATAATTGATATTGGTGGTGGAACTACGGAAATTGCAGTAATTGCTTTAGGTGGTATTGTATGTGATAAATCGGTTAAAGTTGCTGGAGATGTATTTACTTCAGATATAGCCTACTATATGAGAACTCAACATAATTTATATGTTGGTGAACGCACCGCTGAAAGAATAAAAATTCAAATTGGTGCAGCTACTGAAGACTTAGAAACTCCTCCAGAAGACATGTTGGTGCAAGGCCGTGATTTATTAAGTGGAAAACCAAAACAGGTTCAGGTATCTTTTAGAGAAATTTCAAAAGCACTGGATAAATCAATTTTACGAATTGAAGACGCGGTAATGGAAACACTTTCTAAAACTCCACCTGAATTAGCTGCAGATATTTACAATACTGGTATTTATTTAGCTGGTGGTGGTTCTATGTTACGTGGGTTAGATAAACGTTTATCTAGAAAGACAGATTTACCTGTATATGTAGCCGAAGATCCATTAAGAGCCGTTGTTAGAGGAACTGGAATTGCTTTAAAAGATCTTGAAAAATATAAAAATGTATTAATGAAATAATACAACGCCCTAAATTTACATATGCAGCAAATCATTTATTTTATTAGAAAATTTAGATACTTTCTGCTTTTTTTACTTTTAGAAATTTTAGCTTTTACGTTTATAATTCAACATCATTCATATCATAAAAGTAAATTTGTTAATTCTGCAAATTCTATAAGTGGAGGAATTTATAATAAAACGAATTCAATTAACGAATTTTTTCATTTAAAAACGGAAAATGAACGTTTAATTGAAGAAAACACAGCTTTAAAAAATTCCCTAAGCATAAAAAATCTAAGCGAAAATCAAGATTCATTTAAATTAAATGACTCTGCACAATATGGCCAAAAGTACGAGTACACTTATGCTAAAATTATTAATAACAACTACACAAATAGAAACAATACTTTAACAATTAACAAAGGGATTAAACAAGGAATTACTTCAGATTTAGGCGTGATTAATAGTAAAGGAATAATTGGAGTTACTAAAAGTACCTCTTCGAATTATACAACTGTTTTATCTATTTTAAATAACAATTCTAAAATTAATGTTCGCCTTAAAAATAGTAACCATTTTGGTACTTTAGTTTGGGATGGAAAGGATTACAATATTTTACAACTAATTGATATTCCAAGACAAGCACAATTTAAAGATGGTGATACAATAATTACAGGAGGTAAATCTGCAATTTTCCCAGAGGGAATTAAAATTGGAGTTATCAAAAATTTTAAATTTGAAAATAATCAATTTCAAGATATCAACATTCAATTATTTAATGATATGAGCTCAATTGGCTATGTTCAAATTGTTAAAAACCTTGAAAGAACTGAACAATTAAATTTAGAAAAAGAAAGTTTAAATGAATAGTTTAATATTAAATAATTCATTACGTTTTATTGGCTTAGTACTTTTACAAGTATTGATTTTCAATCATATAAATTTATTTGGGTATTTAAACCCAATGGTTTACATAGCATGGATTCTATTATTCCCAATAAGAAAAAATAAAAGTTTATTTCTAATATTAAGTTTTCTTTTAGGCCTTTCTATAGATTTCTTCTCCGATTCAGGAGGAATTAACGCAGCAGCTACATTAGCAATTGCTTTTATTAGACTTCCAATTTTAAAGATGGTTTTAAGAAAAACAGATTTTGATTTTTTATTATTTAACCTTAGAGCTGTTTCATTTAGTAAAGCCTTTATTTTTATAGTAATTTTAACTATAATCCATCACTTTATTGTTTTTAGTTTAGAATATTTCAGCCTTAATTCTTTCTACCCAATTATTTCTAACACAATTTTAACAAGTGTTTTCACAATAATTATAATTATTTTAGGTATTATATTATTCTCAAAAAAGAAATAAATGAAGAGATCAGGCTTGTTAACCTTTTTAATTATTTTTATTGCGTTAGTATTTATTAGTCGTCTTTTTTATTTACAAATATTAGATAACTCTTATACAGTGCCCACCCTAAATAGCTCTGCTGTAAAAGTAACCTATGACTATCCTGAAAGAGGATATGTTTATGATAGAAATGGTGTTTTATTAGTTGCAAACCAACTTTCTTATGATATTATGGTTATTCCCAGAGAAGTTAAACCTTTGGATACATTAGAGTTTTGTACCCTACTTAAAATCAATAAGAAAGAATTTATCAAAAAATTTGAAAGAGCCAAAAAATATTCAACTCGTATTCCATCAACTTTTGTTGCACAATTATCTAAAAGCGACTATGCTTATTTACAGGAAAAAATGCACAAATTTATTGGGTTTTACATTCAAAAAAGATCTTTAAGAGAATACCCCTTAAATTCCGCTCCCAACGTATTGGGGTATATAAGTGAAGTTAATGAAAATATGATAAAAAAAAATCCATATTATCAATTAGGTGAATTAATTGGTACTGCGGGAATTGAAACAACTTACGAAGAAACCTTACGAGGAATAAAGGGCGTTAAACACATTCAAAGAGATCGATTTAATAAAGAGATTGGACCTTACAAAAATGGAATTTATGATACACTTCCAATACCTGGAAATGATATTACTCTAACTATTGATAGTAAATTACAACAATATGGTGAGGCATTAATGATTAATAAAAGAGGGGGAGTTGTTGCTTTAGAACCTTCAACAGGAGAAATTTTAGCGCTGGTTTCAACACCTACATTCAATCCCAATTTATTAATTGGAAGAGAACGATCAAAAAACTTCACGAAATTATTTCTTGATTCCATAAGCAAGCCATTATTAGATCGAGGTTTACAAGGTGAATATCCTCCAGGATCACCATTTAAAGTAGTTACAGCATTAGTGGCCTTGCAAGAGAATGTAATTAATACGACAACAACTATAAAATGTTTTGGTGGTTATAAATATGGATCTGGTAAAGATGCCTTTATGGAGTGTCATTGTGGAACACATGGAAGTCCGGTTGAATTAAATAAAGCAATATATAGGTCATGTAATAGTTACTTTTCAAATGCTTATAGAAAAACTATAGAAAAATACCCAGACGCTTCTGAGGGTATGAATGCTTGGAGTACACATGTTAAAAGCTTTGGATTAGGGAATTATTTAAATAACGATTTATCTGTAGGTAAAAAAGGATTAGTTCCTACTGGGGATTTGTATAATAAATGGTATCCAAACGGTCGATGGAGATCAACAGCAACAATTTCAAACGCAATTGGACAAGGCGAGGTGCTAACAACTCCAATTCAATTGGCTAATATGACTGCAACTGTTGCAAATAGAGGCTTTTATTTTACACCACATATTGTAAAAAACATAAAAGGAAAAGAATTAAATGAAAAATATACAACGCCAAAACATACAACTATTGATGAAAAATATTTTGAACCTGTAATAGAAGGATTGTTTAATGTGTTTGAAAACCCAAGAGGAACGGCGAGCTGGTCTAAAGTAAAAGGAATTGAAATATGTGGAAAAACTGGAACTGCTGAAAACCCACATGGACAAGATCATTCTATTTTTATTGCATTTGCTCCAAAAGACAATCCTAAAATAGCAATTGCCGTATTTGTAGAAAATGGCTATTGGGGGTCTCGTTGGGCGGGCCCAATTGCCAGTCTAATGATTGAAGAATACTTAAATGGAGAAACTATTAGGCCTTGGAAAGAACAAGAAATGTTTAATGGAAGCTTGCAAGAAGAATATGACAAACAAATAAAAGATACTTTAAACATTGAGAAATAAAAGAAACAATATTTTTTATGGAATCGACTGGGTATTAATACTCTTTTATTTTATCCTCATTTTTTTTGGTTGGATAAATATATATTCTGCAACAATAACTGATTCACAAGTAGATTTAATAAACTTCTCTTCTGAATATGGGAAACAACTTATTTGGATTGGACTTAGTATACCGCTTATTCTTTTAATTTTGCTATTTGAAGCAAAATTTTATGAAAAATATGCATCAATTATTTACTTAGTAAGTTTAGTATCCTTAGCAGGATTATTCATTCTAGGTAAAAACATAAACGGTGCAACTTCATGGTATAATTTTGGAGGAGTTGGATTGCAACCTTCTGAATTTGCAAAAGCAGCTACCGCTTTAGCAATAGCCAAACTTGTAAGTGATAAACAATTTAATCTTTCAAAGTTAAACACACAATTACAAGCTTTAATAATCTTATTTATTCCTGCAATATTAATTACTCTTCAACCTGACCCAGGTTCCGCGTTGGTTTACACTGCATTTATATTTGTTTTATACCGAGAAGGATTGCCATTTTATTATATAACTATTGGCTTTATAACATTATTCTTGTTTGTTATTACACTCTACTTTGGGTTTTCTAACACAATTATTGCCTCGTTTTTACTTTTAATTGTTATTCTATTATATTTTAACTATTACAGAAAAAAAGCATTTAAAAAAGGTTGGATAAAAATACTTGGCATTTATTTAATTTCAGCCCTTTTCATTTTTAGTGTAGACTTTGTTTTTAATAATGTATTTGAACAGCGTCACAGAGATAGATTCAATATTTTATTGGGTAAAACAACAGACATTAAAAGCATAGGCTATAATACCAACCAATCTGTAACAACAATAGCATCTGGAGGTTTAAAAGGCAGAGGGTTTCTAGAAGGCGAACGCACCCAAGGAAATTTTGTACCAGAACATCAAACAGATTATATTTTCACTATTGTAGGTGAAGAATGGGGGTTTATTGGTAGCAGTATCGTTATTGTTTTATTTGTATTGTTTCTTTTAAGAATCATACAAATCGCGGAACGACAAAAGTCAAAATTCAGTAGGGTTTATGGATATAGCATTGCCGCTATATTTTTTACCCATTTCACTATTAATATTGGAATGGTAATAGGATTGCTACCTACAATTGGAATTCCCTTACCTTTTTTTAGTTATGGTGGCTCGGCACTATGGGGCTTTACGGCACTTCTTTTTATATTTATTCGCTTAGACGCAAATAGGTCTTATGAATGGTAAGATTAAGATTAATGGATAAAACAAAAAAAGCATCCTAAATTAGGATGCTTTTTAAATATTTTATTTGCGTTAAACTATAAAGAAGCTACTTGTTTAGCTAATTTAGATTTTAAGTTACCCGCCTTATTTTTGTGAATAATATTTCTTTTTGCAAGTTTATCCAACATTGCAACAACTTTAGGAAATAATTCCTCAGCCTCTTTCTTCTCAGTTGTAGCACGTAAGTCTCTTACAGCATTACGTGTAGTTTTATGCTGATATTTGTTTCTTAATTGCTTAACACTGTTACTTCTTATTCTCTTTAGTGCTGACTTGTGATTTGCCATTGTAAAATTTTTTATTAAATTTTTGTAGTCCGTAGGGGAATCGAACCCCTGTTACCAGGATGAAAACCTGGCGTCCTAACCCCTAGACGAACGGACCATTAATTGTTTTGCAAAAATGACATTATTTCGTCATTGCGGATGCAAAAATACAACTATTTTTTATTCTGCAAAATATTTTTTGAAAAATTTAATAAGCTTTTGCAAATAATACTCTTTGAATTGATTTTTTCCCAGTAAATACGCAGGCTCCTTCCTCAATTTTATTATTTATTGGAATACATCTAATTGTTGCTTTTGTCAAATCCTTAATTCTATCTTCAGTCTCAGATGTACCATCCCAATGCGCAGACACAAATCCACCTTTGGTTTTTATAACCTCTTTAAATTCTTCAAATGTATTGACTTCAGTTGTATGTTCTTTTCTAAAAGAAACCGCTTTATCAAACATATTATCCTGAATTTCAACTAATAAGTTAGCCACAAAATCAACTACATCATCCTGAGAGACTGTTTGTTTTACTAAAGTATCTCTTCTTGCAACTTCAACAGTATTATTTTCTAAATCTCTTTTTCCTATTGCAATTCTTACCGGAACACCTTTTAATTCATATTCAGCAAATTTTGCGCCTGGCCTATAGGTATCTCTATCATCAAACTTAACTGAGACTCCTTGCTGTCTAAATTCTTTCACAAACCCATCAACTTTACTGGATATTTCAGCCAGTTGATCATCTCCTTTATAAATTGGAACAATTACAACTTGAATTGGCGCTAGTCTTGGAGGTAACACCAATCCAAAATCATCAGAATGTGTCATTATCAATCCTCCTATTAATCGCGTAGATACCCCCCAGGAAGTTGCCCATACATACTCTTGTTTCCCTTCTTTAGAAGTATATTTTACATCAAAAGCTTTAGCGAAATTTTGTCCTAAAAAATGTGACGTTCCTGCTTGTAAAGCTTTTCCATCCTGCATTAAAGCCTCAATTGTATAGGTTTCATCTGCTCCAGCAAATCGTTCGCTTTCCGACTTAGAACCTTTTATTACAGGCATTGCCATAAAGGTTTCTGCAAACTCTGCATACACTTTTTGCATTAGCATAGCTTCTGATAATGCTTCTTTTTTAGTTGTATGAGCAGTATGTCCTTCTTGCCATAAAAATTCTGCAGTTCTCAAAAATAAGCGCGTTCGCATTTCCCAACGCACAACATTTGCCCATTGATTTATTAATAATGGTAAATCTCTATAAGATTGAATCCATCCTTTAAAGGTACTCCATATAATTGCTTCAGAAGTTGGACGAACAACTAACTCTTCTTCTAATTTAGCTGATGGATCTACACGAAGTTTCCCTGGATTATCAGGGTCATTTTGCAATCTATAATGAGTTACAACAGCACATTCTTTGGCAAATCCTTCTGCATTTTTTTCTTCTGCTTCAAATAAACTTTTAGGCACAAATAATGGAAAATACGCATTTTCATGTCCTGTTTCCTTAAACATTCTATCTAGTTCGGCTTGCATTTTCTCCCAAATCGCATATCCATATGGCTTTATAACCATACACCCTCTCACAGCGGAATTCTCAGCTAAATCAGCTTTCACAACTAACTCATTGTACCATTTAGAATAATCTACTTCTCTCTTTGTTAAATTCTTACTCATAATCAAAACTTTGGCATAAATATTGCATCTTTTTTATTATAAAAATGCTAATTTCGACAAAATTAGTTTTTTTTGAATTGTTAACAATAAAAATTTTAATTGATTATGGAAGTTTCAAATATATTTAACTCAAAAAGCTCTCGAATAAGTCTTCTTTTTATACTATTTGTTAGTTTGTATTCTTGTGGAACTTATCAAAGTGCCTACAATTATGATGACGATGGCATTTACACTTCTAATAATCAAAAAATTGATGAAGAGATTGTAATTGTTGAGAAATCTGAATTTGATAAAAATTATTTTTCTCGTCAACTTGATGAAATTCAAAATATTGGAGAGGAAGATGTTTTTACTGATATTGATGATTATTATTACGATGAATCTTATGATGAACAAGAATTAAATAATGAGAATTACGAACCTTGGGAATTTACTGATAATGTAACTATTAATATTAATTCAGGTTACGGAAGTTTAGGTTATTATTGGCATAACCCTTTTTATTATAACTATGGTTATGATAGCTTCTACCCATATTATCAAAATTATTACAGCCCTTGGAGATATTACAATCCTTACATGTATGGTGGGTTGTATAATGGTTTTTATTCTTACAATTATTTTAACTACTATCCATATAACAGAGGGTATTATGGGTACCACAACTATTACGGCTACAATCCTTATAATTATTACTCTAATAATAACAACTATAGAAGATACGATAATTACAGAAAAAGAACTACTTATAACACAACTTCAAGAAGAACTGGCAACAACAATTCTTCAGTAATTACTAGAAGAAGTAGTGTTACAAACTCAAATAATGTAAATAATTCAACTAGAAGATCTACTAGTACGGTTAATAGAACCAGAACTATTGATAAAAATAGTAATTCTAATAATCGGGTTATAAATAGACAACCTTCTAGGTCATCAAATAGTACTATTCAAAGAAGTACTTCTCCAACAAGACAATCTTCTACGAGACAATCGTCTTCCAATACAAGACGTAATTCAGCATATAATAATACTCCATCAACCGTTAGATATTCAACAAGAAGAGGCAACCCAAATAACACTTCTTCAAGTCAAGTAAGATCTAATCAAAGAACTGTAAATAATAGCTCTACAAGCAGAACAACTCCTACTCGATCAGCTACTAGAAATAACACATCAACTGCAAGAAGCACAACAAGTTCATCTCCATCTAGATCAAGTTCAACATCAAATAGTTCTTACTCAAGGAGTTCATCTTCATCAAGTTCATCTGCAAGTAGATCATCATCCTCTTCTTCTTCAAGATCTTCATCAAGAGGCTCTTCTAGAAGAAATTAAAAAACTTATAAATAATAATTCTTTAACATTATGAAACAATTATTTTTAGCTGCAATGCTTTGCATTGCTTTCATTTCTAACGCTCAAACTTTAGGCTACAATGATATTGGTGTATTATTTTCATCTGAAAACATTAATGGAACCGCACGCTATAATGCTATGAGTGGAGCCTTTGGAGCTCTGGGTGGAGATTTATCTTCAATTGAAACAAATCCTGCCGGTGCTGCTGTATTTTTAAAAAGTGAATTCGCAATTACTTTTAACATTGAAGATATAGAGACGACATCCAACTACTACGGTACTAATGAATTTTCAGAAAATAGCAATGCCAATATTTCACAATCTGGTGGTGTTTTTGTTTTTAATAATAATTATAACAGAAATTCAAATTGGGGCAAAATAGCTATTGGTTTTAATTTTACTTTAGCAAATGATTTTGAGAATTTTTGGATAGCAAACGGTAATAGTAATTACCCAACCTGGATAGATGATCCAAACGATGAAAATATTTTATATCTAAATTCAGATGGGCAATATTTTGAAAATTTAACTGATGGATCCAACAATAAATACACTTTTACATTTGCATCAGAGTATAATGATAATTTATATTTAGGAGCTTCAATTAGCACTTATGATATTGAACATTATCAACAAACGTTGCTGGAAGAAAATAATAATGACGGTAATGGGAATAATTTAGATGCATCATTAATTCAAGAATTATTAACTTTTGGTGACGGATTTTCTTTTAATTTAGGTTTAATTTCTAAACCAAATGATAATGTTAGAATTGGATTAGCATATAAATCACCTGTTTGGTACAGACTCTCTGAAGATTATTTAGATTACGATCTTGAAGTTTATGTAAGTAATACAGATGAATTAATTACCGATTATTCAGGAATAAATAAATTTGACTATAATTTAAAAACTCCAAGTAAATTTACTGGTAGTTTCGCTTATACTTTTGAAAAACAAGGTTTAATAAGCGTAGATTATATTTATAAAAATTACAGCGATATAAAATTAAGTAAATCAAATTTTTCAGCAGAAAACTCATCCTTTAAATCTGATTTAGAAAGTACTGGAGAATTAAGAATTGGTACAGAATGGAGATTTGACAATATTTCATTACGTGGCGGTTACCACATTGAAAAATCACCATATAAAAACGCTTTAGATTCAGATAGCATAGAAGGGTATTCTTTAGGTGCAGGATACAAATTTAGAGGTGGAAAACTAGATTTTTCTTATCAAAATAGCTCAAATACCGGCGCTTATAATTTTTACCCGCAATACAACCAAGTAAATGCTGCTGAGTTAAACATTGATAATTCTAAAATCACTGCCACTTTAGTTTTAAACATCTAATTAAAAATCATAAAAACATAAACGCCTCCTTAAAAAGAGGCGTATTTTAATTTTAACCAAATACCTAAAATTGTTTTAGTACTTTTGCACAAATATTTTAAAAAATGGAAACTATTTCTTTATCTATAAATAACACTACTTCAGATACTATTATAAAATTTACAGCTAATAGTATTTTAACTAGTGGCAGTCACGAATATAATAATGTTGATGAAGCAAAAAACTCACCATTAGCGCAACAATTATTTCATTTACCTTTTATTAAACGTGTTCTAATTTCTGCAAATTTTATTGCACTAGAACGATTTTCTATTGTTGAATGGGCAGATGTTCAGAAAGAAGTAAAAGAACAAATTGAAAATTATTTAAACAATGGAGGTGTTTTAATTACAGAAGAAACAACAAAAAAATTAGTTCCTGTTGAAGTTTATGCAGAAGTTACTCCAAATCCAACTGTTCTAAAATTTGTTTCAAACAAAAAACTAGTTGAATTCGATTTAGAATATAAAAATATTGAAGAAGCCAAAAATTCTCCTTTAGCTACTGAATTATTCAATTTTCCTTTTGTAAAGGAAGTTTTTGTTTCTGAAAACTATGTATCAATAACTAAATTTGATGTAGTTGAATGGAATGAAGTAACCAATGATATTAGAAGCTATATTAAACAATTTGTGGCAGAAGCTAAAACAATTGTTTTGGAAGGTACTAAACCAAATACAACAAAAAACGAAACTGAAAACACAATATCTGAAGCTGAAAATTTAGATGATGTTTCTAAACAAATTGTAAGTATTTTAGATGAATACATAAGACCTGCAGTTGCAGCTGATGGAGGAAATATATTATTTCAATCGTATGATGAAAATTCAAAAATTGTAAATGTTCTTTTACAAGGCGCTTGTAGCGGATGCCCATCATCTACAATTACTCTAAAAAATGGAATTGAAAATATGTTGAAACAAATGATTCCAGGTAAAATTGAAGAAGTAGTAGCAGTAAATTACTAATCTATTTTATGGCAGAAAAAGTAAAACCTTATAAAGATTCCGAACTAGGAAAAAAGGAGCAAGTAGCTAAAATGTTTGATACTATTTCTAAAGAATACGATGGGTTAAATCGTGTAATATCTTTTGGAATTGATATAAAATGGCGTAATAAAGTTGTTAAAATAGTTGGAGAATCGAATCCAAAAAAAATATTAGATATAGCAACTGGAACCGGTGATTTGGCAATTAGTTTAACAAAAACAAATGCTGAAAAAATAATTGGATTGGACATTTCTGAAGGAATGCTAAATGTTGGAAAACAAAAAATAGAAAAACTTCAATTAACCAATCAAATTGAAATGGTATTGGGTGATTCTGAAAAAATTCCATTTTCAGACAATTATTTTGATGCAATTACAGTAGCATTTGGTGTACGTAATTTTGAAAATTTAGAAAAAGGTTTATCTGAAATTTATCGTGTTTTAAAACCAAACGGAACTTTTGTTGTTTTAGAAACATCAGTTCCTACTAAAACTCCATATAAACAGGGATATAAATTTTATTCTTCAAAAATACTACCAATTATAGGTAAATTATTTTCCAAAGATAAATCTGCATATAGATATTTATCAGATTCTGCAGCATCTTTTCCTTATGGTAAGGCATTCAACAATATTTTAGATAAAATTGGGTTTATAGATATTGAAAACAAACCACAAACACTTGGGGTGGCTTCTATTTATGTATCAAAGAAATAATTTATGAAAAAAATAGTTGTTGTAATCTTACTAGTCTTTACAGTTAGCAACATTAATGCTCAAAAAAGAGATATTGTTGAGTATAAACAAAGCTGGGATAAGCAAACTGTTTTTTGGGGTTATTTTTTAGGTATAAACCAAAAAGATTACAAAATTACTTACCAATATGATGGCTCTTTTATTGATGTTACGCCATCTATGGGTTTCGAAGTGGGACTTATTGGAGATTTAAGATTGCATAAAAACATTAATTTAAGAATTGAGCCGGGACTTTCCAGCAATACTAAAGAACTTGCTTTTACACATATTGAAGGTGGCCCAAAAGACAGTATTAGAGATGTAAATGCAACTTATTTAAGAGTTCCTTTATTAGTTAAATTAAGCACAGATAGACTAAATAATATTAGACCTTATCTTATAGGTGGTGTTTCATACGATTATAATTTTTCAAGTAATCAAGACAATCCAGATGATAATTCAAATGGTGAATTTAGAATGAAAAAAAATAATTTTACTTATGAAATTGGTGCTGGAATTGACTTTTATTTACCTTACTTCATTTTTTCTCCTTCAATTAGAGGTGTTTTTGCTATAAATGATGAATTAGTTAGAGATTATAGTTCAAATAGCCCTTGGACTGGAAATGTAGATTATTTTGGAACAAGAGGAATCTTTATAAAATTCGCCTTTCATTAAGATAGGCGTCTAAATTCGCTTAATAAAATTGCTGTAGCGGTTGCAACATTTAAACTCTCTGCTTGCTTCAAATCTCCAAATCTTGGAATAGATACCGAATTGTTTAGTAATTTTAAAATGGGCTTACTTATACCATTTGCTTCATTACCCATTACCAAAACAGCATCTTTGGGTAATTTACTTTTATAAACGTTCTCACCATTCATTAGTGAAGCATATGTTGGTTTTTCAGTAGCTTTTAAATAAGTTTCTAAGTCGGTATAAACAATATTTACTCTAGTTAAAGACCCCATAGAAGCCTGTACAACTTTAGGATTATAACAATCAACTGTTCCCTTTGAACAAACTAATTGATCAATACCAAACCAATCGCACAACCTAATAATTGTACCTAAATTTCCAGGATCATTTACTTCATCCAAAGCCAAAACTAATCCATCAGTTTTTATCAATTTAGAAGATGGAATTTTAAATAGCGCTAAAACCTTATTTGGTGTTTTTAGTACGCTTATTTTTTTCAATTCAACTTCAGAAATTACGGTTACGTTTTCTCCGTTTTTATATAAACTATCATCCACACAAAAAATCTGTTCCAATTCTAAATTTGAGTTCAAAAACTCATCAACAACCTTAACTCCTTCAGCAAAAAATAAATTACTTTTTACTCTGTACTTTTTTTGTTGTAAACTCGTTATTAACTTTAACTGATTTTTACTTAAACTCATTGATTTATTTATAATAAATAGTAATTGGGTAATAGTTCGAAAAGTTTTACATTTGAAACAAATTTAAACTCTTATTTGTTGAAAAACAATTTTATAATATTAATAATTTTATTAAGTATAATTACAGGTTTTTCATCGTGCAATACTGTAAAGTATGTTTCTGAAAACGAAAATTTACTTACAAAAAACATCATTTTAGTAAATGATAAAAAAAATGTTGATGACGAAATTACTGATTATGTTGTTCAACGCCCAAATTCATTAGTCCTTGGTGTTCCATTTCCTCTTCATTTTTACAATATTGGAAACAAAAATTTTGAATCTGATTATGACCAGTGGAAAATTGACAATCCAAAAGCTTATAATTTTACAACAAAAGTATTTTCAGAAAAACAAACCAGAGGATTACATAATTTTAAATACAACACCCATAAATGGTGGCTAAATAACGGGGAAGAACCTGTAATATTTGATTCGAAAAAAGCTACTCAAACGGTTGATAATTTTATGCAACATTATCATAATGAAGGCTATTTTAATGTGAAAGCATATTATGATATTGCATATTTAAAAAACAAAAAAGCTGCCGTTACCTACTACGTAAATACAGATAAACCATATACGCTAGATACAATTACTATTAATATTGAATCTAAAGTTTTAGACTCTATTTATTTATCTCAAAAAGAAGCCTCTTTTATAAAAAAAGGGGAGAAATTTAAATATTCTTTATTTATTAATGAACAAAATAGAATTACCAATTTGTTTAGAAATTCTGGTATTTATCATTTTAATAAGAATGCAATTTTAGTTGATGCAGATACATCTAATTACAAATCTAATATTGATTTAATTATTAATGATAGTATTGCAAATATCCCCTATAAAATTCAAAAAATAAAGAAAATAAATATTTATACTGATTTCGCTTATAATACTAAAGACAACCCAATACAAGACAGTTTAAATTACAAAGGCTATTTTTTTCTTACCCAAAACAAATTAAAATATAATCCTAAATTATTATTAGACGCTGTTTTTATTGAACCAAACGATATTTATAAAGATGAAACCCGAGAATTAACAAGAAAAAATTTAAGAAGATTAAATAATTTTAGAACCGTTGAAATTAAATACAATGAATTAGAAAATGATTTTTTAGAGGCTTCTATTTACTTGACTCCTCTTAAAAAATACTCAATAGGATTTAGCTCCGAACTAACACATTCTAATATTAGACAACTTGGTATTTCAGGGAAATTGTCTTTTTTAAACAGAAATATTTTTAAAGGATCTGAAATATTAAAATTCTCGGTACAAGGATCTTTTTTAGACTCTAAAGATGCAGCTGACAGTGAAAAGCTGTTAAATGCCTGGGAAATTGGTGGCGATGTTTCTTTAGAACTTCCAAGAATTTTATTGCCTTTTAAAGCAAACAAGATTATTCCAAAAAGTATGTCACCTAAAACAATTTTTACTGTTGGTACAAGTTTGCAAAAAAACATTGGGTTAGATAAACAAAAATTTACTGGAATTATTGATTATACCTGGGAATCTACAACTACAAAAAAACATAGTTTCCAGCTTTTAAATGCTCAATTTATTAAAAATTTAAATATTGATTCCTATTTTAACATCTATAATTCTGAATTTGAAGAAATCCAAAGTATAGCTTCAACATATTTTAATGAAGATATTTCAACATCTGATGTTGTAGATTTTATAAACTTAAATATTGATTCTAATTTTGAAAGTTCAAATCCTACTGAATTTACAATTGCTCAAAACATTAAAAACCGTTACAATATTATTACAGAAGATGTATTAATTCCTTCTGCGACTTATACATTTACCTATAATAATAGTGAAAATTATAAAGATACAGACTTCTCCTTTTTTAGGGCTCGTTTCGTTTCATCTGGAAATTTAACAAGTCTTTTAGCTACAAAAAAGGATGAAAACGGTATCAAAACACTTTTTAATACTCAAATCGCTCAATATGTTAGAACTGATTTTGAATATAAAAAATTCTGGAACCTTTCTTTTGAAAATGTATTGGCATTCAGAAGCTTTTTAGGAATTGCATTTCCTTATAATAATTCAAGTACAATTCCATTTAGCAGAAGTTATTTTATTGGAGGACCAAATGATTTAAGAGCTTGGAAAATATATGATCTGGGCCCAGGATCTACACAAAGTGGTTTAGAATTTAATGTGGGGAATTTAAAATTTATTAGCAGTTTAGAATATCGATTTAAAATAATAAATAGTGTAAAAGGAGCATTATTTGTTGATGCTGGTAATATTTGGGATATCTCAAACTCAGCAGTGACAGATCCTGAAGCAAAATTTAATGGATTTAATTCATTAAAAGATATTGCAATTGGCTCAGGTTTTGGAATTAGATATGATTTGAGTTTTATTCTATTACGTTTAGATTTAGGGTTTAAAACATACGAACCATATCTTGAAAGCAACAAGTGGTTTCAACATGTAAACTTTAAAAACAATGTTTACAATTTTGGTATTAGTTATCCTTTTTAAAAAAACTATTTCGATTTCGTTTTTTTTCTTTCCAATGCCTATTTAATCCTTATAATTCATTAATTTTGCTATATCAAGCTTAATACAATTAATATAATTAAAACATTATGAGTCATACAATTAAACCAGGAGTTGCAACAGGAAGCAAAGTACAAGAGATCTTTAAATTAGCAAAAGCTAAAAATTTCGCATTACCAGCGGTAAATGTTATAGGCTCTAATACAATAAATACTGTGTTAGAAACAGCAAAAGAATTAAATTCACCGGTAATTATTCAATTTTCAAATGGTGGAGCTCAATTTAATGCAGGTAAAGGATTATCAAATGAAGGACAAAAAGCAGCTATTGCTGGTGGAGTTGCAGGTGCAAAACACGTGCATACTTTAGCCGAAGCATATGGAGTACCTGTAATTTTACATACAGACCATTGTGCTAAAAAATTACTTCCTTGGATTGATGGTTTATTAGATGCTGGAGAACAATTTTACAAAGAAAATGGAATTCCATTATATAGCTCTCACATGATTGATTTATCTGAAGAGCCTTTAGAAGAAAACATTGAAATATGTAAAACTTATTTAGCTCGTATGAGTAAAATGGGAATGACATTAGAAATAGAATTAGGAATTACAGGTGGTGAAGAAGATGGTGTTGACAATACTGATGTAGATGCTTCAAAATTATATACACAACCTGAAGAAGTTGCTTATGCATATGACGAACTTAAAAAAGTAAGTGACAATTTCACAATTGCTGCTTCTTTTGGAAATGTTCACGGTGTTTACAAGCCAGGAAATGTAAAATTAACTCCTAAAATTTTAGACAATTCTCAAAAATATATAGAAAAGAAGAATGGTACTGAGAAAAACCCAGTAGATTTTGTTTTTCATGGTGGTTCAGGATCTTCTTTAGAAGAAATCAGAGAAGCAATTGGATATGGAGTAATTAAAATGAACATTGATACCGATTTGCAATTTGCTTTTACCGAGGGAATTAGAGATTATATGAATGAAAAAATTGAGTACTTAAGAACTCAAATTGGAAATCCTGATGGAGCAGACAAGCCTAACAAAAAGTACTATGATCCTCGTGGATGGTTACGTAAAGGTGAAGAAACTTTTAAGGCTCGTTTAATTCAAGCTTTCAAAGATTTAAATTGTGTAGACACACTATAAATTAACAAAATAAAACTTAATTTAACAAAGAGAACATATTTTTATACGTTCTCTTTGTTTTTTTTAGTAATTTGCACCTCTATTTTCAACTAAAACAAAATTATATGTCATCTTGGTTTAAAAGAAAAGATAAGGGAATCCAAACCCCTACTGAAAATAAAAAAGATGTACCAAAAGGATTGTGGTACAAAACTCCAAGCGGAAAAGTTGTTGATACCGACGAATTAAAAGAAAATTTTTATGTTAGTCCAGAAGATGGATATCATGTAAGAATTGGAAGCGCTGAATATTTTGAAATTCTATTTGATGATAATCAATTTAAAGAATTTGACAAAGATATGGTATCTAAAGACCCCTTAAAATTTACAGATACAAAAAAATATACCGATAGGTTAAAGCAAGCTTATGAAAAAACTAAATTAAAAGATGCTGTTAGAACAGCAGTTGGGAAATCCTTTGGGAAAGATTTAGTTATAGCGGCAATGGATTTTGCGTTTATTGGAGGTTCTATGGGTAGTGTTGTTGGAGAAAAAATTTCTAGAGCAATAGATTATTCAATTAAGCATAAAGTACCATTTTTAATGATTTCAAAATCAGGTGGTGCAAGAATGATGGAAGCATCTTTATCTTTAATGCAATTAGTAAAAACATCAGCAAAATTAGCTCAATTATCAGATGCTGGAATTCCGTACATTTCACTTTGTACAGATCCTACTACTGGAGGAACAACGGCTTCTTACGCTATGCTTGGCGATGTTAACTTTGCAGAACCTAATGCTTTAGTTGCTTTTGCCGGCCCACGTGTTGTAAAAGATACAACTGGTAAAGAATTGCCTCCTGGATTTCAAAGATCTGAGTTTGTACTAGAACATGGTTTTTTAGATAAAATTATTGAACGTAAAAATTTAAAAAAACAATTAAATTTATATATTGATTTAATTCAAAATTTACCAATAAGAAACTAAAAAAAGCGAGCTAAATGCTCGCTTTTTTATTAACCAAACTAACCAAACTGAATACTATTTCCTTAGTTTCCCATTTTTCTTCTTCTTAATACTATTTCCGTTTCAACGCCTTCACTATCTGTGAATACTGCAATATCATCACAAGTTCCATCTCCAAAATTTATGACACCTGTTGTTTCACCTCTAACAATTTCAACAATACCACTAACAATAAATCTACAGGACATTTCTCTTCTTAAAGCCTCAATTATATTTCCCGAAAACACAGTTCCATCTTTAAATATTGATGTCCAACTACCAGTTATTAAATAAACATTATCACTCCAAGCCCTTGTATCAAAGCCTTCAATCCATTCTCTTGTTTTTGTTCCTTCTTTAGAAATAATCTCCCCATCAGGCCAAGTTAAAGTTATATTTATCGTTTTAATAGATTGAGGGTTTCCGTTGTCATTCTCTCTGGTTTTAACAATAATATTGGATCCTTCTACTGCAACTTCGTTAAAATAAAATCCATCGTATGTAATTGTTACAACAACTGTTGCGGAATTTTCATCATAAACATAAACCATAATAATTTTCCCGGATAGAACATGTCCATTTGGCAATTCACATGCTTCTCCAAAATCCACAGTTACTGTCTTTGTAGTTCCAACTATATCAACAGTTCTTGTAGCGCAATCTGGCATTCCACCATGATTATTTCCATCATCTTTTGAAGCGACTTCCTTTCCACTAGTAGCAAAATCCTCAAACATAACATCATCCACAATATTGTCCATTTCATCAGATATATCCTCAGATTCAATCAGAGTAATTGTTTCTTCCTCAGATATTTGAACGGTCTGTTCTATTGCATCATTATTTTCACAACTTGTAAAAATTAAAGTACTAACAATAAAAACAAAAAACATTCTAAAAATTAAATTATACATTCTCATAAGATTAAATATTTAAAAAATTAAAAAAAACTTCTATAATTTCTTAGACCTTAAAAAAAACAAAAAGTTTAAAACAATATCAAAATAAATAACTTGGGCTCAATATATTGAGTATTCAAAATAATAATAGTATCTTTGCCGACTATTAGCTGCATATTGCAGTATTAATACATAAAAATTATTAATAAAAATTAATGTTAGCATGTACTTAACAAAAGAGAAAAAAGCGGAAATTTTCGCAAAACACAATGAATCAGCAACAGACACTGGTTCTTCAGAAGGACAAATTGCCTTATTTACTTTCAGAATTAACCACTTAACAGAGCACTTAAAAGGAAATCGTAAAGATTATAATACTGAGCGTTCATTAGTTAAACTGGTAGGTAAAAGAAGAAATTTACTTGATTATTTGATTAAAACGGATATCGTAAGATATCGTGAGATTATTCAAGAATTAGGAATTAGAAAATAAAAAAAAGAGGCAACTATTGCCTCTTTTTTTTATTTATTGAATTACAAAAGAAAGCATAGATTAAACTTTTCATTGGAAAACACAACACAACAACAACCAATTGTTTAATTAAAATTTAAAAAATTATTTATGATACCGAAGGTTCATACACAAATTATTGATTTAGGAGATGGAAGAACCATCTCAATTGAAACTGGAAAATTAGCAAAGCAAGCGCATGGTTCGGTTGTTGTAAGAATGGGAGATGCCATGTTATTAGGTACTGTTGTTTCTAACTACAGACAAAGTGATGTTGACTTTTTACCTTTAACTGTAGATTACAGAGAAAAATTTGCAGCTGCAGGTAAGTATCCAGGAGGTTTCTTCAAAAGAGAAGCAAGACCAAGTGATAATGAAGTATTAACAATGCGTTTAGTAGACCGTGTTTTACGTCCATTATTCCCTAAAGATTACCACGCAGAAACACAAGTTATGATTCAATTAATGTCTCATGACGATAATGTAATGCCTGATGCTTTAGCAGGCTTAGCCGCTTCTGCAGCTATCCAATTAAGTGATCTTCCTTTTGAAACTCCAATTTCTGAAGCTAGAGTTGCAAGAGTAAACGGTGAATTTATAATCAACCCAAATAGAACTCAATTAGCTGAAGCTGATATTGATATGATGGTTGGTGCATCTGCCGATTCTGTAATGATGGTAGAAGGTGAAATGGATGAATGTAGTGAAGAAGAAATGGCTGAGGCTATTAAATTTGCACATGAAGCTATTAAAATTCAATGTGCTGCTCAAGTTGCATTAGCAGAGTCTTTTGGTAAAAAAGAAACACGTGAATATGAAGGTGCAGCTACTGATGAAGCTTTAGAAAAAGCAGCTCACGATTTTTCATACCAAAAAGTTTACGACATTGCAAAAGCAGGAAGTGCTAAACATGAACGTAGCGCTGCATTCGCAGAAATAAAAGAAGCATTTAAGGCTACATTTTCAGAAGAAGAATTGGCTGAAAAAGGAGCTTTAATTTCAAAATATTATAGCAAAGCAGAAAAAAGTGCTATTAGAAACTTAACCCTTGAAGAAGGTTTACGTCTAGATGGTCGTAAGACTAATGAAATTAGACCAATCTGGTCTGAAGTAGATTACTTACCTTCTACTCACGGTTCATCAATCTTTACAAGAGGAGAAACTCAAGCATTAGCTACAGTTACACTTGGAACTTCTAGAGATGCTAATATTATTGATTCACCAACAAATGAAGGTGAAGAAAGATTTTACTTACACTACAATTTCCCTCCTTTCTGTACAGGTGAAGCAAGACCTTTAAGAGGTACTTCGCGTAGAGAAGTAGGACATGGAAACCTAGCGCAACGTGCTTTAAAAGGAATGGTTCCTGCTGATTGCCCTTATACAGTTAGAATAGTTTCTGAAGTATTAGAATCTAATGGTTCTTCTTCAATGGCTACAGTTTGTGCGGGTACAATGGCGTTAATGGATGCTGGAGTTCAAATGACAAAACCAGTTTCTGGTATTGCTATGGGATTAATTTCTGATGGTGATCGTTATGCTGTACTTAGCGACATTTTAGGTGATGAAGATCATTTAGGTGATATGGACTTTAAAGTAACAGGAACTGCAGACGGTATTACTGCTTGTCAGATGGATATTAAAGTAAAAGGATTGTCTTACGAAATTTTAGTGAATGCACTAAAACAAGCTAGAGATGGTCGTTTACACATTTTAGGAAAAATCACTGAAACTATTTCAGCTCCAAATGCTGAGGTAAAATCACATGCTCCAAAAATGATTTCAAGAAGGATTCCTAATGAATTTATTGGTGCATTAATTGGACCAGGAGGAAAAGTTATTCAAGAAATGCAAAAGGAAACTGGATGTACAATTGTTATAAATGAAGATCCAGTTACTGAAGAAGGTATTGTTGAAATTTTAGGAACAAACCAAGATGGTATTGATACTGTTTTAGCTAAAATTGATTCTTTATTGTTTAAACCACAAGTAGGTAGCGTTTACGAAGTAAAAGTTATTAAAATGCTTGACTTTGGTGCTGTTGTAGAATATACAGAAGCTCCTGGAAATGAAGTTTTATTACATATTTCTGAATTAGCTTGGGAAAGAACTGACAATGTTACTGATGTTGTTAATATGGGTGATGTGTTTGATGTGAAATATTTTGGAAAAGATCCTAGAACTCGCAAAGAGAAAGTATCTCGTAAAGCTATTTTACCAAAACCTGAAGGCTTTAAAGAAAGACCTCCTAGAGATAGAGATGATAGAGGTGGACGTGATAACCGTGGTAGAGATAACCGTGGTGGAGATAGAGATAGAAAACCTAGACCTAGAGATTAATTCTCGAAATTATAAATTATTAAAAAGCTTCTCAGAAATGAGAAGCTTTTTTTATAAACTGTATTAAATCAAAAAGAAGCCTACAATTACATAAATTTATTTGTAATTTGGCTTCTTTCTTTTTAACAGAAGAATTCTAATCATTTAATTCCTTCTGTTTTTGAATTATTAGAGGATACTAACCCATTAATATTTCTAATAATCCATTTAATTTGAGAGTCCCAATCATTAGCTTTCGCTAATGATTGGCTTTCTAACTCTCATTAATAATAGAAATAACTAACCCAGTATTTCTATTAAGTTTTAGTAAAAAATATTTCTGCTTTAAATTCTATAAGAACTTAAATAGTACATTTTTCTTTTTCCTTTACAAATTTCCCTTTTACAGAAACATTTTTACTAAATATATTTTACTTTATCTCTACTTTTTGATCAACAAAAGACTTAATAGGCAGCACTACTATACCTTCCTCCGTTTTAATTGTAATACATATATTATCTATTTGTTGAATAACACCTTCAATCTTTTTAGTTTTTATATGCTGCCCAATTTCAAAGTTTTTTCGAGAATAAAAACCAAAAAGCAATCTGGTAATTACATCTCTTGCCCCTAATCCAAATGCGATGGTAAAAGAAACTAAAACAGAACCTAATATTAAAGTAATATTACTTGTAATAATTTCGGTATCAATACCTGCCTGATTTAATGCTGTAATTGAAATAAAAATAACTATTAAATAAAACACAATATTACCAACCAAATTACCACCTGTAAGTTCCATTGATTTAAATGTTTCTTGAATCGTATTTTTAATTAGCGACCCCACATAAACTCCAATTACAAAAATAAATAAGGCACTTATTAAAACTGGTAAATATGCTATAAAACTTCCAATTCCTTCGGAAACCATTTTTAGGCCTAACATATCTGAAGCAATAACTATAAAAATTAAAATCAACAAATATTTTACAAACTTTAAAATAATTTTAGATGGCACTACTGTATAATCACTTTTACCGAATAATTCCGCTTCGTTTAACTTTGTTGTTAACGAATCAATTTTTGAAATTTTTAATATCTTTTTAAGAACAACATTTACAACTTTTAAAAATATCCAAGCAATTATAATGAATCCTATGCCCATTAAAATTTTTGGAATTACATTTAAAAATTGGCTCCATAAATCTTGTGCAAATGTTAAATTGACATTTTCTAATTGGATTATTGTTTTCATTTTATTAAATTTTGGGTTAGTAAATTTTATTTTTCTTTCTTATTATTTTTAATTGTTTTTGATTCAGTATCTAAGAACTCTCCTATTGTATTAGGGTACTTTATTACAAATAGATCGGCCACATCAATAGAGAGTTTAATTAATGAAATATCATTAATTACTCGTTCTCTAAGTACTTTTGGCACTTCTTCGTTATGTAATATTTTCTTAAACGGATTCTCCATTATTTAAGATTTTTATATACACTAATTAATTTTTCCTTTGCTCTTTTCAATCGCATTTTTATTGCACTTTCCCCAATCTCCATTGCTTCCTGTATTTCTTTTATCGAAAAATCATCTTGATACTTCAATAATAAAATCATTTTTTCATTTGGGTCTATTAGCTCTAATGCCTTTTTCAATTTATCAGATTTCATACTGTAAATTGATTCATCACTCGAATCTAATTCGTTATTATCATCTGATATCTCCCCTTCAAAATTCTTTTCATTTTTTTTATAATTATTTCGAGTAACATAGTTAACACAAAAATTATACGTAAAAGAATATAGCCAAGTCGAAAACTTAGCAGTTCCTTTAAATGTTCTTAGTTTAACAAAAAGTTTAATAAAGACATCATGTGTTAAATCTTGTGCTTCCTCCTTTGAGGATGCAAATCCGTAACATTTATTATAAACCATAGAGACATATCTGTCGTACAAGACAGCAAACAAATGGGTATCATTTGTCTGTACTATCCTTTGAACTAACTCGTTATCACTTAATAACGATATATCACTATTTGATTTCAAAAATTACTAGTTGGGTTATATCTTTAGGACACTTTTGCTTTTATAAAGTCACAAAAACATTAAATTTATTTTATTTTGTAACATTTTCAAAAATACAACGTATATATTGTATAGCATATATATTAATAAATAAATTTTTAGTATCTAAATGAGACAACTTAAAATAACAAAACAGGTTACTAATAGAGAAACCGCATCATTAGACAAGTATTTACAAGAAATAGGAAAAGTTGATTTAATTACTGCCGAAATGGAGGTAGAATTAGCGCAACGAATAAAAGCAGGAGATCAGGCAGCTTTAGAAAGATTGACAAAAGCAAATTTACGTTTTGTTGTTTCTGTAGCAAAACAATATCAAAATCAAGGATTAACTTTACCAGATTTAATTAATGAAGGTAACTTAGGATTAATAAAAGCAGCAAAACGTTTTGATGAAACACGTGGTTTCAAATTTATATCTTACGCTGTTTGGTGGATTCGTCAATCAATTTTACAAGCGTTAGCTGAACAATCTCGTATTGTACGTTTGCCTTTAAATAAAATTGGTTCTATCAATAAAATTAATAAAATGTACGCTTTCTTAGAGCAAGAAAACGAAAGACCTCCATCTGCAGAAGAAATTGCTAAGAAATTAGATATGACTGTGAACGATGTTAAAGAATCAATGAAAAATTCTGGTCGTCACGTATCTATGGATGCTCCTTTAATTGAAGGTGAAGATTCTAACTTATATGATGTTTTAAATACTGGTGAATCTCCAAATCCAGATAAAGCATTATTACATGAGTCTTTAAAAGTTGAAATTGAACGCGCATTAGAAACGCTTACTCCAAGAGAAGCGGATGTAGTTCAATTATACTTTGGTTTAGGTGATGCTCACCCAATGACTTTAGAAGAAATTGGTGAAACTTTTGATTTAACTAGAGAGCGTGTTCGTCAAATTAAAGAAAAAGCAATTAGAAGATTAAAACATACATCAAGAAGTAAAATTTTAAAAACATATTTAGGTTAAATATTGATTTAACACTAATAAACTTTTTGATTACTGAATAAAAACGCTCGAAATTTCGAGCGTTTTTATTTTTTAAATGATACTTTTGCAAAAACAATTACAAAGAAATGAATAAAATTATAGCCCCTTCAGTTTTAGCTGCAGATTTTGCAAACTTACAACGAGACGTTGAAATGGTAAATAATAGCAAGGCAGATTGGTTTCATATTGATGTCATGGATGGTGTTTTTGTTCCTAACATCTCTTTTGGAATGCCTGTTATTAGTGCAATTAAGAAACATGCAAAAAAAACAATGGACGTTCATTTAATGATTGTTAATCCAGATAAATTTATTTCTGATTTTAAAAAAGTTGGTGCAGACATTCTAACAGTTCATTATGAAGCATGTCCGCATTTACATAGAACTGTACAAGCAATAAAAGCTGAAGGGATGCAAGCTGGGGTTTCATTAAATCCACATACACCAATCGCTGTTTTAGAAGACATTATTGAAGATTTAGATTTAGTATTAATTATGAGTGTAAACCCAGGTTTTGGTGGACAAAGTTTTATTGAAAACACTTATAAAAAAGTACAACAATTAAAGGCATTAATTGAATTTAGTGGGTCAAAAGCTATTATTGAAGTTGATGGTGGTGTTACAGATCAAAACATTGAACAACTATCTGAAGCTGGTGTTGATGCTTTTGTAGCTGGAAGCTTTATTTTTAAAAGTGAAGATCCAATAAAAACTATTGCAGATTTAAAAGGTCTGGTATCAGGCATTTAAATAGCTTCCAACTCATATTGTACTAGCAAATAATTTAATATATCTGTAGTTGTAACAATTCCAACTAAAATATCATTATCAACAACTGGTAAGGCATGAAATTCATTTTTAGATAATATTTCTACCACCGATTTAATTGTAATGCTTGAATTAACTTTAATTGGATTTTTAACCATTATCTGCTCAATACTAAGCATATTATAAATAGTGTTATCTATTTTAATTTCATTAGCATCGTACGAATCCAAAAAACTAATGCGTTTTAAATCTGTTAAACTAAGCATTCCAACAATGTGTCTATTTTTTGTTACTGGAATATGCCTAATATGATTTTCTCTAAATAATTTTTCGGCTTTAAATAAATCATCATGTAAGCTTAACGTTATAAGCTCCTTTGTCATTATTTTCGATATAGGCTCAAGACGTTTCATAAAATAATATTTTTAATTCTCTTAAAGTTCGAAAATAACAACCAAAATATTTATGATTAAAATCATTTTATCTAAAATAGAGGTATTATCTTAGCAAAGTCTTTCACAAAAAAATTAATAATTATGAAGAATAAATTAAAATGGTTATTTCTCTCAACTATTCTAATTTCAATATTAATTTCTTCTTGCAACCAACAAAAAGTTCACAATTTAACAATAGCTACAGCGGCTAATATGCAATTTGCCATGGAAGAATTAACAACTTCTTTCACCAAAGAAACGGGCATTAAATGTGAAACAATTTTAAGTTCTTCTGGTAAATTAACGGCTCAAATTAAAGAAGGTGCACCATATGATATATTTGTTTCAGCAAATATGAAATATCCAAATGAACTATATAATGCTGGTTTTACAACTCAAAAACCAAAAATATATGCTTTCGGAAAATTGGTTTTATGGTCTATGATAGATAGTATAAAACCATCTATAAATTTATTACTTCATAAAAATATAAAACATATTGCAACAGCAAACCCAAAAACAGCACCATATGGAATTCCAACGGAGGAAGTTTTAAAACATTATAAAATTTATGATAGCATTAAAAATAAATTAGTTTATGGCGAAAGTATCGCTCAAACTAATCAATTTATAACCACCAAAGCTGCAGAAATCGGATTCACATCTAAATCTGTTGTTTTATCTCCTTTTATAAAAGGCAAAGGAAATTGGATAGATATTGATGAACAAGCTTATGCGCCAATAAAACAGGGAATTGTAATTATAAAAAACACATCGACTTCAATAGATAAAAAAGAAAAATTTTATAACTTTCTTTTTTCAAAAAAAGGACAAGATATTTTGAATAAATTTGGGTATTCAACCAACTTCTAAATGAATATTTTAAAAGGAAAAATAGAAAAACTAACAGTTAGTGGAAGTTTAACTTTAATTGGAATTGAAGTTAATAACATTGGTATGTCTGCAATTGTGATTGATACATCCGAAGCAGCACCTTATTTAAAATTAGGAAATACTATAACCGTTGTATTTAAAGAAACTGAAGTTATTATTGGAAAAGGAAATACAGATAACATTAGTCTAAGAAATAAATTTAAAGGAATAATTGATATTTTAGAATGTAAAGAACTATTAAGTAAACTTACTATTAATACATCGGTTGGAAAAATTAGCTCAATCATAACTACCAATGCTGTAAATCAATTAAATCTAAAAGTAGGATCTGAAGTTACTGCAATGATTAAAACTAACGAAATCATGTTATCAGAATGATTGATTGGGAACCGCTAATATTAACTTTTAAACTTGCTTTTATAACAACAATTTTATTGTTATTAATTTCAATTCCACTCGCCTACTGGTTGGCCTTTACCAAATCTAAATTAAAGCCCGTTTTAGAAACTTTTGTAAGTATGCCTTTGGTGTTACCTCCAACAGTGATCGGATTTTATTTATTAATTGCATTTAGTCCTTCAAATTCATTTGGTGGCTGGCTAAACGACTGGCTTGGATTAAAACTTGTGTTTTCATTTGAAGGTTTATTAATTGCTTCAATTATTTATAGTTTACCATTTATGGTGCACCCAATACAATCAGGTTTTTCAAATTTATCAAGCTCTTTAAAAGATATGTCTTATGTGTTAGGAAAAACCAGAACAACAACTTTATTTAAAGTACTACTTCCAAACATAAAATCATCTTTACTAACTGGAATTGTACTTGCATTTGCGCATACAATTGGTGAATTTGGTGTAGTTTTAATGATTGGTGGAAATATTCCCGGAAAAACAAAAGTAGCTTCAATTGCTATTTATGATGAAGTTGAATCATTAAATTATGCAGCTGCAAATACGTATTCTTTAATTCTCTTCGCTTTAACATTTTGCATTTTATTGGTGGTTTACTTAATAAATGGAGGCTATTTAAAACAGTTTTATAAATGATTGAAATTTCCATTCAAAAAAAATTAAAATCAGCTTCAGGTGAAATGTTGCTAAACATTAATACTGCAATTAAAAAAGGAAGTTTGGTAACGCTTTATGGAAAATCTGGAGCTGGAAAAACTACAATTCTTAGAATATTGGCTGGTTTACTTAATCCTGATCACGGTAAAATCGACGTAAACGGAGCCACTTGGCTTAATACCAGTGAAGGAATAAATTTAAAACCTCAAAAAAGGAAAATTGGATTTGTTTTTCAAGATTATGCTTTGTTTCCTAATATGACGGTTATAGAGAATCTAAAGTTTGCTCTAAATAAAGGTGAAGATGATAATATTATCAATCATTTAATTGATATCATTGAACTAGGAGAACTTCAAAACAGAAAACCAGATACGCTTTCTGGCGGACAAAAACAACGTGTAGCACTAGCAAGGGCTTTGGTTCAAAAACCTTCTATTTTAATGTTAGATGAACCATTATCAGCCTTAGATTCTGAAATCCGATTTAAGTTACAACAGTACATTTTAAAAGTGCACAAAGAGTACAATCTAACTACACTATTAATTAGCCATGATATTTCAGAAATAATAAGAATGTCTGATAAAGTATTAGAAATTGATCAGGGGAAAATTATTAAACAAGGTAAACCAAACGAAGTTTTTAATTATAAAGAATTAAATGCAAAATTTCAGTTTACCGGGACTATTATAGAAATTGAAAAACAGGATTTCCTTTATATTCTAACTATAAGAATTGGGAAAGATCTAGTAAAAGTTGTTGCTGATGAAAGTGAGGGTCAACAATTAGTAATAGGTGATAATATTTTAGTTTCAGCAAAAGCTTTTAATCCTGTAATACATAAAATTGGTTAATATTTGATTTTATAAATCTTTAAGATATCAATATTTAGCATTTTTTGAACATACATAAATATTATTGGTAATTTTTCTTTAAATATTTCAGGAGTTTCAAAATAATGCTCAATAAGTACAGCTAGAAATTCATATTGATTTTCGAAAGCATATTCACGTAAATAATTTGCATCAATTATTTTTTTTTGATTGTCTTTGTTTTTCAAATGAATTAAAATTTTATTATAATAATTCTTAAAATTTAAACCTGAGTAACTTTGATTTATCAAGAAACCAAAATGTAATGCATGTGAAAATTCGTGTAATGCCAAATTCAAATTATCATTCTTCACTTTGACTCCATCTAAAAAATCGATCCAGGAAAAAACAACTAAACGAAGTTTTGGATTAGTTTCCCCTTTATGCATTTGTTTTAATACAGTTGAATAATATGATTCTGGGTAAATTATAATTGAATTTACTTGTGAAAACAAATACTTATGCATGCCAAAGGTTAAAGTTGTTGCCATTGCAGCTACTAAAGTTTTCATTTCAAGGGTAATTTCAATTTCATTACCAATAAAATTATGCCCTTTGATAAACTTATAAACTCTGTGCTCAAAAATAATTTTGTCTTTGGAATTTAAACAGCTATAAAAATAACTTCTCTTATTTAAATATACCCGCTGTTCTTCCAGTATTTTTTTTGGAAAAAATACTAACTGAGGTAAATTAGTTTGAACATATAAAATTCCTTTTATAGAATTAATGAAGTATGTAAATAACCTAATCAAGTTTATTTATTAAAATTTAAAAAGCTCTAATTTAAATTAATCTTTAATTAGAGCTTTAATTTAGTGACCCCGACAGGATTCAAACCTGTAACCGCTGGAGCCGAAATCCAGTGCGCTATTCAGTTGCGCCACGAGGCCTTATAATTTAGAAATTTAACCCAACAATTGTTTTACAGCAAGAGAAATCGCTTTTCCATCAGCTTTACCAGCTAATTGCTTTGATGCCATTCCCATAACCTTCCCCATATCTTTCATTGAAGATGCTCCAACAGTTTCAATAATTCCAGCAATAACTTTCTTTAACTCATCTTCACTCATTTGTTCAGGTAAGAACTGTGCAATTATTTCCACTTGCTCTAATTCTGGCTCAGCTAAATCATCTCTTCCTTGCTCTTTATACAAAGTTGCACTATCTTTTCTTTGCTTAACTAATTTTTGAAGTAATTTAATCTCTTCATCTTTAGTTAATCCTTCTGAAGCACCACTTTTTGTTTGAGCTAATAATATTTCAGATTTTACAGCTCTTAATGATTCTAAAGCAACTTTATCTTTAGATTTCATAGCTTCTTTCATTTTAACCATTAATTTTTCTTGTAAACTCATATTCCATTATTTTTGTTTTGCGAAGATAAAAAAAAAGAACCCGAAAATCTTTAATTTACTAAAGATTTCCGGGTCTAATTCTTAGAAATAAATCTAAGGCTCGTCTTTGGGCAATATTTTTAATCTACATTATCATGTAAGAAAGAATTGTTTGATCTAAATTGAATATCATCATTTTCATCTATATCTAAAGTCGTTCTTGATTGATTAACTTCTAAGGAATGTGAAGTTTCATCAAGTTGAACCCCCATCCTTTTATAAGCAGGAACTTTTTCAATTTCATCAATATTTTGATTCACTTTATTTATAAACTTGTAATTGAAATTTTTCATTTTCAATCGTCTATCTTCAGCTCTTTTTTGCAATTCTGCAATTGTTAAATCCAAAGGAGAAACTTCCTTATAATCAACAACTTCAGTTTCATTAACATCTATTTCTGCTTTAGAACGAAGGGTGAAATTAAGCTCTTCACTTACTTTTTCTTTAACTTCGGTAATAGCTGGTTTAGATGCTTTTGTCAAATTTTCTTCCAGTTCCGTATAATCCTCCAATGAAAAATACACATCCTCTTCAACTTTTTTAGGTGGTTGAACTACTTGATGTCCAACAACTTCAATTTCGTTTAAAACTGTTTTAGATTCTTCCTTTTTAGGTTCTTTTATAGGTTCCTTTATAGGTTCTTCTATTGATTCCTTTTTAATTTGTGAAAGCGGAATATCAAAAGTAAATTCAATTTGTTTTTCTTCTTCTACAATTGGCTGTTCTTCAATATTAGCTGTAATTGGAGTAATTACAAAATCGTCTTCTTTAATTTCGTTTAAAGAAATTTCTTCATAAACAACTTCAATATTATTTATAAAATCTGTTGTAGGAATAATTTTAAAATCTTCCTCTTCCTCTTCTCCTAAATCAAAAATAACCTTATCCTCAACAGCTGGTTGACTTTTAATTTCATTTTCTTTATTTATTGAACTTTCAATAATTCTTTTTTCTGAAAAATCAAAAGTAGCTTCTTGATCTTCACCAAGGGTATGTATTATTTTTTTTGCTTCAGTATTGGAAATTTCATGTTGTTGATCTTTATTAAATCCTGTTGCAACAATTGTAACTGCGATTGCATCTCCAAGACTTTCATCTTCACCAACTCCCATTATAATATTAACATTTGATTTCGCCTCAGATTGAATAAAATCATTAATCTCACCAATTTCATCAATTGTAATTTCTTCAGAACCAGAAACTATTAATAAAAGCACATTTTTAGCACCGGTTATTTTATTGTCATTTAATAACGGTGAGTCTAACGCTTTTGAAATAGCTTCTTCAGATCTATTAGGCCCTGATGCTGTTGCAGATCCCATAATTGCAGTTCCACTATTAGACAGCACTGTTTTCGCATCTTTTAAATCGATATTTTGTGTGTAATGATGCGTAATTACTTCTGCAATACCTCTAGAAGCTGTAGATAAAACTTCATCTGCTTTTGAAAACCCGGCTTTAAAACCAAGATTGCCATAAACTTCCCTTAATTTATTATTATTTATAACTACTAATGAATCTACATATTCACGCAATCTTTCAATTCCTTTTTGAGCCTGATCGTTACGCATTTTACCTTCAAAATTAAAAGGCATAGTAACAATTCCTATGGTTAACAAATCCAATTCACGAGCAACTTTCGCAATAATTGGAGCGGCACCAGTTCCTGTACCACCACCCATTCCAACGGTAATAAATACCATTTTAGAATTTGAAGAAAGCATATCTTTAATTTCTTGAATGCTTTCAATTGCAGCTTGTTCACCAACTTCTGGATTTGCACCTGCACCTAAACCTTCAGTTAATGAAACACCTAATTGAATTTTAGTTGGTACCGGGCTATTTTGCAAGGCCTGAGAATCCGTATTACAAATTACAAAATCAACGCCATTAATACCTTGTGAATACATATGATTCACGGCATTACTACCTCCTCCACCTACTCCAATGACCTTTATTACGTTTGATTGATTTTTTGGTAAATCGAATGAAATGTTGCTAAAATCTGAACTGCTCATAATATTAATTTATTGGTGTTTTTTTATTTGATCTTTTTCTTTTTTCTTTGTTATTCTGCATTGTCTAAAAAATCTCTGAACTTATCTCCCCATTTTTCAAAAATTGATTTTTTAGGGTCTTTAACTTCTTCAATTTCATCATCATCTTCTACATTTGCATCTTCACTTTTTAATTCTTCATCTTTCTCATGATTGTGTTGTGCCTCTTTTACTTTTTGTTTATCCAGCCTGTTTAAACCATTCATTAAAAGCCCAACCGCTGTTGCATATTGTGGACTAGAAAAACTTTCATCAGAATCTCCTGCTAAATTTTCATTTGGATATCCAATTCTTGTATCCATTCCAGTAATATATTCAACTAGTTGCTTTAAATGTTTAAGTTGAGCTCCCCCACCTGTTAAAACAATTCCTGCAATTAATTTTTTCTTTGGTTCTTCGTGACCGTAATTTTTAATTTCTAAAAAAACTTGTTCAATTATTTCAACCACACGTGCGTGTATAATTTTAGAAAGATTTTTTAGTGTTATTTCTTTTGGATCTCTACCACGCAATCCTGGAATAGAAACAATTTCATTGTCTTTATTTTCACCAGGCCAAGCCGATCCAAATTTTGTTTTTAATAATTCAGCTTGTTTTTCAATTATTGAGCAACCCTCTTTAATATCTTCAGTAATTACATTTCCTCCAAATGGAATTACAGCTGTATGACGAATAATTCCGTTTTTAAATATTGCTAAATCGGTTGTTCCACCACCAATATCAATTAATGCTACACCTGCTTCTTTTTCTTCAGTACTTAAAACCGCTTCAGCCGAGGCTAATGGCTCTAACGTAATTCCAGCTAAATTTAAACCTGCACTTTTAATACAACGCCCAATATTTCTAATTGATGAAACCTGACCAACAACTACATGAAAATTTGCTTCTAATCTGCCTCCATACATCCCAACCGGCTCAGTTATTTCAGCTTGCCCATCAACCTTAAATTCTTGTGGTAACACATGAATAATTTCTTCACCTGGGAGCATTACTAATTTGTGCACTTGTTTTTCAAGCTTTTCCAAATCCTCATCACTAATTACCTCTTCAGAATTTGGTCTTGTTATATAATCACTATGTTGTAAACTTCTAATATGCTGACCCGCAATCCCAACTACAGCTTCATCAATTTTAATTCCTGAAACAGCAATAGCCTCATCAACAGCAATTTGAATAGATTGAATTGTTTGTGTTATATTATTAACAACTCCACGGTGCACACCTAAACTCTTTGATTTCCCCGTACCTAACAACTCTATTTTCCCATATTCATTTCGACGACCTATCATAGCAACAATTTTAGTTGTTCCTATATCTAATCCTACTGAAATATCATTATGTTCCATATTCTACTTTTTTGTGCAAACAACCTGGTTGCTATATTTTAAATTTATTGATGTATAATTATCAATAGTTTTATCTGTCATTGTTTTGTTAAAAAATGACTTTAAATTTTTAAATTTTAAGTCCAAATTTTTAATTTTCCCTAATTCAATACTTTGCTCTCCAATTCTTGTTTTTAAAATAAACTCTTTATCAGGTGTTTTTTCTACACCAATAATTTGCTTTTTTAAAAACTCATCATTCAAAATTTTCGTTACTAAGAGATAAATATCATCCTTATCTGCCTCTTTAACATCTCCAGAAATCAACATAACTCTTGCTGAGTGATTTGCTGATAATGGCATTACTTTGGCCGCTCTATCAATGTAATAACTTTTAGAATCAGATATAACTCTTGCAATAGGTGTTCGTTGTTTTATTTTAGATTTCAACAAACCATCAACCGTTAAAAAAACAGACGCATTTTCCACCATAGAATGGGATAGAACTTTCGTCTCCAGTTTGTGTAAATCTATAACAGTTTTTGCTTCATTTACAACTGTCTTTCCATTTTGTATTAACATTTTATTAACCATTTGGTAATCCATAAAAAGGTTATTTCCTTCTTCAAATTCAATGCTAATATCACGTATCTTTTTAACACTGTGTTTATGATGTGAAAAACCATACAAAAATACTACTAATCCCAGTAACAGCAAACCCTTTATGTAATTCCAATTAATTTTCAACTGTCAAACTATTTTTAATTATTTCAACTAATTCACCTATGTCTCCGGCTCCTATTACAACGATAATTTGAGCGTTAGATTTTAATATGTTTTCAACTAAATTTTCTTTTGAAGAAATTTGTTTGTTTTTACAAGAAACTTTCTCTAATAACCATTGCGAATTAACACCTTCAATAGGTAATTCTCTTGCCGGATAAATGTCTAATAAAATCAATTCATCAAAACGAGATAAGCTTGAAGCAAATTCATCTACAAAATCTCTTGTTCTACTGAATAAATGTGGTTGAAAAACTCCTAAAACTTTCTTCTTAGGATACATTTCTAAAACAGAATCTACAACAGCGTTAATCTCTGTTGGATGATGCGCATAATCATCAATCAATACCAGATTTTCAGTTTTTATTTTATAAGAAAACCGTCTTTTTATACCTTTAAATGAAAGTAAAGCTTTAGCAATGACTTGTAATGATATTCCATAACTATTTGCCATTGCCAAAGCTGCCACCGCATTTAGCACATTATGTTTTCCTGGTAAATTTATTTTTACGTTTTTAATTCTTTCTGTTGGTGTTTTTACATTAAAAATATATGCACCATTTTCTATTCTAATATTATAAGCATTGTAGTCTGCATCTTCTTCAATACCAAAAGTTTGACCTTGAATCTGTAATCCTTTTCTCACTATTAAAATATCAGAAACTTTATTGGCAAAATCTTTAAATGATTTTTCTAACTCTACATGTTCACCATAAATATCTAAATGATCTGCATCCATTGATGTAATACATGCAATATTAGGTGATAGCTTTAAAAATGATCTATCAAATTCATCAGCTTCAACTACAGAAACTTCACTTCCTCCTAAAATTAAATTTGAATTGTAATTTTCTGAAATTCCTCCTAAAAAAGAAGTAGCATTTGTATTCGCTTCTTTTAAAATATGACCTAAAATGGTTGAAGTTGTAGTTTTACCATGTGTTCCAGCCACAGCAAGACAGATTGTGTTTTTAGTAATTTCCCCTAAAATTTCAGACCTCTTTAAGACGCTGAAATTATTCTCTAAAAAATAAGTCAGTTCTGAATGATTTTTAGGAACCGCCGGCGTATAAACCACAATCGTATTTTGATTATTTTTAAATTTCTCAGAAATTAAATTAACGTTATCTTCAAAATGAATAACAGCCCCAATGCTTTGAAGATGCTTTGTAATTTCGGTTGGGGTTTTATCGTATCCAGCTACATTTTTACCATTGCTTTTAAAATAATTAGCAATTGCACTCATACCGATACCACCGATACCAACAAAATAAACGTTATGTATATTGTCTAAATTCAATTAACTAATTATTAATTTTTCAATTTCTGATACTATATCTTTTGTAGCATTTGGCAACGCCAAAGCTTTAATATTTTCACTTAGTTTTTGTTGTAATTTTGCATCATTTATTAATTCCAAAAACATCGTTTGAAACATTTCTAATTCTGATTCCTTTAATAATAATGCCGCATTTTTTGTTACAACAGATAGCGCATTTTTAGTTTGATGATCTTCTGCAACATTCGGCGAAGGAATAAAAATCACTGGCTTTCCAACTAAACACAATTCTGAAATAGAACTAGCACCAGCTCGACTTATTAAAACATCTGCTGCTGCATAGGTTAAATCCATTCTGTTTAAAAAAGCATGTGTTTGAACACCTTCCAATTCATCATATTTCTTAAACTCATCGTAATACAACTTACCAGTTTGCCATATCACCTGAATATTATTTTCAACTAACCAATTAATATGTTTTTTTATAAGATTATTAATGGCTCTAGCCCCAAGGCTTCCTCCAATTACTACAAGTGTTTTTTTCTCTTTTTTTAAACCAAAATGAATAAATGCTTCTTCGCGCTTATCTTCAATTTCCAATAAATCCTGACGAACAGGGTTACCAGTTTTTATAATTTTTTCAGCAGGAAAAAATCGCTCTAAACCGTCGTAAGCAACACATATTTTAGTTGCTTTTTTACTTAACAATTTATTGGTTATTCCTGGATATGAATTTTGTTCTTGAATCACAGTTTTAACACCTAATCTATTTGCCATAAACAAAGTTGGTCCGCTTGCAAAACCACCCGTACCAACTACGATTGTTGGTTTAAATTTTTTAATGATTTTAAATGCATTAAAAAAACTGCTAAATAACTTGAAAGGAAATGCTAAATTTTTTAACGTTAACTTTCTTTGCAATCCAGAAATCCATAAACCTTTAATTTCATAACCCGCTTGCGGCACTTTCTCCATTTCCATTCTATCTCTAGCTCCAACAAACAAAAAATTAGCATCTGGATATTTTTCCTTTAGCTCATTTGCTATTGAAATTGCAGGGTAAATATGTCCACCCGTACCACCTCCGCTCAATATGATATTAATCGATTGCTTCATGTAAAATATCTAAAGGGTTTTCTTCATTATCTGGATTCATTATTTTTTCTTTATCGGCCGTTACACTTAAAATTATTCCAATGGCAAAACAAGTCATCCAAATAGATGTTCCACCACTACTAATTAACGGCAAAGTTTGTCCAGTAACAGGAAATAAGTTCACTGCTACTGCCATGTTTATTATAGCCTGAAAAATAATTGGCAATCCAACTCCAATAATTAATAATGTCGCAAAAATTGTCGTGGCTTTTTTGGCTGCAACTAAAATTCTAAATAACAATAATAAATACATTAGAATTACTGTGAGTGCTCCAAATATTAAACCGTATTCTTCAACAATTATGGCAAAAATAAAATCGGAAGAAGATTGAGGTAAAAAGTTTTTTTGAACACTTTTTCCAGGTCCTCTACCTTGTAAACCTCCGCTTGCAATGGCTATTTTTGCTTTTTCTACTTGATAACCTTCCTCCGCATTTTTATCAGAAAAATTTTCAATTCTACTTATCCAAGTATCGACTCTATTTGGCATCACATTTGGAAATGCTTTTGAAGTAAGCACAAATAGAGTCAATGCTAAAACTCCCATCCCCACGATAGAAGCTAAATATTTAAAAGGATAGCCCCCTATAAAAGTTAATAACAATACCATAGAAAAAATAATGGCCGTTGTTGAGAAATTTGCAGGTAATATAAAAATTAATGTTGCTGCAACTGGCAACCATAATTGCCATAAACTTTCTTTAAAAGTGATTATTTTATCTTTGTTTTTAGCTAAATATCTCGCTACATAAACCATTAAAACTAAGCCTGCCAAAGTTGAAGTTTGAAAACCTACTCCAATAAATGGAATTGTAATCCACCTACTCGCATTGGCTCCACCAATAACAGTTCCTTTAGTTAAGGTTACAATCAGTAAAACTATTACTAAAGGCAACATTAAAACAGAACCTCCACTAAAATATCTATATGGAATTTTATGTACTCCATAAATAATTAAGAATCCGAAAAATAATAATACTATATGCTTTATTAAATGGTAAGTAGTTGTTCCAGAGTTTGCAACATATACCAAATTTGTACTTGCACTATAAACTGGCATAAATGACAACAAAGCCATAATGCCAACAACAGCCCAAATAGCACGATCTCCTTCAATATTTCTTAATATATTCTTCATTTACAGTTCTCTCACTGCTTTTTTAAATTGATTTCCTCTATCTTCATAATTTTCAAATAAATCAAAACTTGCACAGGCCGGAGATAGCAAAACGGCATCTCCTTTTTCAGCAACCTTATAGGCCACTTTAACTGCCTCTTCAGCACCAGCTGTTTCAACAATTAAATCAACAACATTGTAAAAAGTTTGTACAATTTTTTGATTATCTACTCCTAAACAGATTATTGCCTTTACTTTTTCTCTTACAAGTGGCATTAAATCCAAATAATCATTTCCCTTATCAACACCACCAACAATCCATACAGTAGGAGCTTTCATACTCTCTAATGCATAATATGTTGCATTTACATTTGTAGCTTTGGAATCGTTGATGTATTGCACACCATTTATTTTTAAAACAGCCTCCAATCTATGTTCCGCTCCCTCAAAGTCCTCCAAACTTTCCCTGATAGTATCTTTTCTAACTTTTAATAATGAAGCTGCCATAGCGGCTGCCATTGCATTTTTTGTATTGTGTTTTCCCTTTAATACTAAAGTTGATTTGTTCATTATTTTTTCTTCTGTTTTATATTTTATTATAATATTATTATTTTTTAAATACACTCCTTGTTCTAATTCCGTTTCTAATGAAAAAGGCAATAATGTCGCTTTTACTTTATTATTTTTTAACCAATTTGAAATCACTTCATCATCATAATCATAAATTAAAAAATCATTTTCTGTTTGATTTTCAGTAATTCTAAATTTTGAATTGATATAGTTTTCAAATTGATACTCATACCTATCCAAATGATCTGGAGTAATATTTGTTAAAATTGCAATGTGTGGAGCGAAATTTACAATACCATCTAATTGAAAACTGCTCAACTCTAACACATGAACATCAAAGCTATTTTCTGCAACTTGCTGCGCAAAACTCTCTCCAATGTTTCCTCCCATTCCAACATTTATATTCCCTTTCTTTAAAATATGGTTCACCAACATTGTTGTAGTTGTTTTACCATTTGAACCCGTAATTCCTACAATCAATCCTTCTGTATATTTTGAAGCAAATTCAATTTCAGAAATCACTGGAATTTTCTTCTCATTTAAAGCAACAACCAAAGAAGCTTTATCTGGAATCCCAGGACTTTTCATTACAACATCTGCATCAAATATCTTAGACCCAGTATGATTTCCTTCTTCAAAAGAAATGTCATTATTTAAAAGAACTTCCTTATACTTTTTTGCAATTGTTCCTTTGTCTGAAACAAAAACTTCATATCCTTTTTGTTTTCCAAGAATTGCGGTTCCTACACCACTTTCACCCGCTCCTAGAACAACTAATTTCATTTATCTCAACTTTAATGTTACTATTGTTAATACTGCCAACATTATACCTACAATCCAAAATCGAGTTACTATTTTACTCTCATGGTAACCAGATTTTTGGTAATGATGATGTAATGGAGACATTTTAAAAATTCGTCTTCCTTCACCATATTTTTTCTTTGTGTATTTAAAAAACGCAACTTGAAGTACCACCGATAAATTTTCTACTAAAAATATTCCTGCCAGAATTGGAATTAATAATTCTTTACGAACAGAAATTGCCAAAACAGCAATAATTCCACCAATTGTTAAACTTCCCGTATCTCCCATAAAAACTTGAGCAGGATATGTGTTATACCATAAAAACCCAACCAAACCACCAACAAAAGCCGCAATAAAAATTGTCATTTCTCCGGAATTCGGGATATACATTACATCTAGATAATCAGCAAAAATGATATTTCCTGAAACCCATGCAAATATTCCTAAAGTAAGTACAATTATGGCTGAAGACCCAGCTGCTAAACCGTCTATACCATCTGTTAAATTAGCTCCATTTGAAACCGCTGTTATAATAAAAATTACAATTGGTATAAAAATCAACCAAGCATAATCTCTTAATCCTTCACCAAATATATCCAGCGCAGCAGCATAATCAAGCTCATTATTCTTTAAAAATGGAATGGTAGTTTTTGTAGATTTTTCGGCTGTTGCAAATAATACAGGAACACCCGTTTCGGTTTCATATTGAAGTTTTTCAGGTAATTTTTCCTTCATTGTAACATCCGGATGAAAATACAACATTGCACCAACAAAAATTCCTAATGTTATTTGACCTAAGATTTTAAACCTTCCTTTTAAACCTTGTTTATTTTTTCTAAATATTTTAATATAATCATCAATAAAACCAATAATCCCCATCCAAATGGTGGTTACCAGCAGAATAATAATATATACATTATCAATTTTAGTTAATAATAATACCGGAATTAGTGTAGCTAGAATAATTATAATCCCACCCATTGTTGGCGTCCCCGCTTTTTCTACTTGCCCTTCTAAACCTAAATCTCTAATTGATTCACCAACTTGTTTACGTTGCAAATAATTTATAATCCTTTTCCCAAAAATTGTTGAAAACAGTAAAGAAACTATAAAAGCCAATGCAGAACGAAATGATATGTACTGAAACAAACCTGCTCCGGCTATATCGTAGTATTTTTCTAAATATTCAAATAAATAATATAACATTTCTTAACCTTCTATAGCTTTTAATAATTGTGAAATTTTTTCGTAATCATCAAAATGAGAACGAATTCCGTTCACTTCTTGATATGTTTCATGACCTTTACCAGCAATTAAAATAATATCTCCTTTTTTTGCTAGTTTGGTAGCCGTTTTAATAGCCTGCTCTCTATCTAAAACTGACAATGTCTTTTTGAAATTTTCAGGTTCAACTCCCGCCTCAATTTCATCAAGAATTGTTTGAGGGTTTTCACTACGTGGATTATCCGAAGTAAAAATTACTTCTGTACTTAATTGAGATGCTATACGCCCCATAACAGGACGTTTAGCTTTATCTCGATCGCCTCCGCATCCCACAACGGTAATCACATGTTCATTTCCTGTTCGTATATTGTTAATTGTTTCTAATACATTTTTAAGTGCATCGGGCGTATGTGCGTAATCAATTATTGCTGTTACCCCTTCTTTTGAAATAAAATGTTCAAATCTTCCACTTACATTTTCCAGTTCGCTAATTAGGGTTAATGCTTCTGTAGATTTTAATCCTAATAATTGTGAAACACCGAAAACCGCTAATAAATTATAGGCATTAAAACTTCCGATTAGTTTAGTCCAAACCTCTTGGTCATTAATATTTAAAAACAATCCAGAAAATTGATTTTCTAGTATTTTGGCTTTATAATTCGCCATTGTTTTTAGTGCGTATGAGTACTTTTTTGCTTTAGTATTTTGAAGCATTATTTCCCCATTTTTATCATCAATATTCACCAAAGCAAAAGCTGTTTTTGGCAAATCATCAAAAAATGATTTTTTCACATCTCTGTACTCTTTAAATGTGCTATGATAATCTAAATGATCGTGTGTTAAATTGGTGAATACACCTCCAACAAATTGCAATCCAGTGGTCCTTTTTTGATGAATCCCATGAGAACTAACTTCCATAAAACAATAATCCACTCCAGCTTTAACCATTTCATATAAATAGCTATTAATTGCTAATGAATTTGGTGTAGTATGGGTTGCTTCATATTTTGTGTCTCCAACTAAAATTTTAACTGTTGATAACAACCCTGCTTTAAATCCTGCTTTTTGAAATAAACTATGTAATAATGTAGTTATCGTAGTTTTTCCATTTGTGCCTGTTACGCCTACTAACTTTAATTTTGACGACGGATTGTCGTAAAAATTTGAAGCAATTATTGCTAAAGCCTCATTGGAATCTTCAACTTGAATATATGTTACGTTTTTATTTAAATTCTCAGGAAATACTTCACAAACAATTACTTTTGCACCTAGTTCAATCGCATTATAAATAAATTTATGCCCATCAAAAATCAATCCTTTTTGGGCAATAAATAAATCATTAGATTCAATTTTTCTGGAATCAAATTGTACTGCATTAATTAACACATCAGTACTTCCCTGAACTGCATTAATACTAACATTATACAATATGTCTTTAACTAACTTCACTTACGGTTTTATTACAATTGTTGATCCTTTAACTAATAATTCACCTGCCTTAATAGATTGCCCTATTACTTTTCCATTTCCAGAAAAATCTACTTTTAAACCTAAATTTTCAAGTAAAGAAATGGCGTCCATAGCCGCCATTCCTTTTACATTTGGGATTGAATTAAGCTCTTTATTAGATACGGTATAATACTTTTCGAAATTATTTTTAACATTCTCAAAATCAGGAGATTTATTTTCAATCTCGTTTATAATATGATTTGTTGAATAAATTTTTTGTGCGATATCTTTAAAAACTGGACCTGATACATCTGCACCGTAATATCCCTTTTTAAGATTTGGTTTATGAATAACTACTATACAAGAATATTTAGGATTTTCAGCAGGGAAATAACCTGTAAATGAAGAAATGTATCGTCTATTTGTCTCCCAATCATCCAACCAATATTCTGTACGAGCAGTCCCTGTTTTACCCGCCATTGAAAAATCTTCAGAATATAACTTACTACCTGTACCTCTAGCTACCACATTTTTTAATACTTCTTGTACCTTATTTATAGTTTCTTTTGAGCATATTGAAGTATTTATAATTTCTTTTCCAAAGGATTCAACATTTTTATTCCACGATCTAATTTCTTTAATAAACCTCGGCTTAACCATTTCGCCATTATTAGCAATAGCATTGTAAAATGTTAATGTTTGCAAAGGAGTTAAAGTTAAATTATAGCCATAAGCTATTGAAGGCAACGCATTTTTACTCCATTTTTCATCACCAGGACCAGGTATTTCGGGACTACCTTCACCTTTAATTGGCAATCCTAATTTATCATTCAAATGCATGTCTTTTAATAAATTGATGAATTTTTCCGGGCTTTTCCCAAAGTTCTCATCAATTAATCTTGCAAAACCAATATTTGAAGATACTTCCAATGCACGAGCTGCAGAAATTTTACCATAACCACCTCTGCGAGAATCATTAATATATCTTCCATACATTCGATATCTACCGTTACCGGTATCAACTATTGTACTTGTATCGATTTTACCAGACTCCAATGCCGCAACCATTGCCATTACTTTAAAAGCCGATCCAGGCTCATGAGATTCATAAACCGCATAATTTCTTTTTTCGTAATATTTTCCAATAGAACTTCTTCCTAAATTTGAAATAGCTTTAATCTCGCCAGTTTTAGTTTCCATTACTACCACACAACCATGTTCTGCTTCATAATATTCTAATTGTCTTAATAAAGAGTGGTGTGCAATATCCTGAATATTGACATCTAAAGTTGTAACAATATCTTTCCCGTTAATAGGTTCTTTTTCATTACTATCATTAATTGGCTTCCATTGACCTTTTGCAATTTTCTGCTTCATTCTTAGGCCATTTTTTCCGGTCAAATATTTTCTATATGCACCTTCAATTCCTGGCGCTCCTCTATAATCATCGTACCCAATTGTTCGTTCTGCTACTTTACCTAACGGATGAGCTCTCACAGTAGATTGCTCTGCAATAAAACCTCCTTTATACATTCCCAATTTAAAAATTGGAAAACTTTTAATTTTAATATAGTCTGAATAACCCAGCTTTCTAGCAATAAACAAGTATCGGTTTTTAGTATTACGAGCCTTTCTTATTTTAGTTTCCCAATGCGATGTAGAATTTCCAAACATTTTTGAAAGCTCACTAGATAAGTCTCTTATGTTTTTCTCAAATACCTCTCCATCAACGGTAAAAGCATCCATTCTGATTTCGTATTGAGACATTGAAGTTGCCAATAAACTACCATCTGCAGAAAATACACTTCCTCTATTAGCTAAAATAGTATCGTGTCTTAAGGTAAGTTGTTCAGATAGATTTCTATATTTTTCCCCATCTGAAAATTGAATAGTAGTCAACCTAAAAATTATGGCAATCAAAAAAATTGCGATAAACACAAACACAGCGTACAATTTATTTAATATGCTCTTTTTTGCTACTGCCAATTTTTACGTTATTTTTTTGAGATTACTTTTATTACTTGTGGTGGATTTTCACTTGGCTTTATCCCAAAATCAACCACTTTTACTCTAATTGTCGACTCCAATTTCATTTTCATCGAGATTGAACGCATATCTAAAAACTCCGCTCTTAATTCTTTAATTTCATAATTTAGTTTTGCAATCTCCATCACTTTTTTATCTGAACTATGAGAACTTGCAATCATTAACAGCAACAACCCAACAATAAAAAGTATAAAACGCCAGTTTTTAAATGAATCTTCACTTACTAAAAACTTCCCCTTTAAAAGGCTATATATGCTAGATTTAATTATCGACATTTAAAATATTGTTGCAATTCTTAATTTGGCACTTCTAGCTCTGTTGTTCTCTTTTATTTCTGAAAAACTCGGAACTATTAATTTTCCTACTTTTTTCATAGGAACAGTAACATTACCAAACATATCTTTTTCCGGCTCACCTTCAAACAATCCATTTCTTATAAATCTTTTTACCAATCTATCTTCTAGTGAATGGTAAGATATTACACTTAGCCTTCCTTCATCATTCAACAATTCTGGTATTTGCAATAAAAAATCTTTCAAGACTTCAATTTCTTGATTCACTTCAATTCGAATACCTTGAAAAATTTGGGCTAATATTTTGTGCTCTACAGATTTTGGAACAAACTCTTTCAACACCTCTTTTAACTCAAAACTTGTTTTTATTTTTTTATCAGAACGCGCTTCTACAATTTTTCTTGCAATCGCTTTTGCATTTCGTAATTCACTATACTGAAACAACACATCACTTAATTTCTCCTCATCATAATTGTTGACAACTTCAAAAGCCGACAATCCTCCTGCCTGATTCATTCTCATATCCAAATCTGCATCAAAACGAGTTGAAAAACCACGTTCAGCTTCATCAAATTGATGTGAAGACACACCTAAATCAGCTAAAATTCCGTCAACTTTTTTAACACCATAAAATCTCAAATACCTTTTTATAAACCTGAAATTTTGAGGAATCAATGTAAATCTAGGATCATCAATTACATTTCTTTGCGCATCTTCATCCTGATCAAAAGCATACAATTTTCCATTTGAATTCAACCTACTCAATATCTCTCTTGAATGACCTCCACCACCAAATGTCACATCAACATAAACTCCATCAGGTTTAATATTTAAACCATCTACACTCTCTTTTAATAATACTGGGTTATGATATTCCATTGTCCTCATTTATTACATTTCCCATTACTTCCTCAGCTAAATCTGCAAATTCATCAGCCGCATCATCTATCGCTTTTTCATAATTCTCTTTATCCCAGATTTCAATAATATTAACCGCTGAAGAAAAAACAACATTCTTTGAAATATTCGCAAATAATTGTAAATCTTTAGGTATTAAAAGCCTCCCTGAAGCATCTAATTCAATAATTTTAACACCCGCAGTAAACCTTCTGATAAAATCGTTATTCTTTTTTACAAACCTGTTTAACTTATTTACTTGAGCCATTAAAACATTCCACTCTGCCATTGGATAAAACTCTAAACACGGCTGAAAAACTGATCTTTTTAAAACAAAACCATCTTGCAACATAGGCATCAACTGCTTCTTTAAGGCCGCAGAAAGTACTATTCTCCCTTTAGCGTCAGCTTTACCTTCGTATGTTCCAATTAAATTAATCATGAGTTTGTGTATGATTCAAAAGTATAAATTTTTTCCCACATTTTTCCACTTTCACCCACTTTGTTGATAACTTTTGCTTTTTTAACCTCTAATTCACCTATAAAATTGAATTACAGCCTCTTAAATATTTATATACTACTGCTTTGAAAAAAAGTATATTATAGAAAAAAAAGCTACCTTTGTGGTTAGCTTAAAAACTAATATTTAATGAGTAATAATCTTATCACAGAAGGGAAATTTAAGTACGTTGAGGCAGGAGAAGGTCAACCTTTAATTGTTCTTCATGGACTTATGGGAGGATTAAGTAATTTTGAAAATGTCCTTAACTATTTTTCAACAAGAGGTTATAAAGTTATAATACCTGAATTGCCAATTTATTCATTACCATTATTAAAAACGAATGTTAAAAACTTATCGAAATATTTAAAAGATTTTATGGCTTTTAAAAAAATTAATAAGGCCGTTTTAATTGGAAATTCTTTGGGAGGTCACATAGGCTTATATTTTACAAAATTAAATCAAAAAAATGTAGCTGGTTTAGTTTTAACCGGAAGTTCTGGATTGTATGAAAAATCTATGGGCGACACTTACCCCAAAAGAGGTAATTACGAATATATAAAAACAAAAACTGAAGAAGTTTTTTACGATCCCAAAATTGCAACAAAAGAAGCTGTTGATGAAATCTATGAATCTGTTAATGACAGACATAAAGTAATAAGAACCTTAGCTATTGCTAAAAGTGCTATTCGACATAATATGGCAAAAGATTTACCAACAATGAACATACCAACTTGTATAATATGGGGAAAAAACGATTCAGTTACTCCGCCTGAAGTTGCTGTAGATTTTGAAAAATTAATGCCAGATGCTAACCTATATTGGATTGATAAATGTGGGCATGCTCCTATGATGGAACATCCTGAAAAATTCAACGAAATTCTTGAAAACTGGTTAAAAGAGAGAAACCTTTAAACAATGAAAATTAAAACAGCTGATTTTGTAATTAGCAATAGCGACGTATCAAAATGCCCAAAAGAAAGGCTTCCAGAATATGCTTTTATTGGAAGGTCTAATGTTGGGAAATCTTCATTGATTAATATGTTAGCCGGCCAAAATAAACTAGCCAAAACTTCTGGAAGACCAGGTAAAACTCAGTTAATAAATCACTTTAAAATAAATAATAATTGGTTTTTGGTAGATTTACCAGGATATGGATACGCTAAAGTTTCAAAAAGTATTAAAAAAACATTTCAAAGCTTTATAAAGAATTATTTTTTGCAACGTGAGCAACTTATTTGTTCGTTTGTATTAATAGATTCTCGACATGAACCTCAAAAAATTGATATGGAATTTATGGAGTTCTTAGGTGAAAATGAAATTCCATTTTGCATAGTTTTTACAAAATCAGACAAACTTAAACTTTCCGAATTGAATAGAAATATTCAAAATTATATTAAAAAAATGACCAGTACTATCTGGGAAGAAATGCCTCAATATTTCATTACATCGGCAACTTCATCTGATGGAAAAGAAGAATTGCTTAATTTTATTGATGGAATAAATCAGGGAATAGAAGAAAATTCTTAAAATGGCTTCAACCAAAAACAATTTAGAAGTTTTATTTGAAGACAATCACCTTATTATTGTTAATAAACAATCTGGCGATATTGTTCAGGGAGATAAAACTGGTGATGTTCCACTCAGTGAAATTGTTAAACAGTTTATTAAAGATAAATATAACAAACCCGGCAATGTTTTTTTGGGCGTTGTTCATAGGTTAGACAGACCAACTACTGGTGTTATAGTATTTGCTAAAACTTCAAAAGCATTGGAGCGTTTTAATAAAATGTTACGTGATAAAAAGGTTAACAAAACATATTGGGCTGTTGTTAAAAACCTACCTGAAAAAATAGAAGACACTCTTACTGGGTACCTTAAAAAAAATCCAAAAAATAACAAATCAACTTCCTATTCTTCTGCAATTGAAGGAAGTAAAAAGGCAATTCTTCATTATAAAGTTATAAAATCATTAGACAATTATCATTTACTTGAAGTTGATTTAGAAACAGGTAGACATCATCAAATTAGATGTCAGTTAGCCTCTATTGGATCTCCAATTAAAGGTGATTTAAAATATGGATTTGATAGAAGCAATAAAGATGCGAGCATACATTTACATGCGCGTAAAATTGAATTTGTTCATCCAGTTACTAAAGAGCAAATTTCTATAATTGCTCCAACTCCAAATGAAGTTATTTGGAATGCTTGTAATTAGGCTTTATTTTTCTTAGCAACAATTTCATCCAAACATAAATTACCCACGCTTCCTTTATGCGTATGTACAACTGTTTTATTCGGATTAAAATTCCCTTCATTTATGTTTTTTCCAATAATTTTATAGGCATCTCTAAATGGAGTTCCATTTTGAACTAACTTATTAACTTCTTCAACACTAAATAAATACAAGTATTTTTCTTCTTCAACAATATCTGTTCTTACTCTAATATTTTTTAAAGAGTACGTTAACATTTCCAAACAAGCTTTTAACGTTGAAAACGCAGGAATTAAACCCTCTTTTAACAATTGTAAATCTCTATGATAACCACTTGGTAAATTATTTGTTATCATTGTAAATTCCATTGGCAAAGCTTGCAACTTATTACATTTACCACGAATAAGCTCAAAAACATCCGGGTTTTTTTTATGAGGCATAATGCTTGAGCCTGTTGTTAACTCATCTGGAAAAGAAATAAAATTGAAATTTTGACTCATATACAAACAAATATCCATACTCATTTTAGCCAATGTAGCTGCAACTGAACTCAATCCAAAAGAAATTGATTTTTCTAATTTACCACGGCCCATTTGTGCAGCAACAGAGTTAAATTTTAGAGTTTCAAAACCTAATAATTTAGTAGTTTCATCTCTATCTATTGGAAAAGAACTTCCGTATCCTGCAGCTGAACCTAGTGGATTTTGATCAGCCACTTTATAAGCTGCTTTTAAAAAGTAAATATCATCAATTAAGGTTTCTGCATATGCTGAAAACCACATCCCAAATGAAGAAGGCATTGCTACTTGCAAATGCGTATAACCCGGTAATAGCACATCTTTATATTGCTCAGCTAATAAAATTAACAAATCAAATAAATCATCAACTCCTTCATTAATTTCAGTTAAAGCATCTTTTAAATACAAATGCACATCCACCAAAACTTGATCGTTTCTTGATCGCGCTGTGTGAATCTTTTTACCAGTATCGCCTAACTTTTCAGTTAATAAATACTCTACTTTAGAATGCACATCTTCAAAAGAATCTTCAATAATGAATTCCCCAGCTTCAATGGTTTTTAAAATTGCATTTAATTCAACCTCTAAATTTTTAATTTCTTCTGAAGTTAACAACCCTATTTTATGCAACATTTTAGCGTGCGCCAAATTTCCAATAACATCGTATTTTGCTAAAATTAAATCGAGTTCTCTATCGTTACCAACTGTAAATAAATCTATTTTTTTATCTGTTGAAAATCCTTTATCCCAAAGTTTCATAATTATTGTTTTTTTTTGTCATTCTGAATGCAGTGAAGAATCTCACTACTGTAAAAGATATTTCACTTTCGCTCAATATGACAAATATTATACTATTTCTTCTAATATTTTAATATACAATTGCACCCCTTCTTCAATTTCATTTACATAAATAAATTCATCAGCTGTATGTGACCGTAAACTTTGTCCAGGTCCTAATTTTAACGAAGGGCAATTTAAAACAGCTTGATCAGATAATGTTGGAGAACCATAGGTTTCTCTTCCTAGTTTAATTCCGGCTTGAACAATTGGATGCTCCTTTGGAATTGAAGATGAATTTAATCGTAACGATCTCGGACATACTTCAGATTTTACATTTGATTGAATTATCTCAAATACTTCCTGATTTGAATATGCATCTGTAACCCTAACATCAACTACATAATTACATGTTGCCGGAATTACATTATGTTGATGACCTGCATTAATTTGAGTTACTGTCATTTTCACTTTTCCTAAAGTCTCAGAGATTTTTGGAAATTCATAAGTTCGAAACCAATTAATATCTTCAATTGAATTGTAGATAGCATTATCTCCTATACCATGAGCTGCGTGACCAGCAGTTCCTTTAGCTTCACAATTCATAACCATTAGACCTTTTTCGGCAATAGCCAAGTTCATTAAAGTTGGCTCTCCAACAATAGCAAAATCTATATCGGGAATAATTTTCAACATAGAGTTTAAACCATTTGGTCCCGAATTTTCTTCTTCGGCTGAAGCGACAATCACAAAATTATACTTTAAATCTTCTCGATTATAAAAATAAGTAAATGTTGCTAATAAAGAAACTAAACAACCACCTGCATCGTTACTTCCTAAGCCAAATAATTTACCATCTTCCAAATCCGGACTTAATGGATTACGCGTGTAACCTTTATTTGGCTTAACAGTGTCATGATGAGAATTTAATAAGATTGTTTTTTTAGAAGGGTTAAAATATCTATTCTTTGCCCAAACATTGTGTTTATCACTTTCAAACTTAATATTATGACTAGAAAACCATTGCATTATTAATAAAGCTGTTTCATTTTCTTCACCTGAAAAAGACTGCTTTGAAATTAATTTTTTCAATAATTCAATAGCTTCTTGAGTTAATTTTTTAACCATTATTTTAAACTTAATGTTGTATATAATTTATTATCACTTTGCAGTAACGAAGCATCCCCAATTTTTACTTTTCCTACGCCTTTTTCTAACGCATTAAAGCAATTATGCATTTTTGGAAGCATCCCATCGGCAATAATTCCAGCATCAATCAGTTCTTTATATTTTTCTAAATTTATTTGTTTTATTACTGAATTTTTATCTTCAATATTTTTTAAAACACCTTTTAATTCAAACACAAAATTCAACTCCGTTTCATACAAACTACTCATTCCTATTGCAACTTCCGATACAATTGTATCAGCATTTGTATTTAATAATTGCCCTTCTTTATCATGTGTAATTGCACAAAAAACTGGTGTTACATCATTTTCCAATAACACATTTATAAATTTTGAATTTACAGCATCAACATCACCAGCAAACCCATAATCAATATCTTTTACAATACGTTTGTGCGCCAAAATACAATTGGCATCAGCACCAGATAATCCTATTGCATTACAGTTATTTTTTTGTAATTGAGCCACTATTTTTTTATTCAACAAACCGGCATAAACCATTGTTACAACCTCAACAGTAGCTTCATCTGTTACTCTTCGACCATTTATCATTTGTGGTTGTAAACCCATTGCTGAAGAAACTTCTGTAGCTTTTTTACCACCTCCGTGCACCAATATTTTTGGACCGTCTAAGGAAGCAAAATCTTGTAAAAAGGAAAATAATGCAATTTCATCATTAATTACATTTCCTCCAATTTTAACTATTTTTAAAAGTTGTTTTTTCATTATTTATGTTAATCCATTTATTTGTCTCACTCGTGTTTTTAATTGCCAATGTCATTCCTGCTTGGGCAGGAATCCACACTTAACTCACTATAGATTCCTGCCTTCGCAGGAATGACAGTTGGTGTTAATCCCTATAAATTCTCCAATATTTTTTTCAACACAATTTGAGCCGAATATGTTCTATTATTTGCCTGTTGAATAACAATAGAATTTTCCGAATCAATTACCTCATCAGCAACAACAACGTTTCTTCTAACAGGTAAACAATGCATAAATTTTCCATTATTTGTCAACTTCATTTTATCAGCTGTGATCATCCAATCAGAATCACTTTTCATCACTTCTCCATATTCTTTAAATGAGCTCCAATTTTTAACATACACAAAATCAGCATTTTCAAAAGCTTTCTTTTGATTGTATTCTATTTTTGAATTCTTAGTGATTTCTGAATCCAGCTCGTAACCTTCGGGATGCGTTATTATAAAATCTGCATCTTGCAATTGCATCATTTCAATAAAAGAGTTTGCAACCGCATGAGGCAATGCTTTTGGGTGTGGAGCCCAGGACAACACAACTTTTGGTTTATGCGAAACTTTATTCTCTTCCATAGTAATTGCATCTGCCAATGCTTGTAGCGGATGACCCGTTGCACTTTCCATATTTAAAACTGGAATTCCTGAATACTTTTTGAAATTCTCAATAACAATTTCAGCTTTATCTTTTTCTTTATCTGTTAAGGATGCAAAAGCTCTAATTGCAACAATATCAGAATATTGTGCAATAACCTTCGCTGCCTCTTTAACATGTTCAGATTTATTTTTATTCATTACAACTCCATCATCAAACTCTAACTCCCAACCTTCACTTCCAAAATTCATAACAATGGCATTTAAACCTAAATTTTGTGCGGCTTTTTGAGTACTTAAACGTGTACGCAAACTATTATTAAAGAACAACAAGCAAATAGTTTTGTCTTTGCCTAAATTTTTGAATTGTAATTCGTTTTTTTTCAATTCGACAGCTTCTTCAACAGTTTTTTTTAAGCTATCCAAATCGTTTATGTTAGTATAGTGTTGCATAATTATTGAACGGTTATTTTTGTAAATTCACTTTTATTTTTAATAGCATTCACAACAAAGTTATCTTTTAACCCGTTTACAATCCAAGTTTCAATTTTGGCACCTTGGGCAATTTCTGATGCTTCAATTTTAGTAGACATCCCTCCTGTTCCGTGCGATGAAATAGATTGTTGAATTTGACTCCTTAATAACTCTATATTAGAAGTTTCTTTGATGCTTTTTTGGCTTTTCGAATCCATAGATTCTTTTGTGTAAATACCATTGGTATTGGTAGCAATTATTAATAAATCAACATTTAAAAGTGCAGCAGTTAATGCCGACAATTTATCATTATCTCCAAATTTTATTTCGTCAGTTGCTACGGTATCATTTTCATTAATAATTGGAATATAATTATTTTCAACAAGTACATTTATTGTGTTTTTAATATTGGTTTTTGATTCTTCTTTTTTGAAATCGGAATAGGACAATAAACATTGAGAAGTTAACAATCCAAGTTCTCTAAAACTCTCTTGATAAATACGCATTAAATGCGGTTGACCAATTGAAGCTAAAGCTTGTTTTACATTTATTTCTTTGCCATTACTCTCTAATTGAACAAATTGTTTTGCAACAGCAATTGCTCCGGAACTTACAATTACAAATTCATACTCCTCTTTTAAATCGGCAATTTGACAAGCAATATCTTCAATTTTACCACGAGAAATATGATTGGTCTCCTTTGTAAGCACATTAGAACCAATTTTTAATAAAATTCTCTTTTTACCTGATTTGCCCATTACCGTAAATATACCATTTGTTAGTTACTAAATGCTGTAAACCCATTGGGCCTCTATGATGCAATTTATCTGTACTTATTGCCAATTCTCCTCCCAAGCCAAATTGACCTCCATCCGTAAATCTAGTTGATGCGTTTTGATATACTGCCGCCGAATCTACCGACTCCATAAAAAGATTTGCAGTTTCATCATTTTTGGTGATGATAACCGCTGAATGTCCTCCAGCATATGTATTAATTTTTAAAATTACTTCATCTAAAGAATCAACAAACCCTAAAACAATTTTGTAATCTAAAAACTCTTTAAACCAAATATTTGGATCTTTAAAAGCTGATACTTTTTCAAATTTAGAGAGGTCATCATCTCCTAAAATTTCAACTTTATGTTCTACTAGTTTATTAATTAATGATTTAGTAAAGGCTTCTTTATTTATTAAATTGTGATTAATTAGAACTTTATCTAAAGCATTGCAAGCTGATATTTTTGAAGCTTTCGCATTAATAATTACCTTTAAGGCCATTTCTAAATCAGCTTCAGTATCAACATAAATAAAATTATTTCCTCTTCCACTTACAATTACCGGACAAGTAGCATTTTGCTTTACAAAAGTAATTAGTTTTTCACCTCCACGAGGAACAACTAAATCAATTTTTTGAGTTGGCTTAGTTAAAAATTCTTGCGTTTCTGTTCTGTTGTAATTTAGATATTCAACCCAATCCGTTGAAATATTATTTTCAGAAAGTGCTTTATGCCACAACTCTACTATTTTTAAATTAGAGTTTAAAGATTCCTTTCCTCCTTTTAACAAGATTTTATTTCCAGATTTAAAAGCAATTCCAGCAGCTTCAACAGTTACATCTGGTCTAGATTCATAAATAATTAAAACTGTCCCGAAAGGTGCAGTTTTATTGGTCATTTTCAATCCGTTCTCATGAGTAAAGCTGTATAATTCTTTCCCTATAGGATCTATATCAGCAATTAATTGTTCTAAAGATAAAATCATACCATCAACTTTAGCATCATCAACCTTTAAGCGGTCATACATTGCTATATCTTTACCACTATAACTGTCTAAATCAATTTTATTTGCTTTTAAAATAGTAACTTTTTCTGAAGCTACTAATTCAGCCATTGAATTTAAAACTCGATTTTTTTCGTTTGAAGTTAATCCTTTCATACTGCTAAAACTTCTTTTAACGCTTTAATAAATTCCGCAATTTGCGACTTACTAATTGTTAATGGAGGTAAAATTCTTAACAATTTTTTATTGTTAGCACCTCCTGTGAAAATATGTTTTTCAAAAATTAATTTTTTTCTTAATTCTCCTACTTCAAAATCAAATTCGACACCTAACATTAAGCCTCTTCCTTTTACCTTTTTTACTTTGGAAATCTGTTTAATTTCCTCCATAAAATAATTAGAAACTTCGTTAACATTGGCTATTAAATTTTCTTCTTCAATTATATCCAATACAGAAATGGCGGCTGCACAAGCTAAATGGTTTCCACCAAAAGTAGTACCTAGCATTCCGTATTTAGCTTCAATTTTATCAGAAATTAGAACACTCCCAATTGGAAAACCATTCGCCATTCCTTTTGCGGTTGTAATAATATCCGGCTGAATATTATGATATTGAAATGCAAAGAATTTTCCACTTCTACCGTAACCAGATTGTATTTCATCTAAAATAAGTAACACTCTTTTTTTGTTACAAATTTGTTGAAGTTCTTGAAAAAATTGTGTTGTACCTTCATCCAAACCTCCAACACCTTGAATTCCTTCAATAATTACCGCAGCAACATCGTTTTTTCCAATTTCGTGAATTACCAATTCAATATCATTCAACGGTAAAAAAGTAACTTTTTGTTGAAGGTTAATTGGAGCATTAATACTTTTATTATCGGTTACCGCAACTGCAGCAGAAGTGCGTCCATGAAAAGAATTTGTAAAGGATAACACTCTACTTTTCCCACTAGTAAATGAGGCTAATTTCAAGGCATTTTCATTCGCCTCAGCTCCTGAATTACATAAAAACAAATTATAATTTTCACAACCTGATAATTCCCCTAATTTTTCTGCCAATTTAACCTGTAAAGGCATTTGAACTGAATTGGAATAAAACCCTATTTTTTGCAGCTGATTTGTTAATGCAGCTACATAATTTGGATGCGTATGTCCAACAGAAATTACTCCGTGACCACCGTATAAATCTAAATATTTCGTATTATTTTCATCCCAAACATAACATCCTTCAGCTTTTACTGGAGTTACATTGTATAGTGGATAAACATCAAATAAATTCATTTTTTACGTTTTTAAATTTGATTAATTTTTTCGAAGGAAGTCACCAATCCTTTTATTAAGGATGAACTTAAACCTTGATGTTCCATTTCATTTAAACCTTCAATTGTACAACCACTTGGTGTTGTTACCTTATCTATTTCTTGCTCTGGGTGGTTTCCCGATTTTACCAATAAACTTGCTGCACCTAAACATGTTTGAACTGCTAATTCCTGAGCTTCATCTGCGTGAAAACCAAGTTGCACTGCTCCTTGAGCTGTTGCACGTATTAAACGCATCCAAAAAGCAATACCACTTGCACAAATTACGGTTGCAGATTGCATCAGTCTTTCTTCTATACACATTGTTTTCCCAAGGGAATCAAAAATAATTTTGGCAAAATCTATATTTATTTTGCCTTTTGCATTTGAGCTTAAACAGGTCATAGATTCTCCAACTGAAATTGCAGTATTCGGCATTGCTCTAATTATAGAAATATCAGTACTCAAAACATTTTCAATATCACTAATTTTTCTTCCTGTTACTACCGAAATAATGGTGTGTCGCTTAATGTTTATTAAATCCTTAATTTCATCTAAAACTTCTGGCAACTGTTTTGGCTGAACAGCAATAATAACAACATCTGAGAACCGAACTGCCTTTTTATTATCTGTTGAAATTTTTACATTTGGTAGTTTATTCCAAGATTCTAAAGGCTCCGTATTTCTCTTGGTTAAATATAGATTTTTCAATTTAAAATTGTCTTGTGTTAAAAGACCAACGGCAATTGAATACCCTAAATTTCCTGTTCCTATTATTGCTATTTTCATCTGTTTGGTTTTAGTATGATTGGCTAAAAAGAATTAGCTTTTAATTTTAATCCTTCCGTTTGATTGAAGCCAAATAGTAGGTTCATATTCTGAATTGCTTGTCCAGATGCTCCTTTTAATAAATTGTCAATTACGGATGTAATTAACAGCATATCTCCATGCTTTTCTAAATGCAAGAAACAATTATTGGTGTTTACAACTTGTTTTAAATGAATTGGTGTTTTTGAAATGTGGGTGAATTCAGCTTCTTTATAAAAATCTTCAAATAATTTATAAGCCTTTTCAATACTTTCGTCAAATTTTAAATAAATAGAGGCGAAAATTCCTCTACTAAAATTTCCTCTATTTGGAATAAAAAATAATTCTTGAGAAAAATCTTTTTGAAGGCCTATAATACTTTCTCCTATCTCACCTAAATGCTGATGGGTAAAAGCTTTGTAAACTGAAAAGTTATTATCTCTCCAACTAAAATGAGTTGTAGCCATTGGTGAAACTCCAGCCCCAGTCGAACCTGTAGTTGCGTTAATATGTACAGAACTATTTATTTTTGAAGCATTAGCTAAAGGCAATAAGGCTAATTGAATTGTAGTTGCAAAACAACCTGGATTTGCTATATTTTGGGCATTTTCAATTTCACTTTTTTTGGATTCTGGAATTCCGTAAACAAATTCTCTACCTTGAAAAACTGCATCAGCTTCCAATCTAAAATCATTACTTAAATCAATTATTTTTGTGTTCTTTGAAAAGAAATTAGTTTCTAAAAACTTTTTTGAATTTCCGTGACCTAAACACAAAAAAAGCACATCAACATTTGTATTTACTTTATTGGAAAATTTTAAATCTAATGCGCCTAATAAATCCTGATGCACTTGATAAATATAATTACCTGCATTAGATGTGCTGTATACAAAATCAAGTTCAATTTTAGAGTGATTAACAATTAGTCTTATTAATTCTCCTGCTGTATATCCTGCTCCCCCAACGATTCCTACTTTAATCATAATTCTGAATTTACACTGTGATATATTTTATTTGCTGTTCCAAGAATTTTAATAAATCCTTTGGCATCTTCTGCCGTCCAAGCTTTGTTGGTTTCGCCATATTCACCAAATTTAGACTTCATTAAATCGTGTTTAGATTCAATTCCGTTTAAACTAAAATGATAAGGTTTCAACGTTACAAAAACTTCTCCCGTTACTGTTTTTTGAGAATTTGTTAAATAAGCTTCGATATCTCTCATGGCTGGTTCAAAATACTGACCATCGTGCAATAACATTCCATAAGTACTACCTAAATTCTCTTTTAAGTTTTGTTGCCATTTAGAAAGCACGTGTTTTTCTAATAAATGATGTGCTTTAATAATTACTGTAGCTGCTGCAGCTTCAAAACCAACTCTACCTTTAATACCTACAATGGTATCACCAACATGAATATCTCTTCCTATTGCATATTTTGAAGCAATTTCTTCAATCTTTAAAATTGTATTTACTGAAGTATCAAACTCATCATTTATTCCAACAATTTCGCCCTTTTTAAAGTGTAATTTAATATCTGTGGGTTCGGTTTTTTCTAACTGACTTGGATATGCTTCTTCTGGTAGAGGTTTATGAGATGTTAACGTTTCAACACCTCCAACACTTGTTCCCCAAATACCTTTATTAATTGAGTATTTAGCTTTAGACCAAGGATAATCAACACCGTGTTTCTCTAAATATTCAATTTCCTCTTGTCTGGATAATTTTAAATCTCTAATTGGTGTTATTATTTCAATATTTGGAGCTAAAGTCTGAAAAATCATATCAAAACGAACTTGATCATTTCCAGCTCCTGTACTTCCATGTGCAATATATTTTGCGTTTATTTTTTTAGCATATTCAACTACCTCAATAGCTTGAAAAACTCGTTCTGCACTTACAGATAATGGGTATGTATTATTTTTTAAAACATTACCATAAACCATAAATTTGATAGCTTTTTGGTAATAATCTTCTAAAATATTCTGGTTGGTATGAGAAACTACACCCATTTCATAGGCTTTTTTCTCAACAACTTTTAATTCTTCCGAAGAAAATCCACCTGTATTTACCAATACACTATGAACTTCTAAGTTTAATTCATTTTGTAAATATTTTACACAATAAGAAGTATCTAAACCACCACTGTATGCTACAACTACTTTTTCCATGTTATTTATTTTTTTTCAGAAATAATGCTTGTTTAATTTTTTTTAATCTACTCAATACTTTTGAGTCATATTTATGCTCTTTTATATTTTTTTCATGTTTTGGATCATACAACATTCCAGTACACAAACACATTTTTCGGTTTGTACGCGTTAAAATATCATAATTTTTACATGTCTGACATCCATTCCAAAAAGCTTCATCAGTTGTTAGTTCAGAAAATGTAACCGGCTGATAACCTAAATCGTAATTAATTTTCATAACCGCCAAACCTGTGGTAATACCAAATATTTTAGCTTCTGGATATTTCTCTTTTGAATATTCTAAAATTTTCTTTTTTATTTTTTTTGCTAAACCTTGATTTCTATAATCTGGATGTACTATTAATCCTGAATTTACAACAAACTTTAAATTATCCCATAATTCTATATAGCAAAAACCTGCAAATTGATCTTCATGAATTGCTATAACAGCATTTCCATTCACTATTTTTTTAGTTATATATTCCGGCGTTCGCTGTGCAATACCTGTACCTCTCACTTTTGCGGAATCTTCTATAGTTTCACAAATTAATTGAGCATATTTCACATGCGACTCGTTAGCAATTACAACCTTCATTGGCTTATTTTATTAAATTGAATATTAAAAATTTTATGAATTACCGTAGCAACGGAAAAACCGTTTTTAAAAAAATGATACGCCCAAATTGGGCGCAAAAAATGATTTATCATTTCAATAAAAAAATTTGAAATAATTAAAAAATATAAATTAAATAGTATGTTAAAAATATGATACAAAATAGAAATGAAAATAAAATGAATAAACTGTTTTTTTGGGCACGAAAAATTAACGCATAAAGCGGCGCATCCTAAAAGTAGGCGAGGGAGTTAAAACAGTTGTATTTAAATTATATACTTTCATTAGTACAATATTACATAAAATTGTAATACAAAATATTAATTGTTGAATAATTAACAAAATCACAATTTAAACTATTAAAAATTAACAAATAACGTTTTAGAAGAGGTTTCATCACTAAATCAAAAATTGAAATAGCTCAGGGTTCTCATTTAAGTATTCACCTAAGAAACCTTTTTGTTTCATCCTTTCAACCAAAGGCTCAAAATCATCTTTGGAGTCTAGTTCTATTCCTATAACTGCCGGTCCTTTATCTCTGTTATTCTTTTTAGTATACTCAAAATATGCTATATCATCATTTGGACCTAATACATCAACAACAAATTCTTTTAATGCACCGGCTCTTTGGGGAAATTTAATTATAAAATAATGCTTTAATCCTTGGTACAATAAAGCCCGTTCTTTCATTTCTTCCATTCTGGTAATATCATTATTACCTCCACTTACTATACAAACAACTGTTTTACCTTTTATCTGCTCTTTATGTTGTTCCAAAGCCGCAATTGAAAGTGCTCCAGCTGGTTCAACTACTAAGGCATTTTCATTATAGACTTTAAGTATTGTTGAACAAATTAAACCTTCGCAAATAGTATCTGTGGCATCTAATAAATTTTTACAAAACTCGAAGGTTATTTCTCCCATTCTTTTTACTGCCGCTCCATCAACAAATTTTTCAATTTCAGTTAATGTAGTATTTTCTCCTTTTTCTAATGATATTGTTAATGATGGCGCTCCTTTTGGCTCTACTCCAATTAGCTTTGTTGTTGGGCTTAAAACCTTAAAAACACTTCCAACACCAGATGCTAAACCTCCACCACCAACAGGCATAAATAAATAGTCAATTTGAGAATCACAGTCGTTTAATATCTCCAATCCAACAGTTCCCTGACCAGCAATTACATCCAAATCATCAAATGGATGCACATATGTACTTTTATTTTCAAAACAGAATTCTGATGCCGCTTTTTGGCTATCATCAAAACTATCTCCATAAAGCTGAATGGTAACAAACTCACCACCAAACATTCTAACTTGATCAATTTTTTGATTTGGAGTTGTAACCGGCATAAAAATAGTACAATTTGTTTCTAGCTTTTTACAAGCAAAAGCTACTCCTTGCGCGTGATTCCCAGCACTAGCGCAAACAATTCCGTTAGCTAATTCACTTTTAGATAAACCTTGAATTTTATTATAAGCTCCTCTAATTTTATAGGAACGAACAACTTGAACATCTTCTCTTTTAAAGTAGATGTTTGCACTATAATATTCAGAAAAATTCTTCATAAAAACCAAAGGAGTTGCTTGCACAACCCCTTTGATGCTCTGTTGAGCTTTATAAATATTTTCTAATGAAAGGCTATTTTTAATAGTTTCACCCAAAATTTTATCGTTTAAACAATTTTAGTCATTGCAGTCATCGAAGTTCTTAAAAACTCACCAATTTCTTCAACTGGATGGTTTCTTATTGCATCATTTACTTCAATTAATTCTTTATTATCCACTCCGTTTGAACCCTCATTAAAAGGTCTACCAACATAATTATTTGCTGTTTTTTTAACGTAATCTGCAATTAAAGGCTTACACGCATGATCAAACAAATAACATCCATACTCTGCAGTATCAGAAATTACACTATTCATTTCGTATAATTTTTTACGTGCAATTGTATTTGCAATTAATGGCGTTTCATGTAACGACTCATAATAAGCAGATTCATCAATAATTCCAGATTCTGTCATTGCTTCAAAAGCCAATTCAACACCAGCTTTTACCATTGCTACCATTAACACACCATTATCAAAATATTCTTGTTCAGAAATTTCAATGTCCGCTGCAGGAGTTTTTTCAAAGGCAGTTTCTCCGGTTGCTGCTCTCCAAGTTAATAAGTTCACATCATCATTTGCCCAATCTTCCATCATTGTTCTAGAAAAATGACCACTCATAATATCGTCCATATGTTTTTGGAACAACGGACGCATAATATCTTTTAATTCTTCGGAAGCATTAAATGCTGCAATTTTTGCTGGATTCGATAAACGATCCATCATATTTGTAATACCACCATATTTTAAAGCTTCTGTAATAGTTTCCCAACCATATTGAATTAATTTTGATGCATAACCAGCTTCAACACCTTCAGCTACCATTTTGTCGAAACATAAAATAGACCCCGTTTGTAACAAACCGCAAAGAATAGTTTGCTCACCCATTAAATCAGATTTTACCTCAGCTACAAATGAAGATTCTAAAACTCCTGCAGTATGTCCACCTGTTCCAACTGCATATGCTTTTGCATAATCCCATCCTTTTCCTTCTGGATCATTTTCTGGATGTACAGCAATTAAAGTTGGCACACCAAATCCTCTCTTAAATTCTTCACGAACTTCAGATCCTGGTGATTTTGGTGCTACCATAATAACGGTAATATCTTTTCTTACTTGCATTCCTTCTTCAACAATATTAAATCCGTGAGAATACGATAAAGTTGAACCTTTTTTCATTAAAGGCATTACAGCGGATACAACAGCAGTGTGTTGTTTATCTGGTGTTAAATTGATTAATAAATCGGCTGTTGGAATCATTTCTTCATAAGTTCCAACTTTAAATTTATTTTCAGAAGCATTTAAAAACGATTGTCTTTTTTCAGAAATAGCAGTTGGTCTTAAAGTATAAGAAACATCTAAACCTGAATCTCTCATATTTAACCCTTGGTTTAAACCTTGCGCTCCACAACCTACAATTACAATTTTCTTCCCAATTAATGCATTTACACCATCACCGAATTCCGAAGAATCCATAAACCTACATTTTCCTAATTGATCTAATTTATCTCTTAATGAAAGTGTATTAAAATAATTTGCCATTTTTTTAGTATTTGTATTCTTTTAATTAATTTCTGCTAATAATTCTGATATTGCCATTTTAGGTCGTGTTATTGCAATGCGCCCTGAACGTACAAACTGCAACAAACCATATGGTTGTAGTTTTTCGTACATATTGTCAATATCATTTTTTAAACCTGAAGCTTCTATTACAAAATAACGTTCTGTTATTGAAATAATATGTGCTCTTCTAAATTTTAATTTATTCTGAATTTGTTCATCATATAAATGTTCTGACGAAATTTTAAATAATGCTGTTTCATTATAAATAATTTCATCTTCGGTATGATAAAAAGCACGAATAACTTCAATTTGTTTTTCTAATTGACCAACAACTTTTCTAATCAACGTTTTTGGAACAATTACTACAAATGTAAACCTATGTACGTTTTCAATTTCAGATTTTGAAACAGTCATGCTTTCAATATTGATATGACGTTTTAAAAATATTGCTGAAATACGGTTCAATATTCCAATATTATTTTCAGTATAAACCGAAACTGTAAAATTTTGATTTTCTTCCATAATTAACTTAATCTTATATCTGAAACACTTGCTCCTGTTGGTATCATTGGAAATACATTATCTTCTTTCTCAATTACAACTTCCAAAAAGTAAGAATCTTTTGATTCAACCATTGATTTTATTGCTGCTGCTAAATCTTCACGATTTGAAACTCGTTTTGCTTCAATATCATATGCTTCAGCCAATTTTACAAAATCTGGACTTACCATTTCTGTTGAAGCATATCGCTTATCAAAAAATAGTTCTTGCCATTGACGAACCATTCCTAAGTAGCCATTATTTAACACTACTATTTTAACAGCCGCTTTTGTTTGAAGTATTGTGCCTAATTCATTACAAGTCATCTGGTAACCTCCATCTCCAATAATTGCAATTACTTCTCTATCTGGAGTTCCAATTTTAGCGCCAATAGCTGCTGGTAATGCAAATCCCATAGTACCCAAACCACCAGAAGTAACACTACTTCTTGTTTTTATAAAATCAGCATAACGACACGCAAACATTTGGTGCTGACCAACATCTGAAACGATAACAGCATCACCATTGGTTTCTTTATTAATTCCACCTAAAACTTCACCCATTGTTAATCCTTTTTTCGAAGGATTTAACTGATCTTTAATTACACTATCATTTTCAATTTGATATAGTTTATCAAATTCTTTCATCCAATTTTTATGATTGGCAGTGTCAACATAATTCATTATTTCTGCTAATGTTTCTTTAACGTCGCCTAAAACAGCAATATCCGTTTTTACATTTTTATCAATTTCCGCAGGGTCAATATCAAAATGAATCACTTTTGCTTGTTTTGCATACGTAGCTAAGTTTCCTGTAACACGATCATCAAAACGCATTCCAATAGCAATTAATACATCACAAGAATTGGTTAACACGTTTGGCGCATAATTACCATGCATCCCAACCATCCCCACGTGTAATGGATGTTTTGTTTCTAATGCTGAAAGCCCTAAAACTGTTGAAGCCGAAGGAATATCTGTTTTTTCAATAAAACTTTTAAACTCTTTTTCAGCTTCACCAATAATAACACCTTGCCCCCAAACAATAAATGGTTTTTTTGCATTATTAATTGCCGTTGCCGCTTCTTTTATTTTTTCAATATCAAACTTTGGAACTGCTCTATAGCTTCTAACTTTTTCACATTTTTTATATGAAAAATCTAATTCACCTAATTGCGCATCTTTTGTAATATCAATTAAAACAGGACCCGGACGACCAGATTTTGCAATGTAAAATGCTTTTGCAATTACTTCTGGAATTTCTGAAGCTTTTGTAATTTGAAAATTCCATTTTGTAACCGGTGTTGAAATTCCAATAATATCGGTTTCCTGAAAAGCATCTGAACCTAATAAATGTGATGCTACCTGACCAGTTATACACACCAAGGGCGTGGAATCAATTTGAGCATCAGCAATACCCGTAACTAAGTTTGTTGCTCCTGGCCCCGATGTTGCAAATACAATACCAGGCTTCCCAGTTACACGAGCAAAACCTTGAGCAGCGTGTGCAGCTCCTTGTTCATGACGAGTTAAAACATGATGAAACTTATCTTGATATTTATAAATCTCATCATAAACAGGCATAATTGCCCCTCCTGGATATCCAAAAGCCATATCAGCACCTTCTTCCAACAAACATTTTATTACTGCTTCTGCACCTGAAATTCTAACGGTATTAGCAGTTTGTTTTTGTTGAGCTTCCTTATTCAATGTTTCCATAAAATTAAAATTTATCCGTTACACAACCTTCTGATGCTGACGAAACGGTTTTTGCATATTTATATAAAATTCCTTTTTTGTGCTTCAACTCTGGAGCTTTCCATTTTGCTTTTCTTTTAGCCAACTCATCATCAGTTAATTTCACATTTATTTTTTTATTTGTAGCATCAATTACAATAATATCTCCATCTTTTAATAATCCTAATGCACCACCACTTTGCGCTTCTGGAGTAATATGTCCAACAACAAATCCGTGCGTTCCACCGGAAAAACGACCATCTGTAATTAACGCAACTGTTTTACCTAAACCAGCACCCATAATCATAGAAGTTGGTTTCAACATTTCTGGCATTCCCGGACCACCTTTTGGACCGACATATCTTATTACTACAACATCCCCTTTTGAAACTTTACCAGCTCCAATACCTGCATTTGCTGCATCTTCTCCATCAAATACTACTGCTTTTCCTTCAAACAAGTTTCCTTCTTTACCGCTTATTTTTGCCACTGAACCTTCGGTTGCTAAGTTTCCAAATAAAATTTGAAGATTTCCTGAAGATTTTAAGGCTTTTTCAGTTGGGTGAATTACTTGTTGATCTTCTTCAAAACTTAAGGCTTTTACATCAGCTAAATTTTCAGCTAAAGTTTTACCGGTTATTGTCATACAATCCCCATGTAAATACCCTTTTTCTAATAAATATTTCATTACCGCTGGTGTTCCACCAACTCCATGAACATCTTCCATTAAATATTCACCACTTGGTTTTAAATCTGCAATTAAAGGAGTTCTATCGCTTACACGTTGAAAATCATCTAAAGTGAATTCAATTCCTGCCGCGTGTGCAATTGCCAAATAATGTAAAACTGCATTTGTAGATCCACCTAAAGCATTCACCAAAGCAACCGCATTTTCCAACGATTTTTTAGTAATAATATCTAAAGGTTTTAAATCTAATTCTAATAAGTTTTTAATTGCAGCAGCAATGCGCTCACTTTCGTTTTCTTTAATAGGATTTTCCGCTGGAATTGATGAATTATAAGGCAGTGCAAACCCTAAAGCTTCAATAGATGAAGCCATTGTATTTGCTGTATACATACCGCCACAAGCTCCAGCTCCTGGAATTGCATTTTTTATAATCTCTTTGTATTTTTCTTCTGAAATATCGCCTGCAATTTTTTGACCTAAAGCCTCAAATGCAGAAACTATATTTAGTTTTCTTCCTTTATATCTTCCTGAAGCAATTGTACCTCCATAAACCATTAAAGATGGTCTATTTAAACGTAACATCGCCATAATTGCTCCTGGCATATTTTTATCACAACCTACAACAGTAACCAAACCATCATAACTTTGGGCATTCATAACTATTTCAATAGAATCAGCAATAACATCTCTAGAAGGTAATGAGTAATTCATTCCTGAAGTCCCCATTGAAATTCCATCACTAACTCCAATTGTATTAAATTTTAAACCTACAAGCTCTTGTTTATTCACTTCTTCCTGAATAAAACCAGCTAAACCATTAAGATGCATGTTACAAGGATTGCCATCGTAACCTGTACTAGCAATCCCCACCTGAGGTTTTTTCATATCATCATCAGTTAAGCCCACTCCGTACAGCATTGCTTGTGCAGCCGGTTGTGTAGGATCTTGAGTCACTCTTTTACTGTATTTATTTAATTGCATTTATTTTAACGCTTTATAAATTTCTTTAAATTATTTTTAAAACAATCTAATTTTTATTAATTTTTTCTCAATGAAGAGCAAATTTAAATTAGACTTTTGTTTTTAACATTTTTTTATTGTTTTTATTACAATATCCACCTTTGATAAATTATTCATATATAGCTGATTTAATGCTAATTACCTCTTTATTTTTTACAATGATTATACAATAAAAAAACCTATATCATTTTATTGATACAGGTTTTTTGAATTTTTAAATAACAAAATTGCATCAATTTATTAAACTAATAATAATGACTAGAATTAAAATGACGTCTATTGCTATATTTTTTCTCATTTTTAATATAAAAAAACCTCCCTAAATTTTAGGAAGGCTTTATAATTTATTAATTACAATACAATCCTATATTAGCTGTGAATAATCACAGAGACTTTTATAGAAATGATATTGATATTGTTGTTTTTCATGTGTATTTAATTATTTTATTTTAACGGTCACCTGCTGTTCGCCATTTGTCATTTTATTTGATGACACACCTTTTAACACACTCGTTTCATAATTGAGTTACAAATATGTAATATATTTTTTAATTACTAACAATTAATATAAATTTATTTCATTAGTTTTTTTGCCTTTGCTTTAATTACTAATTCTACAGGTACATTTTGAATTTTACTTTCTAGCCAGGATAAAATATCTAAATATAAAAACGCCCTTCTTTCAAAAGGATGATCTTCATATTTTTTTAACTCACTATGTAATTTTATAAATTCTTTTTTAAGGTCTTGTGGATAAATGTTACTTAAATTCTTCAAAAATGAAATCATTTTACGCTGCACATCGTGTAAATCATTCATTTTCAACAAAAATTTATAAGTTGAAACAATTAATTTTTCAATATTAGAATCGATACCTGCTTCATAATGTGCAACTAAATTTAAGACTCTTGAAAAGCACAATAAATCTTCTCGCATTTTTAAATCTTTATTATTTATTATTTTTTCTAAATAGTAAATACATTCCTTATTTTTTCCAGCTCCAAAATACATACACCCAATTTTGTAATAGAAAACCATAATATGGTGCGCATCTATATGTCCTTCATAGAGTTTAATTTCATCCAATAATTTTTTTACAAACTCTAATCCTTTTGTAAAATTCCCTTCTAAAAAATATAAATTTAATTTGTGCTGATTAAAGTATAAAAATGCTAAAGTTTTTGTGTTTTCATTTAAAACAATATTTTCATTTCTTATATCTTCATCCAAGTTTTCAAGGACTTTTTTAAACTTTCTTCTATACTTTATTAAGTATAAAGATTCAGCTAAATAATTAACCCCTTTTAAATAAAAAACTGGGTTCTGCTTTTTCCTTTCAGGGTTTTCTTCAAATAAATCAACCCACTTTTGAGCATATTTATAACTTGAAACAAAATCTTGCTTTATTAAACTATGCCACAAATATGCTTTGTATAAAAATAATTTTTCTTTAAAACTTAATTCAGTTGCTTTATATTTTGGTAAACGCTTTTCAAAATAGTCTGTTAACAATTTAGAATCTTCTGTATCTTTTACATAACCAGCCTTCAACATTAAACTATATAACTGCAAGGACAAGTTAGACAATTTACTAATTCTTATGTTCTTTAAACTTAACTCTTTTGCCTGTTCCGCAAGTTCATCTGCTCTGTTACTCATACTTCGAGTAATGTATTGAGATTCTATAACTTTTTCAAACTCAACAATTTCATACGCCAAATTGTTTTCCCCACTATTTAATGCCAAATCTTTGGCTTTATCTAATATTTTTAGACTTTGTTTATATAACCCTTTGTTATATAAAATTGAAGCAAAATCAAATTGTTCTCTAATTTGGGTTCTTACATTTTGATGCACAGGATTAAGCCGTAAACTCACCAATATTTGCTTATATAAATGTGCTTTAGTATTTGAAATTTGTTGTTTTTTTATGTTGGTTTTTTTTAAAATTAGCTCATCATCATAAACACTAACTCTATCTAACAAATTAAATAAAGAAATAAAGTTTGCATCTGCATTTCCTCCTAATCTACCTACATATAATTTAAATTGACGTTTTTCGGATTTGGAAAGTGACTTTACCAATGTAAAAAGTGCATCTTTTTGGTCAATAGCCATTGTAACTAATTTATTTTTATCTAATTGATTATTAGGTTTTTACAAAAAATATATTCATTTGAATATAGTAAACATCGCAATTTACAACAAATTTAAAACGTGCATACCCATATTTTTGGTATTCAAAAGTGATAAAAAAAAATTAGAAATGAGTAAAAATAGAGTCCAAATTTTTGACACAACCTTAAGAGATGGGGAACAAGTCCCTGGTTGTAAATTAAATACTGAACAAAAATTAATAATTGCCGAACGACTTGATATTTTAGGAGTAGATGTTATTGAAGCAGGTTTTCCAATTTCTAGCCCAGGTGATTTTACATCTGTAGAAAAAATTTCTAAATTAGTAAAAAATGCAACGGTATGTGGACTCACCAGAGCAAATAAAAAAGATATAGAAGTTGCTGCACAAGCACTTAAATACGCAAAAAGACCAAGAATTCATACTGGAATTGGAACTTCAGAATCACATATTAAGTACAAGTTCAATTCAACTCAAGAAAAGATAATGGAGCGTGCATTTGAAGCAACTGCTTATGCTAAAAAGTTTGTTGAAGATGTCGAATTTTACGCAGAAGATGCTGGAAGAACAGATAATGAATATTTAGCAAGAGTTTTAGAAAAAGTTATTAAAGCTGGTGCAACTGTTTTAAATATTCCAGATACGACTGGTTATTGTTTACCTGATGAATATGGTGCAAAAATAAAATACTTAAAAGAAAATGTAAAAGGTATTGAGAATGTAATTTTATCATGCCATTGTCATAACGATTTGGGTTTAGCTACTGCCAATGCAATTGCTGGAATTCAAAATGGCGCACGTCAAATTGAATGTACTATTAATGGAATTGGAGAACGTGCTGGAAATACTGCTTTAGAAGAAGTAGTTATGATTATGAAACAGCATCCATATTTAAATTTAGATACTGGCATTAATACAAAATTATTGTACGATACTAGTTTATTGGTACAAAGAAGTATGGGAATGATTGTACAACCAAACAAAGCTGTTGTTGGAGAAAATGCATTTGCTCATAGTTCTGGAATTCATCAAGACGGTGTAATTAAAAATCGTGAAACTTATGAAATAATGGATCCTGCAGAAGTTGGTGTTACTGAATCTTCAATTGTTTTAACAGCAAGAAGTGGAAGAGCTGCATTAGCATATAGAGCTAAAAATGTTGGGTACGATTTAACTAAAATTGAATTGGATGATTTGTATCCTCAATTTTTAAAATTTGCCGATCATCATAAAACTGTTAACGATGAAGATATTCACCACTTAATGGAATTAAATCACATTCATAAATCAAAGGTTCATATTTAATTAATAAAATTTATTTAGTAAACCAAAATCCTTAACTTTAACAACTTTTAAGGATTTTTATTTTATTGGGAAATTTATTCGAAATAAATTAAAAAAAGAATTACTTAAAACAAATTTTATATATTAAATCATTCAATTAAAAAGAATTATGAATTTAAAAATCGCTTTACTTCCAGGCGATGGTATTGGGCCAGAAGTAATTCAACAAGCAATTAAAGTATTGGATGCAGTTGCAGAAAAATACAAACACACATTTGAATATAAAAAAGCAAGTGTTGGTGCAATTGCAATTGATGAAACTGGAGATCCTTTGCCGGATAAAACCTTAAAAATTTGTGCTGAATCGGATGCAATTTTATTTGGAGCCATAGGTGATCCAAAATACGATAACAATCCAAGTGCTAAAGTGCGACCTGAACAAGGTTTGTTAAAACTTCGTAAAAGCTTAGGCTTATTTGCCAACATTCGCCCACTTACAACATATGATGATTTAATTCATAAATCCAACTTAAAACCGGAAGTTATTAGAGGTACTAATTTTGTTATTTACCGAGAACTTACAAGTGGAATCTACTTTGGTAAAAAAGAACTTAGTGAAGATGGAAAAGAAGCTTTTGATACTTGCAAATATACAATTGAAGAAATAGATAGAATAACTCATTTAGCATTTAAAGCTGCTCAAGTTAGAAGAAAAAAATTAACGCTAGTTGATAAGTCAAATGTGCTTGAAACTTCTCGTTTATGGAGAAAAAGAGTTGCAGAGATTTCTAAAAGCTACTCAAATGTACTGGTAGATTATTTATTTGTTGATAATGCTGCTATGCAACTAATTTTAAACCCAACTCAGTTTGACGTAATTTTAACTGAAAATATGTTTGGAGATATTTTATCTGATGAAGCAAGTGTTATTTCTGGCTCAATCGGATTATTAGCATCGGCATCTATTGGCACTAATAGCGCTATGTTTGAACCAATTCACGGTTCTTTTCCACAAGCTAAAGGAAAAAATATAGCAAATCCATTAGCGGCAATTCTTTCGGCGGCAATGCTATTAGATCATTTCGAATTGTATGACGAGGCTGAAGATATTAGAATTGCGGTTGAAAAGTCAATAGAATTAAATATTACAACACCCGATTTAAATTCAACCAATCATTTTTCTACTACAAATGTTGGTAATTTTTTAAGTGATTTCATTTTAGATGATGAAAACACCTTTTACAATAAAAACAATATTGATTTAGGGCAATCAACAATAATATAACTATATTTTAATTAAAAAAACACCTAAATTATTGAAATTTTTAGGTGTGTTTTTTTTGTAGTTTTACCTTAATGGAAAATAACTTAACTTTTATTGAAGCCTTAAACTTCAGACGCTCTGTTAGAGTGTATGATACAGACAAAGAAATTGATGTAGCAATTGTTAAAAAATGTATTGAACAGGCAACGCTGGCACCCAATAGCAGTAATATGCAATTATGGGAATTTCATCATATAACTTCTAAAGAAATTATAAAAAAACTTTCAAAAGCGTGTTTAGGACAAAGTGCAGCGACAACCGCAAAACAATTAGTTGTAATTGTTGTTCGTAAAGATTTATGGAAGCAACGTGTTAATTCCAACCTAAATAATTTAAAAAATATTTTTGGTGAAAAATCAAAAAATGAATATAGCTCAAGAGAAAAATTCGCATTAAATTATTATGGAAAATTAATGCCTTTTGTTTATAGAGACTTTTTTGGGTCATTTGGCTATATAAAATATTTTATTTCTTGGATTACTGGCTTATTTAAACCAACCTACCGTCAGTTAAAAAATTCAGATATGCGCATTGTTGCACATAAAAGCGCAGGATTGGCTGCCCAAACTTTTATGTTAAGTATGGCTGCTGAAAAATACGATACTTGTCCCATGGAAGGTTCAGATACTCTTCGCATAAAAAAAATATTAAATTTGCCGTTAAGCAGTGAAATAAATATGGTTATTTCTTGCGGAATTAGAAAACCTGAAGGAGTTTATGGTGAACGTTATAGAATTCCTTTTGAAACAGTTTACAAACATTGGTAATAATTAGGTTAAAATATCGACCAACATTAAAATTATAAACATGACAGCTAGAGAAAGTATCATTCATAAAATAATAGCTAGTAAGGATAAGCCACATTTAGATTTTAGTATTAAACATAAAACTGAAGAATTTACCAACAACTTGTTTTATACTTTATTTGATGCAAATGCTTGTGTTGCTCAAAATATTGAGCAATTAGAAAATGATTTTACCAAAATCTATAAATTAGCTTGTAAAATTGATGGTAGTAAATGTTCGAAAATTTGGCCAATATTTCTTTCCAAATTACCAGAAATTTTAGAAAATTTAAATTTGGATGCTCAAGAATTAGTTAATAACGACCCGGCTTCAAATAATATTGAAGAAGTATATTTAGCCTATCCTGGTTTTTTCGCTATTGCTATTTATAGATTTAGTCACGAGTTATTTAAACTTAAAACTCCTCTAGTCCCAAGACTTATGAGTGAATATGCTCACAGTAAAACTGGAACAGATATTCATCCAGGAGCAACTATTGGAAAATCATTTTTTATAGATCACGCAACGGGAACTGTAATTGGAGAAACATGTTTAATTAAAGATCATGTAAAAATATATCAAGGTGTTACTTTGGGTGCTTTACAAGTTTCAAAAGAATTAAAAAATATAAAACGACACCCAACTGTTGAAGACAATGTTACAATTTATGCAAATGCAACCATACTTGGTGGTGAAACAACTATAGGTGAAAACAGTATAATTGGTGGTAATGTTTGGATAACTGAATCTATTCCTAAAAACTCTTTAGTTTATCACAAAGCAGAAATAAAATTAAAACAAAAAAACAGCAATGGAAAGTAAAAGTATATTTGATTTTATAGGAAACACACCCTTAATAAGAGCTAAAAATATTCTAAAAAAAGACGGCGTTTCATTGTATTTAAAATTAGAAGGCAATAATCCGGGTGGAAGTGTAAAAGATAGAGCTGCCTACAATATGATATCTTCTGCCTTGGAAAGAAATGAAATTAAAAAAGGCGATTATTTAATTGAAGCTACCAGTGGAAATACAGGAATTGCTTTAGCTATGATTGCCAAACAATTTGGGCTACATATTGAATTGGTAATGCCCGAAAACTCAACAAAAGAACGTGTTCAAACTATGCGAGCATATGGAGCAAAGGTAACATTAACACCATCAGAAGGAGGTATTGAAGGTTCAAGAATATATGCCGAAAAATTAGTTAGTGACAAAGGGTATTTTATGTTAAACCAATTTGCAAATGAAGATAATTGGAAAGCCCATTACAAAACTACTGGCCCAGAAATTTGGCATGACACCAATAAAGAAATTACACATTTTATTTCTGCAATGGGAACAACTGGAACAATTATGGGAACTTCAACATTTTTAAAAGAAAAAAATAAAAATGTCAAAATAATTGGTGCACAACCAACCGATAATTCTAAAATACCAGGAATAAGAAAATGGTCTCCAGAATTTCTTCCAAAAATTTTCAATCCTAAAAAAGTAGATGAGGTGATTGAGGTTAGTGAAACAGAAGCGCGTTTAATGACCAAAAGACTTGCTAAAGAAGAAGGTGTTTTTGCAGGAATGAGCAGTGGAGGCTCGGTAACAGCGGCTCTAAAATTAGCAGAAACTATAAATTCTGGCGTTTTAGTAGCTATTATTTGTGACCGTGGTGACCGCTATTTATCTTCAGATTTATTTGAATAAAACGTTGTAGCAACATTCCACTTTTATGATTGGATAGGTATCACTTTTGTTGTATTTTTGTTTGTTAGAATACAAATAATCTTACCATGAAAAAAATTCAAATGGTGGACCTTCAAGGTCAATACGCTAAAATACAAGATCAAGTAGATTCAAGAATTTCAGAAGTTTTAAAATCAGCCGCTTATATAAATGGCCCGGAAGTTCATGAGTTTCAAAAAAACTTAGAAGAATATCTAAACATAAAACATGTAATTCCTTGTGCTAATGGAACAGACGCACTTCAAATTGCAATGATGGGCTTAGGATTACAACCTGGTGATGAGGTGATAACATCCGATTTTACATTCGCTGCAACTGTTGAGGTTATCGCACTTTTGCATTTAACACCTGTACTGGTTGATGTTGAAAAAGATACTTTTAATATGGATATTGCTGCGTTAAAAAAAGCAATAACTCCAAAAACAAAAGCAATTGTACCTGTTCATTTATTTGGACAATGTGCAAATATGGAAGCAGTTCTTGAAGTTGCAAAAGAGCACAATCTATTTGTAATTGAAGATACAGCCCAAGCAATTGGAGCAGATTATACATTTAAAGATGGAACAAAAAAGAAAGCCGGAACAATGGGTATTACTGGTACAACCTCTTTCTTCCCTTCAAAAAACTTAGGTTGCTATGGTGATGGTGGTGCAATATTCACAAACGATGATGAATTAGCTCATACTTTAAGAGGAATAGTAAACCACGGAATGTACAAACGTTACTACCACGATGTTGTTGGAGTTAACTCAAGATTAGACAGCATACAAGCAGCTGTACTTAATATAAAATTACCGCTTTTAGATAGTTATTGTGATGCTAGACGTGTTGCAGCCAGATATTATAATAATGGGTTTAAAAATAACCCAAATATTACAACTCCAAAAATGGGGAATGGCTGTGAATTTATTTGTGAGAATTGTGATTGTCACGTATTTCATCAATACACGTTACAAATTAAAAATGGTAAACGAAATGAATTACATCAGCATTTATTAGACAATGGAATTCCAAATGCTATTTATTATCCAGTTCCTTTGCATAGTCAAAAAGCATATACTGATCCTCGATATAAAGAAGAGCATTTTAAAGTTACAAATGAATTAATTGATACGGTGATTTCATTACCAATGCATACTGAATTAGATAAAGAGCAACAAGATTTTATTATTTCAACTATTTTAAATTTTATAAATTAATTAATAATGAAAAAGGTTTTAGTTACAGGAGGCTTAGGATTTATAGGTTCACATACAGTAGTTGAATTACAAAACGAAGGATTTGAAGTTTTGATTATTGATAACTTATCAAATTCCAGCATTGAAGTTTTAAAAAGAATAACATCTATCACCGGAACTAAACCAGCTTATTTTAATATTGATTTAAAAGATAAAGTTGCTGTTCAACAATTTTTCGCAACTAATAAAGTTGATGGAATTATACATTTTGCAGCTTCAAAGGCTGTTGGTGAAAGTGTTCAAAAGCCTTTAGAATATTACGAAAATAATATTGGGAGTTTAGTTTACATTTTGCAAGAAATGAAAGCAAACAACTTAAATAATTTTATTTTCAGTTCGTCCTGCACAGTTTATGGGCAAGCTGATGAATTACCTATTACAGAAAATGCTCCAATTAAACCTGCTGAATCTCCTTATGGAAATACAAAACAAATTGGAGAAGAAATAATTAAAGACGCTTCCAAAATTTCTGATTTAAAAGCAATTGCGTTGCGTTATTTCAACCCGATTGGGGCACACGAATCAGCAAAAATTGGAGAATTACCAATTGGAGTTCCTCAAAATTTAATACCATATGTTGTTCAAACTGCCGCAGGAATCCGAAAAGAATTGGCTGTTTTTGGTAGTGATTATAACACACCTGATGGAACTGCGGTTCGTGATTATATTCACGTTGTTGATTTAGCAAAAGCTCATATAGTTGCCTTGAAAAGGTTAATTGAAAATAAAAATAAATCACAATATGAAGTATTTAATTTAGGAACAGGCAAAGGAAATTCTGTTTTAGAAGTGATTAAATCTTTTGAAAAAGTGACTGGCAAAAAAGTTAATTATAAATTAGTTGACAGAAGAGAAGGAGATATTACAGCTGCTTATGCCGATACTAAATATGCAAATGAAGAGCTTGGATGGAAATCTGAATTATCTTTAGACGACGCCCTACTTTCTGCCTGGAAGTGGCAACAGACACTTTAGTAGGTTAATAACTACAAATAAAAAAAGCGATTGTTTAAACAATCGCTTTTTTTATATCATATTGTGCTTATCAAAATCTAATTCCGTTTGTCATTAAACTTCGGCAAGCTCCGTTTGACAAACTTTATTTATTAACTTTCTAAAGCCTCTTCTCTTTTTATTTTTTTAAACTTAAGCTTTGAATTCTGCTCCACTAGCAGCAACACTTCTATCAATTTTGCGCATTAACCCTTGTAAAACTTTACCAGGCCCAACTTCAATAAATTCAGTTCCTCCATCAGTAACCATAGCTTGTATACATTGCGTCCATCGAACAGGCGCTGTTAATTGAGCAATTAAATTCTCTTTTATTTCATCCGGATTTGTTACAGCTTTTGCAACAACATTTTGATAAACAGGACAAGTTGGCTTACTAAACTCCGTGTTTTTAATTGCCTCTGCTAATTCTTCTCTTGCAGGAGCCATTAAAGGAGAATGAAATGCTCCTCCAACAGGTAATTTTAACGCACGTCTTGCACCTCTTTCAGTTAAAACTTCACACGCTTTATCAATAGCAGAAATTTCACCAGAAATTACTAATTGACCTGGACAATTGTAATTTGCTGCAACAACAATTCCATCTATACTTGCGCAAACCTCTTCAACAATAGCATCATCCAATCCTAAAACTGCAGCCATTGTAGATTCTTGAGCCTCACAAGCTTTTTGCATTGCCAAAGCTCTTTTTGACACTAATTTAAGTCCGTCTTCAAAAGTTAAAACTCCATTTGCAACTAAAGCAGAAAGTTCACCTAAAGAATGACCTGCAACCATTTCTGGTTTAAAATCATCACCTAACGTTTTAGCTAAAATTACTGAATGTAAAAATATAGCTGGTTGTGTTACTTTCGTTTGTTTTAATTCTTCTGCAGTTCCTTCAAACATAATATCTGTTATAGAGAAACCTAAAATTTCATTAGCTTGTTTAAAAAGTTCTTGAGCCAATGGAGAGTTTTGATATAAATCTAAACCCATTCCAGTAAATTGGGCTCCTTGCCCCGGAAAAATATATGCTTTCATCTTGTTTTATTTCAGTTTTGTTAACAAAGTGCAAAAATAGTAATATTTTACTATATTAGTGTTAATTAACAACGAATGAATCAAAAACAAAAATCCGAAGCTTTTACTATTTATTTAATTTTAGCATCTATGTTTATTGCGGCATTGGTTGCTTCAAATTTAATATTTCAAAAATTTTTCTATTGGAATCCATTTGGTTGGTTTCGTTTTGAATTATCCGTTGGTATTTTACCCTACCCTATTACATTTTTAATAACTGATATTATTTCTGAAATTTATGGAAAGAAAAAAGCAAATCAAGTTGTAATTGCAGGTATTTTTGCTTCATTTTTTTCAATGGGAATTATTTTAATTGCAAATTATACGCCAGCAATTGAAAGTTCTCCAATAAACAATGAATTATTTAGTAAAGTATTTGGGTTATCGCCTATCGCAGTTTTGGCTTCTATGCTAGCTTATTTATTTGCTCAATTTATAGATATTAGAATTTTTCATTTTTGGAAACGAAAAACAAATGGAAAGCATTTATGGCTGCGTAATAACTTCTCAACTTTCTCTTCTCAATTTATTGACACTTTAACTGTAATTACATTATTATGTAGTTTTGGCGTTTTACCATGGAGTTTATTTAGCACACTTCTTATCAGTGGCTTTTTATTTAAAATTTTAATTGCCCTTTTGGATACACCTATTTTATACTTTATTGTTTATTTATTTAAAACAAGATTTAATTTAAAAGTTGGTGAAGAAATTAAATTTATTGAATAATCTATAATTTGGCATATTATTTGAATTATAAATATCACAAGGTAACAATTTTGAAGTTTAGTTGATATACCAATGTAAATGAAACATAAAGTAAATGGTGAATCCATCAATAAAAAGAAACATTTATATATTATAAAGCAATTTTATGAAAGGAAAACTAACTAAAATAATTGTATTTATTGGAATTGTAGTTTTCGCAATAAATTGTAAGTCTTCAGATTTAAATATTGAAGCTCCAATATGTATTGAAAACAAAATTGAAGAAATACTTAATAAGGAGGTTTCAAATCCGCCAACACAAGTTTGGAGATGGGAAGTTGACGGAGAAACCTATTATTATGTCACATCAGATTGTTGTGACCAATTAAATATTTTGTACTCCAAAAATTGTGATATTGTATGTGCTCCTGATGGCGGTTTTACAGGAAACGGAGATGGAAATTGCCCAGATTTTAATAGTAAAATTATTAAATCCCTAATTTGGGTAGATGATAGAGAATAACTATTTTAAGTTATCATCACTACGAAATTAATTATTTGAGTGGGCGTTTTTTAATCATTCCCCCTTTTGTATCCTTAATGCTATTCATTATTATAAATGCATTTTGGTCAATTTTATCAATCTCCGTTTTAATTCGTGCAATTTCTAGCCTTGTAACAATTGTATAAATGATATCAAATTCGGTTTGAGCTACCCCTTGCTTACCAAAGCCACCTTTACCAGAATAAACAGTTACTCCTCTTCCTAAATTTTCTGTAATCATTAATCGAATATTTTCACTTTTTTCAGAAATGATTGTAATTCCAGTATATTCTTCAATCCCTTCAATTACAAAATCGACTGTTTTAGAAGCCGCCATATAGGTTAACATAGCGTACAAAGCAACCTCTATGGATAAAATATAAGCACCAAATGAAAATATAATTATGTTAAAGAGTAAAATAACATCACCTATTGTAAGTCCTGTTTTTTTGCTTAGATAAATGGCCAATACCTCGGTTCCATCTATAACTGCACCTCCTCTAATTGCCATTCCAATACCTGCTCCCAAGAAAAACCCACCAAAAACTGCAATTAATAATTTATCTGAAGTAATTACTGGATATGGGATAAAATGTACTGACAATGCTAATGCAACTATCGCTAAAATACTTTTTATTGCAAATTGTTTGCCTAAATTTGAATAACCTAAAACTATAAATGGCAAATTGACAATTACTATCAATATTGATAGTGATATGTGAGTAGTTTCAGAGATTAATAATGAAATTCCCATAGCACCTCCATCAATAAAAGAATTAGGTAATAAAAACCCCTTTAAACCAAAACCGGCAGAAACCACCCCAATTACAATAAAAAAAATTTCATTTATGATATGAGAAATACTAACTTCTAATAATTTTACTTCATCCGATAACCTTTTATGAGGTTTTGTCGAATTCTTTTTAAACCTCCTTATTACTGTCCCAACAACTATTTTATGAATAAAATTGATCATACTTACTATTTATAATTGATGAAATTTATTATTTAATTGTAATAATCACTTTATAACCCTCACTATTTCTAACATTAAAAACTGTATTGTCTTCAAATAGTAAATATTGACCTTTAATTCCTTTTAATTTTCCTGAATACACATGTGCTTTTTCCAGATTTAATGTTTTTATTTTGGTTGGATATTTTAAAACAGGATAGTTCATTTCTGTAATTTTACCATTATTTGCTAAAAAATAATCTTGTGCTTCTTCAGGAATAAAAGATTTCAATTTTTCGCGTTCTTCAATTAAATCGGCATCTGAAACTTCATTTTTTAGCATTTTTTGCCAACTGGTTTTATCTGCAACGTGATCTTTTAAAGCAACCTCGGTTATCCCAGCTAAATATCTATTTGGTACTTCCACAATTTCAATTGCTTTTGTTGCTCCCTGATCAATCCAACGCGTTGGTATTTGTGTTTTTCTGGTAACTCCAACCTTAACATTACTAGATAAAGCTAAATAAACAATGTGTGGTTTTAATTGTACACCTTGTTCAAATTCTAAATCTCTATCCTCAATACCTAAATGAGCGGTACTTAATTCAGGTTTCATAATCCAATCTCCAACTGCAGCACTTTTGTAAAAACACTCATAACAAAAGCCTTGCCTAAATATTTTCTTTTCTTTCCCGCAGCATAAACATTGATAACCTTCAAAACTAAATTCAATTTCTTTATCTAATAATTGGTTCAGATTTAAAAAATCATTTTCAACATCCAAATAATATTGAACTTCATCATTTAATTCAGTCTTCATTTTTTTTAAAACAGCGTGATATTGCATAAAAGTTTTTCTTAAATTTAACAAACCAAATATACTTAATATAATATGCCATTTCAAATAGTGAATTCAATTATTTCGTGGTTTTTAAAAAAGCGAAAACACCAAATGGAATTATTTTTAAAATATCCTATAGATGTGCAGCAGGAATTACTTTTTAAATTATTAAACAAAGCGAAATATACAGAAATAGGAAAGCGGTTTAAATTTTCTAATTTAGCTACTTACCAAGATTTTAACAGAAATGTTCCAATTAAACAATATGAATCCATTGAGCACTTAATTGAACGCACTCGAAAAGGGGAACAGAATGTATTTTGGCCAACACCAATAAAATGGTTCGCAAAATCTAGCGGGACTACAAATTCTAAAAGTAAATATATTCCTGTTAGTGATGAGGCGTTAGAAAATTGCCATTTTAAGGCTGGAAAAGATATGCTTTGTTTGTATTTTAATAACAACGATGCTGCTCAACTATTTACCGGAAAAGGTTTACGTTTAGGCGGAAGTAGTGCAGTTTATGAAGACAACAATTCTTATTTTGGAGATTTATCAGCTATTATTATAGAAAATATGCCTTTTTGGGCAGATTTTAGTAGCGCTCCAAAACAAGAAACTGCTTTAATGGGTGAGTGGGAATCTAAAATGAAAGCGATCATAGATGAAACCATAGAAGAAGATATCACTAGTTTAGTTGGTGTTCCGTCCTGGATGCTCGTATTACTTAATAAAGTGTTAGAAAAAACAGGAAAATCCAATATAATAGAGGTTTGGCCAAATCTTGAAGTCTATTTTCACGGAGGTGTAAACTTTAATCCATATCGTGAGCAATTCAAAAAATTAATACCAAAAAAAGATTTTAAATATTACGAAACTTACAATGCTTCTGAAGGATTTTTCGCCATCCAAGACCAAAACAATTCTTTTGATTTATTATTAATGTTAGACTATGGAATATTTTATGAATTTATTCCAATGGAGCATTTTAATGGAGAAAACTCAGAAGCTATTCCATTATCCCAAGTAGAATTGGATAAAAATTATGCCTTAGTTATTACCACAAATGGAGGTTTATGGCGTTATTTAATTGGAGACACCGTTAAATTCACTTCTTTAAATCCCTTTAGAATTAGAATTACAGGTAGAACAAAACACTTTATAAATGTTTTTGGTGAAGAACTTATTATTGAAAATGCTGAAGAAGCCTTAAAGCAAGCTTGTTTAAAAACCAATGCTGAAATTTCAGAATATACTGTTGCTCCTATTTTTATGAATGGAGATAATAGTGGTGGACACGAGTGGGTTATAGAATTTAAAAACCATCCTAAAAATATTAATTATTTCACGGAATTATTAGACAATTCTTTAAAGGCTATAAATTCTGATTATGAAGCTAAACGTTATAATAATATGGCACTAAAATTACCTAAAATTAATGTTGTTAGAGAGGGTTTATTTTATGATTGGCTGAAACAACAAGGTAAATTAGGTGGGCAGCATAAAATTCCTAGACTTTCAAACTCTAGAAAACATTTAGAAGAAATCTTAGAACTGGAAGTTAGTTGTTAGAAAAAATCTAAATTTTCCGCTCAATAACATAGTTTACCATAATAACTAAAGACTCTTTATAAGGAGAATCTGGATAGGTATTTAAAATTTCTAAAGCTTTGATTTTGTATTCTTCCATTTTAGAAATGGTATATTCAATTCCACCTTTTTCTTTAACAAAAGAAATTACTTCTTTTACCCTTTTCTTATCTTTATTATGGTTTTTAACAGAATTAATTAACCATTTTTTATCTTTCTTAGAACAATTATTCAAAGTATAAATTAAAGGCAAGGTCATTTTTTGTTCTTTAATATCAATACCTGTTGGCTTTCCAATTTTAGCATCGGTATAATCAAATAAATCATCTTTAATTTGAAATGCAATTCCAATAAGTTCTCCAAAAGTCCTCATTTTTTCAATTTCCTCAACATCACTAATAACAGATGCTGCACCTATTCCACAACAGGCTGCAATTAAAGTTGCCGTTTTTTGACGAATAATTTCAAAATAAATATCTTCAGTAATGTCTAATTTTCTGGCCTTTTCAATTTGCAATAATTCACCTTCACTCATTTCCCGAACAGCAACAGAAATCAATTTTAAAATATCAAAATCGTTATTGTCAATTGAAAGCAATAACCCTTTTGAAAGCAGAAAATCTCCAACTAAAACAGCTATTTTATTTTTCCAAAGTGCATTAATAGAGAAAAATCCACGTCTTCTATTACTATCATCAACAACATCGTCATGCACCAAAGTAGCTGTATGAATTAGTTCAATTATGGAAGCACCACGATACGTTCTTTCTTTAAAATTACCATTAGAAACCATTTTAGCAACCAAAAAAACAAACATTGGTCGCATTTGTTTTCCTTTTCTTCTAACAATGTAATGTGTAATTCTATTTAATAGTGGAACCTTTGAAACCATGGACTCTCTAAATTTACTTTCAAAGAGTTCCATTTCTTGAAGAATGGGTTGTTTTATTTGTTCTATTGGTTTCATCAATTACACAAAAATAGCAGTTTATTTTAAATGGAGTTGCAATTATTATAAATAAAAAAAAATAACCTTAACATGTCCAAGACTTCATAAAAAGTCAAGCCATGTCAAGGTTAAAATTTTGGTTTTTTTCAAGTTTAAAACAAAGCCAAGTTTAAGGCTTGATCTAGGTTCTTGAAAATTATTTTACGTTGTGCTGAATATTTATTGACTCAACGTGAATGGCTTTGAATACTTCTTCAACAAACTCAACACTTAAGCCTTTACTTTCACCCATTGTAATCATTGCTGATAAAATATCAGACCAACGTCCGCTTTGTAAAATAGCCACATTTTCTTGATGTTTTAGTTTACCAATATTCTCGGCAACACCCATTCTGTCACTTAAAATATCAATAATATTACTATCAATTAAATCTAATTCTTTACGGTATAAATTTAATTTACTTTGAAAACTTTCTTTTGAGCTGCTTTTTTGACGAATTCTCAAATCTTTTGTGATTTGATCTAATTGTGCCGGTGTAATTTGCTGTGCAGCATCACTCCAAGCATTGTCTGGATCTATATGAGTTTCAATCATAAATCCATCAAAATTTAAATCTAGAGCAGTTTGAGAAACGTCTAAAATAGTATCTCTACGTCCACAAATATGAGATGGATCTAAAATTAAAGGTAAATCTGGAAATTCTTTCTTTAATTCAATTGCAATATGCCATTTTGGTTTATTTCTATAATGACCCGTATTGTATGCTGAAAATCCACGGTGAATCACTCCCAATTGTGAAATTCCATTCGCTTGAAAACGCTCAACTCCACCTAACCATAAAGCTAAATCTGGATTTACCGGGTTTTTCACTAAAACTGGTTTATCAACACCTTTTAATGCATCTGCAATTTCTTGAACAGCAAACGGATTAACAGTTGTTCTTGCTCCAATCCACAAAATATCAACATCAGCTTTTAAAGCAAGCTCTACGTGGTTGGCATTTCCAACTTCAGTGGTAATTTTCATGCCAGTTTCTTCCCTAACTCTTTGTAACCAAGGCAATCCAATACCTCCAACACCTTCAAATCCTCCTGGTCTCGTTCTTGGTTTCCAAATACCTGCTCTAAATACATTTGTATCTGTATCTTTTAATAAATGAGCTGTTTTTAATACTTGTTCTTCTGTCTCTGCGCTACAAGGACCAGCAATTACTAATGGGTGATCTAAACCCATATTATCTAACCACTGTCTGTTTTTTTTTGTAATTTCCATCTTAATTTAGTTGTGTTATTATTTTAATCTTTTAAGTTCTACTTATTTTAACCCGTTCAATATGGATTTAATATAGTTTGTATTGTTCATTGATTCTTTTAATCCTTCTTCGTTATTATTTTCAATCAAATCTTTAAATTCCTTTAAATTTTTAATATACTCATTTAAAGAATTAATGATATTGTCTTTGTTTTCTAAAAATATTGGAGTCCAGGTATTTGCTGAACTCTTTGCCAAACGTACTGTTGAAGCAAACCCAGTACTTGCCATATCAAAAATTGCTTCTTCATTTTTTTCAATTTCCAATACTGTTTTCCCAAGCATAAAAGAACTTACATGTGATAAATGAGAAACATAAGCAATATGTCTGTCGTGCTCTATAGGATTCATCATTTTAATTCGCATATTTAATTTTTTAAAGATGCTAATAGCTTTATCCAAGATTCTCCAATCTGTTTTATCTGCTTCACAAATAATATTAACCTTATCGTCAAATAAATTTAAAATAGCCGCTTCTGGTCCAGAAAACTCAGTTCCTGCCAATGGGTGAGCCGCTACAAAATTCTTGCGTTTTGAATGATTTTCAACCGCTTTACAAATTTCATTTTTAACTGATCCCACATCAAAAACCAATGTTTCATTTGAAACAACATCTAACACTTTTTGTGTTAATTTTGGTATTATATTTACTGGTACTGCAATTATAACAATATCAGCTTCTGATAATTCAGAAAAACTAATTTCAGCATCAATTACACCAAGTTCAATTGCTTTTTTAACATGAGTTGGATTTTGATCAATACCATATACTTTAAAATCCCCTCGCTTTTTTAAATCTAAAGCTAATGAACCTCCAATTAAACCTAACCCAACAACAACTATTTTTTCCATGTTAAATTTTTACAGTTGTTAATCTATTAAGTACTTCGGTCAACACATTTTTATCTACACATAATGAAGCCCTAATATAACCTTCACCATTCGATCCAAAAATTGTTCCTGGAGTTATAAATACATTTTTAGTATATAATAATTCATCTGTTATTTCCTCAGATTTAATACCTTCTGGTAATTTTGCCCAAACAAATAAACCGCCAATATTTTTATTATAAGTGCAGTTTAATGAGTCAAAAATCTCCCAAACTAAAGATCTTCTTTCTTCGTAAATTTCATTTTGAGATTTAAACCAATCTTTTGATAGTTTAAATGCCTCCACAGCTCCTTTTTGAATTCCATAAAACATTCCAGAATCCATATTACTTTTTACTTGTAAAATTGTTTTTATTATTTCTGCATCGCCAACAACCATTCCCACTCGCCAACCTGCCATATTAAAAGTTTTACTTAATGAATTCAATTCAATAGCAACTTCTTTTGCTCCTTCAACCTCAAGAATACTTAGCGGTTTTTCATTTAAAATAAAGCTATATGGATTGTCATTTACAATTAAAATCTGGTGCTTTTTAGCAAATGTAATAAGTTGTTTAAAATCTTCTTTTGAAGCTACTGCCCCAGTTGGCATATGTGGATAATTAATCCACATAATTTTAACATTTTTCAGATCCTCTTTTTCAAGCTCTTCAAAATTTGGCAACCAGTTGTTTGCGTCATTTAAATTGTACAAAATAGATTCTGCTTCAACTAAATTTGTAACTGAAGCATATGTTGGATACCCAGGGTTTGGTATTAAAACTTTATCTCCTTTATTTAAAAATGCCAAAGAAATATGCATAATTCCCTCTTTTGATCCCATTAAAGGTAAAATTTCTGAATTTGCATTTAAAATAACTTTGTATTTATCTTTATAAAAATTACTGATGCCTTCGCGCAACTCAGGAATTCCTTGATAACTTTGATATTGATGTGCATTTGGTATATCTACTGCAGTTTTAATTGCATTAATTACACTTTTAGGCGGATTTAAATCTGGACTTCCAATTGCAATATTAATTACTGGTTTTCCTTCATTTCTTAAAGCCGCTACTTCTCTCAATTTTTTTGAGAAGTAGTATTCTTTTACATCGTTTAATCTATCAGCTTTTGTTATCATTATCTTTTACCTTTATTATATTCTCCTAACACTTTTAAAATCTCTACTTTTTCTTTAACCTCGGATAATGCATTGAAATAATCGGCATAACTATTAAAAATAAAATCAGCAAAAAAAGCATATTTCCAAGGTGTTTCTATAACAGGCATAGATTGTATTTTAGACAAGTTTAAATTGTGTTTTGCTAAAATTGATAAAACCTCAGCCAAGCTTCCCGTATCATTACTTGTAATAAATTTAATTGATGCTTTATTTGCAGAAACACTGCTTTTATCTTTATCATTTGTTAAAATAAAAAATCGCGTTGCATTTTCTTTAATAGTTTGAATTTCCGGAGCTATCACCTCTAAATTATAAGTTTTTGCCGCAAGATTACTTGCAATGGCTCCAACCCCTTTTAAATTATTATCCTGAATTCTTTTAGCAACTGAAGCCGTATCCTTATCTTCAATTAATTTGATATTTGGATAGTCTTTAAAAAATTTATGGCATTGTAACAATGCCATAGGATGTGAATATACTTCATTAATGTCTTCAATTTTCTGTCCTTTTAGACCCATTAAATTATGGTGAATTGCTAAATGAAATTCTCCACAAATAGTTAATTGATGATCATCAATAAGTGCGTAATTTGGTAGAATAGCCCCTGCAATTGAATTCTCAATTGCCATAATAAGCACATCCGCTTTTTTATCAATCAATAAATTGGGCATTTCAGTAAAAGACAAACATTCTAATAAATCAATGTTTTTACCAAAATACTCTTCAGCCACTATATGGTGAAAAGACCCTTTTATACCTTGAATTGCTACTTTCATTTTTTAATTAATTGTCAAAAAAAAATCCCGAAATAATTTCGAGACTTTATAATTTATATTTTGTTAAACAACACATACAAAGCCTCATCCTTTATTGTTAAAATAAAAGTAAAAATAGAAGCTATTCCAAGTGTTATTAGTTATCATAATTATCTAAATATGAGCACAAATCTATACATTAATTTTAAAAAACCAATCATTTTAATAAAAAATATTTAACACTTAGTGAAAATTCAAAAAAAATACAATTAAAATGATTTTATTAAAATAAAACACCTCTTTATTTTAATAATTTCTATATTTTTAAGATTAGATTATATTAATAACACAATAACACATCGAAGTTTTAAGTTTATCTTAATGTAAAATTAATTAACTTTGTTACTATAATCTATGTTAACATCTATGACCTTAACTGCTCTTAAAAAATTGCAAACGACCGCATTAATTTACTTTGTTTTTCTTCAGGTTAATTCTCAAAATTATGTTGTTGAAGTTGGTTCTAATTCATCAACTAAAGAAACACTTCCATTTATGTTAACCGCTAATAAATTTGGGGCCGTTCCAAACAATAACAATCTATCAATTTACACTTCTATGCTTTCGGATTTTAAAAATCCTGATAGCAATTTTGATTTTGCCTATAAAGCTGCATTTACAGGTTATATAGCTGACGAAAATAACATTTTTATTAATGAATTATTTGGAAGGATTGGCTATAAAAACTGGCAATTAACGGCTGGCAGTAAAAATGATGAAATTCTATTTGAAGGTTTGTCAATTTCTAACGGAAACATTATCAAATCTACTAATACCAGAGCATTTCCAGGAATTAATTTAACTACAAAAGATTATTTTATACTTCCATTTGCAAAAAATTGGCTATCAGTAAAAATGAATTATGCTGAATACTTTTTAAATGATAAACGTGCAGTAGACAATACACATTTACACCACAAAAGTTTATTTTTTAAATCTAAATTGTCTGAAAAACTAAATTTAATAGTAGGCTTAGATCATTACGTAATGTGGGGAGGAACCTCAGAAGAATATGGAAAACAACCTACTAGTTTTAAAGATTATTTAAAATATATAACTGGACAAGGAGATGGAATTAAAGCTAATGAAAATGTTAATTCATCTAATGCATGGGGAAATCACCTAGGTAATTATTTGGTTCAATTTGATTATCAAGGAGAAAATTCCAACTGGAGCTTTTATTGGTCACATCTATTTGAAGATCGCTCTGGTAGAGAATTAGCCAATTATCCTGATGCTTTGTATGGTTTTTTTATAGATCTTAAAAACCCTAAAAATTTGGTAACACATATAATTACAGAGTTTCAGTACACCAAACATATGAGTGGAACAGAAGGCATTAGTGGATATGACAACTACTTTAATAATACTATTTACACTAGCGGCTGGACATATTTTGGTAGTACCATTGGATCTCCATTTTTTACTACAAAAACACCAATTGATGGAATAACTCACGGCATAGAACAAAGTAGATTTACATCACTAAATATTGGTTTTAAAGGTTATTTGAGTGAAACTATTCGATATAAAACGAATTTAACCTATACAAAATATGCTGGATGGTTCAGTAATCCACTTAATGAATCACAATTCTCTCCATATTTTGAAATTTTTATTGAAACTGAAAAAATTCCATTTGATATTTCATTAGGAACAGCTGCAGATTTTGGCGAGTTTTTACCTAATAATTTTGGAGGATTTATAAAACTAACTAAAAAAGGAATCTTTTAATTATATGTTATCTTTTTTCAAAAAAAAAACACCTCTTATAAAACATTTTCCTTTGGATTTTGTAGACATACATTCTCACTTGTTGCCAAACATTGATGACGGCTCCAAAAGTTTTGAAGAATCAGCTAGTTTAATAAAAAGGCTAAATAGTTATGGTATTAAGAATTTTGTTGCTACACCTCATATAATGGATGGTGTATGGAATAATACTTCATCTATAATTCAAACCAAACTTTATGAATTAACTGATTATTTAAACAAACAAGGAATTAAAGATATACAAATAAGGGCAGCTGCTGAATATATGTTAGATTCTAATTTTGAAAAATTATTGTATTCAGAAAAATTACTAACTATTAAAGATCAATTTATTTTAGTTGAATTTTCATACATCAACCCTCCAATTAATCTAAAAGAAATACTATTTAATATTCAAATTGCCGGATACCAACCAATTTTAGCACATCCAGAAAGGTATTCCTTTTTTCATACCAACTACAAAGAGTATTCTAAATTAAAAGAAGCTGGTTGCCTTTTTCAATTAAATTTACTCTCTTTATCCTCTTATTATGGATCTAATGTTAATAGGATAGCAAAGCAATTATTAAAAGATAATTTAATTGATTTTGCTGGTACTGACACACACCACCACAGGCATTTAAATGCTTTAGAAACTATAAATAACCCAAAGCTCATAAATCTTATAAAACCGGTTTTAGAAAATAATGCTAAGTTGCTTTAAATAAAATTAATACTCTAACCTAAAAAAGGAAGTAATTTTTGCCACCATTTTTTTGGTTTAATCTCTTCGGTATATCCATAGCCGTAGCCATAACCATAGCCGTAGCCTCTTTCTAAATCCGTGTCATTTACTAAAACCGCCATATTAGGCAATCGCTTCTCCAAATACAATTTATTGGGGATTTCAAGCAAACGTTTATCTAAGAAATTCGCTCTAATAACATAAATGAACAAATCTGCCTGTTGACTAAATAACAGCGTATCAGTTACAATATTAATTGGAGCGGTATCTACAATAACATAATCGTAATTCTCTTTTCCATATGCTAGAACTTCTTCAAAACGGCCATTCATTAATAATTCTGAAGGATTAGGTGCCACAATACCAGATTCCAAAATATCGAAACTAGTTTCTTTAAATTGTTCAATAACATCTGAAGCCTTCAATGTTTTATCCATTAAAAAGTGGGAAAGTCCTTTTTTTGTTGATTGTATATTTAAGTAAGCTGCAATTTTTGGTTTTCTTATGTCTCCACCAATTAGTAATACTTTTTTATTTGTTAATGCTAAAACAGATGCTAAATTAATAGCTATAAAGGTCTTCCCTTCTCCACCTAAAGTAGATGTTATAAAAATTGTTTTAGTTTTGCCTTTTATACTAGAAAGCATAAAATTAACATTGGTTCTTAACAATCTAAAGGATTCTGCTGTACTATCCCTGTCATTGTCTGAAATTACAACTTTCTCCTCAGATTTTGTTTTAGGAATATCGCCTAAAATTGGGGCTTTAACAACGGCTTCTACATCTTTTCTCGTATGGACTTTGTTATCTAACAAGAACATTATGTACAAAATTGCAAAAGGTAAAATCGAACCAATTAATAAGGCAGCTAAATAAAACATTCTACGATTTGGAGCAACTGGATAATTACTTCCATATGCCTTATCAATTATTTTAGCATTTGGAACAGTAACAGCCATTGAAATCGAATTTTCCTCTCGTTTTTGCAATAAATACAAATACAACGCTTCAATAATTTGTTGTTGACGTTGAATATCTCTAAATTCTCTCTCTATTTTAGGTACAGAAGCAATTTTTGATGAAATTCCAATCTCTTGTCTTTTCAAATCATTTAAAGAGATTGTCATTGAAGACTTTAGATTTAATAAACTTTGGTTAATGTTCTCCCTTAACCTTAATAATTGTTCCTCTAAATTTATAATAACAGGATTTAATTTACTTGAACTTTTTAAAATTCGATTTCGTTCCAATAATAAATCATTAAATTTTTGAGTGCTTTGATTTAAGGAAACATCAGACATGCCCAAATTTGAAGGAATAAATTCTTCCACATTAGAATTTACATAATCGTTTACATAATCAACTAATTTTAGTTGTGTACCCAGTTCAATAATGTTTTTTTCTAACTCCGTTTTGGATTGCAATGCAATTCCAGCTTCAGAAGTTATATCTGTTAATCTATTTTTTGTTTTGTAATTTTCGGCTCCAGCTTCTACAATTGCCAAATCTTTATTAATTACATCAATTCTTTCATTAATAAAATTAAATGTATTTTTTGCAATTAAATTTTTATCTTTAACTACATCCTTATTGTATTGATATACTAAATAATCTAAAATAGCTTCAGCCTTTTTAAGTACACGATCTTTTAAGGTTAATTTTAAGACACTCGAATTATTTAAAACTTGTATTTGAACGCTATTTTTATACCTGTTTGCAACGGCTATTACAGGTAAAATTCTAACAATTATTTCTTCATCAGGTGCAACAATTCCAATTTTTTCAGGAGTAATAATTATTTCACCAAAATTAGTTTCAATTTTTTCTCCAAAAGAAAACTGATTACTTTTTATTCCCTCTACAAAAATAAAACTTGAATCGGTTTTTGTTATAATTGAGAATGAGGTACTTAAAGCAAATAATTTTGAATCATCAATTAAAAAATTGATTTTATATGGAGCATTTTGAACAAATATTTCGGAGTCATATACGCGTCCTTTTTTAAAAAATTGTACATTTATTCCTAAATCTTTTACAACTCTTTCAAATAAACTTCTTGATTTAAGTAATTCTATTTCGTTTTCTAAAGATTTATTAGAGCTTCCTATTAATCCCAAATCCTTAAATGCTGATAATTCATTATTTTCTTTGTCGCCAATTAAAATAGTTGTTGATGCCGCATACTGATTTGGCGTATAACGTAAATACGTTTTTACGGCAATCAATGCAATTACAATACTAATTACAAACCATTTCCAATAATAAGAATACCTTTCAAGTTCCTCACGAATGTTAATACTATCTTCGTTAAAATTTACAGGGGTTAATTGCTTATTTTCTTCCATAGAATTAACGTGTTATAATCAGTATTAATGACAGAAGAGCTGAGGCAATAGAAATTAATGAAGAGGTAGTGCCAATTGCAGATGAATTTACTTTTGCTTTGTTTGGTTCCACATAGATTATATCATTTTGAGCTAAATAAAAATATGGCGACTTAAAAATCGATTGATCTGTTAAATCCAACCTGATACTTTCCACTTTTTCACCACTTTTTCTAATTAATAATATATTCTTTCTTTTTCCTTGTATTGTTAAATCCCCTGCCATACCAATTGCTTCTGGAATTGAAATACTTCCATTATCAAGTTTAAATGCGCCCGGGCTCCTTACTTCGCCCAGAACTGTAATTCTAAAATTCTCTAATTTTATGGTAACAATTGGTTCTTTTACAAATAACTTTAAAGATGTGATTAGTTTATTTTTTAATTCATTAGTTGTTAAACCCACAACATTAATTTTTCCCAACTCTGGAAAGGTAATATCTCCACTTAAATCCACTAAATATGTAATTTGATTTGTAGCACTTGAAAGCCCGCTACCTTGATACAAATTATAAGGCTTTACAGATTCTGGTTCAGAAGCACTTACAGTAATACTTAAAATATCATCAGTTTGAATTCTAGGTGCATAATTCTTCAATAACTCATTGGTTATTAACTCATCATTTTGAAAATAAATCATTTTCTTTTTAGACACGCAAGAAGTGATCAATACCATTAGAAAAAATACAAATATAAATTTGAAGATGTAACTATTTTTCATTCTCTTTTTTTACAAATATATTTAATAAAAAATTGTCTTTATATCTAATTTTTCATATTTCGAATTATTCGAAATAAATTCAGGAACAATTTGTTTCATTTTTAAAACAGTTTGCTCATAATCTGCCTCATTATTAACAATACATAATTCTTCAATTTGTTGTTTAATAATGTCTGTATTTAAAGAAGCAACTTTAGCTATCATTATTTTTTCATGATGTGTATTTATTACATTCTCTTTATCTCCTATAAGTTCTTCATAAATTTTTTCCCCTGGTCGAAGACCTGTAATTTCAATATCAATTTCTTCCGGGTATTTTAAACCAGACAATCGAATCATGTTTAATGCTAAATCATATATTTTAATGGAATTTCCCATGTCAAACACAAAAATTTCACCTCCTTGCCCCATACAACCAGCTTCTAAAACTAATTGACAAGCTTCAGGAATTGTCATAAAATAACGTGTAATATCTTTATGAGTAACAGTTAAAGGGCCTCCTTTATCAATTTGGGATTGAAATAACGGAATTACTGAACCATTAGAACCTAAAACATTTCCAAAACGTGTTGTAATAAATTTTGTATGCCCATTTTCATTTAGACAATTCATATACATTTCTGCAATTCTTTTTGTTCCTCCCATCACATTGGTAGGATTCACAGCTTTATCCGTAGAAATCATAACCATCTTTTCTACATGATTTTTCACAGAAATATCTGCAATATTTTTGCTCCCTAAAACATTTGTTCTTACAGCTTCATAAGGATTATCTTCCATAAAAGGAACGTGCTTGTATGCTGCCGCATGAAATACTAGATTTGGTTTATACTTTACAAATAAAAATTCCATTCTATCCTTGTTTTGAATATCTGCAACAATAGCTTTAATATTGTCATTCTTTTTATTTATAAAATATTGTTGTAAATTGTATAGTTCAGATTCTGCCTGATCAATTAAAATTATTTGTTTGTACTTAAAACTGGAAACTTGTCGTGCTATTTCGCTCCCAATTGATCCTGCAGCACCTGTTATTAATATCACTTTGTTATTAAATTCTTGATGAAGTATTGGGTTATTCAATTCAATTGGCGTTCTACCCAATAAATCTTCAATTTTAACCGATCTAATTTGTTTTGCATTTAAATCTCCATCTATCCATGATTTTATCGGAGGTACAATTTTTACTTTTAATGGCAATTTAGACACGGAGCCAACAATTTGCAATAATCGTGAAGGCTTAATATTCTGAATAGATAAAATAATTTCATCTATATTTTTATTCTCTACAAATGAGGTATTTACTTTTTTTGAATTAAAAACTGGTACCCCATTAATTTTACTTCCCGATTTTCTTTTGTCATCATCTATAAATCCAACTATTTGAACCTTATTTTTTTTATCATCATGCAGCACAGAATATGCTAACATTCCAGCCTCCCCAGCACCATATATCATTACTCTTTTTTCAATATCCGAGCCGGTCATTAAAAGTCTATATAATTCTTTATAAATAACTCGACTTGCAATCAATAAAGTTACATTTAATAAAAAATGAATAACTATAATTGACCTTGGAATTGTAAATTCAGACACCCAATTAAATTGACGATTTAATAGAACAATACCAATCATCAGAACAAATATTGTAAGGCTTGCCAAAAAAACATTTATAGAATCTCTAATACCTGTATGCCTAATAACTCCCTTATAAGAGCCGATTAGAAAAAACCCTATTAACGAGGCAATGATTACAATTGGAAATTGCAATATAAATTTTGAAGTATCAAAACTTAAACTAAAATCAAATCGTATAAGATAGGAAAGAATAAAGGTGTTTAAAACAATATAAACATCAATAATTAACACCAACCAACGTGGTGTATTTCTTTTTAATAAATTTATAAAAACACTATTAATCATACTAAAAACGGTTTAGAACCCCAACAATCCTATATAATTCCTTTTCAGTAATATTCGATCCACTTGGTAAACACAAACCTACTTCAAATAATTTTTGCGAAGTTCCATTTGTAAAATTTAAATATTTTTTAAACAATGGCTGTAAATGCATTGGTTTCCATAATGGTCTTGATTCAATATTTTCGTTTTCTAAAGATAGTCTAACTTTTTCTCTTATTTCAAATGAAGGTGTTAAAATACAAGTTAACCACCTATTTGTAAAACTTCCTTCAGGCTCATCTAAAAACGTAAACTTTTTGTTTTTTATTTCTTTTTTATAAAATTTAAAATTAGACCTTCTTGCTAAAACTCTATCGTCCAAAACTTCTAATTGTCCTCTACCAATACCTGCAATTATGTTAGACATTCTATAATTATAACCTATTTTTGAATGCTCATAGTGTGGTGCTTTATCTTTAGCCTGTGTTGCAAAAAAAATAGCTTCTTCTTTTTTTACTTTACTCTTTGTTATTAAAGCTCCACCCCCTGAGGTGGTTATTATCTTATTTCCATTAAAGGATAAAATTGAAAAATCTCCAAATGCTCCACACTTTTCACCTCCAAATTCGCTTCCTAATGCTTCTGCGCTATCTTCTATAATTGGTATTTCATATTTTAAACTAAGCTCATGTATTTTAGTCACATTATAAGGCATTCCATATAAATGAACTACTATAATTGCTTTTGGCTTTTTACCATTTTTTAATCTGTTTAAAATAGCATTTTCTAATAGTTCAGGACACATATTCCAAGTTTCCAATTCACTGTCAATAAAAACAGGCGTTGCCCCTTGATATAAAATAGGATTTGCTGAAGCAGAAAATGTAAAACTTTGACACAATACTTCATCACCTCCTGAAACACCTAATTGTACCAAAGCCAAATGTATTGCAGCGGTACCAGAACTTAGTGCAGCAACATAGCTATTTCCTTTTAAATAAGTTTGAAGAGTATTCTCAAATTCATTCACGTTTGGTCCTAATGGAGCCACCCAATTGGTATCAAAAGCTTCCTTAATGTATTTTTGTTCTCCACCACCCATATGTGGAGAAGAAAGCCAAATTTTTTCACTCATTCTTATTGTATTCTTACTAAAACGTAAATTTACTATAATTTATTTTGATTAAGTTAATAGATTCTTACTTAAAAGTATTTAAAACAAAGCACCATAGTAGTAACCATATAGTTATATAAAGTTTAATTAATTCAAAGATTAATATTGTTATGATAATTATTAATTAGCAAATAAAATTGAGCTGAATTAAGGTAGTTGAAAATATTACTTTTTAGCCATGCTCTTTTTTTGAATTCATGTAAATTAGCATTTTTAAAAAAACAGAAATGAATTTCGAAGTAAATTTTAAAACAAAATGGTCAGATTTTGACCCAAATCGTCACATGCGTCACACAGCCTATAACGATTATGCTGCTGAAGTAAGAGTTCGCTTTTTTCAAGAACACGGATTATCAATTAATGAATTTGCTAAACTTAATATTGGTCCTATTCTTTTTAAAGAAGAAACTTCCTTTTACAAAGAAATTCATATTGGTGAAAACATTGATGTGCATATGGAACTTGAAGGCGTTTCTAAAGGAATTGAACGTTGGCGCTTTACCCATCAAATATTTAATAAAGACGGTATCTTAGCTGCTGAGATAAAAGTTTATGGAGCTTGGATTGATTTAATGAAACGAAAACTTACCGCTCCTCCTACTAAATTTGTTCAAATTTTTGAAGATTTACCAAAAACTAAAAACTTTAAAGAAATACTTTTGAAAAGTGCGAAATAGGAAGACCATATACATTGTTTTAACACTTATTTTTACAATAGGTTTTTTCATTTATGATAATTTTTCAGTAGAAGATATAAAAGCAATTGGTGAGTCCAAAACCTCAAATTCTGATTTAAATTATTTACCAACTTCAACTACAGGTGTAATTGTTAACCACAATTTTTATGATTTATCTTATCATGAAAATCATGAGCAAGCAGAATGGGTTGCATATCATTTAAAAGCTGAGCATATAACTTCAACAAATTTTAAAAGACCTTATTTCGAAAAGGATCTAAAGGTTTTATCACAAAGTGCACATTATAGAAATTATTCAAAATCTGGCTACGACAAAGGACATTTATGTCCGGCTGGAGATCGGAAATTCTCAAAATTTGCACACGATGAAACATTTTTAACTAGTAATATTTCACCTCAAAATCACGAATTTAATGCCGGTATTTGGAACCGATTAGAGCAAAAGACGAGGTATTGGGCAACAAAATATAAAAATCTTTATATTGTTACTGGTGGTATTTTAGGAAACTCATCTAACACCATTGGTAGTGAAAAAGTAACAGTCCCTAACTCTTTTTATAAAATTATTTTAGATTTTCATGAACCTGAAATAAAAGCAATTGCCTTTTTAATTCCACATAAAGAATCTGAAAAAGCTTTATACAGGTTTGTAACGTCTATTGATGAAATAGAACAACTTACTGGAATAGATTTTTTTCCTGAAATTGAAGATTCTTTGGAGAACAAATTAGAGAAATCTACGAGTTATTCCAACTGGAGTTTCAGATGAATTAATTTTTGGGGTAACAAAATTTAGAATTGGTTGATATAGTTGTAAAGAAACAAATTTTTACAAACTATAAAACAAATATATATGAAAACTAAATTATTTTTTATCGCAACATTCCTTATTTCAACAATTACATTTTCTCAAACTTCTAAAAAAGGATACGATTATTACAAAGCTTCCAGCGACACTAGAATGAACAAAGGTGAGCTTATTGATGCCATGGCAAAAGATGGAAACATTTCAAAAAGAGTCTCACGAACAGGTAGAAATCCACAAACTGGTAAAGAAATAAAGAGCGCTAGTGCAAACAAAGATTTACATCTTAGAAAAAGACCAGGAAGAATAAAAACTAAAAATAATAATGTAAAACAAGAAAACGGACCAACAACTGGTCAAAATTTAAGAAAAAGACCTGGAGCAACAAAAGCCACCGATTACAATAGTTCTAGAAGTAATAAAAATTCGAATCATTAAAACTTAAAAAAAGTCTTCAAATTGAAGGCTTTTTTCTATCCTCCAACAGATGCGGTAATTCCAAAGCTTTTAAATTGAGAAATAATATTATTAATCTCATTACCTATAGGTGTTTCAAATTCAACAAAATCAGCTGCTTTACCAAGTTTAACAAGTTTATTTTCAGCCACACTATGATAAGGCAATAAATTTATCATCTTTCTATTTCCTTCTAAAGAATTCATAAAACTAGCAGTTTCTCTAATATTATCTTCTGAAGTATTTACCCCTTTAATTAATGGAATTCTAAAAATGATTTCACAATCTGTTTTTGCAAGCTCTGTAATGTTTGAAAGTATTTTTTCATTAGAAACACCTGTAAACTCTTTATGCTTTTCGGAATTCATCACTTTTAAGTCAATTAAAAATAGCTCAGTATTTTTTGCTACTTCCAAAACAGTTTCTAAACTTGCAAAAGCTGTGGTATCAACTACCCTATGATACATTCTTTTCCCGCATTCTTTTAATGCTTCCAATAAATAATTTGAATGCATCAAAGGTTCTCCACCTGAAAAAGTAACACCTCCACCCGACTGATCAAAAAATATGGCTTCATTATCAATTTTCTTAATTAAATCTGAAATCAAAATAGTTGCCCCTAACATTTCAAATGCTTTTGTTGGACAAACCTCTGCACATTTACCGCACAAATTACAACTGTTGTAATCGGTAACAATTCCTTTTGAAGTCATTTTTAAAGCATCGTTAGGACAATTATCAACACAACTTAAAGCCCCAATACACTTTTTAGCATTGTACATTTTTTGAATCTTTGGCGACATACTTTCCGGATTATGGCACCACTGGCATGATAAATTACAGCCTTTAAAAAATACAGTTAACCTAATTCCTGGACCATCATTTATGGCATATTTTTTAATGTCGAAAATTAAACCTGTACTCATTTAATCATTTATTTACTGTTGTTATACATGACTCTTACGTCACTTCGAGTACTTCTACTTTAGGAGTAGTGTATCGAGAAATCACGACATCTACTGAAAAGTTCTCGGTACAATTTTTTATCAAAAATTACTCGAACTGACGTCCTGAACTATTAAAAGGATTCATTTTCAGTTCTATCAATTACTTCCTGCTGTAAATCGGCATTCATATCGTTAAAATAATCACTGTATCCAGCCATTCGCACCAATAAATCTTTATAATCTTCAGGATTTTCCTGCGCCGCAATCAATGTTGCAGTATCCACAATATTAAACTGAATATGATGTCCGCCCAAAGCAAAATAACTTCTAACTAAATGACTTAGCTTCATTAAATCTTCATCACGTTTTAATAAACTTGGTAAAAAACGCTGATTCAACAATGTACCTCCAGATTTTACTTGATCAATTTTTGTAAGTGATTTTATTACTGCTGAAGGGCCATTTGTATCTGCACCATGCGATGGAGATGTTCCATCAGATATGGATTTATGAGCCAAACGTCCGTTTGGAGTTGCGCCCATAACTTTTCCAAAATAAACATGACACGTTGTTGACAACATATTTAAATGAAATGATTCACCTTTTGTATTTGGTTTCCCATCAATAACTTCAAATAAATCGTTATACACTTGCAAAGCAATGGCATCAGCATAATTTTCATCATTTCCGTAGAAAGGAGTTTTGTTCAGAATTGCTTGACGCAAAATTTCTTCACCTTCAAAATTCTTTGAAACTGCATTTAAAATTGCATCCATTGAAACCGTTTTATCTTCAAAAACGTGCTTTTTTAATGCAGCTAAACTATCCGTAACGGTACCTAAACCTGTACATTGAATATAGTTTGTATTATAGCGTGGACCACTATTGTAATAATCTTTTCCTTTGGAAATACAATCATCAATAACCACTGATAAGAATGTTGCAGGACTGTATTTTGCAAACATTCTGTCGATATAGTTACTTACTAAAATCTTTTGGTTAACAATGTAATTTAGCTGTTTTTTAAAGGCTTCATATAATTCTTCATAGCTTTTAAAATTACGAGGATCACCAGTTTCAATACTTACCTGTTTTCCTGAAAGCGGGTTTATACCATTATTTAAGGTTATTTCAATAATTTTTGGAACGTTTAAATACCCTGTTAAAATATAGGCTTCTTTCCCAAAAGCACCAACTTCAATACAACCACTACAACCACCTTGGCGCGCATCTTCCAACGATTTACCTTGGCGCAACATTTCAGGAATATAAATGTCTGGATTAAAAATGGAAGGATATCCGTGTCCTTGACGAATAACTTTGCAAGCCTCTTTTAAAAACCGATCTGGTGTTTTTGAACTCACATGAACAGAATTTCCTGGTTGCAACAAGTGCAATTCTTCAACAATTTCTAGCATAATATAAGAAACTTCACTTACACCGTCAGATCCATCTTGTTTAACACCACCAATATTAATATTTGTAAAGTCGTTATACGTACCACTTTCTTTAGCAGTAATTCCTACTTTTGGCGGAGCCGGATGGTTGTTTACTTTAATCCAAAAGCAACTTAATAATTCTTTTGCTTCATTACGTGTTAAAGTCCCTTCTGCAATTTCTTTTTCATAAAAAGGAGCTAAATGTTGATCAAAATGACCTGGGTTCATTGCGTCCCAGCCATTTAATTCTGTAATAGTTCCTAAATGTACAAACCAATACATTTGTATGGCTTCATAAAATGTTCTTGGTGCTTTTGCAGGAACCCTTCTACATACCTCTGCTATTTTTTGAAGTTCCTTTATACGCGCAGGATCTGATTCTTTTAATGATAATTCCTCAGCCAAATCTGCATGACGTTCAGCAAAAAGTATTACTGCATCACAAGAAATCATCATCCCATCTAACTGCTCTTTTTTATCAGTGGCTTCAAAATCATTTAGGAAATCTAATTTCTTAATCTCTTCCTGAATTCTCTTTTTAAAATCGACCATTCCACACTTGTAAATCTTGCCATCTAACGCTGTGTGCCCAGGTGCTCGTTGTTCCATAAATTCGGTAAACAAACCCGCTTCATAAGCGCTACTCCATTCCTTAGGAACGTGACTAAAAATACGTTCACGCATCGTTTTTCCACTCCAATACGGAATTACTTCATTCTTATAGATATCAATATCTTGTTGAGAAATTGTATAACGTTGCATTTCACGTGTATTTAATACATTAAAATCTTCAACGCTATGGCATGTTAATTCTGGGAAAGTTGGAACCGCTTTTGGTTTTGGTCCACGTTCACCAACAATTAATTCCCCATCACCTAAATAAATTGTTTTTTGCTTACAAATTTCTAAGAAATTAAGGCTTCTTAAAACCGGAATGGAATATTTCCCGTAATTATACTTATAAAATTCTGTTTGAATTAAGGCTCTCTCAATGGATAATGATGGTTCAGCTTCAAAACTTAACTTTCTAAGTTTTTGAATTCTTTCATTCATTCCTGGTCCAATAGCATTTAAAATTGGCTTATAAAAATTTCCTTGAGCTGCCCCAGGTCTTTGAGGCTTTTTATTTTTGTGTACCGTTTTCATAATATAATGTGTAAAGTAACATTCAGAATAAAATTCTGAAAAAATAGTGAATTGAGAAAAAAACTTAGTTAATTATGAAGAAAAGAACATCAAACATTCAAACAGTTGTCTGTATGTTCTGGTTAAACTTGTTATGTTCTTATTTTGGGACATCTAATAAAAGATTAATTAATCCCAAATATACAAAAAAAGGATAAAATCTTATCTATCCTTTTTTAACTTATATTATTTTCTGACCCGAATACTATTCTTTCTTAATTAGGTAATTTCAAAGTTGAAACAAATTTTGAATCTAAAAATTTAAAAATCACTTTTTCAGTTTCCGATTTATTAGTGGAAAAAGTAAATTGTTGATTTTCAAACTTTTCAAATCTAATTTCTTGAGTTTCCAAATAATTTAAATATTTAAATTGGTTATTTCCTTCATTTAAAAATAAAACAGCGAATTTTAATGTAACACCTCCACCTTCTTCAGGCACCGCAGAAAACTCCATTAAAATGTCATTTAAATTATCCTTGTTAAAATCAAATTTATACAAGCCTGTCACTTCTTCTAATCTAAAAATCCAATCCCCTTTAACACCTTGATGTTTAATTTCATTTTCAAAAAACAACTCAAACACTTCCAAAATGGATTTTTTAGTATCATAATTTTCCCCTCCAAATTGCCCAAACACATTTGGACAAATAGCGATAAATAGTAATGTAATTCCAATTCTTTTCATACTATAAATATAAAATTAAAAAAGTATTCCATTTTAATTTTACACATAATTTCAACTTCTAAAAATGTTAAATAAATATTAATGTTTTGGTTTACAGCCAAATATAAAATAGGTTTGTTATTGCTAATTTTTTTATTTAATTATAGTTCTTAATACAAATTCAAAACTTTTTATACCAAAATTGAATGTTTAAATATGCTAGTATAATTATTATTTTAAGTTTCTTAATTTCTTGTAAACCTGAAACCAAAAAAGAGGTTATTGATAATCTACCTTCAAAAGTTACCGTTGCCAGTTTTAAAGAATTTGAGCAAATTTTAAATAGTGCTGATGATAAAACTTATGTTATCAATTTTTGGGCAACTTGGTGTGCTCCCTGTATAAAGGAATTGCCTTATTTTGAAGAAATCACAAATAAATATCCAACTGAGAAAGTAGAAGTTATTTTAGTTAGCTTAGATTTTCCCGACAAATTAGAATCAAAATTAATTCCATTTATTAATAAAAAAAAGCTAGTATCTAAAGTGATTTTATTAGATGCTCCAAATGAAAATGAATGGATTCCTAAAATAAATGAATCTTGGTCTGGAGCCATTCCTGCAACCATTATTTTTAATAAAAACAAACAATCTTTTTACGAGCAATCTTTTACTCGAGACGAACTACTTAAAGAACTAGAAAAATTTATAAAAACCTGATATTATGAAAAAACTACAACTAATTTTATTGTTATTTACTGCTACCTTGATTTTTGCCTTTACCACTAATACAATAGTTGGAGAAGGTTATAAAGTTGGTGATATTGCTACTGATTTCTCATTGAAAAATATTGATGATTCTATGGTTTCAATGGCCGATTTTAAAGATGCAAAAGGCTTTATTGTTATTTTTACATGCAATACTTGCCCATATTCTATAGCTTACGAAGACAGAATTATTGCATTAGATAAAAAATACAAAAATTTAGGATATCCGGTTATTGCAATCAATCCAAATGATCCTGAAGCTCAAAAAGGTGATAGTTTTGATTTAATGAAAGTTAGAGCGAAAGAAAAAGGATTTACATTTCCTTATCTTTTAGATGTAGGACAAAAAATATACCCACAGTATGGCGCAACTAAAACACCTCATGTTTTTATTCTTCAAAAAGAAAGTGATGGATTACGTGTAAAATATATTGGTGCTATTGATGATAGTTCAAGAAATGCCGATGCCGTAAAAACGAAGTATACAGAAAATGCAGTTGATGCATTATTAGCAGGTAAAACTATAAATGAAACCACCACTAAAGCTATTGGTTGTTCAATAAAAGTTAAATCTTAAAATAAAAAATCATTTGAAATTTTCCATAAAAAAAGCCCTTCGATTTCGAAGGGCTTTTGTGCGGGCGGAGAGACTCGAACTCTCACACCTTGCGGCACCAGATCCTAAGTCTGGCGTGTCTACCAATTCCACCACGCCCGCTTAGTTTATTGTGGGTGCAAATATACACAATACTTACAAATTGCAAAGTAGTTATTGAAAATATTTTTAGCAATTTAAAATCCGAATAAAATTGCCTATTTTTGATGTAAACAAAATTAAATTTTAATGGAAAATATTAATTCTTACGTTAATCAACATAAAGACAGATTTATTAATGAACTTATTGAATTACTAAAAATCCCTTCTATAAGTGCGGATTCCGCCTATAGTCAGGATGTTTTAAATACTGCAGACGCAATAAAGACTGCCCTGGAAAAAGCAGGTTGTGACAAAGTTGAAATATGTGATACACCTGGTTACCCTATTGTTTATGGAGAAAAAATAATAGACACTAATTTACCAACAGTACTTGTTTATGGCCATTATGATGTGCAACCAGCAGATCCAATTAATCTTTGGGATTCACCTCCTTTTGAGCCCGTAATTAAAAAAACTGAAAAGCATCCAGATGGTGCAATATTTGCCCGTGGTGCTTGTGATGATAAAGGTCAAATGTATATGCACGTGAAAGCGCTAGAATACATGACTGCTAACGACAAACTACCTTGCAACGTTAAATTTATGATTGAAGGTGAAGAAGAAATTGGCTCTTCTAGTTTGGCTTGGTTTGTAGAACGTAATCAGCATAAATTGGCCAATGATGTTATTTTAATTTCAGATACTGGTATGATTTCCAACACTCAACCATCAATAACTACTGGTTTACGCGGTTTAAGTTATGTTGAAATTGAAGTTACCGGACCAAACAGAGATCTACATTCAGGTTTATATGGTGGCGCTGTTGCAAATCCTATTAATATTTTAACCAAAATGATTGCTTCTTTGCACGATGAGAACAATCATATTACTATTCCTGGTTTTTACGATAACGTTGAAGAATTATCGTTAGAAGAAAGAGCTGAAATGGCTAAAGCACCATTTTCATTAGACGCTTATAAAAAAGCATTGGATATAGATGAAGTTTATGGTGAAAAAGGATATACAACCAACGAAAGAAATTCAATTAGACCAACATTAGATGTAAATGGTATTTGGGGTGGCTACACTGGAGAAGGTGCAAAAACCGTAATTGCGAGTAAGGCGTATGCTAAAATCTCTATGCGATTAGTTCCTCACCAAGAATCAGAAAAAATTACTGAGTTATTTACAAAACATTTTGAAAGCATTGCTCCAAAATCTGTAAAAGTAAAAGTTACACCGCATCACGGTGGTGAAGGTTATGTTACGCCAATAGATAATATTGGTTACAAAGCAGCCAACAAAGCCTATACTGAAACTTTTGGTATTCCTGCAATTCCTCAACGTTCAGGAGGTAGTATTCCAATTGTGGCTTTATTTGAAAAAGAATTAAAAAGTAAAATTATTTTAATGGGCTTTGGTTTAGATAGCGATGCTATTCATTCACCAAACGAACATTTTGGAATATTCAATTACTTAAAAGGAATTGAAACCATTCCGCTTTTCTACAAATATTTTGTTGAAATGAGTAAGTAAAGAAAAAAAGCCTGCAATTTTAAAAATTGCAGGCTTTTTTTGTATATATAACTAAGAGATTAACTCTTACATTTTCTTAACGTAATCTGTAATAATTACAATTTGAGTAGGACCTACTTTTCCCTCAATAAATTTTTCGTTTTCAGGATCTAAAGAAATTCTTCTAACAGCAGTTCCTTGTTTCGCAACCAAGCTAGAACCTTTAACTTTTAAATCTTTAATCAAAACTACAGAATCTCCAGCTTGTAAAATCACACCATTTACATCTCTATGAATTACTTTTTGCTCTTCTTCAAGACCTTCACCTGTAGCTTTCGCCCATTTTAAATTTTCATCATCTAAATATAGCATATCCAATAAATCTTGCGGCCAACCTTCTGCACGTAAACGCGTTAACATTCTCCAAGCAACAACCTGAACAGCAGCAACTTCACTCCACATACTATCGTTTAAACAACGCCAATGATTTACATCTACATTATCTGGATTCTCAATTTGGTCAATACACGTTGCACAAGCCAAAATACTATCATCCACAGTTCCAACTGGCATTGGTGGCAATTTATAGATACTTAAATCTTTTTCAGAAGCACACAATTCACATTTAGAACCACTACGTTCTTGTAATATATTTAAAATACTCATTCATTTATTTTTAGAATCGCAAAAGTACACTTATTAAATAGTTATTACAACCTCTACAATTTTCATTTTATGGGCGTTTCCTTTCAGGTCGGGCTTTCCGCTACAAGTCCTCGCTAACGCTGTGGGCCTTTCACTGCCATCCCTAACGCAATAAGTTACTTCAAATCAAGTTATACATATAACCACTTCTATTTTTACAATCCACTAAGATACTAACAACAACTTTTTATCGTTATATGCATTACAAACTACTATGTTATGCTTAAACAATTTTTTTGGATGTGCTCTGGCGCAGATACCGATATTTTACAACAAAGTTCCAAATCTGAACAAACCAAATTTGCCGGTATAGGCGGTACCGTATTTTTTACAGCAGTAATGGCATTTATTGCCGCTAGTTATGCGTTATACACCGTGTTCGACAATTATTTTACGGCAATATTTTTTGGATTGGTTTGGGGATTGCTAATTTTTAATTTAGATCGGTTTATTGTTTCAACAATTAAAAAGCAGGACAATAAATGGAAAGAAGTATTACAAGCAACACCACGTATAATATTAGCAATTATAATTGCAGTGGTTATTTCTAAACCTTTAGAAATGAAAATTTTTGAAAAAGAAATTAACCAAGTTTTATTAGAGCAAAAAAACGATTTAACATTAGCTAATAAAGCACAAATTGCAAATCAGTTTACTCCAGAAATTACTACTATTCAAACAGAAATTGAGCAATTAAAACAAGAAATAGCCACAAAAGAAACCGAAACCAACGCTTTATACAACACTTATATTACGGAAGCCGAAGGAACGGCAGGAACAAAATTACTAGGAAAAGGACCTGTTTATAAAGAAAAACGAGACAAACACGATGCCGCTTTAGCCGAATTACAACAACTAAAATTAGATAACAAAGCAAAGATTACTGAAAAAGAAAGTCAAATTGCCTCTTTAACAATCTTACAAAAAGAACAAGAAACAACTACACAACCAATAATTGATGGTTTTGACGGATTAATGGCTCGTATTAACGCATTAAATGAACTGCCTTGGTTACCATCATTTTTTATTTTCTTATTGTTTCTAGCCATTGAAACTTCGCCTATTTTTTCAAAATTAATTGCTCCTAAAGGCGAATACGATTATAAACTGAATGATATTGAAAACGCTGTAAAAAGTTGGGTAACTCAAAAAGAAAACCAACGAGCCAATGTTTTAAAAACTGACACTACTTTAAATGAAGCTATTTATAACGACTTAGCTGAAGAAGATGAGTTGTACAACTACAAAAAGCAAAAAGCACGTGAGATTTTACAATTTCAAGCAGATGCTTTTTATAAAAGTCAGAAAAAAATTATTGGGTAATTGTAAAAGGTTTACACTTAATCTTCAATCATTTTTTTAATTTTTAGCGCTTTTTCAAAATGGTCTAATTTATTTGTCTTAATCCACCATTCAGCAACTTCCATCAATAACTCTGGATTCTCATTTTTGTTTTCAAAAAAAGCATAAAATGACAGTCCAACATTTGCTCCCTTTTTTTCAATTTTATTATTGCAAATAGCAATCATTTTTTGTTTAAAAGCTCTATCCATCTTATTATATTTACAACTACTAAATTAATTTTCTAACGGATAAATGGTAACACTATATCCTAACCAGTTTTGTAATTTATCATAGATTCGTTGTTGGTCTTCCTTAGAGAAGTGTTTAATTCGGGTGCTATGTGAGCCTTCCTTTAATACCATTTTTAAAGCATCTACATGTGGTTTTGGGTTTGGAGCACAAGCTCCCCAGGTGTCATATTCACCATAAATATAAAGTATTTTTTTTCCTTGATTTTCAACAAAATCTCTAACTTCTTTTATATAATTAGGATTGTAGGTTAAATCAACATTTTTTGGAGCAAACCTTAAATTTGTAGGTTTATCAACCACTTCTATTAAATCTTTTACTGATGTTGTATCAAAACCATAATACCCTAATTCGGTCATATGTTGGTAATAACTTGGCAGTAAATCGTAATAGGTTTTATCGTTATAAAAACTAATGCCAACAATTTTATTTATATAATCAAAAATATCTTTTGCACTTGCAGTTTCATTTGGGATATCATCACAACTTCCGCCCCATTGCCAAAACGAAAATGGAAATTCTAATACAGCATATTCCAAGGCTTCGTCGATAGACAACTCTGTAAAAGTCATTTCCTTTTCTTTAGCATACTTAAAAATTTCAATTAACATAGAATCTCTTTTTATAAGCGCTTGTCTTTGAAAATTTGTAATTTTTTCTCTGCATTTATCGCTTCCTACTGTTTTAATATGGGCTTCCGTTTTTGGATCTTCTTGTGTATTTATTAAAGGAGCAACATAAGGCACGGCTACCTCAACATCCCAAGGGTATTTAGATTTATAAATTAATACGGTTTCCCCTCCCTTACTAATACCTGTTGAAATCCATTTACCGGTGTATAATCGTTTAAGTTTTGTTACTAATTTATGGTAATCTTCAATAGCTTGGTCATTTTTTAAATACTGCCATTGAATAGAATCTGGACGTGATTTTCCATAAAAACGATATTCAACCTGAACTTGATTTCCTTTAAAAATTTTGGTTAATTCGTATGTTCTTGGAACTGCGTTATATCCTTCCGTTACAATTACAGTAGGTTTTTCTTCATTAATATGCGATAAATACACATAATGTTTAAAGGTTCCTGCCTCAGGATTTTTATGATCTAAAGGCTCATCTAATACAATTTGAAATGCTTTTGTAAAATGGTCTGTTAATTCCATTTTAGTAACCTCGGCATTTGGAAATAATTTTTCAATTTTTTGCTTAAAAGTTAATATTTCAACTGGTTCTAATTTGATGGTTTTACAACCTGCAATTGAAAAACTTATTAAAACAAAAAATAGTAGGGATTTATAAATTTTCATGTGTTTTTATTTATTTTTTTCTATCAATAGAAAAGGGCTCTAAAAATAAGGAAGTTTTTTTGCTTTAAAACCAATTTTGAAGAAAATTTACATCTTTTAATCCTATTCTAAAAACAAGTAATGATATAATATATTAAACTAGTTTCTTTTCTATGTACTCAGAATTCATGACTCGCAAAGCACCCATATATTTCATTTTAAAGCTTACCAAGTCACCCACTTTATATTTTTTTTTCGTTTTGCTTAAATCAACAACCAACATATCAGAACTAGCGCCAATAAAGGAAATATTTTTATCAACAGGAATAATGAATTCAGTTTTAGAAATATCTAAAAGCCCTATATCTAAAATTCCTCTGCTATGATTTCTTCCATAATCTTCCTTATTAATATCAATTGTTTCTCCCGATGGGTTTTCTTCTAAATCACCATAAGGGACAATAGATTTTTCGGTTATTTCAATAATTTCAGCAAAAAGCAAAAAAACATCATCCTTCATTTTTGGAACTGTTTTATTTGAAAATAAATCAACCCCGAAAAATAAGGTTTCTCCAATTCTAAAATGATTAACTCCTTTTGGAATTTGTTTTTTTAATAAAAGTGGGATCATAACGGAAGATCCACCAGAAACATAATCAATTTTTTTTCCAAATTTAGCTTCAATCAATTGCTCATATAAACTTAATTGAATTAATTTATCTTTGCTAGGCATTACCCCACTTAAACAATTTAGATTTGCTCCAATACCTGATACTTTAATGTTTGGCAACTCAAATACTTTTTTGTAAAACGCCATTAAATGCTCACCCAAAATCCCTTCACGTAGATCACCCAATTCTATCATAATAATAATTCGGTGGATTTTTTCTTGTTTTACGGCTTCTTCAGACAGCCATTTTATGGTTGTATACTCTGTATTAAAACTAACGTCAGCATATTTTACCACCTTAGCTATGCTTCTTTTTGCAGGTGGTTTTATATATACCGTTTCTTTTTTAGGGTTTATTGATTTTATCTTTTTTAAATTGGATAATCGAGCATCACAAACTTGTTCATCCCCTAAGGATAATACATATTCAAGATATGTTTTATTTCCACAAAGCATCTTTAATACAGGTGCCCATTCAATACCATTTTTTTTAAACAATTGTTGAAGATAACTGTAATTTATTTCTAATGATTTTCTGTTTAATGTTATATATGCCATAATTATTTAATCTTAAAAAATTAAACACTCTAATTTATTATGTTGTATACACCGAATTAAATAGCACATAATCCGTTGTTAAATCTGTTCCCCAACCTTTTGAATTGGCTTTCCCATTGTGAAGATCCAGCACGATTTTAAGATGCGATTCCCTCAATAGTTTTTTGATATAATTAGGGTTAAATTCCAATGGAATTCCCTGTTCCAACACTTTTACCGTTTTTTGATCAGAACCGATATATAAATCAATTTTTTCATAATCAAAAGGCAGACCCGCATTTCCTGCTGCACTAATAATCCTTCCCCAATTAGGGTCGCGGCCAAACATTGCAGTTTTAACAAGCGCTGAATCTGAAATTTTTCGAATCATTATTCTTGCGTACTCTTCTGTAGGAGCATTCACAATTTCATATTCAATAAACTTTGATGCTCCTTCCCCATCTGAAACAATAAGCTGCGCCAAATGAACCATCATTTCTTCAAGGTGCTTTTTGAAAATAGTATATCCTTTATCTTTTTTTGATTTTATGATGTCATTCTGCGCCAATCCATTTGCCAACACAATAACCATATCATTGGTAGAGGTATCACCATCAACTGTGATCATATTAAAGGACTTATCAACAGTTTCCTTTACTATTGTTTTTAAAAACTTAGGTTCAATGGCAATATCTGTAACAATAAATGCTAACATTGTAGCCATATTTGGATGAATCATTCCAGATCCTTTAGCAATTCCACCCATATTAATTTCACGACCATCAACTTCAAATTCCACAAAACCTTCTTTTGCAAAAGTATCGGTGGTTAAAATAGCATTTGCCGTAAATGACCCAGCATTGGATCTATTTGTAAGATTTTTCACATTTTCTCTAATTCCAGTCACTATTTCTGTGGTTGGAAATTTAACGCCAATTATACCTGTTGAAGCAACTAATACTAAGTCTTTGTCAATTTTTAATTCTTCAGCCAATGATTTCGTCATGGCCTCAGCACCTTCCATACCTTGTTTTCCTGTAGCTGCATTTGCATTTCCTGCATTAATTACAATAGCTTGAGCTATGCCGTCTGCAATATGTTTTTTTGATACCGTAACTGGCGCTGCAACTACTTGGTTTTGAGTAAACACAGCAGCCGCGCTTGCCGGAACTTTTGAAAACATAATGGCTAAATCCCTTTTCATAGACTTAACACCCGTATGTGCTCCCCAACATGTTATTCCTCTTACATTTGTTATATTTTTTATCATTTCAATAAATATTATTGTTTGTTAATTTTTTTAATTAAATTAAGGGTTTAACGGTATTAGGTTCAGTCCTTTAGTTTCTTCTAAGTTAAACATAATATTCATATTTTGAACTGCTTGTCCTGCCGCTCCTTTAATAAGATTGTCAATAACGCTAATAACAATCACCATATTGGTTCGCTTGTCATAGGTTACATATAAATCACAATAATTTGTTCCCCTAACATCTTTTATGGCTGGTTCCTGTTTTCTTAACCTAACAAAAGGCGCATTCGCATAAAAATCCGCATATAGTTCTTTCAGCTTGATTTCATCCATTTTTCCTGTAGGTCGTACATAAATAGTGGTTAAAATTCCACGATCTACGGGCAATAAATGAGGTGTAAATTGAATACATGTTTCTTTCTCTGAAACCTTATCTAATACCCCTTGCATTTCAATAGTATGTCTGTGATATTTAAGTCCGTACGCTTTAAAATTATCATTTACATTAGAATAAAGGTTTACTGTTTTTGCTTTTATTCCTGCGCCCGTAACACCTGTTTTTGAATCTACAATTATGTTATCTTCCTCAATTAAGTTAGCTTTTAATAAAGGTGCAAGTCCTAAAATAGCACTTGTAGGAAAACAGCCTGGATTTGCAATTAGATTTGCATCTTTAATTTTATCAAAAAATAATTCGGGACTTCCAAAGACTGCTTTTTCAATTCCTTCTGGAAAAATATGGTTTAGTTTATACCATTCTTCATAAACTTCCTTTGAATTCAAACGAAAATCGCCAGAAAGATCAATAATTTTAAAAGGTTTGTGTTTAAATCGTTTTACAAAATCCATGGAAACCCCGTGTGGCAAAGCAAGAAAAACGAGATCGAGTTCATAGTCATCTATTTGATTTATGGATACCAATTTTTGATCAGCAATTCCCTGTAAAAAAGGGTGAACATCAGAAAATAATTCTCCCACCCTGCTTTCAGAAGTAATCATAGTAATTTCAATATCTGGGTGATTCGTCAGAATCCGAACCAATTCTGATCCGGTATAACCCGTTGCACCTATAATTCCTATTTTCTTTTTAGCCATTTTCCTTTAATTCTTTTAAAGATTTTATTAATACATTCATTACCTTTTCCATATCTTCATAGCTAATGTTTAAAGGAGGTACCAATCGCAACACCTTATCCGCCGTGGCATTTGCCAACACCCCATTTTCAAGCATTTTCAACACCAAAGGCTTAGTTTCAAAATTAAATTCCACACCTATCATCAGTCCTTTTCCACGAACTTCTTTGATGTCTGGATTTTTCATTCCTTCAATTTTTGATTTTAGCCAATTTCCTTTTTCTTCAGCCTGTTGCAATAGATTTTCTGCTTCAATAACTTCTATTGTCGCCAACGAAGCTGCACACACCAATGGATTTCCTCCAAAAGTTGTTCCGTGATCACCAAATTCAATAGCTGAGCTCACTTTTTCATTTGAAAGAATGGCGCCAATTGGAACACCACTTCCTAAAGCTTTCGCCAACGTCATAATATCCGGTTCTACACCAAAATGTTCTTTTGCAAACATTTTTCCTGTTCGACCAATACCACACTGAATTTCATCGAAAATCAAAACAATATTTTGGTCGTCACAAAAGGCTCTCAATTCAATTAAAAAAGTTTTATCTACACTATTTACACCGCCTTCTCCTTGAATAGGTTCAATAATAATGGCTGCCGTATTGTTATCAGTAGCTTTTTTTATGGCTTCTATATTATTAAAAGGTACTTGTGAAAATCCCTGTGGAATTGGCTCAAACCCTTTTTGATATGCTTTTTTACCTGTAGCAATAGTTGCCATTGTACGTCCGTGAAAGGAGTTTTCAAAAGAAATAATAGTTCCTCCGCGTCCAATACTATGTGCATATTTACGTGCTATTTTAATAGCTCCTTCAACAGATTCAGCACCACTGTTCGTGAAAAATACCCTGTCTAAACCGGATAATTCCACCAGTTTTTTAGAAAGCATTACCTGTGGTTCACTCAAATAAAAGTTTGAAATATGAATTAATTTAGCTGCCTGTTCCTGAATTGCTTTTACCACTTTTGGGTGGCAATGGCCAACACTATTTACGGCAATACCTCCTAACATATCAATATATTCGTTGCCTTCCACATCCCAAATATGGGAGCCTTTCCCATAATCAAATGTTAATGGATAGCGTTTAAAAGTTTGTAAATAATACTTTTTATCAAGTTCGTTATATGTTTTATTTAGTTTTTTTGTCATTATTTATGCTTTAAAATTATACGCTGATTGCGGTTCCAACTTCTTTGTTTTCAAAAAGGGATACAATCTGCTCCGGAACTGTTCCATTTATTATTCTTGCCAGTTTAGCTCCTTTTTTTAAGGCAATTTCACAAGAATCTATTTTAGGAATCATTCCGCCCTGAATGCAATTTATTTCTTTTAAGTAATTTATTTTAGCTACTTTAAGTTCATTGATAATGGAAGCTGGATTGTCCTTATCAAGCATTAATCCGTCAACATCTGTTAAAATAATATATTGTTCTGCTGAAAGTGCCCCAGCTATATGTCCTGCAAAAAGATCGCCATTAATATTATAATCATTGCCCTTTTTATCAGATGCAATACAGGTGATTACAGGAATAAAATCATTTTTTAATAACAATTTGATTAAAGAAGTGTCAACACTTTCTGCATCGCCAACTTGCCCTAAATCTACCATCTCTGTTTTTTCATTTTTTGTATGCTTATGCAAACGTTTTTTTGCAGTTACTGTTTGTCCGTCTTTGCCTGATAATCCAACGGCTTTATGTCCCATTGCATTGATTATAGAAATTAGGCTACCATTTACTTTTCCTTTCAATGCCATTTCAACATATTCCATGGCCTTTGGAGTAGTTTTTCGTTGTCCATCAATAAATTCAGATTCTATATTCACTTCTTCCAAAGTTTGCTTGATAAAAGGACCACCTCCATGAACAATTACCACTTGGTACCCTTTTTCTTTTAAATCGCACATACTTTTAACTACTTGTTTTTTAAGCAGTTGATTAGTCATTGCATTTCCTCCGTATTTAAATAAAATCAGATGTTTTTTTGTCATCATTTTCTTTTTAGGCTTATATGCCATTATTATTATTTTGTGATAATTCGTGGAATATCTTTATCAATTCTTGAAAGAACTTCGTAGTTAAGCTGATCTGTTTGATTACAAAATGAAGATAATGGGATGTCCAAATCAGTACTTGATCCAATTAAAATAACTTCATCTTTTATAGTAATTGAATCGCTTGACGTTATATCTACCAGAAACATATTCATGTTAATTGTACCTATTACGCTATACCTGTTATTGTTAATGATAACTCTTCCTAAATTACTTAAACTCCTGCTATAACCATAACCATAGCCAATCGGAATAGAAGCTACTATAGTTTCGTTTTCTGCTAAATATGAACTGCCATATCCAATATATTCACCTTTAGATACATATTTTATATCCATTATATAAGATTTCCAACTTAATACTGGTTTTAAAGGATTTGTATTCATGTTATGTTTAGATATATATTTAATAAAAGCTTCTCTGCTTGGCCATAAACCATATTGTAAAATTCCTACTCTAACCATATCATAATTTTTGGTAGGAAATGCTAAAACAGCAGCGCTGCATGAGCAGTGAATTTGTTGTGGAATAATTTCTTGAGATTTAAAATACTTAATTGCCTTATTAAATACTTTTTGTTGATGTTTTACCCTAACATAGTTATTTAAACTCTCCGCACCGGCAAAATGAGTACATAAACCTTTTACTTTTATAAAATCTTTATTCGCGTGTACTAACTGAATAATTTGAACCCAATCTTTTTGATTAAATCCAGTTCGGTTCATTCCAGTTTCAATCTCAATATGTATAGTTAAAATCTTCCTTTTTCTCTTTGCTTTTGAAAGCATTTGTTTTAATCTTGCTAAATTGAAAACAAAAAATTCTATAGCATTATCAATAATCCAATCCTCATCATTACTATTAATGTCTCCCATAATTAGTACTGTAAAATCGTTTTTTGCGACTTTAAATACTTGTTTTGCTTCAAAAGAACTATATACAGAAAAGTGATTAACATTAAGTTCCTGCAGTAAAGGCACCATTTCTGTAATGCTATGCCCATAAGCATTTCCTTTTACTACAGATGATAAGGTTACAGATTTATCAATTAATGATTTTATTAAATCTATATTATTTTTTAATGCTGATTTACTGATTTGAATTACTGAACTATGCATACATTAATTTGATTATTGTGTAAAACATCTGCACCCCATAAGGTGTTATTTCATCAGGAAAATCATAATCTGGATTGTGCAAGGCTGGTGTTTGTACACCAGAACCTAACCCAAACATTGCGCCTTTAAATCGTTGGGTAAATGTTCCAAAATCTTCACCCCATTTAAATGGCGTTGGCTTTTTTATAATGTTAAAAGAATTAGATTCAGCTGCTTTTAAAATATAATCAACTGCCTCGTCATCATTCTTATTTGAATCAAATTCAAAAATCCAATCCAACTTGTGTTTAAGCTGATGTTTTTTACTAATATCTTTAACTATAGTCGTACAAATTTCTTTTAAATCATTTAACTGATTTGCAGTCCAGCAACGTATGGTAAAATGTAGTTCGGCATAATCTGCTGAAATTCCATAATCTTTAGATCCTAAAGTAGCATAAACAGTTGTAATCACCGTAAAGGTATCACTATCTAAATTATTATCAGCTAAAGATTTAATAGCAACTATTATTTCCTGTAACGCTAAATCTGGATTGATACCATTCTCTGGTTCTGCAGCATGAGATGTTTTTCCTTTTAAAGTAATTTTTAAACTTGTAACTGAAGGTGTAAATGAATTGTTTTTTACAATAATAGTACCTTTATCATAGTCCGGCACATTATGTAAAGAGAAAACAAAATCTGGTTTAATCGATTTAAATTTTTCATCTGCTAAAACTGATCTAGCACCATTTCCATTTTCTTCCGCTGGTTGAAATAATAAAATAATTTCCCCCTTTAAAAGTGGGTTTAATTTTAAAATTCTCGCCAAACCAATTAGTATGGTCGTGTGTCCATCGTGACCACACTTATGAGAAATTCCTGGATGTTGAGATTTATGTTCAAAAGTATTTTCTTCTTCAATTGGTAAAGCATCTAATTCTGCTCTAAAAAGTACGGTTTCGCCTTTTAATTGCCCCTTAAAAATAGCAGCAACTCCATGTCCCCCCAGTTCAGTTATAATAGTTATTGGATTGCATAGTTTTAACTCCTCAACAACGGCTTGGGCTGTTTGCTTCTCGTTATCTGATAATTCCGGAAATTGATGCAGTTTTTTTCGAAAATTTGTTAAATAATTTATTTCTTCAATAGCTGATGTATTCATCATAATAATTTTCTTTAGTTTATTTTTTAACGACTAAATACGTTAATAAAGATAGTGAAATCCCCAATAATATCGGATCGAAACCATATGGGATATTTACGCCCAAAAATGTTAAAATTAATGTAGAAGACCCTCCTGTTATCATGGATGATAAAGCTGCTATAGGTTTTCTTTTTTTTGATACTAGCACCCCTATAACAGGAATTAAAAGTCCCGAAACCATAAAGGAATAGGATAATAGCATAAGTTCTAGAACACTTTGCATTGTAGTAGCAATAATTATGGCTACTGCCCCAACCAAAAAAGTAACAATTTGAGAAACTCTTATAGATTTCTTATTAAGCTCTTTAAGTCCTAAAATATCTGTCACAAAATTACCAGATGCTGCCAACAAACAACTATCTGCCGTAGACATTATTGCAGAAAAATAAGCTGACAACATCAATCCCATTAGACCTACCGGCAATACATGCTTTAAAAGCAAGGGCATTCCCATTTCAGGGTCCATCCCAATTTCACTTTCAAATCCGTCAGAAATAAAAACTCCTTTTGCGGCCGCTACTCGTGCAAATAACCCAAGAATTACGCCCATAAATGCCATAATCGGGTATTCAAAAAGCCCTGCTATAAACCAAGCCTTTTTTGCTGTTTTTTCATCTTTGCAAGCATATATTCTTTGGTAAAGTGTCATTCCAACAAACCAAATAGGAACTATAATTACAAACCAATTTACTATTTGAACAAATGAAACATTTTGTAATGAAAAATATTTTTGAGGAAGTATTTTAACAATAGCTTCAAAGCCTCCTAAATAGCTATACGCAAAAGGAATCCCTATAAATATTAACCCTACCATTAAAATTATCCACTGAAAAGTATCTGTGTAAATTACAGCTTTCATACCCCCAAAAACAGTGTAAACAAGTGCTATACTTCCCATTATTAATAAAGCCTGATTCAAATCGAGCGAAGGAAATGTACCAACTGCTAATTTTGCACCTGCAAGAAATTGTGAGGAAGTAAATCCTAGATATCCAATAAAGGAAATAATACCGGCAACTAGCGCAACTGTAGTTCCATAATTGTGTTTTAAAAATTCAGGAAATGTTAAAAAGCCGTGTAAATTTCCTAATTTCACGACCTTTGGAATCAAAAAAACAGCGCTTAACCAAGCGCCTATAAGTCCAGTGAATAGCATCCAAGAACCCGAAATTCCCATTACAAAACCTAGCCCACCTAATCCAATTGAAAATCCTCCTCCAACATCTGTTGCAACAACGGACAAACCAACATGTAAACTGCTCATTTCACCGCCACCGATATAGTAGTCCTTTACGGTTTCATTTTTTTTGAAAAAATAAAATCCGATGCCCAAAACTGTAATCATGTAAACGGCAAAAACAACAATATCTAAAAAAGCCATAGCATTTAGAATTATTTTTTAAGCCGCATTTCTAAGTATTTGCTTTCAAAGCCTAATTTTTCATATAAAATCTTAGCAGGATTGTTTGGTTCTACATGCAGTGCGATATCGCCATCAGCTAATTCAATAGCTTTATTCATTAGTTTTTTACCAAAACCTTTACCTCTAGCATTTTCATGAACTGCAATATAAACAAGTATGTTTTCGGGAATATAACCTGACATACCAGTTTTGTTAACAATTGTAGCTCCCATTATTTCGCCATTTTCAACAAGAGCCAATACAAAACCTCCCAATTTTTCATTGGAATCCTTTACCGCAAAATCGAAACATTTGCCTATATCTATTATTTCATCACCATATTCTTGCAGGTGCTGAAATAAAAATGCAACAACTTCTTTCTTTTCTTTTTCGGTTGGTTTAGATATCTTGTTGAAAATTTTAAAATTGGCCATCTTATTGGTCTTCTTGATCTCGTAAATGTTGAATGTATGAAGCTTTTCCTTTTTGTTTTCTTCTTTTTACAGATTTTTTAGTGTACTGTTTATTCTCTCTTAAAAGATTTAGCAACTTTGTATTTCTTGTTTTTCTCTTATAACGCTTTAAAGCTCTATCGATATTCTCACCTTCTTTTACTGGTATTATTAACATATATGTATTTTAATTATTTTAGATTCTTGCTAAAATACGAAATAGTTTCTGTAGAAACAATTAATAACAGCCAAGGTTTAATTAATAAAATTATAATGACTGTACTAATTAATATAATTACACTTAATTGTCACAAATAACATATAGTTTTTCCAGCTCATTTTTAAGATTAATAAAAAATTTAAGTAGTAAAATATGAGCTATTATTTACTTAGAAGGATAGTCTTCAAAAGTTATTATTGATGAAGTATCAACCTCATCAACTTCCATAATATTAGTTAATATATCAATTCCATCAATAATTGTTTGTAATTTTTCTGGCGGAAGTGCTTGTAGTTTTTCACTTAATTTTTGTTGGAAAGTTATAGGTGCAGATTGAATTAAATTCATTCCGTGAGGGGTTAATGATATTATTGTCACCCTTTTATCTAAAGCTTTTGGAAGTTTTGCAACCAATCCTTTCTTTTCTAATCTACCTAAAATACCTGAAATAGTACTGGCATTTAAGTTTAAAAATTCCTTAAGCTTAGCTGCATTTGTCCTATAATCTTCTTGTTCAGCTAAATATTGTAAACATAATAATTGAGGGATACTTACACCTTGTTGTTTTTCAACTCGTTTACTTTCTAAATTAACTGAGCGAACAATTTTGCGTAATTTTATTAAAATATCAATAAAAGTCATTTTCAAAAATAACCAAAAAAATTTAACAGCTCTTAAATTCGTTATTGTTGATTGATGAGCGCCAATGCAAAAAAAATCTACTCATTTTTCACCTTATCAATATAATTATTAATTCTATGTTCCAAAATAGAAAGTGTAACAGTACCTTCTTCTAAAATAATTTCGTGAAATTCTCTAATATCAAATTTAGTTCCAAGTTTTTTTTCGGCAATTTCACGCATTTCTCGAATTTTTAATTCACCTATTTTATAAGAAAGTGCCTGTCCAGGCCACGAAATATAACGATCAATTTCTGTATTTACTTCGTGAAGTGATAAGGCTGTATTTGATTTTAAATACTCTATTGCCTGTTCTCTTGTCCAATTTTTTACATGAATTCCAGTATCAACAACCAACCTGCAAGCTCGCCACATTTCATACGTATATTTTCCAAATTTTTCATAAGGAGTCGTATAGATTCCCATATCATTTCCTAAAAACTCTGAATACAGCCCCCAACCTTCACCATAGGCAGATAAATATAAATTTCGTCTAAATTTTGGAATTTCATCACCCAATTCGCTATTTAAACTTATTTGTAAATGATGTCCTGGAACAGCTTCATGCAAGGTTAATGAAGGTAAAATATAAAGAGGTCTGCTCTTTAAATTATAGGTATTTACCCAATAATAACCAGGTTGAGTTTCATCACTTGGTGGATTGTATCTTCCTCCTGTGTATTTTGGTGCAATTACTTCAGGAACTGGAGCAACTCCATATGGTTTACGAGGCAATGTTTTGAAAAATTTAGGCAATTGCGCATCTATTTTTTTTGTAATATTTCGAGCTTCCTTTAATAAATTATCACCTGTTGTAGCATAAAATTGCTCATCTGTTCTCAAGAAAGTTAAAAATTCTGAAAAAGATCCTTTAAATCCAACTTCTTTAATAATTTGCTCCATTTCAGCTTTTATTCTGGCAACTTCCTTTAAACCAGTTTGATGAACTTCTTCTGCTGAAATAGTTGATGTTGTATAATAATTTACTCTATTTTGATAATATGCAGCTCCATTCGGCTGATTTGAAACTCCTCCTCTTTCTCTTGTTTCTAGAAAATATTCATTATCAAAAAAATCTTTAATTACTTTAAACTGCGGAATTACTTTTGTTTCAATTACAACCTTTGCAGCTGTTAACAAAGAATCTTTTTGTTCTTGCGAACTATTTGAAGCTAAATTTTTAAAAGGTGAATAATAAAAGCTATCTTCATAATTATCAACTATTTGAATATTATAAGTGTCTTCAAAATCGTTAAAAATTATTTTTGGTTGAGAAATCCCTTTTTCTAATCCAATTCGCATTAAAGAAATGTGCTGTTCAACAAATAATGGAAACGCATTTAATTTATTTAGGTAGTTTACAAATTGTTGATGCGTTGAAAAATCTCTAACCTGATAAGGCAAACTTGTATGAAAACCAGTATCTGATAATAACGGATTTAAAAAAGCTTCAAACTCATATAAATCAATATTTTCTTGAAGCACAAATTTTAATAATTCTAAAGATATTTTTTCTGATTCAGATAAATCTTCTAATTTAATTTTAGAAATCTCCTCTAATTCAACTTTAGCAAAATCCGCTTCTTCTTTGTAATACTGTTCAGTATATAATCCCAACGGAAATTCTTTTTCATCATAACCTTTATGATTTTCATAAGAATTGATACTAATCTGTAATTCTGTTGATGAAGAATTATCAGTTTCATTTCCAGATTTACAGGAAAATAAAGAAATTAATAATATAATAAACCCTGAAGCATTTTTCATAATCTTTAAATTTTAGAATTGGTTCGTTCGCCATCAATAACTCTCAAAATTCCTAAAGGATTTTCATTTTTCAATTCATTTGGCAACAACTCATTTGGCCAACTTTGAAAACTAAATGGACGCACCCAACGCTTTATAGATTCTGTTCCAACTGCTGTAAATCTGCTATCTGTTGAAGCAGGATACGGTCCGCCGTGAACCATTGAAGGACAAACTTCAACACCTGTTGGCACGCCATTAAAAATAATTCGTCCAACTCTATTTTGAAGTGCATCAACTATGTTTCCATAATTTTCTAACTCATTTTCAGCTAAAATTGTTCCCGTTAACTGACCTTCTAATTTTGAAATAATTTCTTCTAATTGGGCTGTATTTTCGCATTGAACAATCATAGAAAATGGTCCAAAAACTTCCTGATGTAAATTTGTATTTACCAAGAAAGTAGCACCTTCAACAGTAGTAATAGCTTGACGACCATAATTAGCAGCTAATTCCTTATCTACTATTGCTCTAGTTTCTAAGCCTTTTTGCTCCAACATTTTTGCCTTGTTACTTTCATAAGCTCCAATAATATTTGGATGCAGCATACAAGATGGTTCAATTTTCACGATTTCTTCAGATAAAATTTTTACAAAGTTTGATAAATCATTGCCTTTAATTCCTAAAATTAAACCTGGATTTGTACAAAATTGCCCTGATCCTAGAGTAATTGAACCAGCATACGTTTTAGCCCAATCTTCTCCTTTTATTTTTGCTGAATTTGGTAAAATAACTACAGGATTTACACTACCCATTTCTGCAAATACCGGAATTGGTTCTGGGCGCTGTGCAGCCATATCATATAATGCTCTACCTCCTCGAATACTTCCTGTAAATCCAACTGCTTTTACTGCCGGATGTTTTACTAAAGCAACTCCAACTTCAATTCCGCTACTATTTAAATTTGAAAAAACACCATTTGGCATTTCTGTTTTTGATGCCGCTTTTATAATTGCCGAGGCAACTAATTCACCTGTACCAGCGTGCATTGGATGTGATTTTACAATTACCGGACAACCAGCTGCAAAAGCTGCTGCAGAATCGCCACCTGCTGTTGAATATGCCAATGGGAAATTACTAGCGCCAAAAACAGCAATTGGTCCTAAAGGAACTAACATTTTTCGAATATCAACTTTTGGAATTGGTTCACGATTTGGGTCTGCCGTGTCAATTACAGCTTCTACCCAAGAACCTTCTTTTACTAAATTTGCAAATGATCGTAATTGAAAAATTGTTCTACCTCTTTCTCCCATTGCTCTGCCTTCTGGTAAACCGGATTCTGAACAATACGTTTTTATTAATTCATCTCCTAAATTTTCAATTTCGTTGGCTATTTCATTTAGAAATTCACTCTTTTTAATTCCTGACACTTTTTGAAATTTTTGAAAAGCTTCAGTTGCTAATTCAGTAGCCTGTTCAATTTCAACTTCAGAAGCCTCAGAAAATACAATGTCGTTTTCTAAATTTGTTTGTGGATTGAATGTTTTAAAAGTCTTCTCTCCTATTGAGGATAATAAATTTCCTATGTAATTTTTTCCTGTAATCATTAATGCAGTTTTGTGGTTTTAATTTTTGTTATTAAGCTTTACAAATATAAGCTTCGACTTAGCTCAGCCACCAATATTTACAATCTTTTCTTGTGTTAGCGATTGCGGCGGTATCCTTTTTATAGGGTAAAAAGATTAAGCCAAAAGCGCGACCTGAAAGGTAACACCCAAATTATTCAATTACAAATTTTTATAAGCTGATAATATTGGTCGATTTTTAAGCTATTCTCAATAACTTCATAATACGTTTTTGTTATACGCACATCGAAGATAAACGAGGTTCACGTACATTTTTAGTTCCGATATCTGACCAACCTCAGGTAATTTAATACTTTATACTCATCATTTTTGCTTTATTTTAAATCTATAAGAAGTAACGAATTGAACTATAACGATTAATAACATTTAATAATATTATTTTACCTTATTTTTTTTATTTATTTAAAAAAATAGATTAATATTGACATACATTTATATGACATGAAAGTTTTACCATTTAAAATACCAAAACCTGAAAATATAACTTTATATGTACAACATTATAAAGGTGAAAATTTTTATGAAAAATTACACCAACATAAAGAAATACAGATAAGCGTTGTACTAAAGGGTGAAGGCACTTATATTATAGGAGATTGCGTAGGTGATTTTAAAGAAAATGATATTTTTGTTTTAGGTGAAAACTTGCCACACGTTTTTAAACGTGATATTTCTTTTGAAAATGATACTGAAATGGTTTCTTTATTTTTTTCGAAAAATTCTTATGGAGACAACTTTTTTGATTTACCTGAATTTGAGCAATTTGATCATTTTTTTAACAATTCAATTTTAGGATATAAAGTACTTTCAAATAAAGATGAAATTGCACAAATACTTTCAAAAATTCAATTAAGCTCAAAATACAATCAGTTTACGTCATTCTTAGAAGTTTTAAAATTAATTTCTGAAGCTGATAAACGGAAGCTTTCATCTTTAATAAATTTAAAAAAATATGCTGGTGATGAAGGAAAACGGATGAGCGATATTTTTCAATACACCATGAATAATTTTCAAAAAGAAGTTACTTTACATGATGTTGCAAATATTGCAAATATGACTCCAAATGCCTTTTGTCGATATTTTAAACAACGAACGAATAAAACATTTGTCCATTTTTTAATTGATATTAGAATTGGAAATGCCTGCAAATTATTAGCAAAGAAAAATGATTTAAGCATTACCGAAGTTTCTTATAAATCGGGTTTTAATAATTTAGCAAACTTCAATAGGAAATTTAAAGCACTTAAAGGTATAACTCCTTCAGAATATAAGAAGAAACATTAAAGGTTAGCAGTTAGCAGTTAGCAGTTAGCAGTTAGCAGTTAGCAGTTAGCAGTTAGCAGTTAGCAGTTAGCAGTTAGCAGTTAGCAGTTAGCAGTTAGCAAAAAAACTATATTAATTTTATAGATCAAATAACCCCAATTCTTTTTGTCTTTTTTTGGTCATTCCTTTTACTACCAAATCATATGAATGATCTACCAATTCTTTTATAAATTGGTTTGAAATATTCCCTTCAATTGAAATTGTGTTCCAATGTTTTTTGCTCATATGAAATCCTTCAATTACGTCTTCAAACTCTTCTCTTAATTGAATAGATTTTTCAGGATCACATTTTAAATTTACTGTTGATGGATGGTTTTCTAAACCAGATAAGGCAAACATTTTATCTGCAACTTTAAAAACCAAGGTTTTTTCATCAAAAGGAAAACATTCAGTTACCTGTTTTTTTGAAAGGCAATATTCTCTAAACTCTTCAATGTTCATTATTTTATATCTTACTAATTAATCAAAATTTACAGATACTATCTTATATAATTTATTAGTTTATTTTCATAAGAAAGACATTCAAAAATAAACTTGATTTAAGTTAAATTTAATTTAGAATTCTTATCCCCATTCAGGAAATTGTGTGGTATTTAAATCCAGTTGCCTAATAGTTTTCATATCTGTTTCATCCAGTTCAAAGTCAAAAATGTTTAAATTTTCGATCATATGTATCTTTTGTGAAGATCTTGGAATAGCAATAACCCCTCTTTGGAAGTGCCATCTTAAGCATACTTGTGCCACACTTTTGCTGTACTTTTTACCAATATCAGCAAGAGTTTGGTTGGTAAAAATATTATTACGTCCTGCTGCAAAAGGTGACCAGGCCTCCATTTGAACTTCCGATTTTTTTAAAAACCCATAAGAATTATCCTGTTGACAAAAAACGTGGGTTTCAATTTGATTTATAACGGGTTTAATTTTAGCATATGTCATCAATTCATCAAATTGGTTAGGCTCAAAATTACTAACTCCAATAGCTCTTATTTTACCTTCTAAATGAAGTTCTTCCAATGCCTTCCAAGCCCCTTTTACATCTCCACGAGGCCTGTGAAGAAGATAAAGATCTAAATATTCTACTCCCAATTTATTTAAAGAAGTTTCAAAGCCTTTTTTTGCATTTTCATAACCATAATCGTCAACCCACAGTTTTGAGGTTATAAAAAGTTCATCTCTATTTATACCACTTTGCTTTATTCCTGCTCCTACAAATTCTTCATTTCCATAGATGTTAGCGGTATCAATCAAACGATAGCCCACTGAGATAGCTTCAGCCACACATCGTTTACAGGTAGCTCCATTTAAAGTGTTGGTACCAAAACCTAACATTGGCATTTTTATTCCATTATTAAGTAAAATTGTTGGAATAGCGTTTTCGTTTTGAGAAGGAAAAACAGCTCCCATTAAGCTAAAACCTCCAAACGATAAAAAGACTGCCGAAGTAGCAATTTTTGCGCTGGTTTTTAAAAACTCTCTACGTCCAACTGCATTTTGATGATTTTTTGTTTTCATTAATTTATCTTTTAATAGGCTTTATACAAATATAATTAATTAATTCATTAATATTTAACGTATATCACAGATTCCTATTGAAAAGGATTATAAAAGCCTATCCTAAGCCTTTTAAAAAGAATGAAATTAATCGTTTAAATTTTTAGTTTCAATTTCTGGCAAAACTAGTTGTGAATAATTTAGCTTCCATCCAGAAGTTTCTAACAATTGCTCTATCATTAAAATAGTATCTAAAGCTTCTTTTTTTGCAGAATCAATCAATCCACTTTTCGGTATTTTTTCAACAATAAAGGATTTTGATTCTTTATTTAAACCTGTTAAATCCACAGCATCAAATTTATTAAAAAAGCCCTCAACTTTGTCATAATATTTAACATCCGTTTCAACCGTCAAAATTTTTGGCTCAGGAAAATGAGTTAAAATTATTTCCCTTTTTTTATTATCAGATTCCAGTTTAATTTGAGATAAATCATAACCAATATGAACTTTTGCATTTATCAATAAAATTGCTTTCTTTTTACTCGTTATTAAATTTAAAAAGTGGTTTTTAGTATTTTCATAATGATAAATTTCTGCAAAATCACCTTCCACCGAAATTAACTTACAAACACTTTTTATTTTTTCCATTAACACAACTGACTGTTTTTCAGTTTTATGTTGGCTGTTTTTTTTATAATATAAAGTAAAACCAACATAAGTTAGCGCAACACCTAATAAAATACCTGCTAATAAATCCATAGTTTTTGTTGTTGGTCAAATATATGCAATGTTTTTATATTATGAATAAATCACTTGCTATTCCATCTGCTAAAAACTTCCCTTTTTTTGTAGTTGTTAAAACTGTATTACCGTTATCATTTAATTGAAATTTTAATAATTCTTTTTCAACAAAAGGCTGGGCATTTTTTTCTAAATGCAGCAAATAATCAATACCAAATTGCTGTTCAATCCTTTTTAAATCAACTCCCCAAATAGTGCGTAAACCAGTCATAATATATTCATTAAATCTGTTTTTTATAGATAAAATTTCGGTTTCTATGGGAAGTGTATTTTCATTTAAAGATTTTATATATTTTGCGTTGTTTGAAACATTCCATGAACGTTCCAAACCATTAAATGAATGCGCTGAAGGTCCAATTCCTAAATATTTTTCGCCTAACCAATAAGAAGTATTGTGCTTTGAAAAATAGTTTGGCTTCCCAAAATTGGAAATTTCATATTGAATAAATCCTCTTTTTTGAGTTTCTTCAACCAACGTATTAAAATGGGTTAACGCCAAATTTTCATCAACTGGCGGAACTTTTCCTTTTTTAATTAAGGAATGTAATGCTGTTTTTTCCTCTACGGTTAGTGCATAACTCGAAATATGCGGAACTCCAAATTCAAAAGCAATTTGCAAATTTTTCAACCACTTTTCGTTTGTCATATTAGGCACTCCATAAATTAAATCAATTGTAATATTATGAAAGTAACGCATCGCCACAGATAAACAATTTTTAGATTCTTCAGCAGTATGCGCACGATTCATAAATTTTAAATCATCTTCAAAAAAAGATTGGATGCCAATGCTGAGCCTGTTTATTGGAGAAGCTGCCAATTCCTTTATTTTACTTTCAGATAAATCATCCGGATTGGCTTCTAAGGTAATTTCAGGTTTTTCAATAACTGAAAAGTTGCTATAAATAACCTCAAAAATTGATTCTAATTCTACAATTGTTAAAAGTGATGGCGTACCTCCTCCAAAATAGATTGTTTCAATAGTTTCATTTTCTACAAAATTTTTCCTCAACAATAATTCTTTTTTAATTGAATTTAATAGTTCTTCTTTTCTTTTTAAAGATGTTGAAAAATGAAAATCACAATAATAACAAGCTTGTTTACAAAATGGTATGTGAATATATATTCCTGCCAATTCAATTTATTTTTAGATTTTTCAAAAGTACAACTTAATAAAAAACTGCAAAAGGTGATTTAAGTTACCTTTTTTGTGAAAACACTATTGTATTTTTGATAAAAAGCGTCAATCATGTACACATATATAGTATCATTTAAAGTTAAAGAAGGTGAAGGAATTACATTTGTTGAACTTCAAAAATTTGAAGAATTAACAGAAGCTAAACCTGCAGGCTTAGATCATTTTCATATTTTTAAAGATAGAAATGAAGAAAACAGGTTTTTTTTAGTTGAATATTGGAACTCCAAAGAAGATAGAGTTAAAATGGAAAACTCTAAAGAATACCACCTTTTTAGAGAGCATAGAAATTTAGTAATTGACAAAAAATACGAAACGTATGAGTGTGATGTGATAATTTAATTTACTCCTTTACTCTATTTCCGTTTTGTTTTACAAAAGCGCTCCAGCCTGTATAATTTTTACCTGAAGTTATTTTACCGCTATTATAAAAATGACAAACAGCTGCCGCTAAACCGTCTGTTGCATCTAAATTTTTAGGTAATTCTTTTATTTTTAACAAACTCTGTAACATTTTTGCAACTTGCTCTTTACTGGCATTACCATTGCCTGTAATTGCCATTTTAATTTTCTTAGGAGAATATTCTGTAATTGGCACTTCACGAGATAATCCTGCCGCCATTGCAACACCCTGAGCACGTCCTAACTTTAACATTGACTGTACATTTTTACCAAAAAAAGGTGCTTCAATAGCAATTTCATCTGGATGATACGTTTCTATTAAATCAATAGTGCGTTCAAAAATTAGCTTTAATTTTACGTAGTGATCGTCATATTTTTTTAGCATTAACTCATTCAACTGAATTAACTCCATTTTTTTATTTACTACTTTTATCAATCCAAAACCCATAATGGTGGTTCCAGGATCAATTCCCAATATGATTTTTTCTAAACTCAATTAGTTGTTTATTTGTAAAACCAAATGTACAATATCTTGCACAAATATAAACCCCAACTTTTATTGCTATTTAAGTTAGCAATTGTATTTGGCGCAATTTATTTTATTTATCAAAAATTAATTAATAATAACTTGCTAACATTCTCAAAGTTTAGAGAGCAATTTTCGGTTATATGGACAACTAATATTTGGAAACTTATCTTACTGCTTTTGTTTACAGATGCCAATTGGTTGTTAGAAATATTTAAATGGAAAACATTAGTTTCACCCGAAAAAAAAATAACGTTTTTTGATGCTTTTGAACAATGCTTCGCATCATTAACAGCATCACTAATAACGCCAAATAGAATTGGAGAATATGGTGCAAAAGCGCTGTTTTTTGAAAAAGAAAAACGAAAAAAAATAATGTTATTAAATCTAATTGGAAATATGAGTCAGTTAGGTGTTACGCTATTTTTTGGAATAATTGGAATGGCTTATTTAATAATGAATTTCAACTTCCCCATTCCATCTGTTAACTCAAAAAACATCCTAATTATAATAGTGGTTGGTTTTTTAATTTATTTATTAAGAGACAAATTTCAGCTTCATAAAATAAGAACTTACTTTATAAAACTACCGAAAACAATCTTCTATAAAACGTTGATTTTATCTCTTTTACGATACTTATTTTTTTCGCATCAGTTCTATTATTTATTGCTATTATTTGGAATTGAAACAGATTATTTTACAGTCATGAATTTACTTTTCTGTATGTATTTATTGGCTTCAATAATACCCAGTTTACCAATTTTTGATTGGGTTATTAAAGGCTCCATTGCTGTTTGGTTATTTGGCTTAATTGGAATAAATGAATTGACAATTATAACGATTACAACTATAATGTGGCTTTTAAACTTTGCAATTCCTGCCCTATTTGGAAGTATATTTGTGTTAAATTTTAAATTGATTGAAATAGAATGATTATCGCTTTCATTATAACTTTTTTTTACGCCGCTTTAATTATTTTTTTTATAATTGGTTTTGATAAAATTGAAACAATAAAAAACAAAAATATAGCTCCAAAAAACACCTTCTCAATTATAATTCCATTTAGAAATGAAGCACATAATATACCAAATTTATTAAAATCGCTTTCTTTAATAAATTATCCAAAAAATTTATTTGAAATTCTTTTAGTTAATGATGCTTCCAAAGACGATTATAATTCAATTATTGAACATTATAAATTGCATAATCCAACGCTGAAATTAATTCAGATTGAAAATGAAAGAACAACAAATTCACCAAAAAAAGATGCAATAAATTCAGCAATAAAAATTGCCAATCGCGATTGGATTATTACTACTGATGCTGATTGTGAAGTTCCAAAAAATTGGTTATTTATTTTCAATCAATTTATAGAAGAAAAAAAACCATTATTTATTAGTGCTCCGGTAAAATTTAAAACTAAGAAAGGTTTATTATTTCACTTTCAAAATTTAAATTTCATAAGTTTAATAGGAAGTACTATTGGAGGTTTTGGAATTAAAAAACCATTCATGTGTAATGGCGCAAATTTGTGTTACCATAAAAATACTTTTTTTGAATTAAATGGTTTTGAAGGAAACTCAGCCATTGCAAGTGGTGACGATATTTTTTTATTAGAAAAAATGTTACAATTGCTTCCTGAAAAAGTAGCTTACTTAAAATCTAATGAAGCTACCGTAAAAACTTCTTCTGAAAAAACGTGGAAACTATTTTTTAACCAGCAAATACGCTGGGCATCAAAAACTACAGCTTATACAAGTTCTTTTTCCAAAATAGTTGCGGCAACAGTATTTTTAGAAAACTTAATGCTAATTCTTTTGGGAATTTTATTGATTTTCCAACCTTCTTATTGGAGTGTTTTTTTAATTCTTTTAGTGCTTAAAACAATTGTAGATTTAATTTTAATAATTAAATCTACACGCTTTTTAAAGAGTAATTTGTCATTAAGATATTATTTAATAACATGTGTTTTTTATCCTTTTTATATTGCTTTCATCTCCTTTTCTACGCTATTTAAAACCTATCAATGGAAAGGGAGAACTTTTAAAAAATAATGTTAAGTTCTATAGTGAGTTCAATATAAGAAAACCTAATAATTTCTGTATATCAGTCGGTTATCTCATTGCGAAGGAGTTACGACTGTGGTAATCTGTTTATTAATAGTCAGATTGACACATTTTACTTAAAAAAGTAAAATTCGCAATGACGTCTTTTTAAATTTATGATTATCCGCAGTTTGTTTTTATTCTTAAATCGAACTCGGCTTTCTAATTAAAAAACCCAGTAATAAAACTTTCTATATTATACCAAAAGAAAATAATAATTAGAAGTACTATTAACAATATAAATGCTCGTTTATTATTTGGTTTTTTCCGTTTTTTAAATCGGTTTTCCATAATTTATTTTACTTTTTTTGCTCTTAACATTTCTCTTTTTCCAGGAGGCCCAGGTAATTTTTCAACTAAAAACCCAACAGATTGCATTGCGCGTCTAACACTTCCTTTCGCGCTATAAGTTACCAAAACTCCTCCGTTATTTAATGCTTCAAACATTTTTTTAAATATTTCCTCTGTCCACAATTCTGGCTGAACTCTGGCTCCAAATGCATCAAAATAAATTAAATCAAAAGCTTCAACATCAATAATTTCATAAAAAAATTGCTTTCTTTTTGTTAGTGAAAATTTAGATGAAATTATATTTTCAGCTTCCCAATCTTGTAGATGCATTTCATTAAAAACATTCTTAAACTTTGTTGCATTTAATTCATCAACATAGTTTAGTTTCTCAATTTCTTCAGAAACTACAGGATACGCTTCTACTCCAACATAATTTACTTCTATATTCATTTTTGGAGCTTCTAAATAAGTAATAAAACTATTCAATCCCGTTCCAAAACCAATTTCAAGAATATTAATTTTTTGGTTTGAAAAAAGAGATAATCCACTTTTAATAAACACATGAATTGCTTCTTGAATCGCACCATGTTTTGAATGATATTGCTCGTTCCACTCTGGTAAATGTATGGTAGAAGAACCGTCTGAAGTAATAATTATTTCTCGTTTCACGACTTACTTTATAAGTAACTTTTCTATTCTTGGAATTGGACCAAGACACGTAGTTTTATGGCAAGCAACACAAGTATTAACCATAATGTTAAATTGATCTTTCACTTCATTCTGTGAAGCTGAAAAAATTGCTTGCTGATTTTCTATAAATGCTTTCGAAAAAATTTCGAAACTGTCATTTCTATCTTTTGGATCCGTTAAAATAGCTGAATGAATATTTAAAAACTTATCAGAAAATTCACCAACATCCTCATTATTAATAATCTTATTTTTAAGAACTTCATTAGTTTTATACATTTCTTCCATAAGCAATGCCATTTCAGAAAATTGATACATCACTAACTCTTCATTAGCCTTTTTCACTTCTTCCTTTTTTACAGAATTACAAGATAAAATGGGTAGACCAAATAATATTAAAACAATAAACTTCTTCATTATTTTATCATTAAAACACCATCTGCCTCAAACGACAATGTATATTTTGGTTCTATTATTTTAGCAATTTCCTCTTCAGATTTACCTCCATCTTCGGCAAAATGACGTAATTCTTCAACTGAAGTAGTTTTAACAAATGCTTTACCGTTAACAATTACTGCTCTTCCATCTGAATTAAGAGGCATAAAAAAACCATAATCTTTAAATTTAACAAAAGACTCTTGCTCTTCTCCTAAATCTAAATTCATCCAGCAACCTTTGCTTTTACAAACTGTATTTATTTTTGAAGCAAATTTTACATTAATAGTATCTCCTTCTTTTAGCCCTTTATATTTTTCAGCCATTTCCTCTTTTGATATTACATTATCATCTTCAATTTCATCACCAAATGAAAGGTAACTAACCTCTTGTTTTTCAACCTCTTTTTCTACATTTTTAACCTTTTCATTTTTACATGAAGCTAAAAAAAATAAGGCTAAAACTACTAATACTGCATTCTTTATCATTTCAAATTGTTTAAATTCAACATTTTAGGCAAATATATTAAAAATAAGGAATTAACTTTAAAAAGATTTAAAATTATAAATTAAAAAAAATAAGTAATTTTGTTTAAAATAAACTTAAAGTAACAATGGCTTTACATATAGAAAAAATAGCAAAATCAAAAATCTCGAACGTTGATTTTAGCAATTTAAAATTCGGTCAGATTTTTACAGATCATATGTTTGAATGTGATTTTGAAAATGGAGCATGGCAAACACCTAAAATAAGACCTTACCAAGCACTTTCTTTTGATCCTTCAGCAAAAGTTTTCCATTATGGACAGGCTGTTTTTGAAGGTATGAAAGCTTATAAAGACGATAATAATGATATTTGGTTGTTTAGGCCAGATCAAAATCAAGAACGTATTAACATATCGGCAGAAAGGTTAGATATGCCCGCCTTTCCTAAAGAATACTTTTTTGAAGGATTGATTGAATTGTTAAAATTGGATAGTGAATGGGTTCAAAAAGGTGAAGGCAATGCGTTGTACATTCGTCCTTTTATAATTGCTACTGAAAATTGTGTTTCGGCATCATCATCTACTAACTATAAATTTATGATTATTTGCTCACCTGTGCAAGCTTATTATGCTGGTGAAGTTAGGGTTGTAATTGCGGATAAATATAGTAGATCTGCAAATGGAGGTGTTGGTTTTGCAAAAGCTGCAGGAAATTATGCTGCATCTTTTTATCCTGCAAAATTAGCTGCACAACAAGGATATCAGCAAGTTTTATGGACAGATGCTTCTTCCCACGAGTTTTTAGAAGAAGCAGGAACTATGAATGTGTTTTTTAGAGTTAATGACACTTTATTAACTGCTCCAACCAGTGAACGAATTTTGGACGGCGTTACTCGCAAAAGCATCATTCAATTCGCAGAAGATAAAGGAATAAAAGTAGAAGTTAGACCTATTAGGGTTGACGAAATTGTTGAAGCAGCTAAAAAAGGAGAACTTTTAGAAATGTTTGGAGCAGGAACGGCAGCAGTTATTAGCCCAATTTTAGGCTTTGCGCATAAAGACGAAAAATTTGAACTCCCAAAAGTTGAAAATAGCTATGCTTCTTTTATTAAAAAGAGCATTACTGATATTCAACGTAACTTAGCTGAAGATAAATTTGGCTGGAGAGTTAAAGTACAATAATTCAAATCAAGGTAATACTTGCCTAAAATTATAACTTTTTATACATTGCAACAACCAAAACAATCGGATACTAATCCGATTGTTTGGCATATTTATTGGTCTTAACCAAGAAAGAAAAATTATGACGACATTACAATTAGCTAAACGAAATATAAAAGAAAAAGGATTTTTAGATATTGAAACACCTAAAAGTGTTGACTTTGTTAAAGAAATAAAAAAACTTAGAAAGAAAAAAAATGCAATTATTTTAGCACATTATTACCAGGAAGATGCAATACAAGATATTGCTGATTTTGTTGGTGATAGCTTGGCTTTAGCGCAAAAAGCAGCAACTACAGATGCTGATATAATAGTTTTTGCAGGTGTGCATTTTATGGCCGAAACCGCTAAAATATTAAATCCGAAAAAGAAGGTTTTACTTCCAGATTTAAAAGCAGGCTGTTCATTGGCAGATTCTTGTCCTCCAGCTGATTTTGAAGCATTTAAAAAAGAAAATCCAAATCATATTGTAGTTTCTTATGTTAATACTTCAGCAGAAATAAAAGCCCTTACAGATATTGTTTGTACTTCCTCAAATGCTGAAAAAATTATAAATTCTATTCCAAAAGATAGACCAATCATTTTTGCTCCTGATAGAAATTTAGGTGCTTGGCTAATTAAAAAAACTGGTAGAGATATGTTGCTTTGGGATGGTGCTTGTATGGTTCACGAGGCCTTTTCTATTGATAAAATATTAAAATTATATGCTGAAAATCCTGGTTCAGAAATTATTGCTCACCCAGAGTCTGAAGCACATTTGTTAAAAGTTGCTAAATATGTTGGATCAACATCTGGACTACTAAATTATGTAAAAACAAGTAAAGCCAAAACGTTTATTGTTGCAACTGAAGTTGGTATTTTACATAAAATGAGACAAGATTCTCCAGACAAAATTTTAATTCCAGCTCCTGTTGAAGATGATAGTTGCAACTGTAGCGAGTGTTTTTATATGAAAATGAATACTATGAAAAAATTGTATTTATGTTTAAAACACGAATTACCACACGTTGAAGTTGATCCAGAACTAAGTAAAAAAGCTCTAGTTTCAATAGAACGAATGCTAGAACTTTCTAAATAAATTCATTCAAATGAATGCTTCAAAAAAAATACATAAATCAGATTTTTTAGTAATTGGTTCAGGAATTGCGGGGCTATCTTTTGCATTAAAAACTGCACAAAATTTTAAAGATGCCACAATAACTATTATTACCAAAAACGAAAAAAATGAGTGTAATACAAAATATGCTCAAGGTGGAATTTCCACAGTTTGGGATAAAACAGTAGATTCATTTGAACAACATATAGAAGACACATTACTTGCTGGAGATGGAATTTGTGATGAAAAAATAGTTAAAATGGTTGTTGAAGAAGCTCCAGAACGCTTACAGGAATTAATTGACTGGGGTACAAAATTTGACAAAACTACTAATGGAAATTATTCCTTAGGAAGAGAAGGAGGACATTCTCAGGATAGAATTTTACATCATAAAGACATTACTGGTGCTGAAATAGAACGAGCACTAATTGAAAAAGTTGAAAAAGCTGAGAATATTACTTTTTTAACCTACCATTATGCTATTGATCTTATAACTGAGCATCAAGTAAAAAAACAACAAACCAAAAGACAAGAAAAAATAACTTGCTATGGTGCTTATGTTTTAGATGAAAAGAAAAGCATTGTTAAAACATTTTCTGCAAAAGTTACTATGTTAGCTACTGGTGGAAACGGGCAAGTTTATAGCACCACAACAAATCCTGTAATTGCAACTGGAGATGGAATAGCAATGGCTTATAGAGCAAAAGCAGAAATTTCTGATATGGAATTTATTCAATTTCATCCGACAGCATTATTCAATCCGGGAGAATATCCTGCTTTTTTAATTTCAGAAGCAGTTAGAGGTGAAGGTGCTATTTTAAGAGATTATTATGGCGAGCGATTTATGAAGAAATACGATGATCGGGAAGAATTAGCCTCTCGTGATATTGTTGCCAGAGCAATTGATAATGAACTTAAAAAAAGTGGTACACCACATGTGTATTTAGATTGTACACATCTAGATTATAAAGCTTTTAAAAAGCATTTTCCTAATATTACTGAAAAATGTATGAGCTTAGGTATTGATGTTAGAAAAGATTACATACCTGTTTCTCCTGCTCAGCACTATATTTGTGGAGGCGTAAATATTAATAAAAAAGGAAAAACTTCCTTAAAAAACTTATATGCATCTGGTGAAGTTACACGATCTGGATTGCACGGAGCTAACAGACTAGCATCAAACTCATTATTAGAAGGTCTTGTATTTTCCAATAATGCATATGAAAATCTTAAAAAACGCTTTCATAAAATTAAAGAACCTATAAATGTTCCTGTTTGGAATGATAGTGGTGTTGTGAAAAATATGGAGAAAATTTTAATTACTCATGATAGAAATGAAGTAAAAACTATTATGAGTAATTATGTTGGTATTGTTCGGTCAAATGAAAGGCTGTTGCGCGCCGAAAGAAGATTAAGAGTTTTGTACGAAGACAACAAACGTTTATACGATCATTCTGAGCTTTCTACTGATTTATGTGAATTAAGAAATTTAATAACAACAGCCTATTTAATTACACAGTTTTCTAAAAATAGAAAAGAAAATAGAGGAGGATTTTATAGTGCTGATTTAGTGTAAACCATTTATATAACAAATAAAAAAAGGAGCTTTTAAGGCTCCTTTTTTTATTATAATAATATTTTTTTACCAGATTTTAACTCGGTCTTCTGGTTTTAAATACATTTTATCACCTTCAACAATATTAAATGCTGTATAAAATGCATCTACATTTTGAAGTGGCATAAAAGCCCTATACATTCCTGGAGCATGAGGATCCGTTTTTATTTGATTTTTTAAAGCTTCATCTCTGGTTTTAGTTCTCCAAATTGTTCCCCAAGACATATAAAAACGTTGTTCAGCTGTAAAACCATCTATATTTTCAGGTCTTCCATTTTGCTCAAAAAATATTTGCAATCCATCATAAGCAGCATTTATACCTCCCAAATCACCAATATTTTCTCCAAGTGTAAATTCACCATTTAATTTTACATCATCTATTGCAATAACTTCACTGTACTGATCCGTTAATTTTTTCCCTAAAGCAGTAAACTGTTCTAAATCTTCATCTGTCCACCAATTATTTAAATTACCATCAGCATCAAATCTCGAACCGGAATCATCAAAACAATGTGAAATTTCGTGACCAATTACTGCACCAATTCCACCATAATTAACAGCCTCATCTGCTTGGTAATTATAGAAAGGTGGTTGCAATATTGCAGCTGGAAAAACTATTTCATTATTAACAGGATTAAAATAGGCGTTTACAATTTGAGGTGCCATACCCCACTCTGTTCTATCAACTGGTTTTCCTAATTTATTAATATTTTCTTCAAAGTTCCATTTTGAAATATTTACTGAATTTTGAAAATAAGACCCTCCATCTTTTAAACCTTTAACATCCATTGAAGAATAGTCTTTCCATTTATCCGGATAAGCTATTTTAACCGTCATTTTAGTTAGTTTTTCTATTGCTTTTAGCTTGGTTTCATCACTCATCCATTCCAAATCATTAATTCGCTTTTCAAAACCTAGCATTACATTTTTTATCATCCCTTCCGCCTTAGCTTTTGCTTCGGGCGGGAATTTTTTATCTACATATAATTTACCCAACGCTTCACCAATTGAACCATTTAAATTGGCTAAAGCTCTTTCATCTCTTGGTCTTTGTTGTTTTACTCCTTGTAATTCTTTACTATAAAACTCCCAGTTTGCAACTTCCAATTCATTGTTTAATAAACTTGCTGCTCTGTCTATTGCAGTCCAACGTAAATATAATTTGATATCATCCATTGAACTTGAAGTTAAAATTTTCTCAACTGCCTCCATATATTTTGGCTGCATAACAATAACTCTATCCAAATTTTCAATTCCCAAACCTTTAAAATATGTCTCCCAATTTACCGATGGAGTTAAAGCTGTTAATTCTTCCATAGTTTTAGGATTGTACAATTTTCTTGTATCTCTAGACTCTTCTTTTGTAAGTCTAGGTTCAGCTAAATTATACTCATATTTAAAAACTTTTTCAGCATTTAACTTAGCCATTTCCTCTGTATCTCCAAAATATTGAAGCATTCTAGCAATATGAGCTATGTACTTTACTCGTTTCCCTTTAGTATCTTCATCTTGATCAACGTAATAATCTCGCGACAATCCTAAACCTGCAGGTGTAACGTAACCTGCATTCATTTTACTATCTTTTAGATCATTAAACACCGCAAAACCAAAAAAACCACCTTGTCCGTATGGTGACATCTCAGTTAAGAAATTTTGCAAATCTGATAAATTAGATATTTCATCAATTTTAGCTAAAAATGGCTTTATTGGATCAAGGCCTTGTTGATCTCTGGCTACAGTATCCATTATGGTCTCATAAAAATTTACTGCTTTCTTTTGATCAGATTCTAAAGTTAAATTTCCCTGAGCATCTTTAAGTTTAGGGAAAGTATCTTCTGCAATAGCTTCACCTAAAATGGTAAGCACATCTGCATCAGTTTTTTTTCTTAACTCATTAAAACCACCCCAAGAAGTCCTATCTGCTGGAATTTCGGTTTTATCAAACCAATTACCATTTACGTATCTAAAGAAATCATCGTTTGGGCGTACAGTATTATCCATGTTTTCTACGATAATTCCAGGTATTTTCTCTACTTCTACTTGTTTTTCTCCTTTACAAGAAATAATAAATAGAAATGCTCCTATTAAAAAATAAGGCATTAATCTTTTTAAAAAATTTGTCATAATTGTGCGATTGAATTAATTCTGGATTATTTTAACATAATTGACAATAAAATAACATTATTTTATTGATTTTTTAGCTTAAAATTATGTTAAGATTTACTTTTTAGAATTACAGAAATATTTGGTTTAAAATAATTTGGACCCTTCATAACCTTGCCATCTTCACGATAAATCGGTTTGCCATCAGCTCCTAATTTACTCATATTACTTCGCTGAATTTCATTAAAAACCTCTTCAATTTTATGTTGCATGCCATGTTCCAAAATAGTTCCACATAAAATATAAAGCATATCTCCTAAAGCATCTGCCACTTCAACTAAATCATTGTCTTTTGCTGCTTCTAAATATTCTTCGTTTTCTTCAGCCATTAAATCAAAACGTAGTTTTATTTTTTCCTTTGTTAATTTTGCAATTGGTTCATGATTGACCCCTAATCCAAAGGCTTCATGAAAATCTTGAACTGCTTTTATTTTTTGCTTCATTTAAATTTTAATTTCTAATTAGTTTCTATGGTATTAAGAGAATTTATACAATAATTTAGTTGGAACTATTTTTAAAACTAGTGCTACTATTCGCCAACGTTTAGTAATGTAAGCTTTTCTCTTTTTCTTTTTTATAGCTGAATAAATTTGTATGGTTGCCTTATCTAACGGAGCCATCCAAAATGTTTTTCCTAAAGCCATTGCTGTATCCACAAACCCTGGCTGAATATCTGTAACATAAATGGTGGCTTTACTCCTTTTCCCTTTCATCCAAAGGGATTCTAAATAATTTGCCTGAAATGCTTTTGATGCAAAATATGCAGGTGCATGTCTATTTCCTCTAATTGAAGCAATAGATGAAATTCCAACTAAATGACCAAAACCTTGTTCTCTAAAATAATTAAAAGCTAAACCGTATATTTTGGAAGCAGCTAGAATATTTGTATTTAAAATTGGTGATTCTATCTCCCAATCTAATTTATAATTAGCCTCACCAACACCAGAACTATAAACAATTAAATCTACTGTTTCAACTTCATTTTTTAGGTCGTTAAATAGGTTTTTACATGACTCTAAATTAGTAACGTCTTGTACTTTTAAGGTGTAATTATTTGGACTCGTTTCTTTTAATTCATTCAGCAAATTTTCTCGTCTGCCAGTTATAATCACATGGTATCCATCTTCCACTAAAAGTTTGGCAAGTTCTTTACCAATTCCTGAGGTTGCTCCAATAATTAATGCATTTTTCATATTAAAAAATTACGTACTTTTGATGTTAAATATACACATTTAATATGTTTAGCAAAGGACAATTAATTTTTGCCGTTTTTTTTATAATTGCATTTACAATTTTAATGATTTGGAGTTATAGAAAAGACATTAAGGTTCATAAAAAGTATTATAAGAACACTTTTATTTTATTAATAGCCTTATTTTTAATAATTGCAATATTTACTTTAATCACGTTTTCTTTACATTAAATTACTATACATTTATTTAGTAAATTAGCTTTGCATTTAAACTAAATCTAATTTCTTATGAAAATTTTAAAATATATTCTTCTTTTACTTTTAATCTTAGTAATTGGATCTGCTATTTATATTGCAACATTAGAATCTAAATACGATATAAAACGAACAAGAATTATAAAAGCTCCGGCTGAAGTAATTTTTAATAATATTAATGATTTTAAAAATTGGGAACATTGGGGTCCTTGGATGGAAATGGACTCAACAATTGTGGCTTCTTACCCAGAAGTTACGTCGGGAGTAGGCGCATCTTATACTTGGACAGGAAAAGATGGACTTGGTTCTATGAAAACAGTTTCCTTAATTCCAAATAAAGAAATAATACAACAAATAGATTTTGGGACTGGAAGTACACCTGAAGTTTATTGGGATATAACAAGAACTGACACTGGTAATGCTGTTACCTGGGGAATGAGAGGAAAGAGCTCATTTGGAGAAAAAATTTATTGGTTAACACAAGGTGGGATTGAAAAAAATATGGTTCCAATGCACGATAGAGGCCTTGAACTTTTAGAGCAACACCTTATTAAAGAAATGGACAAACATTCCTTTACTATAGTTGGTGAAATTGATTATGGAGGTGGATTTTATTTATACCAAACAACTTCTTGTAAAATTGATGTAGTTGATAAGAAAATGGGAGAAATGTTCCCTGCAGTTATTAAATATATGGAAGACAATTCAATTGAAGCTTCTGGCAAACCATTTTTGTTAACTCATAACTGGGATGAAGCAAATAATACTACCATGTTTTCAACTTGTGTGCCTGTAAAAGAAAGAGTAATTACTACTGATGATGTATTAACCGGTTTTTTAAAGCCTCAAAAAACATTTAAAACTATTTACAAAGGAAGTTATTCATACTCTTATAAAGCCTGGGAAGCTGCTTATAAAGATTTAGTTAAACAAGGATTTACTGAATTAGAAGGTGGCGAACCTTTTGAAGTTTATACAGTTCGTCCAGGTGATGATCCAAATCCAGCTAATTGGATAACAGAAATTTACATTCCAATAAAATAAACAATTTAAAAAAGAGCGAATTTAAATTCGCTCTTTTTTTATACTTCATGATACCTAAAGCAATCCGTTATGTGATCGTTAACTATTCCTGTCGCTTGCATATGGGCATAAATAACTGTTGAACCCACAAATTTAAAACCACGTTTTTTTAAGTCTTTTGAAATAATATCTGAAAGTTCTGTAGTTGCTGGAACATCCTCTAAAGATTTTGGTTTATTTTTAATAGGTTTTCCATTTGTAAATTTCCATATATAATTGGAAAAAGAACCAAACTCTTTTTGAACTTCCATAAAAGCAATTGCATTTGAAATGGTAGCTTTTATTTTAAGCTTGTTTCTAATAATTCCGGCATTTTGTATAAGTTCATCAAACTTATCTTCATTATATGTTGCTATTTTTTTATAATTGAAATTATCAAAAGCAACTCTAAAATTTTCTCGTTTTCTTAGAATTGTAATCCAACTTAAACCTGCCTGGAAAGTTTCTAAAATAAGAAACTCAAAAAGTTTTGCATCATCATAAACGGGCACACCCCATTCTGTATCATGATACTCCATATAAAGTGGATCATTTCCACACCAATTACAGCGTATTTTATTCATCGTATTTCCATTTAACTGACAAGATAAAATAATTATTTTCAAAGTTAAAATCGGAATGATTTTTGTGCCTTTAATAACCTAAAAAACACCTAATTATGAAAAAAATACTTTATTATTTAGCAATTGGGTTATTTATTGTTGGATGCAGTTCAACAACAAAAACTACCAATACAGAGAAACAACTTCCCGAAGGAGCCGTAAGAATAGCTAATGACGAATTAGAATACGAAATTATTATAATTGACCCTGGATTTAATACATATTTACTTACAATAGCCAAACCAGCTAATTATTATTCTCAAGATTATTACGAAATAAAAAATAAATTTTATGTTACTGAGTGGAATATTAGAGCTAGAAATCCTTTAAGATATAACAGTTCTATTTATGAAAACGTTATTGATTACGATTCTAATATTGATTATGGTTTGGATGTAAATTACAAACTTTATAACTACTTTAAATTTGTAGAATATAAATACCGTCAAAAGTTCTTTTAAAAAAAAATGTATTAATTAACAAGAGGATAAATAAAAAAGACTCACCATTGGAGAGCCTTTTTTATTTTTACTAAAAATGATGTTTCTTATTCTTTTTTAATAACTACCTCTTTTACTCTCTTAACTTTAGCTTCAACATCTTCTAAAGCTTTTAACTGAGCTTCTACTTCTTCCTCAGTTCCCGATAATACTTTTTCCTCAATAACTGTTTGTCCATTTTCAACTGTAGTAGTAATAACAGCAGCAGAAACAGTTCCATCATCATTTACGGTCATTTCAACCTTTACATCTTTTGAAATTTCCATTTCGGCAACAAGTTGAGTTGAAACATTTTCTTTTGCATATTCAGCTACATCAACTTCATCTAGAGCTATACTTGGTGCAATTACCAATGCCACAACTGACATTAATTTTAATAAAATATTTAAAGAAGGTCCAGAAGTATCTTTAAAAGGATCTCCAACAGTATCTCCAACAACAGCTGCTTTATGAGCCTCTGTTCCTTTTTTACCTTGTTCTTCTATCATTTTTTTAGCATTATCCCAAGCTCCACCTGCATTTGATTGAAAAATAGCCATTAAAACTCCACAAGTTGTAACGCCCGCTAATAATCCTCCCAACATTTGAGGCCCACCAATTCCAAATAATTTACCTCCAAAACCAACAATAACTGGCACAGCTAAGGCTAATAACCCAGGAAACACCATTTCTTTAATTGAAGCTTTCGTAGAAATTTCAACACATTTATCATATTCTGCATATCCATCAGCTGCATCAAATATTTTTCTATCCTCATCTGAAGCTTTTGACATATCCGAATCATATTTACGCATTACTCCTAATGCAGCTTTCAATTGAGGAATATCTCTAAACTGACGACGAACTTCTTCAATCATTGCCATTGCAGCACGACCTACAGCATTCATAGACAAGGCTGAGAATACAAATGGCAACATACCTCCAATTAATAAACCTGCCATTATATCTGGCTTTGAAACATCAATGGTTGTAACATTTGCAGTTTTCATAAAAGCTGCAAATAAAGCCAATGCAGTTAACGCAGCAGAAGCAATTGCAAAACCTTTACCAATAGCTGCAGTTGTATTTCCAACGGCATCTAATTTATCAGTGCGCTCACGTACTTCTTTTGGTAATTCTGCCATTTCAGCAATACCACCTGCATTATCAGAAATTGGTCCATAAGCATCAACAGCTAATTGAATTCCTGTATTTGCTAACATACCAACAGCAGCAATTGCAATACCGTATAAACCAGCAAAATGATGAGAAATCATTATTGCAGCAGCAATTAATAAGATTGGAATAGCGGTTGACATCATACCAACACCTAAACCTGCAATAATATTTGTTGCTGAACCAGTTTCTGATTGTTTTACAATAGATAAAACTGGTTTAGACCCTGTTCCTGTATAATATTCTGTTACTTTTCCAACACAAAAACCTGCAACTAAACCCGCAAGAGTTGCATAAAACACACCCATTGCACCTGATGGTAAACCATCAACAGTTTCTGGGATCATTGCTGTGATTATAAAATAGGATGCAATTATCATTAAAAATCCAGATCCAAATTCACCCAAATTCAGAGCTTTATGTGGTGACCCACCGTCCTTTACTTTTACAAAAAATGTTCCAATAATTGACATTACAATCCCAACAGCAGCTAAAACTAACGGTAAATAAACTGCTCCCAAACCACCATATTCAGGTGTAAAAATAAAAGCTCCTAATACCATTGTCCCAATAATTGAACCAACATAAGATTCAAATAAATCGGCCCCCATACCGGCAACATCACCAACGTTGTCTCCAACATTATCTGCGATAGTTGCGGGATTTAAAGGATGATCTTCTGGAATACCTGCTTCAACTTTACCTACTAAATCTGCTCCAACATCGGCAGCTTTTGTATAAATACCTCCACCAACACGTGCAAATAATGCAATTGAAGATGCTCCTAAAGAAAATCCAGAAAGAACATTTAATACCATTGGAATGTTTTCAGAACCAGGCCAAAGGTTTTGATAAATCATAAATAATCCACTTAATCCTAATACTCCAAGACCAACAACACCCAACCCCATTACAGCACCACCAGCAAAAGCAACTTCTAATGCTTTTCCTAAGGATGTTTTAGCAGCCTGTGTAGTTCTAACATTTGCTTTTGTAGCCACTTTCATTCCTATAAAACCAGCTAAAGCAGAACAAATAGCTCCAACTATAAATGATATTGCTACCATTCCATTTGAACCAACTTCATTTGTTCCTTTAAAATATAATAAGATTGCTACTGCTACTACAAAAATTGCAAGTATTTTGTATTCAGCTTTAAGGAAAGACATGGCTCCGTCCGAAATACTTTTAGCAATTCTCGCCATTTTGTCATCACCCCCATCTTGTTTTGATACCCATGCATTTTTAATAAATACAAATACAAGTGCTAACACCCCAAATAAGGGTAAAAATTTTACTATTAATTCCATTTGATAATTGTTAGGTTTAATTAATTTTTTAGTTGCGATAAATTTAGTAAAATATGGGTGATAAAAAAAACCACCATTAACAAATATTAATGGTGGTTTTCTAATTAAGAATAATTACTTTTTAAATTGTAAATGTTCTTTTTTTCTTATGTTCGCTATTCTCATATCTCGCTACACATTCGTGGTAAATTTTAACAGCTTCTTCAGCATTTCCCCATCCACCTACATCAACTTTTTTCTCTTCTAAATCTTTATAAACTTGAAAAAAGTGTTCAATTTCTTTCAATCTATGCGGGTTTAAATCTGAAATATCTTTTCTATTATTCCATATTGGATCTGAAACAGGTACACATATTATTTTTTCATCTGGTCCTTTTTCATCTGTCATATGAAAAACCCCAATTGGTCTTACTTCCATAACAACCATTGGAAAAGTAGGTTCACTTCCTAAAACTAATACATCTAATGGATCCATATCAAGTGCCAAAGACTCTGGAATAAATCCATAATCTCCAGGGTACATCATTGAAGAAAACAACATTCTATCGAATCTAATTTTATGTAAAGTAAAATCATATTCATACTTATTTCTACTTCCTTTTGGTATTTCAATTAACACATCAAATGTTAAAACTTTTTTAGATTTAGCAGTCATATTTATATTTTAATTTTATGCAAAAGTACAAAAAACGTACAGTTAGGTGCGCTATTTTAAAATGATTTTTAAAAATGAAACCCAAACGCTCCTTTTATAGCAAATTTATTTGCGTCTGGAACATCTTTGTAATTTCCTCTCCAACTAAAATCGATTCTGAATACTTTAAAAATATTACCAATACCAACACTATATTCATAATATCCTTTTGTTGGTGCAACATAATTTATGTTTGAAGCATTTAAAGCTAAGTTTTTATCTGAAATTTCACCCCAAACCCCTTTAATACCTACTAATTCTCTCAAGTTTAGTTTTCTTAACAATGGGATTCTGGATAAAAATCTTCCATTAAAATTATGTTCTATATGAAGTGATGCGTATGTATCTGTAACAAATTCATAGTAATTTAATAGTGCATACGAGTTTTCAATAGTAAAATAAGATTGGTTTCCGGGAACTACATTTAACAATCCTAATGGAACTTCACCAAATGTTTTCCCTACTTCAAATGTTGTAAACATTCTTCCAAAACCTCCAATTAATATAGGCTGACGATAATATAACTGGATTTTTTGATAATCAAAATCACTGTTAAAAACCCCTTTTATACCTTGTGAATAATTTAAAAACAATGTTGAATAGGTGTCTGTAACCTCATTCCGTTCAACTCCATAGCCAATTGTTTTTCTATTTGGTGTATACCTAATGGAAAAATCAATTTCAGATTGAATTACTTCAGAAGACTTTAATTCATTTTCTTTATCAATCCAATAGTCTAAATTAAAAGTTTCTGGCGAAGCCGATTTTAAGGTTCTAAATGAAGCTCCAATTTTAAATTGTAAATTCTCCCTGGGCTCAACCGACATAAAAACATTGGATAAATTTATAGAAGTTAATTTGCTATTATCACCGCTAGCAAAAAAGGATGAGGAAGCAAAACTTCGCCCCAAAACATCATTTGTTGAAGTTAAACTCACTCCTATTTGCTCAACATCTCTCCTATTTCCAGCTCCAATAATAAACCTGCTTTTGGGATTTATCATCCATTTACCAGATAATCCATATTTAAACTGATTATCTTCAAATCCATAGGCTGTATATCCTTGCAATCGCCAAGGTTCATTCCCACCTAAATAAGTTCTACCTCCAACACGTAAACGTAACCCTTCAACATCATTTTTACCAATAGTTGAAAAAATTGAACCAAAATCAAAATTATTAAACTCAATATACCCCGAACCTAAAATAGATATTGCATTGTAAATTTGCTTAAACTTTGGGACCGTAGTTAATGTATCTAACATTTTATAGATTCCAAGTTCATTTTCATTTAATTTTTCTTGTCGGTTTTCTCCCCAAAAATCTTCTTTTTTATTATAAATTTCCTCATCGTAAACATTTATCTTCTCATTGTAAAAACTGGGTTCTTTCTTTTCATCAAATTTATAATCTTTATACATCGTAGTTCTTCTACCATATACACCTTTTGATTTATTTTTTTTATTTAAACTAAAATCAGACAACATATAATCTCGCTTCAATAAAAATACTGAATCGTTCAACACATCGAACTCTTGTTCAATATAAATATCTTTAACCCAGTTTATATTGGCACTTCGGGTTGCTTGCATATTAATTTCTTTAATTGCAAACGTAGAATCATTTACCCAAAAATCTCCTTTAAACGTTAATTCACTTTTTCTACGTGGATAGTATAAAATATTATAGCACCATTTATTATTAATATAGGCGCTATCTGTTAACACATAATTATAAGTTGAAATTCCCGATGCTTTTGAAATTGGACTCACAAAGCTTTTATCGAAAATCTTGATATAGCTATCATAAATATTATACTCTACATACAAATCTTTAATAAAAGCAATCACATTTTGATTTGAATTAAAGCCAGAATTTTTATTGGCAACTAAATCTTCACGAAGTTTTTGACCGTCTTTATTTTTTCCATAAGAATTATAAACTGACTCATTAATAAAAATTGGCAAAAAAGATTTTCCTGTAATTCTAGAAGTATCAATACTATTAAATATAAATTCCATTCCTTTAAATAGTTTCTTTTTCATAAAAGAACTATCCACATTATTCATATCAAACTCTAGCTTTTCGTACTTTTCATATTGATATTGATCGAAAAGGTAAATTCCATTTTGACGCTTTTTCTCCCAAACTTTCCTTAAAATATCAATTGCCGGATTTCCTTTTTTCTTTACTTTGCCTGAATAAATAAAAACCTCGTCCAGCTGATCTGCGGATTCTTGTAGTATAATTGCTAAATTAAAATCTCGACTTTTTATTGTAATAGTTTTGGTTTCAAAACCCAAAAATGAAACTTCAATTTCTGAATACGTTTTATCTGACTCTAAATAGAATTTTCCATTTTCATCAGAAACCGTTCCTTCAGTAGAACCTGCAAAAACAATATTTGCAAATGGAATAGTTTTATTTTGAACATCTAGTACAACTCCACTAATTTTAACCTGTGCAAAACTTACTGAAAACGCAAGTAAGAAAAATATATAAGTAACTTTAAATTTTCTTTTCATAATAAAAAATTCCTTCCAAGTTTAACTTGAAAGGAACCTATAACGCAAATATTATGCCTTTATTTTTTATACATTACATCTTTTACCGCTTTAACAACATCGTTAAAGTTTGGCAACCACTCTTCCATTAATACAGGAGAATAAGCTGCTGGAGCATCTGCAGTTGTAATTCTTCTAATTGGTGCATCTAAATAATCGAATACATTCTCTTGAACTTGGAATGTGATTTCAGATGAAATACTAGCAAATGGCCAAGATTCCTCCAATACCACCAACCTATTTGTTTTTTTAACTGAAGTAAAAATAGCTTCAAAATCCATTGGTCTAATTGTACGCATATCTAAAATCTCACAAGAAATCCCTTCTTTTTCTAAAACATCAGCTGCTTTGTATGCTTCCTTAATAATTTTTCCAAAAGAAACAATTGTTACATCTGTTCCTTCTCTTTTAATATCTGCCACACCCAAAGGAATAATATACTCTCCCTCTGGCACTTCCATTTTATCACCATACATTTGTTCAGACTCCATAAAAATAACTGGATCATCATCTCTAATAGCAGCTTTTAATAATCCTTTTGCATCGTAAGGGTTTGAAGGAATTACAACTTTTAATCCTGGAGTATTTGCAAACCAGTTTTCAAAAGCTTGTGAATGTGTAGCGCCTAATTGTCCTGCTGAACCTGTTGGCCCTCTAAATACAATAGGACAATTTAACTGCCCACCAGACATTTGTCTAATTTTTGCAGCATTATTTATTATTTGATCAATACCTACTAGTGCAAAATTAAAAGTCATAAACTCAACAATTGGTCTATTTCCATTCATTGCTGATCCAACAGCAATTCCTGTGAAACCTAATTCTGCAATTGGAGAATCTATCACACGCTTTGCACCAAATTCATCTAACATTCCTTTTGAAGCTTTATAAGCACCATTATATTCGGCTACTTCTTCTCCAATTAAGAATATGGTGTCATCTTTACGCATTTCTTCGCTCATTGCTTCACAAATGGCTTCTCTAAATTGTATTGTCTTCATTATATATTTTTTAACGAATTGCAAAAATAAGCAATTCTATTTTTACTTTCAAAAAAATATTGATTTATAAAATTTTACTATGCGCGCATAGTACTTTTAAAAAAAAGTAGTACATTCGTAAAAAATAAATAAATAAGTCATTAATTTTATATAAAATATCCAAATAATTAATAAAATGAAAATATTAGTTTGTATTAGTCACGTTCCAGATACTACTTCAAAAATTAATTTCACAGAAAATAATACAAAATTTGATAGTAACGGCGTGCAATTTGTAATTAATCCATACGATGAATTTGCTTTAACACGTGCAATGTGGTTTAAAGAAAAACAAGGCGCAACTGTTACAGTTGTAAATGTTGGGAACGTTTCAACCGAACCAACTTTACGTAAAGCTTTAGCTATTGGTGCAGATGACGCAATAAGAGTAAATGCAGAAGCAACTGATGGATTTGCTGTAGCTAAAGAATTAGCAGAAGTTGTAAAAAACGGTAACTATAATTTGATTTTAGCGGGTAAAGAATCTATTGATTATAATGGAGGGATGGTGCCTGGAATGTTAGCAACTTTATTAGATTTTAATTTTGTTAATGCTTGTGTTGGTCTTGAAATTGAAGGAGAAATAGCTGCTATTTCGAGAGAAATTGATGGTGGAAAAGAAAATTTATCAGGAAATTTACCTTTAATTATTGCAGGGCAAAAAGGACTGGTTGAAGAAAAAGATTTACGTATTCCTAATATGAGAGGTATTATGATGGCTCGTAAAAAACCACTTTCTGTTGTGGAACCAACAACTAGTGAATTAGCCACTTCCTCAACATCTTTTGAAAAACCTGCAGCAAAATCTGCTTGTAAAATAGTTGATAATGTAGATGAACTTGTTAGTTTATTGCATAATGAAGCCAAAGTAATTTAATTTATGTCTAATACCTAACATCAAAATAAAATATGTCAGTTTTAGTATTTACCGAAACATCGGAAGGAAAATTTAAGAAGTCTGCTTTTGAAGTAACTTCTTATGGAAAAAAAGTTGCTGAACAATTAGGAACAAACGTTGTTGTATTAGCTATAAATTCTTCAGAAAATGAAGTGTTATATAAATATGGTGCAGAAAAAGTTCTAAATGTTTCAAATAATAGTTTAGATACTTTTAATGCAAAAGTATATGCAAACGTTATTAAACAAGCTGTTGAAAAAGAAAATGCTCAAGTTGTAATAATTGATTCAAATACTAGTGGGTTATATCTTGCTCCAATAGCTGCTGCTAATTTAAATGCAGGTTATGCAAGTAATGTTATTGCATTGCCAAGTTCAACTTCCCCATTTATTGTAAAGAGAAAAGCTTTTTCAAGCAAAGCTTTTAATAATTGTGAAATTTCAACAGCCATAAAAGTAATTGGGTTGGCTAAAAATTCATACGGAATTATAGAAAATGAAGTGACAGGAAGTATAGAAGATTTTTCACCATCTTTAATAGAAAGTAATTTAACTTCTACATCAATTGAGCACACAACAGGAACTGTAACCATTGCTGATGCTGATATAGTTGTTTCAGGAGGTAGAGGGTTAAAAGGCCCTGAAAACTGGGGAATGATTGAAGAATTAGCATCCATTTTAGGAGCTGCAACGGCTTGTTCAAAACCGGTTTCAGATTTAGGCTGGAGACCTCATAGTGAACACGTTGGGCAAACAGGAAAACCTGTAGCATCAAATCTTTATATTGCTATTGGAATTTCAGGAGCAATACAACATTTAGCAGGAATTAACTCTTCAAAAGTTAAAGTTGTAATTAATACAGATGCTGAAGCTCCATTTTTTAAAGCTGCTGATTACGGAATTGTAGGTGATGCATTTGAGGTTGTTCCAAAATTAATAGAAAAGTTGAAAGAATTTAAAGCAAATAACGCATAATTTTATTAAATTGTGCCTCTTAACAAGGCTGTCTAATTATTGGACCAAAAAGTCCTTTGATTAGACAGCCTTTTTTGCTAATTTTAACATATGAGTTTAGTTCGTCTAAATATTAAAGGAATATCCTATAGTCAAACTCAAAGTGGTGCCTATGCTTTGGTTTTGAGTGAAGTGGATGGGAACAGAACATTACCAATAGTTATTGGGGCGTTTGAAGCACAATCAATTGCAATTGCTTTAGAAAAGGAAATAAAACCTCCCAGACCGCTTACACATGATCTTTTTAAAACTTTTGCTGATCGGTTTCACATAATAATTAAACAAGTTATTATCCATAAATTGGTTGATGGTGTGTTTTATTCCAGTCTAATTTGTGAACGAGATAATATTGAAGAAATTATTGATACTAGAACTTCTGATGCTATTGCATTAGCAACTCGCTTTAATGCTCCAATATTCACTTATGAAAACATTTTAGATAAAGCTGGTATCTATTTAAAAATGAAAGATGAATTAGGCCCTGGCGATGAAGATGATTTAGGAATTGAAAAATTAATTGAAACTCCTCAACCCTCTAAAAAATCTACTTTTTCAAAAGACACTTTAAAACAGTTAAATGAAAAATTAGCTAAAGCAGTTCAAAATGAAGATTATGAATTAGCTGCTAAAATTAGAGACGAAATAAACAAACGTACTTCATAACTATTTATTAAAATATGATAAAAAAATTAAGTTTATCTGCCCTATTCTTTTTTTGTATAATCTCAGGTAATGCTCAGGAAGCAATTTCAAGTTCAATTATAGATAATCAAGGGTTTTCGGTTACTTCTTTATGGAAAGGAGTTTTAGGAATGGTTTCTTTACTATTAATAGCATACTTATTTAGCAGCAATCGAAAGGCAATTAATTGGAAAACCGTTGGAGCCGGATTAACCGCCCAATTATTAATAGCTGTTGGTGTTTTAAAGATTCCTTTTATTCAGGCAATTTTTGAATTTGTTGGAGGGATTTTCACAAATATTTTAGATTATACAGCAGCAGGTAGTGAATTTCTATTTGGAGGATTAATGAATATTGAATCCTATGGATTCATATTTGTATTTCAAATTTTACCAACTATTATTTTCTTTTCTGCACTGACTTCCTTATTATTTTATTTAGGAATTATTCAAATAATTGTAAAAGGAATGGCCATGATGTTAACCAAATTATTAAAAATTTCTGGAGCTGAAAGCTTATCAGTTGCTGGAAATATTTTTTTAGGCCAGACAGAAGCCCCCTTAATGATTAAAGCATATTTAGAACGCATGAATCGTTCTGAAATTTTATTAGTAATGATTGGAGGAATGGCAACAGTTGCCGGAGGAGTTTTAGCTGCTTATATAGGATTCCTAGGAGGAAATGACCCTGTACTTAGATTACATTACGCAAAACATCTATTAGCTGCCTCTGTTATGGCGGCGCCTGGAGCTATTGTAATTTCAAAAATGCTATACCCTCAAACAGAATCTATAAATACTGACGTAAAAGTTTCACAAGATAAAATTGGCTCAAATATATTAGATGCTATTGCAAATGGCACAACAGAAGGTTTAAAATTAGCCGCAAATGTGGCAGCAATGCTATTAGTATTTGTTGCTATAATAGCGATGCTTAATGGAATGTTAGGTTGGGTAGGTGATATCACCAATTTAAATGATTGGATGGCTGCAAATACTCCATATCAAAAATTTACCTTAGAATCTATTTTAGGGACCATATTTGCGCCATTAATGTGGTTAATTGGTGTTGCAAAAGAGGATATTATGTTAATGGGACAACTGTTAGGTGTGAAATTAGCTGCGAGTGAATTTGTAGGTTACATTCAACTTGCTGAACTAAAAGACGTAACAAATTTGACACATTTCACTTATAATAAATCGGTGATAATGGCAACTTATATGCTTTGTGGATTTGCAAATTTTGCTTCAATAGGTATTCAAATAGGCGGAATTGGTTCTTTAGCTCCTGGCCAACGAAAAACATTATCAGAATTTGGTTTAAAAGCTTTAATTGGGGGTTCTATAGCATCACTACTTTCTGCAACTATAGCAGGAATGATAATTGGTTAAGCCTTAACTTTAATAGATTTACGATAGAATGAAACAATATTTAGATTTAATTAGACACGTAAAAGAAAACGGAATTCTTAAAGAAGATAGAACTGGAACCGGTACAAAAAGTGTATTTGGGTATCAAATACGATTTGATTTAAATAAAGGTTTTCCAATGGTTACAACTAAAAAACTTCATTTAAAATCTATTATCTATGAATTGCTTTGGTTTTTAAAAGGTGACACCAATATTGAATATTTAAAAAATAATGGAGTTAAAATTTGGGATGCCTGGGCTAATGAAAATGGTGATTTAGGACCTGTTTACGGACATCAATGGAGAAATTGGAATAGCGAAGGAATAGATCAAATTACAGAAGTTATTAATACCATTAAAACAAATCCAGATAGTAGAAGAATGATAGTTACGGCCTGGAATCCAAGTGTTTTACCTGATACTTCAGTTTCTTTTTCAGAAAATGTAGCAAATGGGAAAGCTGCTTTACCTCCTTGTCATGCATTTTTTCAATTTTATGTAACCGAAGGGAAATTATCTTGTCAATTATACCAAAGAAGTGCAGATATTTTTTTAGGAGTGCCCTTTAATATTGCTTCTTATGCTCTATTAACTATGATGATGGCCCAAGTATGTGACTTAGAATATGGAGATTTTATCCATACTTTTGGAGATGCACACATCTATAGCAACCACTCAGAACAAATTAAATTACAATTATCTAGAGAACCAAAAGCATTACCTCAAATGGAAATTAACCCAAGCATTAAAAATATTTTTGATTTTACTTTTGAAGATTTTACATTAGTAAATTACAATCCGCATCCGCATATTAAAGGAGCTGTTGCTGTTTAAAAAAAAATTGTTAAAAAAATTAATAATTCTTTAATACTGTTTTTGAAAAACAATTATTAATTTTAAGGTCACTAAAAGAAAAAGCAAAATGAATTCACTACAATTAAAAAATAAAATAATAGAAAGAATCATTGAAATAGATGATGACGATTTATTAAAATCTATTGATGCTCTTTTCAATGGTTCAGATAAAAATATTTTAAGTTTTTTAGTCTTGGCAAATGATAAATTTCAACAAGAAAATGAAACTAGTAATTTTACAGAATATATAAAAGAATGGGTTAAAAGCATGTAAGCTTTTTTTATGGATGAACAATATGAACTTTACGAAAATGCGCGCAATCGCACAAAACAAAAAAAACGATTATATCGTCATTTTGTTATTTTTATAATTGGGTCTGTTTTTTTAATTGTAGTTAATAAAGTTTTAAAATTTGGAGAAACTTTTATAGAAGACTGGTTTGTTTGGGCTATAATTATATGGCTATTCTTTTGGGTATTACATTTTGTAAATGTTTTTGTTACTCACAAATTTATGGGGAAAGAATGGGAAAAAAAGCAAACAGAAAAATTAGTATTAAAACAAGAACTTAAAATTGCTAAATTAGAAAAAGATATAGCTCTGAAAACCAAACTAAAAGCTAAAAGTGAGCAGTATGCATCCGAATTAAAAAAAAAAGAAAACCCTCCGAGCAATTTAGAAAACAAATGATAACTATTATAGCTGCAATTGCAGAAAACAATGCCTTAGGAAAAGACAATCAATTAATTTGGCATTTACCAGCTGACCTAAAGCGATTTAAACAAGTTACTTTAAATCACCATATTATTATGGGAAGAAAAACTTTTGAATCACTTGGGAAACCTTTACCTAATAGAACTACAATAATTATTACAAGAAATCCAAATTATACAGTTGAAAACTGCATTGTCGTTAATTCACTAGAAGAGGCTTTAGAGGCCGCAAAAACTGACGAAAATCCTTATATTTTAGGAGGTGCAGAAATTTACAATCAAGCAATTAAAATTGCTGACAAACTAGATTTAACTTATGTGCATCATTCATTTGACGCAGATGCCTTTTTCCCTATAATCGATGCTGATATTTGGAAAGAAGACACTAGAAAAGATTTTAAAATGGATGAGAAAAACAAATACAATTATAGTTTTGTAACATATAGTAGAAAATAAAAAGAGGTTTCAAAATGAAACCTCTTTTTAACTAAATTTAATTTTACTACTACTATTGTTATAACATAATAGTTTCATAAAATGTTTTTCCGTTACTTCTTAAAACTAAATTATAATCTCCAGAATTAAGATTCATTAAATTAAGTTTTCTTTTTAAAACAGCATTTCCCTCTAATTTTTCGGTATATAATATATTTCCACTTGCATCGTACAGAAATATTTCAAGATTTTCGTTGTTCAAAGCTAACTTTGAAATTAATACACCTGTCCCTTCTTTTCTTACAATTGGTTTGTAATATGAAATCTCATCAGCTTCTATTAAATCAATTGAATTAGATAAAACTTTAAACGGAACAACTTTAATTTTAGTTAGACTTTCAATTTCCATATAATAATCACCCATTGGTAGATTCTTTAAATCATACTTTTTAGAAAGATTTAAATTTTCTGATCTTTCATGGTAAATGATTTCACCGTTTTTGTCTTTTACAGAAACCTCTACCATTCTAAGACCACCGTTCATTGTCAATTGAACTAACTTTGACTCAATTAATCTAACCTTAATGTTAGGGTCAATGTTTTTTGCCACACCTACTGTAATCATAAGCATTGCTACAACAAGCAAACTACTTTTAACAAAATTTTTCATAATCTTTAATTTTTTAAATTAGTATACCACAAATGTATGTTGAATCACTACTACTTTCCACCTCACAATTTTCATATTTATATCCTTTTTTAACCGTTATATTAATGTTAATAAATTATTAAGTTAATTTAGAACATAAAGTAGTGAATTAAACGTAATTTGATAAATACAGTCTTGAATAGAAAGCGTAATTAATTGATTAAAAAAATCCAGATATCTTAATAAATTGATTTATTAAGATATCCGGATATAAATTTTATGGGAAATCACTAAATTAAACTTCCTTAAATTAATTATTAGTGATTAAATATTTTTATAGAGTTTATCAGGCCGTTTTTAAAGACATAGTTCCAAACTCAGTATTTTTTATAAATTTAAAATAAACAGTTTCACTAATTAAAGCCGAATTAGAGTTTACAACAAAAGGAATCATATTAATAATTGACAGATTAGCAATTTCTACATAATAAGTCCCTTCACATAATAATTTTAAATCAAAATCATTTGAAATTTCCGATTTATGAAAATACTCTCTATATAAAACAGCTCCATAGCTATCCTTAATAAATACCTCATAATTTTCTTCAACATCATTTAAGGTTAAATTCAATTTCTTAGATTCGTTCGAATTCACTTTAACAATGGAGTTTTCTCTGACTTTTATTCCCGTCTTTGTTCGATAACCGAAGCCAAACCTCGAATTAATTTTAATAAGATTTTCCATATGTTTATTTTTGCATCACTTTTTGTATGGCAAATATAGCTTCAAAAGTTTCCTTTACCTACTTCATAATTCTCTAATTTATATGTTATTTTCACCGTAAAAATAGCATCAATTAGATGTTGCGGTAATTAACCATATAAAAATGTGAATTGTACATAGTTAATTTAACTTATTATAATTAAATTTGTGCACAAGGTTTTTACTATGAAAAATATTAAGCCCACATTTAAAAAATTAAACCCCGAATTTGGGAGTTCTATACGCGTAAAGAAACATAACAATAAGGTTGAGAGCGACTTACCTTTTTGGCATTTCCACCCTGAATTAGAATTAATATATGTAAATAAAGCAAAAGGGAAAAGACACATTGGAAGTCATTTGTCTTATTTTAACAACAGTCAATTAATTCTTATTGGTTCTAACTTGCCTCATAGTGGTTTTGCAGATAGATTTACTACAAATGGATCTGAAATTGTTGTGCAATTTAAAGAAGATTTTTTAGGTGAAAATTTTATTAATATTCCCGAAATGCATTTAGTAAAAGGTTTATTTGCTAAAGCTAAAAAAGGAATACTATTTAATGTTGATGCGAAAAAAGAAATTGGTCCTAAAATTGAATCTTTAGTAAATTATGAAGGAATGAATAGGTTAATTCATTTTTTAGAAATTTTAAAAGACCTTGCAGAAACAAAAAATTATTCTCTTTTAAATGTTGATGGTTTTGCCTTTGAAATTGAACCACAAGACAATAAAAAAATAGATATTATTTTTAGTTTTGTAAGTAACAATTTTAACAGATCTATTCCTCTAGATGAAATTGCAGAAAAAGTAAGTATGACTGTTCCAGCATTTTGCAGGTACTTTAAAAAATCTACAAGTAAAACATTTACACAATTTGTGAACGAGTTTAGAATTGTTCATGCAACAAAACTACTTTCAGAAAATCAAACGAGCATTACAGAAATTTGTTTTGAAAGTGGCTTCAATAATTTTTCACATTTTAATAAGCTATTTAAAAAGTTTACAGGAAGAAGTCCTTTAAAATATAGAAATGAAATGAAGCAGCTTGTTGTTCAAAAATAATTCAGACTCCTTTTCATCTTTTTTATAATAATTCAAGCTAAAAATAAATGCTTTTCTAAATTACAAAACCTTATAAAAAGAAAATGAGGTCTAAACTCAAACTAGACCTCACTTAACAAGTTAACCAAATATAATAGTATTAATATGTATTCATCTTTGAAATACTCTAATTATTACATAACAAATATATGGCAGATTTGAATTTTACACTACAACACTATTCTCTATTATATATTCTATTTTAACAAGTATCCGCTAACTATATCGTTGTAGGTTAATATTACATCGTTAACGGGTAATTTGTAAATGTGGAAAATTAGTGTTTTTCAATTTTTATTTAATATCCATAATAAATGGAAGTCTAGCCTGAATTCCTTCTAATTTTGATATCTCACTAATTGTTTTGTAGATTTTATAATTAGCTTCACCTAATTCTTCTTTAAATATCTTTTCTTTTGATTTTACAAGTGAGAAGCTATTAAACCTATCTTCTAAGTCCTTTTTGTAACTTGGATAATTTCTAACTTTATAATCAGTTATATCAGCCAATTCTGCTGCATAAGAAACAGCATCGCCTAAACTTCCAAGTTCATCCACTAATCCATTTTTTAAAGCTTCAACACCAGACCAAACTCTTCCCTGAGCAATACTATCAACATTTTCAACTAACATTCCCCTGCCTTTAGCTACTCTTTCTAAAAATGTATTGTAAACCTGCTCTACACCTTCTGTTGTTACAGCTCTAAATTCATCAGTCATAGGTTCAAATACACTATAATTTGCACCTTTATTTGTACTAACCTGCTCTGCATTTACACCAATTTTACCAGCTAATTTACTAATATTTGGAATGGTTCCAAAAACACCAATTGACCCAGTAATTGTAGTTGGTTCTGCAAAAATTCTATTCGCATTACATGCTATATAATACCCCCCAGAAGCTGCTACATTACCCATTGAAACAACAATTGGTAGTTTTTTACGAGTAAGCTCTAGCTCCCTCCAAATTAATTCGCTAGTTAGGGCACTACCACCTGGAGAATTAACCCTTAACACAATAGCTTTAACATTATTTGATTTACTCGCTTTTCTTAAAGCGTTAATAATTAAATCCTGACCAATATAATTTTCATCGCCTTTTCCATATAATATAGCTCCTTGCGCATAAATAACTGCTATATTATTTGAGGCCGAAGCCTTTAAACGACCTTTACCTGTGGAAATATAATCTTCCAGAGTTATTGTATGTAATAATTCATCGGTTGAAAAACCTAAAGCAATTTTTAATTTGTTATCATATTCATCTTTATATAATTTACCATCAACTATATTATTTTCAACAGCCAAATTTGCATTTCTAGCAGATAAATTATCCGCAATATTATTTAATTCATCAATTGATTTATTTCTGCTTTTTGACATGTCAACAAGCATTTCATTCCATAAAGACTTTAAAAAAGCTGTAATTTGCTCCCTATTATTATCACTCATTTCATTATATAAATATGGCTCAACAGCACTTTTATATTTTCCATGGCGAATCACTTCCATTTTTACACCAGTTTTATCTTCAATATCTTTATAATATAATACTTCTGAAGAAAGTCCTTTAAAATCAACTCTACCAAAGGGGTTTATAAAAATCGAGTCCGCAACTGAACTTAAATAATAAGATTTTTGGTCATAAAAATCAGCATAAGCTTTTATAAATTTTCCTGATTCTTTAAATTCTTCTAATTTATTTCTAATGGCTTGTGTTTGAGCAATACCCCCACGTATACCAAGAACATTGATACTTATTCCTTCAATATTAGGATCTGTTTTGGCATTCTCAATTGCATTAATAATCTCATTTAAGCCAATTTTATTGTCACTAAAACCAAGTAAATTCTCAAAAGGATCATCACTTTTTGGCGCAAAGTCTTTAATGTTAGAATCTAACCTAATCTCTAAAACCGAATATTTTCTCACGCCAACCTTCTCACTTTCTGTAACTATAGAAGCTATAAAAACAAATAGCATAAAAATAATACCTAACGCAATTAATGTCCCAAAAATTGAAGCTAATAAATTTCTTAAAAATTTCATGTAAACTGTAATTTAAATAAAAACTTAAATGTTTATAAGTTGAGCGACAAAGATATATTTTTAAATAATACTTTTCTTTTCTTTGTAGTCACTTTATGCAAATTTTAAGAACTACATATTTATCATTAGGAAGTAATCAAGGCGATAAACTTGAAATATTACAGCAAGCAGTTGATTTAATTGCTGAAAAGGTTGGAATTATATCAAAAATTTCATCTGTTTATAAAACTGCATCTTGGGGTTTTAATAGCGATGATTTTTTCAATATTTGCCTTGAAAGTTCAACTGGTTTAAACCCAGAAAACTTATTAAAAACCATACAAGAAATTGAACAAATTTTAGGAAGAGAAAAAAATTCTGAAAAAGGATATAAAGCAAGACCCATAGACATCGATATTTTATTATTTGATAATGAGATAATTTTTTCGAAAGAACTAATAGTTCCTCATAAAGACATGCTAAACAGAAAATTTGTAATGGTTCCTTTTGCTGAAATCACACCTAATTTACTGCATCCAATTGAGAAACAACGCATACAAGTTTGTCTTGAAAACTGTAATGATGATAGTAATATAGAAAAAACAGAATATAGTCTAAAAAGGCCTATTTCTATTTCTGAAAAATATAATTATATTGCCATTGAAGGAAATATTGGCGCAGGAAAAACCACACTTTCCAAAATGATTGCAGAAGACTTTAATGCCAAAATAATATTGGAGCGTTTTGCGGATAATCCCTTTTTACCGAAATTTTATGAAGACAATGAACGATATGCTTTCCCTTTAGAAATGAGCTTTTTAGCTGATAGATACCAACAACTTTCTGACGATTTAGCACAATTTGACCTATTTAAAAACTTCATTGTTTCTGATTACTATATATTTAAATCATTAATTTTTGCTCAGGTAACATTACAAAAAGAAGAATACTTTTTATATAGAAAGATGTTTGACATTATGTATAAAGAAATTTCTAAACCCGACTTATATATTTATCTATATCAAAACACCCCAAGATTAATTGAAAATATTAAAAAACGAGGAAGAAAGTATGAGCAAAAAATTGAGCCTGCTTATCTAGATAAAATACACAAAGGTTATTCTGGCTTTATTAAAACCGAAGAAAATTTAAACACTCTAATTATTGATGTTTCGGATAAAGATTTTGTAAATAATCCTGAAGATTATAAAGAGGTAATTAAGAACATTTTAGCCAAATAAATCGGTGACCATCCCGCGTTCGCAGGAATGAAAGAATCTACTTTTTTAGCTCTAACTTTTCAGCAAAATAATCGCAAAAATCACGCATTGTTGCGGTCATTTTAGCATCGTTAGTAGCATTTTCAAAAGTACCGGCCATTGAAACCAGAGTCTGATGAAAAAATTGTTTCATTTCGTCAATAGGCATATCTTTTGTCCATAAATCCATTCTCAAGGTATCTTTAGTTTTAGAATCCCAAACTGAAATCATTAAAGCTTTTGCTTCTTGATTTGATATCCCACCTTCTTCAGCTGTCCAATTTAATTTTTCAGGAACTTTATTTTCGTCTAAACCTACTGTAAATTCAATTTTTGATTTATGAGCTACTGCCATTATTTTTTTGGTTTGTATTTTGATTTTTTAAATATTTCTTCTCCATCTGTTTTCAAAAGTTGTTGCAAAGTTACATTATTATTTTTCATATAAGATCTCACAATTTGCCATCCTAACCAAACACCAATTCTGCCTGGAGATTCTTTATCTATATCAATAAAAAATTTAGAAAATGGAGCATTTTCAATAAAGCGTGAAGATAATTTTGGATCTGAACTATACAATAATTTTTTTTCTATGAAATATTTCCAGATTTCTGTTTCATTCATTTTTGCCCATTCTATTTCTTCCGTTAAATAACCCATTTTGTTTGCATCAGAAAATCTTGGCAAAAAACAATCTAGTAAATACATTTTTTTTCCTTCATTAATTAACAAATCTATAAACTGCCTTTTTTTATTTGGATAAAAATAATTACTTCCAATTTCTTTAGCAATATCAACCACCAATTGTGACTTATCAAAATTTTGAGATATATATGATGGAAATTCTTTATAAAACTCGTTGTCTTTTCCCAAATACATATCTAGGGATACAAATAATAAACTATCTGCATAAACAACCTTATTCTCATAATCTAAATTTGTAATTAGCGTAATAATTTTAGGAGGATTAAAATTTGATTGGTAATATTTTATGTGTTTAAACAAACTTTCAATTTCTTTTTTTTCGCTATCCATTGTTTTAAAAACAAGTTGAGCAGCTTTATTTAAAGCAATTTCGTCTTTATTATTAATTCTATTCAACCAAACACTATTAGGATTTTGAACTGGAAATAAATAAGGATATTCATTTTTAAGATTTAATAGCGAACTATCAGTTGCTTTGAAAAATTTTTGTTCAAACCTATTTATTGAAACATCAACCTTAATATTTGAAACATCAACATCAAGAACAGTATCCTTTTTGCACGAAACCATTGAAAATAAAACAATTACAATAATTAAAAATTTATCCATTAATTTATATATTTACACTTCTATTTTTTAAACGATAAAAATACTAAATTAGTTTAATTATGAATACTGAAAAAGTTGTTGAACACATTGTTTCTTGGTTAAAAGATTATGCTACAAATGCAAAAATAAATGGTTTCGTAATTGGAATTTCTGGGGGAATAGATTCTGCAGTAACTTCAACACTTTGTGCAAAAACTGGTTTACCTTTATTATGTCTTGAAATGCCAATACATCAGGCTAAAAATCAAATAACCAGAGCTTCTAATCACATTGATTGGTTAAAACAAAATTTTTCGAAAGTTGAATCTCAAACAATTGAGTTAACACCTGTTTTTGATAGTTTAGTTGCTGCTTTCCCAAAAGTTGAAAATGAAGAAGATCGTTTTATGTCTTTAGCAAACACAAGAGCCAGATTAAGAATGACTACTCTTTATTATTTTGCAGCATTAAATGGCTATTTAGTTGCTGGAACAGGAAATAAAGTTGAAGATTTTGGTGTTGGTTTTTATACTAAATATGGTGATGGCGGTGTAGATTTAAGCCCAATTGCAGATTTAATGAAATCTGAAGTATATGAAATCGCCAAGTATTTAGGTGTGAATCATGAAATAATAAAAGCTGCACCAACTGATGGTTTATGGGGTGATGATAGAACCGATGAAGATCAAATTGGAGCTTCATACCCTGAATTAGAGTGGGCTATGAATAGTATCTCAAAAGGAAAGTCTGCAAACGATTATGAAGGAAGAAAACGAAAAGTAATAGAAATTTATACAAAACTACACAATGCAAATAAACACAAAATGGATCCAATTCCTGTTTGTGAAATACCAAAAAAATTAAAATATTAATCTTTTTCTATATCTTTTATTACAATTTAAATGTAATTACTGGAAGCTTTGCATGATTTGCTAAGTCTTCTCCTATGCTACCATTAAATAAATGTGCAAGACCTCTTCTCCCATGTGTATTAAGTACTATAATATCTGCATCAATTAATTTTGAAAAATTAAGAATTCCAGCCTCTATTGAAACATCATTGTAAATATTTAACGTATAATCGCCTAAATCAAATCCATTTATAAAACTTCTAATAGCATCACTCGAATCTTTAGTTGTTTCAAAATTATGAATTGTATTAATTTTTAGTAAATGTAATTTAGCGTTAAATAACACAGTAAAATTTAATATTTTTTGAAATGAATCTCTATTATCATGTTTAAAATTAGAGGCAAAAACAATATTCTCAATTTTAAAATTATCAATATCTTTTTTAACAACCAGAACAGGTATTTCGGAATTTCTAACTACTTTTTCTGTATTTGACCCAACTAAAATCTCCTCTAAACCAGATGCGCCTTGCGAACCCATTACAATTAAATCAACATCTTGTTTGGTGCTTTCACCAATAATTCCATCATACGCCTTATGAAATTGAACAGAATCTTCAACTTCTATACCGTCAAAAAAAGGTAGTTCTTTAAATTCTTGAAATTTTTCATGAGCTCTTTTCAAAAATAATAATGATGTAGGTGCATTACTTGTTGTGCCATAGCTTGAAGGATCAATAACTCCAGAAGGTAATTCAAGCATATGTAATAAATATATTTTCGAATTTGTTTGCCTCGCAATTATTGATGCAACATTTGCCGCATATTGAGCCTGAATAGAAAAATCAACTGGAACTAATATACTTTTCATAAAATTTAGTTATTTTAATGGGAAACGTATTGTAAAGTTAAGAATTTTAAATTAAAAAGAAGTACGATTTTTTATCATTTCAAAAAATGTTAGTATATTTGCACCAAATTAATAAAGGAAGAGGAAAGGAGGGGACGTAAAGTCCCCTCTTTTTATAAACTAATAATGGATAAAGCAAAGATTAAAGATTTAGTAAATCAAGCAATTGAAGAGAACCCAGAGTTATTCTTAATTGAGCTAAATTTTCTACCTGATAATAAAATTTATGTTGAGGTAGATGGCGATAATGGAATTCCATTAAAGGAATGTATAAGAATTAGTAGAGGTGTTGAACATAGCTTAGATAGAGAAGAAGAAGATTTTTCTTTAGAGGTTACTTCCCCAGATATAGCAAATCCTTTAAAAGTAAAGCGACAATATATTAAAAACATAAATCGCAAATTACAAGTTAAACTTAAGGATAATTCTAGTTTTTTAGGAGATCTTAAGAGTGTGGATGAAGAAAGTATTAATTTGGAATGGAATACTCGTGAACCAAAACCGATAGGTAAAGGTAAAATTACAGTTGCTAAAAAAGCAACTATACAATTTGCAGATATTTTAGAAGCAAAAGTGAAAATATTATTTTAATTAAATGAATGCATGGAAAATATAGCTTTAATTGATTCATTTTCAGAATTTAAAGGAGATAAAGACATAGATAGAGTTACGCTAATGTCAATACTTGAAGAGGTATTTAGAGCTGCTTTAAAAAGAAAATTTGGATCTGATGATAATTTTGATATAATTATAAATCCAGATAAAGGAGATTTAGAAATTTGGAGGAATAGAATTGTTGTTGCTGATGGAATGTCAGAAGATGATAATGAAGAAATTGAACTTTCTGAAGCTCGAAAAATCGAACCTGATTTTGAAATTGGGGAAGATGTTTCTGAAGAAGTTAAATTAATCGATTTAGGTAGAAGAGCAATTTTAGCATTACGCCAAAATTTAATTTCAAAAATTCATGAACACGATAGCACTAATACTTTTAAACACTTTAAAGAATTAGAAGGTGATATTTACAGTGCTGAAGTTCATCATATTCGTCATAATGCCATTATATTATTAGATGATGATGGAAATGAAATTGTTTTACCAAAAAGTGAGCAAATTCGTTCTGACTATTTTAGAAAAGGTGAATCGGTTCGTGGTATCATAAAAAGCGTGGAGTTACGTGGTAACAAACCAGTTATAATTCTTTCAAGAACATCACCTCAATTCTTAGAAAAATTATTTGAACAAGAAATTCCAGAAGTATTTGACGGTTTAATTACTATTGAAGGTGTTGCCAGAATACCGGGAGAAAAAGCTAAAGTTGCTGTTGATTCTTATGATGATAGAATTGATCCAGTTGGTGCTTGTGTTGGTATGAAAGGATCTCGTATTCACGGAATTGTTCGTGAATTAGGAAACGAAAATATTGATGTAATTAATTACACAAAAAACACACAACTTTTTATTGCCAGAGCATTGAGCCCTGCAAAAGTGGTTTCAATGAAAATTCATGAAGAAGAAGGAAGAGAAGATGGTAAAAAAGGTAGAGTTGATGTTTTTTTATTACCTGAGGAAGTTTCTAAAGCAATTGGTAAAAATGGAGTTAACATTCGTTTAGCTTCACAATTAACTGGTTTCGAATTAGATGTTCAGCGTGAAGGAATTGAGGCTGAAGATGATGTTGAATTAACAGAGTTTTCTGACGAAATAGAAGCTTGGGTTATAAAAGAATTTCAAAATATAGGTTTAGATACAGCACGAAGTGTACTTGAAAAAGATGTAGCTGAACTTGTAAAAAGAACTGATTTAGAAGAGGAAACTATTTTAGAAGTTCAAAAAATATTAAAAGACGAGTTTGAAGATTAATCTTTAAATTATTCAACAACAACAATTGGGCTAAAAATAAATTATATGGCTGACAACAAAACATTGAGATTAAACAAAGTATTACGAGAATTAAATATCTCGTTAGATAGGGCGGTTGAGCACTTAACAAGTCACGGACATGATATTGAGGCAAGACCAACTACAAAAATATCTAATGAGGAGTACCAAGTATTGTTGGATGGTTTTCAAACGGACAAAAGTAAAAAAGCAGCTTCTAAAGAAGTAGGTGAAGAGAAAAGAAAAGAAAAAGAAGCTCTAAGAGTTGCTCTTGAAGAAAAGCAGCGCTTAGAAGAAGAAGCCAAACAAGTTGTTGTTAAAGCCAAAGCCGAAAAACTAGAAGTTAAAACAATTGGTAAAATTGAAATTGAACCTAAAAAGGAAGAGGTTGTTGCTCCTGCAAAGGTCGAAGAAACAAAACCAATTGAAGTTGTAGAAGAGGTTAAAAAAGAAGAAGTAAAACCTGTGGTAGAAGAAAAGGTTAAAAAAGTTGAGCCAAAAATTGAAGTAGTTGAAGAGATTAAAGTTAAAGATACTCCTAAAATTGAGAAGCCAATTGCTAAAAAAGAAGAACCTAAAGTTTCGGGAAAAGAAGCGAAACCAGCTGAACCACAAAAAATTAAAAAACCAATTGTAAAAAAAGAAGCACCTAAAAAAGAAGTTGAGAAACCAGTTGAGCAAACTACTGAATCAACCGAAACTGCTGTTCCACAAACAATTGAAACACAATATAAAAAATTATCTGGTCCAAAAATTACAGGTAAAACAATCGACTTAAAACAGTTTGAGAAAAAGCCTAAACCTAAAAAAGTTGAACCAGCTGCGGGTGCTAAAAAAGATTCTGCTGCTGAGGCCAATAAAAAGAAACGTCGTAGAATTAAAAAAGCTACAACTCCTGGAGAAAAAAGAGTAGTTAGACCAGCTCAACATAGAGGAGGACCTGCAAAAAGAGGACCTCAACGTGGAGGAAGAAAACCTATTGTAAAAGAAGAACCATCTGAAGCTGATGTTCAAAAACAAGTTAGAGAAACTTTAGAAAAACTTCAAGGTAAGTCTAAAAAAGGTAAAGGAGCAAAATACAGAAGAGATAAAAGAGATCAACATCGTCAACAAACAGATATTGATGCTGAATTAGAAGCAATTGAAAGTAAAGTACTTAAAGTTACAGAGTTTGTAACTGTAAGTGAAATTGCTACAATGATGAATATTCCTGTAACTGACATTATTTCAACTTGTATGTCTTTAGGAATGATGGTTACAATGAACCAACGCTTAGATGCTGAGACATTAACCATAGTTGCTGAAGAATTTGATTATACAGTAGATTTTATAGGTGCTGAAGTTGAAGAATCTATTGAAGAACATAAAGATACTGAGGAAGAGTTAGAGTTAAGAGCTCCTGTTGTTACAGTAATGGGACATGTAGATCACGGTAAAACCTCGTTATTAGATTATATTCGTGAAGAAAATGTAATTGCTGGTGAGTCTGGGGGAATTACACAACACATTGGTGCTTATGGTGTAGAGTTAAAAAGCGGTCAAAAAATAGCATTTTTAGATACTCCTGGTCACGAAGCTTTTACAGCAATGCGTGCACGTGGTGGACAAGTTGCAGATATTGTAATTATTGTTGTAGCTGCCGATGATGATGTTATGCCGCAAACTAAAGAAGCAATTAGTCACGCACAAGCTGCAGGAGTGCCAATTGTTTTCGCAATAAACAAAATAGATAAACCACACGCTAATCCAGATAAAATTAAAGAACAACTTTCTGCAATGAACTTATTAGTTGAAGATTGGGGTGGAAAAATTCAATCTCACAATATTTCAGCAAAAACTGGAGAAGGTGTAGAAGAATTACTTGAAAAAGTATTGCTTGAAGCTGAAATGTTAGATTTAAAAGCAAACCCAAACAAAAATTCTGTAGGTACTGTTGTAGAAGCATTATTAGATAAAGGACGTGGATATGTTTCAACAATTTTAGTTCAGGAAGGAACCTTAAAAATTGGAGATTATATGTTAGCAGGTAAACATAGTGGTAAAGTAAAAGCTATGTTTGATGAAAGAGGTAATAAAATGAAAAAAGCAGGTCCTTCTACACCAGTTTCAATTCTTGGTTTAGATGGAGCACCTCAAGCAGGTGATAGATTCCACGTTTTTGAAGATGAAAAAGAAGCAAAACAAATTGCTACCAAGCGTTCTCAATTACAACGTGAGCAATCTGTTAGAACTCAACGTCATATCACACTCGATGAAATTGGACGTAGAATAGCATTAGGAGACTTTAAAGAGTTGAATATTATTTTAAAAGGTGATGTTGATGGTTCAGTTGAAGCATTAACTGATTCTTTCCAAAAATTATCAACTGAAGAAATTCAAGTGAATATTATTCACAAAGGTGTTGGTGCAATTACAGAGTCTGATGTGTTATTAGCTTCTGCTTCCGATGCAATTATTGTTGGATTCAATGTACGACCTTCTGGAAATGCAAGGATATTAGCTGACAATGAAGAAATTGATGTAAGAACTTACTCTATTATTTACGATGCCATTAACGATTTGCGTGACGCCATGGAAGGTATGTTATCTGCTGAAATTAGAGAAGAAGTTATTGGTAACGTAGAAATTAGAGAGGTTTATAAAATCTCTAAAGTTGGAAACATTGCAGGTTGTATGGTAGTAAGCGGTAAAATACTTAGATCTTCTAAAATTAGAATTATTAGAGATAGTGTTGTAATCCATTCAGGAGAATTAACAGCATTAAAACGCTTTAAAGACGACGCTAAAGAAGTTACTAAAGGTTTTGATTGTGGTATTCAAATTAAAAACTTTAACGATATTGAAATTGGTGATGTTATAGAAGCTTACCAAGAAGTTGAAGTTAAAAAGAAACTTAAACGATAATTTAATTTTCTAATTTATATTGGAAAATATAAAACAAAAAAAAGCTAGATTAAATAATCTAGCTTTTTTTATTTGCCAACTGCCCACAAGCAGCATCTATATCTTTTCCTCTGCTCCGTCTAACATTAACAATAATATCATTCATTTCTAAAATACTGATATAATCATCAATCGCCTGTGATTTAGCTTGCTGAAATTCGCCATCATCAATTGGGTTGTATTCAATTAAGTTTACTTTACAAGGAATATGTTTACAAAATTTCACCAACGCATTTATAGCCTCTCTATCATCATTAATTCCTTCCCAAACAACGTATTCATAAGAAACCCTACTTCCTGTTTTAGCATACCAATACTCTAAAGACTCCTTTAAATCCTTCAAAGGAAAAGCTTTGCTGAAAGGCATTATTCGAGATCTAACTTCATCAATTGCCGAATGTAAGGATACAGCTAAATTAAACTTTACCTCATCATCCGCTAACTTTTTAATCATTTTGGGAATTCCTGAAGTTGAAACTGTAATTCTTTTAGGTGACATTCCTAAGCCTTCTTCAGAAGTGATTTTTTCAATTGCCTTTAGAACATTGTTATAGTTCATAAGTGGCTCACCCATTCCCATAAAAACAATGTTAGATAACTTATGATTGTAGTATAATAAACTCTCCTTATTTATTGCGGCTACCTGATCATAAATTTCATCAGGATTTAAATTTCGCATTTTCTTCAAACGCGCTGTCGCGCAAAACTGACAATCTAAACTACATCCTACTTGACTTGAAACACAAGCAGTTGTTCTAGACTCTGTTGGAATTAAAACTGACTCAACTATTAATCCATCATGTAAACGAACAGCATTTTTCACAGTTCCATCTGAACTGCGTTGTATATTATCAACTTCTATATGGTTTATTACAAAATTATCTTGTAACATTTTACGAGTTTCTTTTGAAATATTTGTCATATCATCAAAAGTATGAGCATTTTTACTCCAAAGCCATTCATAAACTTGATTTCCACGAAATGATTGATCTCCATTTTCAACGAAAAAATCTCTTATTTCATCTTTACTTAATGCTCGAATGTCTTTTTTCTTATCCATTTTAAAAACTAGTTTATAAAAAGATTCCCGCAAAAGCGGGAATCACAATTCTATAAAATATATAGAATAATTTATATTATTAACATTGCATCTCCGTAAGAATAAAACTTGTATTTTTCTTTAACAGCAACTTCATAAGCTTCCATTAAAAAATCATACCCTGCAAAAGCAGCAGCCATCATCATTAAAGTAGATTTTGGCGTATGAAAGTTTGTAATCATACAATTTGCAATACTAAATTCGTATGGTGGAAAAATAAATTTATTTGTCCAACCGTCATATGAATTTAATCTGCTATTTGAAGAAACAGCACTTTCAATTGCTCTCATAGCAGTTGTTCCTACTGCGCAAACTCTTCTTTTAGAATCAATTGCTTTATTTACTTTATCAGCAGTTTCTTGACTAATTTTAGCTTGTTCCGAATCCATTTTATGCTTAGATAAATCTTCAACTTCAACAGGACTAAAAGTGCCTAAACCAACGTGCAAAGTTACTTCAGCAAAATCAACACCTTTTATTTCTAAACGTTTCATTAAATGCTTAGAAAAATGCAAACCAGCAGTTGGGGCCGCTACAGCACCTTCATGTTTTGCATAAATTGTTTGATAACGCTCCTCATCTGATTCTTCTACCTCTCTTTTTATATATTTTGGTAAAGGAGTTTCTCCTAATTGCTCTAATTTTACTCTAAATTCTTCATAAGAGCCATCGTATAAAAAACGTAAAGTTCTACCTCTAGATGTTGTATTATCAATTACTTCTGCAACCAAGCTTTCATCTTCACCAAAAAATAATTTATTCCCAATTCTAATTTTTCTTGCAGGATCTACTAAAACATCCCAAAGCCTACTTTCTGCATTTAATTCTCTCAATAGAAAAACTTCAATCCGAGCTCCAGTTTTTTCTTTTTCGCCATACATACGAGCTGGAAAAACTTTAGTGTTATTTAATAACATTAAATCACCTTCATCAAAATAATTAATTATGTCTTTAAATTGTTTATGTTCAATTGTTTTTTCCTTTCTATTTAACACCATTAAACGAGACTCATCTCTATGTTCTGCAGGATATTCTGCATATAATTCTTCTGGTAATTCAAATTTAAAATGTGATAATTTCATGTAGTAATTTTATTGAATGAGCGCAAATATACAACATCGGCATAGGCGTTGTCAAGTGATTTTCAATAAAAGTTTGTTTTTTAGATTTTTAACTAGTAATTTGTTCGAAATCTTCCCAAAAATCAGGATACGATTTTGACACCACATTTGGTTCTTCAATATATATAGAAACCTTTATTGCTAGTGGTGCAAAGGCCATTGCCATTCTGTGATCATCATAGGTTGCAATACTTATATTCTCATTAATTTTAGTAGTTGATTTTAAATTTAGTGTTTCGTTGGTAATTAATACAACGCCTCCCAATTTTTCAATTTCATTTTTTAGAGCTACTAATCTATCTGTTTCTTTTATTTTCAGGGTATGAAGGCCTGTTAAATAACATTCGATTCCTAATCCAAAACAAGTAACAACAACTGTTTGGGCAATATCAGGAGCCCCAATTAAATTTAAATTCATCAGTTTTGAAGGATTTAAATTCCCTGTATTTTTCAATGTTATTGAGTTAACTCCAAAGGTAGTTTCAACGCCTAAATTTTCATAAATCTTCGCCAATACAGAATCACCTTGTAAACTGTTTTGTTTATAGGAAGACAACTTTACTTCAGAATTTGGACTTAAAGAAACTAAACTATAATAATAGGAAGCAGAGCTCCAATCCGATTCAACAACTACAGTTTTATTATTAATTATTGGTTTTGGCTGAATTAAAATACTATCATCATCCCAAGAAAGCTCAACTCCTAATTCGGCTAATAAAGTTAATGTCATTTTTATATAAGGAACCGAAGTAACTTCTCCTTTAAACTTTAATCGCAATCCATTATAAAGAGTTGGCGCAATTAAAAGCAATGATGATATATATTGAGAACTTACATTCCCTTCAATTTCAACAAAATCTTTATCTAATTTTTTGCCTGTTATTTTCAGTGGTGGGTACCCTTCTTTTTCCAAATATTCTATCTCTGAACCCAAATCACGTAATGCATCAACCAAAATTTTAATTGGTCTGTTTTTCATTCTGTGCGAACCTGTTAATACAATAACAGAATTCTCCTTAACCGAAAAATAGGAAGTTAAAAATCGCATAGCGGTACCCGCATGTCCTATATTAATTTCGTTTAGAGAACTAGCCAAAGCCTTTTGCATTAGTTTTGAATCATCTGAATTTGAAACATTTTCTATTTTTAAATTCGGGTAAAATTGTTGTAAAACCAATAATCTATTAGACTCACTTTTAGAACCCGTTATTTGAATAGTTCCACCTACAGTTTTATTAATTTTATTGATTTTCAACGACTCCATACTTTGCTTTATTAATAGCTTTAAACAAAAATATTTTTAATAGCTTTACTATTCAATTTATTATAATTCAATTCTTCCAATAATCATGAAAAAATATTTACTGTTAGTAAGCTGTCTTTTTTTTATTTCAGCTCACAAAGTTAATGCACAAAAAATAGTATCCAAATTTAGCGAGCAATATTATAACTCTTTACAATGGAGAAATATTGGTCCGTTTAGAGGTGGTAGAAGTGCTGCCGTTACTGGAGTTCCAAACAAAGCCAATCTTTATTATTTTGGAGCAACTGGTGGTGGTGTTTGGAAAACAACAGACGCAGGAAATACTTGGAGTAATATTTCCGATGGATTTTTTGGCGGTTCCGTTGGTGCAGTTGCAGTGAGCGAATACGATAATAATGTAATTTATGTTGGTAATGGCGAAGTTACAGTTAGAGGAAATGTCTCATCTGGAGATGGTATGTGGAAATCTGTAAATGGTGGTAAAACCTGGCAAAATATAGGATTAAAAAATTCTCGCCATATTCCAAGAGTAAGAATTCATCCTAAAAATCCTGACATTGTATTTGCTGCAGTCTTAGGAGATTTGTACAAATCTAGTGATGAAAGAGGTGTATACAAATCTAAAGATGGAGGGAATTCATGGAAAAAAGTGTTATTTTCAAATGCTGATGCAGGTGCTGTTGATTTAATAATTGACCCAAATAATTCACGTATTTTATATGCTTCAACCTGGAATGTAAGAAGAACTCCATACAGTTTATCAAGTGGTGGTGAAGGTTCTGCAATTTGGAAAAGTACAGATGAAGGAGAAACTTGGACAAATATTTCAACAAATGATGGTTTACCAAAAGGACTTTGGGGAATTAGTGGTATTTCAGTTTCACCAGTAAATTCCGATATTGTTTATGCGCTAATCGAAAACAAAGATGGAGGTATTTACAAATCAACCGATGCAGGAAAAACTTGGAAACTAATTAATAGCGAACGAAAATTACGCCAACGCGCCTGGTACTATACTCGTATTTATGCCGATACACAAGATGAAAATATGGTGTATGTTATGAATGTTCAATACCATCAATCTAAAGATGGTGGAAAAACATTTAAAACTTTTAATGCTCCTCATGGTGATCATCACGATTTATGGATTGCACCGGAAGACAATCAACGCATGATAATTGCAGATGATGGTGGGGCTCAAATAAGTTTTGATGCAGGTGAAAATTGGAGTACAATGATGAATCAGCCTACTTCACAATTTTATAGAGTTGTAACCGATAATCATTTTCCATATAGAATTTATGGAGCGCAACAAGATAATTCCACGATTAGAATTTCTCATCGTACAAATGGAAGATCCATAAGCGAAAGTGATTGGGAAAGCACAGCTGGTGGAGAAAGTGCGCATATTGCTGTAGATCCATTAAATAATGATATTGTTTATGGAGGTAGTTATGGTGGTTTATTAACTCGTGTAAATCATAAAACAGGAGAGCGAAGAGCTATAAATGTTTGGCCAGATGATCCAATGGGACACGGTGCCGAAGATATGAAATATCGTTTTCAGTGGAATTATCCAATCTTCTTTTCTCCACACAATAAAAAGAAATTATACACTGCTTCAAATCATCTTCATGCAACTTATAATGAAGGTCAATCTTTTGAAGTTATAAGCCCTGATTTAACAAGGAATGATCCAAAAACATTAGGCCCATCAGGTGGTCCAATTACTAAAGATAATACTGGTGTTGAATATTACGGAACTATTTTTGCAGCCGTGGAATCTCCTTTTGAAGAGGATTTAATTTGGACAGGATCAGATGATGGTTTGGTATACCTAACAAAAGATGGTGGGGAAAACTGGACAAATGTTACTCCAAAAAAGATGCCTGAATGGATGATGATTAATTGTATTGAAATTGATCCGTTTACAGCTGGAGGAGCATATATTGTAGGAACCAAATATAAATCTGGAGATTACTCTCCATATATTTACAAAACAAAAGATTATGGTAAATCTTGGACATTAATCACAAATGGAATTGCTCCAGAACATTTTACAAGAGCACTACGTTCTGATCCAAAAAGAACAGGATTGTTATATGCAGGAACAGAAAATGGAATGTATATTAGTTTTGACGATGGTTCTAACTGGAATCCTTTTCAATTGAATTTACCAATTGTACCAATTACCGATTTAACTATAAAAAACGATAATTTAATTGCTGCAACGCAAGGAAGATCATTTTGGCTAATTGACGATTTAACACCGCTTCATCAAATAAATAAATCTTTAATTGCTAAGGATAATTTTATTTACAAACCAATGGATAGCTATAGAATGAGCGCTAGTAGTAGAAAATCTAAAACTGCTGGTCAAAATCATCCAGGTGGGGTCTTAATAAATTATTTTGTTAAAAATGTTGAAGAAAACGATACCATAAGTCTGTCGTTTTATGAAACCTCTGGAAAACACATTAAAACTTTTTCATCAATACCAGATGCCGATCAAAAAGAAGAAAAATTAACTGTTGAAAAAGGAGCCAATCAATTTAACTGGAACATGCAATACCCAGATGCTGAAAAAGTAAAAGGTATGATTTTATGGTGGGCATCGTTAAGAGGTCCAAAAGCCTTACCTGGCGATTACACAGTTAAATTAAGTATTAATGGAATCTTAAATTCCGAACAAACTTTCACTTTATTAAAAGATCCTAGAAGTTCAGCTTCCGAAGAAGAACTAAAATCTCAATTTGATTTTATTATTGAAATTCAAGAGAAATTGACTGAAACTCATAAAACACTTAAAAATATAACAAAAATTAAGAATCAGGTTAAACAGTTAAAATCATCTATAACCGATAAAGAAAAAAACAAGGAAATTATTGATTTGGCTGATAAAATTGTAAAGGATTTAACCAAACATGAAAATGAATTGTATCAAACAAAAAGTAAGAGTAATCAGGATCCTTTGAATTTTCCAATTAAATTAAACAACAAATTAGCACATTTAAACTCATTGAGTTCAATTGGAGATTTTAAACCAACAGATCAATCTATTGAATTTAAAAATGAAGTAATAAAGCTTATTGACAATGAATTGGAAAAGGTTTATTCAATTTTTGAATATGATGTTAAGTTATTGAATAAAAAAGTTAAGCAAAGTAATATTGATTTGATTAATTTGAATTAATAGAATAAGTAACGTCATTTCGAAATTAATGAGGGTATGTTTCTCTCTAGAAAGATTTCTTCGTTCCTCGAAATGATGTTACTTTTTTATAAACTTATAATAACCTGCCATAAAAACTCCGTATATAGCAGAAATCATTAGTTGAATTTTTGCAAATTGCTGCCAGGTATCTTTAGAAAAATATTCATCTCGCATTCCAGAAACCCCTCCGTTAGTAAAAATTGACATTACAATTTTTATAATTGAAACAACAACTAAAAAAATAATACCAAAACGTAGAGCTAACTTTATAAATGATTGGTCTTTATATGAACTCATTATTTTAACTTTTTATTATTGTGATGGCGATCGTGATCACGTTTGGTTTTTACATCCATTTTTTTATCAAAAGCCGCTTGTAAATCAATTCCAGTTTGGTTTGCTAAACATAAAACCACAAAAACCACATCAGCTAGTTCTTCTCCTAAATCTTTGTTTTTATCACTTTCTTTTTCGCTTTGCTCACCATATCTTCTTGCAATTATTCGTGCTACCTCCCCAACTTCTTCCGTTAATTGCGCCATATTAGTTAATTCATTAAAATAACGAACTCCGTGTTCCTTTATCCAATTATCAACCGCTAATTGACTATTTTTCAAATCCATATTTTCATTTTTAATTTCAGCTCAAATATAATGAACTTCTAATGATTGTTTTATGCTATTTTAAAAACCCTAGAAATTCTTCCCTAGAAATTTCATCAGCTCCCAAACTAGCTAAATGTTCGTTATAAACCTGACAATCAATTAACTTATAATTTTCTTTTTCCAATTTTTGAACCAGATAAATAAATGCTAATTTTGAGGTATTACTAACTTTACTAAACATACTTTCACCACAAAAAACAGTTCCTAAATCTATTCCGTATAAACCTCCAACTAATTTATTATTTTTCCAAACTTCTACAGATTTAGCAATACCCGCTTTGTGCAATTTAATATAAGCTTGTTGCATTTCATTTGTAATCCAAGTACCTCCTTGCCCCTCTCTTTCAATTGTTTTACAATTTGAAATTACTTCCTCAAAATTCTGATTGAATGTTACATTAAATTCATTTTTTCGAATCACCTGTTTCATGCTTTTTGAAATTTTTAAATCTTCAGGAAACAAAACCATTCTAGGATCCGGACTATACCAAATAATTGGCTCACCTTGATTGTACCAAGGAAAAATTCCACTCTTGTAAGCTAAAAATAATCTTTCTACAGACAAATCTCCGCCAACAGCTAACAAACCATCTTTATTGGCTAAATGAACTGGTGGAAAAACTATTTCTTTTGAAAGGAGAAACATAGATTCTTTTTTACAAATATAAATAAACAAAAAGGAGAAAAGTTTTCACTTTTCTCCTTTTAATATTGTTTAAAAACTTACTTAAAATGGCAAGTCATCTGGTTCACTATCATCAACCTTTGAAGTAGTTTCAAGATTGTCTAGTGGAGCCATTGGAGGAATTTCAGAACCTTCTGCTTGTCCAGCTTCAATTCTCCATCCTTGTATAGAATTAAAATAAACTGCTTTACCTTCAGGATTAATCCATTCTCTACCTCTTAAATTAATAGAAACTTTCACATCTTGCCCTTCTTTATAATTGTCTAATAAATCACATTTATCTTGAACAAACTCTATCATCAACATTTGTGGATATTGTTCGTTTGTAGTAACAACCATTTCTCTTTTTCTAAAACCACTTGCACCAAAAGTTTTAGTTTCATCAATTTTTTTAATTTTCCCTGTAACTTCCATATTTCTAATTATTTCATTAATAGCCCTAAAATAGCACTCATTATTTCGTTTTTCTCTAGATTAGATTTCACAAATGTAATTTTTTTAGCACATCAAACCCAACATATTCTTAATCTAATTTCTTAAACTTATTAACATCAATTTACTTATTCTATTTTATTATTTCACATAAAAATAATATACTCTAAAATTTTTAGTTATAGCAACATATATTTTATATTTGAATAATGGCTTCACATAAAAATTCACAAATAATTCGTTGGGCTGTAATAATAGCATCATTTTTTATTGTTGCGCTTATTTTGTGGAATACTTATGATTTTTTTCAAAAGTTTAAAAGCGAGGAAAGAGCTAAAATGGAAATATTAGCAGGTGCATATGAACGTTTTAGCACCTTAGATTTAAACGCCGATTTTTCTTTAGAAGATAAAATTATTGGGAAAAATAATAATATCCCAATGATTATAACCAATGAAAAAGATAGTATTACAGAATGGGCAAATTTAGATGAACTCAAAACAATAAAACCTGATTATTTAACAAAGCAATTGACTATTATGAAAAGTCAAAATGCTCCACTAATTGTGAGCCACACTAGAGGAAACACTCAACAATTTATTTATTATAGAGACTCAGATTTACTAACAAAATTAAAGTATTATCCAGTTGCTTTAATTTTAATTTTAATTCTATTTGCAAGTGTAATTTATTTATTTTTTAAATCTAATAAAGTAGCAGATCAAAACAAACTTTGGACTGGTATGGCCCGAGAAACTGCACATCAAATTGGAACTCCTTTATCCTCTTTATTAGGGTGGATTGAAATTTTAAGACTCGAAAATACTGATGAGACTACCGTTCAGGAAATAGAAAATGATGTACAACGTTTAAATACAATAGCAGAACGGTTTTCTAAAATAGGTTCAATACCAGTTCTAAAAAAACATAACATTGTTGAAGCAACCAGTAATTCATTCAATTATTTAAAATCAAGAAGCTCAAAACAAGTTGCCTTTAATTTTAAAACAGCTAACCCTGAAATTTATTCAAACATTAACCTTCAACTTTTTAGTTGGGTAATTGAAAATTTAGTTAAAAATGCTATAGATGCAATGGAAGGCAAAGGAAAAATTGCCCTATCTATTATTGAAGATGATAAACACGTGAAAATTAAAATTTCTGATACTGGTAAGGGAATTCCAAAAAATATACAACAAAAAATCTTCTCTCCAGGTTTTACAACAAAAAAAAGAGGCTGGGGATTAGGTTTATCTTTAGCTAAACGTATAATTGAAGATTACCATAATGGTAAAATTTCGGTTTCAAAATCTGAATTAGGAAAAGGAACTACTTTTTTAATAGCCTTAAGAAAATAACCTATAAATTATTGGAAATTGCTTTTGCTATTTTAATAAATTCTTGTGGCTCTAATTTAACTTTTTTATTAAATTGAATATCTTCCATTTCTTGTAATGGAATCAAATGAACATGAACATGTGGTACTTCTAAACCAATTACTGCCATTCCAATTCTTTTGCATGGTACTGCCTCTTCCAAAGCAATTGCAATCTTTCGGGAATAACTCATTAATGAATTATAAGCATCTTCCTCTAAATCAAATAATTTATTTACCTCTTTTTTAGGAACAACTAAAGTGTGTCCTTTTGCATTTGGGTTAATGTCTAAAAAGGCATAAAATTCATCATTTTCTGCTACTTTATAAGATGGAATTTCACCATTTATTATCTTAGTAAATATAGAACTCATAATTTAGATTTTAATCAAAATTAAGAAACCCTTTTTATTTGGAAATCTTATTTTATATTATTGGTCAAATGGAATGCTTAGGAATTTTAAACTTCCAAATTAATTTATTTACTTGCATTTCAATTAACAAACTAAAAAGGGCTTCTCAAAATGTTATATTTAATTTTATGCTCTTGAAATTTCTAGAATTTCAAATTTCATAATCCCATTTGGAACTTGTATTTCAGCAATGTCACCAACTTGTTTACCCAGCAATCCTTTTCCAATAGGTGAATTAACCGCTAATTTTCCTTCTTTAATATTTGTTTCAGAATCTGCAACTAAAGTGTATACAAACTCCATATTATTGGCCGTATTTTTTAATTTCACTTTAGAATGAATCAATATTTTTGATGTATCTAATAATGATTCATCAATAATTCTAGCATTGGAAACTACTTCTTTAAGCTTTGCAATTTTTAACTCTAGCATAGATTGCTCCTCCTTTGCAGCATGGTATTCTGCATTTTCACTTAAATCACCTTTATCCCTAGCTTCCGCAATATCATTACTAACTCTTGGGCGCTCTACATGTTCTAAACGATCTAATTCATCCTTTAGCTTTTTCATTCCTTCCTCAGAATAATACGAAATTTTACTCATAACTTACCATTTTATTAAAGACAAAAAATCTCACAGCTGAAACCAGAATGAGATTTATACAAATGTACAAAATATTTGTAAATTGCAACCGTTAATCAATAAACTTGCTATTATAACTATGCGTAAAATACTTTTATTGTCACTTATAATTTCTTTTTTTTCTTGTGAAAAAAATGAAACAAATGATATTTTACCTGATGTTAATTTTAACATTACAATAAATTTAGATTTACCACAGTATATTAACTTACAAACACCAAGTGGTTGGTCTTATACAAATGGTGGAATTCAAGGGATTATTATTCAAAATACTGGTATTGGGAACCCTCCTTATAAAGCTTTTGAAAGAGCTTGTCCAAATTATGATTGCTCATCACCTATGACATTTGATGGTAGTTTAAAATTAAAATGTACTTGTGACAGTAGTGAATACAGTATTTATGATGGTTCACCACAAACAACTGGCAATTCTCATTTTGCAAGAGAGTACAAAGTTATTAAGATAAATAGTTCAGCTTTAAATATTACCAATTTTTAACTTCTTAATTAAAAACAGATTACTATTTTTGTGCGAAAGATTTAAAAGTGATAAATTATTTCTCCTCAAAATTTAAGTTAGGCGTTTTAGGCGGTGGTCAATTAGGCAAAATGCTATTAAGCGAAACTCAAAAATATGATATTTATACAAGTATTTTAGATGGTGCTAAAGATGCTCCTTGCGCACAAATTTGTAATGAATTTCACCAAGGAAGTCTAATGGATTTTGATACTGTGTATAATTTTGGTAAAAAAGTAGATGTACTTACTATTGAAATTGAACATGTTAATATTGAAGCCCTTTTAAAATTAGAAAAAGAAGGTCTAGAGATTTACCCACAACCAAGTGTTTTACAAATAATACAGCATAAAGGAAGACAAAAAGATTTTTTTGTTAAAAATGGCATTCCAACATCTCCACATAAACGTTTTTCTTCGTTAGCAGCATTAAAAAAAGAAGCATTATCATTCCCATTTGTTTGGAAATCAGCCCAATTTGGATATGATGGCACAGGAGTGAAAATTGTTAAAAATGAAAATGATTTGAATTCTTTAACAAATACAGATTGTATTATTGAAGAATTAATCCCTTTTAAAAATGAATTGGCAGTAATTGTTGCTCGTAATAAAAATGGAGAAATAAAAACGTATCCTGTTGTTGAAATGGAATTTCATCCAGAAGCTAATCAAGTTGAGTATGTTATTTGTCCGGCAAGAATCTCTGATGATGTTGCAAAAAAAGCTAAGGATATAGCTTTAAACGTGGCTGAGTCTTTTAAACATATTGGCTTGTTGGCTGTTGAACTATTTCAAACTGAAAACGATGATATTTTAGTAAATGAAGTTGCTCCAAGAACACATAATAGCGGTCATTATAGTATTGAAGCGTCATACACAAGTCAGTTTGAACAACATTTAAGAAGCATTTTAAACCTTCCTTTAGGAAATACAGCTAGCAAAGTTGCTGGAATTATGGTAAATTTAGTAGGTGAAGAAGGTTTTTCAGGCGATGTTGTTTATGAAAATATGGAAGAAATTTTAAAAATGGATGGTGTAACACCACATATTTACGGTAAAAAACAAACGCATCCTTTTAGAAAAATGGGACACGTTACTGTTGTAAATAACAATTTAGATGAAGCGAGAAAAATTGCTGAAAAAGTAAAAAACACAATAAGAGTAATAAGTAAATAATAGAATTATGAGCAAAGTAGGAATAATAATGGGAAGCGATTCTGATCTTCCAATTATGCAACAAGCAATAGATATTTTAAAAAGTTTTGATATTGAAACTGAAGTTGACATTGTATCAGCACATAGAACTCCTGAAAAATTGTTCGACTATGCTAAAAATGCACATCTACGCGGATTATCAGTGATAATTGCTGGTGCAGGAGGCGCAGCGCATTTACCAGGAATGGTGGCTTCTATGAGTCCACTACCAGTTATTGGTGTTCCAGTAAAATCGAGAAATTCAATTGATGGTTGGGATTCTGTTTTATCTATTCTTCAAATGCCTGGCGGTGTACCAGTTGCAACTGTAGCTCTTGATGGTGCGAAAAATGCTGGAATATTAGCTGCTCAAATTATTGGAAGCTCCGACAAATGTGTTCTTGACAAAATTATTCTATACAAAGAAGGTTTAAAAATTAAAGTTAATAAAGCCGCAGAAAAGCTTAAAAACCAATTATAAAAAAACACTAATTTTTGGAACAATAATTTCTCCCTTTTTATTCTTATAACAAAAATTAGGAATTATAGTATTTATAGGTAATTTCTTAGTTTTATTTTTTACTTTTTTTAATTCTTTTAAATAAAATTTCGTTCTCTTTTTTTTAAAAATTGCAGTTTGCATAATACATTCCTTTTTCATTTATACAACGCATAAACCAATTGAAAATTACATTACTTTTTAAAATTTTAAACAATTTAACATATAAAAAATTAGTATACTTTTATGACACATAAACTTTATTAAACACATTGTGTAATGCCTTTGTATGAACAATAATATTAAAGCTTTAAAACTAATCCATAATATTAGTTTTTGGGAATTCAATTTCTTCTTTATGATTAATAAAGTTAAAATTTGGTGTTAATGTATTAATTTCTAATTTGGTAATATTATTTAGCATTCTATTTATATAATCATTTATTAATTCCAGATCCATTTCTTCATCAGTTTTAATTATCATAGCTTTTCTTTTCATAATTTATTAGAAAACTTTAAATAATTCATTTAAAGCCATTTATCACTATAATTTTATGACACTTTACTTTTAAAAAAGTCACTTTTTATAATACCTTTGTTAAAAAAATATTCACACTTATTTTTTAAATATGAAAAATCCTTTATTAGAAAAATTTAAAACTAGCTTTTCAACGGTTCCGTTTTCAATTATAAAAAACAAGCATTTTAAACCTGCTTTTATTGAAGCAATTAATAGTGCAAAAAAAGAAATTGACTCAATTACAAATAATAAAAGTGTTCCAACCTATAATAACACAATTGAAGCTTTGGAATTTAGTGGTCAAAATTTAGATACAATTTCAAGAATTTTCTTTAATTTAAATTCAGCAGAAACAAATGATGAAATTCAGAAAATTGCCCAAGAAGTTTCACCAATGCTATCTGAATTTGCAAATGACATTACTTTAAACGAACACCTTTTTAAAAGAGTTCAATTAATTTATGACATAAAAGATGAGCTTAATTTAACTCCTGAGCAAGATATGTTATTAACTAATAAATATAAAGGTTTTGTTAGAAATGGGGCTAATCTTAATGAGGATAAGAAATCCGAATTAAGAATAATTGATGCTGAACTTTCTAAGTTAAAATTAAAATTTGGAGAAAATGTTCTTGCCGAAACAAATAAGTTTGAACTACATTTAACAAAAAAGAGTCAATTAAAAGGATTACCCGATAGCGCTATTGAAGCAGCCGAATTAACTGCCAAACAGAAAGAAAAAGAGGGATGGGTTTTCACATTGGATTATCCAAGCTATGTTCCATTTATGACTTATGCTGATGATAGAGAGTTAAGAAAAAAAATGGCTTTGGCTTTTGGTGCAAAAGCATTTCAAAATGATAAATTTGACAATCAACAAATAGTTTTAGACCTTGTTAACAAACGTTATAAAAGAGCCACTTTATTAGGATATAAGTCACACTCTCATTTTGTTTTAGAAGAAAGAATGGCTGAAAAACCAGAAAATGTAATTACCTTTTTAAATGACTTACTTGTTAAAGCAAAACCTGCTGCCAAGTCAGAATTTAATCGACTTGCCGAAATAGCAGAAAAAGATGGAGTTTCTCAATTAGAAAAATGGGATAGCGCTTATTATTCAGAAAAATTGAAAAAAGAAATTTTTAATCTGGAAGAAGAAAAATTGAAACCCTATTTTAAGTTGGAGAATGCAATTGATGGTGTTTTTCAAATTTCAAATAAATTGTATGATTTAAATTTTGAAGAAATATTTACCATTGATAAATACCATGAAGATGTTAAAACTTATAAAGTAACAGATACTAGCGGTAATTACATTTCTATTTTATATGCAGATTTTTTTCCAAGAAAAGGAAAAAGAAATGGTGCCTGGATGACTTCTTTTAAAGGACAATGGAAAAAAGATAACGAAAATTCCAGACCTCATATTTCAATTGTATGTAACTTTACCAAACCAACAACTACAAAACCTTCATTATTAACTTTTAATGAAGTTACAACCTTGTTTCACGAATTTGGACACGCGCTACATGGAATGTTGGCAAACACAACATACCCTAGTTTATCTGGCACAAATGTTTATTGGGATTTTGTTGAACTTCCAAGTCAACTATTAGAAAATTGGTGTTATGAAAAAGAAGCTTTAAACTTATTTGCAAGACATTTTGAAACAAATGAGTTAATACCTATGGAATTAATTGACAAAATTAAAAAATCTTCAAACTTTTTAGAAGGAATGCATACGCTTCGTCAAATAAGTTTTGGAATTTTAGATATGGAATGGCATAGTAAAAACCCAGCTAAAATAAAAAATGTAAAAGATTTTGAAACAGCAACCTTTAAAAATACACAGCTCTATCCAAACGTTAAAGAAAATTGTATGAGTACTTCTTTTTCCCATATTTTTCAAGGTGGATATTCATCTGGTTATTACTCTTATAAATGGGCCGAAGTTTTAGATGCTGATGCATTTGCCATGTTTTTAGAAAATGGCATTTTTGATAAAGAAACTTCTGAAAAATTTAAATGCAATGTCTTAGAAAAAGGAGGAACTATAAAACCTATGGATTTATATATTTCATTTAGAGGAAAAAAACCTTCAAATAATGCTTTACTAAAACGTGCAGGTTTATTAAAATAATACTATACTTCTAATCTAAAAAGCGAATTTTTGATGAAATTCACTTTTTTTATGTGCTTTTTTTGTAAACAAACGGCTTGTTTTTATTAATAAACGGTAATGTTTTTCCTTACAAATTAACTGAAAAACAATATAAAATTACCGTTTTAACTAACAAATGGTATGTTTTTGCATATAAATGGTAAATTTATATGATTTTTGTTTTTTTTATTAAACTTAATTTGTACTTTAGTAGTGTTAAAATAAATAACCCCAACAACCCTAGTATGATTTATTATTCAAGTAAACAGCAAATGAAGTTCTTATCAAACCCCCACTATGTGATAAGAAATCTAAATCAACAAGTTTATTTTTAACGTAGTAAACTTGTTGATTTTAAAATCAAAATATTAATAAGAATTAATTTTTAATGTAGGAAATAAAATAATATCAACCCCACAAACCCCCACAGTTATGAAACCCCTCTTTACAATATTATTGATATCTACTTTATTCTTTTCTTGTGCACCTAACGAAGACGATTTAAATCTATATGACGAAGCAACTAATGAAGTTATTTCTACTTCCGTTGAATATTCAAGTATCGAATTAGAAATTTTAGATATTGTCAACAACTATAGAGTAAGTGAAAACCTTTCTAAACTACAAACTCTCAATATAATTTCCAATGTTGCAAATGAACATACAAATTATATGATACAAACGGGTGAGGTAAGTCATGCCAATTTTAACCTGAGAGCTCAAAATTTAATTACTAATGCTAAAGCAAAATCAGTTTCAGAAAATATTGCTTATGGATATAGTTCAGCTCAAGCAGTTTTTAATGGATGGCTTAATAGCGAAAGTCATAAAAAAATAATGGACAATCCTAACTTTACACATTTTGGTATTTCTTCAGGTTCTGATATTCAAGGAAGAAATTACTTCACACATATATTTATAGAAAGATAAAACGATTATAATTTCCCCACAATAACTATTTTTTAATGAATCATTTAAATTAAAAACCTCAGTACTATGAAAGAAGCAGCAAGTTTACAAAATTTCGAAAAACAAGCGCACCTTAAAGTTGTGAAAAACTCATTAAAAAAGAAGAGTGCTAATATCAAAATGTATATTAACACTTTAACTCCTGGTTTTTCTTATACTAATCATAAAGGAGAAACCATAGTCAATAATTTTGGAGTGTTGTAAAATAAGCAGTCAGATATAATTTCTTGAGAAAATGTTGTTCCCACAACGGTAGTATAAATCAAGTCATTTATGCCCGGCTGCCCATTTTATTTCATTTTAAGGTTTTAAAAGGATTGCTTTCATTAATTAAAGCCTACTTCGTAATCATTTTATATTGTTTGAGATTTTTTTAGTTAATATTTCAAAACCCTTCAAAAAAAAACCATAATTAGAATTATGGTTTTTTTATAATAAGCAGCCGCAAATAATTTCTTGAGAAAATTGTCGTCCCCACAACGGTAGTATAAATCAAGTAAATATATTGTACGACTGCCTTTTCTATTTTATATTAAGACTTTAAATTGAACTCTTTTATTTATGCTCAATTTACTAAAATCTTTTATTATTGAATTTTTATTTAGTTAATATTTCAAAACTCGTCAAATAAAAAAACGTAATTCGAATTATAGTTTTTTTATAATAAGCAGCCGCAAATAATTTCTTGAGAAAATTGTCGTCCCCACAACGGTAGTATAAATCAAGTAAATATATTGTACGACTGCCTTTTTCTATTTCATTTTTATTATAATAAATTCAGTTCTTCTATTTAATTGATGCTCCTGCTCAGAACATCTAACACCATTTGAACATTTGTTTACCAATTGGGATTCTCCAAAACCTTCAAATTTAGTAATTCTTGATGAATCTATACCTCCTTTAGAAATAATATATTCATATGTTGATTTTGCTCTATTATTTGATAACACCATATTATAATCATCATTTGCTCTACTATCGGTATGTGACTCAAGTCTAATTACCATTTCTGGATACTTATTCATCAAGGCAACAACTTTATCTAATTCAATAGCGGCATCTGGTCTTATATTATACTTATCCAGATCAAAATAAATAGTCTCTAAATCTGCCAAAATAACAACATCTTCTATTGGTTTCATTGGAATATTTAGATCTACAATAATTTCTTTTTCCTTTTCTAATCCAAAAGAACTAAATTGTTTAGTAACATCCTGATATTTTTCTTTTGATCCTTTTAACACAAATTTTTCATCCCTTGGAATCAAATGCTCATAAGCTCCATCTTCTTCAGTAATAAAATATGTTATTTCTTCACCATTTTCTCGAGTTAATAAAACTTTAGCTCCTGCAACAGGTTCATTATTTACATCGTCAAAAATTTGTCCTTTTAATGTCAATGGCGGAATTCTTGTAAATGCATAAATATCATCACCTCCAGCTCCTCCTTTTCTATTGGAAGAAATATAACCCTCACGACCTTCATTTAATAAATAATATGCAAAATCGTCTTTTTTACTGTTAATTGGCTCTCCTAAGTTTATAACATTAACAATCGTATTATTTTCATCTTTAACTGATACAAAAACGTCTAATAAACCCATACCCACATGACCATCGGATGAAAAATACAATGTACCTTCTTCCTGATAAACAAATGGAAAGACTTCATTTCCTTCAGTATTTATTATATTACCTAAATTAACTGGAGTACCTAAGGTACCACCTTCTAAAACATCGGAAACATAAATATCTGTCCCACCAATTCCTCCAGGCATATCTGAGGCAAAATATAATTTTTTTCCATCTTCACTAAGCGAAGGATGATAAACAATATAATTTGGATTATTCAAGCTAGTTGGCTTAACATTGTCCCATTTTCCATTAATTAAATCTGCAGTGTAAATACCAACATGCATAATTCCTTTTTCATCATTTATCTTCTTAGCTTCATGATAATTGTTTCTAGAAAAATACATTTTAGTTCCAGCTTTATTAAATGCAGCAGGACCATCATGATGAATCGAATTTACCTCTCCACCTATTTGAATTGTTGATTCAACAGAACCTCCTTCTTTACTGACTTTATAAATATCTAATAAAGGCTGTTTATCCCATGCATATAACCTTTTTATTGAAACACCTTCATCTCTGGAAGAACTAAAAATAATATCATCATTTAAATTCACAGCTCCAAATTCATTAAACTCTGTATTTATCGGTAATTTTTTTAATGTGTTTTTTTCAGAAGCATTAAAAATAGCACTTGCCAGATCATCATTTTTAAAGAAACTTTTTACTCTGGAGTCCTGCTCATTTCCAGATTCTTTATACTTTTTCATCCAAACTTTAGAAGCTTCATAATCTCCAGCCGCTCTTAGTGTTTGAGCATAGTATAAAAAATATTCAGAAGGAACATTCTTTTGTTTTACCACTTCCTTATAAATTGGCAGTGCTTTTTCCGGCTGACGCAACATAATATATGCATCTGCCAATTTACGCATCGAATAAAATTCATTAAAACTTGTATCAACTAACTTCTCATAAGTATTAATCGCTTTTACAAATGAAAAGTTATTAAATTGTCTTTCAGCTCTCTTTTGTTTTGCAGTTTGACCAAATGAGGATGCACCTATTAAAACAAAGGCTATAAATAAAATTTTTATATTTTTCATAATATTCATCTTTGATTTGGTTAAAAATATCTTGGAGATTTTTGTTTGTTCTTAAGGAATCTAAATTCATACATTAACAAAATTTCGTGAGACCCTGATGTATAAGGTCTAATTTCTCCAGTCGGAATTTCATAAGTATATCCAACTCTAAATTGATCTGAAACTTGAAAATCCACAAGTGCACCAATTGCATTTTGATCTCCATTAAATCTATAAGACCCCCCTAACCAAAACTTCTCATTAAACAAAAAGTTAGCTGTTAAGTCTGTAGAAATTGGAGCTCCTTTTGTGTATTTCATCATAAATGATGGCTTTAGTTTTAAAGTTTCACTTAAATCAATAACATATCCTCCAATTGCATAGTAGTGAACTCGTTCCAGAGCTGCATACTCAGTTTCATTATTTAAATCGTGGTTTATAAGTTTTGGAATAGACAAACCTGCATACCATTTATTAGAATGCAATAAAATACCTGCTCCAAAATTTGAATTCCATCTATTTAATTTTTCACTAAAATAAGGGTCTTGATTTACTTCATTTGCGTTATATAATTCTTCAGCTAATTTATAATAAGTCATACCAGCTTTTAAACCAAAACTTAAATTTACTTCTTCACTTGCCTGTAATGTGTATGAAAAATCTGCAAATGCATATGTGAAATTTTCATAACCAGATTTATCATTAATTAATGACATCCCTAATCCGATTTTTTCATTTCTCAGTGGAGAATGTATTGATAAAGTTTGAGTTTGTGGCCCACCATCAAATCCAGCCCACTGATTTCTATTTAACCCAACAATACTAAGTGCATCCCTGCTACCAGCATATGCCGGATTAATTGCAATTGTATTATACATATATTGAGTAAACTGTGGTAATTGCTGGGCGTTAGAATATTCTAACCCTAAAACCAATATTGCTATTATTAAAATGACACGTTTCATAGTCTTGTATTTTAGTTAGTTCCTAAATAAATATATCCTGTTATTGGTTTAAAACCACTATTTAACACATTAACAATATAATAGTAAGTTCCTGTTGGTAATGTAGTGCTAGAACCTATAGTAGAACCACCTGTATTTGCATATCCTCTCCAATTATTTTGATAATTATTTGATTGATAGACCATTTTTCCCCATCTATTAAATATTTGAATATCAAATGTAAATCCACAACCTTCTACTCCAGTTATTTCAAACTGATCATTAAATCCATCATTGTTAGAAGTTACTACTTTTGAAATTTCCAAATCACCTGTTGAACATGCTAATACAAAACAAGGTTTTGCCACAGTTAAATAAGAAACAACTTCACATTTTCCAACTGTTACTGTGTATATAAAATTAAACTCCAATGGTTCAACTTGGTCTACAATAAATTCTCCAATATTGAAATTAGGATTATCTCCATTCATACCTTCACCACTCCATTCTCCACCAGGATAAGCTTCAGCTATATCTAGTAATTCAGAAAGATTAATAGATTCCAAATTTTCTACATTATCTGCATACCTTATATCTGCACAAATATCAACAACTTTGGTTTCAGGCTCCACAACAACTTCAGTAATTATTACACTTTCACTTGTTGCTGAACATCCATTATCTGAATCTGTTATAATTACACTGTATGAGCCTGGCTCAGTAACAACTATTGTTTCTGATTCTTCTCCAGTACTCCATAAATAACTTGCTGAACCTTGCACTGTTGATTCCAGAATTAAAGTCACAGATGTATTTAAACAAGTCAATTCTTCATCTCCTGAAATGCTAACCATCACCGTTGGGTCACTAATATTTTGAGTTACAGTTACAGTTTCAGAATCTGAGCACCCTGTATCATTATTAGTTACCGTTACGGTATAATCTCCTGGGCTATCTACATTTATAGATGCAGTTCCATCACCCGTACCCCATATAAAACTTACATTAGTTCCTTGAACTGTTGATTCACTTGCATTTAAAGTGACACTTGTAGTTGTACAAGTCAATTCTTCATTGCCTGTAATTACTGCAACTACAACTGTATTGTCTTGTTCTACTGTTAAACTTGTTGTTGCTGAACACCCATTATCTGAATCGGTTACTGTAACTTCATAATCACCAGGCGTTGTTACATC
>NZ_FZNX01000005.1 GCF_900188355.1 Lutibacter flavus
AGAAGTGATTACCAGAACCTATTCAGTAACGGATACGAGTCTAAATACTATCAATGTAACACAAACGATTACTGTTGAAGATACCACAGATCCAACGGCATCTGATCCTATAGCTGTTGTTGTAGAATGTACTGCTGATATTCCTGTTGTCAATATCAATGATGTTATTGATGAAGCTGACAACTGTGCTGGTGTAATTACTGTCGCTCACGTTGGAGATGTGTCGGATGGGAACTTCAATCCAGAAGTGATTACCAGAACCTATTCAGTAACGGATACGAGTCTAAATACTATCAATGTAACACAAACAATTACTGTTGAAGATACAACAGCTCCAGTTCTTTCTGGGCTTCCACCAGATCAGTTAAATATTCCTATGGATGTTGGAGTTTGTGGAGCTATAGCCACCTATACAGATCCAACAGTAACAGATAACTGTGATGGATCTGTAAGTGTAATTAGGACAGATTCAACGGGATTGAACAGTGGAGATCTATTTCCAGCAGGAACTACAATAATAAGTTATAGTGCTATGGATGATAGTACTAATGTAAGTACTCATAGTTTCACAGTTACTGTAAATGCAGATGCAGAAGCACCAATAATAAATGCTACAGGAGATGTAACAACAACTACTAGCGCAGATGGTACTGGAAATTGCAATGTTTCTGTAGCTATAGCAGATGCTACCTTTGGAGATAATTGCACAGGAAGTTCTATAGCTTGGGTTATGTCGGGTGATGTAACTGATAGTGGGTCTGGTCAGGTTGGTACTTATAATTTCCCAATAGGAATTACAACAATAACTTATACAGTAACTGATGGAGCAATGCTAACAGCTGCAGATGTTATGACAGTAACTGTAGCAGATGATGAAGATCCAACGATAAGCTGTCCAAGTGATCAAAATGTAAATTTTGCTGCTAATTGTCAGTTTGAAATTCCGGATTATACCGCTTTAGCCAATGGTTCAGATAACTGTGATAGTAGTTTAACAATTACTCAAGTTCCTGTCGCAGGAACATTAATTTCTGGAACCACTACCATAACTTTAACAGCAACAGATAATTTTAATTTAACAAGTTCATGCTCCTTTCAGGTTATTCCTACAGACAGTATTCCGCCAACAGCAATCTGTATGGATTATACAGCCGTTTTAGGTCCAGGCGGTACAGTAAATATTAATGCATTAGATTTAAATGACGGTTCGGCAGATAATTGTGGTATTGCCAATATGACGGTGTCTCCCAATTCATTTAATTGTGGAGATGTAGGAACAAATACTGTAACATTTACTGTTTATGATGATGAAGGTAACAGTGATAGTTGTATAGCAACAGTAACTGTTGAGGACAATACTCCACCAATTATGTTGTGCAATAACTTTGTTGTTGTTATTGATCCACTTACGCGAATTGCAACTATAAAAGCTTCAGATGTTGATAATGGATCTAATGATGTTTGCGGTATAGCCTCTTTAACCGTTAATCCTTCCACATTTGGAGAGAATCCTTCAGGAGATGGAAGTGAATATACGACTACCACAACATTAACAGCCATAGATAATAATGGAAATGAAAATACTTGTGTAGTAAATATTACTGTAGAACCGCCAGTAAATCTTTTCACTTATTTAATAGGAGAAATTATAGACCCTATACCAACTAACCCATTTCCACCAAGCGCTCTTATAGAAGCAACAGCTTGCCCTGGAGGTTTATATGAGCCAAAAGACGTTCAATTTACATTAGAAGCTATTGGGACTTATAATTTACAAGCTTCGGATGTGGTGCACTGGGAGTATTCAAATAATAATGGTGAAACATGGACGGTAATTAATAATACACAAGGTTTGTTAACGTATACTTTAGTGGATATTACTAGTAATACTTTTGTGCGTCTCAGTATCAGAGATGCCGATGATAATTCCATTATTAAATCATCTGCAACTGCTTTTGTAAGGTTCTTACCACCAGATGAGCCTCCAATAATTATTAGCTATACTGATCTGGATATTTGCTTAGATGAATCTGTGACCGTAATTGCCGAAAGTTTTTTCGATCGACCTGAAGGACAATTTGGTGAAGGAGGTAAATTCAATTATGCGCAACCTGATGGCTGGCGTGTAGATGGTAAAGATGGTGAATTTCCAGCAAGTGGTAATAATAAGGAAGAACCTACATGGAAAGAAACCAATTCAAACGATAATCCCAATACAACATTTAGTGGCATTAACTACGATACATCAGACAATACCAAATTTGCAATAGCCCATGCGGTTGAAGTGAATCAGTCAACCACATTAGAAACGCCTGTGTTTAGTACTGTAGGTATGACGGCAAGTGAGGCTATTATGAGTTTCTATCAGGGTTATTATTTTTGTGGTGGCGGATTTGGAACTATTGAATTATCCTTTGATTCGGGTAACACCTATTCGGTAACTCTAAATACCGTGCAAGGAGATGTTTTAACTTCGGGGAATACATCAGGCGTTCAGGCTTTTAAAAATGGTAACTGTAATAAATCACAGTACGCTGTAGCTGACCCATTTCAGTACGCATCATTAGATTTAGGGCCTTATGTTGGACTATCTGGTTTACGTGTTAAATTCACATTTAATGCTGGGCCTGGTGGAGGAACTTGTGATAATGTGATTTTTCCTAGCCATTCATCAAACAACTGCAGCCCTCAAGCTCTTGATGTGGGTAGTGGTTGGGCTATTGATGATGTTGGGTTTGCATTCTCTCAAGTAGATGATGAATTAGAATGGACAGATGAAGAAGGTACAGTAATAGCAATTGGAACTACTGCAACGGTAACTCCAGTTACACCAGGAATTAGAAGATATGGAGTAACTAACTTAATTAATGGTTGTAGAACAGATAATGATTCAGGAACAAATTTTATTGATATAAGTACTAGTTTAGCTTATGCAGGTGAAGATTATTTACCAATTTCAGGAAATTGTGGAGAATCATCTTTACAATTAAACGCATACGACAATACAAAAAAAGCTATTGAAAATTATAACAAAGGTGCTTGGAAAAACAATCTTTATGTTGTTCCTGCAAGTGCTAGTGAAGATTTTGATGGGACAGGTGTAACAGGACAATGGTCAATTGTAAGTTCTGCCTTAACCTCCACATGTGGTAGTTCGGCTACTTTTTCTAGTGATACAGATCCAGATGCTATTTTTACAGGAAATCCTGGTAATTATAAATTAAAATGGACACTTTCTAACGGCTGTTCTGATGAAATTGATGTTAAAATTACCGATTGTAATAGTCTTGATTTTGATGGTGTTAACGATTTTGTCACCTTCAAGAATAATTATAATTTAAACAGTGCTTTTAGTATTGAAACTTGGATAAAACCAAACTCTGTAACTGGAACAAAAACAATTTTTTCTAGAAAAGATATCGATGACAACTCTAGTGGCTACCAATTAAGCATTGTGAATGGTCAAGTTAGGTTTAATTGGTATTATAGCGCTGGTTCAGGCTCTCTTACATCTGCTAGTAATTTAATTACTGTAAATAGATGGTATCATGTGGCAGTTACATTTGATGGCTCAACATATAAACTTTATGTAGATGGTATAGAATTAGGACTTGTCAATAATAATAACCCACCTAGTTTAACATCAAATAATATAGAAGCTATTTTAGGAGCCATGGATCAAGGTTCTTCAGGAAATCCCGTAAATTATTATCATGGTTGGGTTGATGAATTGAAGATTTGGAATAAGGCACTATCAGTGGAGCATATAAGACAAATGATGAATCAAGAAATTGATGAATTAGGTGCAGATGTTGGAGGGGTTCAAATTCCTACTAAAATTTACGGTCCGGATAGTGATAATAATGGTACTGAAGATAATTTATTGTTGTGGAGTAATTTAGATGCTTATTATCATATGAATATTATTTGTGGTGATTTAGCACCATACAAAAAAGGTGTAGGTGGTAGGCTTAGAAATATGACTACTGGTCAGGAACAAACAGCTCCTATTCCATATACAACCAGAGCAAATCAAGATTGGGATACTGATAATACATGGACAAATTTTAATGTTTGGGACATACCTAATAGTAGTGGAATTAATAATACTCCTATAGATTGGAATATTGTAAAAGTTTCACATAATATTAATTCAATTATTAATGATATAACACTATTAGGTCTAATAGTAGATTCTGGAAAAGAACTCACTATTACAGGTGCCGGAGCACAAGATGAAACAAATTTAGGACATGGTCTTTGGGTAACTCATTATTTAAAACTTAATGGATTTATAGATCTAGTTGGGGAATCTCAATTAATACAAAAAAAGTATGGGGATTATGATGTTAATGATTATTTTATTACTAATCAGTTTGTTGAGAGTGTAGTAGATGATGTTAGTAGTGGTTATATTGAAAGAGATCAACAAGGATTAGGAAATCTTTACAGATATAATGATTGGTCCTCTCCAGTAGGAATTATTGGTCAGCCACAAACAACAGAATATGCCGTTAAGGATGTTTTAAGAGATGGATTTGATTCTTCAAATCCAAAAACAATTACATTTATTGGGGGTAATAATGGAGTAAATTCTTCACCAATTCAAATTGCAGAACGTTGGATTTATGGTAACGATAATGAAAATAGTTGGGTAAGTTTAAAAAGTACTGGTACTATGTCACCAGCGGAAGGCTTCTCTATGAAAGGTACACATCCTCCAATAACTGCCCTTTACGATAAACAAAATTTTGTATTTGTTGGAAAACCTCATAATGGAGATGTTGAATTACCTCTATCTACTGGAAGTTGGTATTTAACAGGGAATCCTTATCCAAGTGCATTAGATGCCTTTCAGTTTATAGATGATAATGTAGGTGTAATTGATGGGACAATAGAAATTTGGGATGATTGGGAGGACAATACTCATGGCTATAATGAAGCACATGCTGGTTATGCACTGTTAACCAAAAGTGGAGGAATACCCGCTACTAATTACAATAATCCGAGTGAAAGTGGCGGAAAAACACCTGGGAGGTATATTGCTGTTGCTCAAGGATTTGGTGTTACGGGAGTAGGATCTGCCGGTTCAAAAATAAAATTTAGGAATACCCAACGTAAATTTGTTCGTGAAAATAGTTCTGCATCTGTATTTTTTAAATCGAGAAGTGCAAAACAACAAAATACAATAAATTCAATATTAGATACAAGGTTAAAAATAAGAATTGGTTTTAAAACTGAAACTAATTTTAACAGACAAATTTTACTTACTATTGATGATAATGCAACTGATGGTGTAGATTATGGATATGATGCTATTAATAATAATATTTATCCAAATGATTTATATTGGATTATTGATAATAATAAGTTGGTTATACAGGCAGTTAAAAATTTACCAATTGAAAGAGTTGTTCCAATTGGTATAAGTGTTAATGGCGGTATACCAATTAAAATAAAGGTAGATGCAATTGAAAATCCATACCCGAATATGGAAATATATGTAAGAGATAATAGCACAATGGAAACATTGGATATAATGAATGGAGAATTTGAAATTACTCTGGAAGATGGAGAGTATATAGATAAGTATTCAATAGTTTTTCAAGCAAAACCTGAAATTCCAGTTGAGATTGAAGAAATATATAATGATGTTAGTGTATTTGTAGCTGAAAACAGTTCAACATTTCTTGTTAGAAAGCCTGATGATTTACGAATACATAATATTTCATTATATAATGTAGTAGGACAAAAAATAAAGGTTTGGAAATCAAATTTAATTGAGAATGAGATTCAGCTACCAATTGAAGAAAGTACAGGAGTTTATATAGTTTTAATTTCAACGAATGAGGGTAAAATATCAAAGAAAATAATAATCAAATAAATAGTTGAGGATTAAGGTAGTTCATAGGGCTAATACTTTTTAATAACTTGAATAAGTAGAATTATTGAAAAATTTGCAAGAAAAAGCATGAAAAGAAAAGTTACATATCTATTAATTATAATTACCTTATTGGTAATGGGTATTAGCTATTCTCAGAGTAAAAACAATCCGTTACCAAAACCAGGGGGTGATCCTCATCCAGAATTTCCAATAGACGTAGGAATTTCATTCTTATTTATTATGGGTACTGTTTTTGGTGTATATAAATTAAAGAAAAAATAAATACTTTTTATAATTAGCGTCAAATAATATTTTAAGGTTCCAATCTTAATTGCATTTTGTTAATTTAAAATGTACCTTGTTCGCTACAAATTATTTCAAAAACCCTCAAGTAAATGAACAAATTAAGATTTTTAAAGAGATATTTTTTTTATGAATATTTTATGCTTTTAGTGTGTGCAAGTATGTTATATAGTTGTAAAGTTTACCAAGATCCTATATCATTAAATGAGGCCGCTAATAATACTTCGAGCAATGTTTTTAAAGTGACAATGTTAAATGGCGATGAGTATATTTACGATAACATTGAAGTTAATAATAACAATTATTTTGGTATTAATAAAAAACCAAATGAAATTGTCGAAACTCCACTTATAAAAAATGAAATTAAATCAATTCAAGAAAAAAATAGAAAATCTTCTAGTCTTTCCAACTTAATTGGGGTTGGAGTAGGAATTGGTTCGGTTGTTTTAGCAATTTTAATGATGCAATAATTATTTGTGCTTTAAATAATTAATTAAATAGCTTTTAGGTTTGAAAAAAAATCAGAATTTTAATAATATGGAATCAGCTGATTTATTACTAAATGATGTAAATTTAATAGTAATTTCTATTGATGAGAATGGAAGCATAAATTACGTTTCAACTGCTACGGAGAAAATTATTGGATATAAGCCTAAATCACTTTTAGGAGAACAATGGTGGAAAAAGACATTTTTATATGAAGAAGAGGGTGAGTTGTTTAAGCATAAAGTGTGTAAAATTATTTCTAAAGAAATTGAAATCTCAAATAAACCTTACGACAGAAAGTTGCAATGTAAGGATGGAAGTGTAAAATGGATTGAATGGAGAGATTCACTTTCTGGAAATAATACTTTTGTTTCAGTTGGTGTGGATATTACTGAATGGAAAATGACTGAAGAAATTAAAACTCAATCAGACGCCATTTTAAATAGTATCACCTCTATGGTATTCGTTAGTGAAAAAAATGGAAATATAATTTATGCAAATCCAGCTGTTCAAGAAATACTTGGGTATTCTGTAGAAGAAATTTTAGGGGATAAATGGTGGGAATTAACCTATGATAATCGAGATGAAGCTCTAAAAGTTAAAGAAGCCACTTATAATTATGTTTACAATTATGTAAAAGGATTTTTAGATATTTTTAAAAGAAAAATTAAAACAAAAAACGGTGATTATAAATGGATTGAGTGGCAAATTTCTAAAGGTATTAATGACACGTATATTTCAATTGGTACAGACATTACGAGTAGAATAGCATCAGAGATTGAATTAAAGAAAGCTAAGGAAACTGCAGAGAAATCGTTAAAAGTAAAAAATGACTTTTTAGCTAATATGAGTCATGAAATAAGAACGCCCCTAAATGCTGTAATTGGTTTTACTGATTTGCTTTTAGAATCAGAATTAAAATCAGATCAAAGAAATCATTTAGAAACAATGCGAAATTCTGGCGAAATTTTACTTTCGTTAATTAATAATGTTCTGGATCTTTCTAAATTGGAATCTGATAAATTGGAAATTGAAGATATAGAATTCAATCTTCATAAAAATCTGTTTGAGGTTGTAAATCTCATGAAACTAAAGGCTGAAGAAAAGGGGATAACTTTAGATTTGGTGATTGAAGAAAACCTACCTATGCAGGTTATAGGAGATCCAACTAGATTAGGACAAATTATGCTGAATCTTATTGGAAATGCTGTAAAATTTACAAATGAAGGTTCTGTAGTTGTTAGGGTTAAAGTAGTTAAAAAAACAGCGAAAATTTCAAATATTCATATTGAGATTAAAGATACAGGCATTGGAATAGTCTCCAATAAAATAAACACTGTTTTTGGAGTTTTTACTCAGGCCAAAAGTGATACTTCTAGAATTTATGGAGGGACTGGTTTGGGACTTGCCATTGTTAAAAAATTAGTGAAACTTTTAAAAGGTGAAATTCAAGTTGAAAGTAAATTTGGTGTAGGAAGTGTGTTTACATTAATTTTACCTTTAAAAAAGGGGGGAGAAATGGCAAAAGAAGAAGAGCTACAAATATCAACTTCTACGAGCCAGAAATTAGGGTTGAATATTTTGTTGGTGGAAGACAATAAAACAAATCAACTTTTAGCAAAAACTAGATTGGAAAGGTGGGATTGTAACGTTGATATAGCAAATAATGGGATTGAAGGAGTTAAAAAAATTCAAAAAAAATTATATGATATTGTATTAATGGATATTCAAATGCCAGTAATGGATGGATATGAAGCAACTAAAATTATTAAAAATGATATTTCCAAAAAAGCAGCAGCTATTCCAATAATTGCGATGACCGCATATACTTCGAAGAATGATATTAAAAGAGCTCTTGATGTTGGTATGAATGACTATATTTTTAAACCTTTTAAAACAGAAGAACTTTATGCTTTATTAAAAAAATATGGAAAACCAGATAAAGAACAAAGCATTAACGAAGTTGAGGAGTTAACAATAAAACCCAAAATTGAGCAAGTAAGATCAAATATTGATTTAAAATTTTTAAGAGAAGAAACACTTAATGAAACTTCAATATTAAAGTTGTTGATTGAATTATTTCTTAAAGATTTAGATGAGTTTATAGGAATAGTAGATTTAGAATTAGTAAATAAAAACTGGAGTGAACTTTACAAGGCAACTCATAAAATTAAGCCAAGTATTGCCATGTTCGGAATTTCAAAATTTGAACCAATAATTCATGTTTTAATGAATATTTTTAGAGAAGAGAAAAATTTAGAAGATGTTGAGGGGTTAATTATAAAAAGTAAAGTTATTATTGCAAATGTTAAAAATGAATTATTAACTGAATTAAAGTTATTAAATGATGAGTGATATAGAAAAGATTGTATTAGCGGAAGACAATTCTACACTTTCACTACTATTGAAGTTTAGATTGGAAAAGGAAGGTTATAAATTGCTAACCGCAGAAGATGGAAAAAAAGCAATTGAGCAAATAGAAGAACATAAACCAGATTTAATTTTAACGGATATAATGATGCCTTTTATAAGTGGATTAGAGGTAATTAGCCATGTTAGAAACAAGTTAGATATGCAAATTCCTATTATTGTTTTTTCATCAGCTGGACAAGAAGAAATTGTTCTAAAAGCATTTAATTTGGGAGCCAATGATTTTATGAGTAAGCCATTTAGTCCTAATGAATTAGTGATACGCATAAAGAGACTTCTGCAATAATTTTTAATATTCACTATATTATGAATGAATTTGAGTATCTAATCGATAATTTTAAGCAATTACCTGTTTTAATAAAAATTGTTTGGATACTTAGTGGAATTTTAGGTGTAATCATAATTAATTTGGTGATATACCTTAAATATTTAAGAGGTTATTTGAGAAATAAAGAAAAAATATTTGCAAAATTTCAATCAGAATATGAAGGTGAATTGATAAACTACCTATATGCAAGCGAAGAAGAAGACGCTACCAAATTAAAGATTGTAAAAAAAATGAAAACTTGTATAAAAGACAAGTTTAAAAGAAAAATATTTTTAACGGTACTTTCAAAATTAAAGAATGATATTTCTGGTGAAATGGCTGATTCTATTCAGCATCTTTATGTTGAATCAGGTCTAATTGATTATTCATTAGCAAAACTTAAAAGTAGTAAATGGGATGTTAAAGCAGTTGGAATTAAGGAACTTGCGTTGTTTGAAATTACAAATGTTTATAGTGAAATAAGTAAATATAAAGATTACCCTAAACAAGAGGTGAGAAATGAGGTACAGTTGTATTTTGTTAATTTATTTCAGTTTAAAGGCTTGGATTTTCTTAACGATTTAATAACTCCTATTTCAGAATGGAATCAAATTCAATTATTAGAAATATTACAAAAGTTTGACGATCAACAAATAACCGATATTTCTCCTTGGTTAAAATCAGAAAATAAGTCAGTAGTTATGTTTGCTTTAAAATTGGCAAAAATTTACAACCAGTTTCAAGTAATAAATATTTTGTTAGAGTTACTTGCTCATGAAAACAAAGATATTAGAGTTGAAGCAATTAAAGTGTTAAGTTATTTTCAAGCTAATGAGGCAAAACAAATTTTAAAAAACAACTTTATAAATAGTAGTATTGATGAACAAATTGCATTTTTCAATATGTTAGAAGGGATTGTTGAAACTAGTGATGAAGATTTTATTCTTGAAAATGTGTCTCATGAAAATTTTGAAATTAAAACGTTAGCATTAAAATTATTAAAATTTATTAATACGGATAGATTTAATTCCTTAAGTCTGGTGGCATCAGATGTAGAAAGTAAAGCGATTTTTAACTACTTAGAAGATAATTAGTTATGGATAGTAGTACTGTAAAAATTATTCTTTTAACAATCCATTATTTGTTTTTTATATATGCTTTTACTGTAATTGCGTCCTATATATTTTTAGCTGTTATTTCTGCCATTGAATCAATTCAATATATTAAAAAAAATAGCTTCGTAAATTATAATGAAATACTGGCATCTACGGTTTCACCATCAATATCAATTATTGCTCCTGCTTATAATGAAAGTTTAAATATTATAGAAAATGTTCGTTCATTACTATCAAGTCATTATGTTAACTACGATGTTATTATTGTAAATGACGGAAGTAAAGACAATAGTTTAGAGCTTTTAATTGAAGCCTACGACTTGGTTGAGGTAAATTACTTAATAAATGAGCAGCTAAAAACTAAACCATTGCGTGAAGGGATTTTTAAATCTACAAATCCTGCATTTGAAAAATTAATAGTTGTTGATAAAGAAAATGGAGGAAAAGCAGATGCTTTAAATTTCGGTATAAATATTAGCAAAAGCAAGTATGTAGCTTGTATAGATGTAGATTGTTTGTTATTGGAAGATTCTCTTCAAAAAATGATAAAACCTTTTTTAGAAGTAACAGATGAAAAGGTTATAGCATCAGGAGGAGTTATAAGGATTGCAAATTCCTGTATAATTAAAGAAGGTAAATTACTAGATGTTAATGTTCCAAAAAAATTAATTGAAGTTGCCCAAATATTAGAATATTTGAGATCGTTTTTATTGGGAAGAATGGCTTGGAGCAGATTAAATGGGTTATTGGTAATTTCTGGAGCATTTGGTATGTTCGATAAGAAGATTGCTATAGAAGTAGGAGGATATGATACAAACACTGTTGGTGAGGACATGGAAATTATTGTGCGAATGCGAGGGTATATGGAAGAAAAGAAAGTTAAATATAAAGTAGCATATATTCCAGATCCCTTATGTTGGACAGAAGCCCCGGATAATTATAAAATTTTAATTTCTCAAAGAAATAGATGGACTCGAGGAACAATTGAAACATTGAGAAAACATAGAAAAATTGGATTCAATCCAAAATATAATTTGTTTGGAATGTTAAGTTATCCATATTGGTTTTTTTTCGAAAGATTAGCTCCAATAATAGAAGTAGTAGGTATTTTATATTTTCTTATTTTAATTGCACTTAAAAATGTTAGATGGGAATATGCTTTGGCATTTTTTATATTAGCTTATTTATTTTCAGTTATGTTTACAATTATTGCAATTTTTTCAGAAGAATTAACATTTCATCAATATAAAAAAAAGGGTACTGGATTTAAATTATTGCTAGTTACACTTTTGGAACCATTTATTTTACATCCGTTTATATTGTATGCGGCTTTAAGAGGTAACTTTGATTATTATTTTAATAAGAAAAAAAAGTGGGGAGAAATGACTAGAAAAGGTTTATCAAAGAAATAAAAACTTAAATAAACAGATTATAATTTATATGAAACTAAAATTATCAAAGGAACATTTTCAAAAGTATTTTTATTTAATAATTGCTTTAATTGTTACATTTTGGATAATTAGCATATTTGAATTTTATTTAACATTTTCAAACGGTGTAAAAACTCCAAATTACTTTCCTACAATAGCATTTAAATTCCTCAATGATTTTTGGACTGGTTTATTAATAGGGTTACTATTGTTCCCAATATTCTTTTTAATTTCATTGATAAGTGAAAAATTTGCAAAAGGGTTTACTAGTATATTATTAATTTTTGTAATTTTAATTCAGGTTGGATTGGTAAAATACAGTCTTACAACTTTGTTAAATTTAGGTGCGGATATTTTAGGATATTCATTTGATGATGCTTCAATGACTGTATCTTCCTCTGAATCAATGTCCTTTTTGTATTTTTTACCTTTTATAGGGATTTCATTCGTTTTATTTGGACTAAATTATGTTTTTTACAAGTTTGTGAATGGAAAGCAAATGCTTGCAATTTCTGTTATTTCAGTCTTGCTTTTTGGAAGTATAAAATTGGTAAATTCAGATTCTGCGGATGATAATTATCAAAATAAGATTTATTATTTAGCAACTGATGTTATAAGGTTTAAATTCGAACAGAATAGTGCTAATTCTTATAATTTAAGTGGTAGGAGCGATTACCCATTTTTAAAACCATTTAAGGAATCAAAAGATGTACTAGGTTCTTTTTTTAATATCCAAGAGGAAAAACCAAATATAGTAATAATTATGGTTGAAGGGCTTGGGAGTGAATTTGTAGCAGGAAATGATTATAGTGGATTCACTCCATTTATAGATTCTTTAATTCCAGAATCTTTGTATTGGGAAAACTTTGTAAGCACAACAGGAAGAACTTTTGGTATTGTTCCATCCTTATTGGGTTCTTTGCCTTTTGGAGAAAAAGGATTTTTAGAAATAACCCAGTCTCCTTCACATACATCATTAATTAGTATTTTAAAAGCTAACGGTTATACGACATCATTTTATGCAGGACACCAAACTAGTTTTGATAGGGTAATTAATTTTTTAGAGTATAATGGCATTGACAATGTTATTGATGAAAATAAATTTGGAGCTGAATATGAAAAAACCAAAGCTAACTCTGAAGGATATTCATGGGGATATCCAGATGCTGAAATATATAAAAAAGCATTGTCAACATTAGATGGTAAAAAATTACCAAGATTGGATATTGTAATGACTCTTTCGAACCATGAACCATTTATTTTTCCATTAAAAGATAACTATATAGCAAAAGTTGATAGTATTTTAAATTCTAATAGAAATTTTGGGAAACCAAAGGAAGACTTCAAATTAAATTCAGATATTTTTGCTAGCCTTTTGTATACAGATAATTCTCTTGCAGATTTTATGCATTCTTATAGTTTAAGAGAAGAATATAATAACACTATATTTATTATAACAGGAGATCATCGATTAATACCTATAACGCAAAAGGATAAATTGTGTAGATTTCATGTGCCTTTTTTAATTTATAGTCCACTCCTTAAAAAAGCAGAAAAATTTAAGTCAATATCATCTCATTGGGATGTAACACCTAGTTTGCTTTCTTTTTTAATGAATAATTACAAGTTTAATAAATTGGTAGAAACAGCTTGGATGAGTCAAGGGATTGATACGGCAAAAAGCTTCAGAAATATTCATAAAATACCAATTATGAGGTATAAAGGAAATATTAATGATTACATATATAAAGATTATTTATACTCTGATGGTGATTTATATAAGATTGATGAAAATTTTGGGACTGTCAAGGTTAAAGAAGATAAATTATTAAAAATTATTTCGGATTCTTTAAAAGAGTTTAAAAGAATAAATTCTTACATAACTAAAAGTAATAAGATATTTCCAGACTCGCTTAATATTTATATACAACCAAGAATGAAATTTTCAAAAGAAGAACTCTTAACAATAGATAAATTGGTTAAAGGGTTAAATTTTGATCAAACTTTTTCACTTGCCAGAGAATTGGCTTTTAATAAAAAGTATATAACAGTTAGATTGCTTTGTGATTATATTTTAAATGAAATTCCATATCATGCAGATGCGAGAACCTTAAAAGGAAGAACATTTGCTTGGGAACAGAACTATGAGAAAGCGGAAATCGAATTGTTAAATGTAATAAAAAGATCACCTTATTATGATGATGGTTACTTAGCGCTTTTAGATTTATATTGGTGGTCTAATCAAGATGAAAAATCAATAAATATTACAAAACAGGCAATTGAAAATGGTATAATTAATAGCGATATTAGTTTTAAATTAGCAAAGGCTTATCAAAGATTAAATAATTTAGAGGAATCTAAAATGATAATGGATAGTATTTCTAGAATACATCCAGAAAATGTTGATTATAAATCGTTTAAACAATCCCTTGAATAAAATGATAAAATTCACAGTTAAAATATTTTTGATAGTTACTTTTCTATTGAATACTCAAATTTATTCTCAGCAAAAAGTGTTTACGGGTAACCCAGATACAGCTTTTGAAGTTGCAAGGAAGTTGGCTTTTGATGGAAACCGAAAGCAGGCCCAAGATTCTCTTTTATTAATATTAACTAAATATCCAAATTACCATGATATCCGTTCTTTTTTGGCAAGTACGTATTCTTGGGATGGAGAATACAAGGTGGCTAAAAAGGAGTTTTCATATGTTTTAGATAAAGATCCAGACAGGAAAAGTACTTGGATTGCAGCTATTAATAATGAATTATGGTCCGAATCCCCTTTTAATGCATTGAAATTATCAAATGAAGCTTTAAAACATTTCCCTAATAATGAAGAAATATTATTAGTGAAAGCAAAGGCAGAAAGAAATTCACAATATCCGGAAGAGTCATTAAAAACGATACAATCTATTTTAAAAAAGAATCCAAATAATGAAGAAGCGATTGCATATGAAAAGAATTTAAAACAATCACTTAGATTTAATGCAATTGGTGTAAGTTCCTCAGTTGATTTGTATTCGGAAGTTTTTGACCCGATGCAGTATCATACATTAAAATATAGCAGGTTAACAAAATATGGAAGTATTATAGCAAAAGTAAATTTTAATAGAAGATTTCAGGACAATGGAGCGCAATTTGAAGTTGATTTATATCCGAAAATAACAAAAGGTTTGTATGCTTATTTAAATGTTGGTTTTTCGAACTCTTACTTGTATCCAAATGTAAGGTTTGGTGCCGAATTACATAAGTCGCTGCCGCATAGCTTTGAAGCATCTCTTGGAATTAGAACTTTAAAATATAGTTCAACCACAAATATTTATACAGGTTCTATAGGTTGGTATTCAGGTAATAGTTATTTGTCTTTTAGACCCTATATTACTCCTGGAGATTCGGGTGATAGTAAGTCGGGAACGTTAAACTACCGTAAATATAAAAGTGATGCTGACAATTATTTTAGTATTTTAATAGGTATGGGTTATTCACCTGAATTAGATCGATTTAATTTTGAAGGTAATGAAGATGAAATTATTAAGTTAGAATCACAAAAATTAAATATTGGATATCACTTTACCTCTTCTAGCAAACAAAACGCCTGGGGAACACAATTTGGAGTTACACATCAAGAAATAAGTTTTAATCCAGGGAATTTCTTTTGGATTTATTCATTATCACTTTCTTGGGAACTTAAATTTAAATAAAATTATTATAAGTTTATTTCCCTTGAATTTCTTGAGCAACTTTTTCAACTTCATCTAAAACTCTTAATAAATTTCCGCTCCAAAGTTTTTCAATTTGTTCTTCACTATAGCCGCGTTTAACCAATTCAACAGTTACATTTAATGTTTCTGAAGCATCATTCCAGCCATAAACACCGCCACCACCATCAAAATCAGAACTAATTCCAACATGTTCTATGCCAATTTTTTCAACTAAATAATCTATATGATCTACAAAATCTGATACGTTAACAGGATCCCCATTAACACTGGCTTCGTCCATTTTAGGTTTGGAAAGTCCTCTAATTTTAATATATTTTTCAATGTACGCATCCTGATCCTCCTTTTTCATCTTTCGAACTTCTCCCCAAGATAGAATCTCAAAACCTTCTATAGCAGCAATTTCATTTAAAATAACTTTAGTTAGCTCTCCAAATTTTTTGTTTTTCTCTGTATTTACATAAGCACTAAAGGCCACTGTTTGAACAACTCCTCCGTTGTTTTTTAACCATCCTAACTGTTCATCATCTAAATTTCTACTATGATTGCATAGCGCTCTTGCAGAAGAATGTGAGGCAATTATTGGTGCTTTAGAAAGCTCAATCATGTCTCTCATTGCCTCTTTTGAGGGATGAGAAACATCAATCATTATTCCCCATTTGTTCATTTCAGCTAAAACTTCTTTTCCTAAATCACTTACGCCATTGTGTAACCAAATATCATTTTCTTCACCAGTATTAGAATCACATAATTGACTATGTCCGTTATGTGATAAAGACATATATCTTGCACCTAAATCGTAAAATTCTTTAACTCTACTAACATCTGTACCAATTGGATAGCCATTTTCAATCCCTATCATGGCAACTTTTTTACCTATTTTATTAATGGTTCTGGCTTCTTCTGAAGTTACAGCTAATTCAATTTCATTTGGTGCAATTTCTTCTGTTAATTTATGAATTGCCTTAAATTTTGATATCGCCTGGTCATAAGCATCATCAAAGCCTTCTTGCGTTAAATCACCTTGTCCTGTATAAACAATAAACCAGGAGACATCCAAGTCGCCTTTTTTCATTTTGGGTAAATTTACTTGATTATCAAGTTCTTGCGTGTAATTTATGCTGTCAGTAAAGTTTTTTATGTTAATATCATTATGAGTATCTAATGTTAAAACTCGTTTATGTATTTCAGTAGCTTTTGCTAGTAATTCAGCATTAGTTAAATTTGTTTCAATGGATTTTTCAGATGCATTTTCACAAGCAACAAACACAATTAATACAATAAAAAGATATTTTAAATTTTTCATAAAGTTTGAGTATAGAATAGGATTAAAATTACAAAACTTAATCAAAAGATTTATAGTAAATTTGAAAATCATGAATAATAGTTATGAATATAGAAATTGAACGAAAATTTTTAGTAATCGGAGATTTTAAAAAAAAAGCTATTGAAAGCTTTAGGATTGCTCAAGGTTTTTTATCTACAGTTCCAGAACGCACAGTTCGTATACGAATTAAAGATGAGAAAGGTTTTATAACTGTAAAAGGTATTGGAAATGAATCTGGGACCACCAGATTTGAATGGGAAAAAGAAATTTCATTAATAGATGCTGAAAATTTATTAAAACTCTGTGAACCCACTATAATTGAAAAAATTCGATATATAATTCCTTCAGAAAATGATTTGTTTTTTGAAGTTGATGAATTTTTGGGTAAAAATGAAGGTCTTTTAATTGCGGAAATTGAATTGCCTTCCGAGGATTTTAAATTTGCTAAACCAGATTGGTTAGGTGATGAGGTTACTGGTCAAAAAAAATATTATAATTCAATGATAGCCAAAAAGCCATTTTGTAATTGGTAAATAATTGTTATATTCAAATTCAATAAAAAGAACTAAATGTTAGAATTAGCAGGAATCATAATATTAGGAATTTTAGCACAATGGGTTGCATGGAGATTTAAAATTCCTGCAATTTTACCTTTAATTTTAATTGGATTGTTAGTAGGGCCAATTGCTGCCGAGTTTTTATCGGAAGATGGTTCGAAATGGATTGAACCAGTTTGGAATGGTAAAAATGGATTGTTTCCTGGGGACGGATTGTATTATTTTGTTTCACTAGCAATTAGTATTATACTGTTTGAAGGTGGTTTAACACTAAAAAGAAGTGAAATTAAATCAGTTGGACCTGTTATTACCAAATTAATTACATTGGGTTCGGCTATTACATTTTTTGGCGCAGGTCTTACTACACATTACGTATTTAATTTGAGTTGGGAATTGTCGTTTTTATTTGCTGCATTAATAATTGTAACGGGTCCAACAGTAATAACACCTATACTTAGAAACATTCCGTTAAAAAAGAATGTATCGGCAGTTTTAAAATGGGAAGGAATATTAATTGATCCAATTGGAGCATTGGTTGCGGTATTGGTTTTTGAATTTATAAGTGTTGGAGGAGGAAGTGGATTTACTAAAACAGCACTAATTGAATTTGGGAAAATCCTTTTATTTGGAACTACCTTTGGTTTTACATTTGCACATGCGCTGGCTTTTGCTATCAACAAAAACATGATTCCACATTATTTATTAAATGTAGTTTCACTTTCAACAGTATTATTAGTTTTTGTTGAATCTGAAGTTTTTGCACATGAATCTGGCTTATTAGCAGTAGTTGTTATGGGAATGGTTTTAGGAAATAACAAACTAGAGAATATAAAAGAACTCTTATATTTTAAAGAATCTTTAAGCGTGCTACTTATTTCAATCCTATTTATTTTGTTGTCAGCCAATATAAATATTGAAGATATGATGTTGTTGTATAATTGGAAAACGGCAATATTGTTTGGTATCGTTATTTTTGTTATTAGACCATTGGCGGTGTTTTTAAGTACCACAGGCTCAAAACTAAAAACGAACGAAAAAATATTTATAAGTTGGGTAGGTCCACGTGGTATTGTCGCTGCGGGTATTGCTTCTTTATTTGGAAGTAAGTTGCTAAAATCTGGAGTAGAAGGAGCTGAATATATTACTCCTTTGGTATTTATGATTGTGCTTGGGACAGTTCTTTTAAATGCAACCACAGCCAGATTATTTGCAAAATTAGTAGGTGTGTTTCTTAAAACTTCCAATGGAATTATAATAATTGGAGCATCAAATTTTGCGAGATTAATTGCAACATACCTTAAAAAGAATAATAGAAGAGTAGTATTAATAGATAACAATCCAGATAATATAAATAAAGCCAAAAACTTAGGGCTTGAAGCTATTCATGGAAATATTTATTCTGATGAATTACTGGAGGATGTGGAATTAAATGATATTGGTTATTTATTAGCATTAACTGGTGGAGCAGCTATAAATGAATATGCAATAGAAAAGTTTTCTTCAATTTTTGGAGAAAATGGAGCATTTAGAATTATTTCTACTGATGAGATGAAAGAAGGTAATTTAGCCCCAAATCAAAAATTGTTTACTCATAAAGATGATTTCTTAAATTTGAGTGAAATTGTGAGGGATTTTCCTTTAGTAAATGAAGTTGAAGTTAATTCTAACAAACATTATCAAGAATTATTGAAGGAAATTAACGATGAACAACAGGCAATACCAATGTTTTTGAAAGACAATAAAGGGGTTATTCATATCATTTCATCTCTAGATGAATCAATTGAAATTCAAAAAGGCAATCTGCTAATTTATATTGGAAAAACAATTATATAAATAGTTAACCAATTTCTAAAATATATTGAAAACGCTATGTGAAACTATCAAATCTTTGTATTTTTAGCTTTCAAAGATGATAAATATAGATGGCCAAAGGAAATAAAAATTTTAAAGAAATACGCTGGGGAATTATTGGTTGTGGAGATGTAACTGAAATTAAAAGCGGTCCACCTTATTACAAAATAGCTGGTTTTTCATTAGCGGCTGTAATGAGACGTGATGAAGTGAAAGCGAAAGATTTCGCAAAAAGGCATCAGGTAAATAAATACTATACCAATGCAGATGATTTAATAAATGATGATGAAGTAGATGCTGTTTATATTGCAACCCCGCCAGATACTCATAAATTGTATGGATTAAGAGTCGCAGTAGCTCAGAAACCTTGTTGCATTGAAAAACCATTAGCTCCAAATTATAACGATAGTTTAGAGATTTTAAAGGCTTTTGAAAAAACAAATACGCCATTATTTGTGGCTTATTATCGACGTACGCAACCTAGATTTAATCAAATAAAAAATTGGATTGATGAAGGTGCAATAGGTGATATTAGACATGTTAATTGGCATTTAAACAAAACTACAAGTGAACAAGATATTTCAAAAGGATACAACTGGAGAACTGATAAGTTGGTTGCGCCTGGTGGTTATTTTGATGACTTGGCAAGTCACGGAATTGATTTGTTTGCTTATTATTTAGGAAAAATTAGTGAAGCAAAAGGAATAAGTTTAAATCAGCAAGGGTTGTACTATGCAAAAGATGCAATTACTGCTTGCTGGGTTCATAATAATGGTGTTACTGGTTCTGGAAGTTGGAATTTTGGTTGCAGTTCCAACGATGATAAAGTTGGAATTTATGGAAGCAAAGGAACTATTAAATTTTCGATTTATGATAATGTTCCAATAGTTTTAGAAAGTACATCTAGAAATGAAAATATAATGATTGAGCATCCTGAAAACGTTCAATATTTTCATGTGGAAGCAATGAGAGATTATTTTTCTGAAGGAAAAAAACATCCTTCAATGGGGAAATCGGCATTGCATACCAGTTGGGTAATGGATAAAATTTTAGGGGCTATTTAATTATTAATGGATTTATTCAACAAAAATTCTAACCAAAATATCCTTCCTTTTGATGGCGAAGTTTTGAATTATGGCTTAATCTTAAATAACAAAGATTGTCAGTTTTACTTAAACACTTTTTTAAATGCTGATTTTTGGACTCATGATGAATTAGCAATGTTTGGAAAACGAATTAAAACAACTCGTAAAGTTGCTTGGTTTGGAGATTTAGATCATCAATATTCGTATTCTAGTTCTGTAAAACATGCAATTCCTTGGACTCCAGAATTAATTTCAATAAAAAATTTAATAGAAAAAGAAACGGGAGAAGTTTTTAACTCTTGCCTTTTAAATTTATATCATAATGGAAATGAAGGAATGGGTTGGCACCAAGATAACGAAAAGGAATTGGGTAAAAACCCTGTTATTGCTTCATTAAGTTTAGGAACAGCTCGAAAATTTTCGTTTAAGCATATTCAAACAAAACAAAAAGTTGATGTTGTTTTAGAAGCAGGTAGTTTGTTATTAATAAAAGGTGAAACTCAGGAGAATTGGCTACATAGTTTGCCAAAAACAACCAAAATAAAATTCCCAAGAGTTAATTTAACTTTTAGAAATATTTATAATTAGTCAGCGTATTTCCAATAATGAGGATTTGTATCTTCAGAAACTTGATTCCAATAGTCCTGTGTTACTTTATGTCCGTCAAATGTTTTTAGTTTACGCTCAAAAACCCAAATAGTTGGATTAAAAACCATGTCAGTTACAGCTACCGTGTATAGTTGAGGCTCTTCTTCTGATTTTCTTTTTTCTTCTTGAATAATAACTTCAAAACCATTATGTTCCAATAATTTTTTCAGAAAATTTTTACGGTTTTCATCAATCTTTTTTTCAACAAAAGTCACTCTTGTTTCACCAATACTTCCAAAGGTATGTTTTCCTGCTAATCCCATAATTTCTTAATTAAAAACACTACTTAATTCATAAATGTAATCGTATAATGGACTATATAAACCAAGAACTAATATACCAATTACTGTAATAAACAATCCTAATCTCATATAGAGTTTGTTCTTGAAAAAAGGAATAGGGGTTTCACTTCTTCGAATAAACATAGCTCTAATTACTAGTAAATAATAGTACAGTGAAATTGTTACGTTTACAACAGCTAAAAATACCAACATGTAATATCCTTTACTTGCGGCGGCTGTAAATAAGAAAAACTTACCAAAAAATCCTGCTACTGGTGGTATTCCTGCTAATGAAAATAAAGCTAACATCATTATCAAACTCAAATTAGGGTTTGTTCTGTACAAGCCATTATAATCATCCATATTTTCTTTCCCAGTTTTTAATGAAATTGCTTGTACAACTCCAAAAGCCGCTAAATTTGAAAATATATAAATCATTACAAAATAGACAATTGTTGCAGTTCCTAATTGTGTTCCGGTAATTAATCCTAATAAAATAAAACCAGCTTGTGCAATTGAAGAAAATGCTAAAAAGCGTTTCATATTTTGTTGACGTAATGCAAATAAGTTACCTATAAACATAGTTGCTAAAGCCACAACATAAACCATATTTTCCCAAATGTGAATTAAAGGTTTAAAAACGGTAAACATTAAAATCATTAAAATAAATACTGCAGCTCCTTTTGAAATTACTGATAAATAGGAAGCTACACTAATTGGAGCACCTTCATAAACATCGGCAGTCCAGAAATGAAATGGAACTAATGATATTTTAAATGATAAACCCGCAAAGAATAAAATAAAGCCTAAAATTGTTAAGTTGGTTGAAGTGATAACTTCAATAATATCATTAAAGAATATAGAACCAGATGTTGCATATAATAATGAAATACCAAACAATGAAACTCCTGAAGCTAATGCTGCCGAAAGAATTAATTTAATCCCTGCTTCACTTGATTTTCTTTTTGTGGTTTCATATGCCGCCAAGGCTGCAACTGGTAAAGTTGATAATTCTAAACCGATATAAAACATTAAGAAATCGCCTGCAGAAATCATAAAATACATTCCTAATAATGAAGAAAATAATAATATAAAGAATTCTGTTCCTCTGTTTTCACCCACTATTTTTTCTTCAATCCAATCAGCAGATTGAAGCAATAATATAAAAACTCCAATATTCAATACATTTTTAAAGAAATGAATTAAATTATTGGTTTGAAATGAACCTCCAAAAATACTTGATTCATCAATTGCTAAAAAACCAACAGCGGTATGAATTCCAAATAAAAATATAGCCAAATGTACCAAGCTACTTTTTTTGGATTTGCTTATAAAAATTTCACCAACTAATAACAACAATGTAATTGTTAGTAGTAAAATTTCGTGTCTCATTATGAGAAAACTATCTAAATTCATTTTTCAATATTTTATATTTATCTATAAAAATTTTAACTTCAAACTTCAACGATTAATTCACCCTTTGGGGATTAGGGGGCTTATAATACTCCTTGAATAAACGGTTGAATACTTTCCAATAGCATATCACTTAACCAAAGTGGTGCAACTCCCATTCCTATAATTGGAATTAATAATAATAAAATTCCAGTTGTTTCGTACCAGGTTGCATCTTGTAATTCTAAATATTCTTTATTTTTAACTTGTCCCATTAGCATAATTCCAACAACACGTAAAATATATACAGCTGTTACAACAATTGCAGAAACCGATAGTATTGTAGCAATTCGATAAAACATACCTTCATTTTGGAAAGCTCCAACAAATATGTTCATTTCGGCAACAAATCCGCTAAAACCTGGCAAACCTAAAGAAGCCAAACCAGCAATTACATAAATAGCAGAAATGAACGGAATTACTTTTAGTAAACCTCCTAATTTGGTGATATCTCTAGTGTGTGTTCTTCCGTAAATCATTCCAATTAAGGCAAAGAATAATGCCGTCATAAATCCGTGAGAAAGCGATTGCATTAAGGCTCCGTTCCAAGCTGTTTTATTTAACATTAACAACGCAAATAATACCATTCCTAAGTGACTCACAGAAGAATATGCGTTAATATATTTTAGATCCGTTTGTTTTAATGCTCCAAATGCTCCATAAATAACTCCGGTTGCTGCTAGTATTATAAAGAACCAATCCCAATGCATTGCTCCGGCTGGCAATAAGAACATTGCAACTCTAAATACACCGTAACCACCTAATTTCATTAAAACACCAGCGTGCAACATTGATACTGCTGTTGGTGCAGATGCGTGACCATCTGGTGACCACGTATGAAATGGGAATAAAGCTCCTAAAACAGCAAAGCCTATAAAAGTTAAAGGGAAAAATAATTTTTGTGCTTCAAAAGGAATATTCACTTGAGCAATTTCTAAAATATTGAAGGTTAAAGCTCCACCATCAGCATTTGAATTGAAATAAATTCCTAAAACTCCAACTAATAGAACTGCAGAGGCTCCCATTAACATCAGCGTTAATTTCATTGCTGAATATTCTTTGGGACCTGAGCCCCAAATTCCTATTAATAAATACATTGGAATTACTGCTATTTCGTAAAAAACGAACATTGTAAACAAGTCAATAGAAATAAAGAACCCGTAAACTCCAGTTGATAAAACTAATAAGGAGATGAAAAATTCTTTTGGTAAATCATCTGTTTTCCAAGAAATAAAAACACCAGCCAATACTACAATTGATGTTAATAATAAGAGGGCAACTGAAATTCCATCAACCCCAATGGCATAATGAATATTGAATTGTTCAAACCAAACATAGTCTTTGGTAAAAACCATTATTTCTTCATTAATTTTTCTTTCTTTAAAATAAGCAAAAATTAAATTGATTGACATTCCAAGTTGAATTATACTTCCAACCATAGAAACTATACGTGCTTGTTTTAAACCTTTCGTAAATCCTAAAATTAAGATTGTTAAAACAGGTACAATTACAAAGAGTGATAAAATATCCATATTATTTTGTTAGTTTGTCCATAAATAAATAAACACCATAGCTAAAACTACAACTCCGGCAATAAAACCAAAGGCGTAATCTTGTACTTTACCTGATTGCATTCCTTTAATTTTTTCAGAAATAACTACAGTTTTATTACCAATTCCCTCCATTGTTCCATCTACATATTTTTTATCAAAGAATGCAATTGGCCAGGCAATTCTTTTAAATATTATTTTTTTAGTTACGAACATGTAAATTTCATCAAAATAAAATTTATTGCTTGCCCATTTATAAAATGGACCGAATGCATTTGCAAATCTGTCTGCTAAATCATTTTCTTTTTTGTAGAATACATATGCTAAACCAATTCCAGTTAAACCAACTACGGTTGCAACAATTGCTAAAGGAATATTTAAATGCGCTTCAAAACCAGCTCTATCTGCAGTAATTAATTCGCTAAAAGGAATAAATCCACCAACAATACTTATAAAAGCTAATAACATTAATGGTAATGTCATTGAAATTGGAGATTCATGCGGCACATGTTTGTATTGTGTGTCTTTTCCCCAGAAAATCCCAAAGTATAATCTAAACATATAAAAGGCAGTTAAACCAGCTACAAATACTCCCACAAAATAAAGGAGTTTGTTATGTTCAAAAGCAGCGACTAAAATTTCATCTTTACTCCAAAACCCTGATAAAGGAAATACTCCTGCAATAGCCAAAGCAGCTATTAAAAATGTGATATTTGTAATAGGCATATACTTTCGTAAACCACCCATATCTTTTAAATAATTACTATGTACAGCGTGTATTACTGAACCTGCACCTAAGAATAATAATGCTTTAAACATAGCATGTGTAAATAAATGGAACATTGAAGCCATATAACCAACACCTTCGTGTCCATCATAACCAGAAACACCTAAAGCCATCATCATATATCCCAGTTGCGACATTGTTGAAAATGCTAGTACACGCTTTATATCAGTTTGTGTAATTGCTATTATTGCAGCAAATAAGGAGGAGAATCCACCAACATAAGCTACAATATTTAATGCGAAACCATCTTCAATAAAATAATACATTGGAAATAATCGAGCCACTAAATAAACACCAGCAACAACCATTGTTGCTGCGTGTATTAATGCAGAAACTGGTGTTGGACCTTCCATTGCATCAGGTAACCAAATATGTAATGGAAACATTGCTGATTTTCCAGCCCCTCCCATAAATATTAAAATTAATGCCCAAGTGAGAAATGACAATCCCATAAATGATGTAGATGACCAACTTAAAATAGCGCTACCTTCAGGATTGTTTAAAGTTTCAAAATCATAAGTACCTGTATAATAACCAATAATTAAGATTCCAATTAAGAAACCTAAATCGGCAAAACGAGTAACAATAAATGCTTTTTTTGCTGCAGCAACTGCTGAGGTTTTTGTGTAATAATATCCAATTAATAAATATGATGAGACCCCAACTAATTCCCAGAAAATATAAATTTGAAATAAGTTAGTTGCTAAAACTAATCCAAACATAGAGAAGGAGAATAAACCTAAAAAGGCGAAAAATCTGGTATAACCGTCATCCCCTTTCATATAGCCTCTACTGTATATGTGAACCATTAGAGATACAATTGAAACTACAATCAACATCATAACCGATATAGGATCTATTAAAATTCCCATATCAATTGCTAAGGTATCTGTAAAGTTCATCCAAGTTGTTTTTTCAACAAATGTTTGATAAACTCCATCCACTTTTCCACCTACAAAAAAGTATTGATATGCTGTATAAAATGATAAAGCTGCCGAAGCAGATAATCCTGCAACACCAATATAACCAGAAACAGCAGGTTTAATTTTTTGATTAAAAATTCCTAATAACAAAAATGCTGCTAGTGGAATTAGAGGTATTAATATTACGTAAGTAAAATCCATAATTTCTTAACTATTAATATTTCATAATTTCAGTGTCCTTAACTTCTACCGAAGCAATTTGTCTGTACAAATTAATTATTATTGATACAGCCAAAGCAGTTTCTGCAGCAGCAACGGCAATAATAAATATTGAAAAGAAAACGCCTTGCAACATATCCGGATATAAATATTTGTTGATAACAACAAAATTGATAACAGATGCATTCAATATTAATTCAATAGACATTAAAATTGAAATCAAGTTTTTTCTAGTTATAAAACCGTAAACACCAATAAAAAATAGGATAGAGGTAACGGTTAGAATTTCGTATATGCTAATTCCGGCTATCATTATTTAATGTCATTTTTGTTGGTTAGTTTTTTTCCTTTTGCAATTATTATTGCACCAATCATAGAAGCTAATAAAAGGACACTAATTAATTCAAACGGTAAAATAAATCCACCAGTTTCATAACTTAATAATCCAAGTCCAATATCTTCCGTAGTTGTAGTTACTGATTTTCCTGCTACATTAAATGGATGCGCATAAATTGTAGTTAAAAAGACTCCAAGACCTACTAAACAAGCTAAACCTACCAAGATTTGTTTAGATCTTTTTGCAACTTCTAATTCCATTTCAATATGATGTACCAACACCACTGAAAAAATAATTAGAACAATAATTCCACCTGCGTAAACAGTTAATTGTATGGCGGCTAAGAAATTATAATCTATTAAAAAGTAGATTCCTGCAATTCCACACAGCACAAATAATAAATAAATAACGGATCGAAGCATTTTTTTGCTGGTAACAGATGCAATTGCAAAAACAATCATTACCAATGCTAAAATGTAAAATATAATTTTCTCCATAAGTTTAGTCTTCTACTCCAGCTTTTAATTTAGAGCCTGATTGGTTTAAAACTTTTGTTAATTGTGATCTATCGTAAACTGAATTTTCATAATTCTGAGCCCATAAAATAGCATCTGTAGGACAAGCTTCAATGCATAGCCCACACATTGTACACATTCCTAAATGATAAATATGTTGATCTATCATTTTTTTCTTTTTGCCGGTCTCTTCATCAATTTGCCTATCCCAAATAATTTCAATACTTCCGTTTGGACAAGCTATTTCACATTTCTGACATCCAGTACAACGGTGTTCATTGTTTTCATCATGAGGCATTACTACTTCACCGCGAAAACGTTCAAACATTTTTAGTGTTTCTCTATTGTCTGGATATTGTTGAGTAATTGCCCCTTTACGTGCAGTAATAAAGTACTTACCGGTAACACTCATACCGGTTAGTAGTGTCTTTATTCCTTTATATATATCTCCAAAATAACTCATAATTTCTAAAATTGAATTGTTAGGTTAAGCCAAACAATTAATGCCATTAAAATGATATTTAGTAGGTTTAATGGAAGTAAATATTTCCACTCCAATGTTAATAATTGGTCAACTCTTAATCTTGGGAAAGTCCAACGGAACCACATCATTAAAAATACTAATACCAATGTTTTTCCTACGAACCAAAATACACCTAACCAAGGAATAGATTCTGTTATTCCGAAAGGTGATAACCAACCTCCAAAAAATACTGTTGTTGCAATTGCTGCAATAATAAACATGTTTATAAACTCAGCTAAAAAGAAATAAGCGAATTTCATCCCTGAATATTCAGTATGAAAACCTGCTCCTAATTCACTTTCAGCTTCTACCATATCAAATGGAGCTCTGTTTGTTTCTGCGGTACCTGCAATCATATAAATCATAAATGCAATTACTGCAGGAATATGACCTTGAACAATTAGCCATCCGTTTTTTTGAACTTCAACAATTTCAGAAAGTTGTAATGATCCAGTTATTAATACCATTGTTAAAAGTGACAATCCTACTGAAAGTTCGTAGCTTATAGTTTGAACACCACTACGCATTGCACCAATTAGGGCAAATTTATTGTTACTTGCCCAACCTCCTAGTAAAATTCCAATAACTCCTAATGAAGAAATCGCAATTAAAAAGAAAATTCCAATATTAATATCAAAAGCTTGAAAATCTTGTGTAAATGGAAAAACTGAGAGTGCCATTAACGAGGAAACAATCACAAAGTAAGGTGCTAAATTGTATAAAAACTTATCAGCTTTTACGGTTCCAGTTAATTCTTTTGAAACCAATTTTAAAGCATCTGCCATTGTTTGTAATAACCCCCAAGGTCCAACTCTATTTGGTCCAATACGCAACTGAAACCAAGCAGCTACTTTACGTTCTAATAAAACAAGATACAAACCTGCAACCGCAAAAATGGCTAAATAAATTAATGCGATTGTAACCATTGCACCAATATTTGCTGCTCCTTCAGACATAAAGCCTGAAAGCAATTCGGTAATGGTTTTTGTTATATTTAATGATATATTCATTGTGTTAATTTTATCTGTCAATATCTGGTATTACAAGATCTAAAGTTGCCATAGAAGCTACCAAATCTCCAATTTTACCACCAACAGCAATATGATTTAGTAAGGATAAGTTTGAAAAACCTGGAGAACGGAATTTTAAACGGTATGGATTTTTAGTTCCTGTACTATTTATATACACTCCTAATTCACCTCTAGCCGTTTCAACTTTTTGGTAAAATTCTCCTTTTGGTAATTTTATAACCGCATTTGTAGCGACTTGCACATCTCCTTCAGGAATATTGTCAATTAATTGTTCAATTATTGACATAGATTCCCACATTTCTTCAATTCTAACTTGGTAACGAGCAAAGCTATCTCCCTCTGTTTTTAAAATTTCGTTGAAGTTAACTTTATCGTAAGCACTATATGAATGGTGTTTTCTAACATCACAAGAATACCCAGAACCACGGCCAACTGGGCCAGAAGCACCAAATGAAATGGCATCTTCTTTGGTTAACATTCCAACACCTTTCATCCTTTTTTGAAAAATTACATTTCCAGTAAGTAAGGTGTCGTATTCGGGTAATTTAGTTTTAAAATGAGCAATAAAATCTTTTGTTCTTTTAACAAAATTCGGGTGAATATCAAACATTAGTCCACCTGGAATATTGTAGTTCATTGTTAAACGAGCACCGCAAGTTTCTTCAAAAATATCGTTGATTAATTCACGGTCTCTAAACCCATAAAAGTATGTAGTAAGTGCTCCAACATCCATTCCCATAACTCCCCACCATAATGTGTGAGATGCAATACGTGTTAATTCACCTATAATTGTTCTTATAACTTTAACGCGTTCAGGAACTTCAAGTTCCAGTGCTTTTTCAACGGTTAAACAAACAGCTTCATTATTTATATGTGAAGATAAATAATCCATTCTATCAGTTAAATGAACAATTTGCTGATAGCTATCACGTTCGCACATTTTTTCTATGGAACGATGAATATATCCTAAATCTGGTTCAACTTTTTTAATAATTTCACCATCAATGGTTAATAATAAACGTAAAACACCGTGAGTTGCAGGGTGTTGAGGTCCCATATTAATGAAATATTCCTCTGATTTTAAGTTACTATTTTTAATAGTTGTATCCATAATTACTTATTTGATAACCATATTAATTTCATCCACATAATCTTTTCTTAAAGGAAATCCTTCCCATTCATCAGTTAAAAACAAGCGTTTTAAGTTTGGATGGTTATTAAATTTTATTCCGAAAAAATCAAAAACTTCTCGTTCGTGAAAATCAGCAGTTTTCCAAATGTCACAAACAGAGTCGAACGTTGGATTTTCTCTATCTTCAGTTTGAACTTTTACAACAATAATATGTCTGTGAGTAGTTGATTCTAAATGATAAATAACACCTAATTCTTTTCCCCAGTCAATGCCAGTTAAGCAAAATAAATAATCGAAATTAGTTTCGGTATTACTTTTTAATTGAGACATTAATTGGTGAAGTTGTTCAGCTTTAACTGTAATATTTAAGAACTCAGAACTTTCTTCAGTAAATTCCAATTCTGAAATCCAACTGCTTATTAAATTTTGTAATGCTTCGTTAGTCATAAATTCAGTTTTAAAGTCCTTCGTCAAATCCATCAATAGGATTTTCTTTATGTTTCATGTTTTCAGTTCTAATTTTATCCTGAAGCATTAACATTCCTTCTAATAAAGCTTCAGGGCGTGGAGGACAACCAGGTACATAAACATCTACAGGAATAACATGGTCAGCACCTTTTACAACCGAATAAGAATTATAAAAGAAAGGACCACCGGATATTGCACAAGCTCCCATAGCAATTACATATTTTGGCTCAGCCATTTGATCGTATAAACGACGTAAAACCGGTGCCATTTTATTAACAATTGTTCCTGCAATAATAATTAAATCTGCCTGACGAGGGGAGGGCCTTGCAACCTCAAAACCAAATCGAGAATAATCGTGACGGGCAGCTCCTGTTTGCATCATTTCTATTGCGCAGCAACTGGTACCAAAGTAAAGCGACCAAAGTGAATTTGATCGCCCCCAATTGATTATTTGATCCAATGAAGTAACAATCACGTTAGCTCCATTGCCCGCGGGAATTACTTTTCCCGGGAAATCTGCTGGAACTTCTGGAACCTTAACATTAGGTTCTAGTTGACTTATAAAACGTTTTTTATCTATTCCCATTTTAATGCTTCTTTTTTCCAAGCGTATAATAATCCTAAACCTAATATCACTAAAAATATGATAATTTCAATAAAAGCAACAGATCCTACATCCTTAAACACAACGGCCCAAGGAATTAAAAATGCAACTTCTACATCAAATATTAAGAATAAGATGGCAAATAAGTAATAACCTACTTTAAATTGTACCCAAGTAGGTCCAACAGTGGTCATACCACTTTCATAAGGCTCTCTTTTTTGTGGATTGTCTGATTTATGCGAAATTAAATTTGATAAAAAATTTGCTCCGGCAACTAAAACAATACCCGCAATTAGAAATACAATTATGGCTTCTGATCCCATTTTTAAACTTGTTTTTTATTAGTCTACAAAAATAGTAGATTAATCGTATTAACCTATTTATTTTTATTAATTTAATAATTGGTGAACAAAAATAAATGAATTCAAAAAAAAGATACCTGACTTAAATCAGGTATCAATGTTACAATTATTACTTAACCGTATATGTTTCTCCGGAAAAGAATAAATCATCTGTTTTTTTGAAATTCGAATTTGCCTTTACCTGAGCCGTTAATTCATCTTCACGTTCTTCAAGGGTAACATCTTCATAGCTTCTTATAATACCTGTCGCTACTGGATATTCCAGTCTAACTAACATTTGATGCAAGGTAAGGTCTTTTTCTTTAGCATCATGAACTAACAAATCTTCTTGTGCAATTCCATTTTCACCTATAGTTACAACTTCTAATTTTAGTCCTTTTAGAATTAATCCTTTATCACGGTTTTTACCAAAAATCATTGGTTTACCATGTTCAAGGAAAATTTGTTTGTCTTCTTTTACGGCTTTATCCGTTATATTTTTAAAACAGCCATCATTAAATATTACACAATTTTGTAATACTTCAATCAAAGAAGTTCCCTTAAATTTATGAGCATCAATAAAAAGTTGAGTCATTTCTTTTGGCACATTTCCACCAATTCTTGCAAAGAAACGCGCTCCAGCACCTAATGCTAATTCACCAGGTTGAAAAGGAGGCTGGGTATTTCCATAAGGAGATGATTTTGTTTTTTGACCAACTAATGATGTTGGTGAAAACTGACCCTTAGTTAAACCATATATTTCATTATTAAACATAACTATGTTTAAATTGATGTTTCTACGTAACACATGAATAAAGTGATTTCCACCAATTGCCATAGAGTCACCATCACCTGTCATTACCCAAACACTTAAATCTGGATTTGCTAATTTTACACCAGAAGCAATTCCTGGGGCCCTACCATGAATAGTATGCATTCCATAAGTGTTCATATAATATGGAAAGCGTGAAGAACACCCAATTCCAGATATAAAAACTACATCCTCTCTTTTTACACCCATTTCCGGCAATGCCTTTTGCATGGATCGTAATATTACATAGTCGTCGCAACCAGGGCACCAACGTACTTCTTGATCACTTGTAAAATCTTTGAAAGTATATTTTTGTTCTATTGTTGTTTCCATAATTAGTCTACTAATTTTTTAAATTCTGCTATTAGTTCATTGTTCCCAAATGGTAATCCTTGAATTTTATTAAATTGATGAATTTTAAAACCTTCAAAATTTATTCTTAAAATTTTAGCAAACTGACCATTGTTTAATTCACAAACAATAATTTTTTTGAATCTAGTTAATAATTCTTCCGTGTTTTTTGGAAGTGGATTGATATAGTTGAAATGTGCAAAACCTATATTTTTATAACCATCTTCATTAATTTGTTTTACTGCAGAATGTAAAGAACCATAAGTTCCTCCCCAGCCAATTACTAATAAATCACCAGTTTCAGCAAATTCAGTTTTAATATCTGGAATAAAATTTTGAACTCGTTTTATTTTCTCAGCTCTAATTTTAGTCATTTTTTCATGATTTTCAGGAGCTTGAGATACATTACCTGTGATTCGATCTTTTTCTAATCCTCCGATTCTATGCTCTAATCCAGCTGTTCCAGGAATAGCCCAATTTCTGGCTAATGTTTCTTCATCTCTTTCATATGGATGAAAGTCCTCAGATGCATTTTTAGAAATTCTATTTTTAATTTCTGGTAAATCTTTTAAGCTTTTTATTTTCCAAGGAGCGGATCCATTTGCAATATAACCATCAGTTAATAAAATTACCGGAGTCATATGTTCCAATGATAATTTTGCAGCTTCATATGCATATTGGAAACAATCGGCTGGAGTAGATGCCGCAATTACAATTACGGGACTTTCACCATTTCTACCATACATTGCTTGTAACAAATCAGATTGTTCAGTTTTAGTTGGTAATCCTGTTGAAGGACCTCCACGTTGAACATTTACAACTACTAATGGAAGTTCCATTATCATAGCCAACCCTAATGCTTCGCCTTTTAATGCCAAACCAGGCCCTGATGTTGTTGTAATCGCTAAATCACCAGCAAAAGAAGCTCCAATAGCTGAGGCTATACCTGCTATTTCATCTTCAGCCTGAAAAGCCTTAACACCAAAATGTTTATGTTTTACTAATTCATGTAAAATATCAGTTGCAGGTGTAATTGGGTATGAACCTAAAAATAATTCTAATCCAGATTTTTCTGCAGCCGCTAAAAATCCCCAGGCAGTTGCCGTATTACCCATAATAATTCTATAGGTACCAGGCTTCATTTTTGCAGGAGAAATTGTATAGGCATTTGGAATTAACTCTAAAGTTTCTGCAAAGAAATATCCAGCATTTAATACCTTAGTATTTGCTTCAATTAAATTTGGTTTGGTTTTGAATTTTTTATTAAAAAATTCAATCGTATGTTCTTTAGATCTGCCATACATCCAATAAACCATTCCTAAAGCAAACATATTTTTACTTCTTACAATGGATTTATTATCTAATCCTTCAACCTCTTTTAAGGCTTCTTTGGTTAAAGAAGTCATATCAACCTGAATAATTCGATAGTTTTCTAAGCTACCATCTTCAAGTGGGTTTGTTTCATATTGCGCTTTTTCTAAATTCTTTTTTGAAAAAGCATCGGTGTCAACAATAATTGTATGCCCAGGTTTCACTGCATATAAGTTGGTTTTTAATCCTGCAGGATTCATAGCAACTAATAGATCTAAGTTATCACCTGGAGTGCTTACTTCAACACTACCAATATGAACTTGAAAGCCTGAAACTCCATACAAACTGCCTTGAGGAGCTCTAATTTCCGAAGGGTAATTTGGGAAAGTGGCAATATCATTTCCAAACATGGCAGAAGTATCAGAAAACTGAGTTCCTGTTAGCTGCATTCCATCACCAGAGTCTCCAACAAATCGAATAACGACAGCCTCTATTACTTCTGGTTGTAACTTTACTTTATCTGAAATCATAATTTTATGCTAATTAGAAAATTTTATTTAAATTTATGAAATTAATTTTATGCAAATAATATAGACCAAATTTAAATTTACTTTTTAGATTAGTAAATGACTTTTGTCACATTGACTTGTATAAATTTGTATAACTTTGTCCAATTATTAAATTTTAAAATTAAATAAACATGGCTATTAAAATAACAGATGAATGTATAAATTGTGATGCCTGTATATCAGAATGTCCAAATAATGCAATTTACGAACCAGATAGTGAATGGGCGTATGCAGATGAAACAGCTTTAAGTGGAACAATTACGTTACCAAATGGTGAAGAAGCTGATGCTGATGCAATGAATGAACCAATATCTGATGAATTTTACTTTATTGTAACAGATAAATGTACAGAATGTAAAGGTTTTCATGATGAGCCTCAATGTGCTTCTGTTTGTCCAGTGGATTGTTGTGTTCCTGATGAGGATCACGTTGAAACTGAAGAAGAACTTTTGGCGAAGAAAGCTTGGATGCACGGAGAATAATTCGTTTATCAACATAAAAAAAGCACCGTTTTCGGTGCTTTTTTTATGAAATATATATTAGTTTTTAATCGTTTAATTTTAAAACTGCCATAAAAGCTTCTTGTGGAATTTCTACATTACCAACTTGTCGCATACGTTTTTTACCTTTCTTTTGTTTCTCTAAAAGTTTTCTTTTACGAGAAATATCTCCACCATAACATTTTGCAGTTACATCTTTTCTAAGAGCTTTTACAGTTTCACGTGAAATAATTTTTGCTCCAATTGCAGCTTGAATAGGAATATCAAATTGCTGACGCGGTATTAACTGACGTAATTTTTCGCACATTTTTTTACCAATATTATAGGCGTTATCTGCGTGAATTAAGGCAGAAAGTGCATCAACAGAAGTTCCATTCAATAAAATATCAACTTTTACAAGTTTTGAAGCTTTAAGTCCAATAGGATGATAATCAAAAGAAGCATATCCTTTGGAGACTGTTTTTAAGCGATCATAAAAATCGAAAACTATTTCAGCTAAAGGCATTTCAAAAGTTAACTCAACACGTTCAGGCGTTAAATAAGTTTGATTGGTTACTTGTCCACGTTTTTCAATACATAAACTCATAACAGGACCTACAAAATCAGATTTTGTAATAATTGTTGCTTTTATAAAAGGCTCTTCAACTCGGTTTAATTTTGAAGGTTCTGGTAAATCCGATGGATTATTAACCAAAAGCATGGTATCTGGATTTTTATTGGTAAATGCATGATACGATACGTTAGGGACAGTAGTTATTACTGTCATATCAAATTCACGTTCTAAACGTTCCTGAATAATTTCTAAATGTAACATTCCTAAGAATCCACATCTAAATCCGAACCCTAACGCAGCAGAGCTTTCAGGAATAAAAACTAAAGAAGCATCATTTAATTGTAATTTTTCCATTGAATTACGAAGTTCTTCGTAATCTTCAGTGTCAACAGGGTAAATCCCTGCAAATACCATTGGCTTTACATCCTCAAAACCATCAATTCTATTTTGAGTTGGGTTTACCATATCAGTTATTGTATCACCAACTTTAATTTCACTAGCAGTTTTAACACCTGTAATTAAATAGCCAACATCCCCTGCTTTTATACTTTGTTTTGCAACTTGGGTTAGTTTTAAAGTACCTACTTCATCAGCAATGTACTCTTTATTAGTTGCCATAAATTTAATACGTTGCCCTTTTTTAATTTCACCATTAAAAACCCTAAAATAGGTTTCAACACCGCGATAGGAATTATAAACAGAGTCAAAAATAAGCGCCTGTAAAGGTGCATTTACATCTCCTTTTGGAGCTGGAACCCTATCAATAATTGCTTTTAAAATATTTTCAACTCCAAAACCAGTTTTTCCACTTGCATGTATCACTTCTTCAGCATCACATCCCAATAAATCTACTATATCATCGGTAACTTCTTCTGGATTTGCACTTGGTAAATCAACTTTGTTTAAAACAGGAATAATTTCTAAATCATGTTCTAATGCTAAATATAAATTAGAAATAGTTTGTGCTTGTATACTTTGTGCCGCATCTACAATAAGCAGTGCGCCTTCACAAGCTGCAATTGATCTGGAAACTTCGTAGGAAAAATCTACGTGACCAGGCGTGTCAATTAAATTTAGAACATAATTTTCTCCTTCAAATGTATAATCCATTTGAATGGCATGGCTTTTAATAGTGATACCGCGTTCACGTTCTAAATCCATAGTATCTAATAACTGTGCTTGTTCTTGACGCGCAGTAGTTGTTCCGGTGAAACTTAATAATCTATCGGCTAATGTGCTTTTACCGTGATCAATATGTGCTATTATACAAAAATTTCTAATGTTTTTCATGCTTCGTGTTCCTATCTTCTTAATTTGGCGCAAAGATAGCCAAATATTTATTCAAATAATTAAAATTAAATTGAGTCGTGATTTGGATAAACTATACCAGCATCTTTTCTAATAGCATCAAGTGTTTCCATTAATTTTAAACTGAAAGAATGTGGTAAAATTGGACTTTCTAAAAGGTTGTTATCTAAACATTCCATCAGATGAATAGCCTCAAATTGATAACCCATATTTGGTCCAGCATCAAAATCTATTAATTGAGTAGTATCATTTTTGTGTAATTCAATTGGTTCGCTTGAAAAACGATGGTATTTAATGTATCCATTTTCAAAAGCCAAATCAACATCATTTTTATAATTGGCATCAAAACTTGAATTTAACAATGCCATTTCACCGTTTTTATAGCCGAAAATTATTGAAATAGTTTCCTCAGATCCAGTTGGACTAAAATGTGCAATCGTTTTAATTTCATTTGGTGTTCCTAAAAAATGGAGCGCTGTAAAAACTGGATAAATCCCAATATCTAAAAGAGAACCGCCGCCCAAATCAATATTATAAAGCCTGTTTTTTGGATTGTATTCTCCGTTAAACATAAAATCGGATCTTACAAATTTCAATTTCCCTAAATTTTCAGTTTTTATAAGTTCGTGAACTTTTAATAATTTGGGTCTAAATGCAACCCAAAATGCTTCCATTAAAAAAGTGTTGTTTGCTTTTGAAGCAGCAATCATTTGTTTTACTTCTCTCGAATTTATGGCAAACGCTTTTTCGCATAAAACAGCCTTTTTATGGTTTAAACAAAGCAATGTGTGTTCAAAGTGAAAAGTATGTGGTGTAGCAATATAAACAACATCAACATTTGGGTCTTCCACCATTTTCTGATAAGAGCCATACGCTTTTTCAAAACCGAATTCAGAAGCAAAATCTTGAGCATTTTCTAAATTTCTTGATGCGGTTGCATATAAGTTTGCATTTGATAAGCCTTTTAATTCTATAGAGAATTTTTTTGCAATTCCTCCACAACCTAAAATTGCCCAGTTATATTTTTTCGACATTTATTTAAATTTTATTCAACCCAATCTGCAATAAATAAATTTGTATCGTGGGTTCCATTATTATTTCTATTTGATGAAAAAACTATTTTTTTACCGTCAGGTGAAAACATTGGGAATGCGTCAAAAACAGTATCAAAAGTAATTTGTTCTAAGTCGGTACCATCAACATTTATCATAAATAAATTAAAACTTCTTTTTGATTTATGATTGGAAGAAAATATCACTTTTTTTCCTGAAGGATGGAAAAACGGTGCCCAATTAGCACTGCCTAAGTCAGTAATTTTTGTTAATTCGCTACCGTCAATATTGCACGTATACAGTTCCATATTAGTTGGTTGTACTAAGTCTTCGGCCAGTAAATCTTTATATTCTTTTATTTCTTCATCCGTTTTAGGACGAGAAGAGCGGAAAATTAATTTTGTTCCATCTGGCGAGAAGAAAGCGCCACCATCATAACCTAATTCATTTGTAACCTGTTTAACATCAGAACCATCAATATTCATTGTGAATAATTCTAAATCACCTGTTCGGGTTGAAGTAAACACAATTTTATCACCTTTAGGAGAGACCGTAGGCTCAGCATCGTACCCATCTTCAAAAGTTAATTGTTTTAACTGATTTCCTTTTGTGTCTGCAACAAAAATATCAAACCCCTTATAAACGGGCCAAATATATTTATTGCCGTAATCTTCTTTTTTTGGTGCTGGCGGACAGTTTTCATCAGCCAAATGGGTAGATGAATAAATGATAGTTTCATCTCCTGGCAAAAAATAGCTGCAAGTTGTCCTACCTAAACCGGTACTTACTAATTGAGGTTTTTGTCCATTACTTAAATCATCGGTAATATTCATTGTAAAAATTTGATCACATTTTAACCCCCAAACGTTGTTAGCCTGAAAAACTAATTTCTTATTATCAAAACTCCAATAAGCTTCTGCATTATCACCTCCAAATGTAAGTTGCTTTATATTTTTTAAGTGTTTTTCCTGAGGATAATGAAGTGTATTTACAATTTTTGTAGCTCCGGATTTACCATCGTAACTAGTTTTATTTTGTTTAGATTTACAACCAAAGAATAGAATTGAAAGTAGTATAACGGATATTTTTAGTTTCATAATAAATTTGTTAGGTTTCAAAAATACAATTTTATGAATGAATCTTGAAATAATTAAAATTATGTATTTTTGCGCACTTAAAATTTTGTTTTGGTAAAAATAGGAGACATAGAATTAAATGATTTTCCGCTGTTGCTGGCACCAATGGAAGACGTGAGCGATCCGCCGTTTAGAGCATTGTGCAAAGAACAAGGGGCAGATGTGGTATATACTGAATTTATTTCTAGTGAAGGATTAATTCGAGATGCAGCAAAAAGTAGAAAAAAACTGGATATTTATGAAAAAGAGCGTCCAGTTGGTATTCAAATTTTTGGAGCCAATTTAGAATCTATGCTTAGAACTGTTGAAATTGTTGAACAGTCAAATCCAGATATTATTGATATTAATTTTGGTTGCCCAGTTAAAAAAGTGGTGAGCAAAGGTGCTGGAGCAGGTATTTTAAAAGACATCGATTTAATGGTGAGTTTAACAGAGGCTATGGTCAAACACACCAAATTACCAATAACAGTAAAAACTCGTTTAGGTTGGGACGAATCTTCAATAAAAATTGTTGAAGTTGCCGAACGTTTGCAAGATGTTGGCTGCAAAGCAATATCTATTCATGGTAGAACCAGAGCTCAAATGTATAAAGGAAATGCAACTTGGGCACCAATAGCTGATGTGAAAAATAACTCTAGAATGCACATTCCTGTTTTTGGTAATGGAGATGTAAATTCACCTGAAAGAGCTATGGAAATGCGAGACAAATTTGGGCTGGATGGCGCAATGATTGGTAGAGCAAGTATTGGAAATCCTTGGTTTTTTAAACAAGTAAAACACTTTTTTGAAACAGGTGAGCACTTACCTGAAATTACAATTGCTGATCGGGTTGAAATGGCAAAACGTCACTTACAAATGGAAATTGACTGGAAAGAAAGTGAAATTGTAGGTGTAATGGAAACGAGAAGACATTATACAAATTACTTTAAGGGAATTCCTCATTTTAAAGAGTACCGTTTAAAAATGGTAACATCAGATTCGGCGAAAGATGTTTTTGATGTTTTTGATGAAGTAATTCAGAAGTTTGCATAATTTTATGCTATGAAAAATACAGTTGTGTTTATTGTTATAATTGTAATGATATTTTCTTGTAATTTTAATATAAAGTCTTCCAATGAACTAGTAGTTTTAGAGGAAATAAAATTAAATATTAAAGAACCTTCTGGCATTACCTATTATAAAAATCATTTATATATTGCTAGCGATTATAATGGATTGGTGTACAAAACCAATTTAAAAGGAGAAATTGTAAAAAAAATCCCAACAGATTTTACCGATATAGAAGGCGTTGCTATGGATAAAAATGGAAATTTATTTGTTGTAAACGAGAATAAAAGAACATTTGTAAAATTAAAGTTGAACGGTGAAACGGATAAAAAATATAAGATAAAAGGAAGGCAGAAACAGCATAATAGCGGTTTAGAAGGTGTTTGTTATTCTAAAAAATTAGATTGTTTTTTTATAGTCAACGAAAGTTTACCTAGAGAAGTAATGAAAATTTCAAGAAAGGGAAAAGAAAAGGAATCCTTTAAAATTGATTTTGCAAATGATTTATCTGGAATTTGTTTTGATGAAAAAACGAAGAATATTTGGATTGTTAGCGATGAATCTCAAAAAATTTATGAGGTTTCAACTAAAGGGGTTAAACTAAAAGATTATAAAATACCTGTTAACAAAGCCGAAGGAATTACTATTAATAAAGATAAAATTTATGTTGTTAGTGATGCTGAAAACAAACTGTATGTTTTAAAAAAACCGTAATAAAATTATTCCACTAACTTTTTAGAAATTCTGCTACTTGCAATTTTTGAAGCGATAAAACCTAAAACTAAAATTGTTATAATTACAGAAAATAAGTTGTAAAACGTAAATTCTACAGGATAAGCAAGGTGTTGTGTAATCATAAATAATTGAAACTTTTTTTGAAGCAACACCAAAATTACTCCAATTGAAAGCCCAATAATTAACCCGAATAGCGATAACAAAAAGCCTTGTAAAATAAATACGCGCTTAATGTCTTTTATAGTTGCTCCTAAATTATATAATGTTTTTAGGTTGTCCTTTTTATCTAAAATCATCATAATTATTGCGCCAATTACATTGAACAAAGCAATAATTAAAATAAGTGTAAAAATTAAATAAGATGCTAAGTTTTCAGTATTTAACATTTTATAAAATACGGCATTTAACTGTTCTCTGGTTTCAATGTTAAAATCGGCTCCTAATTTATTTTTAAGTTCAGAAATTATGGTTGCTCTATCATCAATATCTTTAACTTTAAACTCAATAGCTGAAATTTGTTCTGTTTGATAATTCAATAAAATTTGTGCTAATTCTAATGTAATAAATGTATATTTTTTATCAATTTCATCTGTTAAAGCAAATATGCCAATTGGCTGAGCTTCTATTTGATTAAAAGCATTATTTGGATTAATAGCATATCCTTTACCAGGTTTTGGAACATAAATTTTTAAAGGCTCACTAAAATAAAATACCCCAACAGTTAAAATATTGGAAATGCCATTTCCAATTACAGCTCCATTAGGAATGTTTTTATCTAACCAAGTGCCAACATAAACTGTAGAATCAATTTTATTTACTTTGGTGTAATTGGAGTCGACACCTTTAATATAAGCAATATGTGTTTTTTTGTTAAATTCAAAAAAAGCCCGTTCTTCAATTACTTTTGAATAGGAGGCAATACCTTGTTGATGATCAATTTTTTCTTGAAGTTCACTATTAAAAAGAAATGATTTTCCTTTAACCGGTGTAATTTTCACATCAGGATCAGAAGTATTTAAAAAGCCAACACTAAACGCTCTTAAACCCGAAAAACCTGATAATACTATAAACAACGCTAAGGTGCCAATTACAACACCAATTGCAGCAATTATTGTAATAATGTTAATTGTGTTATTGCTGCTTTTAGAAAATAAATACCGTTTAGCTATGTATAAGGAAAAATTCAAGTTATTGTTTTTGACGATTGTCTAAAATATCTGGATTTTTAATTGGATTTCCTTTTTTTCCTTGTAAAGCATTATCAATATCTTCAATATAATCTAAGCTATCATCAATAAAAAACAACAATTCTGGCATACGTCTTAATTGATTTCGAGTACGTTTTGCCATTTCATATCTAATTGTAGCTGTATTTTCTTTTACTCCTTTTAATATAATTTCCCTTTTTAATTGTGGAAAAACACTAATATATACTTTAGCCTGCCCTAAATCTGAGGTAACTTGTACTTTGGTAACAGATATAATTATTCCCTTCATTCCGTCCTGCGCAGCGTGTTGTAAAACATCGGCTAAGTCTTTTTGTAAAACTCCTGCTATTTTTTTTTGTCTGTTTGTTTCCATAGTGCAAAGATAATAGTTAAATGTACATAATTTTTGTTTGTTGGTTTTTAATTTAAATCCATAATATAATATACCAATTAATAATTTAAACAGATTATTTCAAGCATTATTTTTTAAATTTGAGATGCTATTTATTAAAATAATGAAATTATGCAACGCAACTTATTTTTAATAAACTCCTTAATTATTTTTTTTGGAGCAAGTTATTTTATTTTTTCGGGCTCAGTTATATTAACTAAACCATTTATAGAGGTAATAGGAATGCCTTTTGGAACTGTAATTACCTGGTTAGGATTAATTGCATTTCAAATTATAATTTATTTTATTATTAAAAGAAATTCAATTATTAAAGTTTTCAATTATTATAGAATAATTTTTAAAATTTGTATTATTATAGCTTGTTTTTGGGGGTTTATTGGATATTTTTTGGCAAATAATTGGGCCTATAATTTTTCAAATAGTGAAATGTTTAGAGGAGGAGAAAAAGCGGCTACATTATTTTGGAATTTCACATTCTTTTTATTGATTTTTCCAATTGCCATTGTTCTAATTTATGGAGTGCAATCCTTTCTTTTATTGTTTAAGAAGAAACAACGCTAGTTTTGTAATTAATCCATAAAACCATTCATCAACAATTTGTATATTGCAATCTAATTAATAAAAAATACTTTTGAATAATTCATTTGAAAAATATCAGAAAAGAAGATTACGATCGTCCTACTTTTCAGTGATAATAAGTATTGCTTTGGTGTTGTTTTTAGTTGGTTTTTTAGGTCTTATTTTATTGAAAACCAACAGTATTACAAAGCATTTCAAAGAAAAAGTTGCACTAACAATTTTTTTAACTGACAAGGCAAAATCAAATGATGTAGAAATTTTGCAAGCTGAATTAAAAAAGGCTGAGTATTCAAAAGAAGTAACGTATGTTTCAAAAAAAGAAGCTGCTGAAAAATATTCAGAAGAAATAGGAGAAGAGTTTGTAGACTTTTTAGGTGATAATCCATTAAAAAATGCCATTGACGTAAGTTTAAAATCGGAGTTTGTAACACCCGAAAAAATGGCTGAAATTGAAAAGCAACTATTAAATAGAAGTATTGTTGCTGAAGTTGTTTATGACAAACCTTTAATAGAATTACTTACAAAAAATATCAGCCGCATTAGCTTTTGGATGCTCTTATTTAGCTCATTATTCACCTTAATTGCAGTAGTTTTAATCAATAGTTCAATTAGACTTTCTGTTTATTCAAAAAGGTTTACTATTAAAACTATGCAAATGGTTGGAGCAACAAAAGGATTTATTAGAAAGCCATTTATTTTGCAAAGTATTAAATTGGGTGTTTTAGGAGCAATAGTTTCAATTTTGGGCTTATTAATTTTTATATTTTATGTAAATAAAATGGTTCCAGAAATTGAATTATTAGCCGATTATAAAGTACTCGCTTTATTATTTGCATTTATTATTACAATGGGAATACTAATTTCTTGGATTAGTACGTTTTTTGCTACACAACGTTTTTTAAATTTAAGAACAGACGAACTTTATTATTAAAATAATGAATAAGAAAAAAGAAGAAAATAAGAGCGAATTCCTTTTTGGTAAAAAGAATTATACAATAATGTTAATTGGAATAGCAATTATAGCATTGGGCTTTATCTTAATGGCAGGAGGCGGAAGTGATGATCCAGCAATATTTAATGAGGATATTTATAATTTTAGAAGAATTCGTTTAGCACCTACTTTAGTTCTTATTGGATTAGCAGTTGAGATTTACGCTATTATCGTGAAATCTAAAAAATAACATGAATTATTTTGAAGCATTAATCTTAGGGATTATTCAGGGATTAACAGAGTTTTTACCAGTTTCATCTAGTGGACATTTAGAAATTGCAAAAGCAATTTTAGGAGATCAATCTTTACCTAGTGAAAGTTTAACGGTTACAGTGGTGCTGCATTTTGCAACTGCACTTAGCACTTTGGTCGTTTTTAGAAATGAAGTATTTCAAATTATAAAAGGATTGTTTCAATTTAAATGGAACGAAGAATTGCAATTTTCTTTAAAAATAATTTTGTCAATGGTACCAGCGGTAATTGCTGGACTTTTTTTTGAAAAAGAATTTGAGCAATTTTTTGGAGGTAAAATTTTACTTGTTGGTTTTATGCTAATTATTACTGCATTACTTTTATTATTTGCGGATAAAGCTAAAGATACTTCAAAAGATGTTACTTTTTTTAATGCTATGGTTGTTGGTATTTCACAAGCTTTAGCAATATTGCCTGGTATTTCTAGATCTGGAGCAACAATATCCTCGGCGGTTTTGCTGGGGATTGATAAAACAAAAGCAGCTAGATTTTCATTTTTAATGGTGGTTCCACTAATTTTTGGAAAAATTGGAAAAGATGTTTTAGCAGGATCAATTAGTTTTGAAGGGCATAAAGTAGGTGTATTAATTGTTGGCTTTATTGCCGCATTTATTTCAGGATTATTTGCTTGTAAATGGATGATTGCAATCGTTAAAAAAAGCAAGCTTTCATATTTTGCTTTGTATTGCTTTATTGTTGGTGTAATTGCAATTGGTGTTACTTTAATAAATAATTAATGACTTTAGAAGATTATACAAACGGACAGATTTTATTAATAGATAAGCCATTAAACTGGACTTCTTTTCAAGTTGTAAATAAGTTACGTTGGCATATTAGACAGCAATTTAAAATTAAAAAAATTAAAGTTGGTCACGCAGGTACTTTAGATCCATTGGCGACTGGTTTGTTAATAATTTGCACTGGAAAATTCACAAAAAAAATTGATGAATATCAAGGGCAAATAAAAGAATATACGGGCGAAATTACTTTGGGAGCTACGACTCCAAGTTTTGATTTGGAAACTGAAATAAATGAAACCTTTCCAACAAATCATATAACCGAAGCGTTAATTCACGAAACAACAAAACAGTTTATTGGAGAAATTGATCAGGTTCCGCCAATTTTTTCAGCTTTAAAAAAAGATGGAGTTCGGCTTTATGATATTGCCAGAGCTGGGGAGACGACTGAAATTAAATCGAGGAAAATTACAATTTCAGCATTTGAAATTACTAATATTAATTTGCCTAAAGTTAATTTTAGAGTTGTTTGTAGTAAAGGAACTTACATTCGTTCACTTGCAAATGACTTTGGTAAAGCATTAAACTCTGGTGGCCACTTATCGGAATTAAGAAGAACAAAAATTGGAGCGTTTAAAGTTGAAGATGGTATAACTATTGATGAGTTTATTGCTAATATTTAGGCAATAAGTTTTATGAATAAATTTATACTTGGATTCTTATTTTTAAATAGTTTAGTTGCTTTTTCTCAAAGAGATGTAAACTATAATTTTACTGTAAATACAACTTTTACAACAAACGATCATTTTGGGGAATATGACGAATATACTAACGAAGTTGATTGGTCTTTAATAGTTCCCAGAGCAATAATTCTTAGGAATGGATTGGATATTAAACTAAATAATTTTATTTCTACTGGTATTAATTTAGGTTTCGACTGGCATCCTGATCTTAATGTTTTGGCAATTCCATATTTTTTAGATGCAAAATTTACTTTAGTGCAAGTTGACTATGATAAATTGTATGTTGGTGCAGGAATTGGAAAATTATTAAAAATTGGAAAAGCTTTTGAAAAAGGAAAGTATTACAAAATTGGAGCAGGTTATCACATTTCAACAGAAAAACAACATAGTTTTATTCTAAATTTAGATTTTCAACAAAAGAAAATTGCCGATTTTGAAAATGGAAGATTGAATAGTTTTTCTGTTGGTTTTGGTATGATTTTTTTATAAAAACCTACCCAGCCAACTATCCATTATATTTATTTCCCAATCTTGTTCTAACGCTGCTTTGGTAGTAATCATATTATCAAAAACAATTGTTTTTTGAGAAACACCCTTGTTTTTCATTAGCTGTTTAAATTCTTTTAAATCTTTGTATTGCACAAATTCACCTTGTTTGTAGCAAACATTAATTTTATCTAATAAAATAACTTCTAACTTTTTTTCTAAATTTTGAATGAAGGCAACTAAGTTGTCATGTGCTTCTAAACTTAAACTTATTTCAGAATCATCAACAGTAATAATAATAAATCGATCATATTTTAATTGATAAGCACAATTTAAACTTTGGCTCTTATGTGTCCAATTATTCAAAAACGTTTCAATCTCTTCCTTCAATTCAGAAATTTCTTGAGGATAAAATTTTCTACTTGAAGGAAATACCCATAATTTACCCCAATTTGGAATTTTATTAAAATCTACTATCATTATAATAAGTTAGGGCACAAAGGTATCCAAATTTGCTAAACAAAATTAGGAAGCTTTTAGTAAATTTAAGATATCTTCTTGGGTGCTGTTTCCTTTATCTTTATTATACCAAATTTGTAAATCTTTTTTAAATTCGGCATCAATAACACCATTTTTTTCTTTGTAATCTAGAACCATTCTTGTTGCAATTGAAGGTCTTGGTCCCCAGGAATTAATTACGTTATTTTCTTTGTCAACAATAATAATTTTAGGGATAGATTTACTTCCATTGGTTAAATATTCATTCATTAACGCATCGTTTTCATCTCTACAAACAATTTTTAAATCAATTTTAATAGAAGCTTCGGCAATTTTATTAATTACTGGTAAAATTTGAGCTGCATCTCCACACCAACCTTCAGCAATTACCAAAAAAGTATAACCGTCTTTTAATTGATTTAATGAATTTTGAGTCTCTTCAGAAATTTTCAACGTTTTGTCCAATCGATCCATTCTTTTATCATTTAGCTTGCTAAAATTAAAAAGTGATTCACTTTGCTCAATCCCTGTTGATTTTCCTTCAACTAAGAGGCCTTTAATTAATGTCCTGTAGGTTGAATAGCCTACTCCTTTTTTTATACTGTTTTGAATTAAAGTATTACTCATTTTTAGTTGTTTTAATAAAGATATTTTGACGTTCTAAATTTAAAAACCTTACGCTTAAATAGTGTGTTCAATTTTACTGCAAAATTAGTTTTTGTTTTTAAATAAGAATTGCTACTTTTGTTACAAGATAAAAAAAGATAAAAAAGTCTTATTATCCACATACTGACATTTGTCATATTATAAGTAATTGTGCAATAGTACATTTGCTAAGGTTTATTAACAAACATTAATAGTTTAATTATGAAAAAAAACAATTTAATTTTCTCGCTTTTAATAGTAATAGGGTTTTTCATTACCTCTTGTGGTAATGGAGAGAAAAAACAAGAAGTTAGTGAAAAACAAACCGAAATTAAGCCTGAGACTCAAGGACAATCAGGTGTAATAGATGATGTTTCTGCTGCAAATGCATTACAAGTTGCTAAATCCATTGCCGATTTTTCAACTTTGGTAGCAGCTATAGAAGCAGCTGGTGTTGAAGACGCAGTTGTAAATGTGGGGCCATTAACCATTTTTGCTCCGGTAAATGCAGCTTTTGACAAACTTCCTGAAGGAACTGTAACAAGTTTATTGTTGCCTGAAAACAAAGCTAAATTGGCTTTTATATTAGTAAACCATGTAGCGCCTGCAAATTACCCTGATACTCAACTTAAAAAAGAGGCTAAAAAAGGACGTAAATTATACATGGCTTCGGGTAAATATTTAGTTGTTGAAGAAAAAGAAGATGGACTTTATGTAGGTGGAACAAAAATATTAAAAACAGTTAAAGTAAGCAATGGATGGATACATGTAATTGATAATGTATTAGTGCCAGAAGCATAAAATAACCAAAGTAAATTATAAAAAAATAAAAAAATAATGAAATTAAAAGTGTTAACCCTAATTATAGCTGTCGCATTTTTATCAAGTTGCGAAGGTGAAAGTAAAAAAGCTAAGGAAGTTTCAGAAACTCAAGTAATAGCGAAAAAAGTTGTTGAAGTTGATCCAATGAAAGACAAAGGAATTGGGCCAATAACAAGTATCGCTCTGAGTGAAGTTGATGAAGTGATGGCTGCTGAAGGTAAAGAAGTTTTTAAGACCAAATGTTCAGCTTGTCATAAAATGAGCAAACGTTTTGTTGGGCCTGGATTGGCAGGAGTTACTGAAAGGCGCACTCCAGAATGGATTATGAACATGATTTTAAATCCTGAAGAAATGGTGGCCAAAAACCCATTAGCTAAAAAATTATTAGCAGAGTACTTATCGCCTATGGCAAATCAAAACTTAACCGAAAATGAGGCTCGGTTAATATTGGAATATTTTAGAACAGTACCATCTAAGTAATTGAACACAAATAATCAAACAAACAAATATAGTATGAAAACAATTTTTAAATCTTTATTAGCAATTACAGTAGTATCATTGGTACTAAGTAGTTGTGGAAATGGAGGCTCTAAAAAAGGGTCTCAGGGAGCACTGTCAAGCAGTGCAGCTGAGAAAGTTTATGTAGCTCCAGGTGAACACGATGAATTTTATGCATTTGTATCAGGAGGGTTTAGCGGGCAATTAGCCGTTTATGGTCTTCCATCAGGACGTTTATTTAAAGTAATTCCTGTTTTTTCTGTAGATGCAGAAAAAGCATATGGTTTTAATGAAGAAACGAAGCCAATGTTAAACACGTCTCATGGGTTTATTCCTTGGGATGATTCACATCACCCAGATATTTCACAAACAAACGGTGAAATTGATGGTCGTTGGGTATTTATTAATGGTAACAATACACCTCGTATTGCAAAAATTGATTTAACAACTTTTGAAACTACAGAAATTATTGAAATTCCAAATTCTGCAGGAAATCACAGTTCATCTTATGTTACTGAGAACAGTGAATATGTTGTTGCTGGTACACGTTTTTCTGTACCATTCCCTCAACAAGATATGCCTATTGATGAGTACAAAGGAAACTTTAAAGGAGCTTTATCTTTCATTTCTATAGATCCGGAACACGGGCATATGGATATAAAATTCCAAATAAGAATGCCTGGTTTTGATTATGATTTATCCCACCCTGGTAGAGGTGATTCTCACGGATGGTTCTTCTTTACAACATATAATACAGAAGAAGCAAATTCTTTATTAGAGGTGAATGCTTCACAAAACGATAAAGATTTTATTGCAGCAATTAATTGGAAAAAAATTGAAGAGTATGTGAATAATGGTGGAGGTAAAAAAATGCCTGCAAATTATGCACACAATGTTTATGATGAAGATACTCATACTGCAACTTCTACAATGAAAAAAGAAGTATTAGTAGTTGACCCTTCTGATGTTCCTGGTGCAATTTATTTTATGCCTACACCTAAATCACCTCACGGTTGTGATGTTGATCCTTCAGGTGAATATATTGTTGGTAGTGGTAAATTAGCTGCTGAATTGACAATTCATTCATTTAGTAAAATGTTAAAAGCCATCGAAAATAAAGATTTTGACGGTGATGCCTATGGTATTCCAATTTTAAGTTACGAAGCTACATTGGCAGGTGCAGTAAAACAACCAGGATTAGGACCATTACATACTGAATTTGATGGAAAAGGAAATGCATATACTACATTCTTCATTTCTTCAGAAGTTGTAAAATGGAAATTAGGAACTTGGGAAGTTATTGATAGAAAACCAACATATTATTCTGTTGGTCACTTAATGATTCCTGGAGGGAATTCAAGAAAACCATTTGGAAAATATGTATTGGCAATGAACAAAATTACAAAAGACCGTTATTTACCAACAGGTCCTGAAGTAACACAGTCAGCGCAATTGTATGATATTACAGGTGAAAAAATGGAATTATTGTTAGATTTTCCAACAATTGGAGAGCCTCATTATGCTGCCGGTTGTCCTGCTGATTTGTTGAAACCTAAATCAAAAAAATTCTTCAAATTAGAAGATAACAAACACGAGTATGCAATAACAAGTGAAGCTGATGCAAAAGTTGTAAGAGATGGAAATGAAGTTCATATTTATATGACAATGATTCGTTCACATTTTGCTCCAGATAACATTGAAGGTGTTCAGGTAGGAGACAAAGTATATTTCCACGTTACTAATTTAGAACAAGATTATGATGTTCCTCATGGTGTTTCTATGATTGGAGCGAATACATCAGAATTATTAATTATGCCAGGGCAAACTGAAACATTTGTTTGGGAGCCTAAACAAGTTGGTGTTTGGCCATTTTATTGTACCGATTTCTGTTCAGCATTACATCAGGAAATGCAAGGTTATGTGAGAGTTTCAGCAAAAGGCTCAAATGTTCCAATAACATTTACGCTAGACGGTGATGCCGTTGATGCAGAATAATATTCTTTTTTTAGATTGATTTTAAAGAGAATCAAAACGGGCAGGTAATTAATTACTCTCGCCCGTTTTAAAATAAGTTAGAATGAAAAGATTTACTTGTTGCTTACACGAATCGTCACCATAGGTTTAATTTCAGCTTTTGTATTAAAAATAAATTGAATTTAAACTTAAAAAATAATGAAAAAATCTAAATTGTTAATGATAGTAGGCTCTTTCCTATTATTAGGATTGTTTGTATTCCCTTTGTGGAATATAACTTTAGAAGCACCGCAATATCCAATACCACTTGGAATGGATATTCATATTAATAAATTTGTAGATACACACGAATTCGATATTAAAAACATCAACTTAATGAATCATTATGTAGGTATGCAATACATTCCTGAAACGATTTCTGAGTTTAAAATATTTCCTTGGGCAATTGCTATTATGGCTGCTTTAGGTATTATAATTGGGCTATTTGGCAACCATAAACTATTTTTAGTCTGGTTTGTTTTAATGAGTTTATTAGGTATTGCAGGAATGTATGATTTTTATTTATGGGAATATGATTATGGCCATAATTTAGATCCAAAAGCTATTATGAATTTTAAAAATCCTGATGGTTCGGTAATGGGGTTTCAACCACCGCTTTTTGGTACAAAATACATTCTTAATTTTACGGCACATTCATATCCTAGAACAGGAGCATACTTCTTATTTGTAGGAATGTTATTAACTTTAGTTGCCTTTTTTGTTGGAAAAAAAGAAGCAAAAGCATAAAATAATAATAGGTTAAAACGAGTGTGTTCATTTTTATATACTCGTTTTAGCTTATATTTAACAACTATTAAAATCAAAAATATGAGTTTTAAACTACTTCAACCATTTATTGGTATTGTCATAATATTGCTTACAATTTCATGTAAAGTTGAGCCCGAAGCTATTGAATATGGCAAAGATCAATGTAGTTTTTGTGTTATGAATATAGTAGATAAAACACATGCTGCCCAATATGTTACTAAAAAAGGTAAACAATTTAAGTTTGATGCTATTGAGTGTTTGGTAAATGATTTAAATGAAAAAAACGAACAAGATTTGGCTGTAATTTTAGTTGCTGATTATGGAAATCCAGGAAATATGATTGATGCTAAAACAGCAACATATTTAATTAGTACAGGAATTAAAAGCCCAATGGGAGCGAATCTTTCGGCAGTAGTAACTTTAGAGAAAGCTTTAGAATTACAACAACAGTATTTAGGAGACATCTATGCATGGGAACCTTTAAAAAAAAACACCTTTCCAATAATTAATGAGATTTATTAACCTACTTTTTTTTCTATTTTTTATTAGCGTACTTCAAGCAAAACAAATTGAGGTTTGTGAAAGTTGTGCTATTAAATCAATAAAGGATGCTATAGAAATTGCTGAAAAGGGCGATGAAATACTTATTAAAACAGGCTTGTATAAAGAGCACGACATAATCGTTAGTAAGTCCGTAGTTATAATTGGTGAAAAAGGCGTTATACTTGATGGTGAAGGGGTTGGAGGAATTTTCACTTTTGAAGCAGATAATTTTACAATTAAAAATGTAAAAATTATTAATGTCGGTTCTAGTTACACTGTTGATTATGCGGCTATAAAAGTTGTAAAAGCACAAAATTTTATTATTGAAAATTGCACTTTTGAAAGTGTTTTTTTTGGTATTTTAATTGAAAAATCTAAAAAAGGAATTATACGAAATAATAAAATATCAAGTAATCGTGCTAGTGAAGCCAGCTCTGGAAATGGCATTCATATTTGGGATGGCGATAAAATGGAAGTTTACAACAATGAATTGTTTGGGTTGCGAGACGGAATTTATTTTGAATTTGTAAAAAACAGTTTTGTATATAATAATTTAAGCACTAATAATATACGGTATGGATTGCATTTTATGTTTTCAAATAAAAATGAATACCACCATAATGAGTTCAGAAATAATGGAGCAGGTGTTGCTGTAATGTTTTCCAAATATATTAGTATGCATCACAATAAATTTAGACTAAACTGGGGATCTGCTTCTTATGGTTTGTTATTGAAAGAAATTTACGATGCCGAAATTTATAACAACCTATTTGAAGAAAATACAATAGGTATTAACGGAGAAGGATGTACCAGAATTAATTATAAAAATAACTCTTTTTTACGCAATGGCTGGGCAATTAAAATTGCAGGCGCTTGCTATGCTAACATTTTCACAAATAACGATTTTATGCATAATTCTTTGGATTTAGCATACAATTCTAAGCTGAATGATAATAAGTTTGATAATAATTATTGGAGCGAATATACGGGTTATGATTTGGACAAGAATGGAATTGGAGATATCCCTTATCGACCTGTAAAGCTATTTTCATACATTGTAAATCAAACCCCTGAGGCATTAGTTTTATTAAGAAGTTTATTTGTGGATATTATTAATTTTTCAGAAAAAGTATCACCTGTATTTACGCCAGATGATTTGTTGGATGAAAACCCTAAAATGAAAAGAATAAATGATTCAATTTAAAAATTTACACAAACGTTTTGGGAAATTGGTGGTTTTAGACGGCCTAGATTTAAACATAAAAAAAGGAGGAATCTTTGCTGTTCTTGGACCTAACGGTTCGGGTAAAACAACCTTAATAAAATGTTTATTAGGAATGGTAATTCCCCAAAAAGGCGACATTTTTTATAATGATAAAAGTGTTTTAAAAAAATGGAACTATAGAAATGAATTAAATTATTTACCACAAATTGCTAATTTTCCACCCAATTTATCAGTACTGGAATTAATTCAAATGGTTAAAAACTTAAGACCAAAGGAATCTAATGAACAGGAGTTGATTGATTTATTTGGTTTGAATGATTCTTTAAATAAAAAACTGGGAAACTTATCGGGAGGTACAAAGCAAAAAGTAAATTTAGTTCTAACCTTTATGTTTGATAGTAATTTAATTATTCTTGATGAGCCAACCACAGGTTTAGATCCTATTTCATTAATTCATTTAAAAGAATTAATTCAAAAGGAAAAAGCAAAAGGAAAAACTATTTTAATTACCACTCATATTATGAGTTTTGTAAATGAAGTTGCCGATGAAATTGTATTTATTTTAGATGGTAAAATATACTTTAAAGGAACTATAGGCGAGCTTAAAAAACAAACAAATAACAACGATTTAGAACATGCAATTGCTAATTTAATATCGAAACAATATGCTTAAAATATTAAAATATAGTTTTTACGATTTAATGCGTAGTCGTTGGAGTTATGTGTATTTTCTATTCTATTTATTGCTTGGATTTGTATTGTTGTTTTTAAATAATGATGTGAATAAAGCAGTAATTACTTTAATGAATATTATTATAGTTTTAACGCCGTTAATTGGAACCATATTTGGAGTTATGTATTATTATAATTCCAAAGAATTTACCGAATTGTTGTTGGCTCAGCCTATAAATAGAAGTAAAATATTTATGGGGCAATACCTTGGTATTTCAATTTCATTAACATTAAGTTTAGTTTTAGGTTTAGGAATACCATTTGTTTTATATGGATTGTTCAAATCTACAGCAATTTTTAATTTTAGTTTATTATTGGTAGTTGGTTCTTTCTTGAATTTTATTTTTGTTGCACTTTCATATAATATTGCACTTTCTACCGAAAACAAAATTAAAGGCTTTGGATATGCTATATTAATGTGGCTTTTTTTAGCTGTTATTTATGATGGTATTTTTCTTATTTCTTTGGTTATGTTTAATGAGTATCCATTAGATAAATTTTCTTTAGTGGCTACAATGTTTAATCCAATTGATTTATCACGAATTTTAATTTTGTTAAAGTTAGATATATCAGCTTTATTGGGATATACAGGAGCGGTATTTCGCAAATTTTTTGGAACAAATTTAGGAATGGTACTTTCAATGTTAATTCTGGTTTTTTGGGTATTAATTCCAATAGTTAGAATGAATTTCAAACTTCGAAAAAAAGATTTTTAGGATGCTTTATTGCTTTTAAGAATGAATTTTATTTTTACCATATCTAATGAATAAAATGGTTCTTAGGCAGGAGCCTTTTTTCTGAATATTCTTATCTTTGGTGAGAATTTGAAATGTATTAGCAAGTCATAATGAAGAATTACAAGCCAAAAGGAAGGTTAACTGCCAAAGAATATATTAATGGAGTTTTAAAAGGAGATAGAGTGCTTTTATCACGTGCTATTACTATAATTGAAAGTAATTTAGGAAGTGACAAAATACTTGCCAAAGAAATAATTCAAGAAATTTTACCTTATTCAGGGAACTCAATTAGAATTGGAATTACAGGAGTTCCAGGAGTTGGTAAGAGTACGTTTATAGAATCATTTGGAAAACATTTAATTAATCAAGGAAAACGTGTTGCCATTTTATCAATTGATCCAAGCAGCCAACGGTCTAAAGGAAGTATTTTAGGAGATAAAACCAGAATGGAAGATTTGGCTAATATGGAAGAAGCTTACATTCGTCCTTCTGCCTCTGGTGATACTTTAGGTGGTGTTGCTAACAAAACAGGAGAAACAATGCTGCTTTGTGAAGCAAATGGCTATGATATTATTTTAATTGAAACAGTAGGAGTGGGGCAGTCGGAAACCGCTGTACACGGTATGACCGATTTCTTTTTACTATTAATGCTTGCCGGTGCTGGTGATGAATTACAAGGAATTAAAAAAGGGATTATGGAAATGGCCGATATGGTGGTGATAAATAAAGCCGATGGTGACAACGTCCGTATGAGTGAAATGGCTCGTTTACAATACCAAAATGCATTACATATATTTCCCCTATCTGAATCTGGTTGGAGCCCTGTGGTGAGTACCGCTTCAGCTATAAAAAATATTGGGATTGATACTGTTTGGCAAGAAGTTGTAAAGTTTAAAAAGTTAGTTGATGAGAATGGCTATTTTATAAAAAATAGAAATCATCAACAAATAGATTGGATGTATAACAACATTAATGAAGAATTAAAAAATCTATTTTATGGTTCAGCAAATATAAAAAGTCATCTTTCTGTTATGGAAAAAGACATTATTTCTGCTAAAATTTCACCTGTAAAAGCTGCTGAAATTATGATTCAAGAATTTAAAGATTCTTTTTAAATTAAATTTCTTGAATTTATCAATTGTTCGAGTATGTGTTCAACGCCTTGGTTTTCATTGCTTTTGGTATGGTATTTTGCAATATTTTTTACGTTAGGATGTGCATTTTCCATTGCATAACTATAGTCTGCTAATGCTAACATTTTTAAATCGTTGTTATAATCTCCAAATACCATCGTTTCTTCTTTGGTAATACCTAATTTATTTTGAAGCAGGTTTAATGCATAACCCTTATTGGCATTGTTATGAGAAATATCTAACCAATGTTCACCTGATACAATTACCTGCATATCATTTTCAAACTGCTTTACAGCTGGGTAAATGTGAGTTTCTGAACAATCAAAATGATAAGCGGCAATTTTGAAAAAGGTGTCATTTGTAACTTTAGATAAATCATCTACAAGTCGATATTCAGAATAATAATTTTTGAACATATTTATAAACTGTTCATCTTTAGTTTCAATATAAGCCGAATTTTTTCCGCATAAAACAATGTAAACATTATTTAGTGCTCTTAATGTGTTGATACTTTTTGAGATGTATTCAGTAGGTAATTCTGAAGTAAATAATTCTTGATTTCCGTGCATTGCAAAAGCACCATTTTCGGCAACAATGGTTATTTCATCTTTTATTTCCACAAATCTGTCAACTATGCTATAATATTGTCGTCCACTTGCAGCAATAAATTGAATGTTGTGTTTTTTTAATTGGTAATATAGTTCGAAAAATCGATTGCTAACTTCACTTTTAGAGTTTAGTAACGTTCCATCCATATCGGTAACAACCAATTTCACTTTTGAAAAATCCATAGTTTTTTATTGAAGTGCAAAAATAGCATTATTGTATTGATTTTGGTTTATATAATTTATTGTTGTTTTAAATAAAAAAAATGTCATTCTGAACGATAGTGAAGAATCTCACGTTCAAAGGAATAGATTCTTCATTTCGTTCCACTCCATTCAGAATGACAGTTGTATCGTCATACTGAGTGATAACAAAGTATCTCACGTAACAATGATCAGCTGATGGACTACCTGTCAGATTGACAATAAAAACCAAAAAAGCCCAAACAATTAAATGTTCGGGCTTTTAATATCAATTATTTATAAACTTATTCTTGCTCTAAATATTTTTCCATAATTGTAATCGCTGATTCTGAAATAACAGTACCAGGACCAAATACAGCAGCTACTTTTCTTTCGAATAAGTAATCATAATCTTGCGCTGGAATAACTCCACCTGCAAATACCATAATATCAGGTCTTCCTAAACGTGCCAATTCTTCAATTAATTGAGGAATTAATGTTTTGTGACCAGCAGCTAAACTAGATGCACCTACAAAATGCACATCGTTTTCAATAGCTTGTTTTGCAACTTCTTCTGGAGTTTGGAATAATGATCCCATATCCACATCAAAACCTAAATCAGCGAAACTTGACGCAACAACTTTTGCACCTCTATCGTGACCATCTTGACCCATTTTTGCAATCATAACTCTTGGTCTTCTACCTTCAATTTCTGCAAATTTATCAGCTAATTGCTGTGCTTTTGCAAACGTACTATCGTTACTTACTTCTTTACCGTACACACCACTTATTAATTTAGTTTCAGCTTTATGTCTTCCGAAATGAATTTCTAAAGCATCAGAAATTTCACCTAAAGTAGCAAAATTTTCAGCAGCTTCAACAGCTAATTCTAATAAGTTACCTTCTCCAGTACCAGCACATTTTTCTAATGCAGCTAAATTGGCGGCAACAACTTCTGAATTACGTTCAGCTTTCATTTTGTTTAAACGCTCAATTTGAGAATCTCTTACAACTGTATTGTCAACCTCTAAAATTTCAATGTTAGATTTTTCTTTTGTTTGGAATTTATTTACTCCAACTAAAATATCTTGACAAGAATCTAAACGTGCTTGTTTACGAGCCGAAGCTTCTTCAATACGTAGTTTTGGAACTCCAGTTTCAATAGCTTTTGCCATTCCACCTAATTCTTCAACTTCTTCAATTAATTTCCAAGCTTTCTTTGCTATTTCTTGAGTTAAATACTCAACATAATAAGAACCAGCCCACGGATCAACCGCCTTAGTCATTTGGGTTTCATCTTGAATAAAGATTTGCGTGTTACGTGCAATTCTTGCAGAGAAATCTGTTGGTAAAGCAATAGCCTCATCCAATGCATTTGTGTGCAAAGATTGCGTTCCCCCTAATCCAGCAGCCATAGCCTCAATACAAGTTCTAGCTACGTTGTTGAAAGGATCTTGTTCGCTTAAACTCCATCCGGAAGTTTGACTATGCGTACGCAATGCCATTGACTTTGGATTTGTTGGATTGAAAGATTTTATGATTTTTGCCCAAAGCATACGTGCAGCACGCATTTTTGCAATTTCCATAAAGTGATTCATTCCTACTGCCCAGAAAAATGATAAACGAGGAGCAAATTCATCAATTTTTAAACCAGATTTTAATCCAGTTCTAATGTACTCCATACCATCTGCTAATGTGTAAGCCAATTCAATATCAGCAGTTGCACCAGCTTCTTGCATATGGTAACCACTAATAGAAATAGAGTTGAACTTAGGCATATTTTTAGTGGTGTAATCAAAAATATCACCAATAATTTTCATTGAAGGTGCTGGAGGGTAAATGTAAGTATTACGTACCATAAATTCCTTTAAAATATCATTCTGAATTGTTCCGGAAAGTTTATCTAAAGAAACACCTTGTTTTCTTGCAGCAGCAATATAAAAGGCCATAATTGGTAGTACAGCACCATTCATTGTCATAGAAACAGACATTTTATCTAATGGAATTTGATCGAACAAGATTTCCATATCTAAAATAGAATCTATGGCAACACCAGCTTTACCAACATCACCAGTTACACGTGGGTGATCTGAATCATATCCACGGTGTGTAGCTAAATCAAAAGCAACTGAAAGTCCTTTCTGACCAGCAGCTAAGTTTCTTCTGTAAAAAGCATTCGACTCTTCTGCAGTTGAAAAACCTGCATATTGACGAACCGTCCAAGGACGCATTGCGTACATGGCACTATATGGTCCTCTTAAAAAAGGAGGTAGGCCAGCAGCATAACCTAAATGCTCAGCTTCTGAAATATCTTCTTTTGCAAATTGTTTTTTTACTGGGATTCCTTCAGGAGTATTCCAAACGTCTTGATTCTCTGAAGTTGCAGCTGTTTGTTTCACAGCTGAATTTAATTTTATATCTGAAAAATCTGGTTTCATACTTCTTAAGATTTTAATGTTTTTTGAACTTTATTCTGAATTTTAGAAAGTGTTACAAGCACATCGGATCTCATATTAACAACACCATCTAAACCAGCTTCAGTTAATTCATCCATATTTTTAGGAGCACCAGCTAATAATAAAACTTTATCAGTTGTAATTGCTCTAAATGATTTTATAAATGTAACAGCGCTTTCATCATAATCTTGATCTGAACTACAGATAACAACAACGTGAGCGTCTGATTTTGCACTTTCATTAGCAGCTGCTTCAGCACTGTCAAAACTTTCTTCTTGGTGAACGTCAAAACCGCTAACACCAATAAAGTCGTAAGCAAAAGCCGCTCTAGCTTTACGCATATTTAAGTTTCCAAAACTAGCTAATTGTACAATTGGACGTACATTGGTATCAGCTACTAATTCTTCAGTTTTTCTTCTTAAAGCTTCAATTTCTAATGATGCTCTTCTCGGAGTCAACACTTTTGAATTATCAGCTCCACCTTCTGAAAGAATATCAACAGAAACCGTTTCCATTAAGTTAGGATATTTATTAATACCTACTAATGGAGTTCTACGTTGGCTAATTAATTTTAATTTTTTTAGACGAATTTCAGCAATTTGTTGTTGAATTGTTTCGTTTTCAAAAGCAGTGTAAAAACCACCATCAGCTTCAATAGTTTGGAATAATTCCAATGCTTTTTCAGCTATTTTTGAAGAAACTTCTTCTATATAATAAGATCCATCTACTGGGTTTGAAACTTTACCAAAGTAAGATTCTTCTCTTAAAATTGTAGTTATATTACCAGCAATTCTGCTTGAAAAATCTGAAGAGTCTTTAAATTCTTTATCGTAAGCATCAATTAAAATACTGTCTACATTTCCTAAAATTGCAGACATTGCTTCAGTTGTACAACGTAATAAGTTTGTTTCAGCATCTGTAACTGATTTACTCCAAATTGAAGTTTTTGCAGTGATAGTATTTGTTAATTCAGTAACTCCGTATTTAGCGGCAACTTCAGCTAATAAACTGTTGAATGCTCTAAATTTACCAATTTCAACAAAGTATTCTAAACCAATTGCTAGTTTAAAGTTTAAGTTGTTAAATATTGTTTGAATTTCAACACCTTTTTCTGAAAGTTTTTCAATTAAGAAAACTAAAGAGTTTAATGTGTAAGCAATTTCTTGAACTTGGTTTGCACCAGAATCTAAATATTCAGTTCCTGAAACTGTGATTGCTTTAAAGTTTGGAAAATCAGCAGTTAATTTTACTAATTCTGCAGCAACTTCAATCTGACTAACGTCAAAAGAACCAGTTGTTACATAATTAGAAATAATACCTGTGTTTATATATCCTTTTAAGTCTTTTCCTTTTGCAATTGCAACTAAACCTGTAACAAAAGCAACAGCGTTTGAAGTTAATTCAAAAGAAACAGTAATTTCGTTTAAATCTATACCGTTTAAAAGTGCAGTAGCAGAAATATTTCCTTCTAATGAGAAAATGATTCCGTTCATTCCTTCTTCAACAGCTTTTTTTGCTAATTCGTTTCCAGAATCAGCACAATAAACGTTAATATTTCTATAGTTAACTAATGATTGAGAGTTTTCTCCAGTATTTTGAAGCTGTTCAATCTTATTTTCATTATTGTAACAAGGTTGAATATTGATACCACTTAAGTTTTTCCAAACTAGTTTTTTATCAAAATCAGCTCCTTTTAAATCTGCGGTCACTCTTTCCATCCACTGCTCAGTAGTAACTGGAGGGAATTCAGAAAAAAGTGGGTTATTTTTATCGCTCATTATCTGTAAATTTATTATGAATTTAAAATTTAGAGTCCTTAAAATTACAAAAATTAGGAACTCTAATTTTAATAGATTTATTTAACCATTAAACTACTTCCAAAACGCTCGAAAATAGCTTTGTCTAATTCTTCTCTATGATCAGGGTGTGCAACATCTCTTAGGGCTTGTGCGCGTTGTTTTAAAGTTCTTCCAAATAATTCAGCTATTCCATATTCTGTGGCAACAAATCTTGCATGTGCACGAGTTGTAACTACTCCAGCTCCTGGTTTTAATGCAGGAACAATTTTAGAAACTCCTTTTAAAGTTGTTGAAGTTACAGCAATAATTGGTTTTCCTCCGTTAGATAAAGCAGCTCCACGCATAAAGTCCATTTGGCCACCAACACCCGAGAACATTCTTGTTCCAATTGAATCTGCACAAACTTGACCAGTAAAATCAATTTCAATAGCAGAATTAATTGCAGTTACTTTTGGATTTTGACGAATTACAGCCGTGTCATTTACATAGGCAATGTCTAACATTTCAATTTCTGGATTGTCATCCATAAAATCGTATAAACGACGAGTACCCATTGCAAAACCAGAGATAATTTTATAAGGATTAACTTTTTTCTTAGATCCGTTTACAATTCCTTTCTCAACTAAATCAACAATTCCTTCAGAGAACATTTCGGTATGCACACCTAAATCTTTATGATTGTGTAAATATGTTAGTACAGCATTTGGAATTCCTCCAATTCCCATCTGAAGTGTAGATCCATCATCAATAATTTCAGCAATATTTTTTCCAATTGCTTTTTCAGCTGCAGAAGGAGCCACAAAACTCATCTCATGAATTTCTTCATCAACTAAAACACAAGCACTAAAATGATTTAAATGAACCAGTGCGTCACCAAAAGTACGTGGCATTTTTGGGTTTATTTGTGCAATTACCTTTTTGCCTTTTTCAATTCCTGAAATTATAATATCAACAGAGACTCCTAAAGAACAAAATCCGTGTTTGTCTGGAGGTGAAACGTTTACCAATACAACATCTAAATCCATATATCCTTGACGGAATAAACTTGGAATATCACTTAGGAAAATTGGAATATAATCTGCTGTATCACCTATGTTTTTTCTAATATTTCCACCAATAAAGAAAGCACTTGTATGAAAGCTTTCTCTTAATTCTGGAGCTGTATAACCACATTCTCCTTCAGTATGCAAATGGCAAATTTCAACTCCTTTTAATTCTGGAGCGCGAGCTACCATCGCTCTAATTAATGTTTGAGGCGTTGCAGACCCTCCTTGAATTAATACTCTATCTCCTGACTCGATTAATTTAACAGCTTCATCAGCTGTCATAATATTTGGTATTTTCATTTTACTTAAATTTGAGTATTGTTGTTAAATTCAACAATAATTAATTATCCTAAAAAACTTAATATAATACCTGCAGCAATTGCAGAACCAATAACACCAGAAACATTTGGTGCCATTGCGTGCATTAACAAATAGTTACTTGGGTCTGATTTTAAACCTTCGGTATGAACAACTCTTGCGCTATCTGGAACGGCAGAAACACCTGCAGCTCCAATTAGTGGATTAATTTTATTATCTCCTTTTAAAAATAAGTTCATAAGTTTAGCAAACAATAATCCACCGCAAGTTGCAATTACAAATGATATTGCTCCTAATCCAAAGATTAACATAGAATCTTTAGTTATAAAAATATCAGCTTGTGTTGAAGCTCCAACAGTTACCCCTAATAAAATGGTTACAATGTCAATTAATTTTGTACGTGCTGTATCGGCTAATCTTTCCGTTCTTCCAGATTCTTTTAATAAGTTACCAAAGAATAACATACCTAATAATGGTAATGCACTAGGAGAGATAAATGTTGTTAAAATTAAAGCTACAATCGGGAAAATCATTTTTTCTTTTTGAGTTACAGCTCTTGGTGGTTTCATTTTAATTTTTCTATCCTCTTTAGAAATTAGTAATCTCATTAGTGGAGGTTGAATAACAGGTACCAATGCCATATAGGAATATGCCGCTATAGCAATAGGACCAATTAAGTTTTTAACTGTTGTTCCATCTGCTAATATATTAACTCCGTTTGCTAATTTAGATGAAAGAAAAATTGCTGTAGGGCCATCGGCACCACCAATTATTCCTATTGCACCTGCTTCCGGAAGGTTAAATCCTAAATAAAGAGCTCCTAAGAAGGTTGCAAATACTCCAATTTGAGCTGCAGCTCCTAAAAGCATTAATTTAGGGTTCGCAATTAAAGATGAGAAATCTGTCATTGCTCCAATTCCTAAGAAAATTAAAGGTGGGTAAATACCTTTTACCACCCCAAAGTATAAGTAATTTAAAACAGAACCTGTTTCGTAAATACCTGTTTGATTTCCTGCAACAAATGGAATATTTCCAATAATTACACCTGCTCCAATTGGTATTAATAGTAAAGGTTCATAATCAAATTTAATACCTAAGTAGATAAATATAATCCCAATTAAAATCATAATTAAATTACCTGATGAGGCATTGGCAAAACCAGTATAATTATAAAATTGTTTGATACCTTCAAAAGCACCAACGTAAGATTCATCATCTTCTGCATTTGCTTCATCATGTTGTTCAATTGAAACCGATGAATTTAAATTATTAGTGCTTGCATTTGAGTTAATTCCAAGTGCAGGTCTAATAAAAATTAGCAACGATAGAACACTAAATATTAATAATATTTTTTTCATTTTTTTCTTTTTTTTGTGTTTTCAAAATGAAAGTGGCTTTTTTACTTTCAATTAAAAAATGAAAACGTTTATCCTAATTCTATCATTACTTCGTTTTGTAAAACTTGTTGGCCAACACTAACTTTTATTGCTGTAATTGTACCAGCTTTTTCACAAACAATGTTGTTTTCCATTTTCATAGCTTCTAAAACTAACATCCTGTCACCAACTTTTAAAGAATCACCTACCGCTACATCAATAGATAATACAACTCCAGGAATAGGAGCAACAATTGTTGTTTTTGATGAAGTTGGATTTACTTTTAAAGGTTCTGAAGGTCTTTTAGAAGCGGCACGAACTAATGTAGGAGTTTTCGTTTTTTTGATTTCCTCTTTCATTACAACAGCATAAGAAGTTCCATTAACTTCCAGATTAATAATATTATCTTCGTGTGATTTTATATTAACTGTATAACCGTTTTCGTTTACTTTGAATTTATAACTTTTCATCTTTTATAATCTATTTTGTGTTCCGTAGATTTTAGAACTCCAAGGTGAATATGGTTTTTTTACTTGTTTTATTGTTAAAATTGCACTTTCGTGATCGTGTTGTTGATCTAAATACATATGAACCGCAGCGCCAATTGCTGCAGCAATTTCACCTGTAAAATTTTTATCAGATTCAACTTTAATCTCCGACATCTTTTTATCTTTTCTTTTGGTAATTATCTTATATACATAAAGCATAAGAGGTAATCCATATTTAAAAAATAACGAAAGTGTAAGTAATGCACTAAAAACAATTATTAATCCGGTAATCAAGATAACGTATCCTTCGCTAATTTGATCGACAACTAGTGGAATATGTATCATTATAATGGAATATTTGAATGTTTCTTTGGAGGATTTACTTCTTTTTTATTTTGAAGTAATTGTAAAGCTCTAATAATTCTAAAACGAGTGTTTCTTGGTTCAATTACATCATCAATAAATCCGTATTTTGCAGCCTCATATGGGTTTGCAAATTTCTTAGTGTATTCTTCTTCTTTTTTATCGATGTATTCTTGTTTTTCTTCGGCATCTTCAATTTTTCTAATATTAGAACCTTCTAAAACTTCAACAGCTCCTTTAGCACCCATAACAGCAATTTCCGCTGTTGGCCAAGCGTAGTTAACATCACCACGTAATTGTTTACAACTCATTACATCGTGTGCACCACCATATGATTTACGAAGTGTAATGGTTACTTTTGGTACAGTAGCTTCACCATAAGCAAATAATAATTTTGCACCATGAAGTATAATTCCGCCATATTCTTGACCAGTTCCAGGTAAGAAACCAGGTACATCTACCAACGTTACAATTGGAATATTAAATGCATCACAAAAACGAACAAATCTGGCTGCTTTTCTTGATGCTTCAATATCTAAAACTCCTGCATAATATTTTGGTTGATTTGCAACTATTCCAACAGGGTGACCATTAAACCTTGCAAAACCAACAACTATATTTCGGGCATAGTTTCTATGTACTTCTGTAAATTCTCCTCTATCTGCAATAATTGAAATTACATCAACAATATCGTAAGGTTGATTTGCATTTTCCGGTATTATTTCATTTAAAATATCGTCTAATCTATCAATAGGATCATTACACGTAATTATTGGAGCTTCTTCTAAATTGTTAGAAGGAAGATAACTTAATAATTTACGAACTAGTAAAAGGTTTTCTTCATCATTTTCAGCCAAGAAATGTGATACACCAGATTTTGTTGAATGAATTTTAGCACCTCCCAATTGTTCAGTAGTTACAACCTCACCAGTTACAGTTTGTACTACCTTAGGTCCAGTTACAAACATATAACTTGTTTGATCTGTCATAATTGTAAAATCTGTTAAAGCAGGAGAATAAACAGCTCCACCGGCACAAGGGCCTAAAATTGAAGATATTTGAGGTATTACTCCTGAAGCCATAATATTTCTTTGGAAAATCTCTGCATAACCAGCTAAGGATCTTACTCCTTCTTGAATACGAGCACCACCACTATCATTAAGACCAATAACGGGAACACCAATTTTCATTGCCATATCCATTACCTTACATATTTTTAATGCATATGTTTCAGATAATGACCCTCCAAATACAGTAAAATCTTGTGCAAATACATACACAACTCTTCCATCAATTGTTCCGTGACCGGTAACAACACCATCAGAAAGATAAATTTGTTTGTCTAAACCAAAAGATCTTGTTCTGTGAGTTACAAACATATCAAATTCTTCAAAACTTTCATCATCTAAAAGAATATCAATACGTTCACGAGCTGTTAATTTACCTTTAGCATGTTGTGATTCAATACGTTTTTCACCACCACCTAATTTTGCTTGAGCTCTTTTCTCAATGAGCTCATTAATTTTGTCTTGATTTGCCATTTTCTATTTTTTCTTAACTTTTTTATTTTGAACAAAGTTCTGTAAGTACGCCATTTGTTGATTTAGGGTGAAGAAATCCTATATTTAACCCTTCAGCTCCTTTTCTAGAAACCTTATCAACCAATTTAACACCACGCTCCTCAGCTGTTTTTAAAGCTTTAGAAGCATTTGGCACAGCAAAAGCTATGTGGTGAATTCCTTGCCCTTTCTTTTCAATAAATTTACCAATTGGCCCATCAGGAGAAGTACTTTCTAACAATTCAATTTTTGTATCACCTACCAAAAAAAAGGCTGTTTTCACTTTTTGATCAACAACCTCTTCAATACTGTAGCATTTGAGCCCCAATACTTCTTCGTAGTATTTTATTGATTCTTCTAAGTTGTCTACTGCAATTCCGATATGTTCTATATGAGAAATATTCATTATTTAAATATTTTTAGTTGTTTTTAAATTAGTTATTCTAAAAAAAGGAGTTGAAAAGATAAGCAGTTCCTAATTTAGACAACAAAATTAGAGCATAGTAAATCCACGGAATATGACAGATGTCATAAACTATATTAAACTACTAAATCGTTTGAGTAACTAGAGTAACCTATATGTTTTCAATAATTTAGATTTTTATTTAATGATTTCTACTAAGGTTGTTTTTCATAAAAAAGCCTCGAATTATTAATTCAAGGCTTGTAATTTATTATTTTAAAATTTTTATATTTCTTCATACTTTGTATGAAGGCTATTCAGCATAATTTCTGACATTTTCTTTATATCAATTTTATGTTTCCATCCCCAATCTTCTCTAGCTTTGGAGTCATCAATACTTCGTGGCCAGCTATCCGCTATATTTTGTCTAAAGTCTGAGTTATATGAAATTCTAAATTCAGGTACAATTTTTTTTATTTCTTCGGCAATCTCTTCTGGAGTAAAACTCATTGCAGCTAAATTATACGAAGATCTTATTTTTACATCTTCTGGATTGGCATCCATAATTTTAATTGTTGCCTCAATAGCATCGTCCATATACATCATTGGTAATTTTGTTCCCTTATTTAAAAAAGAATTGTACTTACCAATAAGTAATGCATTGTGATATATTTCAACAGCATAATCTGTAGTTCCTCCACCTGGATTAGTTTTCCAGCTAATTATGCCTGGATAACGAATACTTCTAACGTCAACACCAAATTTATTAAAATAATATTCACACCAACGTTCACCAGCTTGTTTGCTTATTCCGTAAACCGTTGAAGGTTCCATTACGGTTTCTTGAGGTGTATATTCTTTTGGTGTAGTTGGGCCAAAAACTGCTATTGAACTTGGCCAAAATAATTTTTTGAATTTCCCTTCTTTTGCTAAATTGAGTACATTAAACAAAGAATTCATGTTTAATTCCCATGCCTTTGCAGGGAATTTTTCTCCAGTTGCAGATAACATAGCCGCCATTAGATAAACATCTGTTACTTTATATTTCTCAATTACATTTAGTATTGAGTCATATTCCATGGCATTGATAAATTCAAAGGGTCCAGATTTCATTAATTCTTTACTTCCTTCTCTAATATCTGAAGCTATAACTGCATTATCACCGTTAATCTCACGCAATTTAAGTGTTAACTCAGTTCCAATTTGCCCGCAAGCCCCAATAATTAAAATACATGTGTTCATTTAATAATTTATCAATTTTATCGTTATCAAATATACAGAAATAAAATAATCAAATTTATAGTATTTGTTTTTTATGAAAATCATATTTTTTATTTAAAACAGTTATTTTATTAGTATTTTTGACTGCAATAAGTTTTAAAATGAAGTATTTATATAGTTTTTTATTGGTAATATTATTTCTAACTATTTCGTGTAATAGAAATAAAAATATGGAAGAAGTAACTGAAGTTGTTGATAGTCTAAAAGTTAACGAGGATAGAATTGTTAATAGTATTGGTGAAACTTTAATTCCAAATGCAAGACGTAATTTAAGGGATTGGAAAGAGTACAATAATGTGGATGAGTTTATGATAAAGTATTATAATGTTTCTAAATTGGAAGCTCTTAACAATTCGAAAGAACTTTCAGATTTAGTAAAAAATATGATAGATACCATTAGGATTGATAAATTGGATAAAATAAATGTGATTGCAAGATTTAATGTGTTGCATAACGAAACCTTAAGACTTGCCGATATGGCGAATATCCCTTCTATTACAGAAGATGAAGTTAAAGAAGAGGTTAAAAAAATAATAGATTTATATTCAGCAGTTAATTCAAAAATTAATACAATTTATAAGGCAGAGGAACTTCAAAAAGCGTTAGATGTTGATACTGAAATGCCAATTGAATTAAAGGAACGGAATGAAATAAAAAATAGATTGAAAAGAGAAAGGCTTATCTCAAATGCAAAAAAACAATAATTTATGAAAAAAATAGCTGTATTTCTAATTGCAATAATTACTGTTTCCTGTTGTAAAAATGAACAGAAAATCACTGAAAATGTAAATATAGATTTAGAAAAAGAAGCTATTAAAATGGAGCTGGACACTTGGCATAAAAACGCTGCAGAAGCAAATTTTGAAGCCTATTTTAGCGCCATGACTTCTAATGGAATTTTTATAGGAACGGATGCTTCTGAAAATTGGAAAACTCCTGAATTTAAAGATTTTAGTAAGCCGTATTTTGATAAAGGTAAAGCTTGGGATTTTACGCCAGTTGATCGTAATATTTATATAGATACCAATGGGAAAATTGCCTGGTTTGATGAATTACTTGATACTTGGATGGGTGTTTGTAGAGGTTCTGGTGTTTTAAAGAAAATAGATGATTCATGGAAAATAGAGCATTATGTACTTTCTTTAACAACTCCAAATGATAACGTTCAAGATATTATTAAAATAAATAAAAAGCACGATTCAATATTTTTAAAACGCTATAAAAAGTAATTTATAAATTATTTTTAGGTGAATTTTGAATGTCTAATTCAGTAATATTTATAATTTTATTATTGTCATACTCAATTTTAGTAATTTTATTTTTGCTCCAATAAGTCCAAACACCAACTTTAACTCCGTAATTATAAGTTGCATAGCATTTTTTTGTACCATCTAAATTATAACTTTCCCAAGAAGCATGTAATTTTCCATCCTTTGTATAAAAACCATGTTGCATTATGTTGCCATTTTCGTAATATAAAGTAACTTCTTGTAAATCACCTTTTTCTTCGACTTTTGGCAAATTGTTTTCTTGAGAATAAGCGAAAGAACCAAAAAGCAAAAATGTAAAAACGAATAATAAATTTTTCATAATTGTTAATTTGACAGAATTATAATTACTCAAATTTACAATATTCTAAATGTAGAATAGATGATAGAAATCAGTAAAATAAGAAGACTAAATAAGAGCTTTTACTGTTTTAAAAACTAAATCAGACTCGAAACCTTTTGAAATTAGAAACGTAGCAAGTTTATTTCTTTTTTTGAACAAGTTTGATTCTTTTATTAAGGGCAATTTTTTTTCGGCAATTTTTTGAAGTGCCTCTAAGTAATCTTCGTTATTAATTTCTTTTAATGAGGATTTGATATTATAAGCTGAAATATTTCTAAATTTTAATTCGTTGACGATTCTAATTTTACCCCATTTTTTAATTGAAAATTTCCCTCTAACAAAGGCTTTGGCAAAACGCTCTTCATTTAAAAAATTATGTTGCAATAAATGAAGAATTATTTTCTCTTTTGCTTCAGGAATCATATTTATATCATAAATTTTTTGTTCAACTTCTTTATGACAACGCTCTTGATAAGCACAATAGTTTTCTAAAAGTTTTGTAGCTTCATCTACGGTATATGATTTTTTAGTTCTCATTACGCACAAATAAAAAGAAAAAAAGCGACTTCAAAGAGTCGCTTTTAATATAATTTCAATTTATTGGTTTCTTTTTAACCTCACTTTTAAGTTATTTATTAAAGAGTACATTACAGGAACTATAATTAAAGTTAAGAATGTAGCAAAGGTTAAACCAAAAATAATGGTCCAGGACATTGGTCCCCAAAACACAACATTTTCACCTCCAATATAAAACTGTGGATCAAATTCTGTAAACAAGGTCATAAAGTTTATGTTAATACCAACAGCAAGTGGTAATAAACCTAAAATAGTTGTAATTGCAGTTAATAAAACAGGTCTTAATCTCGTTTTTCCACCTTCAACAATACTTTCATAAATTAATTCTCTACTTAACGTTCCAGGCTCTAAACGTTGCTCTAATCTTTTTCTTTGCATTATTAAATTGGTGTAATCAATAAGTACAATGGCATTATTTACAACAATTCCTGCCAAGGAAATAATTCCAATCATGGTCATCATAATAATAAATTCCATTCTAAAAATTATTAACCCAAATAGCACTCCAATTAAACTTAATAATACAGAGACTGATATAATAACAGGAGTAGAGGTAGAATTAAATTGACCTACCAGAATTAAGAAAATTAAAAATACGGCAATTAGTAATGCTTTACTTAAAAAAGCCATTTCTTCAGCTTGCTTTTCTTGCTCACCAGTAAATGAAACTGAGATGTTTTTAGGTAAATTAAAAAGTTCTAATTCTTTTTTAATTTCATCATTAATGTCAGTTGCGTTATAATTTTCGAGTACATTAGAAAATACAGTAATAACTCGGTTTAAATCTTTCCTTTTAACAGCACTAAAAGTTGATGATGTTTCAGAGTGCGCTACTGCCGAAATTGGAACTTGTACAATTTGTCCACTACTTGGATTTCTAAACGTAATTTTTTGATTTATTAACGCTTCTTTATTGTAGCGGTATTTATCCATTAAACGGATATTTATTGGATAATCGTCTTCACCATCTTTAAATGTTGAAACCTCTTTTCCAAATAATGAAGTTCTTAAAGCATCACCAATTTGTCCGGTTGAAATATTTAAACGCCTCGCTTTTTGTCTGTCAATTATAATAGGAAGTTCAGGTTTTCCTTGTTCAACATCTAGTTTTAAATCTTCAATTCCTAAAATACTTGATTTATTAATAAATTGTCTAATGTCATCTGCAGTTTTTAGAAGCTCTTCATAATCATCACCAGAAACTTCAATATTAATTGGTGCTCCGGTTGGAGGTCCATCTGAAGGTCTGTCAACAGTAATATTTACACCAGGTAAATCTTGTAATAATTCTCTAATTTCAATTAAAACATCGTCTGTTTCAATCCCACCTCGATCCATAAATTTTACAAAATCTACAGTTATACGTGCCTTGTTTGGGGTAGTTCCACCTTGTTGTCCTTGGTTTGGATCACTGGTTCCTTCACCAACTTGACCAATAATAGAAGTAACTAATTTATTTTCGCCATTTACTTCATATTTTTTTAAATAATCTTGAATTTTGGTTTCAACTAAAATAGAAAGGTTGTTAGTTTCTTCAATGTCTGTTCCAATTGGGTATTCTAAATATACATATACTTGTTTTGGAGGCGTTTCAGGAAAGAAAAGTACTTTTGGCGGAAACATTGCAAATAAAACAAAAGATAAAAATAACAATCCAAAAGTTCCAAAAAGATACCATCCCGGTCTTTTTCCTTTTAAAACACTTTGTAAAGTTTTTTCATAGAAGTTCTCTAATTTTGGTAAAAATTTATCTTGAAACCAAGCTGTTGCCGGGGTTAATAATTTTGTGTTAATAACACGCAATAACCCAGCTAATACAAGTATAAGACCTAATGCATTTAATCCTTTTGCACCTGTTGATAAACCACCAATTATACATAAAACGCCTATTATAAAAAGGGCAGAGCTAAAAATAAGAATTCGTTTAAAATTAACTTCATCTTCTTTAATTTTCATGTATACGGATGTTAACATTGGGTTAATTACCAAAGCAACAAACAAAGAAGATGTTAAAACTATAATTAATGTAATTGGTAAATAACGCATAAATTCACCCATCATACCAGGCCAAAAAGCTATTGGTAAAAAGGCAGCTAATGTAGTTGCTGTTGAAGCAATAATTGGCATTGCAACTTCACCAACTCCATATTTTGCAGCGTCAAAGCCAGAGTGCCCTTCATCAAGCAGGCGGTAAACGTTTTCAACAACAACAATTCCATTATCTACTAACATTCCTAATGCAATTACTAATGAAAAAAGTACCATTGTATTTAAAGTAACTCCTAACGCATTTAAAATAATAAATGAAATAAACATTGATAATGGAATGGCAATACCAACAAATAAGGCATTTCTAATTCCTAAGAAAAAGAGTAAGACAACTACCACTAAAATAACACCTAAAATAATGCTGTTTTCCAAATCGGCAACCATTGTTTTGGTGTCGTTTGTTTGGTCATTTGTTTTGGAGATATATAAATTTGAAGGAAAATAATTCTCCTTAGCTTCAGCAATAATTTTATCAATTTGTGTAGAAGCAGCAATTAAGTTTTCTCCACCTCGTTTTGTAACATCTAACATTACAACGGGTTGTAAAAACTCACGAGCATAGCTCTGTTTTTCTTGCTCTTTAAAACTAACCTTGGCAATATCACGCAAATAAACAATATTGTTATTTTCTTGTTTTACAATAATGTTTTCAATCTCTTTTGCTGATTTAAATTCTCCAATAATTCTAACATTTCTTCTAATACCATTTTCTAATAAATCACCACCAGAAACGGTCATATTTTCATTTTGAATTGCACCAGCTATATCATTAAAGCTAATTTGAGAAATTTCCATCTTGTACAAATCAACACTAATTTCCATTTCTTTATCCTGGATTCCTCTTATGTCAACTTTAGAAATTTCAGGAACTTTTTCAATTTCATCTTCTAAATATTCTCCAAATTCTTTTAATTTATCCATTGAAAAATCACCGGATAAATTAATATTCATAATTGGAATTAATTCAGCAAAATTCATTTCCTGTACTGTAGGATCTGCCGGTAAATCATTTGGAAAATCTTTACCTGAAGTAGCGGCATCAACTTTATCTTTAACTTTACGTAAAGCTTCTGTTGGTGTTACGCTAAAATCAAATTCAACTTGAATAGATGAAAAACCTTCAATTGATGTTGAAATAATTTCATTTACTCCTGAAATTCCATTTATCTCTTTTTCTAATGGACGAGTAATTAGTTTTTCTATATCTAATGCTGAGTTTCCGGGATAAGGTGTTGAAACATATATTTGAGGTACAACAATTTCTGGGAAAGCTTCTCTTGGCATACTTTGGTAAGAAAATATACCAGCTATAAAAATCATAGCAATTAGCACAAACACGGTCATTTTATTACTAATTGACCAAGTTGAGAGTTTAAATTCTTTTAATATTTTATTCATATTAATATTATTCTAGGTTAGGGAATAGCTCTATTTATTGTTTATTTCAACAATATCATTGGCTTTAACAAGTCTCGCTCCTTCATAAATTAAAGTGTCGTTATCGATTAACCCTTCACTTATTAAAACGTTATGATTGTATTCGTTTTTAATAGTAACTATGTTTTTAACAACTTTATTTTCGCCGTTTTCTGTATGTATTACAAATACATAATCATTACCATTTTGATCTTTTTGTACTAAATTAGAAGGAATGATAATCCCATCTTCTTCAAAATCCTGAATTTTTATGTCAGCTAATAAATTTGGCTTAATACTGTTATCTTTATTATTAATATTAATTCTGGTTTTAAAACTTCTGTTATCAGGATTTATGAAATTTCCTATTTGAGAAATTTCAGATGTTACTTCTTTATTAATTGATAAGAAATTAACAATTGTTTTTGTTCCAATTTTTATAACAGGCAAATAAGTTTCGGTAACATCAGCTTCAACATACACTTTATCTAAATTTAATAAACGAACTACAGGCATTTGAGGACTTGTTAATTCTCCATTTTTAGGATAAATTTCATCAATTATTCCACTAAATGGAGCAATTACTTTCATTTTTCGAGCTTGAGTTTTTAAGGAAGCTAAGTTGTTTTCTAAACTTTCCATTTGAGCTTTAGCTTGCAGGTATTGCATTTCTGAACCAATTTTTTGATTCCAAAGGCGTTCCTGTCTTTCAAAAGTAGTTTTTGCTAAATTTAATTGAGTATTTAGCTCTTGAATGCTGTTTCTTATGGCAACATCATCTAATTGAATAATGGTTTGTCCGGCAGAAACTCTTTGACCTTCTTTTACATAGATTGCTTTTACAGTACCTCCTAATTCAGGTTTTATTTCAATATTTTTATCAGCTTGTACAACTCCTTGAATTTCTATAAAATGTTTAAAGGTTGCTGTTTTAACAGGTTTAGCAGTTACTGTTTGAAGTTTTTTATTTGTATCTAATTTTGAGATTTGATCTTCAACAGTTTTTAATACTTTATTTAAACTATCTATTTTGTTTACTAATTCTAATTTTTCAGTATTTAAATCTGATAGAGAGGATGTTTTAACTTCTTCACCACAAGAAATTGTAATTGTAGCAGTTATAAAAAGTAATATTATTTTTTTCATTTTTTAAGTTTTTCTAGTTGATTGATATGTTTAATGCATTATCTAATGCAGCTTTTGTAGCAATTATGTTTAGCATTGCTTGTAAATAATTTTGTTGCATTGTATACAGTTGTCTTTGAGCTTCTGTTAATTCAAAACTTGTTGAAATACCTTCAAAAAATTTAATTTGTTGCTTTTTTTCAATGCGTTCTGCAAGTGCTAAATTTTGTTTTGATGTTTCTAATTCTTCTAAACTGTAATTATAATCGGTTTTTGAAGACTCTACCTGAAGCAGTAATTTTTGTTCAGTTTCAGTAAGTTGAGTTCTTGCCTTTTCAAGTTCAATTTTTGCTTGTTGTGTTCTTGAACTTCTTGCTAAGCTGCTAAAAATTGGAACGTTTAATGAAACACCTAATAAAGACGAATCGAACCATTTTTGTTCTTTTTTAAGAAAATCAAAATCTTGTCCAAAACCGGCATAACCAAAATTTATAAAACTGCTTAAAGTAGGCAAAGCTTTACTTTGTTCTAATTTTACAAGTAATTCATTAGATTTTTCAGTGTTTTTAGCAATTTTAAAATCGATATGGTTTTCGATATTTAAATCGGAATTAAGCAATCCTAAATCCATATTTTCTTTAGAAAGACTGTCTAAAGTATCAGTTAATAAAACCGATGTATTTATATCTATTCCTAAAGTTATATTTAACATTTTATATCCAATGCTTTTTAATTTTTTAGTTTTAGAAAGTTGACTTTTTATGGATGAAAGTGTAATTTTTAATTGTTCTACATTTTCTTCTTCAGTTAATCCATTTAAATAGATCTCATTAGTTTCTTTTAAATTTTTTTCTAAAGATGAAATATTTTTTTCTAGAATTAATATACTTTCTTCAGTAAGTAAAACATTTCCATAAGCATTAATTACAGCTTCTCTAATACCAAGATCTGTTTTTTCCTTTGCATTTTCTGATATTTGTAAATAGGTTTTAGCAGACTGTAAGCCAACTAAATAAGATCCATCAAAAATTAATTGATCTAAAGTTGCGGTAGCGTTCATGTTGTGTTTTGTACCAAAAGCAACTTCGGCAAATTCACCTTCAATTCCGCCAAAAAATTCAGCAGGAATTAGAGATACTTGTTGTTTTATCCAGTTTTGATAATCAATTTTTGCACTTATTTGCGGCAATCCTATTGTTGTGGTTTCCCATTTTTTCTTTTTTGCAGCATCTACATCTCTTGATGCATTTATTGCGGCATAACTATTTTCCAATGCAAAATCGATCGCTTCCTTTAGTGAAAGTGATCTGTTTTCCTGAGCATTTATATGAAAGCTAAAAAGTAGTGCAATAGCTATTAGTATTGTTCTTTTCATTATTTAATTAAATTTTGTGCTAGTTGTTCTTCTAAAATTTTAAATCCCTTTAAAGTAGCTATGGCTCTTGTGTGATATTCAAGAACGCTTTGCTCTAATTTATTAATTGTGTTTTTATTATAGGTGTACATACTTGAATCGTGTACACTCATTACTAATGAAAAGTAAAATTTTGTTGATAATTCAATGTCAATATTTTTTCTATATAACCCTTCACTAACTCCTTTTTCCAAATTTCTTGAAATACATTCTTTAAACATTGAAAATTCGTTAGACATAATTTTTTTGTATGTTTTTGGATAGTATTTTTGAAGTTGAAATACAGGGGAATCATTTAGGTTTTGAAACATATCTTTAAAAATTTCTTTTATTTTAAAGTTCTCTTCAATTGCATTATACCCTAGGTTACAAACGCCTAAAACATGGTTGTGCATCTCTTCATGCATAAAAGATGCAGTTTCATCTATTAATTCTTCCTTATTTTTAAAATATTTATAAATTGTTTTTTTTGATATGGCAAGTGAATTTGCAATATCATCCATTGTAATACTTTTAACTCCGTATTTTAAAAATATTTCTCCAGATTTTTTTAAAATGTCTTCCTTCATAAATTTAAACTAATGCTATAATTAGCAGGTGCAAATGTACTAAAGGAAACTTAAGAAACAAAAAAAGTTTCCACAGTTTTAACAATTTAATAACATTTAAAAAGAATAATCTATTATTAATAGTTACTACGAAAGATGTATTTTTACAAAAAATAAAGTGTAAATGAATATTGTTGATACTTATAAAGAAGATTTTCTTACTTATTTAAACTCTAAAATTGCTGTAAAAGAACCAGTTAACTTGTATGAGCCAATGCATTATATATTGCAAATAGGAGGCAAAAGATTACGGCCAATTTTAACTATAATGACTTGTGATTTGTTTAAAGGAAACGCAAAAGAAGCCTATGATGCAGCTTTGGCAATTGAAGTTTTTCATAATTTTACTTTAATACATGATGATATTATGGACAGTGCCCCCATTAGAAGAGGAAAAGAAACTGTTCATCACAAGTGGGATTTAAATACCGGAATTTTGTCTGGAGATGCCATGATGATTTTAGCACTTCAATGTTTTGAAAGTTACGAACCTATCATTTTTAAAAAGTTAGTGCAACTATTTAATAAAACAGGGTTGGAAGTTTGTGAAGGGCAACAATTAGATATTGATTTTGAAACCAGAAATGATGTTTCTATAGATGAATATATTAAAATGATTACTTATAAAACGTCGGTTTTAGTTGCTGCCGCTATGAAAATGGGAGCAATAATTGCAAATGCAACTGAAAAAGATACTGAGAATATTTATAATTTTGGTTTAAATCTCGGTATCGCGTTTCAATTACAGGATGATTATTTAGACACTTTTGGAAATTCTGAAACTTTTGGGAAACAAATAGGAGGTGACATAATTGAGAACAAAAAAACTTTTCTGTATTTAAAATGCCTTCAGGTTTGTAATTTAAAAGATAAGGAAAAGCTTTTAGGGTTGTACAATTCTAATAAGACTACAACTACTAAAGTTGAAGAAGTAACTGAGCTTTTCAAAAAAAATAAAATAGTTGAAATTACTATAAATGAGATCGCTGTTTATACAAAAAAAGCTTTTGAAATTCTCAATGAAATGGACCTATCTGAAGATAAAAAAGCAATCCTTAAAAACTTTGGTTTGAGTTTAATGAAACGTACTATATAATGCTGAAGCCGCAAAACTCTTTAGAATTATTTAAAACCATTGAAGCAGAGCAATTGCTTGAAAAAATAGTGGAGCAACTAAATAAAGATTTTCAATTGGCTAATATTAATGAACATTTTATAAATACGATATCTCCAAATAGTTTAAAAAACGAATTAGACGCTGTAGTTTTAGATTTGATAAGTAACAAGTACGATGATTATTTAAATTTATTATATAGAATAGATATCCCGGAAAAAGATCTTGCACTTATAAAAGATGATAAACTAACCATTGCTATTGAGCAAATTTCATTTCTAATATTAAAAAGAGAGTTTCAAAAAGTTTGGTTAAAGAAAAATTACAATAGCTTATAGCTATAATTTTAAGTAGCTTATTTTTATTGAATATTTGGTTATCAAAAGATTAATAAAAGGTAATTGTCTTTTATTTATTTTATTTTTCAAAAAGTTTAAAAAAGAGTTGTGCATAAAATAAAAAGTAGTAATTTTGCACCCAGTTTTCGGTCCCATAGCTCAGCTGGTTAGAGCATCTGACTCATAATCAGAGGGTCCTTGGTTCGAGCCCAAGTGGGACCACATATTTAAAAAGACTTTACTTAATTGTAAAGTCTTTTTTTATGATTTTTATAAAGTTTTTAATATAAATATTAGCTTAATTTAAATGTATGTAGTTGATAATTAGGGTGTAATAAAAAAAATAGATTAATTTAAATTGAAAAAGATATCTATTTGTTAAAAATAAAATTATATATTTGTAAATATTAAATATTGATTTTTACATTCAGCAAAACCCTATAGCCCCCGAATGAAGAAAAAGAATCTCAGGTATATATTGTGTTCGTTTTTTATATTAACAAGCTCAATAATATTTGCAAATAAAACCCCGCCATTGCCAAACAGGCCAGGACAAAGTAGTGCTCCACCTGTTGGCTTGCCTATAGATGGGGGTATATCATTATTGCTTTTTTCCGGGTTAGCATTTGGAGTTTATAAACTTAAAAGTAAAAAATAATTACTTCTCTAGTAATCTTGCTACATATTTACCAATAACGTCAAATTCTAAATTTACCACAGTTCCTTTTTTAAAGGTGTGAAAATTTGTGTACTCTTGTGTATAAGGGATGATAGCAACAGAAAAATTATCTTTTTTAGAATTTACAACTGTTAAGCTAGTTCCGTTAACTGTTATTGAACCTTTCTCAATGGTAACATTATTTAAGGAGCTGTCATATTCAAAACTATAAACCCAACTTCCATCTTCTTCTAAAACATTTGTGCAAATAGCTGTTTGATCTACATGCCCTTGAACAATATGACCATCTAATCTCGCACCTAAAATCATAGCGCGTTCTAAATTTACTTTGTCACCTATTTTAAGGAACTTTAAATTAGATTTATCTAAAGTTTCTTTAATTGCTGTAACTACATATTCATTTCCATTTATGGCAACGGTGGTTAAGCAAACTCCATTGTGAGCAACGCTTTGATCTATTTTTAATTCTGAAGTAAAATTGCTGTTAATTGTAATATGAATATTTTCACCTTCTTGTTCAATATTTTTAACAATACCTAAGCTTTCTATTATACCTGTAAACATAATTTTGTTAATTTATTTGATTACTTTTGCAGTCTCAAAATTAAGCATTATTACCTTATTTATGGACAAATTTGAAAAAATAAAATTAGGAATTTCTATTGGGGATTTTAATGGAATTGGAATAGAAATTATCTTGAAAACCTTTTCTGACAAACGCATGTTAGACTTCTGTACGCCAATAATTTTTGGAAGTACAAGGTTAATAACGGCCTATAAAAAAAGGATAGATAATAATGTGCCTTTTAATGGAATAAAACATATTGATCAGACTATTCATGGAAAAATTAATATTCTAAGCCTTTGGAAAGATGATATTGACTTAAAATTAGGTGAGCCTACAAAAATGTCTGGAGAATTTGCTTTTAAATCATTAGAAGCAGCAACAAATGCATTAGCAAGTGGCGAAATTGATGTGTTGGTAACTGCTCCAATAAATAAAGACAACATACAATCGGAAGAATTTAAATTTCCTGGCCATACAGAATATTTAGAGTCAAAACTTGAAGGAGAAAGTTTAATGATTCTAATGACCGACAAATTAAGAATTGGTTTAATCACAGGTCATATTCCTGTTTCAAAAATTTCAGAAACAATAACTCCTGAACTTATTAAGAAGAAAGTTGATATTTTATATAGAACATTAGTACAGGATTTTGCCATTTCAAAACCAAAGATTGCAATTTTAGGGTTGAATCCACATTGCGGGGATCATGGTGTAATTGGTAATGAAGATGATGAAGTTATTAGACCAACAATTGCTGAAATTCAAGAAGATGGTAAGTTAGTTTATGGTCCATATGCCGCAGATAGTTTCTTTGGTTCAGAAAATTACAAAAATTTTGATGCAATTTTAGCGATGTATCATGACCAAGGGTTAGCACCTTTTAAAACATTATCATTTGGTGAAGGAGTTAATTTTACAGCAGGTTTAAATAAAGTAAGAACCTCACCAGATCATGGTACTGCTTATGAATTGGCAGGTAAGGGAATAGCGAATATTAATTCTTTTAAAGAGGCTGTTTTTACTGCAATAAAAGTTTTTAGAACAAGAAGTGAATATAAAAGTTTGACTGAAAACACTTTAAAAACAGAGCGAAGAAAATAAAAACTATAAAATTTCGAATTTTATTTTACAATTTATATATATAATTTTATATCTTTGCACGCTCAAATTGAAGTTCTAAATGAAAGATTTAAAAGAGTTTGATATTTCTTTTATAGGTTTAAAAGAAGGAATTCATCAGTTTGATTATATAATAACCAAAGAGTTCTTTGATTTTTTTGATTATGACGAATTTAACAATGCAAATATAAACGTTAGTTTATCTTTATTAAAGAAAGCTAATATGTTTGAATTAGATTTTGTTTTTTCTGGTTGGGTAGAGGTTGCTTGCGACATTACTAATGAATTATTTCATCAACCAATTGAAACTAGCATAAATCTAATTGTTAAATTTGGAAATGAATTTAACAATGAGAATGAAGAGTTATTAATTATTCCTTATTCCGAGTTTAAATTTAATGTTTCGCAGTACATTTATGAAGCAATAGTTTTAGGTGTACCATTAAAAAGAATTCACCCTGGTGTGAATGATGGAACATTGGAGTCAGATGTATTAGATAAATTAAAGGAATTAGAAGTAAAAGATAAAGAAGAAGAAAACCAAGAGGTTGATAGTAATAAAGAGATTGATCCTCGATGGAATAAATTAAAGAATATACTAATAGAAAAAAATAAGAGTAATGGCACATCCTAAAAGAAAAATTTCAAAAACTAGAAGAGATAAAAGAAGAACTCATTATAAAGCAGTAGCTCCGCAAATAGCTGTTGATCCAACAACTGGTGAGGCACATTTATATCATAGAGCTCACTGGCATGAAGGAAAACTTTATTACAGAGGCCAAATTGTAATAGATTCAGTAGAAAGTCTTGCTTAATTTATTAAGATAAAATATATTTAAAAAACCCTCTTATTGAGGGTTTTTTTTAGTTTTTAGACCTATATTATCTAAAAAATGATAATTTTCATTAATTATTAAAAATAAATTTCATTACTTTGAAATTCTTTTTTACCAAAAAAGAAAACATATTATGACAAAAATTACCGCAGCAATTACAGCCGTTGGAAAGTATGTTCCTGAAGACATTTTAACGAACGCAATGTTAGAAAAAATGGTTGATACTAATGATGAGTGGATAACTTCAAGAACAGGAATAAAAGAGCGCAGAATTTTAAAAGGAGAAGGAAGAGGAACTTCCTATATGGCAATTAAAGCAGCTCAAGAATTAATTCAAAAAAGAAACTTAGATGCTAAAGAAATAGAACTTGTTATTGTTGCAACTGCAACTCCAGATATGCAAGCGGCAGCAACTGCTGCATATGTAGCTACAGAAATTGGAGCAACAAATGCATTTGGATTTGATTTAGAAGCGGCTTGTTCTAGTTTTTTATATGGTATGTCTGTGGCAGCCCGTTATATTGAATCTGGGCGATACACAAAAGTTTTATTAATAGGAGCGGACAAGTGTTCATCTATGATTGATTACACGGATAGAGCAACTTGTATCATTTTTGGAGATGGTGCTGGTGCAGCATTATTTGAGCCGAATGAAGAAGGGCTTGGCTTACAAGATGAATATTTAAGAAGTGATGGTACTGGAAGGGAATTTTTGCGTGCGAAAGCTGGAGGGTCTTGCTATCCTATTACAAAAGAAGCTATAGAAAAAAGAGAGCATTTTGTATATCAAGAAGGTAAAACGGTATTTAAAAATGCAGTTTTTAATATGGCAGATGTTGCTGTAAAAATGCTTGAAAGAAATAATTTAACTAAAGAAGATGTAAATTGGTTAGCGGCACATCAAGCAAATAAGCGCATTATTGAAGCTACGGCAAATAGAATCAATATTGATAGTTCTAAAGTAATGATGAATATTCAAAAGTATGGAAATACTACATCAGCAACATTACCGTTACTTTTAGCCGATTACGAAACACAACTTAAAAAAGGAGATAAAATAATTTTTGCAGCATTTGGTGGAGGTTTCACTTGGGGATCTATTTACTTAAAATGGGCATACAATTCATAATTAACTAATCATTAAAACTATATGAGTATGGATTTAAAAGATATTCAAAATTTAATAAAATTTGTAGCGAAATCTGGTACAAGTGAAGTTAAGTTAGAAATGGAAGATATTAAAATCACCATTAAAACTGGATCAGGAAAAACTGAAACAACAATTGTTCAACAAGCTCCGGTAGGATTGCCACAAATGCCTGTTGCTGCTCAAGCTCCAGCAGCAATACAACCAGTCACTGAAGGAGGAGATCAAAAAGATGAGGCTTCAAAATATATAGAAATAACCTCTCCAATTATTGGGACTTTTTATAGAAAACCATCTCCAGATAAAGATGTTTTTGTTGAGATAGGTGATAATGTTAACGAAGATACTGTTGTTTGTATGGTAGAAGCAATGAAGCTTTTTAATGAAATTGAGGCTGAAGTATCAGGTAAAATAGTGAAGGTATTAGTTGAAGATGGAACTCCTGTTGAATTTGGCCAACCGCTATTTTTAGTAGACCCATCATAATATTAAAACGCAATTTTTAATTTCCAAAACCCATTTTTTGGTTTGTTTATTGAATATTGAAAATTTGAAATATTTATGTTTAAAAAAATATTAATTGCCAATAGAGGTGAAATAGCCCTACGTGTTATTAGAACCTGTAGAGAAATTGGAGTAAAAACAGTTGCGGTTTATTCAACGGCTGATGCTGAAAGTTTACATGTGCGTTTTGCTGATGAAGCTGTTTGTATTGGACCTCCAGCAAGTAGTGAGTCATATTTAAAGATGTCTGCAATTTTGGCTGCGGCTGAAATTACAAATGCCGATGCAATTCATCCAGGATATGGATTTTTAGCTGAAAATGCTAAATTTTCAAAATTATGTGAAGAACATGGTATAAAATTTATAGGCGCAACAGCTGAGATGATTAGCCAAATGGGTGATAAAGCCTCAGCTAGAGCAACAATGAAAGCAGCAGGAGTCCCAACAATACCAGGCTCTGAAGGGATATTAGAAACTTTTGAAGAAGCTGAGAAATTGGCGGATGAAATGGGATATCCTGTAATGTTAAAAGCAACTGCCGGTGGTGGTGGGAAAGGAATGCGTGCCGTTTGGGAAAAAGAAAATATAAGAGAACTTTGGGATTCAGCTAGACAAGAAGCATTTGCATGTTTTGGAAATGATGCGATGTACATGGAGAAGCTGATTGAAGAGCCTCGACATATTGAAATTCAAGTAATTGGAGATTCTTTCGGAAAAGCCTGTCATTTATCAGAAAGAGATTGTTCTATACAACGTCGTCATCAAAAATTAACAGAAGAAGCACCGTCTCCTTTTATGACTCCTCAATTGAGAAAAAAAATGGGTGATGCAGCGGTAAAGGCGGCTGAATATATTTCTTACGAAGGTGCGGGAACCATAGAATTTTTAGTTGATAAACATAAAAATTTCTATTTTATGGAAATGAATACTCGTATTCAAGTTGAGCATCCTATAACAGAGCAAGTAATTGATTACGATTTAATTTATGAACAGATTAAAGTTGCAGCTGGAATTCCTATAACAGGAAAAAATTATTTTCCAAAATTACATTCTATAGAATGTAGAATTAATGCGGAAGACCCTTATAATGGTTTTAGACCTTCACCAGGGAAAATAGAAACATTGCATGTTCCTGGAGGTCATGGTGTTAGAGTTGATACACATGTTTATGCAGGGTATACGATACCACCAAACTATGATTCTATGATTGCTAAATTAATTACTACTGCTCAAACGCGAGAAGAGGCAATTAATAAAATGAGAAGAGCATTAGATGAATTTGTAATTGAGGGTGTAAAAACAACAATCCCATTTCATAGACAATTAATGGATCATCCTGATTATTTAGCTGGGAATTACACTACAAAATTTATGGAAGATTTTGTAATTCAGAAAATAGAGGATTAAAATTTATAATAAAAAGGATATGATTTCTCATATCCTTTTTAATTTCAATTTATTGACTGATGAAAGAAAAGAAGTTTCAGATTGATGGAATAGATAAAACCATTCTTAAGCATTTAATGAAAGATGCCCGAACTCCAATTATGAGTATTGCTCGTGAAATAGGAATTTCTGGAGCAGCAATTCATCAAAGGTTAAGGAAACTTGAGTCTAGTGGGTTAATAATAGGTTCAAAACTTATTTTAGATCCAAAAGTTTTAGGGTATAATTTAGTGGTTTTTGTAGGTGTTTATTTAAATGCAGCAAGCAAATATTCGGCTGTATTAAAACGGTTAAAGCAAATGCCTGAAGTTATAGAAAGTCATTATACTACTGGAAATTGGTCAATTTTTATTAAAGTAATATGTAAAAATAATAATCATCTACTAAAGTTATTGAATCAAGAAATTCAATCCATTAATGGTGTTGTTAGAACTGAAACTTTTATTTCACTAGATCAACAAATTGATCGTCAAATAGAACTATAAAAAATAAATGCCGTTTAAAACGGCATTTATTTTTTTAATCTCTTGATCCTAGAACCTTGAATCCCCAATAGGCAAGCATCGCTAATGACCCTAATGCAGCAACTAAATAAGTTCTGGCAGCCCATTTTAAAGCATCCTTGGCGCCATCTTGTTCTGTATTGGTTAGCATATTATTAGTTTTTAACCAAGCTAAAGCTCTATTACTTGCATCATATTCAACGGGCAGCGTAATAAAACTAAATATTGTGGCTAATGCCATCATTCCTAATCCAACTATAGCTATTGTAAAACCAAAACTTGTGTTTCCAGATGCAGCTCCAAGAGCAATACCTCCAAATACTAGCCAAGTTGAAAATTTAGAAGTAATGTTAACCGCAGGAACTAATTTTGAGCGCATTTGCAACCATTGATATGCCTGAGCATGTTGCACAGCATGACCCACTTCATGGGAGGCAACTGCCGCTGCAGATGCATTTCGTTGTTGATATACCGATTCACTTAAATTTACAGTTTTGTTAGCAGGATTATAATGGTCTGTTAATTTACCAGAAGTAGAAATAACCTTAACATCATAAATTCCATTATCGCTCAACATTTTTTCGGCAATTTCTCTACCACTCAATCCGTTTTGAAGTTGAATTTTAGAATAATATTTAAATTTTCGTTTTAATTGCTGACTTACAAGCCAGCTTACTAATGAAATAAGTCCAATTCCTATATAATATCCAATCATAGATTTCTTTTTTAGTTAATATGTTTTAATTTGGTAAATTTACATCATAAATTACTCCAAAAAAAGCATCAAGACAAAATGACAAAAAAACCTCAAATACTATTAATATATACTGGTGGAACAATTGGTATGGTTAAAGATTTTAAAACGGGTGCTTTACGAACATTTAATTTTGATAAATTATTAAATCATATTCCAGAAATTAATCTTTTAAATTGTTCTATTGAAAGCATTTCACTTAAGAACCCAATAGACTCATCAAATATGAATCCAGCAACTTGGATTTCTCTTGCGGAGATTATAGAAAAAAACTATGACAAGTTTGATGGATTTGTAGTGTTGCACGGATCGGATACGATGTCATATACATCTTCGGCAATTAGTTTTATGTTTGAAAACTTGTCTAAACCAATAATTTTTACAGGTTCTCAATTACCAATTGGTGATTTACGTACAGATGCAAAAGAAAATTTAATAACATCAATAGAGATTGCATCATCGCAAGAAGATGGAAAGCCTATTGTTCAAGAAGTATGTTTGTATTTTGAATATAAATTATATAGAGCAAACAGAACAACAAAAGTAAATGCAGAACATTTTGAAGCTTTTACATCTCCAAATTTTCCGCCATTATGTGAAAGTGGAGTTCATTTAAAATTTTCGAAGCAATTATTTTTTAAGTCAAATGAAAGTGAAGCTTTAAAAGTTAGAAAGGAATTAAATAATAATATTGTTATTTTAAAAATATTCCCTGGAATTACAAGAGCAGTTGTTGAGCAAATTTTATCTATAAAAGGATTAAACGGTATGATTATTGAGACTTATGGATCAGGTAATGCGCCCACCGAAAAATGGTTTATCAACTTATTAAAAAAAGCTATTGATAAAGGATTGTTTATTGTGAATGTTACACAATGCATTGGAGGAAGTGTTATTTTAGGACATTATGAAACTAGTGAGGAATTAAATAAAATAGGAATAATTAGTGGTAAAGATATCACTACAGAATCTGCTTTGGCAAAATTAATGTATATGTTAGGTCAGAAAATTCCTAAAAGTGAATTTAAATCGATTTTTGAGACTGCATTGCGTGGTGAAATGAGTTTGAATTATTGAATTTTTTTTAATTAAATATTGCTATTTCGAATTAATTTATAAAAAATCAATAAATAAAGTTTAGATTTTTATTATTTTTAAAAAATAAACTGATTTTAATAAAAAAAATATTTAAAGTAGGTTTAAAATTTTCAAAATTCAACAATTTTTTGTTACTTGCCATTCGCAAAAGCTGAAATGTAAAAGGGATTGTTGATAGAAAGATTTACTTTTAAACTTACTCTTGATTTTCACTATTTGTAAAAAAAAATATTATATATTTAAACCATAAAAATTAATAAATTAACTATTACACGATGAAAAGAGTATTTACTATCCTTGCAATAACAGGATTATTGTTATTTGGAGCAGCGCCTAAAGCTATAGCACAAGATGCAGCAAACACGGAACAAGTTGCTGAAGACACAAAAACATTTCACCAAGAATTAAAACAACGTTTTATTGAAGGTGGACCATTCTTTATGGGAATTGTATTAGTAGCCTTAATTTTAGGGTTGGCAATTGCGATTGAAAGAATAATTTATCTTAACATGGCTACAACAAATACTAAAAAATTAGTTAGTAAAGTTGATGATGCATTAGCGTCTGGTGGTGTTGAAGCCGCTAAGGAAGTTTGTAGAAATACAAAAGGACCTGTTGCTTCTATATTTTACCAAGGTTTAGATAGAATGGATGAAGGTGTAGATGCAGCTGAAAAAGCAGTTGTAGGTTATGGTGGAGTTCAAATGGGATTATTAGAGAAGAATATTTCTTGGTTATCTTTATTTATTGCTTTAGCACCAATGCTTGGTTTCATGGGAACTGTAATTGGTATGATTAGTGCCTTTGATTCAATTCAGGCAGCTGGTGATATTTCTCCTACTGTTGTTGCCGGAGGTATTAAAGTAGCATTATTAACTACAGTGTTTGGTTTAGTTGTTGCAATTATTCTTCAAATTTTTTATAATTATATTATTTCTAAAGTAGATAGTATTGTAAATAATATGGAAGATGCTTCAATTTCACTTGTTGACCTTTTGGTTAGACACAAAAAATAAGAGAAATTATGAATCAGAAATTATCAAAAATATTAACCTTGGTAGCAGGATTTATCGGACTAGTAGCTTTCTACTTTTTCGTTAGGATTGTTATGATAGGTGATGAAACGATAGAAACAGATGCTGCAGTTCAGGCAAGCATAGTTTCTCCATTTATAACTTTTGCAAAAATTATTTTAATAGCAACTGCATTAATAGCCATAGTTTTTTCGGTTGTTAATTTAGTTAAGCACCCACAGGTTTTAAAAAGAACCTTAATAGGTCTAGGAATCTTAGGGGTATTTTTAGCGATATCTTATGTTATGGCATCGGATGCAGCGGTTACAGATCCTTTTGGTAGAATATTAGAAGATGGTGAAGCTGGAAGTGTTTCAAAATGGGTTAGTACAGGAATTAACTTTAGCGCAATTTTAGGTGTTATTGGATTAGGATTCTTTGTAGTAGACTTTGTTAAAGGATTAGCAAAATAATAGAACTATGGCAAGAAGAGAAAATTCAGAAATAAATGCTGGTTCAATGGCAGACATTGCGTTCTTGCTTTTAATATTTTTCCTAGTAACAACTACTATGGATGTTGATTCTGGTATTGCTCGTAAGTTACCTGAAAAAAGTGAAGACACTCCTGAAGTAACTATTAAGCAGAAGAATATATTAGATATAACAGTCAATAGGAAAAATCAAATTTTGGTTGAAGGAACCGATTTTGTAGAGGTTACTGATATTAGAAGAATTGCAATGGATTTTATTGACAATGGAGGAGGAGAGTCTGCGGCAAAACCAGATGGAACGCCGGGAAAACCTTGTGATTATTGTAAAGGAGCGAAGGATCCTGCCTCATCAGATCATCCAACAAAGGCAGTTATATCTTTGCAAAGTGATAGGGGAACAACTTATGGAATGTACGTTTCTATTCAAAATGAAATTGAAGCTGCGTATAATGAGTTGAGAAACAGATTAGCTTTAGAAAAATATAAAAGATCTTATAATGATTTATTAGCTGATTATAAAGATAATGCCTCGGAAAGTTTAAAAGAGAAAATTGATTTTTTGAAGGATAGTTATCCTCAAATAATCTCTGAACCAGAACCAATTAAATAATATCAGAAAATGAGTAAATTTAAAAAGAAGAAAAAAGGGTTGCCTGCAATTTCTACGGCATCTTTACCTGATATTGTGTTTATGTTGTTATTCTTTTTTATGGTATCTACTACTATGAGAGAAACTGATTTACTAATAAAGAAGCCGGTTTTACCAATGGCTAGTGAGGTGAAGAAGTTGGAAATGAAAAGTTTAGTTAGTACGATTTATGTAGGTAAATCTAAGGATTCTAGAATTGGAGGTGACAAAATTCAAGTCAATGATAAAATAATTGATGTAAATGATGTCCCAAGTTTTATATTTTCAGAGAGAGCTTTAAGAAAAGAAGAAGAGGTTAAATATATGACTACTTCAATAAAAGCTGATAAAGAGGCAAACGTAGGTACAATTTTAGATATTAAGGAACAACTTAGGGATATTAATGCCTTAAAAGTTAGTTTTTCAACTACAAAAGGTAGTGACTTAAAAGGTAACTATAAAAAGTAAATAAAATAATTTATTTTAATTAATAAAAGGCAATCAATTTTGATTGCCTTTTTTGTTTTTATAAGGTATATTTGTTTATATGAGGAAGTACATATACATATCAATTCTATTTTTAATATTTGGCTTTTCAATGCTACAAAGTCAAGTAAAGGAAGCATCTGTTGATTCTTTATCATATTTGGAGGATCAAATTTATCTTTCATTAACGTATAATAATTTAAGAAATAAACCTTCTTCAATTTCTCAAAATGGATTTTCAAGTGGAATTTCTGCTGGGTTTATTAAAGATATTCCGTTAAATCATGAAAATAATTTTGGAGTTGGTTTGGGTTTAGGATATGGTTACAATGTATATGTTCAAAATTTAAAAATTTCAAAAGAAAATAATGTTGTTTTATTTGAACCGGTTAGTGATTATAAATCTAACTGGTTAAGATTGCATTCCATTGATATTCCTTTTGAATTTAGATGGAGAAATTCGACTTTAGAAAAATATAAATTTTGGAGAATTTATACTGGATTAAAAGCTTCCTATATTATTACTTCAAAGTCAAAATATAATAATTTTGAAGAAGTGAATAAAACTAAAAATATTTCTGAAATAAATAAAATTCAATATGGATTAACCTTAGCTGCTGGATATGGTACCTGGAATTTATTTATTTATTATGGCTTAAACCCAATCTTTAAAGATGCTTTTATTGATAATAATTCACTTAATATTAAGGATTTTAAAGTAGGTCTTCAGTTTTATATAATGTAGTAGAGTTGATATGCGATTAATTGAGTTCCTATACCAATTACAAAACCTACAAAGACTTCAGTTGGGGTATGTGCTTTTAACCGTAATCTTGAAGAAGCAATAAGACCACCTAAAACGAAAAACAATGCTAAAAATAGAATTAAATTAATTTTATAGTGGTAGCTAAAGTAAATTAAAAAACCAATTAAACCCCCGATTGCACCTGTATGCAAGCTAATTTTAATCTTAAAATATAGCAGTATGTAGGAAATTATAAATGCAATTCCATAACCTAAGAATAGTAAAGACAAAAGATCAACCATTGTTGATTTATATAACCAATTCCATATTATAAATGAGATTGAAATAAATAATAAAGTTGGAAATTTCCGTTCTTCAATACTAACCATATGATAGCTTGTAATCATTTTAACCCGTTTTAAGAGAAAAAGCAGAACTAATGGAAAAATGTACGTAAGGAGAAAGATAACCGCTAAAAAAGTATATTCTTGAAGTTTAAATATATACTTAGGAATGAATAAGAAGTATATTAATGACCCAATAATAGGAAAATTAATTGGGTGAAAGAAAATTGAAATAAATTTTGAAAATCTCATAGGTTTTACAAATAAATTTAGATCTTTTTTCTTAATCTAGCAACAGGAATATCCAATTGTTCTCTATATTTTGCGATAGTTCTCCTGGCAATTGGATACCCTTTTTCTTTTAAAATAATAGATAGTTTATCATCTGTTAATGGTTTCTTTTTACTTTCTTCTTTTATAACGGTAGCTAAAATATTTTTAATTTCACGAGTTGATACATCTTCTCCCTGATCATTCTTCATAGATTCTGAGAAAAACTCTTTTATTAACTTAGTACCATAAGGTGTAGCAACATATTTGCTATTTGCAACTCTAGAAACAGTAGATACATCCATATTAATTTTATCTGCTATATCTTTTAAAATCATTGGTTTCAACTTGCGTTCGTCACCAGATAAAAAGTATTCTTTTTGATGATGCATAATAGCATTCATATTTAATAATAATGTTTGCTGGCGTTGTTTTATAGCATCAATAAACCATTTGGCAGAATCTAACTTTTGCTTAATAAATTGAACTGCGTCTTTTTGAGATTTTGATTTTTCTTTAGAATCTTTATAACCGTGTAATAAATCATTATATTCTTTTGAAATGTGTAGTTCGGGGGCATTTCTAGAATTTAATGTAAGCTCTAATTCGCCTTCAACTATTCTTATTGAAAAATCTGGAACTATTTGTTCAGCAATTTTGTTGTTACCAACATAAGAACCACCAGGTTTTGGATTTAATTTTTCAATTTCGGAAATGGCATCTTTTAATTGTTCTTCAGAAATATGATATTTTTTTAATATTTTTTTATAGTGTTTTTTTACAAAAGGTTCAAATGAGTTTTCCAATATGTTTATTGCCAGTAATCTACTTGGTTTTGCATTTTTTCTTTTTAATTGAATCAGTAAGCATTCTTTTAAACTTCGAGCACCTACTCCGGCTGGGTCTAGTTGTTGCACTGATAACAGTAATCTTTCTAATTCAGCTTCAGTTGTAAAAATATTTTGAGTAAAAGCTAAATCATCTAAAATATCAATTAAATCTCTTCTAATATATCCGCTATCATCTATACTGCCAATTAAAAAATCAGTAATAATTTCTTCATCTTCCGTTAAGCGAAAGGTATTCATTTGGCTTTTTAAATGCTGCGTAAATGAAGTTCCAGAAGCATAAGGGATATTTTTATCATCATCATCTGCCGAATAATTATTGGCTTGAGTTTTATAATTTGGAATTTCATCATCACTCAAATACTCATCAATATTTATATCATCAGCAGTTATGTTATCGTTGCCGCTTTCATCGTATTCATCATTTTGATTATCTTCATAATCATCAGAATTTTCTTTACCACTTTCTAAAGCAGGGTTTTCCTCTAATTCTTGTTTTAATTTTTGTTCAAATGCTTGTGTAGGCAGTTGAATCAATTTCATTAATTGAATTTGTTGAGGAGATAATTTTTGTAATAATTTATATTGTAAGCTTTGTTTAAGCATATACTATTGTTGCTTTTTTATAAAAATACAAAAAAAACATATAATTAAGCATTATATGTTTTTATGATTGAAAATATTAAAATTCTGCGTTTTGGGGAGTTCTTGGGTAAGGTATAACATCTCTAATATTACTCATACCTGTTGTAAATTGAACTAAACGCTCAAATCCTAATCCAAATCCGCTATGTACTGCAGTTCCAAATTTTCTAGTATCGATATACCACCATAATTCTTTTTCATCAATATTAAGTTCTGCAATTTTTTGTTGAAGTACATCTAATCGTTCTTCACGTTGGCTACCACCTACAATTTCTCCAATTGATGGGAATAGAACATCCATTGCTCTAACAGTTTTACCGTCGTCGTTTAAACGCATATAAAACGCCTTAATATTTGCTGGATAATCAAATAAAATTACAGGACATTTAAAGTGTTTTTCAACTAAATATCGTTCATGCTCACTTTGTAAATCTGCTCCCCATTCATTAATAATATATTGAAATTTTTTCTTCTTATTTGGTTTGCAATTTCTTAAAATGTCAATTGCTTCGGTATAACTAACGCGTTTAAAGTTGTTATCAATTACAAAATTCAACTTTTCTATAAGAGACATTTCATTACGCTCGATCGCAGGTTTAGATTTATCTTCTTGGGTTAATCTATTATCTAAAAACGAGATGTCATCCTTGCAGTTTTGTAAAACATATGAGATTACAGATTTTATAAAGTCCTCTGCTAAATCCATATTATCATCTAAATTATTGAAAGCGACTTCTGGCTCTATCATCCAGAATTCAGCTAAATGACGTGCTGTATTCGAATTTTCAGCTCTAAAAGTTGGGCCAAAAGTATAAACTTTTCCTAAGGCCATTGCGTAAGTTTCTGCTTCTAACTGACCTGATACGGTTAAATTGGTTTCTTTTCCAAAAAAGTCGTTTGTATAATCAATTTCACCATCTTCATTTTTTGGAATATTCATTTTATCTAAAGTAGATACATTGAACATTTCACCCGCACCTTCAGCATCCGATCCGGTAATTATTGGAGCATGAAAATTATAAAAACCGTTTTCAACAAAATATTTATGAACAGCAAAAGACAATGCAGATCTTACACGCATTACAGCACTAAAAGTATTTGTTCTAATTCTTAAATGAGCATTTTCACGCAAAAATTCAAAACTATGTTTTTTAGGTTGTATTGGATATTCTTCAGGGTTTGAATCTCCTAATATTTCAATTTCGGAAACTTGAATTTCTACAGTTTGCCCTTTTCCCTGACTTTCAGTTAAAGTACCTTTAACTGAAATAGCAGCACCTGTTGTAATTCGCTTTAAAATACTTTCTTCAGTTTTCTCAAAATCAACAACACATTGTATATTATTTATTGTTGACCCATCATTTATTGCAATAAATCTATTTGCTCTAAATGTTCTTACCCAACCTTTTAAAGTTACTTCTTGTAAGAAATTATTTGAATTCAAAAGTTCGGCTACATTACTTCTAATCATGATTGAAATTTTATGAATTACAAAGATACATGAACTAATGAGAGTTGGAAAGACTAAAGATTAAAAAATACTATCAAAAAACAGACTATTTATCTTCTCCATTTTCATCTTCAGGAGAAAGAATATCTAATGTTGGTTCTTTAAATGTTTTTTTATTGGCAATTTTCTTTTCTAATGATAATAATAATGATGGCAACAATAAAAGGTTAGAAACCATTGCAAATAATAACGTTATTGATACCAAACCACCAAGAGCAATTGTACCTCCAAAACTTGAAACAGTAAATACTAAAAACCCAAAGAATAACACTATAGAAGTATAAAACATACTTACTCCGGTTTCACGCAATGCAGCATAAACCGATTGTTTTATTCTCCAATTATTTGCTATTAATTCTTGTCGATATTTTGCTAAAAAGTGAATGGTATCATCAACAGAAATACCAAAAGCAATACTAAAAACTAAAATTGTTGATGGTTTTATAGGTACACCCAAATACCCCATTAATCCTGCTGTTATTAATAGTGGAAATATATTGGGAATTAATGAAATTAAAATCATTCTAAAAGAACGAAATAAAAATGCCATAAAAACAGCAATTAATATAATGGCTAAAGAGAGCGAAATTACTAGGTTATTTATTAAAAAGGTTGTTCCCTTTAAAAATACTAAAGCACCGCCAGTCATAGTAACATCAAAATCTTCTTTTGGAAACTCTTTATCAACTTTTTGTTTTATTCGATCCTCAATAAGTTTCATCTTATCAGTACCAATGTCTTTCATAAAAGTCGTTATACGTGCATAACGTCCAGTTGAATCAACAAAATTGTTTAATAAATCTGAATGGGAAGTTGAGTTTTTGGTATACGATAAAATCCAGTTTTTTTCTTGATTATTAGGTAGTTGATAATATTTTGGCTTTCCGCTGTAAAATGCTTGTTTGGAATACTTTACAATATTTAAAACAGATAATGATTTCGATAGTTCTGGAATTTCATCTATCGTTTCATCAAGTCGATTCATTCGTTGTAAAGTGGAGAGCTTCATTACCCCTTTTTCAACTTTTGTATCAATTACAATTTCTAAAGGCATAATACCTCCAAATTCTTCTTCAAAAAAGACAATATCTTTAAAAAATTGCTTGCCTTTAGGCATATCTTCAATTAAACTACCTGAAATTTTAATCATATAAACACCTATCATGCTTACAATTATTAAAACAATTGTTGAAGCATATACAGCAAATCTGTGATTTCTAACTATAGACTCCATCCAATTAACTATGGAATCAATCCATTTACGCTCGAGATGTTTTAAATGCTTTTCCTTTGGTAATGGTAAAAAACTATACATTATGGGTATAATTAATAATGCCAAAATAAATATTGCCAAAATATTGATGGAAGCTATAGTACCAAATTCTTTAAGAAGCTGACTTTTTGTAAAAATAAAAGTTGCAAATCCAGAAGCTGTTGTAACATTGGTCATTAATGTTGCATTCCCAATTTTAGAAATAACGCGCTGTAAAGATTTTGCCTGATTTCCGTGTTTTTTAACCTCTTGTTGGTATTTATTTATTAAGAAAATAGCATTGGGAACCCCAATTACAATAATTAATGGAGGTATTAATGCCATTAATACTGTTATTTCATATCTAAAAAGGCCAATAAAACCAAAGGCCCAAACAACACCAATACTTACAACTATTAATGTAATAAAGGTTGCTCTAAAGGATCGGAAAAAGAAGAAGAAAATAATCGCAGTAACGGCTAAAGCCAATACAACAAAAAGCCCAATTTCATCAATAATATTTTGAGCGTTCATTGTTCTAATATATGGCATACCCGAAACCCGGATATCTATATTTTGTTCTTTTTCAAATTGTTCAATTGTTGGATTTAAGGCATCAAAAATAAAATCTTTTCTTGCGGCAGTATTTACAATATCCTTTTTTAAATAAACAATTGTTCTAATCGTCTCTGATTTTTTATTGTATAAAAAGTTATCAAAAAAAGGTAAGTTTTCGAAAAGTTCGTTTTTGATTTTTAATACTTCTTCGGTAGTTTCAGGTTCTTTTTCGTAAAGTGGTTCAACGTCAAATTTTTGTTCGGTTTTGTTTTTTTTAAGTTTTTGAATATCTCCAATTGCAACTGTGAAATCAACTTCAGGAAAGCTATCTAACCTTTTTGATAAATTATTCCAGGCGTTAAATTTATTTGGTGTAAATATTGAAGGATCTTCTGTTGCTAAAATTATAAGATTTCCTTCTTCTCCAAAAAGGTCTAAAAAATTATTGTAATCAATGTTTACTTGGTGATTTTCAGGTAATAAGTTTGCTTCTGTATAGGAGAAACGCATATACTGCATTTGTGAAGCTAAAAAATAGGTGAAAGCGGCTATAATAATTAAAATTATATACCTTCCTTTTAAAATTAACCTAGAAACCTGTGACCAAAAATCCATCAAAAAAATTTTGGCAAAGGTAATAAAATAGTTTTGCTTTTAACCACTTGATTTTTAAAAACCAAGCCTTAATTTAAAAGTTAGTTTTACAGCTAAATTGTCGCTCCATTCACTGTGATTATAAGCCCCGTACCTATAAAATGAACTTAAGCCAAATCCTTTAAAAAGACTATTAAATTCAAGTCCGCTTTCAAAGTATCCTTTATTCATACTTCTAAAATCTAATCCATTATGATATTCCGGGTTTTTAATATCTCCAATTGCTGCTCTGGTTATTAGAGATAATTGAGGTTTAAATTTAGAGCTAAGTTTAAAAGGTTTAAATTCATGCTTAATATGTATGGCAACAAATTTATCGGATATAAACTCATTATATCCCATTGTTTCAAAACTGTTTTTACCAGCAAAGGTGATGCGTTTTACCCAAGGATTTTTGAAGGTGTAATTCGGTGTAGCGTTGAATAAATGAGAAATTGGAGCGTCTCCAAAAACAATTCCTCCTTCAGTTAAAATTGTTGTTTTTGAGGCTCTAAGTCTATTAATTTTATGTAAGATTCTTAAATTTACTTGTGTAAAATCAAATTGGCCATTTAGTAAATCATCGAAACTTTTTGTTAGTTGAAAAGTGAACTGGGGAAATTCATTTTTAATTTTAAGTTTACCTATCGGCGAGTTCATGTATTCATTTTTTGGATTGTATTGTAATCCAAATGTTGCAGTAGTTAGTTTATAATTTATTAAATTTTTGCTTTCAGAAATATATTGATAATTAAATACTGGTAAATATTCTCCTGTGCTAAACTGAATTTTAGTTTCTAAATTTGGTTGAATATCATGTTCTAAAAAAGCGTTTACAGTTTTATAATTATAAAACTTGTCAATATTTAAATTTCTTGGATTTATTGGTGAAAAGGAATTATTTTCTTTTATAAAATCTAAAGCGGCAGCCTCTTTTAAATCATTTGTGAAATTGGCTCCTAGCCAAGTATTTTTTTCTTTATTTAATCTGGTTGAGGCGCCAATACTGTATTTAAAATCTTTGTCTTTTGTACCATAGGCAATGTACGATTCAATTTTAAAAGTATTTGAAAAGTTAGAATTTGTTTCACCTCCAAAACCTAATCGTAACCCTTCATAATTATTTAGGTTTAGAATTTTTCCTAGGTTTAGATTAAAATATTTTGTTGGATAATAGCCTTTTAAAACATTTCTAGCTAAATTTATTTTTTTTCCTACACCTTCCTTCTCTGCAACACTATCTAAAAATATATAGGTGGCTTCACCTCGTTTTGTTAGTGTGTCAGTTCTGTAAGAATTCCAAAATTCTTCTGTTCTTTTATGTGCGTTGTCTTCAAATTGAATAGTTGAAGATGAACTTTTTACAATTACAGGTGTATTTATTGAGATGTTAGAATTTACCGATTTTGAAATAAAATAGGAGACATCACCCCCATCGTTTTTTTGCGTGTTAATAATTGAATCACTTTTTTTACTTTTCGAAAATTTTACAGTACCTCCAAACAATGAAATGTTTTCCTCATTTTCACCCTTTCTTAAAACTATATTCATTTCACTTGGGAACCAAATATTATATTTCTTTTTAAAAATATAATTTTGGGTTGCTTTTACATTAACTATACCTTTTAACTCTGCTATTGCTTTAGTAATTGCATATTCTTTAGTGTCAATATATAAAACGCCTTCAATACCAAGAACTTCTTTCTTTTCTTTAGGCTTAAAATAAATAAGAATTGATTCTCCATTTCCGTTATTTATAGTGTCTAATATTTTGTAATTGTAATGTTTTAAAGCATTATCAGCAATTGGATTGATGTATTTTGTCCCAGCAATTATATATACTTCATTATAAAAAGAAAAATCCTGAAAAGTAATTGCTAATAACTCATAAATAGGTTGTTTTAAACCGGCCATTCTAGAAGCCAGTACCACTTCTTTTTTCTTCTTTCCTTTTTGAAATTGAAACTCTGAAACTTTTTCAGAGATGTACATGTGCTGTTTTACAATTTCCTTTTTAAATTTGAAATTAGAGGAGTCCAGTTTATGGAATTCTTTTTTTCCGTCTTTTTTAATGATAAAAACGGAGTCTATTTTTCCATCAATAGAATCAGGGTTTGCAGTAACTAAAATTTTATTATAAGTATTAAACTTAAAAGAACTTAACGATTTTTCTATGTTATTTCTTGGTTTATTTTTTATAGTATTTCTAATAATTCTAAGTGCAGGATTTTCTTTTGCAGTTATTAAAACTTCATTTAAACTTTCCACAGAAGCGGTTAATTTTATAGTTATAAACCGATCTTTAATATCAATTGGAACAGATGCAGATTTGTAACCAATATAAGAAATAGTAATATTATTAAATGGGTTTTTGGTCTGAATAGAGAATTTTCCATCAACATCTGAAAGTGAACCAAAGTTTGTATTTGTTACAACTGACGCAAAGGGTAAAGGTTTATTTGTTTTACTGTCTAAAACTATTCCTTGAATTTGATTTTGGGAAAAAGATAAAATGGGAATTAAAAAAATTAAGAGTAAAACTTTTTTCATCTTATGGTTTTTATAAAGACTTAACAAATATATGAGAATAAAAAAGCACTCAAATGAGTGCTTCTAGCTTTTATGATAAGTTTAACTTTAATAAAATAGAATTAAACCTTCATTATTTCTTCGTCTTTTATCTTATAAAGATCTTCAACTTCTTTTGAGTATTTATCAGTTAAATTTTGAATATCAACTTCAGCATTCGCTTTCATATCTTCAGAAGCATCAGTTTTTTTAATTTCATGCATTGCTTCTCTACGGTCATTTCTAATACTAACTTTAGCATCTTCTGCTTCAGCTTTAGCTTGTTTAGAAAGTTCTTTACGTCTTTCTTCAGTTAAAGCGGGTACGTTAATAATAACTATTTCTCCATTGTTCATTGGATTGAAACCTAAATTAGCAATCATAATTGCTTTTTCAATTTCATGAAGCATATGTTTTTCCCAAGGCTGAACAGTAATAGTGTGCGCATCCATAGTACTCACATTTGCTACTTGTGTTAAAGGAGTTTGAGTGCCATAATAATCTACGGTTACACTACCTATCATTGCAGGACTTGCTTTACCAGCTCTAATATTTCTAAAAGCCTTTTCCAAATGCGCTATTGCATTTTGCATTAATTCTTTTGTACTGTCTATTATAAAGTTTAATTCTTCGTTCATAATTGAAAAACTTAATTTAATTCTTATTTATCAACTTTTGTTCCAATGTTTTCTCCAGATACAACTTTTTCAAGATTTCCTTGAGTGTTCATGTCAAAAACAATGATTGGCAAATTATTTTCCTGACTTAATGTAAATGCAGTAGTATCCATTATTTTTAAACCTTTATTTATTGCATCTTCATAAGTAATAGAGTCCAATTTTATCGCGTTTTTATTTTTTTCAGGATCTTCAGTATAGATTCCATCAACTCTTGTTCCTTTTAAAATTACATCTGCATTTATCTCAATTGCTCTTAATACTGCAGCTGTATCTGTTGTAAAATATGGATTTCCTGTTCCACATCCAAAAATAACTACACGTCCTTTTTCTAAATGACGAACAGCTCTTCTTTTAATAAATGGTTCAGCAACCTGCTCCATTTTAATGGCAGTTAGCAATCGGGTTTTAACCCCGGCAGTTTCTATAGCGCTTTGCAAAGCCAATCCGTTAATGGCTGTTGCAAGCATCCCCATATAATCACCCTGAACTCTATCTATTCCGTTACTTGCTCCTGCAACACCTCTAAAAATATTTCCTCCACCAATTACAATTGCGACTTCAATACCTTGATCAACAATGTTTTTTATTTCTTGTGCGTATTCTGATAACCTTTTTGGATCAATACCATGTTGGCGATCTCCCATTAGAGCTTCACCACTTAGTTTTAATAGAATTCTTTTATAAGCCATATTTTCTTTGAAAGTTATGCAAATATAAGAAATACTTTAGAAGTAATTATATGAAATGTTACTGTGAAATGGAAGAAATATTTATTTTTTGATATTTATTTTTTTTCATTAATTAAAAAAGTAGTAAGTTTTTTTAAATCTTGGAATATGATTAATTCTACATCTACCACTGGATTTTTAATTTTTAAAAGTTGTTCTTTAGAGTTATTTAAATCAACTTTTTTTAATTTTTCAGAATCAATAATTGATAAAAGAGTAGTTGCAATTTCAGATAAATTTTTTGAAATAGGTTCAATATCTCTTAGTATTGGACTCTTTTTTTTCATTAGTATAAATTGACTATAATTGTCCGACCATTTTTTTAAATAAGCAATAATTTCCTTTTTGCTATTTTCGTTACTAGTTGAAATAAAGTCATTTACTAACTTGTTAAAAATAATTCCATCACTTGCATCTGCTGAACATGCATCTGCAAATAATGTAAAAGGTGAAAAGGTTTTATATTCTGTTCCTCCTTTATTTCTAGAATATATTTTTATAGGTTCGTATATTTTAGTTAAGGTTTTTAACCACTCAATATTTTGGTTATTAGTAATGTTTCTTAAAATTACATCTCTGTTTCTAATATGGTTTATTCCTAGTTCTTCCAATCTAAAACTTATAGTTTCTAATCGTTTATACATATTAGATACATCAGTAACTTCTTCTGAAGACCAAAGGCGTTCTGCTATTGCAGCAGTTCTAGGCCATATTCTAGAATCTATTGTTAAACTGGTTACTAATTCACTCCACATTGTCGCTTCCCCGCCTAAAATACGAGCCTTTTCTTCAGCGGTTAAATTGTTGTTTTTAGGTAAAGGATTAACTAAATAATGATCAATAGCAGGTTGCATTAAATCTATATAATAACCATCCGAAAGAACTGTTTTATACCCTTTTTCAGCTGCTTTTTCTAAAGAACTTCCTCCTTCAATACCCTCATTTTCTCCTTTCCAAGAATGAATTAATGCCGTGATTGGCATATTATCAGTCATTATTTCTTCCCAGCCCATTACTAACTTTCCATGTTTTGCTAAAATATCTGCTAAACGTATATTCATATATGTTTGTAAGTCATGGTTTGACTCTAAATTGTTTACCTTTTTAAATTCCTGAATATGTTCGTTTTCATCCCAATGTTTCCCTTCATTTTCATCTCCCCCAATGTGAAAATATTTATCAGGAAATAGCAACGCCATTTCTCCAAATAAATCACCTAAAATTTCATAGGTTTTTTCATTTGTTGGATCTAATGTAGGATCAAAAATCCCTGAAAATCTTTCAATTGAATAGCTAGTATCTTTACTTCCTATTTCAGGATATGCGGTTAAAATTGCGGTTGCATGACCTGGAACATCTACTTCCGGTATAACTCTAATCCCTCTTTCGCCTGCATATTTTACAATATCTTTAATTTGTTCTTGGGTATAATACAAACCATCTGAGCCTAATTCGTGTAATTTGGGATGCGTTTTAGATTCTATTCTAAAACCCTGATCATCTGTTAAATGCCAATGAAAAACATTCATTTTAACGGCTGCCATAGCATCTAAATTTCGTTTTATAACATCTACAGGTTCAAAATGGCGTGCAACATCTATCATTAAACCACGCCATGTAAATCTTGGAGAATCCTTAATGGTTGCTGCTGTAAAGTAATATGAATTTTCATTATTATTAACCAATTGTAGCAGGGTTTCTAATGCATGGAGAACTCCTAAATCTGTAATTGCAGTAATTTTAATAGTACTTTTTGTTACTTCTAAATGATAAGATTCATCTTCATTAACTACCAAATTTCCTATTCGTTGAAAGGAGATTTCTAAGGAAGGATTAAGAATTTCTTGAGTTGTAAATGCAAAACCTTCATCTATAAAAACGCCTGTTCTTCCACTAAGTCTTCTTAAAAATTTTGTGGTTGCAATTTTTATTCTTTCAGAAGAATTATTTGAAATTCCAATGTTAAAGTTGGGTTCAATAATAAATTGCTCATTACCAATGGTAATTTCTTGAGGCCAAGGCATTAAATTCAATTCATTTTTTTGAGCTATACCCAAATTTGAAACGATAGCTAGAATAACGAAAATAAGTTTTTTCATAATAAATTTTAATAGTGATATCTTTTAAAAGCCTCTAAAGCTTCATAATCGGCTAAACCTAGGTTATTATATTTAATTGCAGTCTCATTATTTCTTTCTTCTGCCCTTACCCAAAATTCCCTTGTGTCATTTCCTTGAAACATTACACCATCTTTTTGAGATTGATGGTAGAATATAGCTTTACGTTTTTTTAATACTTGATCTGGACTCATAGGTACCGCCATGTCAATTTGATGAATGTCCCATTCGTGCCAAGCACCTCTATACAACCAAACCCAACAATCTTTCATATAATCATGGTGTTTTAATTCTTTTAAGGCTGCAAAAATTGCATCTAAGCATACTTTATGAGTTCCATGTGGGTCGGCCAAATCTCCTGCGGCATAAATTTGATGTGGTTTAACTTCAGCAATTAATTTTGAAACAATATCTATATCTATTTTGCTTAAAGGTTTCTTTTTTACTGTTCCCGTTTCATAAAAAGGAAGGTTTAAAAAATGCACATTTTTATCAGGCACACCAATAAAACGAGTTGCAGCAAAAGATTCTCTTTTTCTAATGTAACCCTTAAGTTTTCTAACTTCTATCTCATCCTCAACATCTTCTTTCTTTGAAATTATTTTATTGATTAAAGCATCAATATTTAGATTTGTTGAATTTACATCTTTAATAACTTCAGCAAATTTTAAAGCTTCTGAATTTGAAACTGCAATATTTCCAGATGTTTGATAAGCAACATGTACTTCATGTCCTTGAGATACGAGTCTATCAAATGTTCCTCCCATGGATATTACATCATCATCTGGATGTGGGCTAAAAATAATGACTCTTTTTTTAACTGGATTTGCTCTTTCTGGTCTTGATGAATCATCTGCATTCGGTTTTCCACCTGGCCAACCTGTAATAGTGTGCTGTAATTTATTAAACATTTTAATGTTTATATCATATGCAGAACCTTCTTGAGCGAGTAAACTTGACATTCCATTATTATTATAATCTTTATCTGTCAATTTTAGGATTGATTTTTTTGTTAGTTGACACAGCCAAACAATGGCTTTACTAGTTAATTCTTCATCCCAAATACAAGGACCAACTAACCAAGGTGTGTTTAATCGAGTTAAATCTTGGGCTGCTTCATCATTTAAAATAAATGTGGTGTTTGGATGATCTTGTAGATAAGTGGCTGGTACTTCTGAAGTAATTTCCCCTTCAATTGTTTCTTTAACTACAGAAGCTTTGTTGTGTCCCCACGCTAATAAAATAATTCTTTTGGCTTTTTTAACGGTACCAATACCCATTGTAATCGCTTTTTTAGGGACGTTATTAATTCCTAAAAATGAAGGAGCAGCATCAGCTCTTGTTAAATGATCCAGTGTAATGCTTCGTGTGCCGGAGTTATAATGAGATCCTGGTTCGTTAAACCCGATATGACCGGTTCTTCCAATCCCTAAAAGCTGAAAATCAAGTCCTCCAATTTCTTTAATTTTTAAATCGTAATCAATACAATATTGGTGTAAATCTTCAGCAGAAACTGTTCCACAAGGGATGTTGATATTTGCAGGATCTATATCTACATGATTAAATAAATGCTGATGCATAAAATAGTAATAGCTGTGCACACTATTTTTATCCATCGGATAGTATTCATCTAAGTTAAATGTAATAACATTAGAAAAACTTAATCCTTCCTCCTTATGCATCCTAACTAATTCTTCATATACCTTAATTGGAGAAGAACCTGTTGCAAGGCCAAGAATACAAACTTTATTTTCGGCTTGCTTACTTCTAATTAAATTGGCAATTTCTTGTGCTACACAAATTGAGCCTTCTTCAGAGTTAGAAAAAACAATATTGTGTATTTTTTCAAATCTGGTATCTTCAAATTGACCAGGAGTTTGATGCTCAATACTTATTTTAGATATAGTTTTCATAAAAAGAATTATTATATAGTAAAGTTAATAAATACTAAATGTTTGAAATTATTTATTCGACTAAAAGCATAGAATTAACTATAAATAACAAACCGGAAAGTATAATTACCTTCTGTTTACATTATTTATATGATAATATTTCAGATAGCTTTTAGTGCTGTAATTTTTTCGGTATTAATTTATTAGAAATTGTTTTTATTTTTAATGTGCAAATCATATGAATAAGCCATAATTTTAATTAATTTAGATTTTGTAAAGCAGAAAGGTTTAAAATGAATTTTAAAAAGAAAATTTACAAATAACAAAAAAACAGCCAAAAAGATAGATTGGAATATGATTATAAACTTTAACATTTAAAGCGTAAAAATTGAGTTATTTTAAATTAAAATGGTTTAAAAATACAAGTAGTATCATCCCAACAAAATATCATATTTTATTTTGGTTTAGTTATTTCATATTTAATGTAATTAGATGGGGAAGTTATTTTGATGATTATTGGTATTCCTTAAAATCTAATTTAGTAGAATTTCCTTTACACATAGTAATCGTGTATTTTAATATTTATTATTTAATTCCAAAATACATTTTAACCAGAAAATTTAAACGTTATATTCTCTTTCTTTTACTTTCATTGTTCATATTATATTCCATTAGAACTGGTTTAAATTTTTTATTAGTAACTAAAAATATTTGGCCCGAAGCTGAAGGCTCACAACAAGCATTTACATTTAACCATATTGTTGCTGTAATTTTGGGTGAATTATATGTAGTTGCTTTAGTTTCTGCCATTAAATTAGGGTTTGATTGGATTTATGAAAAAAGAAGAGCAGAAGAGTTTCAAAAAATACAACTAAGAACTGAGTTAGATTTGTTGAAATCTCAAATTCAGCCACACTTTTTTTTTAACACCTTAAATAACTTGTATGCATTAACTTTAGAAAAATCTGATGTTGCTCCAGAAGTTGTATTGAAGCTTTCCGATATTATGCAATACATTTTATATGATGTTAAAGAGCCTTTTATTAATCTTTATGACGAGATTAATTACATTCAAAATTATTTAGATTTAGAAAAGTTGCGTTATGGAGATCGAGTAAGTTCAAAAATAAAAATTACAGGTGATATTGAAAACATTAAAGTCCCACCTTTATTATTTTTACCATTTATTGAAAATTGTTTTAAGCATGGTTCCAAGGAAAATGAATTAATTGAGGTAGAAATAGCTTTTGAAGTTTTAAAAGATAATATGCTTAAATTTAAAGTTGAAAACAATTTTAATGAGTTTTATAAATCTAATAAAAAACATGGCATAGGGATTAAAAATGTAAAAAGAAGGCTAGAATTGTTATTTAACAATAAATTTCAACTTAAAACAACTATTAAAAAAAACAACTATTTGGTTAGTTTAAAAATTCCAATTCAATGATAATTAGATGTATAATTATAGATGATGAGCCTTTAGCCATTTCAGTGATTAAAAATCATTTGAGTGAATTTCAAAATATTGAACTAATTGCTACTTTTAATACGGCAATTTCGGCTTTGCAAACAATTGAAGAAAATGAAATAGATGTCATATTTTTAGATATTAATATGCCTAAAATGAGTGGATTAGAATTTTTAAGAACGATTTCTGTGAAACCGCATATCGTAATTACAACCGCTTATAGAGAATTTGCCGTTGAAAGTTTTGATTTGGACGTGTTGGATTATTTAGTAAAACCTATTCCCTTTGGAAGGTTTTTGAAAGCTATTAATAAAATTCAAGCAAGAATAAATTTAGAGAAAGAAAAACTAACCGATATTGTTATAAAAGAAGAACCCTTTATTTTTTTGAAAGTAAATAAAAAAATGATGAAAATTAAACTGAATGATATTTTATATATTGAAAGTTTAAAAGATTATATAAAGGTATTTACTAGAATTGAAAATTATTTGGTACACAAATCTATGACTAGTATTTCTGAAGAATTACCAAGTGATAATTTTTTAAGAATTCATAGGTCGTTTACAATTGCGATCAATAAAATTACTTCGGTAGAAGGGAACACTGTAGAAATAGATAAAAAAAGAATTCCAATTGGTAGAAATTATCTGGTTCAAGCAAAGCATAAAATATTTAATAGCACTGATTTTGCGGATTAATGTATCCTAATAAAAATCGTTTATGTTTGATTAGGTTAAGTTCAGCTATGTTTTTATGCCGATTAGAGAAAATTGTTTCTAAAACATATTTTTAATATTATCTTAGAAGAATATTCTTTAACAAATTATACAATCAAATATGTCTACAACCAATCACCTCAATTCTAATAAAAATAACACATTAATTCCTATACTTATTATAGCTGGATTGTTTTTTATATTCGGGTTTGTAACCTGGATAAATGGTGCATTAATTCCGTTTATGAAAACCATTAACGAATTAACTTCAGCACAATCATTTTTAGTTGCTTCAGCTTCGTATATTTCGTTTGTAGTAATGGCTTTACCAGCTTCATATATATTAAATAAAATTGGTTATCGAAAAGGAATGTCACTTGGTTTATTTGTTATGGCAATTGGAGCATTGGTTTTTATACCAGCAGCAGAGGCCAGAACTTATTGGGTGTTTTTAGCAGGAATTTTTATTCAGGGAATGGGTATGACATTGTTACAAACAGCATCAAATCCATACATTACAATTTTAGGTCCAATAGAAAGTGCCGCTAAAAGAATTGCAATTATGGGAATTGCGAACAAAGTTGCAGGAGCTTTAGGATCGTTAATATTTGGAGCAATATTATTATCTGGTATTGATGAGATTAAAGAAAAACTTAATAATGTTGATGCTACTGAAAAGGCACAATTATTAGATACAATGGCAGATAGTGTTGTTATGCCATATATTATTATGGCAGTTGTTCTTTTTATCTTAGGAATTTTGATTAGAAAAGCTCCATTACCTCACGTAGAAGCAGAACCGATTGAAGAAGTTGTTGAAGGAGAAACCACTAAAACGAGTATTTTTCAATTTCCACATTTATGGTTGGGTGTATTGACGTTATTTGTTTACGTTGGTGCTGAGGTTATTGCTGGAGATACAATTATTGCGTACGGAATTTCTTTAGGAATATCTGGTGATGAAGCAAAATATTTTACAACATTTACACTAATGGCAATGGTTGCAACTTATGCCTTGGGAGTGTTTTTAATTCCAAAATATATAAACCAGGCATTAGCATTAAAATTAAGTGCTGTTTTAGGAATCGTATTAACTTTTTGTATTGTTTTTACAACTGGATTTATTTCAATTTTATTTGTTGCAGCTTTAGGTGTGGCAAATGCATTGGTATGGCCCGCTGTCTGGCCCTTAACATTAAAAGGATTAGGTAAATTCACAAAAACGGCCTCAGCTTTATTAATTATGGCAATTTCTGGGGGTGCAATTATCCCTCCGTTATACGGAAAATTAGTAGACGGTAAAAAACTAGAATTGATAACTCAAGGACTGAGCGAAGCAGCTGCTTCTGCAGAATCTGCAACTTCTGGGTATTGGATTTTATTACCTTGTTATCTTATCATATTGTATTATGCCATTTCTGGGCATAAATTAGGATTAAAAAAATAATTTATAAAGTTTTTAATATGGCTGCTCAACGTTTAATAGCTCTTGATGTGATGAGAGGACTTACAATTGCATTAATGATTATGGTTAACACTCCAGGTAATTGGAGTTATGTATATCCACCATTGTTACACTCTAAATGGAATGGTTGTACTCCAACCGATTTAGTTTTTCCGTTTTTCTTGTTTATTGTTGGTGTATCAATGTGGTTTTCTTTTAAAAAATTTGATAAAGGAATTACAAAGAAATCACTTTACAAAGTATTAAAACGATTTTCAATAATGTTTTTGTTAGGTGTTTTTTTGAATGCTTTTCCAAAGTTCGATTTTGAAAATTTACGTTATTTAGGAGTTTTGCAGCGGATTGCAATTGCTTATCTAATAGGTGCGCTTTTATGTATGCAATTCAATTACAAACAATTACTATTTATTTTTAGCGGAATATTGTTAGGGTATTGGGGATTGTTATTTTTTGGATCTGCAGAAGCTCCGTTTGAATTGTCAACTAATTTTGTTCGTGAAGTAGATTTGCTTTTATTTGGGAAAAACCATTTGTATAGCGGTTTTGGGATTCCTTTTGATCCTGAAGGCCTTCTTTCTTCTATACCTTCTGTAGGCACTCTATTATTAGGTTATTTCTCAGGAAGATTAATTGAGTTGTCTGGAGATACAATGGTAGCAGTTAAAAAATTATTAATGTATGGAGCAGTTTTTGTATTTATTGGTTTTATTTGGAGTTTTTTATTCCCAATAAATAAACCTTTATGGTCTAGTTCTTACGTTTTGTATGCTGGTGGTTGGGCTATGGTATTTTTAGCATTTTTATTATGGATAATTGATGTGAAAAGTTTTAAAAAATGGGCAGTTCCATTTATCCATTTTGGTACAAATCCGTTAGCTATATATATGTTTTCTGGAATTTATGTTTCAGTAATTGCATATTTTGTTCGTATTCAAATTGCTTCAGGTGAAATTTTGAATGGATATGGTTATTTATATTCTGAAATATTTGTACCATTAGCTGGTAATATGAATGGTTCCTTATTATTTGCAATTACACATATTATCTTCTTTTGGTTTCTCACTTATATTTTATATAGACGAAAAATTTTCATAAAGATATAAAACAAAAAAACCTCACAATTGTGAGGTTTTTTTGTTTTATAAAGCATTTAATTATGCTATAGAAACTCTTTTAAAGTCTACTACAGACACATCATCACCAATAGTTTTTACATATTCTGCAACGGTTAATTTTTCATCTTTAATGAAAACTTGATCTAATAGACATTTTTCAGTATCTAAAGTTGTATTATCAGAAATAAATCTTTCTAATTTTCCAGGAAGAATTCTATCCCAAATTGCTTCAGGTTTGCCTTCTGCTTTTAATTCCTCTTGTAATTTTAATTTGGTTTGCTCAATAACCTCATCAGTTAATTGAGATCTTGAAATAAAAGTAGGAACATTTTTAAGTGTTTTACCTAATCTTCCTAATTCAATGTTATCCTTTTCGATTACAGCAATTCTAGCTTCAGTTTCAGAAGCAACAAATTCTGGATCAAAATCTTTGTAAGATAAAATAGAAGCTCCCATTGCGGCAGCTTGCATAGAAAGGTCTTTAGCTACAACATCAACACCATCTACATTTGCAGATAATGCTGTGATAGCAGCAATTTTATTTCCAGCGTGAATGTAAGAACCAACAAATTCACCAGTTACTTTTTCAAAAGCACCAATTTCTAATTTTTCACCAATTACTCCAGTTTGCTCAATTAATTTTTCAGCAACTGTCATTCCTCCAAAATCAGCAGCTAAAAATTCATCTTTTGAATCACAGTTTACTGCAATTGCAGCAAATTCTTTAGCTAATGCAACAAAAGCATCGTTTTTAGCAACAAAGTCAGTTTCACATTTCAATGAAATGATAGCCCCAACAGTTTTAGCTTCATTAACGCTTGCAATAACTGCTCCTTCTGCTGTATCTCTATCAGCTCTTTTATCAGCTACTTTTTGTCCTTTTTTACGTAAGATATCTACTGCTTTGTCAAAATCTCCTTCTGCTTCAACAAGTGCATTTTTACAGTCCATCATACCAGCTCCGGTAGATTTTCTTAAATTGTTTACTTCTGCGGCTGTAATTTTTGCCATTTTTTTTACTATTTTTTATTGAATTTTAAATTCAACTATTTTACATTAATTATTTTTTCACTGCTGTTTTAGCTTCAGCTTTAGCATCTGCTACTTTTTCTTTACCAGCTTTTCTTTCTGCTAAACCTTCAGTAATTGAATCAGTTATATAACCTAAAACTTTTTCAATAGATTTTGAAGCATCATCATTTGCAGGTACAACATAATCAATTCCTCTTGGATCTGAGTTTGTATCAATCATTGCAAAAATTGGAATGTTTAAGTTTTTAGCTTCTGCAACAGCAATGTGCTCTTTTTTAACATCAACTACAAAAATTGCACCTGGTAAACGTGTCATATCTGTAATAGAACCTAAGTTTTTCTCAAGTTTTTCACGTTGACGGTTAATTTGTAATTTTTCTCTTTTTGAAAGTGCATCAAAAGATCCATCTAACTTCATTCTATCAATAGTAGCCATTTTTTTAACAGCTTTTCTAATAGTAATAAAGTTTGTTAACATACCACCTGGCCATCTTTCAGTGATGTAAGGCATGTTGATGCTTTTTGATTTTTCAGCAATAATTTCTTTTGCTTGTTTTTTCGTAGCTACGAAAAGGATTTTTCTCCCAGATGTTGCAATTTTCTTTAAAGCTTCAGCAGCTTCTTCAATTTTTGCAGAAGTTTTGTAAAGGTCGATAATGTGAACACCGTTACGTTCTCCATAAATGTAAGGAGCCATGTTTGGATCCCATTTTCTAGTAAGGTGTCCAAAGTGCACACCTGCATCTAATAATTCTTTAATTTCAATATTTGCCATTTGTATTTAGTTTACGTTCCGTTGAGTTAGCAATAGGGAAGTAGCGGTAAACCGATCTTCCCTATTTGGATGCTAAACTTATTTACAGTCATTGACTGATCAACGACAACTTTGTTTTTAATTTCAATGAACCACCAAATAATTTGGTGTACCAATTTAATAAAACGATTAACGTTTTGAGAATTGGAATTTTTTTCTTGCTTTCTTTTGACCGAATTTTTTACGTTCAACCATTCTTGGGTCTCTAGTAAGTAATCCTTCTGGTTTAAGAATTGCTCTATTTTCTGGATCTAACTCAACTAAAACTCTAGAAATTCCTAATCTAATTGCTTCAGCTTGTCCAGTTATACCACCACCAAAAACATTAATTTTAATGTCAAATGCAGTTGCATTATCAGTTAAGTTTAACGCTTGCATTATTTTGTATTGTAAATGCGGAGTTGTAAAGTAGTTTTTATAGTCTTTTTTGTTAACCACAATGTTTCCTTTTCCTTCTGAAACGTAAACACGAGCAACAGCTGTTTTTCTTCTACCTATTTTGTGTATTGTATCCATTATTATTTAAGATCGTTAGGGTTAATAACTTTAGGTGTTTGTGCAGTTTGTTGGTGTTCTGTACCAGCATATACGTACAGATTTTTGTACAAAGCACTTCCTAATTTGTTTTTTGGTAACATCCCTTTAACTGCTTTTTCTACAAGACGTGTTGGGTCTTTTTCAAACATTTCTGTTGCAGTTAATGATCTTTGTCCTCCTGGATAACCTGTGTGACGAATGTAAGATTTGTCACTCCATTTCTTTCCAGATAATGTAATTTTCTCTGCGTTGATAACCACTACATTGTCTCCACAATCTACGTGAGGAGTGTAATTTGGCTTGTATTTACCTCTAATTAGCATTGCTATTTTAGAAGCTAGACGACCCAACGTTTGGCCGTCTGCATCAACTAATACCCACTCTTTAGTAACGGTATTTTTGTTAGCTGACACTGTTTTGTAACTTAATTTATTCACAATTAAATTCTTTGTTATAGTTAAACATTATTTTTTGTCCCTAAAAAGGGAGTGCAAATGTACAAACAATTATTTATATAACAAACAGTAAGTTAGCAATATTTTATTCTGAAGTTATTTGGCTAAAATCAATAGGTAAAAGCTTGTTTTTAGAAACTTTACGACTTTTCAACTTGTCAACTTTGTAACTAATTTTTTTAATGAGCTTCTAACCAATTTTTACCTTCTCCTAAATCAACAGTTAGCGGTACAGAAAGTTTAAATGCACTTTCCATTTTTTGTTTTATTATAGGCTTTAATTGTTCTAATTCTGCATTGTGCATATCAAAAACCAATTCATCATGAATTTGTAATAACATTTTGGTTTTGTAATTTCCTTCAGTTAAAAATTTATGAATATGAATCATTGCAATTTTAATAATATCTGCAGCGCTTCCTTGAATTGGTGCGTTTACAGCATTTCGTTCATCACCTGACCGAACAATGGCATTATGCGAATTGATATTTTTTAAGTATCTGCGACGGTTTAAAATTGTTTCAACATAACCATTGTCACGAGCAAAATCAACCTGATTTGCAATATATTGTTTTAGTTTCGGGAAATTTTTGTAGTAATTATCGATTAACTCTTTTGCTTCAGACCTAGATTTATTTAATTGTTGCGCTAAAGTAAAAGCACCTTGTCCATAAATGATTCCAAAATTTACAGCTTTTGCATCTCCACGTTGTGAACGTGTCACTTCATTTAAAGGAATCCCAAAAACTTTAGCTGCAGTTGCTGCGTGAATATCTTCTCCTCTTTTAAATGATTCAATCATACTTTCATCTTCGCTAAGTGCTGCAATTATTCGTAATTCAATTTGAGAATAATCGGCAGCTACTAAAGTGTATGCTTCATTTCTTGGAACAAAGGCTTTTCTAACTAAGCGTCCTCTCTCAGTTCTTATAGGAATATTTTGAAGATTAGGATTGTTAGAACTCAATCTTCCTGTTGAGGCAACTGTCTGACTGTAAGTTGTATGGATTCTTCCAGTAATTACATTTACTTCATTTGGCAAGGCATCAACATAGGTGTTTTTTAATTTTACCAAACCACGCCATTCCAATATTTCTTGAACAATTAAATGTTTGGGGGCTAATTTTGATAAAATTTCTTCACCAGTTGCATATTGCCCAGTCTTTGTTTTTTTGGGTTTATCAACTAATTTTAAATGATCAAATAAAACATCTCCTAATTGTTTTGGAGAAGCTAAATTAAATTCAACACCAGCCTCTTTAAAAATTTTACTTTCTAATTTTTGAATATCATTGGTTAGCTCTTCAGATAAAGAATTTAAAAATTGAGCGTCTAATTTTATGCCTTCTAATTCCATTGATGCTAAAACGCGCAATACTGGAATTTCAATGTCATTATAAAGTTTAGTGAGATTAAGGTCTTCTAATTTTTTTTCAAAAATGCTTTTTAATTGAAAAATAATATCAGCATTTTCAGTAGCGTACTCAGCTTGTTTCTTTAAATCGATTTCACGAATTGAAAGTTGATTTTTACCTTTTTTACCAATAAAATCTGTTAAGTTAATAGGTTGGTAATTTAAATAAGTTTCAGACAACACATTTAAATCATGTCGCATATCTGGTTGTAAAAGATAATGCGCTAATTGAGTATCAAATAGATTTCCTTTTAGTTGAATACCATTGTTGCTAAGAATTTTAATTGTTTGTTTTGTTTCCTGACCAATTTTTTCAATTGCTTCATTTTCAAAAAATGGTCGAAATTCCTCCAATATATTTTTAGATTCTTTTTTGTTGATTGGAATGGATACATAATATCCTTTTCCTTTTTCATAAGAGAAAGCCAATCCAACTATCTCAGCATCAAAACAATTGGTTCCAATGGTTTCAATATGAAAACTAACAGATTTTTGTTGAATTAATTTTTGCAGTAATAATTTTCTTGAAAATGGAGTCGCTACAAATTGATATAAATGATCTAAATTTTCGTTTGATCTATATCCCGAAATTTCTTTTTCTTCTTGTTGGTTTTCAATAGGAGTTGAAAATAAATCAAATTGCTGATTGGATGAATGCTCTGTTTTTTGAGGAATAGTAACCACTTCTTTTTCATTCGTAGAGTTAGCTTCAGTATGATTTTTAAATATTTTAGGAAGACTTTCAGCAATTCTTCTAAATTCTAATTCTTTAAAAATCTCATTTGTTTTTTGAAGATCTGGATGGTTTAATTCAAAATTTTCTTCGTGAAATTCAACTGGGCAATCTAAAATAATTGTTGCTAATTCTTTAGATAGTAAGCCAAGTTCTTTGTTAGCTTCAATCTTTTCTTTCATTTTGCCTTTTAACTCGTGGGTATTTGCTAAAAGATTTTCCATGCTACCATATTCTTTTAAGAATTTTTTTGCAGTCTTATCTCCAACTCCCGGTAATCCAGGAATGTTATCTACAGCATCACCCATCATACCAAGATAATCTATTACCTGTTCCGGTCGATCAACTTCAAATTTTGCTTGTACTTCTGGAATTCCCCAAATTTCTATACCATTTCCCATTCTTGCCGGTTTGTACATAAAAATATTTTCAGAAACCAGTTGAGCAAAATCCTTATCGGGAGTTACCATAAATGTTTGATAACCTGCTTTTTCTGCTTGTTTAGAAAGTGTTCCAATTAAATCATCAGCTTCAAATCCTGGTTTTTCAATAATTGGAATATGCATTGCTTCCAGTATTTTATGAATATAGGGAATCGCAATTTTTATAGCTTCGGGTGTTGACTGTCGGTTTGATTTATATTCAGGAAAAGCCTCATTTCTGGTTAAAGAACCACCATTGTCAAATGCAACTGCTAAATGATCTGGATTTTCTCTTTTTATTACATCTAACAAAGAATTTGTAAACCCTAATATTGCGGAAGTATCCATTCCTTTGGAGTTTATTCTTGGGTTTTTTATAAGGGCATAATAACCACGAAAAATTAAGGCATATGCATCTAAAAGGAAAAGGCGTTTTTTACTCATAATAAATAGGGTAGGTTATTGTAATTAATAAAAGAATTTTTATAATTACTCACTATAATAGCAAAGATAAAATTTTATTTTTGGAAATTACATATCTCTTTATGATTTGAAATTTTCTAAAAGACAGAGATGTTTTAAAGACTATAATTTAATTATTTGATAAGAATTAAAATTATTACTATTTAGGTCTTTAACAATAATTAAATAAGTGCCAGCACTTAATTGAGATACATCAATATTTTTTTCATTCGATTTAAAAACTGCTTGGCCTAAATTATTATAAATTAATGTTTCAATAGTTAAATCTGTAGTTATTTGAAAACTTGAAATTACCGGATTTGGAAAAAGATTTATTTTTAACTCATTAAATTTACTTACCGAAAGGGTAATACCTGGTTTACTAGCTGTAATTGATGAAAAATTTGTTGAAGTTGGGAAATTGTAAGTTAACGTATTTAAGCCTCCCTTTCTTATGGGTATTAAATCAATACCCCAAGTTGCACCATCCTTAGTACGAAGTACAATTGTTAATTCATTTGCAGAGCTAGCAACTAACTCAGAATCTTCATAAAAAAAAGTTACATCACCTTGAAAATTTGTTATAGCGTTGCTGAAATTAAAAACTCTGTCAATACTTGCGCCAACAGGTGTTGCTGTTCTGGAAAAATCTATTGGACCATTTAGGGTAAAATTTAAGCTACTAGGATTAAAATTTATTCCGTTAACATAAAAGTCTGTTCCAGGTAAAACAGTTAATGAACTGCCACTTTTAATAGCTAAATCTTGTGGGTAAGATAAGTAACTAACTAAGCACAATAAATATGAAAAAACTTTAATAAATGTCTTCATGAGGTTATTCATTTTTAATTCGTTCTAAGATTAATCAATTGTTTTATATTTAGTTTAATTAATATTTTACATTGTTTTTATTTCGTTAAAGGTGAGTATTTTATCAATAAGGTTTAATGATATATGTCACTAAAGTTACATAATTAGATAATTACTTTTGTATTAAATATTTTTTATGAAAACTAAAATTATCAACCTCGGTTTTATATTAATTTTATTATTATCATGTAATATTGTTTTTTCTCAGGTGGGTATTGGAACTACATCTCCAGAAACCTCTGCAATGCTAGATGTGGATGTAAGCTCATTACCTTCAGATGGTAAAAAGGGGTTTCTACCCCCAAGGATGACCACGACGGAAAGGGATGGTATTATTGTAACACCAGCAACAGGTTTGTTAATTTATAACACTACTACAAATCAATTAAATTATTTCAATGGGACTGTTTGGACAGTTGTTGATACTTCATCCGGTAGTTTTGTAGATTTATCAACTCCACAAGCTGTTGGAGGGAATAAAAATTTTACAGGTACCATAACGGCCTCTGGAAGACTTATGATCCCTATGGGGGAAATTAGTTATTTTAATACAACTACTGCGGGGTTTCAAGTAAATATTCCTTCAAAATCTACTGGAAATGCTTTAGGTACGGATAGTATGGTAAAAATAAATCCACCCTCAGGAACTGTATTTGTAAATGATATGTTTGGGTTAACTGCGAGTGATGGAGCAAACAGTCGTTTAACTTATCAAGGTGCGGTTGGTAGATATTTTCATATAGCATTGAGTTTTAGTTATAGGCCAAATCTTGATGAAGATGTATTTGTATTTGGAGTTTTAAAAAACGATTTTTCTACAAGTATTTCAAAAGTTGAAGATTCATCTAAACTATTAATTACAACAGGAAAAAAAGCAGATTATAATAGTACTGCAATGCACGTATTATTATGGTTAGATCCATTAGATTCTATAGAGTTTTATGTAGGTAATGTTACTGCTGCAAGAGATGTTTTTATTAAATCCTTTAATTTTGTTGCTATTGGAATGTAGTTTCAAATAAAAATATTGGTTTAAAAGTATATTATGATACTTTTTTATATTTAATTATTTTCAATTTGAGATCATTTGCAAACATTTAATAAAAACTAATAATAGTTAAAACCATCTTAATTTTATACTTCATTTATTTTATAATCATAAAATAAATTTAGATTTGTTTTATAATGAGAAGGTTAATTTTTATAGTTATTGTCCTTTTTATAGGTTTTTATGAGTTTCAAAGTATAAGAACAATTACTAAAAATAAAATTGTATTTATAGGTTATTGGTTAGTTTCTCTTGTTATTTTAATTAATTTTATTTACCGTATAAATAATATTGGAGATTCTAAAGGAATAGTGCAACAAGTTTTATTTGCTTTTGGATTGGTAATATTAACACTTACTCAAAAAATAATAGCTTTGGTAATTCCTATTGGAGAAGATATTTTTTAGAGTTTTTAAAACAGGATAATACTTTTTATCTAAAATTAATGAAACTAAGTTTTTTCGGGGTAGGAGGGTATTTATAGGTAAGTTTGCTTTGGGTTAGGGTTCGTAAATAGTTTGGAAAATATAAAAATTAAATAGAGGTTTTGGGTTTTTAGGTTTTCCTGGTAGAGTAGGTATTTGGCCAGAAATTTCTGTAATTACATTGAAAAAGAAGTAAGTAGCGATTTTTTAATTTAAAATGTTACATTTGTATTAATACAAACTATAGTTTTTTGAAGTTTTAGTCAAAAAAAACATAATTGATATGGCAAAATTTGGAGAATTAATCGGCTCAGATATTCCTGTTTTAATCGATTTTTATACTGAATGGGAAGAAGATAAATTTGATAGCGCTCATAGTATTTTACGTGATGTAGCAGCAGCCTTAGGTGATAGAGCTAAAGTTATAAAAATTGATATAGAGAAGAACGAAACATTAGCTAATGCCTTGAGAATTAAGGGTAATCCAACTTTTATTATTTATAAAGATGGTGAAATGAAATGGAGACAATCGGGAGATCAAGATGCAAATACATTAATTAGTCTTGTACAACAATACGTTTAAATAGTTAGTTAATACTTTTAAAAGTAAATCCTTCAGCGTTATAATATTCTAATATTTTAGGTAATACATATTTTAGTTTTTCACTTGCCTTTAGGCTATCATGAAATACTATAATACTTCCGTTTTGTGCGTTTTTAATAACATTTTCTAAACATTTTTTATTTGAAATTGCTGTGTCAAAATCGGCACTTAGAATATCCCACATAATAATTTTGTAGCCTTTTTTCCGTATTTTTTTGGCTTGAGAAATTTTAAGTTTTCCGTAAGGAGGACGAAATAATTTTGTATCTATGTTATCAAAATGTTTTTCAGCTTTTTCAAAGTTTAATAGATAATCATTCCAAGAAGTCTTGGAGCCATTTAAATGGTTATTTGTATGGTTTCCAATTGAGTGCCCTTGGGTTGAAATATGTTGAAATAATTCTGGAAGTTCTTCAATGTTTTTTCCAATGCAAAAAAAAGTAGCTTTTGCATTGTATTTATTAAGTTCATTTAATGTCCACTCAGTAATATCAGCTGTTGGACCATCGTCAAAAGTTAAATAAATATTTTTTTCTTTTTTAGAAAAACTCCAAACCCATTTATTAAAAATAAATTTAATAAAGATTGGAGTTTTTATAAAATACGGTTTCATGTGATTATATTTATTGTTTTTTAATTGTCACATGTTGTTCGCTAATAATCATTACCTTATGTGATAACGTTTTTAGTATGCTCGTTTCATTTATTCGTCTTCAATTAGAAAATCAAAAAGCTTTAAAAACATTACATATTCATTTTTCAACTTGGTGGTATATTCTTCGTCATCATCTAATCGAATGGATGTTTTAATTATTTGGTCGTACATTAAAAAAGTTCTTTCAATTTGATCAAAAACACCATTAATATTTGCTTCATCATATTGACTATAATAAACTAAGTTTTCTTGAAAAACAGTTTTTAATTCTGAGGCTAATTTTCTTGCTTTTTCTTTTTTGTTTAGTTTGTAATATAAATTTACATAAGAAATTAACATACTGTAATGTCCAAACTTGTTTACAGGCATTTTTTCTATTGAAATGTCTAAAATCTCTTCAGCTTTATCAAGTTTATTTTCAGCCATTAAGGTACTAGCTAAACGCTCCATATTATTTCGGTAAGTAACTGAATTTTTTCTTGTTTCAGTATCTAAATAAATGTTGTCATCTGTTATGTTTCTCCAATCCCAGTTTTTAACATTTTTGTACATAATATCGGTATTTATTCGTCCCATTTCAAAGAAATTACCATCATCTGGCGTTAAAATAGGAACAAATTTATAGGTCATACCATCCAGCTGTAAATAATCTTTTAACCAAATATATTCTTCATCGGCTTGTGCTCCACCAGTAAAATAAATAGGTTTTTCCCAATTATTATTTGCCAAAATATCCAGCATTAATATTCTGTTTTTAGTAAGGTTATTTCCAAATTCAATATCAATATATGGAACTATTAAATCTGCATCTTTTTGGGCAACGATTCCATTTTTTAAAACGGCTTCTTTATTAACAGGAATTCTAATTTTATTTGTTGGTAATACTTTTTCAAAAATACCATCATCGTCTAAATCATATTGTGTAATATCTCTATCACTTTCAATCCATTTCATAAAGTAATCGATATCAACAACAGAATCTTTTAATTGAGGAAAAAGCTCTTCAAAATAGTAAGCGACATCTAAAGTCCCCCATTTGTATTTATCATGTGTTAATTGAGATGGAATAGGATCTGCTTTATAAGTTTTCCTTTTCATTTGGTCTATATACCAATCGGTTTGGAAAAGACTTGTGTTAATTAGTTTTATATCGGTTCTGTGATTTTCCACCTCTTGCATATACCATAACGGAAAAGTATCATTATCACCAATTGTAAATAAAATGGCGTTTTCATCACAAGAATCTAAATATGCTTTTGCATTTAAATGAGAAGTATATCTGTTAGACCTATCGTGATCGTCCCAATTTTGAAATCCCATCAATACAGGAACCGCTAAAAGTGCAACCGAGGAAACGGCAATAGCAACCGTTTTTTTATTTGCGAATTTTTTTAGTTTTTCAAAAATTGCCAAAACTCCAAATCCAATCCAAATAGCAAATATGTAAAAAGAACCTACCACGGCGTAATCGCGTTCACGAGGTTCAAATGGTTTTGGATTTGTATAAAATATAATTGCTAAGCCTGTGAAAGCAAAAAATAATAGTAGCACATAAAAATCGTTTTTATCTTTTTTAAGATGAAATAAGAAACCTATAATTCCTAAGATTAAAGGAAAAAAGAAATAAGTATTTCTACCCTTATTATTTTTAACATCTGAAGGTAAATTTGATTGTGGTCCCAAACGTATTTCATCAATAAATTTTATGCCACTTAACCAGTTCCCATTTTGTAAATCTAAATTTCCTTGCTCATCATTTTGTCTACCAACAAAATTCCACATGAAGTAACGACCGTACATATAACCAAACTGAAAATCGACCATAAACTTAATGTTTTCAATAAAAGTGGGTCTTCTTTTGCTGTTTTCTGGAATGCCGGCAATTGCTTTGTAGTTTTTAACAACTGAGCCATCTGGATTTACCATTCTTGGTATAAAACCTTTGTGCTTTCCACTATAATTTGGCAATGCATCTTTGTAATTATTTACAATTACATATTTCCCAAGTTTTTCGTCCTTCTCGTACTTTGGCTTGTCATCTTTTGTAGGTTTGCTCGCATCCGTTTGTCTATCATAAACAACGGAGTAATACGTATCATAAAATACATTTGCATCACCATATTGTTCACGATCGTAATATGCTAATAATTCTCTTGCACTTGAAGGATTATTTTCATTAATAGTAGTGTTGGCATTTGCTCTTATTGGAAGCATTAACCAAGATGAAAACCCAATCATAATAAATAATACAGAAAGAACTAAAGTATTAGCTTCAACTTTATTTTTTTTATGAGTGTAATTCAGTCCAAAATAAAAGGCCGCTATTAATAATATTCCAGCAATAATAGTACCTGAATTAAATGGCAATCCAATAGAATTTACAAAGAATAATTCTAACGAACTAAAGAATTTTAAAGTGAATGGAAATAGCATTTTAAAAACAAAAACAAGTACCAATATTGAAACTATATTGGCAATTATAAATTGTTTAATATTTAAGTTTTTGTATTTTTTATAGATGTAAAGAAATACAATTGATGGGATTACCAACAAGGATAAAATGTGAACACCAAAAGACAATCCAACAACAAAACTTATTAATAATAACCATTTATTTCCTTTAGGTTTATCCATTTCTGTTTCCCAACGTAATCCAAGCCAAAATAGTAATGCCATTAAAAATGAGGACATTGCATACACTTCGCCTTCAACTGCACTAAACCAAAAGCTATCTGAAAACGTATAGGCTAACGCTCCAACAACACCACTTCCTAAAATTGCGATATTTGTACTAACAGAAAATTCTGAAGTTTTTTTTACTAATTTTCTTCCTAAAATTGTAATGGTCCAAAACATAAATAAAATGGTAAAAGCACTCGCTAAAGCGGACATAAAGTTTACCATTTTGGCAATTTCGGTAACATCTGTAGTAAACATTGCGAAAAATGCACCTAACATTTGAAATAATGGTGCTCCTGGCGGATGCCCAACTTCTAGTTTTACTGCTGTAGATATGTATTCACCACAATCCCAATAACTAACTGTAGGTTCTAATGTTAAGGTGTAAGTAATTAAAGCAATCGCAAAAGTTGCCCATCCAAGGATGGTATTCCATTTCGTAAAATTGAATGAATTCATAGATTATGTTTTGTACGAGGCGAATTTAATAAAATTTAACTTAATTATTGAGTTTTAGAACGCTATGAAGTTGTAATAAGTATTAAAGTGTTGTTAAATGTAAAAATTTAAAAAAAATGCTAAAAATGTTTGCTGAATTAAAACTTTACTTTAAATTTGCACGCTCAAAATGACCTATGGTGTAATGGTAGCACTCCGGTTTTTGGTATCGTCAGTCAAGGTTCGAGTCCTTGTAGGTCAACAAAAGCATCTTTTAATCAACTGATTTTAAGATGCTTTTACTTTTTAAACCTAATTTCTATGGGTTTTTAGTATTTAAATCAACTTTTAAGTCAGGCAATCCTACTACTTCAAAAGTAGCTGATGCTAGCATAACCTTATTATTAGTATTATTAATCTCATTTAAAATTTCTCTAAAAAGTTTATTTTTTGTGATCCTTCTTTTTTTATAATCAACAACATATCTTAGATTAAATTCTATCCAATTATCGGTTAATTTTAAAGTAAGCGTACATTCGGTAATTGCATTTTCAATTAAATATTTATTTACCATTGTTTTCCAATGATCTTTTGCGTAATTCGAATAGTCTGAAAGGTATTTATTAGCAGTTTTTACTATTATTTCATTAGCTAGGGCGATATCTGATTCGTATTTTATTGGTAGATTTATTTCGTCCCAAACAAAAGGGAAATCCGTAGAGTAATTATGAACGGCACCTTTAAATACAAAGGAATTACTAATTTTTACAATACGACCGTTATAATTGTCACTTGAAACCCAATCACCAATTTCCATAAGTGTTGTTTTTGTAATACCTATGTCAATTACATCTCCAGTTATATTATTTATTTTAATTCGATCACCTGGTTTGTAAGTGTTGGAGCTAAAAATAGAAAACCAGCCTGCTATACTTAGCACAACTTCTTGTAATGCAAATGCTAAAGCTGCACTTATTAAACCAATTGAAACAGTAAAATATTGGAAGCTGCCTGTAAATATTATAAGAATTAATAAAAAAATTAAAACATAACTTGCCATTCGAACTAATTTTTTAATTCGATATCGCATAGAATTGTCATTAATTCCTTTAGTAATATTTCGCCTTATAAACCAAGAAATTACCAAAATTAATAGCGCCCAAAGAAAGAATTGAGAAAATTTTAATATTAAATCCTTAGACTCCCAACTATTAAAATCCTGAATCATTTTGTTTAGCTCATCCATAATATTTGGTGCTATTAATTAATTTATCAGAGTGTAAACTTAGAAAAGAATTGATTAAAGCTTTTTAACTTCATATAAATCTTTACGTCTGTCTTTTAAGTTTCTAACACTACCAAACTGATGTAATTGTCTCAATAAATCGATATCAACATCGGCAATTAAAATCATTTCTGAATTTGGTGTTGCTTCTGCTTTTATACCATTTGCAGGAAATGCAAAATCACAAGGTGTAAATACCATAGATTGCGCATATTGGATATCCATATTTTGGACTTTTGGTAAATTTCCTACACTACCTGCAATTGCAACATAACATTCATTCTCTATTGCTCGGGCTTGCGAACAGTTTCTAACTCTTGAATAGCCGTTTTGTGTATCAGTTAAAAAAGGCACAAATAAAATGTCCATTCCTTCATCGGCTAAAATCCTACTTAATTCTGGAAATTCAGAATCGTAACAAATTAAAATTCCAATTTTTCCGCAATCCGTATCAAAACTTTTTAGTTCATGTCCTTTTTGAAGTCCCCAAACACGGGCTTCATCTGGAGTTACATGTAATTTTTCATATCTTTCAACAGTTCCATCTCTTCTACATAAATATCCAACATTATATAATTTACCGTTTTGCATTTCTGGCATACTTCCAGAAATGATATTTATATTGTAGGATATTGAGAGTTGAGAGAATTGCTTCACTATTTCTTCGGTATGTTTTGCGAGTTCTCTAATTGCTTCAGATTCAGTTAAATGGTTGTTTTTTGCCATTAATGGCGCATTAAAGAATTCTGGGAATAGTGCAAAGTCTGATCGATAACCAGAAACAGCATCAACAAAAAACTCTACCTGTGTCATTAATTCCTCTAAATCTTTATAAGGTCTCATTTGCCATTGAATTAAACCTAAACGAACAACTTTTTTAATAACAGAAGCTTTCTTAGTTTTTTTCTCGTAGTAAATATTATCCCATTCTAAAAGAACGGCATAATCATTAGAAGCTTCGTCTCCTTCTAAGTAATTTTTTAATACTTTAGTTGGGTGAAAATCATTGGAAACCTGAAAATTTAATACAGGATCATGAATTTCTTTTCTTCTAACTTTTGCAATATATTCTTTGGGCGATAACTTATCCGAATATTTATGATAATTTGGAATTCTTCCCCCAAAAGCAACACCTCTTAAATTTAACTGTTCACATAATTCTTTTCTATAATCGTACAATCTTCTCCCTAAGCGCAAACCTCTATATTGTGGTTTTATAAAAACATCAATTCCATAAAGTACATCTCCGTCTGGCGTATGAGTGCTAAATGTATAATTACCTGTTATTTCTTGATAGGAGTGGTGGTCATCAAAACTATTATAATCTACGATAATTGACAATGCACAACCTGCAATTTGATCATTAATTTTTATTACAACTTGCCCTTCTGGAAACCGATCAATTAAAGATGCTATTTGGTGCTCTCTCCAAAAAGAATTTGGCATTGTTGTGTATGAATCAATCATAGCTGCTTTAAGCTCTTGATAGTCATCTAGAGTTAAATAAGTTAATTCAATATTTTCTATATCTTTCATTTTTTTTATTAATAATATGCGTAATATATTAATTTTATCACCTAATGCTTAATACATTAAGTTAGGTCAAAATTAGTTAATATTTACAATTATTTTGAAGTTTTTTTATGCGAAATAAAATGGTGTTAAAGTGTTCTTTTTAGAACCATTTTTTCCTTTTGAAATAGAGAATCATAATAATAAAAACTATTAAAATTATTGCCCAAATGCCAAAATAACCATATTTCCAAGTAAGTTCGGGCATATTGCTAAAATTCATCCCATAAATTCCTGCTAAAAAGGTTAGTGGAATAAAAATTGTTGAAACTACAGTAAGGGTTTTCATAACCTGATTCATTCTATGTCCTTGTATAGAAAAGAACAAATTTATATCGCTTTCAAGTCTTGCTTCTATTTTATCACAATTATCTAAAAGTGTCAAACAGATATCTTTTAGTTCAAAAAAGTATTTTATATGTTTTTGTTGAATAAGGCTAAACTTTTCACGTTCAACTTTTGAAACAAAATCTCTAATTGGAAGAATCGTTTTTTTAATAGAATGCAGCTGTCTTTTATAATTTTCGATGGTGTTTAAAAGGGTAGGAGACGGATCTTCATTAATATCAATAAGCACAAAATTTTCAACAATATCTTCAATATTTTCAATAGTTTTAAAATAATTATCCAATATAGACTCCAATAATAAAAAGAGTAAATAATCTGTACCTCTTTCTCTTAAGATGCCAATTTTTTCTCTAATTCTATGTCTCACATGTTCAAAATGATCTGATTTTTTTTCTTGAAAAGAAATTAAATAGTTTTTACCCAAAATAAAACTTAATTGCTCAGATTCAATTTCAGTACTATCTGAAGGCAATATTGATTTCATTGAAAAAAACCAATAATCTTCATATTCTTGAAATTTTGGACGTTGATTTACATCTAAAATATCTTGAATAACTAAATCATGTATTTTAGCTTTTTTACAAATACTAGTAATTTGTTCAGTATCATGTATTGCATGTGTATTAAGCCAATATTGTTTTTCATCATTGTTAAAACCGTTGAAATCTTTTTCGTAAAATTTTGAATTTTCAACATATTCATTTTCATTATAAATGAAAAGCTGCATATTAAGATCGTCTGAATATTTTACACCAGTAAAAATTTGAGTAGACGGATTTATTTTTTTTCTATTTAGTATTTTTTTACGCATTTTTTTCAATTTAATTACGCTTGTGGTTAAGTTAAAAGTATAAATTATATTTTTAATATTTAGTTTAAATATATTAATAAATGAGCCTTTTAAACTAAAATAAATGGTTATTTAGTTTAATACTTTAAACTATATTTGTTCTTATGAAAGGAGTTGTAACAAAATCTACAGGAAGTTGGTATACAGTATTTACTATTGAAGGTGCTAGTATTGATTGTAGGTTAAAAGGAAAATTTAGGCTTAAAGGTATAAAAAGTACCAATCCCGTTGCTGTTGGTGACCATGTTAACTTTGAATATGAAGATGGTAAAGAGACGGGTGTTATTAATCAAATTTTTGAAAGGAAGAACTATATCATTCGAAAATCTGTAAAACTTTCTAAACAAACACATATAATTGCATCAAATATAGACATAGCTTTTTTATTAGTTACCATTAATAACCCTCCAACATTTACTGGTTTTATAGATCGGTTTTTAGCAACTGCAGAAGCCTATAATATAAAAACGGTTTTACTTTTTAATAAATTAGATATTTATACAGATGATGAGTTAGAGAAACTTGCAATGTTAGATGCTACCTATTCAGAAATTGGTTATAAATGTATTGCCATTTCTGCTACCAAAAACATTGGAATAGATAAAGTAAAGGCGTTAATGAAAGATAAAACAACTATGTTTTCAGGGCATTCTGGTGTTGGAAAGTCAACCTTAATTAATGCTATTGAACCAAACTTAAATTTAAAAACAAAAGAAGTATCTAAACAGCATAGGCAGGGAATGCATACTACTACATTTGCCGAGATGTTTCAACTAAGTTTTGGAGGCTTTATTATTGATACTCCAGGAATAAAGGGGTTTGGAGTTGTAGATTTTAAACCTGAAGAAATTACAGATTATTTTCCTGAATTTTTTAAGCTGAAATCGAAATGTAAGTATAGTAATTGTTTGCATATAAACGAACCAAATTGCGCCATTAAAGAGGCTTTAGAAACTGGTGAAATCGCATATTCCAGATACAACAGTTATTTACAAATGGTTGAAGGAGATGAAGAGCATTATAGAACGGATATTTATAGTTAAGATTAAAGTCAAAAAGTCAAAAAGTCAAAAAGTCAAAAAGTCAAAAAGTCAAAAAGTCGAAAGTTGGAAAGTTGGAAAGTGGAAACTAAAAGGAAGACTAAGAACTAAAAATTAATAACTAACAACAATTTAACACTTAAACAGTTTAACAATCCAACATGTATTATGAAAGTAGTTATCCAAAGGGTATTAGAAGCGTCAGTAACAATTGAAGGAATAGTTGTTAGTGAAATTAAAAACGGGTTGCTTATTTTACTTGGTATTGTTAATGAAGATACAAATGAAGATATTGAATGGCTAACTAAAAAGGTGGCAAATCTCAGGATTTTTAATGATGAAAATGGTGTTATGAATACATCATTAATTGATGAAAATGGAGAGGCCATTGTTGTTAGTCAGTTTACACTCCAGGCAAGTACAAAAAAAGGGAATCGCCCATCTTATATAAAAGCGGCAAAACCTGAAGTTGCAATACCACTTTATAAACAATTTGTTTCTCAGTTTGAAATGGAATTAAATAAAAAAGTTGGAACAGGTGAATTTGGTGCTGATATGAAAGTTGCACTTGTAAATGATGGCCCGGTTACAATTATAATTGATTCAAAGATTAGGGATTAATATTAGCTTCATGATAATTGTCATGTTTTGATTTAAATGAATTCTGTATTTTTAAAGAAAATTGAGTTCTATGAAAATTTTAAGAATTACCCCATTCTTTTTAACCCTTTTTTTTACCTTATTTATCTATTCCCAAGAAAATAATTTTAGTGTTACCGAAATTCCAGAAGAATTAAAAAAAAATGCAAATTCTGTAATAAGGGTCGAAAATGTTTCAATTGATATAAAATCTCAAAGAGAGATGATTATTAATTATGAAACGGCCATTACTATATTTAATAAGTTGGCTGATAATTTTGCAAATATTACTGTTCATTATGATAACAAAAGATCAATAAACGGTGTTAAGGCATATATTTATGACGCAAATGGAGAAGAAATCAAGAAAATAAAAAAAAGTGAATTTAAAGATTATAGTGCCTATGATGGAATTTCTTTACATAATGATGGTAGATTAATTCATTATGAGCATACCGCAATAACATACCCTTATACAGTATATTACAAGTATGAAATTAAAACTTCAAATACAGGGTTTATACCTTCTTGGAATCCCATTGACAGGTATTCTACATCTGTAATTCATAGTAGTTATTCTGTAAATTCAAACCAAGGTTTAAAATTAAGAATTAAAGAAAAATCTTTTGAAGGATACAATATCTCGATAAATAATTCAGACTACAATTTAGGTTATGAAATATCAAATCAAGAAGCAATTAAATATGAACCTTATAGTCCAGAATTAGAAAAGTTTACACCAAAATTATTTGTTGGCCTTAATAAGTATAGCTTGGAAGGTGTTAATGGAGAAGCTAATAACTGGAAAGAATTTGGAAAATGGAGGTACGAATATTTAAAAAACGGGAATGATAAAATAGATGAGAATGTTAAATTACAGATTATTGAATTGGTAAAAGGTGTTATTGATCCAATTGAAAAGGCAAAAATTATTTATGAATATGTTCAAAATAAGACAAGGTATATAAGTGTTCAGGAAGGTATTGGGGGTTGGATTCCTATTAATGCGAATGAAGTTCATCAATTGGGGTATGGAGATTGTAAAGGGCTAACAAATTATACTAAAACTTTATTAGATGCTGTTGGTGTTAAATCTCATTATTCAGTGATTTGGGCTGGTGAAGAAAATAAAAATGTTGAGAAAGATTTCTTTTCAATGCAAGGAAACCACATTATATTAAACCTCCCAACAGATAAAGGTGATTTATGGTTAGAGTGTACAAATCAAAAAATGCCTTTTGGACATATTGGTAGTTTTACAGCTGATAGAGATGTCTTGGTGGTAACCCCAGAAGGAGGGATTATAAAACATACCAAAATTTATAAAACGGAAGAGAATTGTCAGTTGACAAAGGGAACGTATGAGGTTAATGAATTAGGTGAAATAACTGCAAAAGTTTCAATTGATGCCTCGGGAACTCAATACGACAATCACTTGTTTAGATATGATGGCGAAAGTCAAAAAAACTTAGATCTACTATTTAAAAAATATTTTTCTAATATTAACAATATTGAATTTTCAAAAATTGAAGTTTTAAATAATAAAAGAGAATTTAAATTTGAAGAATTATTGGAGTTCAACGCTTCTAATTATGCGACATTTAGTGGAAATCAACTATTAATTGTAATAAATGCTTTTAACAGAAATTTAAGTGTTCCGAAACGGATAAGAAATCGAATATTACCATTACAAATATCAAGTGGTTTTTTAGATATAGATGAGGTTCAAATTAAACTTCCAAAGTCATTAAAGTTAGAATATATGCCTGAAGATGTTGAGTTAAATTCAAAATTTGGAAAATATTCAATTGAAATCGAAAAAATTGATGACTACAATTATATATATAAAAGAAAACTTCAAATTGAAGAAGGAAGATATCCAAAAGAAGATTATACAGCCTATAGAGATTTTAGAAAAAAAATTAGAAAATTTGATAATTCAAAAATAATTTTAGTTAAATAATTTGCTATGAAAAATATTTTAATCACAATTGTTATTCTGTTTACTATAAATATTTGTAACGCACAGGATTATAAATTTGGTAAAGTTTCCAAAGAAGAATTGGAAGAGAAGTTTTATCCACTGGATTCTTCTGCAAATACAGCCATTTTATATAGAAACAGAAGAACTTATTATTCATATAGTGATGGTTGGGTTTTGAATACAAAAGTTCATGAGCGTATTAAAATATATAACAAACAAGGTTATGACTGGGCAACAAAGAAAATTAAACTATATGCAGATAGTGATGAAGAAAAGGTAAGTATAAAAGCAGTCACTTATAATTTAGAAAATAATAAAATAGAAAAAACTAAACTTAAAAATTCAGAGTTTTTTTTTGAAAATATTAACAAATATTGGAGTCATAAAAAATTCACAATGCCAAATTTAAAAGAGGGTTGTGTTATTGAGTGGGAATACACAATTAGATCACCATTTATTTGGCGTATTGATGATATGGTTTTTCAGGATAAAATACCAATAAAAAATTTAGTTTCTGAAGTTGAAATACCTGAGTTTTTCGTTTTTAAAAATCAAACTAAAGGTCATTTTCCAATAAATATTAATAAAAGCACGAAGCATTCTTCAATTACAATAAATAGCAAAGAAAGAAGTGGTGGGGGGAGAATGGGAGTTACTAAAACTACTTTCAGTCAAAGTAAAATTGATTTTATCTCTAATACAACAAAGTGTATTGTAAATGATGTTCCTGCAATAATTGAAGAACCTTATACAAATAACATTGAGAATTATATAACTTCATTGAAATTTGAAATATCTGCATATAGACCTAAAAATGGAGTTCCAAAAATATATAATACAAGTTGGGAAGATGTAACAAAAACTATTAACAATAGTGATAATTTTGGCAGTCAATTGGATAAGAAATCTTATTTTAAAGAAGATTTATTAGCAGCAACAAGTTTAGATTCAACTTTAACAGAGAAAATTGGTCGAGTTTTTCAATTTGTTAAAAGTAAAATTAAATGGAACAAATATAATAGTAAATATACTCAAGATGGTGTACGAAAAGCTTATAAAGATGGAGTAGGTAATGTTGCGGAAATAAATTTATCTTTAGTAGCAATGCTTCGAGAAGTTGGGGTTGAAGCAAATCCTATTTTAGTAAGTACAAGAGATCATGGAATTCCTCTTTTTCCAACTTCAGATGGATTTAATTATGTAATTGCAGGTATTGAAACTGAGAATAGTGTTATACTTTTAGATGCTACAGAACAATATAGTACTCCAAATGTTTTGCCATTACGAGCATTAAATTGGCAGGGAAGGTTAATTAGAGAGAATGGTAGTTCAACTTGGGTTGATTTAATGCCAAGCAAGCCTGCAGAATTAATGTCCCTTTTATCCGTATCTATAAATGAAGAAGGTTTAATTGAGGGCGCTGAACAAACAAAATACACAAATTTAAAAGCATTAAATTATAGAAATACTTATTTAAAAATTGAAGATGAAGAAGAAGTGCTAACTAAGTTAGAAGAGGAAAAATTAGGTATAGAAATTTTTGATTATAAAATAAATAATAAAATTGAAATTGGTAAGCCCATAATAGAAGTACTTAAATTTTCATCAGAGGAATTAACTGAAGTTGTGGGAAATAAAATGTATTTAAATCCTTTGCTATTTAACTCAACAACAGAAAATCCTTTTAAATTAGAGAAAAGGGAATTTCCTATTGATTTTGGATCGCCATTGTTATATAATTACAGAGTTAGTATAAGAATACCTGAAGGTTATTCGGTAGAATCCTTGCCTGAAAAATTAGCTATTGGTTTACCAGATAATTATGGAGTGTATAAATTTGGCACTTCAATTAATGGAAATATGATTAGCGTTTATTCTAGTTTACAAATTAAGAAGGCAATTTACCCAGCTAAGTATTATGCTGAAATAAAAGGATTTTATAAAATGATTGTAGAAAAAAATGTAGAACAAATAGTTTTAAATAAAATATAGAAAAGTACAGAATTTAAGGGCGAAACATAATTGAATAAGATTAAACTATTATTTTGTATAATTGCTATTAAATTATAAACTACTATAAAAATGAAAAAATTAAGTGTTATTGCATTAGTATTTAGTGTACTATTTATTTCTTGTAAAGAGAAAGCAAAAGAAGAAAAAGTTGAAGTAGTAACTGAGAAAGCTCAAGTTATAGCTGATGCAAGTTATAGTGTAAATTCTGAATCTTCAACTTTAAATTGGAAAGGTTTTAAGCCTACAGGAACTCATAATGGTACTGTTGCTATTAAAGAGGGAGTATTAAAAGTTAAAGATGGGAAATTAACAGGCGGAAAAGTTGTATTTGATATGAATACAATTACAGTGTTGGACATTCCAGCAGATGATGAGTATAATGCCAAATTAGTTGCGCATTTAAAAAGTGGAGACTTTTTTGATGTTGAAAATAATTCAACTTCAACATTTGAAATAACTGAGATAGAAGGAGAAACATTAAAAGGAAATTTAACTATAAAAGCAATTACTAAGCCAATTCAATTTCCTGTAACAATTACAAATACGGATTCCGGTATTAAACTTTCAGGGACTACTTTTAAAATTGATAGAACTGAGTTTGATATTAAATTTAAATCTCAAAAGTTTTTCAACGATTTGAAAGATAAATTTATTAATGATGAATTTGAAATTTCATTTGATTTAAGTGCTACTAAATAAACATCTTTATTTGTTAATGATTTATTAAATCGTTTGTAAAAATTGTAAGTATTTGTATTAAAAGTGTACTATTGTAAATACTAACAATTAATTATTATTTAAAATGAAAAAATCAGGAATACTTATTTTGGCAATTGCATTGATAACAATGTCTTTTACAAACCCAATAAAATTTGGAAAAAATTCTTTAAATGTTGATGTTTCAAGTTCAACAATAACTTGGAAAGGATACAAGCCAACAGGTTCTCATAACGGTACAATTATGTTGCAAACAGGTACTTTAGAAATGGATGGTGAAAATTTAGTTGGAGGTTCTTTTACAGTAGAGATGTCTTCAATTAAAGATGCAGATGGTAGCGCTAAATTAGAAGGTCATTTAAAATCAGCTGACTTTTTTGATGTTGTTACGTTTACAACATCTACATTTAAAATTACTGATGTTGCTGAAAATGGAGAAGAGGAAGAAGGGCTTGTAATTGTTACTGGAGATATGACAATTAAAGGAATTACAAAAGAAATATCTTTTTCTGCTGAGGTTTCTCAAACTGAAGATTCAGTTGTATTTGAGAGTGAAAATTTTCAAATTAATAGAGCTGATTTTAATGTAAAATATATGTCAAAATCATTTTTTGACAATTTAAAAGATAAATTTGTAAATGATGAATTTGATTTGCAAGTTAAACTCGTAGCAAAAAAATAATAGTTAAAATCAAGATTGAATTGTAAAGTCCAAATTGAAAAATTTGGACTTTTTTTATGTCAAATTATAAATAGTTTCTTCCTTGGTAGAACTCATTACAAAAGTACTTTGAACATTTCCAACAGAATCTAAAACTGATAATTTATTTTTTAAAAAGTACTGGTAGCTATTCATATCTTTAACAATAACTTTCAGCAAATAATCATAATTTCCTGCCACGTGAAAGCACTGAAAAATTTCATCCATATTATTAACTGCTTTTTCAAATTTGGTTATCAATTCTTTGGAGTGAACCAATAAAGTAACCTGACAAAAAACCTCTAGGGTAAAACCAATTTTTTCCTTATTTAAAACAGCAATATACTTTTCAATAATACCAGATTTTTCTAACCTTTTTATGCGTTCATAAGTTGGTGTTTGGGTTAAGCCAATTTTTAAAGCAATCTCCTTAATGTTTGCCTTGGAATTCTTTTGAAGAATAGTTAATATTTTTTTATCTGTTAAATCTATTGCTATCATTATTAGAAAATTTCTCTAAAAATATATAAATTATTTTATTTTAATAGAAGTTAAATCTATTATTATACTAATAAGTAGTAAATAAATCTAAATTTATTAATTAATTCAGTTTATTAAATGGATGTTTAGTAATTTTATAAGATAAATTATTTTATTATGAGCAATAAACCAGCAAACAACATTCAAGATTTACAATATTTTGGCGAATTTGGAGGTGTAAATCCTTCAATATCAGATTCTGCAACCTATACATTTTTACATGCAAAAACAATGCTAGATACTTTTGAAGGTCATGCAGAAGGTTGCTATTTATATTCACGTCATACAAGTCCAAGTAATTTATATTTAAGTGAAGCTTTGGCTGCAATGGAATTTACTGAAACGGCTAATGTAGCTGCATCAGGAATGGGAGCAATAACTTCGGTTTTCATGCAAGTTTGTGGGGCTGAAGATCATATTGTATCAAGTAGAACTATTTATGGAGGGAGTTATGCTTTCTTAAAAAACTTTGCTCCAAAGTTTAATATAACTGCTTCTTTTGTAGATATCACTTCTTTAAAAGCAGTGGAAGATGCAATAACGCCAAAAACAAAAATGATTTATTGTGAGGCAATTAGCAATCCATTGTTAGAAATCGCTAATATTGCAGAATTGTCTAAAATTGCAAAAAAACACAATGTATTATTAGTGGTAGATAATACATTTTCACCACTTTTAATTTCACCACAAAAATTAGGTGCGGATATAACTATACATAGTTTAACTAAATTTATTAATGGAACTAATGATACGGTTGGAGGTGTTGTATGTGGAACTCAAGAATTTATTGATAGCTTAAGAAATGTGAATGATGGAGCCGCAATGTTATTAGGTCCAGTGATGGATAGTTTAAGAGCAGCGAGTATTTTAAAAAATCTTAGAACACTTCATATTAGAATGAAAAAGCACAGTGAAAATGCGTTGTATCTAGCTGAAAATTTTGAAGATGATGGATTAAAAGTAGTATATCCTGGTCTAAAAAGCCATAGTGATCATCAACTTTTTAAAGCTATGTATAATCAGGAATATGGGTTTGGAGGAATTTTAACAATTGATGTTGGTACCCTTGAAAAAGCAAATGAGCTAATGGAGTTAATGCAAAATGAAAATTTGGGTTACTTAGCAGTTAGTTTAGGTTTTTATAAAACCTTGTTTAGCGCACCAGGCACAAGTACTTCTTCTGAAATACCTGAAGAGGAACAAGCAGAAATGGGTCTTTCAGATGGGATTATTCGATTTTCAATAGGATTAGACAATGATATTGAACGAACTTATAGAGCAATGAGAAAGTGTATGAAGCAAGTAGGAGTATTGTAAATTAGCGTTCATTTTTTATACTTAGCCCCAATCAATTAGTTGATTGGGGCTTTTTAGTTGTAAAAACTTTCAAATTTGCGTATTATTACAATCCTAAAATTAGAGAATGCAAGAAAAAAATAACTTATCACAAATAGAAATCGAAAATCAAAAAATAATTGATAATATAGAGTTAAATATTTGGGAGGCGTTAATTCCTGTTATTATTCTAATGTTTATGCTGGCATATAACATTTTTTATGCCGGTGGTGAGTTACTTGGGGAATATTCTAATCAGTTTATATTATTATTGGGAGGATTGGTTGCCGCAACTGTAGGCTTTTTTAACAAAGTAAACATTAAAACAATGGTTGCTGAAATTATTGAAAATTTAAAAAGTGTATTTGTTCCAATTATGATTTTGTTTTTAGTTGGAGCGCTTGCAGGATCCTGGTTGGTAAGTGGAATAATTCCAGCAATGGTTTATTATGGACTTCAAGTTTTAAATCCTTCAATATTTTTACCTGCTTCAGTTATTATTGCCGCAATTATTTCTATTGCAACAGGGAGTTCCTGGACAACTTCAGCAACCGTTGGTATTGCATTGGTTGGAATTGGTACAGCTCTCGGAATTCCTTCTGGAATGATAGCTGGTGCAGTAATCTCAGGGGCTTATTTTGGAGATAAAATGTCACCATTGAGTGATACTACTAATTTGGCTCCAGCAATGGCAGGAACCGACTTATTTACGCATATTAGGTATATGACTTTAACCACTGTTCCAACAATAATTATAACTTTAATTGTTTTTAGTATTATAAGTTTAAATATTGATACAACTGGAAATGCAAATGTTACCGGTTTATTAAATACAATTGATAGTACGTTTAACATTTCCCTTTATTTATTTATAGTTCCTTTGGCAGTTATTGTTTTAATTGTAACTAAAACAAAACCGTTAATCGCTTTGGGGGTTGGTGTGTTATTAGCCGCTGTTTTTGCGTTTATTTTTCAATCGGAAATATTAAGTACTCTTTCTTCATCAAATTTTAAAGCTATTATAAATTCAATTTTTATTGATACTGAGATTGTTACTGATAATGAAAAATTGAATGAACTTTTTAGTGCAGGAGGAATGAAAGGAATGTTATGGACCATATTTCTTATTATTTGTGCGATGGTATTTGGAGGAATAATGGATGCAATTGGGGCATTAGCTAGAATTACAAGTGCTTTGTTAAAAGTTGCTTCTTCTGTATTTGGATTATTTGCCAGCACTGTTATAAGTTGTTTAGGATTAAATACTATTGCATCTGATCAATATTTGGCAATTGTAATTCCAGGGAAAATGTTTAAAAAGGCTTTTGAAGATAAAGGTTTAGCGCCTGAAAATTTAAGTAGAAGTTTAGAAGATTCAGGTACTGTAACTTCAGTATTAATTCCTTGGAACACTTGTGGAGCCTATCAATCTACAGTATTAGGAGTTGGAGTGGGAGAGTATTTTATTTACGCAATATTTAATTGGTTAAGTCCTTTTATGACCCTGTTTTTTGCAGCCTTAAATATCAAAATAAAACAGTTATCTTCTAAATAAAGAAGTTCCAAACCAAACCAAATCGAACTGTTAAATCTCTATATGGGTAATTGGGTGCAGAATAATAGTTTCTCCCTGTAAAACTAGCCCCAAAATTTTCGACTTTAAAAAATATTCGAGTTCTTTGAACCTGCATATTAAAAAAGAAATCTAATATAGGGAAGTTACCAATTTCAGTATCGTTCTGTAAAACAAACTCGCTTAATAATGGATTGTATGCATTAGATTTAAATGCAGTAAAATATTTAAACGTAACTCCAGTTTGCAGATACAAAGGTTTTCCTTTGAATACATAATTTGAATAATACAGTGTATTTCTTGTTATAATTTGAGGTACACGAAAAAAGGATTCACCTTCTAATACATTTTGGTACATTACAGTATTATCTAATGTAAAATTTCTAAAAGTGAAATATTGATTTGCTTTTACTTTAACGTAGTTTAGTGTTTCTTTTGCTTGTTGCGGACGAGAAATGGTATCAAAATAAGTGAAATTATCAATTAAATTATAAGAAGCTTTTATGCTTCCCCACTTATTTAATGCAAACTCTACTCCAGCAGTTTTAATTTCTTCATTATCAAAATTATTTTGCCAATTGTAATCTTTGAATCCACTTTGAAATAAAATTTTGTTAAAATTAGGCGATTTTGAAGTGATTTCGCCATACCCTTTTAAACTATAAACACTGTCTTTTTTATAAGAAATTGAAGCTTTTAAAGAGTTACCCGCTAAGTCTCCAGAAACAATTGAAGTTGCATCTGCCTTTATGGCCAACTTTCCAATAGTGGCTTTCCAATCAGCACCAGCCGAAAGAGCATTTCCTTTTAATTTATCTGAAATGGTAAAAGAATCTAAATATAAAATACTGTTATAGTGGTAATTGTATTTATAATAATTGGCCTTAGCTCTTAAAGTTCCAATAAATGGAGTATTAACCTCTAAATAAAGTTGGTTGTCCATTTGTTGATAAGCTGTGTGATCCGTTACATTTGAATCATAAGTATCACCAAAAATAGCACTACCAGAACTGTTTTTAAATCGATAATGCTTTGTTTCGTACATAAATTTATGTCCGATTTTCAGTTCAAAATTATCCTTAATCCCTTTTATAGAATCAAGTGTTGAAATAGTGACTTTCACTGAGTCTTTTGAAGTATTTTTTTCTATGCTTTTGTCAATTGGAGGGCCTTTCTTCTTTTTTGGTCCTAAAATAGGACCTTTCTTAATACTTGCAATTGGAATAGAATCTGAAATCAATTTTGGTGCAATTATAGAATCCTTTTTTATTGATTTAATATTTACTGTATCTTTTTTAACCCTTGGTTTTTTAATTGAAGCGATTTCCTTTTGGGTTATTTTTGAAATAATTGAATCACTTACAATAATTGAATCGTTTTGTTTTGAAATTGAAATAGAATCTTTTTTTATTGATTTAGTATCTATTGAGTCTTTTTTAATTGAAGTGAATTTCTTTTCAGCTATTTGTGAGTTAATTGAATCACTTGCAATAATTGAGTCATTATATTTAGCTAATAAAATTGCGGCATTTATAGAGTCTAATTTAAACTGCTTAATAATATTTACTTTTTTAATATAGCCTTTTGTAAGTTTGTTTTTTTTAGAAAATAAGATAAGAGATTGATCTAAATAATAGCGTTTTCCTTCCAGCATATTTTCTGTGTCTGATAAATTCACATCTAAACGTCCTCTGTCTATGTAATTTGGATCATTACTTTCAAAATAACCTATTGATATTTCTGGTAATCCACCATTCTCATTATTAAATAAATCATATGAAGCAAAATGACCTTTGGCATAATAAACCTTGTTTTTAGAATGATAATTAAAAGTTGTTCTAAAATTACCATGACTGCTTAAAGATTCTCTGTATTTCCCTAACGATCTTAGGCCTTTATATGCTAATGAAAAATTAAATTGTTTAGAAGTATTCATTGTTAAAAATGCATCTAAAACCTGCCCTTGTTCTAAACCAGTTCTATACATTAATTCTGTTGTTGGAGTTGGCACATAATAGTATTTAACATCTTCAACCGAATAATAGTTATACTGCTTTGCATCCATTCCCATTAAAGGAAAAAGAGAATTATTTTCAAAATTATAATGCAATCTGTTAAAAGTTTGCCCCTGATTATGAAAAGGCAATAGACCAAAGTTATCTTTACGTAGATAATTAAATCTAAAATCTTTTTTTAAAGTTAATGTGGTGTCAACTATAGTAGTATCATTATCGGAGCTAATAATTTTAAAATCAGTATAGTTAGTTTTGGCACTTAGTTTAATTTTTACGCTTTTGTTAGAATCTGAGGACTGGTTTGTCATAGAGTTATTATTACCTCCTACTACTACTCCTCCTCCTTCTCGTTTTAATTGAGCGCTGGCATTTAAAAAATAAAACCCTAAAAATAAAACTAATAATACTTTTTTCATATAAAACTTTAAGTGGCAAAGGTAAAATATTTGAACGAAAATAATAATAGTAAATTGCAATGATAAGTTTTATTAATTTTGTTGTTCAAATATAACAAATGGGACTCAAAAAACATTTCTTAAAAAACCAACTGGAAGCCGGTACAGATGAAGCTGGTAGAGGTTGTTTAGCTGGTCCAGTTGTTGCGGCAGCAGTTATTCTTCCTAAGAATTTTGAGCATCCGTTATTAAACGATTCTAAACAATTAACTGAAAAACAAAGAGAACTGTTAAGACCATATATTGAAGAAAACGCTTTGGCATTTGGAGTAGCATTTGTGGATGAACTAAAAATAGATGAAATAAATATATTGCAATCTTCAATTTTAGCAATGCATAAATCTATTGGTAAGTTGGCAATTGTACCAGAACATATTATTGTTGATGGAAATAAATTTAAATCCTATAAAAGCATTCCTCATACTACAATTATAAAAGGAGATGCCAAATTTATGAGTATTGCTGCGGCATCGGTTTTAGCAAAAACATATAGAGATGAATTTATGCGAAAAATTGATTTAGAATTCCCAAATTATTGTTGGAAAAAGAACAAAGGATATCCAACAAAGCAACATAGAGATGCTATTAGAGAATTTGGAATTACTAATTATCACAGAAAATCTTTTCGATTGTTACCAGAACAGCTAAAATTAGATTTGTAATTTCTTAAAAATTGTCATTAAAATTTTACATTTGCGTTCGATAAAAAATGTAAAAAATGATTAAAAGAAATAGAGTTTCAATTTCAAAGTTTATAATTCATAAAGTAGGAAACAAATTTAATAGTGCTACTAATATTTTTTCAGAAAGTGCTATCACTTTTGATGAAGAAAGTTATGAACTAATGAAACCTTTTTTATTAAAGCCTTTTGGGAATGTAGCTGAAAGTTTTCGTTTTAACCATCATGCAAATATAGAGCTGAATGAAATAAATAATTATTCGACCGAAATATTTAATGACGAATCATCATTTATTGATATCTCTAAGCACATTGTAAATCATTTGTTCGAACAATCTAATTCTGCACAAATAAAAACAGGTGATGTTATTGTTGCCCTTTTTGAAGATGTTGAATATAAGGATGTTGTAACACAGGCACTTGGTATTTTTAAAATTGAAAACAAAATAAACTTTTTTCAAACTTTTATGGAAAAAGATGTGTTAGATGTTTTTGTACAACAAGGAATTAGTACTAAAAAATTAGATAAAGGTTGCTTAATTATCAATTCAACTGATGCCGAAGGTAGAGTGGTTTTAAGTGTTGATACCAATAATTATGATGCCCAATACTGGATTAAAAACTTTTTAAATGTAAAATATGCCGATGATAGTAATCAGCATACACAAAATTACATTGAAATGTGTAAAGATTTTTCTGAAGAGGTTATAAAAGAAGATTATGGAGTTCAGGAAAAAAGTAAGTTTTTAGCTAAAACAGTCGACTTTTTTAAAGAAAATGAAGATGTAAATATTCACGATTTTAAGGATGAAGTTTTTGAAGAAAATGAAGACTTTAAACCATTATTCGATAATTATAAAAAACAATTTGAAGAAATAAATGATGTGTTGGTTAGAAATCAATTTGCAATCTCAGACATTGTTTTAAAGAAACAAAAGCAAAAGATTAAAACTGAAATAAAATTGGATACCAATATTCAAATAAAGTTAGATATAGACGCTCCAGATGCAGCAAGTGAATTTTTGGAAAAAGGATATGATGAAGAAAAGAAAATGAAATACTATAAAGTCTATTTTAACGAGGAAGATTAGTTTTTGTCAAAAGTCAAAAGTCAAAAGTCAAAAGTTCTCTGTCATTGCGAAGTTTTTGATAAAAAAACTGCGGCAATCTGTTCATCAAGTATGAAATTGTAATATGACCATTAAAAAGGTCTTTTGCTAATATTATTATTATTCCAGTGAAGGCAGGAATGACACTATTTATACAAATTCAACTTCAAACAACTCTTTAAAGTGTTTTAAAATTTTAGTTTTTACTTCTTCTAAATCAACTTTTTTACCCAATTCTGCTTCTAAAGAAGTAACAGCTTTGCCTTTAATTCCGCAGGGAATAATATTGTCAAAATAACCTAAATTAGTATTGGTGTTTAGTGCAAAACCGTGCATTGTTACCCAACGGCTGGTTCTAACTCCCAAAGCACAAATTTTACGAGCAAAAGGTGTTCCAACATCTAACCAAACTCCAGTTTCTCCTTCACTTCGTTCCGATTTTATTCCGTATTCAGCTAATGTATTTATAATTATCTCTTCTAAAAAGCGTAAATATTTATGAATATCCGTAAAAAAATTATCCAAATCTAATATTGGGTATCCAACAATTTGCCCCGGTCCGTGATACGTAATATCTCCACCACGGTTTATTTTATAGAAAGTAGCACCTTTATTGGTAAGTTGCTCTTCATTTAAGAGCAAATTACTCATATCACCACTTTTCCCTAAAGTATAAACGTGAGGATGTTCAACAAACACAAAATAATTTGGTGTTTCTGTAGTTAAATTATTTCGTCTGTTATCAATTTTAATATTTATGGTGTCTTGAAAAAGCACTTCTTGATAATCCCAGGTTTCTTTATAATCTTTTAAGCCTAAATCAATTAATTTAACTTTCTGCATTAGTTTTTAGGATTGTTATTAATAATTAAAGCTGCTATTACTCCTGGTATCCAACCTAAACAAGTTAGAATAAATACAATTATAATAGATCCACAGCCTTTATCAATAACTGCTAACGGTGGAAAAATGATACAAAGTAATACTCTAAAACAACCCATAATTATATTTTTCAAAGTTCTTAAAATTATATGACGTTTACAACGTTATTTTGTAACAACTAATTGTAATTAAAATGTATTTTTGTTAAATGTCTATTGAAGTAAAAAATATAACGAAGTTTTATGGAGAACAAAAAGCGCTTGATGCCGTTAACTTTTCAATACATAAAGGTGAAATAGTTGGATTTTTAGGTCCAAATGGTGCGGGAAAATCTACAATGATGAAAATTATTACCGGATTTATAGCTGCTTCTGAAGGCGAGGTTTTAGTAAATAATTTTGATTTAAAATCACATAAATTAGAAGCTCAAAAGAATATTGGTTATTTGCCTGAGCACAACCCTCTGTATTTGGAAATGTATGTTAGAGAGTATTTGCTATTTAATGCAAGCATTCATAAGGTTTCAAAAGATAAGGTTGAAAATATAATTTCTAAAGTTGGATTAACGCCTGAAGCACATAAAAAAATCAATCAACTTTCAAAAGGTTATAGACAAAGAGTTGGCTTAGCAGCTGCTTTATTACACAATCCAGAAGTTTTAATTTTAGATGAACCAACTACAGGTTTAGATCCAAACCAATTATTAGAAATTAGAAATTTAATTAAAGAGATTGGGAAAGATAAAACTGTACTTTTTTCAACACATATCATGCAAGAAGTAGAGGCCATTTGTGATCGTGTAATTTTAATTAATAAGGGTAAAATAGTTGCAGATAAAAGTTTAAAAGAGCTTCAGAAAAATCAAGAACAAGTTATAGAAGTTGAATTCGATTTTAAAATTGAAAAGCAATTTGTTGAAACAATTCCGTATTTAAAATCGGCTAATAATATCCATGATACCAATTGGGAACTAGTTTTTAATACAACCGAAGATATGAGGTCAATCGTTTTTGATTTCGCGCAAGAAAATGGGTTAAAAACCTTAAAATTGAATTCAAAAAATAAAAATTTAGAAAGTTTATTTAGAGAGCTAACTACTTAAAAATTAATTCGCCTTTACTTTGCACATCAACTTCAACAATTGGAGGTGTGTTAAATGAAATTACATTTCCAACTGAATGAATGGAACCCTTTAAACTTTGGATTGGATTTATTAAAATATCATTAGAACTTACCTGACTAACTTTAACATTTTGAGCAATAAAATTTTCACCTTCAAAACGAGTATCTCCATCGGTAAAACTAATATTTAAATTTGTTGTAGTTCCATTTATAAAAAATGTAGAAATTCCATTGCTCCAAATAACAACATTTTCATTTTCAATAGTTAAATGCCAATCTCCAACCCCTAAAAACTTAGCTTTTTCACCTGTAGATCTTAAATATAACGAAGGGAAAGTTAGTATTCCGTTTGACGTTACATTAAGCTCCGAAGCATTTCTTATTTCAGTAATATTAGGGGAGGTAATATACACCTTGGTCAATCCGTAATCTCTAACAATATTACAAGTATTATGATTTTCTAAAATTATCTGATTATCTATTACTTGTATTTCAATATCAGGCATTAGATTTTTGCCAGTTTCAACAATCACTTTTTGAACAGGACCTTCACTAATAATGAGTTCAACTTTTTTCTGAACTAAAATTCTAGAAAAAATTGGAACATCAATTTCTTGTTGAATTATATCTCCAGCGGTCTGAAAACAATCCCCAGCATCTTCACTATTGCAACTAATTAAGCTAATCAAACAAATTAGGTAAACTATTTTTTTCATGTGTCTATTTTGTTTTAAACGTTCACATGTTGCCTTCCTGCCGCAGGCAGGTTCGCTATTAATCATTTTATTAGGTGATAAACTTTTTAACATGCTCGTTTCATATATAATTATTAAATCTAAAATCGATAACCTAAACCAAACTCTAACGCTTCCGCTCTAAAAAGATTAATTTTCATTGTAACTTCAGAAAATATATGTTCATTTAATTTATACTTTAAACCAAAACGTTCATAAACCCTACTAACGTATGGAAATGGGTAATAAATATTATAACCGATTTGAGAAATAAAAGAAAAGTTGTTTTGAATTAATTCGTGACCAATAAATATTCCAACTCTGGTAAAATCATTGTCATTATGATTTGTGCCTTTCTCAATATTGGTGTTTATAATATGATTTTTCAAAAAATCTGATTTAAAATAATCAGTCCCAAAAGTGAATTTTGAATAGTTGTTAAGAGTTTTACTTCCGTAAAATGTTACAGTATAAAATGGAAATAACCCACTATCAATAATCAAAGATTCATTATATCCACCTCTTAAAACTAAATTGAAATATAGTTTTTTATCTAGTTCTTTTATAGAATCTTCACCTTCAAAAGGTACCGTTTTTACTCGTTCAAATAAATAATTCACACCTAAATTTATATTCACTGTGTTAATTCCCAAATTAGGATTGTTTAAACTCATATTAGAAAAGTGAATTAAACTGATACCTGTATTTAAACTAATTCTTTCTTTTTTTAGTAATTGAAAAAATTGTAATTTCAAATATGCTGAAGCCAATAAATGAGAGCCAATAGCTTCATTTTTAGGATTTGTAATTGGGTCGTAAATTTTGTTTACATAGCCTAAACCAAAACCAGTAAAAAGCTTTAATTGATTTCTAGGTTTATTTCTTAAATTATAAATATAATGTCTGTATCCGGCATAAACTTCGCCTAAAATACTCGAGTTGAAATTTTGGTATAGGAATGAAAAACCTCTTTCTGGATAGTTGTAAAGTTTGTTGAAATTAGAGTTTCTAGTGCTAATATTATTAATACTTAATAAAACTCCATATGAGTTTCCTTCAATAGCTTCTTTTAGTTTTTTATCGTGTTCAATTGGACGTCCAAAAAAGAAATCTGTCTGAATATTATTGTATTTTACACTTTCAGATTGTGAAAAACCTGTAAATGTGATTAATATTAAAAAGACAAAAAAGTTAGTTTTCATGTGTCTAAGTTATTCTTTTTTATGGTCACATGCTGTTCGCTATTTGTCATTTTCTTGGGGAATAATCTTTTTAGCATGCTCGTTTCATATCCAATTTATTAAAGTCTTATACCTACACCAAATTCAACTGTTTCTGCATCTGCTGCGTGCGCTTTTAATCGTATTGAAGCGAACCATTTATCATTTATATACCTCTTTAATCCTAAAGTTTCATACAGTCTGCCATGATATTCAAAAGGATATTTGGCATAGTAACCTATTTGTGTTTCAATTGATAGTTTATTGATAAACAATTCATGTCCAACAAAAATTCCAACTCTCGAAAAATCGGAAGTTTCTTTTAAATTGGTATGAGGAATTGTTATGTTTAAGTTGTAAAATTCTTTTAAAATTGGCGAAATAAATAACTCTGCACCTAATTGAATTGCAGATTTTCTATTTAATCGTTTGTCTGCATATGCAGAAATCACGTAAAAAGGTTTAATACCGCTGCCAATAATTTCCGACTCATTTATTCCTGTTCTAACTACAAAATTATATTTAATTGGTTCTGTAAAATGCTTACTTTCTGAAGAAGGTATGTAGTTACTAATTGTGTTTTCAGCTTCTAAATCGTAATTTAGCCCTAAAGTTAAAGCCCAAACATTCATACCCGAATTTGGCGATTTAATATTAGAATTTGAAGCATGAATAAATGTTAAACCAGCATTCACACCTAAATTGTCAAGTAGTTTTTCTCGTTGAAAATACAATTTAAAATACGTGCTCGAATTTAAATGAGTTCCAAAAGCAGTATTTTTATTATTTGTTTCTTTATCATACGGATTTGTATTGTAGGCCAATCCGATTCCAGTTCTAAAAATTAATTGATTCTTTGAAGCGTGATTTGTAAAATAGAAATTATAATGACCATAAACAGCGTATAACTTCCCCAATATATCTGATTTGTAATCCTGATAACCAATTGAATATCCAAAATCTGGGTAGTTATAATGTTCTTGCCAATTTTCTTCTCCAAAAGTTTTTTTATTATAACTTAAATAAATTCCTGTTGGATGCCCTTGCAAAAGGACAGCTGCATCTGGACTTTGACGTAAAATATTACCATAAAAATAATCTGCTTGTATGTAGCTGGAATTTGTTTGACTATAACTTATGGAATAAATTAATAAAAATAAATAAAGAATTTTTTTCATATAATATTTACACTATTTAATTAAGTTTAAAACTTAATTCCTGATCTTTTAGAACTTTTAAAAATTCATTTGTAACTTTTACTTTAACAGATCTACTGCGTAAATTTAATTTTAGCTGATTGCTTCTATCATATACCACAAAATCTAATGGAACAGTTCCTTCGTTCGCTTTTAATAACGAATTTATTTCGTTAATCTTACTATTATTTATTTTATTAATATCCAAATGAAGGGTTATTTTTTTACTCAGCTTTTCTAGCACATCTTGTAAAATTTGGAAATCTGTAAATTTAACTCTTGGCTCACCAATTTTTCCATCTTTATTTCTCCAGCCAGGACTTATATTTACTTTTATATGACGGAACGCATTTTCTGATAAAAAAGGTTTGAAATTTAGATAGTCTTCTTTAAAAATTCTAAATTCATGACTGTCTTCAAAATCTTGAACAATAAAAGATGCCCATTCATTTCCGTTTTGTGAAACCCGATGTTGTACATCAGTTAATATCCCTGCCAAAGAAATATTAGAACCAACATATTTAGATAAATCTTCTTTAAATATTGAAACAGACGAGCTACAAAAATACTTGATTTCATTTTTGAATTCGTCTAGAGGGTGACCTGAAATGTAAATTCCAACCAGTTCTTTTTCTTTTGATAATTCTTCCATCATTCCCCATTTTTCAGCATAAGGTATTTCTGGCTCTGGAAATTGAATTTCAGAAGCTTCACCAAATAATGAAACTTGGGCAGAATTTTTATTTTCTTGGTATTTATTACCGTAACGAATTGCTCTTTCAATAAAAGTTACTCCTTTTTCATCTAATTGATAATATTGGGCGCGATGCACATTTTTAAATGAATCTAAACCGCCTGCCATTACCAATCCATCAAAAGCTCTTTTGTTAGCAGCTCTTAAATCTACTCGTTTTGTAAGGTCAAATATAGAAGTGTATGGGCCGTTGTTTTTACGTTCCTCAACAATTGCTTCTACTGCAGAGGCTCCAACACCTTTAATTGCTCCCATTCCAAATCGAATTGCACCTTCTTTATTTACCGCAAATTTGTAATAAGATTCATTTACATCAGGCCCTAAAACTGGAATTCCTGCACGTTTACATTCTTCCATAAAAAATGTAACTTGCTTAATGTCATTCATATTATTTGAAAGAACCGAAGCCATATACTCAGCAGGATAATGGGCTTTTAAATAGGCTGTTTGGTACGCTATGTATGCATAACAAGTTGAGTGCGACTTATTAAAAGCATAGGCTGCAAATGCTTCCCAATCCTTCCAGATTTTTTCTAAAACTTCTTCGGGATGCTTATTTGCTTTTCCACCTTCAATAAACTGTGGTTTTAGTTTTTCAAGCAGCGCAAATATTTTTTTACCCATCGCTTTACGCAACATATCAGCTTCACCTTTTGTAAAACCTGCTAGTTTTTGCGAAAGTAACATCACTTGCTCCTGATATACTGTAACTCCGTAAGTTTCTTTAAGGTACTCTTCCATTTCTGGTAAATCGTACTCAATAGCCTCTTCACCATGTTTACGCATAATAAACAATGGTATATATTCCATTGGACCTGGACGGTACAAGGCATTCATTGCAATTAAATCGGCAAACTCTGTAGGTTTAAGCGATTTCATATGCTTTTGCATTCCGGGAGATTCATATTGAAATACTCCAACAGTTTCTCCTTTTTGAAAAAGTTCATATGTTTTTTCATCATCTAAAGGAAAATCATCTGGAATTAATTCAATTCCGTGCTTGGCTTTTATAATTTTAACTGAATCTTTTATTAGGGTTAATGTTTTTAAGCCTAAAAAATCCATTTTTAGTAAACCAGCATTTTCAACCACATTATTATCAAACTGCGTAACATACATGTCACTATCTTTTGCAGTAGCAACCGGAATTAAATTGGTGATTTTTTCTGGTGTAATAATTACTCCACACGCATGAGTTCCAGTATTTCTAACCGAGCCTTCCAATGCTCTAGCCTGATTAATTGTTTGCGCTCCTAAATCATCTCCTTCTGAAATTCGTATTAATTCCTGAACGTTTTCAAGCTCTTCAGCTCTTAAACCTTTAACTTTTGCTTTGCTTTTAGCGTCTTCACCAAAAATATTTTGAAGTTTTAATCCAGGAATCAACTTCGCAATTCTATCGGCTTCAAATAGCGGTAGATCTAATGCTCTTGCGGTATCTCTAATGGAAGATTTAGCTGCCATAGTTCCATAAGTAATAATTTGAGCAACCTGACTTGCGCCATATTTTTCAATTACAAAATCAATCACTTTTTGACGACCTTCATCATCAAAATCAATATCAATATCGGGTAAGGATACACGATCCGGATTTAAGAAACGCTCAAAAAGTAAATCGTATTTTATAGGATCTATGTTTGTAATCCATAAACAATACGCTGCAGCGGAGCCTGCTGCTGAACCCCGTCCGGGACCAACCGAAACGCCCATTTTACGGGCTTCTAAAATAAAATCCCAAACAATTAGAAAGTAACCTGGGTATCCTGTTTTTTCAATAATTGAAAGTTCAAAATCTAATCGTTCTTGAGTTTCTTTATTTAAAACCTCACCATATCTTTTTTTAGCACCTTCAAAAGTTAAATATTTTAAATAGGCGTTTTCACCTCGTACCCCTCCATCTATTGCATCTTGAGGGTCTACAAATTGTTGTGGGATGTCAAACTTTGGAAGTAAAACATCTCGTTCTAATGTGTAAATTTCAATTTTATCTACAATATCCTGAATATTTGAAATTGCTTCGGGAATATCCAAGAACAAATTTTTCATTTGTTCTTGAGATTTAAAATAGTATTCGTTATTTGGCAATCCGTATCTAAACCCTCTTCCTCGACCTTTAGGAGTTGCTATTTTTTCCCCATCTTTTACACACAACAAAATATCATGAGCTTCAGCTTCTTCCTCTCTTGTATAAAAAGTATTATTTGTAGCAATTAGTTTTATAGCATGTTTTTTTGAAAACCCAATCAATACATCATTTACATGATTTTCGTTTTCTTGGTTATGGCGCATCATTTCCAAATAGAAATCATCGCCAAATTGTTCTTTCCACCAAATTAGAGCTTCTTCAGCTTGTTTTTCTCCAATGTTTAATATCTTACTAGGTATTTCTCCGTAAAGATTTCCAGATAAAACAATTAGGTCTTCTTTATGTTCTTCAATTATTTTCTTATCAATTCTTGGAACATAATAAAAGCCATCAGTATGGGAAAGAGATGACATTTTAGCTAAGTTGTGATAACCATTCTTATTTTTTGCTAATATCACAATTTGGTAACCATTATCTTTGTGCGAACGGTCTAAGTGATCTTCACAAACATTAAATTCACAACCTAAAATTGGTGTAATTGGGAGTTTAGGTTCTAAACCATCGCCTAAGTTTTTATTAAACTTTTCAACAGAGGCATTATGCCCTAATGCTTCTCTAACAAAGTAAAAAGCACCCATCATATTACCAGTGTCAGTTAAAGCAACCGCAGGCATTTTATTTTTAACAGCTGCATTTATTAGGTTGCTAATACTTGAAGTAGATTGCAAAACAGAAAACTGAGAGTGGCAATGTAAATGTGCGAACTGTGCTTCTTCTAAAGCTGAAATACTATCTGTAGTAGTTTCAACTAAATTACTTTTTAGTTCTGATTTTTCTTTTAATTTTTTGCTTTCTTTCTTTAAATTTAAATGTTTTAAACCAATAACATTTACTACTGCAGGATTTTTAGCATCAAAGTGTGTAAAATAATCAGAAGGAACGTCTAATTGTTCTTTTGTAAAAATCCGTCTTCGTATTAATTCTAAAAAACAACGAGTTGTTGCCTCAACATCGGCAGTAGCATTATGAGCTTCAGAAAAAGGAGAGTGAAATAAATTTTCATGTAATTCTGTTAAGGTTGGCAATTTAAATTTCCCACCTCTACCTCCGGGTATTTGACACATTGTTGCAGTAACTTCTGTACAAGTATCTAAAACAGGTAACCCATTTAAAGTTGTGTTTATTTCTTTTCTGAAATATTCACAACCCATAATATTCAAGTCAAATTTCACATTTTGACCAACAACAAATTTTGTTTTTGAAAGCGCTTCATTAAATAATGCTAATACAGTATTTAAATCTTCACCTTTTGCTTCTGCAAGTTCTGTAGAGATTCCATGTATTTGTTCGGCATCGTAGGGAATATTGTAACCTTCAGGTTTAATTAAATAATCCTGTTGTTCTATTAATTCACCATATTCATTATGTAATTGCCAGGCAATTTGGACACATCTAGGCCAATTATCGGTATCGGTAATTGGAGCATTCCATTTTTTTGGTAAACCTGTGGTTTCTGTGTCAAAAATTAAAAACATGAATTGTATTTTCCTATAAATAATGAGTTTTTAAAAGTATGAATTTAAAAAAAATCTATATTCTATAATTCGCCTTTTTTATTAACAATCCTATTATTTTAAATATTCATTAATAAAATGAATTGATTTTTAACTTTTAACAGACGGTAATAATTATGTTAAATATTGAATCAATCGGTTTTTTTGATAAAACACTAACATTCGTCAGTTTTTAAACTTTTTATAAGTGTTAATTTTACCATTCCGTTTAATGAAGAATTATGATATGGAGAAACTGGATCTCGAAAGCTACAAAGCTGTTAGTAAAGAAGGAATAAAACATGAAGGTTATATTTCTAATATTGCTAATGGATTAGTAACGGTTTCACTTAAAGGAAATATTAATTGTGAAGGTTGCAAAGCTCAATCTGCTTGTGGAGTATCTGAATCTAATGATAAGGAAATTGAAATTCTTGATGCACATCATACTTTTCGACTTAATGAAACAGTTGATATAGTTTTAGAAAAAAGTTTAGGTTTAAAGGCTGTTTTTTGGGCTTATGTTTTTCCTTTTATTTTAATAATACTTACACTTATAGTTACTACTAATTTTTTTAAAGAATGGATTGCTGGGTTGGTATCGCTTTTTATACTAATTCCATATTATTTCATGCTTTTTGTTTTAAAAGATACTTTTCAAAAAGCATTTAGAATTTCAATATTAAAAAATAATTAAAAATGACAGATTCAGTTTTATATAGTGTATTGCTGTTGGTTTCTTTAGGGGTTGTTGCAGCAGTGGTGTTGTACATAGTTTCTAAAAAGTTTTATGTGTATGAAAATCCATTAATTGCTGAAGTTGATGAATTATTACCTGGAGCAAATTGTGCAGGTTGTGGTTCTCCAGGTTGTAAATCTTTTGCTGAGAAGTTGGTGAATACCGAAGATATTTCAAGTTTATTTTGTCCGGTAGGAGGAAATGATGTTATGAAAGAAGTAGCTGCAATATTGGGGAAAGAAGTTGTGGAAAGAGATCCAACTGTGGCAGTTTTGCGTTGTCAGGGAAGTTGTGAGGTTAGACCAAAAACTACAGAATATCAAGGGCCAAGAACTTGTGCTATTTCAGCAATGGTTTATAGTGGTGAAACCGATTGCCAATATGGTTGTTTGGGCGATGGTGATTGTGTAAAGGTATGTAAGTTTGATGCCATGTATATGGATGAAACAACAGGTTTGCCTTTAATAATTACTGATAATTGTACTTCATGTGGCGCTTGCGTTGAAGAATGTCCGAGAGACATAATTGAAATGAGACCTAGAAATAAACGCGACCTAAAAGTATTTGTTGGTTGTTTAAATGAAGATAAAGGAGGGATTGCAAAAAAATCGTGTTCAGTGGCTTGTATAGGTTGCTCTAAATGTGAAGATATTTGTCCTAAAGATGCAGTTATAATGGTAAATAATTTAGCATATATAGATCCGGTTTTATGTACGCTTTGTAGAAAATGTGTAGATATTTGTCCAACACATTCTATTATAGAAACTAATTTTCCTCCTAAAAAAGTAAAAAAAGTTGTTGAGAAAAAAGTAGTTGAAAATGTAGCGGTTATAAAGGAAGAAGTAATTGCTGAATCAAAAAATATCAAAACGGATGCTTAAAACATTTCCAAAAGGAGGAATTCATCCTCCAGAAAATAAAATCACAGCTGAAAAAGGGATAAAAAGAATGGCAGTGCCTAAGGTAGTGAATGTGCCTATTGCACAACATATTGGAATTCCTGCTGAAATTGTTGTTGATAGAAAAGATAAGGTTGTAAAAGGGCAAATTATCGCAAAATCAGGCGGATTTGTTTCTTCAAATATTCACTCTCCTGTTGCAGGAACTGTAACTAAATTAGATTTAATTATAGATAGCAGTGGTTATAAAAAGCAGTGTATTGTTATTAGAACTGATGCTAAAGATCCTTCAAATTTTGAAGAAGTTGAGAATCCTTTAAAAACTGATATTGAATTAGAACCAAAAGAGATTTTACAACGAATTACAGATTGTGGAATAGTTGGTTTAGGTGGGGCAACATTTCCATCGCAAGTAAAACTGAATGTTAGAGAAGGAACAACATTAGATTATCTTATTATTAACGGTGTAGAATGTGAGCCATATTTAACAGCCGATCATAGATTAATGTTGGAAAAGGCTGAAGAAATTGTTGTTGGAATTAAAATTTTAATGAAGGCTTTACATTTGAAAAAAGTAGTTATTGGAATTGAAAATAATAAAAAAGACGCCATTAGCCTTTTCAAAAAAGTTATAAAAAAAGAAGATGGAATTCAAGTTGCTGCTTTACAAGTTAAATATCCTCAAGGTGGAGAAAAGCAATTGGTAAGAGCAATTTTAGGTAGAGAAGTCCCAAAAAACGGATTGCCTTTAGATGTTGGTGTAATTGTGCATAATGTAGGAACCATTTTTGCTATTTATCAGGCCATTCAATATGATAAACCATTAATTGAACGTGTTGTTACTGTAACAGGTAAAAAATTACAAAACCCTTCTAACTTTTGGGTAAAAATAGGAACTCCAATAAAAGATTTAATTGCTGAAGTTGGCGGATTACCTGAAGGAACAAGAAAATTAGTGAATGGAGGACCAATGATGGGGAAAGCCATTAAAAATACCGATGTTCCAGTAACCAAAGGAACTTCAGGAATTTTAGTGATTGATGAAGAAGAGGCAAGTAGAGGAGAAGCAAAAAATTGTATTCGTTGTGGTCAGTGTGTTTTTGTATGCCCTATGGGATTAGAACCTCATTTATTAATGAACTTATCAGAAAAAGGAATGTACGATAAGGCTTCTGCAGAAGATATTATGACTTGCATTGAATGTGGTTCGTGTAGTTATGTATGTCCTTCTCACCGTCCTTTATTGGATTATATCCGTTTCGGAAAAAATATTGTTAAAAAATTAGAAACCTCTAAAAATTAAAATGAGTCAACCTATTATTATATCGGCCTCACCTCATGTGCATTCAGATAGAACATCAAAAAAACTGATGTACGATGTTGTGATCGCTTTAATTCCAGCATTTTTAGTTTCACTATATGTATTTGGTATTGGAGCATTTATAGTTACTGCCGTTGCAGTAATCTCTTGTTTGTTGTTTGAATATTTAATTCAGAAATTTTTGATGAAAACTGATGTAACAATTGGTGATGGTTCAGCCTTAATTACTGGAATTTTATTAGCGTTTAATTTACCTTCAGGATTGCCAATTTGGATGATTATTGTGGGAAGTTTAGTAGCTATTGGAGTTGCTAAATTATCTTTTGGCGGTCTCGGTTTTAACATTTTTAATCCAGCCTTAGTTGGTCGTGTATTTTTATTGGTCTCATTTCCGGTACAAATGACTATGTGGCCTACAGCTGTTGAAAATAATACAACAATGGCAGATGCTGTAACTGGAGCAACACCTTTAGGGATGATCAAAGAAGGATTAATGTTTGGAGATACAATGACTAATATTACCGCCAATCTTCCTTCAAACCTAGAACTATTTTTAGGCTTATCAGGAGGGTCAATTGGTGAAATGTCTGGTTTAGCGTTACTTTTAGGTGGGATTTACTTGTTGTATAGAAAAGTAATCACTTGGCATATTCCTGTTACAATGTTAGTAACAATGGCTGTTATGACTGGAATTTTTTGGGTAATTGATCCAGAAAGTTATGCGAGTCCATTAATTCATATTTTATCTGGTGGTGCTTTATTAGGAGCTTTCTTTATGGCAACTGATTTAGTAACAAGCCCAATGACAAAAAAAGGAATGATAATTTTCGCCATTGGTATTGCTGTAATTACTGTGGTTATTAGATTATTTGGAGCTTATCCAGAAGGAGTTTCATTCGCTATTTTAATTATGAATGCGTTTGTACCATTAATCAACACCTATTTTAAACCAAGAAGATTTGGCTCTAAAATCAAATCTAAAATTGTGTAATTATGAGTAAGAAGAAAGATACATTTATAAATATGGTGGTATCACTATTTGTGATTACTATAATTTCAGGTTTTTCGTTAGGATATGTAAATGAACTAACTGTTGGGCCAATTGAAAAAGGTAAAATTGAACGTAAAGTAAATGCCTTAAAATTGGTGTTACCGACTTTTGATAATAATCCAGTGGAAGATGTTCAAATGATAAAATCTCCACTTGCAAAAGACAGTGTTGAGGTGTTTCCTGCTTTTGAAAGGAACAAATTTGTTGGTGCTGCTATAATCGGATCAACTGAGAAAGGTTTTAGTGGATTAATTAAATTGATGGTTGGTTTTACACCAGACGGAATCGTTCAAAACATTGTTGTATTAGAACAAAAAGAGACTCCTGGTTTAGGAACAAAAATGAAAGATGAAAAGTTTTTAGCTCAGTTTAGAGAAAAAAATCCATCAACATTTAATTTAAAAGTAACTAAAGATGGAGGTGAAGTTGATGCTTTAACCGGTGCAACTATTACTTCACGTGCATTTGGGGAAGCAGTTCAAATGGCGTACGACGAGTTTATGAAAAATAATGGTTCATTAATGGAACTTAAAAATTAAGAATTATGGCTGAAAAAGTAAATCAAACCCAAAATTTCTTAAAAGGTATAATAAAGGAAAATCCTGTATTTGTAATGTTGTTAGGTATGTGTCCAACACTGGGAGTAACTTCATCTGCATTTAACGGATTAGGAATGGGAGTAGCAACAATGTTTGTATTGTTAATGAGTAATATTGTAGTTTCATTGGTAAAATCTCAAATACCAAGTAAAGTGCGTATTCCTGCATTTATCATCATTATTGCATCATTTGTAACTATTGTAGAAATGGTTTTAGAAGCATTTATCCCATTTTTATATGAGCAATTAGGAATCTTTATTCCTTTAATTGTGGTAAACTGTTTAATCTTAGGAAGAGCAGAAGCATATGCTTCAAAAAACAATATAATGTCATCTATATTAGATGCATTAGGAATGGGATTAGGTTTTGTAGTTGCACTAACTATTTTAGGAGCAACAAGGGAAATTTTAGGAAGTGGAAGTATCTTCGAGTTTAAATTTGTGCCAGAAGATGCAAATACATTCATTCTATTTATTTTACCTCCGGGTGCTTTTATCGCACTTGCTTATTTAACCGTATTTTTTAACAAAATTTCAATTAAAACTACATAAAAATGGATTATATAATTATACTTATTGCAGCTGTTTTTGTAAACAACATTGTACTTTCTCAGTTTTTAGGAATTTGTCCGTTTTTAGGCGTTTCAAGTAAAGTATCAACTTCGGTTGGTATGTCTGGAGCAGTACTATTTGTAATGACAATTGCTACCATGGCTACTTATTTATTATATCAATATATATTAGTTCCAGCAGGTTTAGACTATTTAAGAACCATTACTTTTATATTGGTGATTGCTGCTTTGGTGCAAATGGTTGAAATTATTCTAAAAAAAGTGAGTCCGCCGTTATATCAGGCACTTGGAGTGTTTTTACCATTAATTACTACTAACTGTGCCGTTTTGGGTGTAGCAATTTTAGCATTAGGACTAGAAGGTGGAAGTTTAATGAAAGCTGTATTTTTTGCAGTTTCAAACTCAATTGGTTTTGGGTTGGCATTAATTGTTTTTGCAAGTATTAGAGAATCTTTAGAATTGGCAAATATACCTAAAGGAATGAAAGGAGTTCCAATTAATTTATTAGTAGCAGGTTTGTTGTCATTAGCTTTTTTAGGATTTACAGGACTGGTTTAGTTGGAAGCAGAAAAGTTCAAAATCAAAAGTTGAAATGTCATTCTGAACGATAGTGAAGAATCTGAACTTTTGAACTTCAATTTTTAAAATAAAATATACTGTAATAGAGTGTGTTATTTAAAGATTACTCACTATATTTGCAAACTTAAAATTTATAACCAAGGTCGAGAACCTTAAAAATTAAAAAAGAATGCCAGTAAAAATTAGATTACAAAGACACGGTAAAAAAGGAAAACCATTTTATTGGATCGTTGCAGCAGATGCACGCTCAAAAAGAGATGGTAAATACTTAGAAAAAATTGGGACTTATAATCCTAACGTAAACCCTGCAGCAATTGACGTAGATATTGATGGAGCTGTAAAATGGTTACAAAACGGAGCACAACCTACAGATACTGCAAAAGCAATTTTATCTTACAAAGGTGTAATGCTTAAAAATCACTTAGCAGGTGGAGTTAAAAAAGGTGCATTAACTGAAGAGCAAGCAGAAGAGAAATTCCAAGCTTGGTCAGATGAAAAAGCTGGTAAAATTTCTGCAAAAGTTGATAGTTTAGCAAAAGTTGAAGAAGATGCTAAAACGAAAGCTTTTGAAGCTGAAGTTAAAGTAAATGAAGAAAGAGCTGCTGCTGCACATGAAGTGGAAGAAGCTGCAATTAAGGCTGAAGCCGATGCAAAAGCCGCTGTAGCTGCTGCAAATGCAGAGCCAGTTGAAGAAAAAGGGCCAGAATCTATTGATGATGCTCAAAACGCTGCAAGCGAAGAAGGTTAATTTTTTCTGATAATGCGTAAAGAAGATTGTTTTTATTTAGGCAAAATCGTTAGAAAACATAGTTTTAGAGGTGAAGTTGTAGCTAAGTTAGATACAGACGAACCTGAAATTTATCAAAATTTGGAATCAGTATTCGTTGCGTTAGGCAATGATCTGGTTCCATTTTTTATTGAAGAAAGTTTGCTTCAAAAAGGGAACCAATTACGTATTAGGTTTGAAGATGTTGCTAGTGAAGATGATGCTGATGCTATTATGGGTTCGGGATTGTATTTACCTATTGAATTTCTTCCAAAATTAACAGGGAATAAATTTTATTTCCACGAAATTATCGGTTTTGACATTGAAGATGTGAATCACGGATATGTTGGGGTAATTACCGGAATTAATGATTCTTCGGCACAACCTTTGTTTGAAATAAATTCTAACGGTACTGAAATTTTGATTCCAATGATAGATGATTTTATTAAAAAAGTAGATAGAGATAATATGAGAATTATTGTTGAATCTCCTGCCGGATTAATAGATCTGTATTTAAATAATTAATTTTAGAGAGGTGGCCGAGTGGTCGAAGGCGCACGCCTGGAAAGTGTGTATACGGCAACGTATCGAGGGTTCGAATCCCTTCCTCTCTGCGAGAAATCAACCAAAAAATAACAAAACCCTATAAACACTATGTTTATAGGGTTTTTATTTTTCCTAAAGTTTATTTAAAACCATTAAAAACCAAATAAAAAGGAGCTAATTCGGTGTCAGTAAATACAAAATAAAAAGTGACACCGAATAGCTCTGTAGCACAGTAAAATAAGAGGGTTCAGAAAATTTTTATAATATCTTTTAATATAATTTTTGAATATTTATACTATTAAAGTTGCTAAAAACTATGAAAAACTCAATTTCACTACTATTTTATATCAAAAAGACCAAAATAGACCGTAATAATCAAACGAATATTTATTTAAGAATTACGGTAAATAGTAAGAGAGCTGAGTTTAGTATTCAACGAAAAATTAGTTTAGATAAATGGAATCAGGACGCAAATAGAGTTCTTGGTTTTTCTAAAGAAGCCCAAGAAATAAATCAATACATAGATTTAATTTCAAATAAAATCAATAAGATTCATCAGAAGTTTATTGAAAATGATAAGCGATTTACTTCATTAGATATTCGAGATACCTATCTAGGAAAAAATGAAAATCATAAAATGTTGCTAGCAATTTTTCAAAACCATAATAATCAAATTGAAAGACTAATTGGCAAAGATTATGCGGCAGGAATAGCTTTACGCTATAGAACTGCAAAAGCCATGTAGAAGAATTTATAAAATTTGAGTATAAGGTAAATGATATTCCTGCTAAAGATGTGGACCATAAATTCATAAACGGTTTAGAATATTATTTAAAAACAGAACGAAACTGTGCTCACAATACAACAATTAAATATATCACTAATTTTAAAAAAGTAATTCGTATTGCATATGCAAATGATTGGATTAGCAAAGACCCATTCTTTAATTGGAAGTCAAGGTTAAAAACAGTAGATAAAGAATTTTTATCAGAAGAAGAAATTCAAACTATGGTTGAGAAGGAATTTGAAATTCCTCGTTTAAATCAAGTTAGAGACATATTTATATTTAGTTGTTTTACTGGTTTAGCTTACACAGACGTAAAAAAACTTTCTAAATCAAGCATTGTTCTCGGCATAGATGGAGGTCAGTGGATTAAAACCAATACAATAAGAAACATTCCCATTTTACCAAGAGTAACAGCTGTAATTGAGAAATATTCAAATCATAAAGAAGTAATAAATAGCGAAAAATTACTCCCAGTTTTAAGTAATCAAAAAATGAATTCCTATTTAAAAGAAATAGCCGACTTATGTGGAATCACAAAAAACCTAACATTCCATTTAGCACGTCATACTTTTGCAACAAGAGTAACTTTAACGAACGGAGTTCCAATTGAATCTGTTAGTAAAAGCCATGTCGCTTAAAATAAGCGACACGGTAGTTATACTTGATCTTTCTAAAGTAGCACAATTCTAACCGATATGCCTGGCACAATTTGATTTGAAATATCCAACAATTTAAATGAACGATTTATTCGTTTTAGACCATTATCGGATTTAAGAATGTGTTCTAGGCTTCACTTTTTCAAATTCTTTGCAGAATTCGTCAATAATAAAGAAAATTTCTGAAATTTTGGTTGTAGAAATCATAGAGATAATTTTTAGTTATATGTTTGTTTTCAGAATATTAAATATAAAAACTATCACTTATTTTATAAATATTTTTAACTTTTTTATATCGAACTCAAGTTAACTAGGCTATATTTTACTTAAAATTTTATCCATTACCCAACTGGTATGAGTTGCAGAAAGTCCGGTTGATGGATGTGCTTTATTCTCATAAAGTTGGTCTCTTATGTTTTTCACGTGATAAAATTGAATGTTTCTAGGATTTTCGATTAAAACATTTTGTTGCTGAATACTGCTGTTTAAGACTAATGGAGCTTCGTCAAAAACCGAAAATTCTATTTTGCCTTTACTGCCGTAAATTTCGACCTTGTCTTCTCTTATATTGCTTCCGAAATTCCAACTCCCCGCACCAGTAACACCATTCTCATGAAGCCAGCAAGCACTAATTGCATCTTTTGAAGAATACAATCCTTGCTGATTTAAACTTATACCATGCGCCGTTTTTACATTACCTAGCAGAAATACAAATAAATCTAATCCGTGACTTGCCAAATCATCAAAATAACCTCCATCAGCAATTAATTTGTCTGTTCTCCAATTATAATTTTTAGACACATCCAAACTATTTGCCGGCTTACTCAAATGCCAATCTATATGCCTAATCTCACCAATATTCCCATTATCAATCCAATCTTTAACTTGCTTAAATCTAGGAAGTGATCGTCTGTAATAGGCAACAAACAAAGGCACCCCGCTCTTTTCAAATGCTTCATGAATTTCCATACTATCTTTATAGCAAGGTGCTAAAGGTTTTTCGATACAACATGGTTTTCCTGCTGCTGCGACTTTAAGACCATAATATTTATGACTATCAGGAGGCGTGGCAATATAAATAGCATCAATTTCAGGATCCTCAATTAAGTCAACTGCATTGGTATAATATTTTTTTACCCCATGTCTATTCGCATAATCTATAACTTTAATCTCGTCACGCCTCATTACTGCAGCAAGCTCAAATCCATCTACTTTATAATAGGGTGGCCCGCTTTTAATTTCCGTAACACTTCCACATCCAATAATTCCCCAACGAATTAATTTTAATTGCTCATTACTACTTTTCATTCCTTGTTATTTAATAAATTTATTAATTTTTTATAGGGATTAAGGTTCGCTTCTTTAAAGAAAGTCACCTCAGAAGTGTCAAAGCCGGCACTTCATAAAAGCTTGGCTTCAAGCAAAATATTTTTCAAATTTATTGCATTAAATAGATTAAACATAAACATTCTTTTTCTGATAATATTTATGCATTTAATTAGATAAATCTTAAAATGAAGAATTGCTTATTTCCATCTATTCAAATTTTTCGGAAAGGCTTTCTATAAGTTTAAATTGATTTTTGGCACGATCCAAATTGTGCTCCGGATAATCTATTTTATAATAAATATCTCCATTTAAAAAATCTGTTAAAAAGCGAATTGCCATAATAAATATCATTGTTTTTGCGCCAAGAGGAAGGTGTTTTATTTCTATTGGAGAAAGTGCTGATTTCATCTCTTCCAGGAATCCTTTAACATAAGCTTTATAATAAACCTGATTAAAATTTACGAGTTCAAGATTTTTTTCATCTTCGGCAGCCGTATTACAAATGGTTCGTATGGCATCCCCAAAATCATAATGAACAATTCCCGGCATTACGGTATCTGTATCAATTACACATAGTCCTTTATTGTTTAAATCAAACAATGCGTTTGATATTTTGGTATCGTTATGAGTTACCCTTAATTTTATTTCACCAGATTCTTTTAATCGTTGCAGAATATGCATTTCTTCCCTTAAACTCCCTACTTGAGCTATATATTTCTTGCCTTGTTTTAATCTTCCAGCTGTAGCGACTTTTAAAGCATCCTCAAATTGCGAAAAGCGAAAAGACATATCATGAAATTTTGGAATAACCTCCGTTAATTTAGCCGCATCAAAATCGCTTGTGAGATTTAAAAAATACCCGAATAATTTTCCGCCTTCATAAGCAATCTCTTCGTTTTTTACCGTTTCAAATGTCGTGCTATCAGCTATAAAAACCATCATATTCCAATAATTTCCATCATGCTCGAAATAATATGATTCTCCTTTTTTTATTTTCACAAATGAAAGTACACGTCGTTTTAGTTCACTTTCAGGTAAATATGCCAATTTTTTTTGCAAATGCTTGCTGACATTTACCTTATTCGTAATAAGACCAGGAACATCTTTAAATACGGAATGATTAACACGTTGTAACACAAAATATGGTTTTTGGGTAGTTCTTATTAAATAAGTATCATTAATATGCCCAGATGCTAACACCTCATATGACAGAAATTCAGAAGAATGCTCAAACTGATTAAATATAAATTTTAGTCGCTCTATTATCATTTTATGAAAGTTTAGTTGGATATATTATTTTTGATTTCTTAACTTTTCAATTTATTTTTGTGTTGATTTTTTGTTAAATTGTTATTTAAATTCTTTTTACTGTTCCATTAAATTTAACACACCAAAAGAACTAGGAGTGTGAAAGTTAGGGGTTTCAGTATTTAGATTGACCCAGGATATCCAAGTAGGTTCATAAATTGAATTTTCTTGTTCATTATATTTTGCACGAAAAATCCCAGCTTCAATTTTATTACCATTTATCAGATTTAAATTTCTTAATGATGCTATACTAATTGCTATTTCAACCGTGAAATTATTACAGCTTATTTGAGATTTAACAATAAGGTCATTTTTTGGCCAGCTCCAGTTGAAATTAAAATTTTTATTTGGATATGCCATAAAATCCATAATTCTTGGGACAGGATCAATTTCTAAACAATAATAAGGATTAAGTGATTTATCAGTTCTGAAAAAAAGTTCTACCCTGTCAGAATTTCCAATGCTGTCAACACTATCATCTTTTTCATCTATGTGAACCATCTTATCATAAACGGTAAAACAAAAAAATAGATTTTTAGTATCCCATATAGCCCGGAATTCTATTTTTTCTGGCTCTTTTTTATCCCAAGGAGACACAAAATCAGTTAAAACCTCCGCTTTATTCCATATGGAATTGACTCCATTGCCAGTTATTGTCAATGTGTCTTTTTCAATACATTTTACATTATAATTTTTCATCCTACTCATTTACCTCAAATAAAAAATGGTTTTTATAATTAATTTACATAAATTAAAAGTCAACCCTTTAATTTAGTTAATCGATTGTACAATATATTTAATCCAAGATTCCTAATCCTGTTTTGGTCATCTATCTCAGAGTCATACAAAAATCCTTTGTTCAATTCAAAAAAACGCTGATCTAATTCTTTAGATTGGACCAACAACTCTTTCAGTTCTTCAATCAATTTTTTTGAATGATTGACTGTAAATTGATCTGAATTATAGAAAGATTCAAGTTCCCTAAAGGCTAAATAATGATTCCGAAAATCTGCCATTAACTTATAGTGTTCAAATTCTTTTTTATTCTTTAAGGGCTTTAAACTATACAATAATTCACGAGCCAGATTTGAATTTGACCTCATTTCAGCTATCGAATTACTGACTTCAGGTTTGCCATTGAATATTAGTTCAGGAGAAGAGGAAAGAGCCTGCCATAATTTTTCTCCATCTCTTTTTATAAAACCAAATCTTTCAATACCATAATTAATTACAAAGTTTTTCGGGTTTATAGGTTCTTCATTTTTTAATGCCTCGGAATAAGATGCGACCAGTATGCGAAAACCAGACAATGGATATGTATTTCTTATTTGTTCCATATCTATTACCTTATTACCTACATCCCATGTGAACCCATACAGGCCAGAAGTAGACCAAGAAGTCATTATCAATCCCTCATATTCAGCCTTTCTGGCATAAGGTATAAAGTCTCGTTGATTATTAAAATGCTTCTCCCAATAGGTAATGTACCAATTATCTGGATGGCTTCTGATAGCGGGTGCTCCCCAAAAGGTAAATCCTTTTTGCTGAAGATTTTCTATATCGCCAAAGTGGTTTGTTTTCCATCCATAGTTCCAATCGATGAAAATGGTTTCCTTAGGCAATTCATCAACTGCCTCAGGATACTTCAAAAGGATATCGGCCCACATAATAGGTTTTTTCCCTAATTTAACCACAATTTCACACATCATTTTCATATAATCAACAAATAATTTTGATTTGCCTTCATTAGCCGCTTTTAGTGAGCATTCTGAACAATGACCAAGTAAATAAGTTTCATCACCTCCAATGTGAATATAATCAGAGTTGTGCATCAATGCCATATCCGTAAATAAATCTGTAAAAAGATTTCTATTTTCCTCAATTTTGAGAGGGCAAAGTTGCGATATATCCTTCTTGTCTTCCTTTAATTGACTATACCGTTCATTTCTAAGAATATATTCCACATGTCCAAAACATTGCTGAAGCGGAATTACTTCAATTCCAATCTGTTGACAATAATCAATAAATGATTTCACCTCTTCTCTTGTATAAGAAAGTTCATTTGATATTGTTGCTTGTTTTTCGAAGGGATAAGTAGCTTCCCATTCAAGTACCAATGCGTTAATGCCAAAACCAGCCAGTTCTTTGGTAAAGCTTTTTAATGCTTCCGGAGTCATTACTTGAATACGTAAATCAAGATGAAACCCTCTTACTTTAAATGTTACAATTGTTTCGACTAAAGTTTTTTCCTGTGAAACAACCTTTAAGTTTAAACCTAAAATAAAAATAAGTAACGATGATATTAATACTTTCTTTGTCATTTGTTATTTTTATATTTCATATTTACTTAACAATAGCTTCAAGTGTTAAGGATTTTATTTCTTCATCAAGGGGATTGTTTCCTTGCTTCCTAAACTATATATTGAAAAATAAAATCAATAAAACTAATTTCAAGGTGAATGCTAATCGCTTAAGACAAGTATTAATTTATACAGTACATTTAGTAAATATTAATTTTTAAATGTGTGTTTAGCGTAATTTAAACCCATAGCATCATACCTTTTCGTAAAATATTTTAAACGTTTACTAAAATCTTGCCAATTTCTAGATTCTTTAGAAGACCAAACTACTTCGGACAAGGCAGTCATTCTTGGCAAAATCATATATTCAACATAATCTGTAGTTTCCATATATTCGCTCCAAACATTTGCTTGGGCTCCTAAAATGTACTTTTGTTCTTCATTTGTTAATTCTATTGGAGTTGGTTCATAGCTATAAACATCTTCAACAGTTGTCAATCCTCCAATTGCTAATGGTTCATTGTTTTTGTCTTTATTTTGATAATAATCAAAATAAACAGTATGTTCAGGCGTCATAACAACATCGTGATGTTGCTTTGCTGCCTCTATTCCCCCTTTTGTTCCCCTCCAAGACATTATTGCCGCATTAGGTGCTAGCCCTCCTTCTAGAACCTCATCCCAACCAATAATTTTTTTACCATTGGCATTTACATATTTTTCAATACGATTAATAAAATAGCTTTGTAGTTCGAGTTCATCCTTTAAGCCCAAGCTTTCCATTCTTTTTTGACACTGGTCACATCTTTTCCAATTCCCTTTTGGACATTCATCCCCTCCAATATGGATATATTGTGATGGAAATAATGGAATAACTTCAGCCAAAACATCTTCTAAAAATTTAAATGTTTCCTCTTTTCCAGCACAAAACACATCATCCATTACTCCCCAAGTTTCCACAACAATTTTCGGGGTACCATTGGCTTGAATTTCTTTTCCTTGTTTAGAACCCATGTCGTTAAAAATTTTTGTAGGTTCTTCAGGAAAACAACTTAAAAAAGGATATGCTGCAATTGCCGCCCCACCGTGCCCAGGTAATTCAATTTCAGGAATTACATTTACGTGCCTTTCTGATGCGTATTTTACAATATCTTTAATTTCTTCTTGTGTATAAAAACCCCCATATTCTTTTTCATCATTACCTGTACCTGGATGGTGCCCAATTATTGTTCCATTTCTCCAAGCTCCAACCTCAGTTAATTTTGGGTATTTTTTTATTTCAATTCTCCAACCTTGATCTTCTGTTAAATGCCAATGAAAGGTATTCATTTTGTGCATTGCTATTAAATCAATGTACTTTTTAACAAAGTCTACTGAAAAAAAATGGCGAGCAACATCTAAATGCATTCCTCTATATTGATATCTTGGATTGTCCTTAATAGTTACCGCAGGAATTGTTAATCCATTTAATGTAACATCATCCTTCTTCATTGCAATAGGAATCAATTGTCTTAAGGTTTGTATTCCATAAAAAACACCTTTAGAGGTCTTACCCGATATTACAATTTTATTGTATTTTACAGTTAATTCATAACCTTCTTCATTTTCAATTGTAGAATCTAATTTAAGAATGATATTTCCATTATTAACTTCCGAAGAAAATGGTACATTTTGTCCTGAATCTGCACTTAAAATATCGGCTAAAAATTGCCCTTCTTTTTCTAAATAATTGTCACCTGCAACTTTAGTATTAGCATCTATTAAAAATTTTCCAGTTAAAATTTCCATTGATAATGGTTGCGGGATTATTAAATAATCTTGACTAGAATTTTCTGCTACGCTATATTTATTCGAACAGGAAACAGTTAACAAACAGGATAGAATAAAAATTGTTACTCTCATTATATTTTAATTTTTTATTTAATTATTTTTTTGCGTCAAATAAGATATTTTGTTTACTAATACCCATTTGTCTTTTTTTTAATAAAAGGTCATCATAGCTAATAGCTATTTGAAAAATAATATTGGCCAATACTCCTTTTTTCTTAACATTAATTATTTTCTATTCTAATCTAATTGCGTAAATATTTATGAAACTTAGACTAAAATATTTTCTGCTTTTATTTTGAGAATTACATTCTCAATAGGTCTTTTTATAAAACCTGAAACCTTAATTCCTTTTTCCTTTAATGCTGAATTAATATAGTCTTGTGCGTAATAAGCAATAGAACCTACAAAATACAAAGGCAAAGTTTTCAATTCTTCTCTAAATTGTAAGAGCTGGTTATCTATAAATTTAGCAATACCTTCTCGAATAATCCTGTCCATTAAATCATGTTCTTTATATTTAAACAAGAACACAGCAAATTCAGCTAAATATTTATTAGGTGTTTCAGATTGATATAAATTGTTAATCACATCATTTACATTTAAAAGAAAATCATTTTCAAACGCAACTTTTAATTCATTTGGCATTTGATTGTAATAGTAACTTTTTAAAAGCTCTTTTCCATAGTAATTACCGCTTGCTTCATCCATTAATAAATAGCCCATTGAAGGTGTTTTTGACTGTATATTTTTACCATCATAAAAACAACAATTAGAGCCCGTTCCTAAAATACACAACACAGCAGGTTTATTTGTAGTAGCCCAAATAGCAGCCATAGTGTCTTCTTTTACAATAAATGTTGCATTTGTAAAAAAAGTAGATAAAATATCTTCAATTAATTGAATACTGTTTTGAGTATTGCAACCAGCGCCAAAAAAATAAATTGAGGTAATTTCATTAGAAAAACTTAAAAGAGTTTCATTTTCAGAAATTATTTGTTGAAGCGCCTCTCTTTTTAAGATTGAAGGATTTAATCCCTTTGTTCTAAATCTGATTGGTTCCTTTTCGTTACTTTTGAACAACACCCAATCACATTTTGTTGAACCACTATCTGCAATTAAAAACATGCTCTTAATTTTATTTATTAATTAAAACTTCCATCTCACAAAAGCCTCCATAGCTGCATAACTTGCCATTCCTAACTGGTCATATAAAGCTGCCGTTTCGCTGTTTCTAACTTCAGCTCTTTGCCAAAATTCTCGACTGTCGGTTCCTTGAAAAACGACACCATCTTTTTGCGATTGGTGAATAAAAATACCATGTCGTTTTTCTAATACCTGGTCCGGGCTTAATGGGACTGCCATTTCAATTTCATCAATTTCCCATTCTTGCCATGCACCTCTGTACAACCAAACCCAACAATCCTTCATAAATGGTTTTGGTTTTAATATTTTAACTGCTTCAAAAATAGCGTCTAAACAAACTTTATGAGTGCCATGTGGATCGGCTAAATCACCTGCCGCATAAATTTGATGTGGTTTTATTTTCTCAATAAGATTCATTGTTAATTGAACATCTTCTTCACCTAAAGGCTTTTTTTCAATGGTTCCTGTTTCGTAAAAAGGTAGTTCCATAAAATGGATTTGACTATCTGGCAGTCCTACAAAATGTGAAGTTGACCTAGCCTCACCTTTACGAATCAATCCTTTGATATAACGAACCTCCGAAATATCAATTTCACTATCTTTTTTATTCTTTAAAAACTTAATTGCTTTTTTATAGATATTCTCAGCCTCTACACTTTTTATTCCAAACTTATCATTGTAATCACAAACAAAACTTGCAAACCTTAGTGCTTCACTATCCGCAACTGCTATATTTCCTGAAGTTTGATATGCCACGTGAACTTCGTGTCCTTGTTGTTGTAAACGAATAAAAGTACCTCCCATACTTATGATATCATCGTCAGGATGAGGACTAAAAATAAGTACCTTCTTTTTTGCTGGAATGGCTCTTTCTGGTCTTTTACTATCGTCTGCATTTGGTTTACCCCCTGGCCAACCTGTAATGGTATTTTGTAATTTGTTAAATATTAGAATATTGATATCGTATGCCGGACCAGAATCAGCTAACAAATCACTCATACCGTTTTCAATATAATCTGCATCGGTAAGCATTAAAATTGGTTTCTTTAAATGTTGTGCTAAACCTAAAACAGCTTTTCGTATCATTTTATCTGTCCACTCAATTTGCTCTACCAGCCAAGGTGTATTGATTCTTGTTAATTTTGAAGAGGCTTCTTTGTCTAAAATAAAAACAGCATTATTGTGTTCTTGTAAAAAAGAAGCTGGCACTTGATTGGTAACTTCTCCTTCAACTGATGTTCTAACTATATTTGATTTTCCTTCCCCCCAAGCCATTAAAATAACTCGCTTGGCTTCCATTATTTTTTTAACTCCTAATGTAATTGCTGTTCTTGGGGTATTTCCCAATCCTAAAAAATCTTTACTGGCAGCTACTCTTGTGATATGATCTAAAGCAACCAATCGAGTTTTTGAATTTTGTAATGAACCAGATTCATTAAATCCGATATGTCCATTACCTCCAATTCCTAAAATTTGCAAATCAAGTCCACCTAATGCTTCTATTTTGGCTTCATAGTCGTTACAATATTCTGCAATTTCCGCTTTGGTCAATGTTCCATCAGGAATGTGATAATTTTCTTTTAGTATATCTACCTTATCCAGCAATAATTCTTTCATAAAACGCACATAGCTATTTACTGAATTAGGATCCATAGGATAGTATTCATCTAAATTAAAAGTGATTACATTTTTAAAACTCAATCCTTCTTCTTTATGCAAACGCACAAGCTCTGCATATAAACTCTTAGGTGAAGACCCTGTTGCAAGCCCTAATATACAAGGCTGTTTTTGAGCTTGTTTCACCCTAATTAGCGCTGCTATTTCTTTTGCAACAGCTTTAGATGCTGAAATTGAGTCTTCAAAAACTACCGTATCTATATTCTCAAATCGCTTTTCAAATCCTGTGGCTTTGTCAATATTACTTTTTAACATTGTATTTTTCTTTAAGTTTTCAATTCTTTTTTCTAGTTTTTTTATTTTCTTAACCAACTTTTGTATTTATGCCCCCAAATGGCAAAAAACAGAATGAATGCATAACACGGAATTAAAATCCAGTAACTGCTTGTTGCAGCAGTTGCCAAGGCATCAGATTCATTAATTCCATTTGCAATCAATTCATGCTTATTTGCATCTACTAACCTTCCATATAAGGGTGGTATGATAGCGCCTCCAGAAATTGCCATAATTAATAAGGCTGAAGCTGTTTTTGTGAATTTACCTAATCCTTCTAATGTTAAAGGCCATACTGCAGGCCAAACCAAAGCATTGGCGATACCCAAGGCAGCTACAAATAAAATGGAGGTAAATCCAGTTGTTGATAAAATACATATGCTAAATATAATTCCTAAGGCTGCACTAATTCTAAGTGCTGTTCCTTGTTTTAAATACTTTGGAATTAAAAACACACCCAATGCATAAGTAGCTACCATAGCTAAAAGGGTAAGTGTTGTAAAGAATTTTGCATCAGTAGCTGGAAAACCTAATGAAATACCATAAGCAATTATGGTATCACCTGCTATAACTTCTGCTCCTACGTAAACAAATAGTGTTAAAACGCCCAACCATAAATGTGGAAACTGAAAGATATTGGTCTTTGCTGTTTTTCCAACGTTCTTTTCATCTACTGGGGCTGCTTCTACGTGCGGAAGAGGTGCTTTTCTAATTAATAGTGCCAATACAAATAACACTATTGCCATCACTAAATATGGAGTAAAAACACTATCTGCCATGGTATCTAACAGTACAGCTTTCTCCTCAAGAGAAACTGTTCCTAACTTTTCTTTGACTTCATCTATGCCTGAAAGTAATAACGCTCCAAAAATTAAAGATCCCAAAGCACCTGCAGTTTTATTGGCTATTCCCATAATAGCTATACGCTTTGCACCGCTTTCAATCGGTCCTAAAATAGTAATATATGGATTGGCTGCAGTTTGTAATATCGTCATTCCTACACCTTGTATAAAGATTCCCGTTAAAAATACCCAATAAGTTCTTGCTTCTGCTGCTGGTATAAAAACCAAAGCTCCAATAGCCATTATAAATAGTCCCAAAGACATCCCTTTTCTATAGCCTATTTTATTTAAAATGTAAGAAGCTGGCAATGCCATTACTACAAAAGAAATATATGACGCTGATGCTACTAAGTAGGATTGAGCATCAGTTAATTCATTAATGGTTTTCATAAATGGAATTAATGCACCATTAATCCAAGTAACAAAACCGAATATAAAAAATAAGCCTGCAATAATAATTATTGGAATTAAAGTGTTTCTTTTATTATTCTCTATTGTAGATTTAATCATTTTTGAATATTATATTATTAGAATTAATAAATTTCCTTATATTTTTATCTTTCAATAATTTCTTTTACTAAATTGGATTGACCTTTTCTTTTTTCACGATCTTTTTCGCTTAAATTTGAAGCGGCTATCTGTTTTAATAATTTATTTTCAACATTGAATTTTTCAATTTCATCTTCTGAATAAAAATTATCTCCTACTTCTGCTAAATATCTATTGTAATTCAATCTTAAAAGAGTCGACCCTGCAACATGTTCAAATATTTTAATTTGGTCATCACTCAATTCTTTTGAAAACTTATTAAAATTGTTTTTTATAATAGGTTGTGATAAATTTTCCCACATTTTGCCAGAATCTGCTGTAATATTAGATTCATTTGAACTATAGTAGGTTAACATGGAATTATTATAAGGCACTTTTAAAAAGTTACATAGTCGCTTTAAAACCCCCTCAGAGTCATTCAAAAGTTCTTCATAACTAATTAGGAAAACTCTACTATTTCCTAATTTTTCTTTCAATTGAACACATAAATCTTGTTCCTCTTTCCATTTTTTTGCTAAATGGTACATGTGTTTTTCTCCTACAATTGCCTTTCTAAAAGAAAGTGCAACATCTCTTCCATCACGATATAAATAAATGTATAGAGGTTTTATCCCTGATTCTTCTATTTTATCAGCATAATGTATGTTCGACATACTTTTGCAACACCAATAAGTAGCCTTAGAAAAACTTGCCTTTAACTCATAGATTACTTTAAAAATCTCAATTAATGAGTTGGATTTGCAATATGATTTTATCTTAGTTCTATTTAATTGAAATCCTTCCCATGGTACTGGATTTAATTCAACCAATTTGCAGATATCATCTATTAAATTATCAAAATTTCCCTCAATATTCAAGTCACCATACTTTGGTAACAACGGAAAGAATCTTTCTAATATATGAGGTGGATGAGGTGCATCAACTTCACTAAGTTGATTAAGAATTACCCTTAATAAATTTGACCCAGATCTTTGTGTACCAATAATTTGTATTGATTTTATTGTTTTCATCTAAAAATAATTAAAAAATATTAATCCTGCTATTCCGGACAATGGAATTAAATAAACTACATCTATTTTAAATTTAAGAGACGCTATTAATACACCTAAAAAGACTACAACCGCAAACCAAGAAAAAGATATGCTAATTCCAATGGTGTAGGCTGCTGCAAATATCATCCCTATTACTGCCGGTCTCAAACCCTTAAAAGCAGCTTTGATAACTTTTGAATTTCTAATTTTATTGAAAAATTCAGAAAATAAAATCATAACTAAACCTGGTGGAATAAAAATTGCTAGAGTAGCTGTTACAGCACCAATAATACCACCAACCTTAAAACCTATAAATGTTGCACTGATAAAAATAGGTCCAGGAGTTAATTGCCCCATAGCTATGGCATCTGCAAATTCTTTTTCTGTTAACCAATGAAGTCCTGATACAATTATTTCTTGCATTGTAGGAATAATTACATAACCTCCTCCAAACAGCGTAACACTAATACTTGAAAAAGTTGTCATTAATTCTTTTTGAATAGTAGTAATTTTAGAAGTTTCTCCAGAGGTTAATGAAGGTAAAATCAATACTACAAACATCACAATAGCTACTACTAATAAACTTGGAATTAATTGTTTTGCATATTTTGAATGTTTTACAACTGAGATAGCTTCCGTTTTGAAAGAATTCTTAAAAAGTACAAACCCTAAAAATCCACTTACAATAATTATAATAATTGTTATAAATACAGATTTAATAAAAAGTATTGTTCCTATTGCTAAAATACAAATGATTACTTGTATGAAATCTTTTATATGTTTTTTCGCCATATTAGCCGCAACTGCAACAATTATAGCTGATACCGCAGGTAAAACACCTTTAAAAAAGTTAGTTAAAGCAGGTAGCTGGCCATATTCAAGATATATAAAAGAGAGCAATAACATAATAACAAAAGACGGAAGTAAAATACCTAACATACTAACAAGTGCTCCTTTAATTCCTTTTAAATAATAACCTATATAAATAATTACATTAAAAGCCATTGGGCCAGGTAAAACAGAAGCTAATGAAATTCCGTCTAAAATTACCTGATCTTTAAGTATGCCTCTTTTTTCAATCAATTCTTTTTGAACTACAGAAATTAAAGCCATAAATCCACCAAAAGAAGTTGCTCCAATTTTTAGAAATGATAAAAACAAGAATAACAATGTTATATCTTCATTTTGTTTACTACCTTTTGTTTTTATCATTTATTTATAGAATTAACTTATTCATAATACTATTAATTTGCAAAACTTGTATCATATAGCATTTTAATATATTGAGTCCTATATGTTGAATATTCTAGCGGAATAATACCTAACAAACTCCCTTCACTATTTGTAAAAACTAATCTTTTCGTATTTGTGCTACAGAAAATCACTAAACTATCATTAATATATTCTGCACTTCCTTGCGAATGTGTAAAATATTTATGTGGAAAATTGACAATTTTTAATGGGTGCACTTTCATTTTTATGGTATCCAATGAAAGTGTTAATAATCTAGAATGTGTGGTTTTATTAATATCTGAAATTTTTAAATTTCCTGAACTTTGAATATGCCCTGGTTTAAATCTCAAATTTCCGTTATCTAACAAAACTAATTCTCCATTTTCGTTAAACCTAATATTGTGTTGCCCAGAAAATACTGTATTTTCAGGCATTTCAAAATCACTATTCAAGCCACCTAACTTCCATATTAATTCTCCCGTCTGTCCATTAATTTTCCATATCTGACTAATGTTTCTAAATGAGATGATATAGTTTCCTTGTTTGTCTTTTGATAAAGAGTTGGCATGCAACCAATCTTTTTTACTTTTTAATATTTTTTTATCTTCTAATGGGTTCATTACGTCAAAGACTGACCATTCCCAAACTTTTTCCCCATTATGATTTAAAACCATAATTCCATCTCCTTTTACAGTGTCTTTTTTTATGCCGCCTACAGAAGATAAATCAATTATTCTTTCATCATAAACCAATGTAATAATGTTTCCATTTTCATCTAAATCAACTTCATGATGAAATAATTTATCAATTCCATTTTTACCAGTTTCTGCTTCAAATAAGATATTTCCAAATTTATCATATTCAATTATTTTATTTCCATTTGTAAAATGTAGCGTATCATTACTAAGAATACCCAACATTGTTTCATTTTTTGTCCATTTGGAAACCTTAAAATTTTGATTATTTCTTTGATAAGACACTAATTCTCCGTTGCCATTAATAATAAAAAGATAGCCTGGTACTTGTCTAGAATGAAAATGTAAATATCCTTCAAAACCAACATTTGCCATACTATCTAAATTTTTAAAGTAAGGAACCCAAGGTGTTTTTACTGATGTTTTAAAGTGATACGTTTTACTGATTTTTTTTTGCTCTTCCTTTTGTACAATAACATTAAAAAAGTATTTAGTATTTAAATTTAAATCAACTAATATTAATTTATGTTGATTTGAATCTTTTGATATTGGCGAATAAAATATAATGGAATCTTTTTCTTCTTTGTCAAGATATTTCCAATACCTAATATATGCATCTGTTCCTTCTGAAGTCGTAACATTTATGTTTATCTTCAAGGCATTATCAGAAATTGATTTCATTTCAATTAATCCAATTTCACATTTATTTTTGGATTTCCCAGAAAAAAAACTACACGAGTGCATTACCAAAAGCAAACTCAATAAAAAAAATAAATTTTTCATAAACATTAAATAACTAAATAAAAATCAATGGCCTTCAATAGGAAGACCATTGATTACTCAAATTAACCTAAAAATTATTTGAAGGGTTTGGTTCCATATTAGGATTCAAATCTAACTCCAAACGAGGAATTGGCATCAACTGATGGTTAACAGTTACATTTACAGGATATCCTTGATCACTTAAATATCGTGTCATTGTAGATTCAAATAAACCATGTCTTATCAAATCATCTTTTCTGTGACCTTCTCCTGCTAATTCTATTGCTCTTTCTTTAAGTACAGCATCTCTAAAATCTTCTTTACTTAAACCTGCTTGAAGATTGCCTAGCCCCGATCTGTTCCTTACTTGATTAATAGCCTCGTAAGCTTCACCATTTGGACCATTTAATTCATTTTCAATATCAGCTTTTAAGAGTAATACATCTGCGTAACGTAATACCGGAACACCTAATTTGGATATACCATAGTTTTTATACGCATCATATCCAGTACCAGGTGCTGTTACGTCTCTATTATAATGTCCAAATTTTCTATTAATTGCAAATCCAAATTGATCAATTGCGCTTCTTAGAGCACCTCCATATAATTGAGGGTAATCATCTAAATATACTTCTAATCTCTCATCACCTTCTTCTATTGTATTATATATTGTTGGAGGTAAACCAACATTAGCCCACCCTGTATCATAACTCCATGGTGTAAAAAACTTTACATGATGATTTGAAGCTGTACTATAAGATTCTCCCATAGATAAAATAGAAAAGATAAATTCATTGTCCAATATTTTTGATTCATAAAATAATTTCAAAAACGAATCTTCTGTGAATAAATCATAAACACCTAATGCTATAAGGGCATCAATATTTTCTCCTGCTTCAGCCCATTTTAATTGTCTTAATTGTGCTTTTGCCAATATTCCGTAAGCAGCACCTTTAGATGCACGACCAGGTGAGCTGCCATTAGCTGGTAAATTTGCAATTGCGAACTCAAGATCTTTTTCAATCTGAACATAGACATCACTTGCTGAACTTCTAGATAGACCAGGTATATCAGTTGTAGTAGGTTCAAGTTTTAACGGCACTCCACCAAACATACCAACCAAATCAAAATATGCCATTCCTCTCAAAAAAGAAGCTTCACCTAACAATTTGTTTTTTGTTCCAATTTCACCAAAATAACTATCATCCATCCCTTCAATTAACTGAAGAGCCCAGTTTGCTCTGTCAATTACCTTATATATACTTACCCAAATAGGAGCTACAATATTCTCATTACTCCATTGATATTTTTCCAATTCGGCATAATGGATATCGCTAATTTTGAATACATCAGTAATTCCATCTGTGGCACGAGCCATAACTCCAGCTCCGTAATATCCCCATCCGTCATCGAACATTCCATTATGAATGCCATCAATTAAAGCAATAGCATCACTTTCTGTAGTTAATGTTGATATGGAAAGATCTCCTTTTAATTCTTCTGTTAGATCATCATCACATGAACTTATTGTAATAAAAAACAATAAATACAGGCAAGTTTTGATAATTTTATTTATTCTATTTATTTTCATGATATTTATATTTTATATTCCTATTTTTAATCCTAAGCTAAATGATCGTTGATACGGATAAGAATAGGCATCAAGACCTGAAGCTACATTAAGATTTGTTCCGCCATTCCCCTTTGAATTTACCTCTGGATCAAATCCTGAATAACTATCCCAAGTTAATAAATTTAACCCTGTAACATTGATTTGCAGACTAGTTAAACCTATTTTTTCTAATGTTTTAGAATTAAAATTATAAGCCAAGCTTATGTTTTTCATTCTAACATATGAAGCATCTTCAATAAAACGATCATTTACCCATCTATCCCCAGACCATAGCTTTTGTGGTAAAGTTCCTTCTAAATTATTAGGTGTCCAGCGTTCTTTTGCAATTTCTAAAGTATTGTATTGATATCCTATTATATTATTACCATTGATTTTATCAACACCTACTACTCCAGCAAAAAATGCAGATAAAGTGAAATTTTTATAGCTAACTGAATTATTAAAACCGAATGTGTATTTAGGATATCCATTCCCTAAAACTTCTTTGTCATCAGCACTAATTACTCCATCTCCATTAAGATCTTTAAACAAAGGATCTCCAGGTTGTGCATTTGGTTGTGGTTCATATACATCTCCAGGTTGTAATATCCCTAAAAATCTATAACCATAAATAGAATTAATCGGCAATCCTTCTTTTAATATTGTGTAAGATCCAAATACAGATCCATCAATTCTTGCTTGAGGTCCTTGCAAAAAGTCAATTCCTGCAGGTAAAATCAACTCTTTCACTTCATTTTCATTATAGGCAATTGAAAAATTAGAATTCCAATTAAGACCAGATTTGAAATTGTGATTAAAGTTCAAGTTTAATTCAATCCCACTGTTTTGAACTTCACCTGAATTGGTTAATATTGAACTAATACCATTTGAAGGCGGTAAGCTCTTTTGTAATAATAATTTTGAAGTATTATTTTTATAAGCGGCAATTTCCATAGTTAATTCATCATTGAAAAATCCCATTTCAAGACCAAGATCAATTTTCTGAGTTTCTTCCCATTGTAAATCGCTATTTCCCACTCTTGATGAAATTGTTCCCATATCTAAATTAGCTCCGTCTGTTGTCACGGGAGCCGATGCGGAAAATGTGCTTTGACCAAGACCTACTCTAAATCGATCACTACCAGTAATTCCATAACTAGCTCTCAATTTTAAAGTTGAGATAGCATCGCTTTTAAAAAAGTCTTCATTATTAACCTTCCATGCGACAGCTGCTGCTGGAAAATTTCCCCATTTATTACCAGCTCCAAATTTTGATGATCCATCTCTTCTGAAAGTAAAGGTAAATAGGTATTTATCATCGTAAGAATAATTAATTCTTGACAAATAAGATATAAGTTCCGTAGAAGAAACATATGAAACTGGGGTTAAAGGAGTAGCTCCCGATTGTAGGCTGTAGTATCCTAAAGCATCTGTTGTGAAATCTTTAGCCCCAGCCGAGAAATATTCATTATCGCTCCACTCATGAGTTGCCCCAAGTATTGCATTTATGGTATGTTTATCAATAACTTTATCAAAACTAAGAACATTTTCAAAAGTATAATATTTATACAAACCACTGTCTAAAGTTGCAGCACCAGGTTCTAATGATGAGGCTACTAAATTTGAATATGATGGTAAAAATCTTCTAACCTTTGAATTTGTAACTCGAACACCTCCTTGTGTTTTAAATTTAAAGTCTTTTGAAATAGAAAAATCTAAAAATGCATTAGCTAGAACAAAATAATTACTTGATTTATTATCTGCAATATCTATTGATTGCAATGGATTTCCTGGTTTAGAGTCACCTCCAAAAATCAAAATTTTATCTAAATCTGATAATGTACTCCAAGCTTCTGATGTTGGAACTATTGGATTTGCCCTAAAAATTCCTCTTAATATATTATCCTGTAAAGAATTTCCTGAAAAACCAAGAAAGTTAGTTTCAGTTGTTGAAAGTGAAGTATTGATACCAAACTTTAATTTACCATCTAATAAGTTTTGATCGGCATTCAAACGCACATTGTAACGGTCAAAAGACGTGTTTTTAACTACTCCATCCCATGAATAAGCACCAGCACTAAAGAAAAATTTAGTATCCTTTGAGCCGCCTTTAATTGATAATTGATGATCGCTTGTAGTTCCTGTTCTAAAGGCTTCATCCATCCAATTTGTTTGTAATCCTAATGCATCAATTCTAGCTATTGCCTCCTGTGAATAAGTTGGTTGAAAACCACTTAGAACGTCTGTTTCATTTTTTATATTGGCATAATCAGCTCCATTAAGAAAATCATAAGCATTAACATCCACCTCATGTGTAGAATAACTCCCTGAATATGATATTATTGATTTTCCTTCCTTTCCTCTTTTTGTAGTAACAACAACAACACCATTAGCACCTCTTGTACCATAAATTGCAGTTGCAGATGCATCCTTTAAAATATTAATAGATTCAATATCCGATGGATTAAGACTATTATCAAGGGATTCCATAGGAAACCCATCAACTACGTATAATGGACTGTTATTGCTGTTAACCGAATTATTACCTCTTATTCTAATTAACATTTCTCCTCCAGGTTCAGAACTAACTGTCGAAATTTGTACTCCTGGGGCTCTCCCTTGTATCAAATTTTCCACACCTGTCATAGGTCCCGTATTAAAATCCTTTGTTGAAAGCACACTAACTGATCCTGTTAAATCTTTCTTTTTAACACTACCATAACCTATTACAATTTCATCTAACTGACTTATATCTGACGTCAGCACTACATTTAGCGTCGTTTGAGTAGTTAATGTAATCTCCCTAGATTTATAACCTAAAAATGAAATTAAAAGAACATCACCACTGGAAGCATTAATAGAAAAATTTCCATTAAAATCAGTTGAAACTCCTTTTGAAACTCCTTTAATTAGAATTGTAGCTCCAGGAAGTGGAACCCCATCTGAATCAGAAACTGTTCCTTTCACTTCTTTCTGCTGTGCTTGAATGGCAAAAGTCACTCCAAACAATAGTAGAAATAAAAATTTAAAAATTCTTTTTTTCATAAGATAAAGTTTAATTAATATTATTTTAATATGTTAATAAGGGCCAGAATATTTAGGTGTTTACCTAAACTTTTAGCTTGAAGCTAAATTATATACAATCATAATAGTAGAGGTGAATATTTTCTGCAATATGGTATTACATATTAATAAATACGCTTTTTTTAGACTCTAATATCATATTTATATTAAATAATTGTCATTATTCATTAAAATCAAAATAATTTAAATGTAAATATTATTTTAAGAATATGGAATTATTTTAAATATGATACAATTAAAAAACTCTTAAGAGAATGGAAATATATAAATATTGATATTTATTTTTAGTTCTTTTAAGAATTGGATTACTTTTTAATAGAGAAATCAATAGAAATTAAGCATAACTTAATCACTTAATTTTAAGCCAAGAATAAACATTGTTAGTGTGTGAAGTTTGCTAAGTTTATTACAACTTTAAGCTTATTTATTTGGTTCAATAGTTTCTATTTTAACCCAATCAATAAGCATGGTATGGGTCCCTGACCAATTCAATGATCCAGTCCAATTCATTTGGCGAAATCCCATTATTACACCTGATGGGCCATCAGGAACCGGAGAATTTATTGTTTGTTGGAGTACATTATCGATATAAAAATCAATTCTGCCGTTCCTTTTATCCCCGCCAGGGAAATGGAGCCAATCAATGGTATAAGTATGGAAACGATCATCATTGAGAGAGAATTTTCTTCCATTACTATCAGCAACCGGCTTTTTAAAAGAAGCTTCTGGCATATAATCAGTTAGGCTTGAATTACTCCATGAATTAAAACGAGCATCCGTCCATCCATCAGGTGGGTCTGTTTGATGACCCACCTGTAAGGTACCTGTATCATCAGGCACAATTTCAATATCAATTTCGTCAAAAGTAGTGTCTTCATTGTATGTGAATATAAATCCACCCACTCCAGATACGGCAAGACCTTTTGCAAACATTTCCAGGCGATGGCCTGGTCCTATATTTTTGAATGATATGGTTTGAAAAGGAAATGTGTCATCGGTATCATTTTCAGTATCGGAATCAATTGTAATATAGGCATAACCATCTCCGGGCACAAAATCTTCCCATTTTTGTTGATTTGGATACATATCATTTACAAAAGACCATTCAAAACCAACATCTGATAAGGGCTTCCCTGGTTTATCAAACTCCTCAAACATGATGATTTGAGATTCAAATTCATTCGATATCTCCTTGTTGTTGGTGTCTTCATTCTTGCAACTTATAAATAACAGGAAGCACAAAATAGATGTGACATGAACTAAATGGCAATTGTATATTTTTAAATGATGATACATATTATTATTTCTTTAAATGCTCATTTTATAAATTTAAATCTATCTATATGGCTTAACAATATCTCTCTATTTTCATCTGAGCACTTTATCCATTTAGTAAACAAAAATCCATCTCCGCCTTCATTTTTCATAACTTCATCCCATTTTTCAATTCGCTCAAGATTATCGCCTGGAGCTACCCAAACCTCAAAGCCAAAATTTGTTAATCGTTGCACAAGATCTCTGTGCACCAAGTCATAATCCCACACCACATGTGTAATATCTTTAGGCAAATCTGGTTCGGCTGCCTTCATTTTATCCGCATGTACTTGTGCAATAACATCGCGATTCTCATAGGCGGTATCATTCCATACTATAGTCTGAAGCCCTTTATTTTTAAGGTAGTCATGAAAAAATTTAATGGTTTCCACATACTGGGTTAAGGATCTGTGGTGGTCCTCATCCATACCAATGTGAAAATAGTTATTAGGCTTACATACATTTATAATCTCATCCATTACCTCTAACGCAACCTTTCTGTAATCGTCTCGTTTGCTAACAAAATTAAGCTCATCCCAGTGAGGGTATAGCCATTTGTCATGCAAATTTCTTCCGCTTCTTGAAAAATTTAATTTAGGAATAAAGTCAATCCCCAATTCTCTGGCTCTATCTGCGAATTGTTTTAGGTCATCCATTGGGACACTGTAATTCCGAGTTAATTCCGGATGTGAATTATATATTACGCCATCTGCAATATCTAATATGACAGTATTAAATCCCGATTCTTTCATATTATTCAGAATTGCTAAACCTACCTCTAAAGAGAAAGGTGGCTCAGATTCTTTTCTTATGTTCCAAGAAGGATCGTAATGTGCCATGTGCAAAAGAAACGCTTTTACTTTTGGTTTTTCAAATAGATGAGCCTCCTTACTGCTTGATACTTGTTCGCCCTTAGAATTCAAAGTATTAAAACAAATCAGTGTAGAGAGCGTAAAAATCAGTATGAAGTATTTCATAATAGTTAGTAATTAATTGTTTTCTTAATCAGAATATTTTTTCATTTGAGTAGGTAGATAATATTAAGAATGCAGGTTATCTGAATTTTTAAGTTCTGATTATTTTTTCACCTCATCATTTACTACCGAGGAATCTGGAGCATAATAAATACTTCTTTGCTCCCAAATTTTTTGTAAACTCTTTAGTCTTAACTTAAAATTATCAAAATTTTTATTTTCTTTTTTGGTCCATCCAACTTCTGCATAAGCAGCTATTCTTGGAAATACTAAAAATTGCATTTCGCCATTTGTTGGAATCCATTCACTCCACATTTGACAGCCCAAACCAATTACCTTGTCGTAGTATTTAGGATCAAGATTATCTGGAATAGGATCGAAAGCATATGCTTTTGACAATGGCAGAGTCTTATAATTATAATCTAAGTAAGTGTTTGAATGTAAAGAATTTACAATTTCATAACCATTACTGGCAGCTTCTATTAGTAGCGATATATCGCCTTTCCAGAAATGAATAATTGTTCCCTTTGCCAATTCTTGACCCAACGCTATATTATCTTCAGATTCCTGATAAGAATGTAGCTGATGACCCATTATTTCGTTCCATCCCATCATATGTCTTCCTTTACTCTCCAAATATTTTGAAATTCTATTTGTAAAGAAAACCTGCAATTCAGCTGGCGTAGCCAATTTGTTTTCTTTCAAGTAGGTTTGCACAGTATCAGAATTTTTCCAATGAGTGTACTTTACTTCATCTCCACCTATATGGATTACTTTGGATGGAAATAAATCCATAACTTCATCAAGTACATCTGTTAGGAATTGATAAACTTTAGGATCGCTAATATCATATACTTCCTCACTAACACCAAATTTAATTGGTACTTCAATTTCTTTTTTAGTAGTGCCTAACCAAGAATAAGAAGCAATAGCGGCCGTTGCATGTCCAGGCATTTCAATTTCTGGCACTATGGTTATATGTCTTTCCGAAGCATATTTAACAATCTCTTTTATTTCATTTTGAGTATAAAAACCGCTATGTGATTCAGCAGATTGAATAGGGCTATCCCAAAGTAAAGGCCCAACTTGGGTGCTTGCTCTAGTGGAGCCAATTTCTGTAAGCAATGGGTATTTTTTAATTTCTATCCTCCATCCCTGATCATCTACCAAATGCCAATGAAAAACGTTCATTTTTAATCGAGCCATTTCATCTAAAAGCATTTTCACCTGTTTCATTCCTTTAAAATATCTGGCTTCATCAAGCATAAATGCACGCCAAGAAAATCTTGGGGCATCTTTAATTTTAACTTTAGGAATGTTAATAGATGTGCCTTCTAATAGAGATGAACCAAAGCTTTCCGGAAATAATTGCTTTAAACTTTGAATTCCATAAAACCAACCAGTATTAGTGGAAGCTATAATTTGTATACCATTTTTAGATACGTCAAGTTCGTAGCTCTCTTTTTCAAGTTCTGAGTTTTGCTTAAATATGATACTTCCAGAATGCTGTTTATTTGATTGAACAGTTACTATTTTACTACCTAACCCATTTTGAATAAATTCTTGTAATATGATTGCTTCATGCTTGCTTTCAGCCAAATACAAAATCTCTGTTTGACTATTAATTGTAAAAACACCTTTTCCAATAATGAGCTCTTGTGGCTGTGGAATAATATTAATATTGGATTGTGCTAATAAGTTTGAAACTGCCATTAGATAAAAGATACCTATCAGGGATATGTATTTGATTTTCATGTTATTGTTATTTATTTGATTAATCGTGGTTTTGAAAACTAATTTGCACACACAACATAGAATTCTCTTAACAATATTACATTCAATCTTATTACAATAGGTAAATATTTTCTGCAATAACGTATGATATATTAGTAAAATACCATTTTATAGCAACTCAAATAGAAATAAATGTTAAAATAGTATTAATAATTTGTGAACTCAAAAGAATAAGTCATATTATTGCGAAATAATTGTTTTCTTCAAAAATGACAAAATCATATTTAATTTTCCTATTCATTATAATTAATATCATTAATTTAAGAAGTCAGAATAATGTTAATTTTTCACATTTGTCTCCCAAAACAGATAGTGGGTACCGGATGATAAAAAACACGGTTGAGGACCGTTTAGGGTATGTCTGGATGTCACAAGATACAGGAATTTTAAAATTTGATGGTTATGAATATTGGTTTGATTCGATTGATTCTATTTTTAATAAAAAAGAAATTAAAGATGCCATAGAAAGAATAGAAATAGATTCAAAAGGAAATATCTTAATTCTTTCGAGAAATGGATTACTTGCCAGAAGAGAAATCAATGGAAATTATACTCAACTAAATTACTTGTTTTCTGAATCAGATAAGATTGTTTTAGTTAATAAAATCTTTACAATTAAAAATCAAGTTTGGTTGACAGATTATTTAGGAACCATTTACCTAGAAAATAAAATCACTTCTAAATTTGATAGCATTACAACTATTCCAAATATTAAATTCACTAAAACTGAAATAGTAGATTTTGAAATTACAAAAAATAACGATCTTATAATAAGCACAAATATTGGAGTACTTTATAAATATTCAAAAGCTAAAGATAAATTACATGAAATAAAAGGCCCCTTTAATAAATATCCTGGTATCCTTTATCTAACCTTAGGAAAAAATGATGATTTATGGATTGGTTCAGAATACATGGGTTTATTTCAATATAATCAGGCTGAAAATAAATTCATTCAACATTCATATTATCAAGATAATGTGGATATTTTAGCTAAGGATATGATATTGGCTCTTTATTGTGATAGTGAAGGGATTGTTTGGGCAGGCTCAGATGGAGAAGGGTTATATCGTATTAATCCGAGTAACGGAGAAATAATGCTTTTTAAACATAATTCTTTTGATCAATACGCTCTAAGCAGTAATTCTATTATTAACATAAATGAAGATTCCAATAATAACTTATGGGTAATCACAAATTATGGAGACATTAATATACTCCCAAATTATGAAAATAATATTTATCATCATAAAGGTTCCATAAAAAATATATCAGCAAGAGTATTGTCAGTTTTTAAAGATTCCAATAATAATCTTTGGATAGGAACAGATGGTAAAGGATTGACAAAAACAAACCTTACAACAGGTAGTGAAAATCAATTTTTAAATATTAAAAACTCTCTCGAAGGTGATTATATTCAATCAATTATAGAAGATGAAAATGGTAATATCTGGATTGGTTCTTATAAAAATGGATTATGGTTTTATAACTCAAAAACAAAGGGTATTTCTAAAATACCGATTTCTAACTCTAAAGGAATTCAAGCCACCGACGTTTTAACAATATTTAATGATTCAAAAGGCAGAATTTGGGCGGGGTCTGATATTGGTTTATACCTTTATAATTCTAAAAAAGAAAAAATAGCCTCTTTTCCCTTTGATGAGAAGGGACTTTTTGGTGATTTGGTTAGGTGCATTGTTGAGGATTCCGATAACAATATTTGGATAGGTATGGATAGAGGTGGTCTTTTTAAATTTAATGAAAAGCAAATCTTTGTAGATTCCAATTTTCAAAGATTTCAATATGCCAAAGAAATCAATCAAGTAGCTGAAGATTATTCAATTACTTCTATGGCAGCTGATACTAAAAAAGGAATTTGGATAGTAAATTCTCTAGGCGAACTTTTTTATTATAACACTATTAATCAAATATTTAAAGAATATAAGGACTATGAATCTTTTAAAAATGTTACTTTCCAAACTGTATTAATGGAAGATGAAAATAACCTTTGGCTAAGCTCTACTCATGGTCTATGGAATTATAATATTAAGGATTCAATCATAAAAAACTATTATAGGACAGATGGCTTTCAGAACGATTATTATATTAAGAGGAGTGCCTTTAAAGACAAGTCTGGTTTTCTTTATTTTGGCGGCATGAATGGTGTGAATGGCTTTAATCCTAATGATATTTCAAAAGTTCCTATCATTTCTCAGCTACACATAAATTCAATTGAAGTCCTTAACAAATCAGCATCCTCATTAATTCCAGAACAAGTTAAAAATGGGATAGAACAAGTAAAACGGTTAGACTTAAACTATAATCAATCATCATTTTCCTTTCGTTTTTCCTCAATAGGAACTATTTTAAATTCGAATTATTTTTATGCCTACAGATTGAAAGGTTTTAATGATGAATGGAAAATTACTCAAAATGAGCGAATAGCTACTTATACTAATATTCCTCCGGGGGATTACACTTTTGAAGTAAAAGCGGCAACTAAAAATGGAAATTGGGATATTCCGGTAAAAACCATCCAAATTAAAGTTCACCCTCCAATTTGGAACCACCCTTTAGCATATTTATTATATTTCATTATGTTCTGTGTTGTCATTTATAGTATTTATAGATGGGTTAAGCTTAGAAAAAATTTACTTCTACAAAAATTAAAAAATAACCAAGAAAAAGAAATCTATGCTGAGAAAATGAACTTTTTTTCAAAAATGTCTCATGAAATTCAGACACCATTAACCTTAATTTTAAGCCCTATTGAAAAAATGCTTACAAATTCAGAGGAAAAGGGAGATTTATTATTAACCCAACGATTAAAAATTATATCCAATAATGCAAAACGCCTTTCAAGGATTGCCAATGAACTCACAACAATTAGAAATAAGGAAATAGGTCAATTAAAGTTAAAAGTTTCTAAAAAGGATATTATAAAAGAAATAAAAGAGATTGCTGAATCATTTACTGAGCAGGCACGATTTAAAAAAATTGATTTTGAGCAAAAGAATTTTGAGGAATCATTTAAATTGTGGTTTGATATTGAACTCTTTGAACATATTATTTATAATCTACTTTCAAATGCATTTAAATTCACTCCACGTGAAGGGAAAATCAAGCTTGAAACAAAATTAAATATCGAAAAAAGTATGTTTATGATTTCAATTGCGGATTCTGGACTTGGAATTTCAAAAGAAGAACATGCCAATGTTTTTAAATTATTTTATAGAACTAATAAAGGGAAAAAATTTAGAGGAACTGGAATTGGATTGGCACTTGTAAAAGAATTGATTGATCTTCATAAAGGGAAAATAATTATTAATTCCGAACGAAATAAAGGTACAGAATTCATTGTGTATTTACCTTTGAATAAATCAAAATATTCTAAAAAAGAAATAGTTAATTGTGAAAAAAAACCAATTAGCGAATTAAAAACAAGCTTAAAACAACCGCTTGAGTTAGCTCAAATTGAAAATTCAAAATATAGTAAATCAACACTTTTAATTGTAGAAGATAATTTTGAAATGCAAAATTTTTTACATGATATATTTCGTAATAATTATAAAATACTTTTGGCTGACAATGGAGCTGAAGGACTAGCTATTGCCAAAAAAGAGCAGCCAAATATTATAATTTCTGACATTTCAATGCCAATTATGAATGGTTTGGAAATGTGTGAAAACCTACAAAATAATAATGAAACTTCTCACATACCAATAATATTGTTAACTGCAAAAAATACAACCGAAACTAAATTAAAAGGATTGGAATATGGTGCAATTGAATTTATTAGAAAACCATTTGACATTAAAGAACTGCAGTTAAAAACTCATAATATTTTGGCATCACATGAGAAGGCTTTTTCTAATTTTACTTCTCAGTACATTAGCACTCCTGAACAAAGTAATTCAAAATCAAAAGATATCCTCTTTTTGGAAAAATTAATTGGAATCTTAAATTCTGAATTAGGAAATGCTGAATTCAAATTAGAAAACCTTTCTGAAACATTGAATATGAGTTATTCATCTCTTTATAGGAAATGTCAAAATTTAACAGGAAAAACAATAGTTGATTTATTTCGGTTAATGCGTCTGAAAAAAGCTGCTATTTTAATTTGTAAAGATGGCTATTCAATTTCAGAAGCCTGTTTTGAAGTTGGTTTTAATGATCCTAAGTACTTTTCAAAATCTTTTAAAGTACATTTCAAAAAAACACCAACTAATTTTAAAAAAGAAGCTGAAAATTCGGATTTAGATTCTTTTTTAACCAAATATGAACTAATATAAAATTTGAAATATTATTGATACCTCCTGTTTTCTTGCAATCATATAGAAAGTGCTTTTCCAAACATGCCACTTTTCATGACGAAAAATTTGATTTACAAAAAATATTTTTTTCTATTTTAAAATAATTACTAAAGAAATAAAATATATCTCTATAAAAGCTATTCATAATTATCTATCCAAATCATTATTTCAATATTTGGAGAACATGTAAAATAATATCAAATTAACTCAAATTACACGGTACTGGTTAATATTAAATTCTACAAGAATTAATAATAGATACAAACTCACTAATATGCCCTACCATATTGCAGAAAATATCCACCTGTCTTAATGCTATATTTATACTTTTGTAAAGAAAATTACAGCTTAATTTTACTTAAGTTTAATTTTTAAATTTTATACTAATTTATAGGATATAGCAAAATGAAAAATATTATAATTTATAATCAACCAAATAAAACTTCTAATCTGAAAAATTTAATCAGATTTTTTGGGTTTGTAATTTTTGCATTGTCTGTTCCCGGTTGCTCATACAATACATATAGTATAGTTGAATTTGAAAAACCAATTAAATACATTAATGATTATACCCGTTGGGATTTTGAAACACTTTACGGATGGGTTGATGGTTCCCAAAACATGAACGAAGTAATTAATTATAATGGGAATGGAGTCTTAAACATTTATACCAGAGCCAATACTTGGGATCGACCAAAAATCAGGACTAAAGATAGAATATACAATACAGGAAAATACTCCTGGAGAGTTTTTGTTCCAGAAATGGGCGTTGGAGATATGACAAGTATAGGAGCTTTTCTCTATTTTGATGAATCACACGAATTGGATTTTGAAATTGGTTATGGAACGTCTGCTGTTCGCCAAAATCTAAATGCAACAATTGATGATTTGATTGTATATACTACTTCACAAGGTAATCCATACAATACTGCTAAGCATAAAATAAAGAGAAATCAATGGTACACTTTAGAGATTGAATTACTAGTTGTAAATGGAAAATATCAAGCAGTATGGTCTATTGATAATTCTGAATTGGTTCGATTAGATCTTTCATATGGTAGCTCAATTCCTTTTTATATTTTTTGTAGTGTAGAAAACTTAACTTTTTTAGGAGATCATATACCACATCAAGATAACTATGCGCTTTTTGATTATGTAGAATTCTCTAAATGATAAAACTCCTAGTTTCAATAATCCATTTTTAGACACAACCTTGATGATCCAAAAAAATATTTAAAATAATTTCATTATCGGACCGTAATATATTCTTTAATAAAATATTTTAAACATTGGTTTAAACAAGCGATCTACGATGTAATAGAGAAGTAGGATCCAAGCAAATATAATTTTATTAAAATTCTCTTATAGAAACAAATTCACCTATCATTAGTGAGGTAAATAAGCAAGCAAATTACACTAAAAGGAAGAATTGGAAACTTGTTAAATAGTTGACTCCTTAGTTGCACTATAGAATTCATAAAATAAAATGGATAATTTATGGCTAATGTAGCCGTAATTCAAAAGAACAAGCCTATTCTGGCTGTAGTTTATAAACTGTTTAGTAAAAAATAAACCAACTTATTTTTAGGAAAGTATATCGCATTTTAAAACCAACGCTAAGTGTGCATAATTCAAATTAATATTAAATTCTATAAGAGTCAATAAAATAAGAATTTTACTAATATGACCTACTATATCGCAGAAAACACCCACCTATTTTAAGGAGGTTATTTATAGGTTTGTAGAGGACATTACAAGCTAATCACTCGTTAAGTTTTCTAATTTAATATTCATAAATTATTACAAAATGAAAAATATTTTAATCTATAAACAAATAAATAAAATTTCTAATCTGAAAAATCTAATTCAGTTTTTTGGGCTTACTATTTTCGCACTAACTCTATTTGGATGTTCATCTGATAATGACGAAATTCAAGAACCAATTGAAATTCCTAATTATTATAATTTTTGGGATTTTGAAACGCTTGATGGGTGGGTTGATGGTTCACAAAACATGAATGGAATAATAAATTATAATATAAATGATGGTGTTTTAAATATTTTTACAAGGGCTAATACTTGGGATAGACCAAAAGTAAGAACCGTGGATAAAATATACAAGAAGGGGAAATACTCTTGGAGAGTTTTTGTTCCTGAAATGGGTGTTGGAGATATGGCAAGTATTGGAGCTTTTCTCTATTTTGATGAAACTCATGAATTGGATTTTGAGATTGGTTATGGAACAACTGCTGTACGTCAAAGTCTAGATGCAACTGATGATGATTTGATTGTATATATGACATCACAAGACAATCCTTTTCAGTCTATTCCACATAAAATAAAAAGAAATCAGTGGTATACTTTACAGATTGAGCTATTAATTGTAAATGGGAAATACCAAGCAGTTTGGTATATCAATAATAATGAATTAGTTCGTTTAGATCTTGAGTATGATGGTTCTATTCCTTTTTATATTTTTTGTAGTGTAGAAAACTTAACTTTTTTAGGAGATCATAACCCAAACCAAGATAACTATGCTTTATTTGATTATGTAGAAATTGCTGAATGATGAAATTTGTTTCAATATATTGGCACACAATCTATTTAATGCTGAAAAATATTTGAGGCCTAAATAATCATAGAAGTTGATTATAATCCATTCTTTTAAGGATCTTTTAAACAAAGGTTTTACTAAACTACGCAGGATGTAGCAGAAGAGAAAGATTAAAATTTATATATTGAAAAATGAAATCGTCTTAGTTTTTTTTAAATTAACTTCAATATGAATATTTTACATTTACAGCAATATTTGAATTTTATAATACTTACTTAAGTATTTTACTTCTAACAGATATGGATATATTACTTTCTACAGCTATAAAAGCTGCAATAGAAGCTGGTGCTGAAATTATGAAAATCTACAACAAAAATTTTGATGTTGAATTAAAATCAGATTTTTCTCCACTCACTGTTGCTTACAAAAATGCGAATACTATAATTGAAAATTTTCTAAAAAAAACAAATTTACCCATCATTAGCGAGGAGAGCAAGCAAGTGGAATATGCTGAAAGAAAGAATTGGGAAACATGTTGGATAGTTGATCCATTAGATGGTACTAAAGAATTTATAAAGCGAAATGGAGAATTTACAGTTAATATTGCCTTAATCAAGAAAAACAAACCAATTCTTGGAGTTATTTATGTGCCTGATAATAAAACCTTATATTATGGAAATATTACTACCAATAAAGCTTATAAAATTGTTTTAAAAGAACATAATTCTTCTGACATAATAATCCCAAATAGTAATGATGAAATTATTCCGATAAAAACAATGATTGATCACTTAAAAGTAATTGGGAGCCGTACTCATAAAAGTGTTGAAACAGATGAACTTATTACTAATTTAAGGAAAAAAGGAAAGAAAATAGAAGTTGTTTCCAAAGGAAGTTCTATGAAATTTTGTTTAGTAGTAGAGGGGAAAGCCAATATATATCCAAGATTTGCACCAACAATGGAATGGGACACAGCTGCCGGACATGCTATTTGTAATGCCGTTGGATTAAAAGTAATGCAAGTTCCTAATAATGGAGAAGAACTTAAATATAACAAAGAAAATTTGTTGAATCCTTATTTTATAGTTAATCAAAAATTGATGGATCATAATAATAAACAAGAATATTCAATAAATCGGCAAAATCGAAAAAAAGCAAACAAGCACCACTCATTTTTAATTTGGTTTACAGGATTATCAGGTTCTGGAAAATCAACCATTGCAAATTTATTAGAAAAGAGATTATTTGAGCAACAAATTAACACCTATACATTAGATGGCGATAATTTACGAAGAGGTTTAAATAAAGATCTCATTTTTTCAAAAGAAGATCGAAATGAAAATTTACGACGTACAGCCGAAGTTGCGAAATTATTTGTAGATGCTGGAATAGTTGTAATAGCAGCTTTTATATCTCCATATATCAAAACCAGAGAAGAAATTAAGTATATCATAGGAAGCGAAGATTATATTGAAGTATTTGTAAATACACCATTAGAAATTTGTGAATAGCGTGATGTTAAAGGTCTATACAAAAGAGCACGTAAGGGTGAAATTAAAAATTTCACAGGGATAAGTTCTCCATATGAAAAACCTGTAAATCCTTCAATTGAAATTAACACAATTAAAGAAACACCTAAAGAGGCCGTGGATAAGATTATTTCATTTATTCAAAGTAGATTATAAATGGCAAAATATTACCAAAATTATATTGATGAACTTGAATCAGAGGCCATTTTTGTTCTTCGTGAAGTATATGCAGAATTTAAAAATCCTGTGATTCTTTTCTCTGGAGGTAAGGATTCAATTGTATTAACTCATTTGGCAAAAAAAGCTTTTTATCCAAGTAAAGTTCCATTTCCATTATTTCATATTGATACAGGTCATAATTTCGTTGAAACTATCAAATTTAGAGATAAGTTGGTCTCTGAATTAGACGTAGATTTATTGGTTGGGAGTGTTCAAAAAGCCATTGATGAAAAGAGAGTAATAGAAGAAAAAGGAGAAAATGCCTCACGAAATTTGTTGCAAATCACCACATTATTAGATGCTATAGAAACTTATCAAATTGATTGTGCTGTTGGAGGAGGAAGAAGAGATGAAGAAAAAGCCCGGGCAAAGGAACGATTTTATTCACATAGAGATGAGTTTGGACAGTGGGATCCTAAAAATCAAAGACCAGAGTTGTGGAATTTATTCAATGCTAAAATGCATCAAGGGGAACACTTTCGTATTTTTCCAATTAGTAATTGGACCGAAATGGATGTATGGAACTATATTTTAAAAGAAAATATTGAGATTCCATCATTGTATTTTGCACATGAACGAAGAGTTGTATGGAGAAACAATAGTTGGATACCCGTATCAAAATTTTTACAACCCATAAAAAATGAAAAGATTTACACAAAAAAATTCGATTTAGAACCTTGGGTGATATTACAATTAGTGGTGGTATTGAGAGTAAGGCTGTTACATTAATTGAAATAGTTAAAGAAGTGGCAGCTCTGAGAGAAACAGAACGTGGTAATAGAGCAGATGATAAATGTTCTGAAACATCAATGGAAGATAGAAAAAAAGAAGGTTATTTTTAATTCTCATACATAACTCTTTTAAAAGGAAGGGTATAAATTGAATAGTATGCAAAAAGATAAAAATCAATTAGTACGTTTTATAACAGCAGGAAATGTTGATGACGGAAAAAGTACCTTAAATAGGTAGGTTGTTATACGATTCAAAATCTATTTTTGAGGATCAAATTGTTGCCGTTGAAAATTCAAGCAAGAAGAAAGGTCTAAATTCAATTGATTTAGCCATGTTCACTGATGGCTTACGAGATGAGCGTGAGCAGGGGATTACTATTGATGTAGCCTATCGTTATTTTACAACACCAAAGCGAAAATTTATAATTGCTGATACTCCTGGTCATCTCCAATATACTCGAAATATGGTAACAGGTGCTTCTACAGCAAATGTTGCAATTGTTTTAATTGACGCTAGGAAAGGTGTTCTGGAGCAAACAAAACGGCATTCATATATTGCTTCTTTATTACAAATTTCGCATATTATTGTATGTATAAATAAAATGGATTTAGTTAATTATAACGAAATTGTATTTAATAGGATTGTCAAGGAATATGAAGAAATAGCATCAAAGATGATGATAAAAGATATCCATTATATTCCAATTTCTGCATTGTGTGGAGACAATGTAGTTGAACGTTCAAGAAATATGAATTGGTATCAGGACTCTCCTTTATTACATACACTAGAAACTATTCAAATAATCAGTGATACAAATAAAATTGATGCTAGATTTCCTGTTCAAACCGTAATTCGTGCTAAAAATAATGATTTTAGAGGTTATGCAGGTAGAATCGCTGATGGAATTTCAACTAAAATAATAATTTACGATCATAATGCTGATAGAACTGATTACCCTATTTCAATTTTAAACGATTTAGATGCTAAAAAATATATTGATGGTTCTGCATTTCATTTGTATGGTGGAAATATCAACGATTTAACAAAAGTTCATACAGCACATCCCGATAAAAACCTATATTTTACTGAGCAATGGGTTGGTTTAAATGAAAAATTTGAAGATAATTTAAAATGGCATACCAGAGAACTTATTATTGGTGCTACACGTAACTGGTGTAAAACAGTGTTAGAATGGAATTTAGCAGCCGACTCAAATTTAGAACCACATACAAATGGTGGTTGTACAGAATGCTTAGGTGCGTTAACTATCGACGGAAATACGGTTACTAAAAACGTAGCGTATTATATTATTGCACATGCTTAAAAATTTGTAAGACCAGGTTCTAAAAGAATAAATTCAAATAATATTTCTGAATTGCCAAATGTTGCTTTTAAAGCTCCAAACGGTGATATTGTTGTTATTGTATTAAACAATACTGGAGTTCAAAAAACCTTTAATATAAATGCTGAAGACGAGCCAATTACAACAACATTAGATGCAGGTGCAGTTGGAACTTATATTTGGTAATAACTCTTAAATTTTAATAATATGACGTATAAATATTTAACGCTAATACTTACCGTATGCGCCTTAGTTTCTTGCTCAAAACCAGTAATAAAAGAAACTCAAAAACAACAAACTACTGTGACTTCAATAAAAAAAGAAGTGACTGTATATTCCACAGCTAAAGAAAGTGATTTAAAACTATCGTTAACAGGAAATTATAAATTTAACAAAGCCGTTCAGCATTTAGAAACTGAAGTTGCCATTTTTGTAAACACTAAAAAAACCTTTCAAACAATGTTAGGTATTGGTGGCGCTATTACAGATGCATCTGCTGTTGTTTTTTCAAAATTATCTAAGGATAAAGAAGAAGAGTTTTTACAAGCCAATTATAGCAAAGATGGTATTGGTAATAATATCATAAGAACAAGTATTCATAGCTGTGATTTTAGCCCTGAAAGTTTTACTTATGTTGAAGAAGGTGATAAAGAATTAACAACTTTTTCTATAGAAAAAGACAAAGAATTTAGAATTCCAATGATTAAAAAAGCAATGGATCTTATTAAAAATGATGTTGTTTTTTATGCAAGTCCTTGGAGCCCTCCTTCATTTATGAAAGGAAAAAAAGACATGCTACAGGGCGGTAAATTATTACCGGAGTTTTATCAATCTTGGGCAACTTATTACACCAAATTTATCAAAGCGTATGAAGCAGAAGGAATGCCTGTTTGGGGAGTTACTATTCAAAATGAACCTATGGCAGTACAACGCTGGGAATCGTGTATTTATACTGCGGAAGAAGAAAGAGATTTCTTAAAAAATTATTTAGGTCCAACATTTGAAAAAGAAGGTTTAGGAGATAAAAATATTGTGGTTTGGGATCATAACCGTGATTTGATTTCTCATAGAGCAAATACAATTTTTGAAGATCCTGAAGCAGCTAAATATGCTTGGGGAATTGGGTTTCACTGTTACGAAACTTGGACAGGTGCTGAACCTAATTACAAAAATTTACAAAATATAAACGATTCATTTCCTGCTGAAAATTTATTATTTACTGAAGGTTGTCAAGAATCTTTTGACTCTGCTCACTACCAACGTTGGTCCAATGCAGAACGTTATGGAAATTCTATGATAAATGATTTTAATAATGGTGTTGTTGGTTGGACAGATTGGAATGTATTGTTAGACGAAACTGGAGGTCCTAACCACGTTGGAAACTTTTGCTTTGCTCCAATACATGCAGATACACAAAGTGGGGAGTTAATTTATACGCCAACGTATTACTATATAGGTCATTTTTCAAAATTTATAAGACCAGATGCAAAAAGAGTAAGCACAACGTCGAGTAGAAGTACGCTTGAAAGCACTTCTTTTGCTAATGAAGATGGAACAATTGCAACGGTTGTAATGAATAAAACAGCTGCAGAAATTACATATAAATTAATTGTTGATGAAAAGGAAATAACGTTGAATATTCCTTCTCACGCTATTCAAACACTTACCTATTAATTAAAATAAAACTTGAATATGACAATAGATTTTGGATTTTGGGATTACCTCATTTTCGTAGCCTATGCAGTACTTATTTTAGGTGTAGGATTATGGGTTTCCAGAGATAAAAAAGGACATGAAAAAAATGCTGAAGATTATTTCTTAGCGAGTAAGAGTTTACCTTGGTGGGCTATTGGAGCGAGTTTAATAGCTGCAAATATTTCCGCAGAACAATTTATTGGAATGTCAGGTTCAGGTTTTGCTCTTGGATTGGCAATTGCCTCTTTTGAGTGGATGGCCGCACTTACTTTAATCATCGTAGGGAAGTATTTTCTACCTATTTTTATTGAAAAAGGATTGTGTACCATTCCTGAGTTTGTTGAAAAACGATTTTCAACGAACCTTAAAACAATTTTAGCTGTTTTCTGGATTGCTTTATATGTATTTGTAAACTTAGCTTCAGTACTGTATTTAGGTTCTTTAGCATTAGAAACAATCATTGGAGTTCCAATGGTATACGGAGTTATTGGTTTAGGTTTGTTTGCCGCAGCTTATTCTTTATATGGAGGTCTTTCAGCAGTAGCTTGGACCGATGTAATTCAAGTAGTTTTCTTAGTGCTAGGTGGTTTAGTAACTACCTATTTAGCCTTAAACACAGTCTCTGACGGACAAGGTGTTATCGAAGGTTTAAAAGTTGTTTATGATGCTGCACCTGATCGTTTCTCCATGATTTTAGAAGAAGGAAATCCTGAATTTAAAAACTTACCAGGAATTGGAGTGTTAGTTGGTGGACTTTGGGTTGCAAACTTATACTATTGGGGTTTCAACCAATACATTATTCAAAGAACCTTGGCTGCTAAATCATTAAAAGAATCTCAAAAAGGTATTTTATTAGCTGCAGGGTTGAAATTAGTTATTCCTGTGATTGTAGTTATTCCTGGAATTGCTGCTTATGTGATGGTAAATGACCCTGAAATTATGGCACGTTTAGGTGAAGCAGGATTGAAAAACTTACCTTCATTAGAACAAGCAGATAGAGCATATCCTTGGTTGTTACAATTTTTACCTACTGGTATGAAAGGATTGGCATTTGCTGCAGCAATTGTATCATCTTTAGCTTCTATGTTGAATTCAACATCCACTATTTTTACCATGGATATTTACAAGCAATACATTAATAAAAATGCAAGCGACAAACAAACGGTAAATGTTGGAAGATTATCAGCAGGTGTAGCTTTGGTAATTGCGTGTATTATAGCTCCACTTTTAGGAGGTATTGATCAAGCGTTCCAGTTTATTCAAGAATATACAGGAATTGTTTCTCCATGTATTTTAGCGGTATTTATGCTAGGTTTATTCTGGAAAAAAACAACAAACAAAGCTGCAATTATTGGTGCTTTAGCTTCTATTCCAATTGCCGTTGCATTTAAGGTTACAACAATGCCTTGGATGGATCAAATGGGGTTAACAGCTGTATTAACAATGGTTGTAATTGTAATTGTTAGTTTAATTCAGCATAAAGGAAAAGATGATGAAAAAGCAATTGAAATTACTAAGGAACTATTTAAAACAAGTCCGTTATTTAATATTGGTTCATTTGCCATAATGTTAATATTAGTAGCGTTATATACAGTTTTCTGGAAATAGAATTAGTTACATAAAGCTTAAAAGAGTTGGTGAAAACCAACTCTTTTTGTTTTACTGAGACTTAGAAGTAGGAGATTTTAATATAGAAGTTAAAGTCTCTAAAGCTTTGGATAAACTTCAAAAAAATCAATTTATTACTTCAGAAGAATTAGCTGAATATAGTGGAATTAACCAGGACATTATAAATGAATATTTGAGGAAATGTCATAGAATTTGGTGCGTTTTGTTGTGTTTTAGTAATCTAAAAATTGTATCTTTATATTTAGATTGAAAGTCAAAACCAATTGATTAACATCAATGGTTAGGTCAACAAATCGGTCAACAAAAAAATAATGGAGTAGGGAAGTCCTTATAAATAAAGGGAATTCAGCGAGGGTTCGAATCCCTTCCTCTCTGCTAAGATCTAGTTTATGTCAAGTAAACCTTTCAAATTCAAACAATTTACCATTAATCAGGATAAAACAGCTATGAAAGTTGGTACTGATGGTGTTTTGTTGGGGGCTTGGGTAAAATTAGAGTCAAATCCATATAGTATTTTAGATATTGGAGCAGGAACTGGATTAATTGCTTTAATGTTAGCTCAAAGAAGTAACGCCGAAGTAATTGATGCCATAGAATTGAATGACGAAGCCTATGAGCAAACCGTTTCCAACTTTGAACAAAGTGATTGGGGAGATCGGTTGTTTTGTTACCATGCATCTTTACAGGAGTTCACAGATGAAATAGAAGATAAATATGATTTGATTATCTCAAACCCACCATTTTATACATCTACTTATAAGCTACTCGAAGAAGGTAGAGCGATGGCTAGACATACAGAAAGTCTTACTTATTCAGACTTGTTAAATGGGGTTTCAAATTTGCTATCGGAAGAAGGAACTTGTGCATTTATTATTCCTTTTTCAGAAGAGAAAAATTTTATTGAAAACGCTAAAAAACACACGTTGTTTCTAAATAGAATTACAAGAGTAAAAGGAACTAAAGATGCTCCAACTAAACGGAGTTTATTACAGTTTTCATTTTCCGAAAAACTTATTGAGAAAAATGAACTAATTATAGAAATTGACCGACATTTTTATACAGAAGATTATATAAATTTAGTTCAGGATTTTTATTTGAAAATGTAATATTTATCCATTTACATGTTCTGGATTATAACCTAAGTAAGAAACTGTTTTGTTTTTAAAAATAATCCCATTTTCTTCCAATTCTTTTAAAATAGGCTCATAAATTTCTTTTGTTACAGGTATTTTAACTCCTTTGGCAGAAATTTCTCCATTCAATATTTTTAAGGTTGCAATTGCTACTGGTAAGCCAACGGTTTTTGCCATTGCCGTATATGTTTGGTTATCACCAATACAAACCATACTACTTTCAATTTGTTGTTTTTTACCATTGAGTTCATATCCAAAAAGATGTTGCATAACAATCATATCTTTATCGTTTTCCTCAAGTGTCCAACTATCTTTTAGTATTTTTTCAAGAATTTGAGCAGGTGTAGCATTTTTTAATCCAACTATTTTATTTGGATTAAAAATATCCAATTCTAATAATTTCTCCCAAATAATATCATCTTGATCAATTTTTAAGTAATGTCTTAATTTTAATTCAACAGAATCATTTGGATTGTAGGCTAAAAAGGAGTTGGTAAATTCACGATAACTCATGTTATCAGAATTTTCAATAATATAGCTATCATCAGTCATTCCTAATTGAACAAAAATATTCCAGGCCTTAGAAAACCCAACACGTCTTATGGTTCCTCTATATAAAGTTAAAATATCATTTAATCCATAAATATCTCTATATTTTAATGAATCACGATTAGAATAGGCTTCAAATTTCCCATACCCATCAATGTTTAATATTTCTGTTCGTCTAAATAATTTATGATAAGGAATGTATTTGTAGGTGCCTTCCTGAATAAATTTTGAAGCACCGCCTTGCCCTGCCAATACAACATTTCTTGGATTCCAGGTAAACTTATAATTCCATAAGTTAGTATCACTTTCCGGAGCAACCAATCCACCACAAAAAGATTCAAAAAGCAACATTTTCCCTCCTTCTTCTCTTATATTGTCTATTATTTGCATGGCGCTCATATGGTCAATTCCAGGATCTAAACCAATTTCATTCATAAAAAGCAATCCTTTCTTTGTTACTTCTTCATCAAGAGCTATCATTTCTTTTGAAACATAAGACGCTGTTACCATGTTTTTTCCAAATTTCAGGCAATCTTTGGCAACGTTGATGTGCAAATGGGCTGGTAGCATGGAGATAACTATAGCTGTATTTTTTATAGCCTTTGATCTTTCTATATCATTAAAAATATCTAATGCTATTGCGCTACCATTAATGTGATTTAATATTTTACTTTTTGCAAGATCTAGTGAAAAGTCTGCAACCGTTATATGCAAATCTTCTGAAAAAGATTTACTTAATAAATAGGTTATTAAAGATGAAGAAGATTTACCTGCTCCAATAACCAATATGTTTCGCATTTTCGTTTATTTTAAGAATTATCCTGTTCAACGAAAATACGAATTTAAATATTAGATTTAGAGAATGACTTAATTAATTATCATCTGTTTCAATTTCTGCTAAAATTTGTTTAGCTTTCTCCAAATCTTTACTGCTAACTTCTAATTTATACCCATCTACATATGCTGTACCAATTGTAGTCATTATGTTCTCATCAAAAACATAACTATTAATTCCTTTACTAGCTAAAAGGGTTTTAGCAATATGTATCTCATGAATTAAGCTAGCAGTTAAAACCGTTACTAAAGAATCTGAATTATTTTCCATAATTATTTATTTTTACTTAAATATAAGAAATTTGTAATTGATAATTTAATAAAACTATATATTTGAAGCACTTAATTAGTTAACATGAAAAGGAATCTAATAATTACCGCTTTATTGGGATGTGTTACAATCGTATTAGGCGCATTTGGAGCTCATGCATTAAAAGATATTTTAAGTTTAAGCGAACTTAAAAGTTTTGAAACAGGAGTGCGTTATCAAATGTACCATGTAATTGTTTTATTATTTGTAAATACTTATTCGGGGTTTTCAATAAAATCGAAAAACATAATAAGTTATTTATTATTTCTAGGTATTCTATTTTTCTCCGGATCAATTTATGCGATATCTTTTGGAGTAAGCGCAAAAAATATTTGGTTTGTTACTCCGCTTGGAGGACTCCTTTTTATTTTGGGTTGGCTAAAAATAGTAAAATCCTTTTATAAAAAGGAATAACCATATAAAATGTTAAAATCAGAAATTCTCTACTTAATTATTTGTGTCTTAAAACATATAAGCATATTTTTGCGGCATTAAGGAAATTAAAAATGGATTAGGCTTTCGATTTTTTTTGCCGTTTCACGAAAACGATTTCGTGAAATTGTCAATTTTTAATATATCGAATAACTAATTGATAATTAACGAACTAAACCTTGGAAAACGTTTTAGTAAATAGTCTGTTTTAGCTGACAAATATCATAAACTTCAACTAGTAATTATGCGAAATTTGTTATAGAAATAAAGAGATAACCAATTAATATTAAAACGAAGCTTATGGAAGTTCTAAACAAAACAGTAGAGATGTCAATAGAAGAATTAGGAATTAAAAATGTTAAGCAAATAATTTATAATCCATCTTATGATGAATTATATAAGGAAGAACTTGACCCGTCTTTAGAGGGTTATGAAAAAGGACAGCTAACTGAACTTGGGGCTGTTAATGTAATGACAGGTAAATTTACAGGACGTTCTCCTAAAGATAAATTTATTGTAAAAGATGATGTAACAAGAGATACTTTATGGTGGAATTCTGAAAAAGCTCCTAATGATAACAAACCAACAACTCAAGCGGTTTGGTCTGAATTAAAAGGATTGGTTACTGAAGAGTTATCAGATAAAAAATTATATGTTGTTGATGCATTTTGTGGAGCTAACCTTGATACTCGTTTAAAAGTACGTTTTATAGTTGAAGTTGCATGGCAAGCACATTTTGTAACAAATATGTTTATTCGTCCAACAGCTGAGGAATTAGCTAACTTTGGAGAGCCTGATTTTGTTGTAATGAATGGATCTAAAGTGACTAATCCTAACTGGAAAGAGCATGGATTAAATTCTGAAAACTTTGTGTTATTTAACCTAACTGAGAAAATCCAAATTATTGGAGGAACTTGGTATGGTGGTGAAATGAAAAAAGGTATGTTTGCAATGATGAACTATTTCTTACCTCAACGTGGAATCGCTTCTATGCACTGTTCTGCTAATGTTGGAAAAGATGGTGATACAGCTATTTTCTTTGGTTTATCAGGAACTGGAAAAACTACGTTATCTACAGATGCAAGCCGTCAGTTAATTGGTGATGATGAGCACGGATGGGATGATGAAGGTATATTTAACTTTGAAGGTGGATGTTATGCAAAAACTATTGATTTAGATAAAGAATCTGAACCAGAAATTTTCGCAGCAATTAAAAAAGATGCATTATTAGAAAACGTAACTGTTGATGCAAACGGAAAAATAGATTTCACTGATGGTTCTGTAACTCAAAACACTCGAGTTTCTTACCCGATCTACCATATAGAGAATATTGCCGTGCCTTCAAAAGCAGGTCACGCTCAAAAAGTAATTTTCTTATCTGCTGATGCATTTGGAACATTACCTCCAGTATCTAAATTAACTCCAGAACAAACTCAATACCACTTCTTATCAGGGTTTACTGCAAAATTAGCAGGAACTGAAAGAGGTATTACTGAGCCAACTCCAACATTCTCTGCTTGTTTCGGTGCAGCTTTCTTAACTTTGCACCCAGTACAATACGGTGCGGAATTAGTGAAAAAAATGGAAGCTAACGGAGCAGAAGCTTACTTAGTGAACACAGGATGGAACGGATCAGGAAAAAGAATTTCAATTAAAGATACAAGAGGAATTATTAATGCAATTTTAGATGGTTCTATTGAAAAAGCGGAAACTAAAAACATTCCAATTTTCAATTTAGAAGTACCAACTTCTTTACCAGGTGTTCATACTGAGATTTTGGATCCTCGTGATACATATTCTGATGCAGCTGACTGGACTAAAAAAGCAACTAAATTAGCTGGATTATTTATTGAAAACTTTGAGAAGTATACAGATAATGAAGAAGGAAAAGCTTTAGTAGCAGCAGGACCTCAATTATAAGATGAAATAAGAGAAAAAGATTAATACTAAAATAGCTCGCCAATGGCGAGCTATTTTTATTTAAAAAATATAGTTTTTAAAATAATCCGTTTATTTGAGCATCAATTTTATCAATAATAGAACCTAAATCTTCTTGGTTGTCTACAAAATCTAAATTATCAACATCAATAATTAAAAGTTTTCCATTAGTGTATTTTGTAATCCAAGCTTCATATCGTTCATTAAGTCTACTCAAATAATCAATACTTATAGAGTTTTCGTAATCGCGTCCTCTTTTATGAATTTGTCCAACCAAAGTTGATATGGAAGCTCTTAAGTAAATTAATAAATCTGGTGGATTAACTAAACGTTCCATTAAGTTAAATAAAGAGTCATAATTTTGATAATCTCTATTAGGCATTAATCCCATTGCATGTAGATTAGGTGCAAAAATTCTAGCATCTTCGTAGATGGTTCTATCTTGAATTATATTTTTGCCACTTTCGCGTATTTCTAAAATTTGGCGAAATCTACTATTTAAAAAGTAAACTTGTAAATTAAACGACCAACGCTCCATTTCACCATAAAAATCATCCAAATAGGGATTTTCTTCAACTGATTCAAAGTGAGGTTCCCATTTATAATGTTTTGCTAACAGTTTAGTTAAAGTGGTTTTACCTGCGCCTATATTACCAGCAATTGCTACGTGCATAATTAATTTATATGTGAAAATTTAAAACGCTAAAGTTAAATAATTTTTTCTTGAATTTATAATACAATTTTACCGTATTAAAAAATCAATTTATAGCCAAAGCCTCTTATATTTATGATTTGAATTGCAGGATCGTCTTTTAGTTTTTTACGAAGTTTTGTAATAAAAACATCCATGCTTCTAGCGTTAAAAAAATCATCATCACCCCAAAGTTTTTTTAAAATGAATGAGCGTTCTAAAACTTGATTTTTATTTTTAACTAAATGATAAAGCAGATGCGCTTCTCTATGAGTTAAAGATTCAATATCGGAATCGATTTGTAAGGTTTGATTTTTTAAATTAAATATAAATTTTCCCAATTGCATAGGATTGGGACTATTTTCAGTTTTATTTCTTTTAAGTAGGGCATTAATTCTAACGATAAGCTCTTCCATACTGAAAGGCTTTTTTAAATAATCATTTCCTCCTAAATTAAACCCTTGTACAACATCTTCAGTTAAAGATTTAGCGGTTAAAAAAATGATAGGAATATCAGAATCCTCTAATCTAATCTCTTTTGCAAGCGTAAAACCATCTTTTTTAGGCATCATAACATCTAAAACCAATAAAAGCGGACTTTCAGTTTTATATGTTTTATAAGCTTCAACACCGTCGGAACAAAGTAATACTTCAAAATTTCTAGTTTCTAAACTTTCTTTTATAATTTGCCCTAATGAAGGTTCATCTTCTGCTAATAATATTTTGATTGGATTATTCATTTATAAATTCAATTTTAAACATTGTATTGTTGTTTTTATCATAAACAATAGTAATATTTCCATCGTGTTTTTCAATAATTTTTTTTGTGTAAAATAATCCAATTCCAAACCCTTTTACATTGTGAGTATTTCCTTTAGGAACTCTATAAAATTGCTCAAAAACTTTATCTTTTTGAGATTTATGAATCCCATTTCCATTATCTTTTATAAGAATTACAGTTTTATTTCCTTCTGAATTTAATTCAATAGTTATTTTATTTCCACCATATTTTATGGCATTATCTAAAATATTACTTATTGCATTTTCAAAATGAAATTTATCCAAATTAAATATTGGATTGCCATTGTTATTAATAAACTCAAAGGATTTTTCAGTATTAATTATTTTAAATTTATCGATTGTGTTTTCTAATAATTCAACTAAATTTAGAGGTTGTTTATGTAAAATTAACTCCTCTTGATTTAATATAGCAGTTTCCAATATTTTTTCAACCATTTCATTCAACTTAATAACTTGTGAATTGGCAATTGATAGATATTTTTCAGATTTCACTTTATCATCAAGAGCATTAAAACTTTTCATAGCTTCTAGTGCTGCAGATATTGTTGCTATTGGTGTTTTAAACTCATGAGTTATATTGCTTATTAAATCGTTTTTAACTTCTGATAATTGCTTTTGATTGTAAATGGTTTTGAGTAGATAAATAATACTTGTTATTATACAAATTGAAAGCAATAAGGATAATAAAATACTCGCCATTGATTCTGCTAACAATGTTGAGGTTTCATTTGTAAACATTAATTCAAGTTTACTTCTGTAGGGTAGATAATTAGATTTTGATTTGGTTGTTAAATGTTTTTTTGGAAAGTTATTGGTATTGTATTCAATAATTTTGGTGATTGAACTATCTCTTTGAATCCAATGCTGGTATTCAAATTTTAAACCATAGGTTACATTTATTTTCTTTCTTTCAAATTCAGTAGCAAGGTATTGATCTATTTTCTCCAAGTCTAAAGTGTCACGAGAAAATGATACAACAATTTTTGAAATTAAACTGTCAATATTTTTAGAAAATGTGCGCGGATTTATAAAATTTGGGTTATGACTTCTAAATCCACCTAAAACAAATATTTTACTTGTATCTTTTTGGACAATATTTTCCAAAGTACTGTCAATTTTCTTTCGTAATCCCCTTCTGGATTTTGTTTTTACTAAAATAGTGTCAATTTTTTTTGTGGAATCATTCGAATTTTTGGTGCTATAAGTTATAAAGCCAGATCGGGTTAAATTAGCATAATAATCTTCTACGGCATTATCTAAACTATGCTGAACATTATTTATTAAATGATGTTTATTTATTTGGTATTCTCTAAAATTCCAATACACTTGAGCAGCAATAGTCATAATAACTGTAATACCAATTAAATAAACTATCCACTTGTAATTTTGCTTGTTCATAAATCAAAGTTAAGTACATAAATTGTATAAACCCAATTGGTTAACAGTAGTTAACACTAATTAACGGTTGTTTATAGTAATTGCTTTTATATTTGTTGTGTAGAATTTTTAAAATTAAAGAAAATGAAGAATCTCCTTATTAAATGTATCATTGTTTTATTAATACTAACTAGTTCAATTACTACTGCACAAGATTTTCAAGGAAAAGCCATATATCAAACCAAAACTACAATGAATATGGATTTCGCTGGGAGCGGAATTCCTGCTGATAGAATTGAAATGATTAAAGAAAGAATGAAAAATCAATTAGAGAAAACATATATTTTATCTTTTAATAAAACGGCTTCAATTTATAAAGAGGAAGAAAAATTAGACCAATCTACTGGAGGAAGAGGAGGTATGCGATTTATGATGATGGGTGGCGGAGCTTCTGGTAATTATTATAAAAATACACATTCTAAAACTTATTCAAAAGAAAGCGAATTTAGTGGAAAAAACTTTTTAATAAAAGATGATTTAGTAACCTATGATTGGAAAATGGAGCAAGAAACTAAAATGATTGGAGAAAATTTATGTTTTAAAGCCACTACAGTTATTGAAATGCCAGAGCGATCAACCAATGTTAGATTTGGAAGAAGAAATAATAACGAAGAGGATAAAAAGGAAGAAAATAGAGAAGATGAAGCGCCAAAAATGGAACAAGTAATTGTAACTGCTTGGTATGCTATGGAAATTCCAGTTAGTCAGGGCCCCGGAAATTATTGGGGTTTACCTGGTTTAATTTTAGAAGTTGGTTATGGAAATACAAACATTTTATGTACAAAAATTGTAATGAATCCAAAGGATAAAATTGAAATTAAAGAGCCAACTAAAGGAAAAGTTGTTAGTCAGAAAGAATATAATAAAATTATAGAGCAAAAAATGAAAGAGATGAGAGAACGTATGAGAAATGAGCGTCAAAAAGGAGGTAATGAAGGGCACAGAATTAGAATAGGAGGGTAATATTTGTGTTAAAAGTGAGGTGTCAAAAAAGACTGTCATTGCGAGAAGTTTTATAAAACGAAATGACAATCTCAATATTTGAACTAGTATTAAATATTATCAAGCTAAAATTTCAATGTTTTAAAAGTAAAAATAATTTAAAATGAAAAAGTATATAAGCTTACTTATTTTTATAGCTACTCCATTTCTTTTAATATCTCAAAATGTAAAATTTGAAGGAATTGTAAAAAATAAAGCAGGCGAACCACTTGAAATGGCCAATGTGATTGCTTTTAAAAAAGGAACAAAATTTTTACAATCTTATTCAATAACAGATTCTAAAGGAAATTATAAATTAAGCTTAGAAGAAAACGAAAGTTATACTTTAAAAGTAAGTTATTTAGGTTTTAATACTAAGGATTTAGATGTTGATATTTCTAATAATTCTGAAGGTTTAACAAAAGATATTGTACTGGAAGAAGCGAATGAAGAGCTAAGCGAAGTTGAAATTACCTATGAAATGCCTGTTAAAATTGTTGGAGATACAATTGTATACAATACTGATTCATTTACTTCAGGAAAAGAAAAGAAATTAGAGGATGTGCTTAAAAAATTACCGGGAATAGATATTGATGATAACGGTGAAGTTGAAGTTGAAGGTAAAAAAGTGCAAAAAGTATTGGTTGAAGGAAAAGAGTTTTTTGATGGAGATTCTAAATTAGCAACTCAAAATATCCCTGCCAGTGCAATTGATAAAGTTGAAGTTCTAAAAAATTACAATGAAGTTTCTGGTATGCGCGGTGTAACTAATAACGAAGATAATATTGCTCTTAACATAAGGCTGAAAACAGGGAAGGATAAATTTTGGTTTGGCGAAGTAAATGCTGGTATTGGTGACAATGAAAAACACATTTTAAAACCAAAGTTATTTTATTACAGTAAAAATAAAAGTGTAAATATTTTAGCTGATTTTAATAATATAGGTGAAACACCTTTTACTATGCGTGATTATTTTAGATTTACTGGTGGTTTAAGAGGTGGAATGCAAGGAAGCGGAACTAGTTTTAATGTTTCTTCAGGCGGTTTAGGTTTTATGACGGTTCAAAATAATAAAGCTCAAGAAATTATTTCAAAATTTGGAGCATTAAATTTTAGTTTAGTGCCAAAAAAAGGTTTAGATTTTAATGGTTTTGCAATTGTAAACGATTCCGAAACGGATATGTTTACACAATCAAATACCGTTTATAATAAAACTAGTTTAACTGAAAACAGCGAAACTTCGGCAGTTCAAGGCAGTAAATTAGGAATGCTTAAATTTAGTACTACTTATAAACCAAATAATAATGTACATATAGATTATGATATTTTTGGAAAGCTATCTGAGCAAACCGAATTTATGGATGTTACTTCAACAAATAGAGGGGCAATAGATACGCATAAAGAAGAAAAGCCGGTTTCATTAAATCTAAATTTTAATGTGTACTATACTATAAATGATAAGAATATTTTTGCTTCTGAAATACAACATTTATATCAAAAAGATCAACCATTATATAATTCATTAGCAAGTACACAACCATTTGTTTTAATACCATCTTCGAATGAAGCAAATGGATATAATTTAATTCAAAACCAGAAATCTAGTACTAATAAACTAGATGCAAAATTTGATTACTATTATTTGCTAACGCCAAAAAGTAATATTAATTTTTCTTTAGGATCTACATTTAGCGGACAAACATTTACTTCAAAAATTTCTCAAGAATTGGATAATGGTTCAACAATAGATTTTTCAGAATCATTTTTAAATAATGACGTGGATTATAATTTTTCCGATTTATTTTTAGGTGTACATTATAAAATGGTATCAGGAATTTTCACATTTAATCCTGGAGTAACAGTGCATAATTACACTACAAAAGATGTGCAATTGGGAACGACAAATAAAGATAATTTAACGAAGGTTTTACCTGATGTTTATGCAAATTTGCAACTTAAATCTTCAGAAAGTTTACGTTTTAATTATGCAATTACAACTCAATTTTCTGATATTAATACGGTTTCTGAAGGTTATATTTTAGATACTTACAGATCTTTAAATAGAGGAAGTAGAACTATTGAAAATTCGTTTCGCCATCGTTATTCATTAAACTACTATAGTTTTAGTATGTTTTCATTTACAAACATAAATGCTTCTATAAATTATACAAAGAATCTAAATACTGTTAAAAATAATAGTGAATTAATTGGAGTTGATAGGATTTCATTTCCTGTAAATTCTGATTTTGCGGATGAAACGCTTTCAGCTTTTTTTAGATATGGTAAAACATATAGTAAACTAAAAACTAATTTTAGAGCTAATGTGTCAAATTCGATATTTAATAATATTATAAATGATGCTCAAATAAAATCAAAAACACTTTCACATAGTTATCAGGCGAGTGTAGCAACAAAGTTTAAAGATGCTCCAAATTTTGAAATTGGTTACCAAAAATCTTTTACCGAATATTCAAATACTGGTAGTACAACCGACAGACCTTTTGCTAATATAGAAATAGGGTTTTTAAAGAATTTTATTTTAACAGCAGATTATAGTCATTATAACTATAGTAACGACGAGAAAACAGTAAAAAATAAGTATTCTTTTTTGAATGCAAATTTATATTATCAACAAAAAGAAAGCGATTGGGAATTTAAAATTTCTGCTAATAATTTAACCGATAATAAATCTATGAATAGTGATAATTATAATGAAATTATAGATAGTAATTCAAATTCGTTGTATTTTATTCAGCCAAGAATAGTAATGTTCTCTGTAAAATATAATTTATAAACAATAATTATAAGGAATTTATGAAAAGTAAAAAATCAACAAGTTTTTATATGAGAATTATACACCGTTATTTAGGCTTTTTTCTAATCGGAATTATGACTGTGTATGCATTAAGTGGAATTGTTCTAATTTTTAGAGAAACGGATGCGTTTAAGGTAGAAAAACAAATTGAAAAGCAACTTAAACCTGGATTGGAAGTCTCAGAGCTAGGAAGGTCGCTAAGAATTAGAGATTTAAAAATAACTAAAACAGAAAATAATATTTTACATTTTAATAGTGGAACTTATAATAATAGCACAGGAGTTGCAAAATACACATCTAAAGTACTTCCTTTTGTATTAGATAAAATGACTCATTTGCATAAGGCAACTACAAATAGCTCAATATATTGGTTAAACATATTTTTTGGGTTATCACTATTATTTTTTGCAATTTCTTCCTTTTGGATGTTTTTACCAAAAACTAAAACCTTTAAAAAAGGAATGTATTTTACACTTGGAGGCATTGTTTTAACGTTAATTTTAATTTTTATTTAAAATATTGAATGGAATCATTTTAACAAAAACTTAATAAAATTATTTCATAAATTTACATACTAAATGAAACAAGTAAGCAATAAAATAGCAGCTGTATTTATGGCGTTGGTAGTTTTTCTATCTACAATGTCGTTTACTGTAGGTATGCATTATTGTGGAGAATTTTTAGTTGATGCAGCTTTGTTTTCTCGTGCCTCCTCTTGTGGTATGGAAATTTCAAAAAGTGACGATTGCGAAGAAGAAGAAACTATTAAAGATTGTTGTAGTGATGAAAATTTTGTTTTTGATGGACAAGAAGAATTGCAATTTAATGTTTTTGAATATTCATTGTTAGATCAACAAGTATTTCTTCCTGAATTTGTACATTCATATGTAAATTTATTTGAAAGTTTACCATATAAACATATTCCTTTCAACGAGTATTCACCGCCAATTATAGAGGTAGATATTCAAGTCTTACAACAAGTTTTTCGAATCTGATTTTAAATTAATTGTAGTTAATCAAGATGAATAATTACGTCTTGGAAATAATTTTATAATTAATTAAAAATCAAATATTAATGAAAAAAATACTATATTTTTTATTTATAATTCCCATATTTCTCTTTTCTCAAGAACAAGTGAAAGGTGTTATTTATGAAGACAATCCAGACAATAGAGAAATTGTATTGCCGGGAGCAAATGTCTATTGGTTAGATTTGCCAATAGGTACTGTAACCGATATTAATGGAGCATTTAAAATTCCATATAAAAATGTGTATAAAAAACTTGTGATTAGTTACGTAGGATTTAAAACAGATACGATAACTGTAAAAAATTCAAATAGTATTACTCATAGGTTGAAACCAACTAGTATGTTAGATGAAGTTATTTTGAAACGACAAAAGAAATCAACATCAGTTTCATACATAAAATCATTTAATATTATTAATGTTAGTAGCGATGAATTATTGAAAGCTGCTTGTTGTAATTTGGCTGAAAGCTTTGAAACAAACCCTTCTATTGATGTTAATTTTTCTGATGCTATATCAGGAACACGTCAAATAAAAATGTTGGGTTTAACAAGTCCTAATATTTTAATTACAACTGAAAATGTTCCTTCGATTAGAGGGGCTTCGCAAGCTTATGGCTTAAGTTTTATTCCAGGAACTTGGGTAGAAAGTATTCAAATTACAAAAGGAACAGGAAGTGTTATTAACGGATTTGAAAGTATTGCTGGTCAGATTAATGCTGAACTTAAAAAACCAAGTACGGATGATAAACTTTTTGTAAATGCATATACTGCGGGTAATGGACGAATGGAATTGAATACACATTTGAATTCAAAATTAAGTGAAAAATGGAGTACAGGGCTTTATTTACACGGAAATATTAGAGATAAAAAAAATGATAAAAACAATGATTCATTTTTAGATGCTCCTTTGGCAAAGCAAATAAATGTAATGAACCGTTGGCAGTATGCCAATACCGAAACTGGTTTTGTGAGTTTTTTGAATTTAAGATATTTAAATGATGAAAAACAATCGGGTCAGGTAAGTTTTAATCCGGATACTGATAAATTAACAACGAATTTTTGGGGAAGTGAGATAGATACAGAACGATTGGATATTTCTTTTAAATTAGGGTATGTTAACCCAAACATTCCTTACCAAAGTTTAGGTTTGCAATTGGCATATAGTGATCATAAGCAAGATTCATATTTTGGACTGAAAAGGTATGACATAAAGCACCAAAGTTTTTATTCAAACCTATTGTACAACTCAATTATATCCGATTCTCGACATAAGGTAAAAACAGGAGTTAGTTTTACTTATGATGAATATAATGAGCTGGTTTTAGACACTGATTATAGTAGAAATGAGAATTCTGTAGGTGGTTTTTTCGAGTATAATTATGATGATTTAGGAGCCATTAATATGTCTGCTGGAATTAGAATTGATCATCATAATTTATTAGGAACTTTTGTTACTCCAAGATTTCACATACGTTATTCAAAATGGGAGAAATCTGCATTAAGAGCTTCTTTTGGAAGGGGAAAAAGAAGTGCTAATATTTTCACTGAAAATCAAAAGATGTTTGCAACCTCAAGAAGTATAAATATCTTTAACTCTGGTGGGAAAGTTTACGGTTTAGACCCTGAGATTGCTTGGAATTATGGTGTTTCATATTTACAAGGATTTAATTTATTTGGTGGAAAAGCCGATATTAATATTGACTTTTATAGAACTGATTTTAAAAACCAAGTAGTTGTTGATTGGGAAAATTCAACAGAAATAAGCTTCTACAATTTAGAAGGTGAAAGTTATTCAAATAGTTTTCAATCGGAGTTCAGTTACAATCCATTTAATCATTTTAATTTAAAATTGGCGTATAAGTATTACGATGTAATGACTCAGTATAAATCAGGTAAAAAATTAACTCCTTTAATTCCTAAGAATAGGGTGTTTGCAAATGCATCTTATGAATTACATACGAAAAAGAATGGAAGTCATTGGAAATTTGATGCTACTTATAATTGGTTGAGTAAACAACGATTGCCATCAACAAAGAATAGTGAAATCGAATATCAATTAAATGAATTTTCTCCAACGCTATCAACATTAAATGTACAGGCAACAAAAGTGTTTTCACCTAAGTTTGAAGTTTATATTGGAGGTGAAAATATAACAAACGTAAAGCAAAAGAATCCAGTTGTAAGCGCTGAAAATCCATTTGGTCCATATTTTGATAGTACACTTGTATATGGTCCTGTTTTTGGAAGTATGTTTTATACGGGTCTTAGATATAAATTAAATTAAAACTAAATAAAATGAAAAAATTATTATTAATCATGTTGCTTCTTACTGGAGTGATATCGTATGCTCAGAATAAAAATGCAAGAACTTCTTTTGAAGTTGATGGGGTATGTTTAATGTGTAAAGAGCGCATTGAAAAAGCTTGTATTAAAACAAAAGGTGTAAAATCAGCAGTGTGGAATGTAAAAACACATGAATTGAGTCTTATTTTTGACGAACGCAAAACGGATACCCAAAAAATAAAGAATAGCGTTGCAAATGCAGGCCACGATATGAAAGATTTAAAGGCTTCAGATGAAGCTTATAATAGTTTACATGATTGTTGTAAATACAGAGATGAAAATGTGATAGACGATCACAAAAAAGAGTAAAAAATATATGATAAAAAAAAGACGATTTCTAAGAAATCGTCTTTTTTTATTTTTGAATTCGGAAAAGATTATAAGTTAAAAGCGTCTTTTACCTTCTCTACGTAATCTAGTTTTTCCCAAGTAAATAATTCAACATCAATGGTTTTTTCAGTACCGTCAACGTTTGAAAAAGTTTTAGTAACGGTTCTATTATCACGACCCATATGTCCGTAAGCAGCAGTTTCTAAATACATTGGTTGGCGAAGTTTTAAACGTTCTTCAATAGCAGCAGGTCGCATATCAAATAATTTTTCAACTATTTCTGCAATTTCACCATCGGCTTTATCAACGTTAGAAGTTCCATAAGTGTTTACGTAAATACCCATAGGTTTTACAACTCCAATAGCATAAGAAACTTGTATTAAAATTTCATCTGCAACTCCGGCAGCAACTAAATTTTTAGCAATATGGCGAGTTGCATAAGCTGCACTTCTATCAACTTTACTTGGATCTTTTCCAGAGAAAGCACCACCACCATGAGCACCTTTACCTCCATAAGTATCAACAATAATTTTTCGGCCTGTTAAACCAGTATCACCGTGAGGTCCACCAATTACAAATTTTCCAGTTGGATTTACGTGGTATACAATATTGTCGTTAAACAATGCCTGAATTGAAACAGGTAATTTTGCAATTACTCTAGGAATTAAAATATGAATTACGTCGCTTTTTATTTTTGCCAACATAGCTTCATCATCCTCATTAAATTGGTCATGTTGAGTTGAAACTACAATGTCTTTAATTCTAAAAGGAACATTATCATCGGTATATTCAATAGTAACTTGACTTTTAGAATCTGGACGTAAATATGTAATATCGCTATTTTCTCTTCGTAATTCAGCAAGTTCGTGCAAAATTCTATGACTTAAATCCAACGCTAATGGCATTAAATTTTCAGTTTCATTTGTTGCGTAGCCAAACATCATTCCTTGATCTCCAGCACCTTGCTCTTCCTTTGTAGCTCTATCTACACCTTGGTTTATATCTTGAGATTGTTCGTGGATTGCAGATAAAACACCACAAGAATTACCATCAAACATATATTCTCCTTTTGTATAGCCAATGTTATTAATAACGTCTCTTGCTATTTTTTGAACATCTAAATAAGTATTAGATTTTACTTCACCTGCTAATATTACTTGACCAGTGGTTACTAAAGTTTCACATGCAACTTTTGAGTTTTCATCAAAAGCTAAAAAGTTATCTACTAAAGCATCTGAAATTTGATCAGCAACTTTATCTGGATGTCCCTCAGAAACTGATTCGGATGTAAATAAATATGACATAATTATCTAATTTTAAATTATTTAAGAAAATTGAAGATTGCGTTGGTCGCTAAAAGGAGTAAATAATTACTGCTTTAGCATTTTTTAATGAGGTTGCAATCAGTTCAAATTTTTCCTCGGATTATTTCGACTGCAAATCTATGAAAATTTAAAATTTAAAAGCTAATTTACTGCTAAATAATTCATAAATTTTTTTGTAATGATTTGTTTTTTGGTGAGACAAAACACAATAAAACCAAATTTAAGATGAAAAAAATACTAGTTTTAGTTCTTTGTACAGTTATAAGTATTAGTTGCTCAGACAATGATGTTTCTATGGAAATTTTAGAGGATCAAATGGCAGAAGAATTAGTTGATGATATGGAAGTTAGTAATTTTGCTATGGGCGATTTTGTAGATGGTGCGCATCCAACATCTGGAAAAGCAACTGTAAATTCTGATAAAACAGTGCTGTCTTTTGCTAATTTTAAAACAGATAATGGTCCAAAATTATTGGTGTATTTATCAACAGATACCAACTCAACAGAATATGTAAATCTTGGGGATTTAAAAGGTGTTTCAGGAAATTTCACCTATTCAATTCCAGAAAATATTGATTTAGAGAAATTTAAAATTGTGAATATTTGGTGTGTAGATTTTTCAGTAAGTTTTGGTACAGCTGAATTAAAATAATTATTTTTTTTATTGCATATTAAATAAATGTGATTACATTTGTCACATTAAAATAAAGAAAAATGAATATTATGTTTAACAAAATGCGTTATATGATGTGTGAAATTTACACAGAGGCTGCTATTGTTTAAAATATAATAATATATAATAAATAAAAACCTCTGATTTATCAGAGGTTTTTTTATATCAAAAAAGTAATAAAATGAACTCAAATTTTCAAAAAAAAATGTGCAATATGTCTAAAATATCTATGCGAATGATGCGTAGCACAATGAAATGGTATTGCCTAAAATAAATGGAAAAATAAAATCATATAAGATTTAAGTCCCTTTGGTAATACCTAAAACCAAAGGGGCTTTTTTATTTAAAATTTGAATTAAAATATAAAAATTATATAAAATGAGCACTCAAAAATTATCAACACAAGCATTACACGCAGGACACGATACAACTAAAACAGCAGGAACAAGAGCCGTACCAATTTATCAAACATCATCGTATGTTTTTAATGATACGGAACACGCTGCTAATTTGTTTTCATTAAAAGAGCTAGGTTTTATTTACACACGTTTAAATAACCCAACAAACGATATTTTACAACAGCGTTTGGCTGCCATTGAAGGAGGTATAGGAGCTGTGGTTTTTGCTTCTGGAACTTCAGCAATATCTACCGGATTGTTAACTTTGTTGAAAGCGGGTGATCATATTGTAGCTTCCAGTAGTTTGTATGGAGGTACGTTTACTTTGTTAAATGTTACGTTACCAAGATTGGGAATTACAACTACGTTTGTAGATGCATCAAACCCTGAAAATTTTAAAAAGGCCGTTAAAGATAATACAAAAGCCTTTTTTGTTGAATCTTTAGGGAACCCAAAATTAGATGTGCTAGATTTAGAAGCAATTGCAGAACATTCAAAAGCTGCTGGAGTGCCATTTATAGTGGATAATACAGTTGCGAGTCCGGCTTTATTAAATCCTATCAAACACGGAGCAAACCTAGTAATTCATTCATTAACAAAATATATTGGTGGACAAGGAAATTCCTTAGGAGGCGCAATTATTGATGCAGGAACTTTTGATTGGACAAATGGAAAGTTTCCTGAATTTACGGAGCCTTCAGAAGGATACCATGGTTTGATATATAGTGAAGCTTTAGGAGCAGCAGCTTTTACATTTAAATTAATTTTAGAAGGATTACGTGATTTTGGTGGTGCTTTAAGTCCTTTTAATGCATTTCAAATTATTCAAGGGTTAGAAACATTGCCTGTTCGTATAAAACAACACAGTGCAAATGCCTTGGAATTAGCAAAATGGTTAGAAGGTAGAGACGAAGTGGAATGGGTAAATTATCCTGGTTTAGAAAGTAATAAATACAATGCGTTGGCTAAAAAATATTTACCAAAAGGCCAGAGCGGATTGGTTACTTTCGGTGTAAAAGGTGGTTTTGAAGCTGCTAAAAAAGTGACTGATGCTACTGAAATATTTTCATTATTAGCTAACATTGGAGATACAAAATCATTAATTATTCATCCTGCAAGTACAACACACCAGCAATTAACATTAGAACAACAAGCTGGAGCAGGAGTAACACAAGATTTAATAAGATTGTCTGTAGGTCTTGAAGATATTGAAGATTTGAAGCAAGATTTAGCAGCAGCTTTTAAGAAGATTTAATTTTTGCTGAAATGTTTTGTTTGAGAAATAATTATTGCGTTAATTTGCCACTTAGTTCATAAACTTATTGACTATTGTTATCAAGAAAGGCAGAGGGAATAGACCCATTGAAGCCTTAGCAACCCTTTAGCTTTTAAAGAAGGTGCTAAATTCTACCCATTTTGGATAGATAACTCAACGTAATTACTTTTTGTAATTACTGCAATTTCTCGTAACACTATTTTTTAAGCTGAAACAAATAATTTTTGATTTTTAATCAATTTATAGAGTATTTAATGAGTCAATTAAAACACATAACAATAACTAATTTTATTCCTGAAAAGGGGAGTGAAGGTCAAGATATTAACCTTTCATATCAACTTTTTGGGAAAGAATTATACACTGCACCCATTGTTTTAGTAAACCATGCATTGACAGGAAATAGCAATGTTGCGGGTAAAGATGGTTGGTGGAATGATTTAGTTGGTAAAAATAAAGTAATTGATACAGATAAATATACAATTTTGTCTTTCAACATTCCAGGAAACAGTTTTGATGGTTTTGTTATAGATAATTATAAAGATTTTGTTGCCAGAGATATTGCTAAAATCTTTTTAAAAGGTTTAAGTGAATTAAAATTAGATGAAATATTTGCTCTTGTAGGAGGTTCTTTAGGTGGAGGAATCGCATGGGAAATGGCAGTTGTAAATCCAACAATCACAAAACATTTAATTACCATAGCAACTGATTGGAAATCTACAGATTGGTTAATAGCTAACTGTCAAATACAAGAGCAATTTTTATCAAACTCAAGTAATCCGGTGCACGATGCTCGTATGCATGCAATGTTATGTTATAGAACTCCTGAATCTTTTAAAGAACGATTTCAACGTTCAAAAAATGATGAATTAGAAATTTTTAATGTAGAGAGTTGGTTGTTGCATCATGGAAAAAAATTACAAGAGCGTTTTCAATTATCTGCATATAAATTAATGAATCAGTTGTTAAGAACAATTGATGTTACCAAAGGCAGAGAGGCTACAATTTTAGATTCAATTAAAGCAAATATTCACATAATTGGAGTTGATTCAGATTTGTTTTTTACTGCTGAAGAGAATAAAGAAACCCATAAACAACTAGCATTGTTAAACCCAAATGTAACTTATAACGAAATTAATTCGGTACATGGGCACGATGCTTTTTTGATAGAATACAAACAATTAGGAAAAATAATAGAACCAATATTTAATCAAAGTTCTAAAAAAAATAAGATGAAAGTAGTAAAATTTGGAGGGAAATCGTTGGCGAACGGAAAGGGTTTAGACTGTATTTTGAAAATAGTTTCAGATAAAGTAACAAATGGAGAGCAAATAGCATTAGTTGTTTCAGCGAGAGGTAATACAACCAATCAATTAGAATCTATTTTAGAAAAGGCAAAAAATAGTTTACCATATTTAGAAGAATTACAGCAATTAAAAGAGTATCAATTAGCAGTTGATAATTCAGTAGATGTATCGGCAGAATTTCAATTGTTAGATGAAATTTTTAAAGGTGTTAATTTATTAGGTGATTATAGCCCAAAAGTAAAAGATCAAATTCTTGCTCAGGGAGAAATTTTATCAGGAAAAGTTATTACCCATTTATTGAATAAAAGTGGGGTTAAAGCAAATTTTGTGGACTCCAGAAATTTAATAAAAACAAATAATCAGTTTGGAAAAGCATTGCCATTTGAAAGTGTTTCAGAAGAAAACGTGGTTGAACATTTTAGAAATGTAGATGATGATGTTATCCAAGTAATAACTGGTTTTATTGGTTCTAATTTAAATGGAGAAACTACTACTTTGGGTAGAAATGGAAGTAATTATTCCGCAGCATTAATTGCTAATTTTTTAAATGCTGAAGAATTTCAAAACTATACACATGTAAACGGAATTTATACTGCAAACCCTGATTTAGTTGAAAATTCACAGAAAATTGAAAAATTATCGTACCAGGAAGCTAATGAAATGGCAAATTTTGGGGCTAATATTTTACATGCAAAAACGATTATTCCGTTAATAGAAAAGAACATTCCATTAAGAATATTAAATACGTTTAATGCTGATAATACAGGGACTTTAATTGGTTCAGAAACTGAACGTGGTGGAATTAAATCACTTTCTGTAGAACAAGATGTTGCATTGGTTAATCTAATTGGTAGAGGTTTACTAGGTAAGGTTGGTGTAGATGGTAGAATTTTTAGCGCTTTAGGAAAGGAAAATATTAGTGTAAGTATTATTTCGCAGGGATCATCAGAGCGAGGAATTGGATTTATAGTTGATGCAAGAGATGGTTACAAAGCTAAAAAAGTACTTGAAAACGAATTTAAAAATGAATTTCAAAGTAAAGATGTAAGTCAGATTTATATTACTGAAAATGTATCTGTAATATCAATTATTGGACAGAGTTTATACTCTTTTAATCAGCCTTATAGTGCTTTAATTAAAAACCACATTACTCCAATTTTAATAAACAATACTGTTACAGGAGAAAATGTGTGTTTGGTTGTTAAAAAAACGGATTTACATAAAGCGGCAAATGTAATTCACGGTGAGATTTTTGGAGTTTCAAAAAATATAAACATTGCTATTTTTGGTAAAGGTTTAGTAGGAGGAACCCTTATAAATCAGATTTTAAAGAGTAAAGAAAATATTATTAAAAGAAAAAATATCAATCTAAATATTTTTGCCGTTGCAAATTCATCAAATGTATTACTTAGTAAAAATGGTGTTTCAGATAATTGGGAAAAAGATTTAGAAACTAGTGAAGTAGTAAATAGTGTTCAAAATATTATTGAATATGCCGAAAAGTTTCATTTAGAAAATTTAATTGCAATTGATAACACTGCGAGTAGTGAGTTTGTAAAAAATTATATTGATCTAGTTGATAATGGATTCGATTTAATTTCTTCAAACAAAATTGCAAATACATTGGAATATTCTTTTTATAAAGAATTACGTAAAAAATTGAGTGAAAACAAAAAGGCATATTTGTATGAAACCAATGTTGGTGCTGGTTTGCCTTTAATTGATACTATTAAATTGTTACATGATTCAGGTGAAAATATCACAGGAATTAGAGGTGTCTTTTCAGGTTCATTAAGTTATTTATTTAACAATTATTCTGTTCAGGATAGGCCTTTTAGCGCTGTTTTAAAAGAAGCAATTGATAGTGGTTTTACAGAACCAGATCCTCGCGAAGATTTATGTGGAAATGATGTAGGGCGAAAATTATTAATTTTAGCACGAGAATTAGATTTACAAAATGAATTTGATGATGTAAAAATTGAAAATTTAATTCCAGAAGATTTACGTGAAGGTACTGCTTCAGAATTTTTAAGTAAATTAGAAGAAATGGATGCTTATTATCAGAGCGTAAAAGACAACCAGAAGGAAGGTCATGTGTTAAGATACATTGGAGATTTATCTGGTAATTTACAAGAAGATAAAGGTGTTTTAGAAGTAAAATTAATATCTGTTCCATCCAATAGTGCTTTGGGTCAAATACAAGGGGCCGATGCTATTTTTGAAGTATTTACTGAATCATATGGAGAAAAACCAATTGTTATTCAGGGAGCAGGAGCGGGAGCAGCAGTAACTGCAAGAGGAGTTTTTGGAGATATTTTAAGATTGGCAGAGAAGAATTAAAAATAAGATTTACAAAACATTATGAGCGATAATAAATTTGAAACCGATGCTATTAGAACGCAATTAGAGCGTTCTCATTTTCAGGAACATTCAACACCAATGTATGTTACTTCTAGCTTTGTTTTTGATGATGCTGAAGATATGAGAGCTTCATTTACAGAAGAAAAAATTAGAAATATTTACTCTCGTTTTAGCAACCCAAATACAACCGAGTTTGTTGAAAAAGTGATAAAAATGGAAGGTGCAGAAGATGGTTATGCGTTTGCAACCGGTATGGCAGCTATTTATTCAACTTTTGCAGCGTTATTAAGTAGTGGAGATCATATTGTTTCAGCTCGTTCTGTTTTTGGATCAACTCATACTTTATTTACAAAGTATTTTCCAAAATGGAATATTACAACATCTTATTTTGATATTAACAATCCTGATGAAATTGAGGGATTAATTACACCTTCAACAAAAATATTATATGCTGAATCTCCAACAAATCCTGGAGTTGATATTATTGACTTAGAATTGTTAGGGAAAATTGCAAAAAAACACAACTTATTATTAATTATTGATAATTGTTTTGCAACTCCTTATATACAGCAACCTATTAAATTTGGAGCTGATTTAGTTGTACATTCTGCTACAAAATTAATGGACGGTCAGGGTCGTGTTTTAGGTGGGGTTGTAGTTGGAAATACGGATTTGATTCGGGAAATTTATCTGTTTTCAAGAAATACAGGCCCGGCAATGTCACCATTTAATGCTTGGGTTTTAAGTAAAAGTTTAGAAACTTTAGCTGTTCGTGTTGACAGGCATTGTGAAAATGCATTAACAATAGCTAAATCATTGGAGCAAAATCCTTCAGTTTCGATGGTAAAATACCCATTTTTAAAATCGCATCCTCAATATGAAATTGCAAAAAAGCAAATGAAATTAGGAGGAAATATAATAGCAATTGATGTTAAAGGAGGAATTGAAGCGGGAAGAAAATTTTTGAATTCAATTAAAATGTGTTCCTTATCTGCAAATTTAGGCGACACAAGAACTATAGTAACGCACCCTGCATCAACAACACATAGTAAATTAAGTGAAGAAGAGCGTTTAGCTGCTGGAATTACTCCAGGCTTGGTTCGTATTTCAGTTGGTTTAGAAAATGTGGATGACATACTTCAAGATATAAATCAAGCTTTAAATAGTTAAAAATTAATACTGTTTTTTAGGAATTTAATAATTCTTAAAAAAATAATAATCTAAAAGTCTATCGAGTTGGTAGAGTAGTGGAAAAATAGTATGTTTGTATCTTAAAAATAAATGTATAAAGTTTAGAAATGATACTCGATCAAATTTTTATTTCAAATAAAAAACATACAGATAAAGTTAAAACAAAATTAACACATTCCGAGAGGCCTGTCCGCAGTATAATTAAGTCAATTAGCTGGAGAATTGTTGGTACTATTGATACAATTATTATTTCATGGGTTATAACTGGAAAAATGACTTTAGCGCTTACAATAGGTTCAATTGAATTAGTAACTAAAATGGTGTTGTACTTTTTTCATGAAAGAATTTGGAATACTATAAAATGGGGAAAATAATGAGAGATTTAAATATTGAAAAAATAAATTTAGAGTTAAAAGATAAATCACCGGAGCAAATTATTGCTTGGGCTATTGAAGTTGGTAAAGCTCCTTTAGTTACAACTAATTTTAGACCTTATGAAGTGGCGATTTTATATGCTTGTAACCAGGTAGAGCCAGATTTAAAAGTTATTTGGTGCGACACTGGTTATAATACACCACAAACTTATAAACACGCAAATGAGTTAATTCACTCGTTGGGTTTAAATGTTCATTTATATGTTCCGCAACAAACTTCGGCACATAGAGATTCAATTATGGGAATTCCACAAATTGAAGATCCTCAACATGCAATTTTCACTGAGCAAGTAAAATTAGAACCATTTAATAGAGCGATGAAAGAACATAAACCAGATGTGTGGTTTACAAATTTAAGAAGTGGTCAAACAGCCTTTAGAAATAGTATTGATATTGTTTCTTTAAGTAAAGATGGAGTTTTAAAAGTGAGTCCGTTTTACAATTGGTCAGATGCTCAATTAGATGCTTATCTAGAGCAAAATAATTTACCAAACGAGTTTACGTATTTTGATCCAACAAAAGTATTATCAAACAGAGAATGTGGATTGCATTCATAAAAAAATAAAGATGACAGATAAGATTCAAATAAACGCCCTTGAGAATGAAGCAATTTATATTTTTAGAGAAGTTGCTGCTCAATTTGAAAAACCAGTACTATTGTTTTCTGGTGGAAAAGATTCTATAACATTGGTGAGGTTGGCTCAAAAAGCCTTTTATCCGGCAAAAATTCCTTTTCCATTAATGCATATTGATACAGGTCATAATTTTCCTGAAACCATCGAGTTTAGAGATCGATTGGTTGAAGAATTAGGGCTGGAATTAATTGTTAGAAATGTACAGGATTCTATTGATGAAGGAAAAGTGAAAGAAGAATCTGGCAGATATTCAAGTAGAAATATGTTGCAAACAACTACTTTATTAGATGCAATTGAAGAATTTAAATTTGACGCTTGTATTGGTGGCGCTCGTAGAGATGAGGAAAAAGCTAGAGCAAAAGAACGTATTTTTTCAGTACGTGATGATTTTGGTCAGTGGGATGAAAGAAACCAACGTCCAGAATTATTTGATATGTTAAACGGTCAAATTGATTTTGGTCAAAATGTACGTGTTTTTCCAATTTCTAACTGGACAGAATTAGATGTATGGACATACATTGAAAGAGAAGATTTAGAAATTCCTTCAATCTATTTTTCACATCCGCGTGAAACTTTTGTAAGGGACGGGTTAATCTGGTCAGCTTCAGAATTTGTATATAAAGATAAAGAGGAACTTGTTGAAGAAAGAATTGTGCGATTTAGAACTGTTGGAGATATGAGTTGTACAGCTGCCGTGGCATCTTATGCTACTACAATTAGTCAAGTGGTTGCAGAAATAAGAGATTCTAGTATTTCAGAAAGAGGTGCCAGAATTGACGATAAACGATCGGAAGCAGCAATGGAAGAACGTAAACAACAAGGGTACTTTTAAAATTTTCTTTAGAAAATTTTCCTTTTAGCTTTTGGCACTTAGCCATTAGCAGATTTATAAAATAATAATATAATTAAGCCTATAGCAAATAGCGAATGGCAAATAGCTAAACAAAAAATGGAAGTTTTAAAAATAGCAACAGCAGGAAGTGTAGATGATGGAAAAAGTACGTTAATTGGAAGGTTATTGTACGATACAAAATCATTAACTGATGATAAATTAGAGGCAATAGAACGTAGTTCAAAACAAAAAGGATATGACTATTTAGATTTTTCGTTAGCAACTGATGGTCTGGTAGCTGAAAGAGAACAAGGAATTACCATTGATGTAGCACATATCTATTTTTCAACAGATAAAAGAAGTTATATAATTGCAGATACTCCTGGACACGTAGAGTATACAAGAAATATGGTAACTGGAGCTTCAACTTCGCAAGTTGCAATTGTATTAATTGATGCGCGTCATGGTGTAATTGAGCAAACATACCGTCACTTTTTTATTAATAATTTATTGAGGATTAAAGATGTGATTGTTGCCATAAACAAAATGGATTTAGTTGATTTTTCAGAAGAAAGATACAATGAAATTAAAGCTGATTTTCAAAAATTAGTTGAAAAAAGTGATTACGAAGATCAGAATATAACTTTTATTCCAGTGAGTGCTTTAAAAGGTGATAATGTTGTTGATAAATCAGAAATAATGACCTGGTATAGCGGTCAAACGTTATTAGAGCATTTAGAAAAAATTGATACTGCAGATATTTACAATAGAGGAAGAGCTCGTTTTCCTGTTCAATATGTTATTCGTCCAAAAACTGAAGAATACCACGATTATAGAGGGTATGCTGGAAAAGTATATGGAGGAGATATAAATGTTGGTGATGATGTAATGGTATTGCCTTCAGAAACTAAAACAAAAGTTAAAGAAATATATTTCTACGATAAAAAATATCAATCAGCAGCACGAAGATCTTCAGTTACATTAACATTAGAAAACGATGTAAATGTAAGTAGAGGAGATATGATTGTGAAAGTTGGAGAGTTGCCAAAAATTGAAAAAAAATTAACAGCAACTATTTCATGGATGGATGCTAAAGAATTGGTGCCTGGCGCAAAATATACCTTGCAACATGGCGTAAATAAAGTTTTGGCAAAGGTGAGTGCAATTAATAATAAAATTAACCCTGATTATTCTGGTATCGAAACTGGAGTTTCAAGTTTAAAAATGAATGATATTGCATCGGTTTCATTTCAATTAAATAAACCAATATTTTTTGATGCTTTTAAAGAGCACAGAACAAATGGAGCATTTATATTAATAGATTCACAAAGCAATAATACAGCTGGTGTAGGATTTATTGAATAGGTAACTAAAAGAAAATCAAATACATATAATTTATTAAAGCTCATAATTCCTTATGAACTAGGGAATCTATTATTACTAACTAAAAAAATCAAATAGAATGCAAAGCTTTAGAAGCGAGATCGAAAATCCGATCGTCGAGAAGGATATTATTGACCTGGAAAAAAAGATTCAATTATTTTACGAAGGTAAAATTGATGAAGCACGTTTTAGAAGTTTACGTTTGGCTCGTGGAGTTTACGGGCAACGTCAGTTTGGGGTTCAAATGATTCGAATTAAACTTCCTTATGGAAAAGTAACTAGTGAACAATTACACAGAATTGCAAATGTTTCTGATGAATATTCAAGAAGTAGACTGCATATAACTACTCGTCAGGATATTCAAATACATCATGTAAGTTTAGATAGAGCTCCTGAACTTTGGGCTGAATTAGAAAAAGATGATATTACGTTGCGTGAAGCCTGTGGAAACGCAGTTAGAAATGTAACCGCATCTGAAACGGCAGGAGTTGATAAAGAAGAACCTTTTGATGTTTCTCCTTATGCACATGCAGTGTTCGAATTCTTTTTAAGAAATCCTATTTGTCAGGAATTAGGTAGAAAATTTAAAATTTCGTTTTCAGGAACGGATAAAGATACTGCCCTAAGTTTTATGCACGATTTAGGTTTTATTGCCAAAATTAAAGATGGTGTAGTTGGTTTTAAAATAATGATTGGTGGAGGTTTAGGATCGCAAGCTAGATTAGCTGATATTTTATTTGATTTTGTTGCTGCGGATAAAATAATTCCAATAACTGAGTCCGTTTTACGTGTTTTTGATAGATACGGAGAACGTTCTAAAAGAGCAAAAGCAAGGCTGAAGTTTTTAATAAAAGATATTGGTTTTGATGCTTTTATAAAGTTAGTTGAAGAGGAACAAAAAGCATTGTCTATAACTTCATTTCCAATTGAGACTGATGGATTTGATTCGGAAATAGATTTTTCTCAAATTGAAACTCCTTCAGCTACAATTATAGATCAAGAAGCTTTTGATTTATGGAAAAAAACAAATGTAATTCAGCAAAAACAAGAAGGTTTTAGTGCTATTGGTATCAAAGTTCATTTAGGTGATTTTTACACAGATAAAGCTAGGATTTTAGCAGATTTGGTTAAAAAATATGCTGGAAATGAAATCCGTTTGTCATTACGTCAAAATATATTAATTCGTCATGTGAAAAATGAATTATTGCCATTTTTTTATGTTGAATTAGAAAAATTAGGATTTGTAGAAGCAGGTTATGAAAGTACCTTAGATATTACTTCTTGTCCTGGAACAGACACCTGTAATTTAGGAATTGCAAGTAGTACGGGAATTTCTACAGAACTTGAAAAAGTGTTGAAAAATGAGTTTCCACAGTATGTAAATAATAAGGATATTACTATAAAAATAAGTGGATGTATGAATTCTTGTGGGCAACATACAATGGCTCATATTGGATTTCAAGGTATGTCAATTAAATCAGGGAAATTGGTAGCTCCTGCCTTACAAGTGTCGTTAGGAGGAAGTGTTTTAGGTGATGGAAGTGGAAGAATTGCAGATAAAGTGTTAAAAATTCCAAGCAAAAGAGGTCCGAGTGCTTTACGTACTATTTTAAATGATTATCAAACAAATTTAAATGCAAGTGAAACTTTTGTAAATTATTACGACAGGCAAGGTGAAAAATATTTCTATAATTTATTAAAGCCATTAGCAGATGTATCAAATATGCAAGAAAGTGATTTTGTAGATTGGGGGGCAGATACAAATTATATAACAGAAGTTGGAGTTGGTGAATGTGCAGGTGTGGTTATTGATTTAATTGCAACATTGTTATTTGAAAGTGAAGAGAAACTAGAAAACGCTTCAGAATCATTTAAGCAGGAGCAATATGCAGATAGTATTTACTATTCATATTTAAGTATTGTAAATACAGCAAAAGCGTTGTTAATCTCCGATGGAAAAAAGACAAATACTCATGCGGGTATTATTGAACAGTTTGAAGAAGTTTTTGCTTCTGAAATTAATTTAAATGTTCCTTTTTCTGATTTTATTTATCAAATTAAAAATAATGAACCATCTAAAGAGTTTGCTCAAAATTATTTGAGTGATGCGCAATCCTTTTATAAAAAAGTAGATGCTTTTAGAGCTAATATTGTTTCAAATGAGAACTAATACAAAACCAAAAGTAACCTTATTAGGTGCAGGTCCAGGTGACCCGGAATTAATAACAGTAAAAGGGGTAAACGCATTAAAAAAAGCGGATGTTATTTTATATGATGCTTTAATCAATAGAGAATTATTGGATTATGCACCAACAGCGAAATTAATTTTTGTTGGTAAAAGAAAAGGAATGCATAGTTTTTCTCAAGATGAAATTAATGAACTAATTGTAAAAAGTGCTTTTGAGTGCGGTAATGCTGTTCGTTTAAAAGGTGGGGATCCGTTTATTTTTGGAAGAGGCTCAGAGGAAATAGAATATATTGAATCTTTTGGTATCGAAACAACAGTTATTTCTGGAATTTCTTCATCAATGGCGGTTCCGGCAAGTCAAGGAATTTCATTAACCAAAAGAGGAGTTTCAGAAAGTTTTTGGGTAATTACCGGAACAACTTCAGAAAGAAAACTATCAAATGATGTTTATTTAGCAGCGCAATCAACCGCTACTGTTGTTATTTTGATGGGAATGAGTAAACTTTCTGAGATTGTTTCAATCTTCAAAAAGTTTAATAAAAATGAAGTTCCAACAGCAATTATTCAAAATGGAACCACTAAAAATGAAAAATTAGGTTTTGGAACTATAAGTACAATTGAAGAAGTTGTCGTACAAAAAAAATTATCATCTCCAGCAATTATTGTAATTGGTGAAGTTGTAAAAGAGAGCACTAAATTACGTTCATTTTACGAAAGTTTAAATTTGGTGAGTAATTAAAAAACTTGTCATACCTGCGAAGGAAGGTATCCATATTAAACATTAAGTTTTAGATTCCTGCTTTCGCAGGAATGACATCAAAAACACTAATTATGAGCCAAAACGAATTATACCCAATATTTTTAAAAGTTGCCCAATTAGAGGTTCTAATTGTTGGAGGTGGAAATGTTGGTTTGGAAAAATTGACGTTCTTATTAAAGTCAAGTCCTAGTGCAAAAGTAACTGTTGTGGCTCCTCATTTTCATTCTGAATTAGTTGAATTAGCAAAAAACCATGAAGTAAAATTAGTTGAAGATTCTTATAATATATCATATTTAGAAGGAAAGCATATGGTAATTGCAACAACTGATGTTGTTGCAACAAATGTTGAGGTTTATAAAGATTGTAAAGAAAGAAATATATTGGTAAATGTTGCTGATAATCCACCGTACTGCGATTTTTACATGGGTGGAATTGTAACTAAAGGAAATGTGAAAATTGCCATTTCAACCAATGGAAAATCACCAACATTAGCTAAAAGATTACGTCAATTTTTTGAAGAAGTAATTCCCGAAAATATTAATGATTTAGCTAAAAACTTAAATTCCTTTAGAAAAACAATTAAAGGAGATTTTGAAGAAAAAGTAACAACTTTAAATGATTTAACGAAAGGGATTATTCATAAAAAAGAGTAGCGATTGCACTCTATCCAATGAAAATTAAAAGTAACTTTTATTATATCGGGTTTTTTGGATCTATTTTATTTTAAATATAAACAATGGTAAATTTAAAAAAATATAAGAAAGCAATTCAGCTTTTTGATGAAGCAAATGCTTTAGACCCAAATACAGAATTTTTTGAAGGCAAGGAATATCCAAAGGAATTATTATATGCTGAAAGAATGACTGAGCAATTAAATAAATTCGCTCCAAACTCATCTTTAGCATTGCAATTAACTGTACGTTGTCAACATATTTGTAGATGGGAAATTCCAAGAGATTCTTATGAAATGAATAGAGTTGGGTATCTAAACTGGAGAAAGGATCTAAAGGATTTTCATGCAAAAAAAGCAACTGAAATATTACTAGAAGTAGGCTATAATAGCGAGCTTATAAAAGAGATTGAATTTTTGTTATTGAAAAAACAGTTGAAAAAAAATAGGGATACTCAAGCATTAGAGGATGTAGTTTGTTTGGTGTTTTTAGAATTTTACTTTTTAAAGTTTTCAAAAAAATATTCAGAAGAAAAGCTGATTGCGATCGTTCAAAAAACTTGGAAAAAAATGTCTAAAAAAGGACATGAAGCAGCTTTAAAATTAAAACTTCCAAAAGTAGCACTAGCGTTAATTACAAAAGCACTTAGTTAATGATTTCTACTTTTATAGTTTCTAAATTCTATAAGTCATACAGATCAAGTATTGAGCATTGTTATTGATGATGACGGTAAAGGATTTGATGCTCAAAAATTGTTAGCAGAAAAAAAGGAGGCAGGAATGGGGCTCTTTTTTATGAGAGAACGAATAAATTATATTAACGGACGAATTTTTATTAATTCTTCAAAAAATAACGGTACTCGCATTACAATTAATAGAATCTTACCAAATTCATAAATATTAAGAATAGTTGTTTGTAATTCATAAGAATATGCCGTTTCTTTGCAGAAAGTTCATAAACATACTTATTAGTTATTAAGAAAGGCAGAGGGAATAGACCTGTTGAAGCCTTAGCAACCCTTTAAAACTAAAGAAGGTGCTACGTTCTACCATTAATTATGGACAGATAACACCTATACTTTTAAAGTATACCTTCTTAATAACTTCCAAATGTTTATGTAAAAAATTTAAAATGGAAGACATTCGCAATATATTAAAAGATAAAATCCTGGTTCTTGACGGAGCTATGGGAACTATGATTCAGCAGTTTAAATTTACTGAGGAAGATTATAGAGGTAAAAAATTCAAAGATTTTCATATTTCTGTGAAAGGGAATAATGATATGCTTTCAATTACACAACCAGAAGCTATTAAAGCAATTCACGGAAAATATTTAGAAGCAGGAGCTGATATTATTGAAACCAATACTTTTTCAAGTACTACCATCGCAATGGCAGATTATGAAATGGAGGATTTTGTATATGAGTTGAATTATCAATCTGCTAAAATTGCAAAAGAAGTAGCTGAAGAATTTACTTTAAAAAATCCAAGTAAACCTCGTTTTGTCGCTGGTTCAATCGGACCTACAAATAGGACAGCAAGTATGTCTCCAGATGTAAATGATCCTGGTTTTAGAGCCGTAACTTTTAACGATTTAAGAGTTGCATACAAGCAACAAGCAGAAGCTTTAATTGATGGAGGAGTGGATGTTTTATTAGTTGAAACGGTTTTTGATACGTTAAATGCAAAAGCAGCATTGTTTGCGATTGAAGAAATAAAAAACGAACGAAATATTGATATTCCTATAATGTTAAGCGGTACAATTACCGATGCAAGTGGAAGAACGTTGTCTGGACAAACGGCGGAAGCATTTTTAATTTCGGTTTCTCACATTCCATTATTAACAGTCGGATTTAATTGTGCATTAGGTGCAAGCCAATTAACACCTCATTTAGAAGTGTTGGCGCAAAAATCTGATTTAGGAATTTCGGCACATCCAAATGCTGGATTGCCAAATGCTTTTGGAGAATATGATGAAACTCCAGAAATGATGGCAAGTCAAATAAAAGAATATTTAGATAAAAATTTAATTAATATTATTGGTGGTTGTTGTGGTACAACTCCAGCTCATATCAATGCCATTGCTGAGTTGGTTAAAGATTATAAGCCAAGAAGCCCCCTAACCCCCGAAGGGGGAAATTAAATAGTAGATAATTTTTTATTTACTATAATTTACTAGTACAAAAATAATGCAAGACAATACAAAAAATATAGAAACACCATTCGTTCCTCCTTCGGGGGCCAGAGGGCTGAAACTTTCAGGACTAGAACCTTTAATAATTACCTCAGAAAGTAATTTTATCAATGTTGGTGAACGTACCAATGTTGCAGGTTCTCGTAAATTTTTACGACTGATAAAAGAAGAAAAATTTGATGAAGCCTTAGCGATAGCAAGAGATCAAGTTGATGGTGGTGCACAAATTATCGACATTAATATGGATGATGGTTTGTTAGATGGAAAAGAAGCAATGGTTCGTTTTATGAATTTAATTGCTGCTGAACCAGATATTGCTCGTGTTCCAATTATGATTGACAGTTCTAAGTGGGAAATTATTGAAGCCGGTTTGCAAGTTGCACAAGGTAAATGTGTAGTGAATTCTATCAGTTTAAAAGAAGGAGAAGCGCAATTTATTGAGCAAGCCAGAAAGATTAAAATGTATGGAGCTGCTGTAATTGTGATGGCTTTTGATGAAGTTGGGCAGGCAGATAATTATGAAAGAAGAATTGAAATAGCGAAACGTTCATATGATGTTTTGGTTAATAAAGTTGGATTTCCTTCTGAAGATATTATTTTCGATTTAAATATATTTCCTGTGGCAACAGGAATGGATGAGCATAAAAGAAATGCGATTGATTTTATTGAAGCTACACGTTGGGTTCGTGAAAATTTACCAAATGCAAATATTAGTGGTGGTGTAAGTAATGTATCTTTTTCTTTTAGAGGAAATAACGCGGTACGTGAAGCAATGCATTCGGTATTTTTATATTATGCAATTAAAGCAGGAATGAATATTGGAATTGTAAATCCTACAATGTTAGAAGTTTACGATGAAATTCCGAAAGATTTATTAGAGCGAGTAGAAGATGTTATTTTAGATAGAAGAGCCGATGCAACAGAGAGATTGTTAGACTTTGCAGAAAGTGTTGTAAGCACTGCAAAAGGTCGTAAAGTAGATTTGTCTTGGCGTGAAAGACCTTTGCAAGAAAGAATAACACATTCTTTAGTAAAAGGCTTGGATGAATTTATTGTTGAAGATGTAGAAGAGGCAAGATTACAGGCTGAAAAACCAATTGAAGTTATTGAAGGTAATTTAATGACAGGTATGAATGTAGTTGGAGATTTATTTGGTTCAGGAAAAATGTTTTTACCTCAAGTAGTAAAATCTGCTCGTGTTATGAAAAAAGCGGTTGCCTACTTATTGCCATATATTGACGCTGCAAAAGAAGCCCTTAAATCCCCAAAGGGGACTTTTCACTGGGAAACTGCAAACCCGGTATTGTATGGTTTATTAAAAGATTATGCAAAACAAATGCGTAAGCAGCCAACTGAGGCTGAATCTTTGCTTTGGGATGTATTGAGCGGAAAAAAATTAGATGGGCATAAATTTAGACGACAACATATCATAGGAAATTATATTACAGATTTTATATGTTTAAAAACGAATTTAATTATAGAAATTGACGGTTTAATACATCAATTACCTGAAAATAAGGAGAGCGATGCAGAAAGAACATTTTGGTTAGAGGAAGAAGGATATAGAGTAATTCGTTTTACAAATGAAGAGGTGTTATCAAACCTTGATTTTGTATTATCAAAAATCAAGAAAGAATTAAAGGCTCCCTCTTTGGGGGCTAGGGGGGCTGGTAAGATTTTATTGGCAACTGTAAAAGGCGATGTACACGATATTGGTAAAAATATTGTGGGTGTTGTTTTAGGTTGTAATAATTATGAGATTATTGATTTAGGTGTAATGGTTGCTCCAGAAAAAATTATTCAAGCTGCGAAAGATGAAAATGTAGATGCGATTGGGTTGAGTGGTTTAATAACACCAAGTTTAGATGAAATGGTGTATTTGGCAAAAGAAATGGAGCGTCAAAATTTTGAAGTTCCTTTGTTAATTGGAGGTGCAACAACCTCAAAAGCACATACAGCAGTAAAAATTGACCCTCAATATAAAAATGCTGTAGTTCATGTTCACGATGCTTCAAGAGCAGTAACTGTTGTTGGGGATTTGTTGAATAAAAGAACGAATCAAAAATATGTTGGAGATATTAAGGCCGATTATGTAAAAGTTCGTGAAGGTTATGCAAACAGATCAAGTAGAAAAGAATATTTAACCTTGGCTGCTGCTCGAAAAAACAAATTTAAAATTGATTGGAATGATGTAAGTATTAAAAAGCCAAATTTTAATGGAATTCAAGTTTTTGAAGATTTTGATTTAACAAAATTGGTTGATTATATAGATTGGAGTCCGTTTTTTAGAAGTTGGGAATTGGCAGGGAAATATCCAGATATTTTAACAGACAAAGTAGTTGGTGAAAGTGCTTCAAATTTGTTTAATGATGCTAAATTGTTATTAGCTAAAATTTTAAATGAAAATTTATTAACGGCTAAAGCTGTTTTTGGAATTTTTCCAGCGAATGCTGTAAATGATGATGATATTGAAGTTTATGAAGATGAAGATAGAAAAAAAGTAAATGTTCAATTTGTAACTTTACGTCAGCAATTAAAAAAGAAAGACGGAATTCCAAATATTGCTTTGGCTGATTTTATTGCACCAAAAGAAACGGGAATTGAAGATTATATTGGAGCATTTTGTGTTTCAACGGGTTTTGGAACCGCTGAATTAGCTGCTGAATATGAAAAAGATCACGATGATTATAATTCAATAATGATTAAAGCGTTGGCTGACAGATTAGCAGAAGCTTTTGCCGAATATTTACATAAAAAAGTAAGAACTGAATATTGGGGTTATGCTGCTGAAGAAGTACTGTCAAATCAAGAATTGATAAAAGAAGCGTATAAAGGAATTCGTCCTGCACCGGGTTATCCTGCGTGTCCTGATCATACTGAAAAATGGACTATTTGGGATTTGTTGAGTGTAAAAGAAACCATTGGAGTTGAATTAACAGATAGTTTGGCTATGTGGCCTGCTGCATCGGTTTCGGGTTATTATTTTGGAAATGAGAAATCTAAATATTTTGGATTGGGTAAAATTACAGAAGAACAGGTAAAAGATTTTGCTGTTAGAAAAAATATGGATTTAGAAAATGCAAAAAAATGGTTAAATCCTAATTTGGCGGAATGAGCCCCCTAGCCCCCAAAGGGGGAATTTGATTTAGGGTATAAATTTTAAAAGAAGCTGTCATTGTGAGGAGTTTGGTAAAACGACGTGACAATCTTAAAATATGAAGTTTGAAAGTCAAATTGCGTTAGGGATAGTAGTGGCATCCTTTTTTGGAGTGTAACGGAGAAAAAGATATAACGGATAGCGCGACCTGAAAGGTAACGCCAAAAAAAATATAGTTAAAAAGTCGAAAGTCGAAAGTTGTAAAGTTTTCGCTGGTTAAAGCTAAGAATGAACCGCTAAAGGCAAAAAGCTAAAAAAATGAAAGTAACAGAACATATAAAACAGGCAAACGGAAAAACATTGTTTTCGTTCGAAATTGTACCGCCACAAAAAGGGCAAAATATTCAGGATTTATACAATAATGTAGATCCGTTAATGGAATTTAAGCCACCTTTTATAGATGTAACTACTTCGCGAGAGGAGTATGTTTATATTAAAAAAGACAACGGTTTATTAGAACAAAAAATGACGAGAATGCGTCCTGGAACTGTTGGGATTTGTGCAGCTTTGAAATATAAATATAATGTGGATGCAATTCCGCACGTTTTATGTGGAGGTTTTACAAAAGAAGAAACAGAGTATGTATTGGTGGATTGTCATTATTTAGGTTTGGACAATTTAATGGCACTTAGAGGGGATTCTATGAAGCACGAATCTTTTTTTATACCAACTCCTGGAGGGAATAATTATGCTTCGGAATTGGTTACACAAATTAAAGAATTGAACGAAGGAAAATATTTGCATAATATTATTGAGACCAATAATAAATCAGATTTTTGTATTGGTGTTGCCGGGTATCCGGAAAAACATTTAGAAGCGCCAAGTATGGAAACAGATTTGCGTAGATTAAGGGAAAAAGTAGATGCAGGTGCAGATTATGTGGTAACACAAATGTTTTTTGACAATCAGAAATATTTTGATTTTGTTGATAAAGCAAGAAATATAGGAATTACGGTTCCAATTATTCCGGGTATAAAACCAGTAGCTGTAAAAAGACATCAACAAATATTACCACAAGTTTTTAGATTGGATATGCCAGAGGATTTGATTGCTGGAATAGAAGGATGTAAGGATAATAAACAAGTTCGTCAGGTTGGTATAGAATGGGCTATTGAGCAATCTAAGGAGTTGATTTCTAAAGGTGCTCCGGTTGTTCATTTTTATTCAATGGGGAAATCTGATAATATTAAGGCAATAGCAAAAGAAATTTTTTAATTTACAGTTAAAATCAGTTTTGTTAATAGTTTTATAAAGAAAAGTAATAATTGTTGAATTGTAATGGCAAATTATTTGTTTACTTTTGTACGAATAGAAAAAGAAATTATTAATTAAAAAAAGATATTATGGCATTAGAAGTAACAGATGCAACTTTTAACGAAGTAGTTTTACAATCAGACAAGCCAGTAATGGTTGATTTTTGGGCAGCTTGGTGTGGTCCTTGTAGAATGGTTGCTCCAATAATGGATCAATTAACAACGGAATATGAAGGTAAAGCAACAATTACTAAAGTAGATGTTGATTCAAATCAAGAATTTGCGGCAAAATATGGAGTTAGAAATATTCCTACTGTTTTAGTTTTTAAAAATGGTGAAGTAGTTGAAAAACAAGTTGGTGTTGCGCCTAAAGCAACATACGCTCAAAAAATTGACGCACATTTATAAAAATAAAGTACATTTAAATTTATAAAAAGCCCGACAAATATGTCGGGCTTTTTCTTTTTACACAACATTTCAAAATTAAATTAGTATTAAATCTTATATTTACAAGAATCAATAAGAAATAATGGAGACTTTATCAGTAAAACATCTTTCAGAATTAAACAACTTAGAGCTATTGGCAAATAGTGTTGTTGAAGGATTTATTACGGGGATGCATAAAAGTCCGTTTCACGGTTTTTCTGTGGAATTTGCTGAGCATAGAGTGTATAATAAAGGAGAAAGTACTCGGCATATTGATTGGAAATTGTATGCAAAAACTAAAAAGTTGTTTGTAAAACGCTACGAAGAAGAAACCAATTTACGTTGCCATTTAATTATTGATAATTCTGCATCTATGCATTTTCCAATAATTAAAAACCCTTCAATAGATAATTTAACAAAGATTACATTTTCGGCAATTGCTTCAGCTGCTTTAATGGAGATTTTAAAGCGTCAGAGAGATGCTGTTGGTTTAAGTATATACAGTGATAAAAATGATTATTATGCACCGGCAAAAGGCGGTGAGCGCCATAGGAGGATGTTATTGTCTCAGTTAGAAGATTTATTAAAGAGTACATCAAAATCTACAACAGATACGTTTAAGGTATTGCATGAGATTTCAGAAAAAATACATAGAAGATCGCTGGTGTTTTTGTTTACTGATATGTTTCAAACCGATAAAAAAGAGGATGAATTATTTGAAGCTTTAAGACATTTAAAGCATAACAAACATGAGGTTGTTTTGTTTCATACTTACGATGGAAAACTGGAATTTGACTTTGATTTTGAAAATTCACCAAAAAAGTTTGTGGATGTTGAAACAGGAGAGCAAATTAATTTATATGCTTCTTCAGTTAAGAAACAATATAAAAGTTATGTAGAGAATTACTTTAACGAATTGAAGTTGAAGTGTATGCAGTATAAAATAGAATATGTTCCGGTAGATATTAATAAAGGCTTTAACAGTGTGCTTATTTCATATTTAATAAGCAGAAAGAAATTTTTATAAAAAATATTAAAAAAGCTTTGCAGATATCAAAAACACTCTTATATTTGCATCCGCTAAGAGCAACGGTCTGGTAGTTCAGCTGGTTAGAATACCTGCCTGTCACGCAGGGGGTCGCGGGTTCGAGTCCCGTCCAGACCGCTTTTAATTTTTCAAAGCCTTATAAACATTACGTTTGTAAGGCTTTTTTCTTTTTAGGGGACGAATCAGGGGACGAATATTTTAGTCCGGTATTTAATATTTCTTTAATTTTCTTATTAAGATATCTGAAATATTTTCAAATAGTTTTGTTAGTATACTAAATAAACTCGTAGTGATTTTTTGAAGAGCTAAAGTTATAAATTAATATCTTTGGATAATAAATAATTGTTATGAAACTAATTTATCAAGCAGACTATATTTCAATAAAGAGTTTTAATCCTATTGTAATTGATGATTTCAGTATTTTATCAGGAATAAATGGTTCTGGAAAAACACATTTATTAAAAGCAATAGATACTGGTCGAGTTGTTATTGGAGGAATTGATAAATCTGAGATTGTATATTATAATTATAATGACTTTTCGGTAATAACCGAAAACTCTGAAACAAACCCTGCGATTAAACAACGGTTGAATAATGCGAGGGGTGAGCGTGGAATATTAAATAATATGGTTGGGAAACTTAAAAATACAGCTACTATTAATGCTCAAAGCAACTTGTCAGAAAATGATAAAGTAATATATGGTTTTGCAAATAGAAGAAATTATAATTTTGAAAATCAATTTGGAAAAAAATATGACTATGACCTATTAAATGAATTAAAGCAAGAATTAAATTTTAGGGATAACTTAGAAAGTTTCAAAGAGCGTTTTTCTCCTGATTTTTTTGAGTTTATTTTTAGATATTTACAAAATGTTAGTGGTGATGTGAATGATTTAAAAATTGAACTTCTTAAGCCTAGATTTGAAAAAATATCTTTGCTTTTTGACATTGAATTTAAAAAGGTAGATGAAGAAATGTACTATTTTTTAAAGAACAGTGTAAATAATAAAAACATATTCAATATTAATGGAAATGATTATGAGACACCAATCTTTATTTTGGAAGATATTGCAAATGAAGAGAAAAATTATCAGTTTTTAAAAGCTAATAATTCCTTAAATAAAGTTAAAAAATTAGAATGGGGTGAGAATGTTGAATATTTAGATAAAGTTGATTTTGAAAAAAAATATGGTAAATCTCCAATTGAAGAGATTAATGCAGTTCTTGAAGAATATGATTGCAATGGGTATTTTCTCAACAGTAACAAAATTCAACCCCAGTTAGGAGTTGATAAGGCAAAAGTTAATATATCAGTTATTCTTGAACATAGAAAAGCTAAATATGAAACACATTTTCAGCAATTGTCATCAGGAGAAAAAACATTAATAGCTCTTTCACTTCTTATTTATAAGTCAAATAAGAACAAAGTAATGCCAAGAGTTCTTTTATTAGATGAAATAGATTCATCTTTGCATCCAAAAATGATTAAAAGATTATTAACAGTAATTCAAGAATTGTTTATTAAAAAGAAAGGATTAAAAATTATATTGGCTACACATTCTCCATCAACTATAGCGTTTAGTCCTAATAACTCAATATACATTGTAAATAAGTCTAAAAAAAATATTATAGAAAAGAGAGATAAATCTTTTGTATTGGGTCAACTAACTGAGGGTTTTGTAACCATAAATAATGAAAACACCAATTTAAGTATTGAATATAATATTTCAAGAACAAACTTACCAGTTCTTTTTACAGAGGGAATAACAGATAAAATTATTATTGAAATTGCTTGGAGAAAATTGTATGGTGATCAAGAAATGCCTTTTTATATTCAAGATTGCTATAGCGCATCTTTTTTAGGTAGCCTATTTAGGAATGGGGATAATTTAGGGGATGGGATATTTGCCAATCATCCTGATAAGATTCTTATTTCATTATTTGATTTTGATACTGCAGGATATAATTATTGGAATGGGTTGAGTAAAAAGTTACCTAATGTATTGGAAGAAAACCCATTAAAATGCCTAACTAAAGAAAATGTCAGTAAAAATGGTTATTCTTTATTACTTCCAGTTCCTGAGAATCCAGAAATTAAAAAGCAAGTAATAAAAAATGGAAATATTACTTTTAAGGATAAATCAGAACTGACAATTGAATTAATGTTTTTCGGAGTTGAGCAAATGGAATCTTTTTTTATAAAACAATCAATAGTCGGTGGGGGTGAAATTGTTCAGTTTCGAGGAGATAAAAAAGATTTTGCTAACAAAATTAAAAATTTAAGTAAAGAAGATTTCGATTCATTTTTACCTCTCTTTCTTAAAATATCAGAGATTTTAGATATTAAAAGGTAGGTATTTATTTTTGGCTTTTTAATTGTTTCTTTATTTTTTGTCACTATATCTTTTATAAAAAGAAAATGTTTGACCGTTTAAGTCAAACATTTTTATATTAATCAAATAAGGTATTGAGCGTTTTGATTTTACACTCATATTTAGTCCAAGTATCCAATAACTAAATCAGCTACCTTAAAATCAATATATTTTGTTAGGTCATTAATCTTAAGATTATGAAGTGCTTTTTCTGATTTAATCAAAAACTGAGTAGTTGAAATTGTTTCATATTCTATATTTTCGATTATTGTTTCGTGTTCTAGAATAGTTAGTATTGTGTTTTTGCCGACTTGATAGGTAATAATAGAATATTTTGTGTAGTCGATTTCCCTAACATCAATAGTGTATTGTTTATAGTTTTTTACATTAATATCTATTTTATTTTTGTTTAAAGTGATATATAAGTTATCTAATATATTGATATCGAAAAGGTAGTTTTCTAACAATTGTTCTGTGTGCATTTTTTTCATTTATTTGTTGTTTATTATATTAATATTTTTATCATCTAATCTTTTGTAAAGGGGTAATGTTTGACGGTTTAAGTCAATCATTTTAACGTTAATTACAGGGCTTTTAAAATCTGTATCTATAAATTCCTTTGTAACTGCATTCAGCTTTTTAAACTGGTCTGTAAATTCTGTATTTGTGTAAAAATCTGTATATAGTTCAGAAACTTTTCTCGAGCAATTCCAAACTTGACATTTAAACTTTGCATCATTTTTTGTTACGTATTTAGTAACATAGGTTGAAATTCGTTTAATGTTGTTTGTGTTTAATTGTTTAACATCAAATGCAGATGACGGTCTAAAATCTTTTTCTCTTGGTTCAATACCGTTTTTAATTTGTAATTCCATCCAATAATTCCACCATTTTTTAATTTTCCAATGTTTATTAGTTATCATATGAAAATGAACATTCCCTTTAAATACGGTGTTTTTTGTTTGTCGTTCAACTACCCATAAATATTGAAAATCATTACTTCGTTTTTTAACGTTGTCAATAAATTTTCTTAGAATATTTACAGCTTGTTCGTCTGAAACTTGATTTAAAAAAGTAAGTGTAACAAAACTTAATCTTTTTTGAGTTCTTGAAAAACAAGTGATTTTTTTTCTAATCTTTTGTTTTGTCCGCTTAGACATTGAACGGAGTTTTTTTACTTTGTCCGTTGTTGGTTTTTGTTCTGTATCACTTTTTGATTTAGCAACTTGTTTTTTGCGTTGTAATGCAGAACCTGTAAATTCACTTTTAGGAATAACTCCGTAAGGATGATTTGTTGCAAAAGCAACACTAATGCCGTATGTGTTCTTGATTATCATAATCTGAATCGTTGTATATTAATTAAAACCATTAAAGGTTAATATTAAAGGTTTTTTTAAAGGTTAAGTTTGGTTAGTTGGTATGAATGGCGGAATGAAATCATTAGGTTTAAAACGCTTTAAGTATTTGCGTGTTCTTCTATTGTAAACATTCATATATTCCCAAGTAGGATGACTTTTATTTAAGAACAATGAAAAGCCATTTAACTTATCTACATAAGTCCATTTCTTAGGTTTAGATTCATTTTCTAGATACACGATAACGGAGTAATCATTTTTAGTCTTTAACATAATAGACCCCCTCTCGTTTTTGATGTTTGAATCTGATGTAATGCTTGATGAACTTCGTCTTGTTTGTAAAGTACTCGATTGCCTATTCTATGTGCTATAACAACACCAGTTTTAGTCCATTCGTGAAGTGTAGGTAAAGAGATACAAAGGAATTTTGCAGTATCTTTTCTTGTGAGTAATGTTAACTCGTTTTTCTTTGGGGTTGAAAACCCTTTTAATTGTTTTTCAAGAACTTCTTCAACAACTTTTTTAATGTCGGAAAGTTCGAAATTGTTTAATGTTATTTTTGCCATTTTAACTTTATTTTATTGTTAATAATGACGCAAATATGAGAAAGTAAGGTGCCTGAGGTGTTTACTGAGGTGACCTCAAATGTTTTATAAGTCTTTTTTTATCTCGTCGAGAATGCATTTAAAAATCTGATGTTCAAATAGTTCAGACATTTTTTTAATATTAGATTTATTTTTCACTTTAGGTTTTTTTCCTTCAAAATAGGTTAAGAACTCTTTGGTGTTTGTATAGTCTAAGTCAAGAATTGACGATAGTATTTTAGCTGATTGAACATTGTTTTGAAACTTACTCATATCTATTCCTAAATAATATAATGCTAGTATTTTTTGAGAATGAGTTAAAGTTGATTTTTTTTGTTTAGGACTAGAAAGAGGTTGTTCTTTTAATTCGTTAAGCCATTTGTAGTATTCTGCGAATGCATTTCCTTGAATACACATTTTATCATTGTACCAATCGTCAGGTTCATATTTACCAGGAGAATAATTAGTTCCAAGTAAGTTATGATTAAAAAAAACATTAAATTTTCCCCTACTAAAAGAATCTAAAATCCTTAATGTGAAAACACTATTAGTGTCTGCAATAAAACCTAGACCAATGTCTAATGGATGATTTGAACTAACAAATGAAACTTCGTTTGAACTTGTGTAAATGTCAATTTGCCTTATTTCATTATCTAATAAATATTTTTTATTAGGTGTCTCTTCGTATTTTTTCTTGAATTCTTCAATAAATTGATTAGGGGTGTTGTTCATAGAATACAATTTTTAAGAATTCAAATTTATTTAAAAAATGCGTGGTTTAATAATTTATCTGCATTTTGTTCTTGAGTTACTTTGATATATTTCAAAAATGACTTTTCAGTTTTATGCCCTGTTATTTTCATAATTGAAATAGATGGGATATCTGCTAAATAACAATTTGTTGCAAAACTTCTCCTAGCGGTATGTGTTGTTATCAACTTAAATTTTGGAACAGTACTTTTTTGTGTTATTCCCGATTTAGTTGTTGTTAATTCAGTTGGTGTATCAATTTCGCATAATTCGGCAATATCTTTTAAATATTTATTCATTACTTGATTTGTAAATGAATTAGGAATTGCATTATCATATTTAATTAAAATTCTTTTAACTATTGGATGAATTGGAATAGATACTTTTTCTTTCGTTTTTTGTGTTCTTATTTGAATGATAGATTTACTTTCAATAATGTTTTCTTGCTTAATTTGAGTGAAATCTGAAAATCGTAATCCAGTATAGCAACCCAATAAAAATAAATCTCTTGTTTTCTCTAAACTAATATTAAAGCTGAAATCTTTTTCTTCAATTATTTTTAGTTCTTCTGCAGCTAAATAAACTGTATCAGTTTCTTCTGAAATAGTTTTAAACTTACTTTTTCTAAATTCTAAATTTGTGTTCAGACCTCTTTCTGTAGCTTCATTTAAAAAAGTTTTTATTGTTTTTATGTATTTGCCTATTGTATTTGTAGACATATTTAAATCTTGGGTAAGATATTTTGTAAAGTCTGAATAAAAATTCAAGTTAATACTGCTAAAATCAATGTTTTTATTCTTCTTTTCAGCGTAATTTTTCAAATGTTTTAAAGTAGTGTTATAAACAGTAATTGTACTAGGTTGTTTTATACTCTTATTATCTTCAATAAAAATATCTATAAATTCAATTAATGTTTTTTTGCGTTGTTTTAAAACTTTATCGTCAAGTTCAAATTCTAATTCTTTTTTTAATAATTCATTGTTTGGTTGAATTCCATCATTTAACAATCTTCTAAAAGCATTATTAATTCCATTTTCCAAAGTATCTAGTCTAGAATTAAATTCAGGATATTCAGGAAATTTTTTAGATTCTTTTACTCGTTGATTATTTTCATTCCAAAATTTTGGACTGATTTTTTCGCCAGTAGAATACTTGAATCTTTTATATTGATAATTATATATAAGATAAATTAAAGTATCGCTTTTGGAGGTTGGTTCTTTTAGAATAAATTTTACTTTTGCCATATAACAAATGTAAAACAAAAAAACCTAGGGGACGAATGAGGGGACGAATAATTTTAATTTGCTCAAATTTAGGCTAATTTAGGCTTGTTGAAAAACATAGTAAAAACAAGGGTTTAAGTGCTTAAAATCAATAAAATAGAGTAAAATAAAGTAAGGTTTATTCGAGTCCCGTCCAGACCGCGAAAAGCTTCTCAATTTTTTGAGAAGCTTTTTTTATGCCTTTTTATTTCTATTCCTTATTATTTACGGGTGTTTTAGACTTTTCATTTCTCAAAAGTACAAAGAGACGGTTCTAATCCTTGTTTATGAAATTAGCAATATTTCATTTTAGTTAAACATTTGTTAATAGAGATTTATTAAAGTAACAACTAATTGTTTCGAGCGTCTTTTATTTAACTATTACAAACTAAAAAACCAAGATTATGACAACTTTAAAAGCAAACTCAACAACTGAAAACAAACGAAAATTAACATCTCTAACTTTTACAAATACCAAAAGGTCTCAATGGAGTAAATATAGAAGATATGGATTGTAAACTCCACATAACATTTCTTTAAATCTTATGAGAAATCTTTAAAAAGCCTGTAGATAAAATTAATTTCTACAGGCTTTTTTTAATATAAAAAAACCTACTACATTGCTGCAATAGGCTTGTTATTAATAATTGACTCCAAATATCTTGTTCTATTTTTATGTTGTTAAAAGTGATTTAAAATGGGTTGTTTCGGTACATTAAGTTATATTTTTGGGGGATTAACAAGTGTTTTAGTGCTGAAAAAGCTGCTAATTTTGCAATTACTAAGTTAATTTAGTTCCAGATATTAGCGAGAATGCAGTTGCAATAATGAACAATAAACTACCAAATTTAATTGAGTTAGGAATTAATGCAAAAGTTTGGGATATGACAAATGGAATAACGTACACCCAACTAAAAAAGATGGATGGTACAATTGTGATTTGGAGGATATTTTTAAAAACTAAATAGAAATGATTCATGTAATTATTTCAATTAAAATTGTAATCTGATTTTTATCACCTCATAAGAAATGTTAATTCCTTAAGTTTGATTGAATAAAAAAATTGCAATGTTAAAAAGCTGGTATAATGTAGCTTTAGAGAAACAACTAAACTATAAAAAAAATGTTTTGGATTTAATAGAGTCTGGAACTTATGGAAAAGAAAATAAAAAGTATCCAAATATTCTTTCAGATAAAGATGCTTCACTAGGAGCAAATTTTTATTGCCATAAAGATAAAGATGAATGGCAATCTCTTAAGAATTGGGCTAATTTAGATAAAGGAAAAAAAGTAAATTTCCTTAATACTGGATTAAAAAATATGCTTAGAAGTGAGCATATACCATTTAACTTATTTTACCCACTTGAAAAACTAAGAGTGACCAATCCAAAGCAATTATGTGAATTTTTAGAGAAACTTTTAGATTATAAAATTAATGTAGATGAAGTAATTAGAATTAAAATAGAATTTGCTTCAGATTTACATAAAAGTAAATTGTTAAATGATAACACTTCTTTTGATGTATATATTGAATACTTTGAGGAAGATTTGTTATGTGGGATAGGGATAGAGATTAAATATACTGAAAAGTCATATCCTTATGGAGAAACGGAAAAGGAAAGAATGTTTAATACTAATTCGGAGTATAATTCTCTTTCTAAAAACTCGGGTTATTATGCTGCTGATACAAATTTAAAACTTAGAGAAAAAAAATTAAAGCAACCGTGGAGAAATCATTTGTTAGGTGTTAAACTTATTGAAATAGGTCAACTACAAAAATTTCATTCAATACATATGTATCCTAGAGGTAATTCATATCAGCATAAAGTTTGTATTGAATATTTGGATTGCCTAATTGATGATTACAAAGGAACATTTATTCCAATAACTTTTGAAAAATTTATTGAAGTTTCAAAAAATATTTTAAAAAATGATAACTGGGTTAATTACCTAATTAATAGATATTAGGTGTAAATAATTCAATTCAAAAATAATAGAATGAAAATGAAAAACACGAATAAATTAGTTACATATAGTCTGTTGGCACAAATAAATTCAAAAGTAGGTGCTTTTTCAAAAATTGAGGATGTTTTCAAGCCATTAATAAAAAGATCGATTCATGAGCTAAATTCGAAAGGGATAAATAAAGGAAAAGATATTTTTGAAATTAAGAAGGTTGTGGATGAGTTATTTGGATTAGATATACCGATTCCATTGTTAGATCAGATTTTGAGAAATATTGCTCAAGAAATCAATAATCAGGAGCAAGTGTTTAAGCTAAATAAAGATGGTTCATTTGAAATGCAAAAATATATTTTTTCTGAAGTTGATGAAGAAATGGACATTGAAAGCAAAAAAATTAAATTAGTTGAAGATCTATATGATAAATATCTTTTAGCGACAAACTATAAGGGTGAGAAAATTTCAATTGTGGAGTTTGTAGATTTAAACAAATTACATTTATCAAGCTATTTCTCTAGCACAAAAACACCTATTGGTATTGAAGGTGATTTCAACCATGAGAAATATGTGAGTATTGCAAATTTTTTGAATGATTTGAAGGAAAATCCAGATATGTTTAAAATTCTTAGACAAGTATATTTGGGCTCTGTTCTTGCATCGTATTTGGAATATGATATTGAAAATATCAATATTGAAATGGAGCTTTTATTAGATACTAGTTTCCTTTTGGGTATTCTAAACTTGAAATCTGAGCAAGCATTTCACACATGTTCTAAAATATGGGAAATAGGAAAAAAAATGAATTTTAAATTTTCGATTCTTCCAATTACAATTGAAGAATTAAGAAACCTTTTAGAGATGATTTCAAGAAATTTAGATGATACTTTTATTGAAAGGTATGTTGATCCTGAATCAATCTATAGTGCTTGCCATAGAAGAAATTTAAATAAAACGGACTTAGACCGAATTACTTCAAAAATTGAAAAAACATTAAAGGAAAAATTCAAGTTTAGTGTTATTGGTTATGATAAAAATTTAAGAAGCGCATCAAAAATAAATTATCCTAAAATTTACAAAAAATATATCGATAAAGGGAAAAGTAATTTTTCAGCTTTACATGATACATGTTCTGAGGTATACGTTATCGAGAGAAGGACTAAAAAAGTGTCATCTTTTATTGAAGCACAGGCTTGGTTTGTAATTTATGGACATAATTTTTCAAATAAGACAAAAAGAAATGGGTATTTACCTGCAGCAATAAGGGCTGAAGAATTAGTGAATATATTATGGTTAAGTAACCCTATGGTAAAGGAAACGTTTAAATCTTCTGAATTTGCAAGTTTGGGGATAACAAGACTTATTTCCACTACTTTAAGTGATTCCTTGCCAACTTCCAAAGTTCTTAGGCAGCTTGATAATAATATTCAAAAATATTCAAAACAAAATATTACAGCCGAGGATTGCGTTTTGGCGGCTTCTAAAATTGCGGAAAAAAGAGAAAATGAAATTATTGATCTCAATTTATTGGCAGAAACTAATTCTGGCGATTTCATTTCAAAAATTAATGAGTTTGCTGAGGAAAAGAGACTTGAAGATCAAAAATGGAAGGATTCTATTTATAAGACAGTAAAAGATATTCAAAATGAGGTGAATTATGAAAAAATAAAAGTTAAACAGAAAGAGATTGATAGTGAGTTAAAGGATGACGTTATTGGTGATAACCAAAATAAAATTTCCTATTTAAATAAGCAAAATAAATTATTAGAATGGTTTGTCTCATTATTGATTATTTTTATAGTTTCGGCTTTTGTATTTTCTTTTGATTCAATTGCTCCAACCTTTAAGTTGTTTCCAAATATTAAAGTAAAACTCCTAGTAGTTCTTTTATCGGTATGTTTAAGTCTGTTGATTCCATTAAAAAAGCATAGGCTAACTCTTTTAATTAGTGCTGTATTACCAATTATTATGTTAATTATTTCTATATATAAATAATGAGATTTCGAAATTTCCGAAAAAATTAGAGAAAATAATTAAAAGTATAACCTCAAAAAAATAATTATGAAAGCGTATTATTATGAAAAAGAAGGACAAAAAGTAGGTCCATTGTCAAAAGCAGAATTAAAAGGAAAAGTCTCAAAAGATACACTAGTATGGAAAGACGGATTGGAAAACTGGATAGTAGCATCTCAACTTCCAGAATTAAAAGACTTGTTTCAAAAAGAACCACCACCTTTACCAAGTTCGGAACATGAAAGTAATGATGAAATTGGAAGTGTAAAACGTAATGCGCTTTTATTATTCGGATTTACAATTGTTATGGGAATTATGGAATATTTTGAATGGGAAAACAATAAGTTCTATGGTTTTATGATAATGGCTACTGTAATAACAACGTATTACGTATTAAAATATATAAAAAAATACCTTAACAATGTTTTAAATTACACTGCAACAAATAAAGATTTAAACATACTAATTGCAACTTCAATAATTTTAGGTGTTGCATTTAAGTTTATTAATAAATATGAAAGTGAAACAAGTTCACTAAACTTATCTGAAAATGTAACAGTTGTTTTTTGGTTCATTCTTATTATCGCATTTTTCATGAATTTATATTACTATTTCAGATTAGGGAAAAAATTATCTAAAATAGGAAATGAAGTAGCATCTAGATTTTCAAAGTTTGCCTACACAACCTTGATAGGTTTTGTTGCAATTGTTGTTTTATCTATTATGTTAGAAAATGAATCCACTATAATTTTAACAACAATTGTTAGTGCCATTCCATTGCTTTACTTAATTATAGGTTTTAATAACTCTAAAGAGCAGGTTCGTTTTGTATAAAGAAATAGATACTTTAATGGATGGACAGGTTACAGTTATAGAAGTAGAATGTCAGTTGGGTATGGTTGCAGAGGATGGAGAGGAGTATAAAAGTTTAATAAAAATAATGTTATGGCAAAACTAGAAAAAGCGCTAGAAGAGATAAAAATTTATGAGAATAATTTTAGACATCCTAATTTAGAAAAATTAGAAGTTAGCGGATTGTACGATTTATTTCCTGAAAATGGAACTGAATATAAAATTGAGAAATCTTGGCCAGAACAATGGATCTTTTGTGGTGAGTCAGGGATTTACATATTTCTTGACGAAAATTTAGAGATAGCATATATTGGTAAAGCAAACCATTTTGGAAATAGATTTGGAAGCTATTTCTCATCTGGTGTTGAAAAAAAATGCATTTTAATTCAAAACTGGAAAACAATTCCAAGGTATGTAGTTACCGTTGCAGTTCCTCTAACTTCAAAATTTGAAAATTCATCTTTAGAAGGGTATCTTCTTTCAAAAATTGTAACAACAGATAATACAGCGGAAAATAAAAGATAGAAGAAACGTAATTGAGTTAATAAACGGAACCTTTTCAATTTACTCATAATTTTTAATGACAAAAAAAGAAGCTATTGTAAAGTATATTTCAGAAATGGATATAGATATGTTATCTCTAATTTTAGAGAATGACACATCGTTTATGAATATATACAAAGAAGATTTTTTAGTAAAATTTCAAGAAATGTTTATTGAATGTAGAGAGAATAATATATATAAGTTTTCAAAAGTCATTCCGGGGGTATGTGAAGAAGATTCTGAAATCAACGGTTTGGAAGGTTATAAATTTATTACTGGTGATAAAAGAGCTTTGACATTGTTATTTGAAGAAGAGAATAATGATATAATAGAAATATATAACTGTGAAAAATTCAAGTCTTATCAAAATTGTGAAGAAACTGAACCAATTTACATTTCAGTATATGACGATGAAAAAATAGATTACATACCAACTTTTGAACACATTGCGTTAACCAATAGAATTGAAACATTTTATGCGCAATTTGAGGATTTCAAAAACTCAGTTACACTCATAGAAGATTTTGATAATTGGTACAATACGATAAAAGAAGTCTACGATAGTATTAATCTCTTCGAATATATGGATTTCAAATTTTATTTTGATTTTTCCAGCTTTGTAGTTGGTAACATGTTTGCCCATTTTATTGTGGAAAATGGAGAAATATCTAAAAAAGCATTGGAAGAGTACAAAAACATAGATAGTGAGAATGAATTTGAAATTTTAGAATGGTTATTTAAATATCAAGATGTAAGCTCAGTATTTGGTGATGAATTAAAAAAGGCTGATGATTGGGAGAAAAGAAGCCTTGTGATACATAAAGAAGAAGAATCCATTGTTTTAGATTGTTCAAAATATAGATCATCATTTAAATTTGAAGAAATCTATGATAAGCACTATGATGATCAAAAAATAAATGGAATATAAAATCAGGATTAACACAACTCACCCTAGAAAAACTACAATTCAGTAACCTTAAATTTTTTAACTGTTGTATTTGATACACTTTTGTACTGTAAATAATTACTAACATTAAAAACAACAATTATGATAACTACAAAAAACAGTACACCAACAGAGGCAAGAGAACAAGTATTTTTTTCAAATTTTAAAAATAGCAGAAGAATTCGTTGGTCATCACAAAGAAGATTTACGTATTAATTTAAATTAATAACTTGTCCTTTATTACAAGTTTTGCAGTAGTACATAAATTAACTGCAAAAAGTCCGGCTCATAAAAAAGATTGAAAAGATGTTATGTTGGTTTTTTCAATCTTTATTTTTTATAGCCTTTTAAAATTTATAAATCCAGGTTAATCACCTTGTAAATAATTTATATTAATTACTTATTAAACTATAATTTTCAATAACCCTGTTACTCCAATCATCTACTGTTCCGCTTTCATGTTTACAGTTAATTTCAGAATCAGAAACATACTGAAAATGATAAACATCTTTATTAACTGAAAGGTGTAGAATAGTAATTTGATAATTTGAAGGTGTAATTTGTTCTGTACGATTAAGATATGTTGTACTTAGTATATTGATACGCTCATTATAACTGACACTATTTGCAATAAAATCATTTTGTGTAAAGCTATAGGCTTTTGAAACAGTAACATTATTTGAATTAACAAATGTCCCTGACCAAGAACCTTGAATCCAAGAAGGGGGAGAAAAGAAGGTGTCATTGCCAACGTGAATATCACCACCAATACCACTATTAACATCTATAGAGCAAGAAATTGATAGAAGCACTATTGTAATAAATAGAAATATGTTTTTCATAATATATAACCTAAATTAATTAATGAAGTTAATTATATAGATATTTATATAAAATGAAGAATATCAATTAACTATATGATTTTAGTCATATAATTTTTAAGAATGAAATATACTTGATTAACTAAAATAGTTGCTTAGAAAAATTTCAAATTTTAAAAATAGCAGAAGAATTTGTTGGTCATCAAAAAGAAGATTTACGTATTAATTTAATAAGTCCTTCTCTTCAAGTGATTTTCTAATGCTTTTATGATTTTCCCAAAACTTGGTTTCCAGCGTATTGTATACCTCATTAAATTCGGGTAAGTCTTTAATGTTATCAATTAATGGTTCCATTTTAAAGAAAAGCAATACCCAGTATTGGAAATTATCTTCTTTTGCAAATAACTTTAAATGCTCAATTGATTTTTTTTGGTCGTTTTTATAAGCATAGTAAACAGCCAAACTTAAATTTTTGTAAATAGATTCATCATTAGTAGCATACTCAAAATAACTATTAAAAAGTTCTTCAGCTTTAGCTTGCTCACCCATTTTTGCATATACATAGCCAATTTTAGAATTCTCATGCTTATAAATACCTAATTTTTGGGTTTCGCGTATAGTTGTAAATTTATTGTAATAGGTATAAGAATTTTTATAATCTCGCATGTAATAATAAATTTTCCCAATTTCCTGCATCAAATCTAAACGAGTAGTATCTTTTTGAAACTCCTGAATTAACAATTCTTTTGTTTGTTGTAAATCTTTATTTTTTGCAAATAAAATATACGCTTTTACATATTCAGAAAATATATTTTTAGGATTGTAATCTATAGATTTATTAATATTTATAATCGCTTCTTCTATAAAACCTGTTTGTATAAATGCATTACTTATGTGTAAATAAATATAGCTGGCGGTAATGGAATCGTTCGCTGCAATATCTAATTGAGCGCCTTTTAAAGCGTATTCTAGATATTTTTGGGTATTTGGTACATAGCTGGTATAAAAATCGGACAATGTATTAATTATATATGCTGAGTTTGGACTATATTCTAATGCTTTTTCGAAATATGGAACTGCCATTTTAAATTCGGCAATATTCATATAAGAAAGCGCTTTTGCAATTAAACTTTCAGGATGTTTAGGGTCTAACAACATCGCTTTTTCAGTATACTCATTTACTAAAGCTGAATGCTTTTTTTCGGATTGAAAAAGGTCTAAATAATAATAAGCAATGGCAATATTGGCATAGGCGCGTGTAAATTTAGTATCATGTGCTATGGCTTGCTCAAAATAAGGAATGGCTTTTAGTAAGCCTTCGGTAGTTTCTTTATGAAGCTGGTCTAAACCTTTTAAAAAATAATCGTAGGCAACAGGGTTATTTGTTGGAAGTTTCTCTATTCTTTCTTTTTCTTCAGGGGTAATAATAACTTCAATTTTATCTGCAATATTTTTGGCTACGTCGTTTTGTAATTTAAAAATATCCGTTACTTTTTTGTTGTATTGTTCTGCCCATAAATGGTTATCGCTAGAAGCTTCAATTAATTGAATATTCAGTAAAATTTTATCTCCAATTTTTTGTCCGCTACCTTCAACAAAATAACTAACATTTAACTCTTTTGCTAGTTCAGGAATTGTTTTAGAACTATTTCTGTATTTTTCTACTGAAGTTCTGCTGATGACTTTTAAGTTTTCAATTTTTTGAAGATTGGTAAGGATGGATTCCATAACACCATTTATAAAATAAACATTGGTAGAATCGTTGCTATCGTTTTTAAAAGGCAACACTGCAATAGACTTTTTAGTAGTTGTTTTTTTTGAAGTATTGGGTTTGAAAATGTTAAATAAAAATGCAAAAAGTACAAAAACAAAAATAGCGGAAGTGACAATGATAGCAGTCCTTTTTTTATTCGGTTTTTTTATTTGAATTGAATTAGTTTCGGATAAATTTTTAGTGCCAACTTCGCCTGGCGGATAACCATATTGATCTTTGAAGCATTTTATAAAATAAGAAGTACTTCCAAAACCGACTTTGTATGAAACTTCAGAAACTGTAAATGAATTCTCTTTTAACAAATCCATCGCGTTTTTTAAACGCACTTGTCTTATAAATTGACTAACCGATAAGTTGTTCAGTTTTTTAATTTTTCGAAGCAAATTAGAACGACTCATTCCAATTTTAGCTGCAAGTTCTGAAACTCCAAATTGTTCATTTGAAATATTATCCTCTATGATTTGTGTAAGCTTATTTAGGAAATCATTTTCAGTGGATTGCAAATCTGACATTGTCGTTAAAATTTAAACCGAAATTAGACATTTTTTGGAAAAGATACGAATTATTAAAGTTGAATCTTTGATTGTATAAAAGCTACATTAAAAACTACTGTTTTTAGACTTTTTTTGTCACTTGCGTCATAATTTATATCGATTCATCATAGTTTACAGTGGTTTCATTAAAATTTATATAAGCTGCTTTTTTATTGATTAGTGTTGCGTCAGGGTTTAACGGAGATTTACACCATAGAAAAAAGTTAAACTTTAAAACAAATAAAAAATGAAAACACTAAAAATTAATTTAACAAATTCAGTTACAGTAACACTATTAATAGCTGCATTATGTATCAATGTTTCTTGTAAAGAAAAAAACGAAAAACCAGAGAAAGAACAAGTAGAAACTTCGGTTTCAAAAACAGAGTTGAAAGCTCCTGCAGAAGATATTTTTACAGCAACTTTTTTAGGAAACCTTAAAACTGTAGAGCAACATATAAATGCTGGTACAGATTTAAATATGAAGGATCAATATGGTTCTACACCACTTATTGCAGCAGTAACATTTGGAAAAACAGATGTTGCAAAAGCATTAATTAATGCAGGTGCAAATTTAAATTTAAAAGGTGGTGACGGTTCAACTGCTTTACATACTTCGGCTTTCTTTTGTCGTACAGAAATTGTGGAAGCTTTAATTAATGCGGGAGCTGATAAAAGTTTAAAAAACAATTATGGTTCTACAGCATTAGAAGCTGTTTTGGCCCCTTTTGAAAATGTTAAACCTATTTATGAGCAAATAAATAAAGATTTAGGTCCTATGGGTTTAAAGTTAGATTATGAGCATTTAGAAAAAACAAGACCTTTAGTTGCTAATTTATTAAAATAATAAAATTTAAAGATGTCTAATTCAATAAGAAGATACGATATAGATTGGTTAAGAGTAATTGCAATTGGGTTACTTTTAATATATCATATAACAATTGTTTTTCAACCTTGGGGTGTATTTATAGGGTTTATTCAAAGTGATCAACCTTTAAAATCCTTATGGATACCAATGTCTATGCTAAATGTTTGGAGAATTCCTTTGTTGTTTTTTGTATCAGGAATGGGAGTTTGTTTTGCAATTAAAAAAAGAAATTGGAAACAGCTATTAACAGAAAGAGCAAGAAGAATTTTGTTACCATTCATATTTGGAATCATTTTTATTGTCCCAATACATTTTCTAATCTGGCAATATTATTACAGTCAGGATGTGTCTTATATGCTAAATAGAAGTCATTTATGGTTTTTAGGGAATATATTTATGTACGTACTAATTTTGTCTCCATTGTTCTTTTATTTAAAGAGAATTGAAGGTAGTTTATTAGGGAATAGAATAAAAAAGCTATTTGGAAGCCCGTTGGGTTTTTTAATAATAATAGGAACTTTTGTTATTGAAACATTTGTTGTTAAGATGGAATCTTTTGAATTGTATGCTATGACAACTCACGGATTTGTTTTAGGGTTATTAGCCTTTTTATTTGGCTTTTTATTGATATATAGTGAAGCTTATTTTTGGAAATCAGTTCTTAAATGGAGATGGTTTTTAATAATAGTAGCCTCATTGCTATTTTCAGTTCGATTGTTTTATTTTGAGTTGGTAAATGCACCAAATTATTTAAAGGCTGTTGAGTCTTGTTTTTGGGTGTTTACAGTATTTGCGTTTGGTTATAGATATTTGAACCATCAAAGTAAAATATTAAGTTATTTAAGTGAAGCAGTGTATCCAATATATATAATTCATATGATTTTTCTTTTTTTAGGATCGTATTTAATACTGCCACTTAATATTTCAACCATTTATAAATTTATATTAATAGTTTTATTTACAGGTGCAGGGTGTTATATTTTGTATGAATTTATAATTAGAAGAATAAAATTTTTAAGACCATTTTTTGGGCTTAGAAGGCGGTAATAATTGTAAAAACAAGAGCTATATTAAAAGTAGGTCTTTTATTGATTTCATTAATTTAAAAAAATTAATACTATAACTATTCTAAAAAAGCATCTCATAATTAGATGCTTTTTTTTTATCCGCATTTGAAAATTTATTAATAAAACATTTTATCAAACTTTATGAATAACCTTTCAATGCGTTAAACCAAAATACGATTATTAACTTTTAACCATAAGAGAACACCTTCTTTGTAATTTATAGGTGGTTTGTTTTTTAGATTCTCTCATTCAAGTTTTCGACTCTAATAGACTTCCAAAAGTCTTGATAAGCAAACATTAAATCCTTGGACATGTCCATCCATTTTACTTGTCCGCTCTGGATCGCCATTCTTAATTTTCTGAACTTCTCTTTTGTTAAGGGTAATTTCATTTTTTTTAAATCTAGTGTTTTCATGATAAAATATTATTAAGTTTAATTTCTATAAATAGAACCAACACACAATTTAATTTCTGATTAGGTAAAGCTTTATTGCCTCAAATAATTCTGCCAAGTTTATGATAATTTAATAAATCAACCGATTATTAATTTAACTTATTGCAGAAATTGTGCTTGGGAAACCGACTGGAGTTTTTAAGTTTTCGGTTTTTAATTATTGTTTAAGATAACAATTATTTTTTGGAAATGCAAATTTAGCAATTGCTGAGCGGTATTCAAGACCCTGTTTTTTTCATTATCTAGGAATTTGGATTGGTGAGATCCTGTTATTGTTAGCGACTTTTTTTTTCAATCATTAAAATATTGTTCTAATATCTAATAAAGGAAAAGTTGATGTTTATATAACAAAAGAATACCACTACTGAAGGAAGGATTTATTAGTAATGGTATTCCTGGAATTTGTTACCACTCTTGGATAGATTCCGAGAGGATAACAAAAAAAAATTGCTTCTTAAAGATAAGAGTTTATCAGTTATAAAACAATTAAATTGTTTATTTTTTTAAATAGACATAGAAAGAATTTTAAAAAAGTTTATAACTTTATTTTAAATGACTGATAAAACTATATTTCCGTTTTTTAAAGAATCTAGAGATTAAATAGAGCTATCAAATTCGTTTGTTGATTCTTTATGCAGTCGTTTTTCAAAATCAATTTCTCGTTCTTCTTGCTCAAAATTATGAAATGCGTCCTTTAATTCTTTTGGGAAGTTAATCCATTTTAATTCTCCAAGTTTCAATCCTTTTCTTAATGCATCATAGGATTGCTTTGATAAAGGATAGCTTATATTAAGTAGATGTTTAGCTTTCATAATTCAATCATTTTTAATTAGTAGTATTCTTTTTCATAAATACATTTTTAAAATCTCACTTCTGGATAAACTTTTTAGCCTTCTTATAGATTTATCTTTTATTTGTCGAACACGCTCTCTTGTTAAATGAAGATTTTTCGCAATTTCTTCTAAAGTCATGATTTCTGTATTTCCCAAACCAAAACATAGTTGAATAACATCAGCCTCTCTAGGTCTTAAGGTTTTCAAAACACGTTTGATATCAATTTTTAACGATTCGTGTAACAGTTCTTTATCTGGATTTGGAAATTTCCCAAAATTTAAAACATCATAAAGATTTGAATTTTCACCTTTAATTAGTGGAGCATCTAAAGATGAATGCCTTCCTGAATTTTTTAAAGATATTTTAATTTCACTTAAAGTCATATCTAATTTTTCTGAAATTTCTTCAAGCGAAGGAGGCCTTTCATTTTCTTGCTCCAAATACGCATACATTTTGTTTATTTTATTAATTGAACCAATTTTATTAAGAGGTAGCCTAATTATGCGAGATTGTTCTGCTAAGGCTTGTAAAATTGATTGTCGTATCCACCATACTGCGTATGAAATAAACTTAAAACCACGTGTTTCATCAAAACGTTTTGCTGCTTTTATCAAACCTAAATTTCCTTCATTTATTAAATCAGTAAGTGCTAATCCTTGATTTTGATACTGTTTCGCTACTGAAACAACAAAGCGTAAGTTTGCTTTAGTTAGTTTTTCCAGAGCAACTGGATCTCCTTTTTTTATTCGCTGCGCTAACTTAACTTCTGTTTCAGGATTTATTAGGTCAACTTTTGCAATTTCCTGTAGGTATTTATCTAATGATGCAGCTTCTCTATTTGTGAGCTGTTTAGAAATTTTAAGTTGTCTCATTTTATAATATTAATATTCTACGATAAAATTAGGATTGAAGTGTAAGGGGAGAAATTGTAACTTTCAAAAAAAGGAATTATATATTTGAAATACTATGAGAATAATCAATATAATTAATGATTCTTATCAGTTATTATGTTCAATTTTAATGATATAGTTCGGGTGAACTATCAAGATTTTTGTTTAATTGTTAATTTTTGAATTGAAAAAGCCTTTCAAAATTGAAAGGCTTTTTCAATTCAATTTAAACAAAATTATTAATGGAAAGTATTACTTAAAAAAAGAGGGGTTGTTGGTTTAGCTACAATAATTTTCTAAAAATTCTTCAAAAGACATAGGTTGAAGATTTCGAAAACTGTAATGGTTTAAATAAGTTTTGTAATCTTTTAATGCGGTTTGATTAATACCTTGTTCGGCATAAACATTTTGTGGGGAAATAGAGTTCATGATAATAGAATTTGGGGTTGACTTAATTCGACTAAATACTAATATGAGATAAAACTACAAATTAATTTATTAAAATCCAAATAAAATTACCATTTATTGTTGAAAAACAACCATTTAGGTGGAATTTCGAGCCATTTATATTGTTTTTCAAATATTTTCGGAATGGAGCTTTATCCATTAATATTTTAGTTTAATTATTTTTAGAATTGAAATTACTACTTATTTATGAGCTATATTTATTTCTTTAGAAGATGCATATAATGTTAGTTTGAAGTGCAATCTAAGTTTCCTTAAAAGAGGTTGGTAATCAATATTAATTGGTTATTTTTGCTTAGTTGTTGAATTTTAAATAATATTATGAAGGGAATTATATTGGCAGGTGGGTCTGGAACACGTTTATATCCAATTACAAAAGGTACTTCAAAACAATTATTGGCTATCTATGATAAGCCAATGATTTATTACCCGCTTTCAATTTTAATGCTTTCAGGAATAACAGAGGTTTTAATAATTTCAACACCTCAGGATTTGCCAAATTTCAAAAAATTATTAGGAGATGGAAATTCAATTGGAATGCAGTTTTCTTATATAGAACAGCCGAGACCAGAAGGTTTGGCCCAAGCGTTTATTTTAGGTGAAGATTTTATAGGAAATGATGATGTTTGTTTAATTCTAGGTGATAATATTTTTTATGGTGCTGGTATAGAAAAGCTTTTAAGTGAAGCCGTTCATACTGCAACTATTCAAAAAAAGGCTTCGGTTTTTGGTTATTATGTGCAAGACCCAGAGAGATATGGAGTTGCAGAATTTGATAAAAACAAAAATGTTTTAAGTATTGAAGAAAAACCAATACATCCAAAAAGTAATTATGCTGTTGTAGGGTTGTATTTTTATCCAAATAGCGTTGTTGAAATAGCAAAGAATATTAAGCCAAGTAAGCGTGGTGAGTTAGAAATAACTACGGTTAATCAAAGGTATTTAGAGCAAAATAATTTAAAGATGGAACTTCTCGGAAGAGGTTATGCCTGGTTAGATACTGGTACGGAAGATTCATTGTTAGAAGCTTCAAATTTTATTCAAACTATAGAAAAGCGTCAAGGTTTAAAAATTGCTTGTATCGAAGAAATTGCATTTGAAAAAGGTTATATTAAAAAGGAACAATTGCTCTTTTTAGCAGAAGAATATAAAAATAATAGTTACGGGCAGTATTTGTTGCGTATAGCAAACTCAAAATAATTTGGAATTTATAAGAACTGAAATACCCGATGTGGTACTATGCAAACCAACCATTTATAATGATGAACGTGGTTATTTTTATGAAGTTTTTAAAAAAGAAAGCTTCGAAAAAAATGTGGGTTATTCAGTAAATTTTTGTCAGGATAATGAGGCAAAGTCATCAAAAGGTGTTTTGAGAGGTCTGCATTATCAATTGCCACCATATGCACAATCTAAATTGGTTAGAGTTATAAAAGGTAAGGTTTTAGATGTGGTTGTTGATATTAGAAAAGAATCAGCAACATTTGGAAAATCGGTGGTGGTTGAGCTAAGTGAAGAGAATAAATACCAACTTTTTGTTCCTCAGGGTTTTGCTCACGGTTACCTGACTTTAACTGATGACACTATATTTTGTTATAAAGTGGATAATTATTACAATAAAGAATCGGAAAGAGGAATTATATATAATGATAAAAATTTAAATATTGATTGGCATTATCCTTTGAACGAATTAATTATTTCTGAAAAAGATAAAATACAGCCAACTTTTAAAAATGCTGATTTGTTTGAACCAAATTTTAAAATGAATGATTAATATTTTAGTCACAGGTTCAAACGGACAACTAGGTAACGCCATAAAAGAATTGGAAAATGAGTATTCAAGTTATCATTTGATTTTTACAGATAAAAAAGAATTAGACATTTCAAAATTTGATGAAGTTCAAGAATTTGTTTTAAAAAACAAAATTCAAGTTATTATAAATTGTGCAGCATATACCAATGTGGATAAAGCGGAAGATGAACTTGATTTGGCGAATGAAATAAATTATTTAGCGGTTGAGAATTTAGGATTTGTTGCAAAAAAGAATGGTATAAAACTAATTCATATTTCCACAGATTATGTTTTTGATGGCAGTTCTGAAATCCCTTATGTGGAAAATGATAAAACAAATCCTAAAAACAACTATGGATTTACTAAATTAAAAGGAGAAGAAGCTTTAATAGCAATAAACCCAGAGAATTCTATTATAATACGAACCTCATGGTTGTACTCTTTGTACGGACACAATTTTGTAAAAACAATGTTAAAATTGTTTAAAGAAAAGGAAGTGATTTCGGTTGTTTCCGATCAAATTGGCTCTCCAACAAATGCAGATGATTTAGCCAAGGTAATTTTACAAATTATTCCGGCAATTAAAAATAAAGGAATTGAAATTTATCATTTTGCAAATGAAGGAAAATGTAGTTGGTTTGAATTTGCTCAGGAAATATTAAAAAATTCTGATGCTAATTGTAAAATAGCACCAATTTCATCAAAGGAATTTAAATCAAAAGCATTAAGACCAAAATACAGTTTATTAAATACTGAAAAAATAAAAAAGACGTTTAAAATTGAGATTCTAAATTGGAAAGAATCTTTGAAACGATGTTTAATTAAAACAGAAGAAATATGAATTCTATATTAGTAACCGGCGGAGCTGGATTTATTGGCTCTAACTTAGTTGAATATCTAGTTGATAAATATCCAGATTATAAAATTGTTGTTGTGGATTCTCTAACGTATGCAGGGGATGTTGAAAATTTGGATTCAGTGAAAAATTCTAAAAATTTCACTTTTGTAAATGGTGATATTTGCGATAGAGATTTAATGGAGCGAGTTTTTCAACATTATATTGTTCATGGGGTTATTCATTTAGCAGCAGAATCGCACGTTGATAATTCAATAAGTGGACCAGGTATTTTTATAGAAACCAATGTAAAAGGTACGTTTACTTTAATAGATGTTGCTTATAAATATTGGATGGAAAAACCTTTTGTTTTTAAATCTGGTTTTGAAAATTCTCGATTTTTACATGTGTCTACAGATGAGGTCTATGGAACTTTAGGAGAAACAGGATTGTTTACAGAAACGACACCGTATGCACCTAATTCGCCATACAGCGCTTCTAAAGCAAGTAGCGATTTAATTGTTCGTAGTTATTTTCATACCTATGGAATGAACACGGTAATTACAAATTGTTCTAATAATTACGGTCCAAATCAACATGATGAAAAGCTAATTCCAACAGTAATTAGAAAAGCATTGGCAGGTGAGGCAATTCCAATTTATGGAGATGGAAAAAATATTAGAGATTGGTTGTACGTAACGGATCATTGTTTGGGAATTGATTTAGCATTTCATAATGGTAAAGGTGGAGAAGTGTATAATATTGGTGGTAAAAATGAACGGGATAATAATTACATTGCCAATAAAATATGTGAATTGTTAGATACACTAGTTCCAAAAGAAGAGAGCTACAAAGATCAAATCACCTATGTTGAAGATAGAGCAGGACATGATTATAGGTATGCAATAGATGCCAGTAAAATTGAAAATGAATTGGGATGGCAAGCAGCAGAAAATTTTGAGACTGGAATCTTAAAAACAGTTGAGTGGTATATTAAAAAGTATAAAGGTTAAATAATAACTTAATTAGTTAACTTTTGTGATTAAAGAATTGAATAATGAAGGGTGAGTTTATAAAAAACAGTAAAATTTTAGTAACAGGTGGTGCAGGTTTTATTGGTTCTAATTTATGTGAATCATTGTTGGAATTGGATAACACTGTAGTTTGTTTGGATAATTTTGCAACAGGTAAAAGAGAGAATATTCAACATTTATTAAAGCATCCAAAATTTCAACTATTGGAAGGCGATATTAGAATACTTAATAATTGTAAAAATGCCTGTGATGGTGTAGAATTTGTGTTGCATCAGGCAGCATTAGGTTCTGTTCCTCGCTCCATTGAAGATCCAATTACAACGAACGATGTAAATAATTCTGGGTTTTTAAATATGCTGGTAGCGGCTAGAGATGCTAAGGTTAAAAGGTTTATATATGCTGCAAGCTCATCAACTTATGGAGATTCAGAGGGACTTCCAAAAGTAGAAGATGTAATTGGAAAGCCATTATCTCCATATGCAATTACTAAATATGTAAATGAATTGTATGCAGATATTTTTCAAAGAACATATGGATTAGATACTATTGGTTTAAGATATTTCAATGTATTTGGAAGAAAACAGGATCCAAATGGAGCTTATGCTGCGGTTATTCCCAAATTTGTAATGCAGTTTATGAAATATGAATCTCCCGTTATAAATGGTGATGGTGAATTTTCAAGAGATTTTACGTATATAGATAATGTAATTCAAATGAATTTATTGGCTATAAGTACCACAAATAAAAATGCTGTAAATCAGGTTTACAATGTTGCTTTTGGCGAAAGAACAACTTTAAATGAATTGGTGTCAACGTTACGACTTAAATTATCTAATTTTGATGAAAGAATAGCCAATGTGAAAATTAAATATGGACCAACCAGAGTTGGAGATATTCCCCACTCATTAGCTTCAATAGAAAAAGCAAAAAAATTATTAGGTTACAATCCGGAATTTTCAATTGAACAGGGTCTTGAGGCTGCTGTAAATTGGTATTGGGATAATTTATAATTATTTATTGATGAAAGATAAAATTAAAATAGCAATAGTTGGATTGGGGTATGTAGGTTTACCTTTAGCCAGACTATTTGCTACTAAATATAATGTTATAGGTTTTGATATTAATCAACAGCGAGTTGAAGAACTTAAAAAAGGAATTGATAGTACCTTAGAAGTTGAAAATGAGGTATTAGAAAATGTCTTGATAGATGCACCAAATGCTGAAAAGGGATTATTTTGTACTACCTTATTAGAAGAAATAAGAAATTGTAATTACTATATTATTACAGTTCCAACCCCGGTTGATAAAAATAACAAACCAGATTTAACTCCACTTGTTAAATCCAGTGAATCTGTTGGAAGTGTTTTAAAGAAAAATGACATTGTTATATACGAATCCACAGTATATCCTGGCGCAACGGAAGAAGTTTGTATTCCAATTTTGGAAAAGGCTTCGAGATTAAAATATAATAAAGATTTTTTTGCAGGGTATTCACCAGAACGAATTAACCCAGGAGATAAAGAACATACAGTAGAGAAAATATTAAAAGTAACCTCAGGTTCAACACTTGAAATTGGCGAAAAAGTAAATGATTTATATGCTTCAGTAATTACTGCAGGTACGCATTTAGCTCCATCTATTAAAGTTGCAGAAGCAGCAAAAGTTATCGAAAATTCACAACGTGATATTAACATTGCTTTTGTAAACGAATTGGCAAAAATATTCAATTTATTAAATATTGATACACAAGCGGTATTGGAAGCAGCAGGTACAAAATGGAACTTTTTACCATTTAAGCCAGGGTTGGTTGGTGGACATTGTATAGGTGTTGATCCCTATTATTTAGCCCAAAAAGCGCAGGAAGTAGGTTATCACCCAGAAATTATTCTAGCCGGAAGAAGAATGAATGATAGTATGGGAAATTATGTAGCTTCTGAAGTTGTAAAGTTATTGGTTCAGCAAGATATAAAAGTTAAAAACGCACGGGTTTTAGTGTTGGGAATTACTTTTAAAGAAAATTGTCCGGATGTAAGAAATACCAAGGTGGTGGATGTTATTGAAAATTTAAAAGAATTTGGAACTGAAGTTACCATTTTCGATCCCTGGGCAAATACTTCAGAAGTAAAAAGGGAATATAATTTAGAAACTTTAAGAAATATGCCTCAAAATAAATATGATGCTATTGTGTTAGCAGTTTCACATAAAGAATTTTTGGAAATAGATTTTATAAAACATTTGAACCCAAAAGGAGTGATTTATGATGTAAAAGGATTTTTAAATTGTAAAGTGCAAGGGAAATTGTAAGAACTAAGACTAAGAACTAAGACTAAGATTAAGAACTAAGACAAAAACTAAGACAAAAACTAAGACTTTGAATTATTAGAATGCGGTTTTAGTAAAATATAAAAAAAGCTATGAGGAATTTTAGAGAGTATGATGTTTGGATTGATGCTATGACATTAGTAAATTTAATTTATGACATTGTAGGTGATTTTCCAAAAGATGAGAGATTTGCACTGATTTCGCAAATAACACGTTCTGCGGTTTCAATTCCTTCAAATATAGCTGAATGAGCTTCTAGAAATTCTGAAAAGGATTTCGGTAGATTTTTAGAAATAAGTTTAGGATCTGCCTATGAATTAGAAACACAATTAAGAATAGCCGAAAATAGAAGATATATTGAAAAAGATAATTCAGAAAAATATTAATAGAAATAATAAGTTTACAAAAAAGAATAAGTGCATTCAGAAATAGTTTGGTGAAGAAGAACTAAGACTAGAAGCTAAAAACTAAGACAAAAAATTAAATAAAAAAAGTCTTCGTTATAGTCATCGTTTTAGTTTAATAGAAATAAGAAAGTCTTCGTCAATGTCATCGTTTTAGTATTATATAATAAAGTAACATGAAAATAGTAGTTATAGGAACCGGATATGTTGGATTAGTATCAGGAACTTGTTTTGCCGAAATGGGAAATAAAGTTATTTGTGTTGATAACAATATTGAGAAAATTGAAAATCTTAAGAAAGGTATTTTACCAATTTTTGAGCCCGGTTTAGAGCCTTTAGTAATAAAAAATGTGGAACGTGGAACTTTGCAGTTTACCACCAATTTAAAGGATGCATTAAATGTTTCTGAAATTGTTTTTATTGCCGTTGGAACTCCAATGGGCGATGATGGTTCAGCAGACTTGCAATATGTGTTAGATGTGGCTGCAAGTATTGGGAAATCAATGCAAAAAAGGTTGGTAATTGTTGATAAATCTACAGTGCCAGTAGGAACAGCTGATAAAGTAAAAGCAACAATTCAAAAAGAATTAGATAAAAGAGGTGTTGCAATTGAATTTGATATGGTTTCAAATCCGGAATTTTTAAAAGAAGGTGCTGCCATTAACGATTTTATGAAACCTGACAGGGTTGTAATTGGAGCTGAAAGTGATTTTGCTCTTGAGAAAATGAAGCAGTTATACACCCCATTTTGTATGTCGCGCGAGCGTTTTATTGAAATGGATATTCGTTCTGCTGAGATGACAAAATATGCAGCAAATGCAATGCTAGCAACTAAAATTTCATTTATGAATGAGATTGCCAATATTTGTGAAAAAGTTGGTGCAGATGCTAATCAGGTGAGAATTGGAATAGGATCAGATTCCAGAATAGGGTACGGATTTATTTATCCAGGCTGTGGTTATGGGGGTTCTTGTTTTCCTAAAGATGTAAAAGCGCTAAAGAAAATAGCAGAAGATTACAATTACAATGCAAAATTAATAACCTCCGTTGAGGAAGTAAACGATGCGCAAAAATTAGTAATTGCACATAAAATAGTAGCGAAATTCGGCGAAGATTTAACAGGTAAAACATTTGGTATTTGGGGGCTGGCTTTTAAACCGGGAACAGATGATATGCGAGAAGCCCCAGCAATTTATATAATTAATGAATTGGTAAAAAGAGGCGCTAAAATTCAGGCATACGATCCAAAAGCAATGGAAGAAGCAAAAGTTTGTTATTTAAAGGATGTTGAAAACATTACCTATGTTAATTCTAAATACGAGGCACTAAACAATGCAGATGCGATGTTATTATTAACAGAATGGAAAGAATTTAGATCACCGGACTTTGAAGAAATAAAAGAGAAGTTAAAAGCGCCAGTTATTTTTGATGGTAGAAATCAGTATAATATTTTTAACTTGGAGGAAAAAGGATTTGAGTATTATCAGATTGGTAAAAACTAAAACTAAGACTAAAAACTAAGACTAAGACTAAGACTAAGAACTAAGACTAAGAACTAAGACTAAGAACTAAAACTAAAACTAAAACAATGAACTAAGGACTTGGATTAAAACTGAAAATAATTACTTGGAGGGCTAATTAATAAAGTATTCCTATATGAAATAGTTTTAGTAAAAAAGAGAAAGTCTTAGTTATCGTCTTCGTTTTAGTTTAAACAAATAAAACAATGAAAAATTTCGCATTAATAGGTGCAAGTGGTTATATAGCACCACGACATATGAAAGCCATAAAAGAAACCAATAATAATTTGGTGGCTGCTTTAGATAAATTTGACAGTGTTGGTATTATAGATAGTTTTTTTCCAAATGCAGATTTTTTTACTGAATTTGAGCGTTTTGATCGTCATATTTCTAAATTAAAATATGAACAATGTAAAAAGTTGGATTATGTAAGTATTTGTACTCCAAATTATTTACACGATGCACATATTCGTTTTGCACTAAGACAAGGTGCAGATGCTATTTGTGAAAAACCTTTGGTGTTGAACCCTTGGAATATTGATGCTTTGGCTCAAATTGAAAAAGAAACAGGAAAAAAAGTTTATAATATTTTACAATTAAGAGTGCATCCAAGTATTATTGCTCTTAAAGAAAAAATTGCAAACGGACCGAAAGATAAAATGTATGATGTTGATTTAACCTATTTAACATCAAGAGGGCATTGGTACTATACATCTTGGAAAGGTGATGTTTCAAAATCTGGTGGAATTGCAAGTAATATTGGAGTGCATTTTTTTGATATGCTCTCCTGGATTTTTGGTGATTTAAAACAAAATGTAGTTCATGTAAATACCCACGATCGTTCGGCAGGTTATTTAGAATTTGAAAGAGCCAGAGTACGTTGGTTTTTATCAATTAATTACGACGTGCTTCCTGAAGAAATAAAAGCAAAAGGACAAACAACCTATCGCTCTATTACTATTGAAGGTGAAGAATTAGAATTTAGTGGAGGTTTTACCGATTTACATACGGTTTCTTATCAGGAAATTTTAAAAGGAAATGGTTATGGATTAGAAGCTCCACGCCAGGCAATAGAAATAGTACATGAAATTCGTCATGCAGAACCAATTGGAGCTAAAGGAGATTTTCATCCTTTTGTAAAAAAACCGTTGGCGAAGCATCCGTTTAATAGATAGATTTAAATGTTAGAGAATAATTTAGAAATTGCAATTAGAGCTTCAATTGAAGCTGGTAAAAAAATAATGGATGTTTACAATTCAGAGTTTGATTATGAAATAAAAGAAGATAATTCACCACTAACGGAAGCAGATAAAAAAGCAAATGATATTATTAATTCATATTTAATACCAACAGAAATTCCTATTATTAGTGAAGAAAATAAACAATTAGAATATTCAGAAAGAAAAAACTGGAAGTTGTGTTGGATTGTAGATCCTTTAGATGGGACTAAAGAATTTATCAAAAGAAATGGCGAATTCACAGTAAATATTGCATTGGTAAATAATGGTAAACCTGTTTTAGGAGTAATATATGTACCTGTAACAAAAGAATTATATGTTGGAAATGTCCCAGATAAAACTACGTTTAAAGTTTTAGTAGAAGATAGTTCCTGGAGTTTAAATGAAATAATTACTAAAAGCACTCCGCTAAAAAAGCATGATACTTCTAAAAAAATAATAAGATTGGTTGGCAGTCGTTCACATATGAGTGATGAAACCCTTGCTTTTATGGAAAAGCTTAAATCTGATAATAAAAAAGAATTGAAAATTATATCAAAAGGAAGTTCTTTAAAGTTTTGTATCATAGCCGAAGATTTGGCGGATGTATACCCAAGATTTGCACCCACAATGGAGTGGGATACCGCAGCAGGGCAAGCAATTTGTAATGCGATTGGAATTAAAGTAATGGCACTTGATACAAAAAAAGAATTGAGTTATAATAAAGAAAATTTGTTAAACCCTTGGTTTGTTTGTAATTATGATTGAAAATTCTAAAAAGAAACATATTTTAAAACCATTTCATGGAGGTTGTTGGCTACTTTTACCACTATTATTTTAGCATGGATAATATCTGGTAATCCTATGATTGGCCTTGCAGTTGGTGGTTGGGAATATTTTCTGAAAATGATATTGTATTATTTACATGAAAGAGCATGGTATAAAATTGTATTTAAAAAATGAGTGACACAAATATAAAAAAACATCATTTTAAAGTAACCAGAAAAGAGAGGCAACAGTTAAATGGGCATAATTCTTTTTTAATTTGGGTTACTGGTTTGTCTGGTTCAGGAAAATCTACCATAGCAAATGGACTGGAAGAACATTTACATCAGCAAGGAATTAGAACCTATGTGTTAGATGGGGATAATATTAGGCATGGCATCAATCAAAATTTAACATTTAGTCCAGAAGATCGTTCAGAGAATATTAGAAGAATTGGAGAAATATCCAAGCTTTTTATTGATGCTGGTTGTGTAGTTATTGGAGCTTTTATTTCACCTTATCAAAAAGATAGACAAGAAGTGAAAAGAATGGTTGGTTCTTCAAACTTTGTGGAAGTTTTTGTAAATACATCTCTTGAAGAGTGTGAAAGACGTGATGTAAAAGGATTGTATAAAAAAGCAAGAAGTGGTGAAATTCCAAATTTTACAGGAATCAACGCTCCTTATGAAGTGCCCGAAAATGCAGATATTGAAATAAAAACAGAAAGTGAAGGTATAGAGGATGCTATAGCTAAAATAGCGAATCATATAAAAAAGAAATTAACAATAAATGAGTAAGTATTATTTAAGTTATTTAGAAGAATTAGAAAGCGAAGCCATTTTTGTATTACGAGAGGTTTGGGCGCAGTTTCAAAACCCTGTAATATTATTTTCGGGAGGAAAAGATTCAATTGTAGTAGCTCATTTAGCAAAAAAAGCATTCTATCCGGCTAAAATTCCATTTTCGTTAATGCATGTAGATACTGGGCATAATTTTTCTGAAACAATTAAGTTTAGAGATGATTTAGTGAATGAATATGGGGCAAATTTAATTGTTGGTTCGGTACAACAGGCTATTGATGATGGGAGAGTTTCAGAAGAACGAGGTAAAAATGCAACTAGAAATGAATTGCAAATAACAACGCTGCTAGATGCAATTGAACACAACAAAGTAGATTGCGCCATTGGAGGTGGAAGGCGTGATGAGGAAAAATCAAGAGCAAAAGAACGTTTTTTTTCACATAGAGATGAGTTTGGACAATGGGACCCAAAAAATCAGCGTCCGGAATTATGGAATATTTTTAATGGAAATCATTTTCAAGGTGAACATTTTAGAGTTTTTCCTATAAGTAATTGGACAGAAATGGATGTTTGGAATTATATAGCAAAAGAAAATATTAAAATTCCATCATTATATTTTGCACATGAAAGAGAAGTAGTTTGGAAAAACGATTCTTGGATTCCGAATTCAGAATACCTCATTTTAGATGAACATGATAAAATTGAACTAAAAAAAGTTCGATTTAGAACTTTGGGAGATATTACAATTACAGGTGGTATAGAATCTGATGCGGATACAGTTGAGAAAATAGCACTGGAAGTTGCAGCAATGAGAAAAACAGAAAGGGGAAACAGAACAGATGATAAAAGATCTGAAAGCTCTATGGAAGACAGAAAAAGACAAGGGTATTTTTAATATAGCACACACCTTTTGAATGTCACACTGAGCCTGTCGAAGTGTGAAATTAAATTTTAAAGACTAAAAATGACAATAGATAAAAATCAATTATTAAGATTTACAACCGCAGGTAGTGTAGATGATGGAAAAAGCACCTTAATAGGCCGTTTGTTGTACGATTCAAAATCAATTTTTGAAGACCAATTAGATGCTATAGAAACGACGAGTAAACGCAGAGGTCATGAGGGCGTTGATTTGGCATTGTTTACGGACGGGTTACGAGATGAAAGAGAACAAGGAATTACCATTGATGTAGCCTACAGATATTTTACAACACCTAAACGAAAATTTATAATTGCAGATACACCTGGTCATATACAATATACAAGAAATATGGTTACAGGTGCATCCACTGCAAATGCGGCAATTATTTTAATTGATGCCAGACATGGAGTAATTGAACAAACTAAACGGCATTCGTTTATTGCATCGTTATTACAAATTCCACATATTATTGTGTGTATAAATAAAATGGATTTAGTGGATTATAAAGAAGCACGTTTTAATGAGATTATGGCAGATTATGAAGAAATAGCTTCAAAAATGTTGATAAAAGATGTGCGTTACATTCCAATTAGCGCTTTAAATGGAGACAATGTGGTTAATAAATCTCAAAATATGGATTGGTACCATGGAGCGCCTTTATTACATGTATTAGAAACCTTACACATTAGTAGTGATATTAATAAAATAGATGGTCGTTTTCCTGTGCAAACTGTTATTAGACCACAAAATGAAGCACATAGAGATTATAGAGGGTATGCTGGTAGAATTGCAAGCGGTATTTTTAAACCAGGACAAGAAATAGTTGTATTACCATCTGGTTTTACATCTGTAATTAAATCTATTGATACATTCTCAGGTAATGTGCAGGAAGCTTTCGCACCAATGTCGGTAGTCATAACTTTAGAAGATGATATTGATGTAAGTAGAGGAGATTTAATTGCTAAAAAAAATAATATGCCAGAAGTTTCTCAGGATATTGATCTAATGCTATGTTGGTTTAATAATTTACCAGCAAAACCAAGAGCCAAATATAAAATACAACATACCTCAAATGAGCAAAAAGCAATGATAAAGGAGGTAGTTTATAAAGTAAATATTGATACCTATGAGCGCGATAAAGTGGATAAAGAATTAACAATGAATGCTATTTGTAGGGTAAAAATAAGAACCACTAAGCCATTAATGATTGATTCTTATAGAACAAATAGAACCACAGGAAGTATTATATTAATTGATGATGCTACCAATGAAACTGTAGCAGCTGGAATGATTGTGTAGTGGCAGTTCGTGTGCAGTGATCAGCGGAGAAAGGGAATATAAAAAGTCTTCGACAAGTTCAGACTGACTGATGAACACATTGTCACACTGAGCCTGTCGAGGTGTTAGCCTTTATTGTGATTACTAGAACGGTAGAAGAGGTAATTGATTTTAAGAGCTTGAGATAACCTGAAGATTATATGTGAGTAGTATGACTATTAACAAACAAAAAAATAAAACAACAATAACAATAATTTGAGCCAATTAAAACAAAAAGCTTTATCAGGGATATTTTGGTCTGGACTTCAGCAATTCGGAAAACAAGGTATTGGCTTTATAGTGTCTATTGTTTTGGCACGTTTGTTATTGCCAGAAGAATTTGGGCTCATTGCTATGATTGGTATATTTATGGGCATAGGAGCCTCATTAATGGATGCTGGGTTGGGTTCCTCTCTAATAAGGACCGAAAATCCAACGCAGGAAGATTATTCTACAGTGTTTTATTACAATTTAATTGGAAGTGTTGCAATGTATGTGTTGCTATTTGCAACAGCGCCCCTGATAGCTGATTTTTACAATCAAGAAATTTTGATTTCTATTATTAGGTGGTATGGCATTATTTTTATTATCAATGCTTTTGCAATGATTCAAAATACAAGATTGACCAAGCTTATGGATTTTAAAACTCAAATGCAAATATATCTTCCTTCAACCATTATTGGTGGGTTGGTTGGTATTATAATGGCCTATTTAGGCTATGGAGTTTGGAGTTTGGTGTATATGGCAATAATACAAGCGATTGCCAGTACCTTGCAATTATGGTTTTATTCTAAATGGAAACCTAGTTGGGTATTTAATAAATATAAATTTAAACACCATTTTAAGTATGGCTATAAATTAACATTATCTGGGTTGTTAGATGTTGTTTTTGTAAATGCTTATACCATTATTATTGGTAAGTTTTTTGCCCCAGCACAAGTAGGTTTTTATAATAGAGCCAATAGTTTAAAGCAATTGCCTGTTACTAATATTTCAGCAGTTTTAAATAAGGTTACCTTTCCCTTATTTGCTGAAATCAAGGATGATACAGTCCGTTTAAAAAGTGTATATAAAAGAATTATGCAAATGGTAATTTTTCTTGTTGCTCCTGTTTTGCTAATAATGGCTGCGCTAGCAGAACCTTTATTTCGTTTCTTATTTACAGAAAAGTGGTTACCTGCTGTGCCTTATTTTCAAATACTGTGTTGGAACGGTATTTTGTACCCTATACATGCTTACAATTTAACTATTTTAAATGTAAAAGGGCGAAGCGATTTGTTTTTAAAATTAGAAATTGTTAAAAAAATAATGATAGTATTAGTAGTTGTTGTTTCCTTTCAATTTGGTATTTATGGTTTGTTGTATGGCGCAGTATTTACATCAGTTGTTGGGTTTTTAATCAATACTCATTATTCAGGAAAGTATTTAAACTATCCTGCCTTGGAACAAACTAAAGATTTATTACCTATTATTTTTATGGCTTTTATTGCAAGCGCATTTGTATATTTTGAGGAGCTTTTTTTTAAGGATAAAATAAACTATGATGCCATTCGTTTGCTTATTGGAGGTTTGTTAGGCGGAGGAATTTACTTACTTTTAGCGGCCCTATTTAAAATGAATTCGTTAACAGAATTAAAAAATATAATTAGAAAAAGATGATTAATGTAACCAAAGCCTTTTTTCCGCCTATAGAGGAATATCAGTTACAATTGCAGCGTATTTGGAAAAACCAATGGCTAACAAACCGAGGCGAGCTAGTACGTGAGTTAGAAGATGATTTAAAAGGGTATTTAGGTGTTAAGCATGTAGTTTGTATGAATAATGGCACCATACCATTACAAATAGCATTAAAGGTTTTAGGAAATAGAGGGGAAATAATAACCACTCCATTTAGTTATGTAGCCTCAACATCAGTCATTGTTTGGGAAAATTGCACTCCGGTTTTTGTAGATATTCATCCAGAATATTTAACTATTGATGAAACGAAGATTGAAGACGCTATCACCCCAAAAACCACGGCCATTTTAGCTACACATGTTTTTGGAAACCCTTGCCATGTAGAAGCCATTGAAGCCATTGCCAACAAACACCAGTTAAAAGTAATTTACGATGCTGCACATTCTTTTGGAGTAACCTATAAGGGAAATTCATTATTTAATTATGGAGATGTAAGTACCTGTAGTTTTCATGCTACTAAAATATTTCATACCGGTGAAGGCGGTGCCTTATTTTGTAACAATAAAGCACTCTTTGATCAATTGTATTTCAGCCATAATTTTGGACATAAAAGTGCTACCGAATTTTATGGACTGGGAATTAATGGGAAACTTTCCGAGTTACAAGCAGCTATGGGTTTGGCTGTATTACCATACATGAAACAAATTTCAGAAGGTAGAAAAAAAGTGGTGGCGTATTATAATAAAAACCTTGATTTTTCTAATTTAAAAACAATGAAATTGAGGGAAAATTCAGACTGGAATTATAGTTACTATCCAGTGTTGTTTGAAACTGAGGAAGTTTTATTAAAAGTGCAAAAAACATTAAACGAGTCTCAAATATTTCCAAGACGTTATTTTTACCCTTCCTTAAATACCTTAAATTATGCAGGTAAACAAAAAATGCCGGTTTCTGAAAGTATAGCAGCTAGAGTGTTGTGTTTACCTTTATTTCCAGATCTTAATTTAGATGAATTAAAAAAAATAATTGATATTATAAACACCAATATTTAATATGAAAGTAGCAATTATGCAACCATATTTTATGCCTTATATAGGCTATTTTCAGTTAATTAATGCCGTAGATGAATTTATATTGTTTGATACACCGCAATTTATTAGACATGGATGGATTGAAAGAAATAACATTTTAAAAATAAATGGTGATTCAATATATATTAAAGTGCCATTGGTTAAACATGAAAGAAGCACTGCAATTTTAGATATTAAAATTAATAATAGTATTAATTGGGAAGAAAAAATATTAGCTCAAATAACACATTATAAAAAAAAAGCACCATATTATAATGAAGTTACAACCTTGTTAAATTATAGTTTTGAATTTAAGACTGAGTCAATAGTAAAACTTAATTATTATGCATTAAAGACTATATGCGACTATTTAAATATAACTACTCCAATTAAAATTTGGTCTGAAATGAAGGTCGAAATAGAATCTGCGAATGCTCCAGATGAATGGGCTTTAAACATTTGTAAAGCATTAAAGGCTGATACATATTACAATCCAGAGGGTGGGCTTTCTTTTTTTGATAGAAGTAAGTATAAAAACGAAAATATTGAAATTAAGTTTTTAAGATCTACTGAAATTGAGTACAATCAATTCTCAAATAATTTTGTTCCTTTTTTATCAATTATTGACTTATTGATGTTTTGTTCAAAAAATGAAGTTATTTCTATGATGGATAAATTTAAAATAATAGACTAGATGATAAGTAAAAAAGCAGAGATAATTGAAAATTTATCTAGAGATATACATTTTACAAATTCAGCAAGAGAAGGATGGGAAATTATATTGAGAAATCTTAATCCTAATTCTAAAATATTGTTACCATCATATATTGGTATTACAGAAAGAGAAGGATCTGGAATATTTGATCCTGTAGTTAAAATAGGTGTTGATTATGATTTTTATTTATTAAATGATGATTTATCTCTTTCGATTAGCGAAATTAAAAGGCAACTTGAAAAACAAGAATATGATTTAATATTACTTGTTCATTACTTTGGATTTAAACTGAAAAATGTTAACAGTATAATAAATTTGTGTAAACAATACAATGTCATTACTGTTGAGGATTGCGCTCATTTGTACAATTATAATTTATATGATTTTTCTAAAGTTGGATTAAATAGTGATTTTATATTTTATTCTTTGCATAAAAATTTTCCATTAAATGATGGAGGGGCATTTATCCAAAATAATTTAAACCTAAAAAGACCCAATGTTTCAACAATTAAATTGAAATCAAATATTTCATTTAAAATTAGCAAATATGATTCAATAGCAATTGCTAAAAAGCGTATTGAAAATTTTATTTATTTGGAAAATTTATTAGTTGGAATACCATGTTTAAGATCTTTAAAAAAAATCGGGAGTGAAGATATACCTAATAGCTACCCAATAATTGTTGAAAATGGTTTAAGGGAAAAGCTGTATTTTTGGTTATTAGATAATAACATGACCGTAATTGCATTATATTATAGGTTAATTTCTCCTTTGAATAAAAAAGAATTTAAATCTATGAAAGCAATTTCTGATTCGATATTAAATTTACCTGTTCATCAAGACATAACAAAATCTGATCTTTTTAATTTAACAGAAAAAATAAAAGAGTTTTATGAAAAGTAAGGAAAGCTCATCAGAAGAATATTGGAAATTAAATTTTAATAATGATAAAATTGTTAATGCTACGGATGATTTACAAGTAAATATTGCTCGTACAAAGAATGGAAAGAGAGTTGAAAATAAGATTTGGACTAAAACTCTTTCATATTTAACAGAAATTCTTTCTATTGATAAAAACTCAAATGTTCTTGAATTGTGCTGTGGTAATGGTGTAATTATTGGTGAATTATCTAAATCCTGTCGTAATGCATATGGTATTGATTATTCGAAGACACTTTTAAATCAGTTATCAAAACAATATAAAAATGAAAATTTAAAAACAAAACTAGGTGATGTAAATACGGTTAAATTAGATATAGAAATGTATAACGCAATTATAATTTACTTTTCACTCCAACATTTTAATGAACGAGATGCTTTCTTATTAATAGAAAAAAGTATTGAATCTTTAAAATTAGGTGGAAAAATATTAATTGGTGACATTCCTGATCTTGATAAAAAATGGGATTATATAAATAAACCCATATATTGCAAAGATTATTTTAATAGATTGAAAGAACGAAGACCAAAAATTGGCTATTGGTTCCAAAAGGAGTTTTTTCTAGCAATGAATAATTGTTTTCCACACACAGAATTTAAAATAATAAATCAACCAGATTATCAAATTAATTCAGATCATTGCTTTGATATTTTAATAGAAAAAAATGAAATCATTTAAAGTAGCAATACATGGTGTTCCTAGGTCCGGAACTAGTTGGATTGGGTCTATTTTTGATTCCTCAAAAAATGTAGTATATAGAAATCAACCACTTTTTTCTTTTGCTTTTAAATCGTTTTTAAACGAAGAGTCTTCTGGTAATGAAATTGATGATTTTTTTGAATCGATTTCAAAAAGTAACGATGATTATATAACTCAAAAGGAAGGGAAGAATAATGGATTAATTCCTGATTTTGATAAAGGACTACAAACACATATTGTATATAAGGAAGCTAGATATCATCACATTTTACCAAACATGTTAAGTAATGATAAAGATGTTAAGGTTGTAGGAATAATTAGAAATCCAAAAAGTGTTATCTCCTCTTGGATGAATGCCCCTAAAGAATTTAATAATAAGGAATGGGATATATTTACAGAATGGAAAGATGCTAATTTAAAAAATTTAAAGGCTCCTGAAGAATTTTATGGGTATAATAAATGGAAAGAAACTGCCTTGAACTTTTTAGAATTAAAAAATAAATATCCAAAAAGATTTTACATTCTTAATTATAAAACTCTATTGAATGATACTGAAAATGAAGTACGAAATCTTTTTTCGTTTTGCAATATAAGTATTGATAGTCAGACTATTAATTTTTTGAAGAAAGGTCAAAATATAGATTTATCGCATGAGGCTTATTCCGTATATAGAAAAAATCAAAAAGATGATAAATGGAAAAATCATTTGCCAATTCAAATAATAAATGAGATTGATAAGGATTTAATAAAATCAGGTCTGGAACTATATATCAATTAAAATTAATTTGAAAGCAAAGAATTAAATGAAATTTTTAAACGGATATAATGTTATTTAGGTAAAGTAATGAATCTAGAAGATTTTAAATTAAAATATCAAAAACAACCAGTTATTGAATATGCAAATTCAGTTAAAGAATCTCCTTTGGTTTCTGTATGTGTGGGAACATACCAACACGCCAGCTACATCAAAGATTGTTTAGAGGGGATTTTAATGCAAAAAACCACATTTTCATTTGAAATTTTATTAGGTGAAGATGCTTCAACTGATGGTGCCAGAGAAATTTGTATAGAATATGCAAAAAAGTACCCTGATAAAATTAAGTTGTTTTTACATCATAGAGAAAATAACATAAAAATTAATGGTGCATTTTCTGGACGTTTTAATTTTATTTACAATCTTTTTAATTCTAAAGGAAAATACATTGCACTTTGTGATGGGGATGATTATTGGATAGATCCTTTTAAATTACAGGAACAAGTAAATTTTTTAGAGCAAAATACATCAAATATTTTATGTGGTACGGAAGTAAGCGTATTTCAGAAAAATGGTAATATTAAAGAAAAAACACAAAAATCAACCACTATTAAATTGGTTCATTTGGAGGATGTATTAAAGAATTATCCATTTTATACTTGTACAATAGTCTTTAAAAATGGGCCCATCCCAATGGAGCTGTTTCAAGATTTTAATGCAGGTGATCACGCACTAATTTCTTATTTGTTGCAGTTTGGAAATGGTGTAATTTTGCCTAAAGTAACTACTGTTTATAATTTTCATGGCAATGGAATTTCATCTTCCTTAAATCATGAACGCTATTTATATCACAGATTAAATGATAGAAAAGCACTTATTAAATTGCATAAACCATACTTTAAATGGATTATAAAAAAACAAGGTTTGGTAATTATTTGGAATTATTTAAAGCAAGCAATTAGGTGGCGAAAAGAGTTTATAAATGCATTATATAGCAATAGAAAATTAATAATTAAGTATATATTAAACTAAAAAAACTGAACTGTATATATTTGCCTAAATATATATTTTAAAAGTTGTAAGATATATTAAAAATTAACTATGAATCTAGAAGATTTTAAATTAAAATATCAAAAACAACCAGTTATTGAATATTCAAATTCAGTTAAAGAATCTCCTTTGGTTTCTGTATGTGTGGTAACATACCAACATGCCAGCTACATCAAAGATTGTTTAGAGGGTATTTTAATGCAAAAAACCACATTTTCATTTGAAATTTTATTAGGTGAAGATGCTTCAACTGATGGTACTAGAGAAATTTGTATAGAATATGCAAAAAAGTACTCAGATAAAATTAAGCTGTTTTTACATCATAGAGAAAATAATATTAAAATTAACGGTTCGTTTTCAGGACGTTTTAATTTTATATATAATTTATATAATGCGAAAGGAAAATACATCGCACTTTGCGATGGTGACGATTATTGGACTGACCCTCTAAAATTGCAAAAACAATTTGAGTTTTTGGAGGCTAATACGGACTATAGTCTATGTTTTACTTCCAGAAAAATTTTCAAAGAGGTTTCAAAAGAAGATTCTTTTGAAATCTTAAAAAATCAAACTTTTTCCTCAGAAAATATTTTAAAAGGAATGATACCTTTTACTCAAACTATTGTATATAGAAATTCAGCTAACTATTTACTAAAATTTGAAAAATACATAAAACAAGATGCTGGAGATAGAATATTATCTTATATATTATCTTTAGAGGGGAAAATTAAAGGATTACAAGATATTACTTCAGTTTATAGATTTACAGGACAAGGGGTGTGGTCAAGTAAGCATCAAGGAACTATTTTATTTGCCAATTTAGATAGTCTTCAAAAGTTTTATAAAGATATTGGTTTAACGGAGCAAAATAAATATTTTTATGAATTTTTATATCCTATCCATTTAAAAATTTTATTTGATATGAGAATTTCCTTTTTAAATAAAATGAAAGAATTCTCTAAAATAAAAAAACGTTATTCATTTAAAAATAAGTACTATTTTAAATATTTATTAAAATATATTTTAGAGTTATTTTCGGTTTTAAAGCAAAGAAACAATAAATAATTATGTTGCTGTCAATAGTTATTCCAGTTTATAATGTTGAAAAATATTTGCAACAGTGTATTGATAGTGTGTTGGCTCAAAATTATACTGATTTTCAAATAATTTTAGTAAACGATGGTTCAACGGATGGCTCTGGGAAATTGTGTGATGATTATGCAAAAAATGAGAATCGCATAGAAGTTATTCATCAAAGCAATAAAGGATTGAGCGAGGCTAGAAATAATGGGCTTAAAATAGCAAGAGGAGACTATATATGGTTTATAGATAGCGATGATTGGATTGTTAAAAATGCAATTAATACTGTTGTTGAGGAATTGAAAAAAGAAAAAGTTGAAATGCTCGGTTTTTCTATGATTGATTTTAAAGAATCTAGTCAACAATTTTCCGAACCTTTTTTATTGAAAGATATCGAAACAACTAATGGCAATAACTTTATTAAAAAAAATGAAATGTTTTATGCCCCAGTTTGTAGTTATATTTATCAATCTTCATTTATAAAAAAGTATCAATTTGTTTTTAAAGAAAATATAATACATGAAGACGAATATTTTAATTTAATATGTTTTTCAAAAGTTAAAAAAATAAAAAAAATAGCTAAAACCCTATATTATTATAGACGAAGAGATAATTCAGTATCTTCATCTAAAATTTCAATAATAAAAATAAATTCTACAATAGAATTAGTGAAAATTTCAATACGTTTAAGAAATTCAGAATTAGATTATAGTTTTATTGAAAATCAAATTTTTAATTATATATGTTCGCTTTTTGGTTATTTAAATAAAGTTAATTTACCAATAAAACAGAAGTATAGGATAATTAAAGAAGTAAAGTTATTAGTGGCTCAACAAGCTAAGTTAAAAAATGACAGTAATTTTATTTTAATGGAAAAATATATTTACAATGTAAATATTATTTCTTTTTATTTTTATATAAATTATTTTAGATTGTTAAGATATTATATTGAAGCTTTTATAAAAAAGATAACTAAGAGTTTATGATTAAACAAAAACCGTTGTAATAACTTAGCGCAAATTCTTATTAAGAAAAAAATTATAAATATCATCAAATATTAATGTAGTAAATAAATAATGATACCTAAAATAATCCATTACACTTGGTTTAGTAGTGAAGTCTTTCCAAAAAAAATAAAGGAATGTATAGAGTCTTGGCAAAGATATTTGCCAGAATATGAATTTGTATTATGGGATTTAGAAAAAATAGAAAAAATTGACAATTTCTTTTTAAAAGAATCTTTATCAGAGAAAAAATGGGCTTTTGCTTCTGATTATGTTAGATTATATGCAGTTTATAATTATGGTGGTATTTATCTGGATACAGATGTAGAAATTTATAAAAGCTTTAATAATTTAATAAGTCAGAAATGTTTTATTGGTAGAGAAAATTCTTACCATTTAGTAAATAGAGAAGTTTGTTCTTTTTTATCTTCACATTGTTTTGGGGCTGAAAAAAATAATTTTTTTATTAAAAAATGTTTAGATTATTATGAAGGGCGACATTTTGTATTGAGTACTAATGTGAATCTTCCAAATGAACTCCGTTTAGATATGACATTACTTCCTTTTATACAGGCAAAAATTGCTAAGTCAATTGGTTGGGATTGGGCTTATAATAAAAACAATCATTCCATTTATCATGAGGTTAGTTTTTATCCATCTACTTTTTTTGACCCACAACATTTAAGTTCAGAATCTTATTGTAAGCATTTAGCCTTGGGTTCTTGGCGAGAAAGCGAAATTTCACAAGAAAAAGTGACTCTTCGATACAAAATAAAGTGGCGTATAAAAAAAATAGTAACAAAAACACTTTGGAAATTTTCATATATAATGATTAAAGTATAGTAAAATGAAAATTAAAACAATAACTTGTCATGAAGTTTATAATTATGGAGCTAGTTTACAGGAATATGCTTTATTAAAATACCTTGAAAATATAGGGCATACTGCGGAGGCAATCCACTACAAGCCGTTTTATTTAAGTAATCATTTTAATTTAAAGTCAATTTCACTAAAATACAATTCGTTTCCTGTTAAATACATTTATTTACTGGCAAAATTACCTGGGAGGTTAATGGCATTAAAACGTAAAAAGGCTTTTGATAATTTTTCTAAAAAATATATAAAAACAGGAAATTTAAAATATAAAAAAAACGAAGAATTAAAAGTAAATCTTCCTGAAGCAGATGCTTATATTTGTGGAAGTGATCAAATTTGGAATTCTTTTTTTCAAAACGGTAAAGACCTGGCTTTTTATTTAGATTTTGTACCAAAAGAAAAATTGAAAATTTCGTACGCAGCTAGTTTTGCAATTGATGAAATTAAAGAAGAACTAAAATCATTTGTAAAAGAAAAAGTTTATAGAATTAACCATATTTCTGTACGAGAAACTTCAGGAGTAACTATTTTAAATGAATTGGGTATTAAAAATGCAGTTCAAGTGTTGGATCCGGTTTTCCTATTAGATGCAAAACATTGGGTTGATACTTTTGTGAAGCCAATGAATGAAAAATTCATTTTTGTTTATGATTTTGATTCCAATCCTTTAATTAAAGAAATAGCCATTAAACTAAAAAAAGACAAAGGATTTAAAATTTACACAGTTAATAAAAATATAAAATACGCTGATAAGAACTTTTATTTGGAAGGACCCGAACGCTTTTTATCATTGGTGTGTCACTCGCAATTTAATATTACCAACTCTTTTCATTCCGTTGCATTTTCTTTAATTTTTAAAAAACAATTTGTAGTTGTTAATAGACAAGAAAATATTAATACACGTATGAGAGACTTGTTACAATTACTAAATTTAAATCAGTTAGTTGATTCATATATAGAATTTTCATCCATAAAACCAATTGATTATAAGAAAGTTGAAACAATTTTAAAAGAAAAAATAAATTATTCTAAAAATTTTATTATTAAAAGTTTAGGTTAGCAGCAAATGAAAAATATTGTTTTTGTTATTGAGTCATTGCATCTTGGCGGAGCCGAAAAAAGTTTGGTGACATTATTGCAAAATATAGATTTTAATAAATACTGTGTTGATTTAATTTTATTTAACAAAGGTGGAGTTTTAGAGAAAAATGTACCGGTTAAAGTTCAAATTAGTTATTTGGAAATGCCAAAGCTTTCTTTTTTAGAAAGAGGTAGGTATAAACTTAAAAGAAAATTGAATAGAAAAAGGTTTCATTTAGCACAACTTTTTTGGAACTTCATTCAAAGTAAATTCACACTTTCTAAAAAAAAATATGATATTGCAATTGCGTATAATCAGGGATTTGCTACCTATTATATAAATAGTTTTATAGCTGCAGATAGAAAAATAGCTTGGTTAAATACAGATTATCAAAAAGCAGGTTATAATATTGAATTTGATTATCCCATTTATAAGAATTTTGAAAGAATTATAGCTGTTTCTAGTGAAGCTAAAAATAGTTTACAAACCGAATTAGAACGTATCAATAAGAAGTTAAGGATTGATATAATTAAAGATATATCAGATAAAAAAGTAATTTTAAACAACGGTAAATGCTTAAAAAATATAGACTTTAAAAAAGAAAAAACAAATATTGTTACTGTTGGAAGGTTAGCGCCGTACAAAGGCATTTATTTAGCAATTGAAAGCTGTAAAAAGCTAATAGATAAAGGATATGCTATTCATTGGTATGTTGTTGGAGAAGGTTCAGAGCGAGGTTATTTAGAAGAACAAATAAAAAGGATGGAAATTGCAAACCATTTTACATTGTTAGGATTAAAAGAAAATCCTTACCCATTTATTAAAGATTGTGATATTTATGTACAAACTTCTTTATTTGAAGGTTTAGGTTTAACAGTAATAGAAGCTTCATATTTTAATAAACCGATAGTTTGTACAAATTTTCCAACAGCACATGATATTATAATAAATGGAGAAACAGGTTTAATAGCTGAAATGAATTCAGATAGTATTATTTCGAAAATTGAATTATTAATTAATAATGAGAAATTAAAAAACAGGTTAATAAATAATTTATCTAAATTAGAGAATAAAGATAAAGAGTTAACTTTACAACAAATTAATTTATTACTAGGTTAAACAGAAATTACAATTTTCGAATCTAAAATGGCAGAAGTATTTAATTTTTTAAAAATACTACAAATGATATTGGAGGTTAATTTTATTAGATGAAACTACTTTATATTACAAATGGCATTAATGGTTCCGGAGGTTTAGAGCGCGTACTTGCTGTAAAAGCAAGTTATTTAGCTGAAAATATCGGCTATGATGTGCATATTTTAACCTTAAATGATGGGCATCAACATCCGTTTTACAGTTTTAGTACGGCTATAAAATTTCATGATATAAAAGTGCTTGGAAATCCCGTTAATTATGTTGTTGCTTATAAAAAAGGAATTAAAAAGCTATTAAAAAATATTGTACCAGACATAATTTCGGTTTGTGATGATGGATTAAAAGGGTTGTTATTCCCTGTATTGTTTGGGAAAACCATTCCTGTTATTTATGAACGTCATGCTTCTATCGACCTTAATTTTATTTCCGAAAAAAACACTTCTAAGATTCAAAAGGTAAAAAATTACAGCCAAAAAAAAATAATGGTTTGGGGAGCAAAAAAATTTAATTTATTTGTAGTGCTTACTAATGGAAATAAAAATGATTGGAAAGGTGTTAATTGCACTGTAATACCTAACCTATCTCCATTTGTAAATGTTGATAAGAATTTTAAAGATGCTAAAAAAAATATTGTTTTAGCAGTTGGAACTCAGAGTTATAATAAAGGTTTTGGTAGGTTGATTGATATTTGGAAAATGATTGCAAAAAAACATCCAGATTGGAAGCTAGAAGTTTATGGGAAGCAAAATAAAAATCTTAATTTGCAACGAAAAATAGATGAACTAAGTTTAAGTGATAGTTTTATATTAAATGAACCCACAAAAAAAATAGCTGAAAAATATAATGAATCAGCCATATTTGTTTTGCCATCAAGGTCAGAAGGATTTGGGATGGTGTTAATAGAAGCGATGAGTTTTGGAGTTCCATGTGTTGCATTTGATTGCCCTCATGGGCCTGCAGATATAATAAAAGATAAAGAAGATGGTTTTTTAATAAAAGATGGAAATAATCTTCAATTTTCTGAAGCTTTAATTAATCTTATTGAAAATATTAATTTAAGAAGAAAAATGGGGCAAGCAGCAAAAATAAATGTAGCTCGTTATTCTCCTGATAAAATTATGCCAATTTGGGATTCCTTATTTAAAAGTTTAATAAAAAAAGATGAAGATAGTTTATAGTACGGATCAAGTATATCTTCATGGAGGTATTGAAAAGGTGTTGGCTCAAAAACTAAACTACTTAGTTAATGTCCCTAATTTTGAAGTGCATTTAATTACCACAGAACAAAAAGGAAACCCTTTTTGCTATCCAATTTCAGATAAAGTATTCCATCATGATTTGGATGTAAATTACAATAGAACTAAAAGTTATTTTAGTCCGGTTAATTTTAAGAAAATTCCAAAACATATAAAAAAATTAAAAAATAAGCTGAAAGAGATTAAACCAGATGTATTAATTGTTTGCAACTATGCATTTGATTTTTTCTTTATTCCATTTATTAGTGCAGGTATAAAAACGATAAAGGAATTTCACGCTTCTAGGTATTATTATATAAAAGAATTAGCAAATGCCACAATTTTGAATAAGTTGATGTTCAGAATAAATAATAAGATTGAGAAAAAATATTCACATATTGTATTGTTGAATGATGATGAGAAAAAGTATTATAGTTCAAATAATTTAGAAGTAATTCCTAATGCAATTTGTGGAATAAAATTTAAAAGTGGTGTTGAAAGAAAAAATATTGTTATTGCTGCGGGTAGAATGGCTAAGGTAAAACAATTTGACCATTTAATAAAAGCCTGGGGTTTAATAGCTAATGAATTTTTAGATTGGAAAGTTCAAATTTATGGAGAAGGAGATGATATAATTTTAAATGAATTAAATAATTTAATAAATGATTTAGCAATACCAAATATTCAATTAATGGGAGCTACAGATAAATTAGAAGAGAAAATGGTGGAATCTTCCATTTACGCTTTAACTTCTGCTACAGAATGTTTTCCAATGGTATTATTAGAATCCTTATCTTGTGGTTTACCTGTTGTTTCATACAACTGTCCTCATGGGCCAAGAAATATTATAACCAATGGTGAAGATGGAATTTTGGTAAATCATAATGAAATAGAGACTGTATCAGCTGAAATAGCTAACTTAATTGAAAATTCAGAGAAAAGAAAAATAATGGCCGAGAATGCGATAAACAATGTAAAACGATTTAATGAAACGCATGTAATGGAAAAATGGATAAATCTTTTTAAGGAATAAATTCAATGATTTTTAATTCTATCATACCATTACCTTTTTATACGCCATTATTTTATAATGCTTTATTGATTGTTATTTTATTGGCATTTATAAAACTGCAAACGAACGGTTATGTGATTCATAGTAATTCCAAAAAAGAATCTGCCTCATTATTTTTATTGATTGTAGTGGTACTTTATATGGGCTTACGCCCAATTAGTTTTGTTTTTGGGGATATGGGTATTTATTATAAATACTTTGAGCAATTTGCAAATGGAGCTGAGATTACCAATAATAAAGATTATTTGTGGCGTTTGTTTATGAAATTATGCAGCAGTATTATGTCTGCTCAATTGTTTTTTTTACTATGTGCTATTTTATATATAGTTCCTTTATACAGTGCTGCAAAAAGGTGGTTTGGAGCAGATCGATATTTTATTTTTTTAATGCTCATTGCTTCTTTTTCTTTTTGGCCTTATGGAACTAACGGAATTAGAAATGGAATCGCTACTTCATTTTTTATATATGGGCTTGCGTATACAAAAAATAAATTTATTAAATATGGCATATTTTTAGTAGCTTATTTTATTCATGGAAGCTTATTAATACCAATTGCAGCATATGTTTTAACATTCTTTTATAAAAACACCCAACATTATTTAATTGGTTGGTTGTTGGCCATACCTTTATCAATAGCATTGGGTGGTTTTTGGGAAAATTTATTTTCATCTTTAGGTTTTGGAGGAGAACGATTAAAATATTTAGGAGATTCAATAGACAAATCTCAATTTGCAAGAACTGGTTTTAGATGGGATTTTTTAATATATAGTGCAGTAGCAGTATATTTTGGTTATTATTTTATTTTTAAGAAAAAATTTAATGATAAATTATATCATCAGCTATTTAATATTTATGTTACTGCCAATGCCTTTTGGATTTTGGTAATTCGTTCTAGTTTTTCTAATCGTTTTGCATATTTGTCATGGTTTTTAATGGCTGTTATTATTTTTTATCCATTTTTTAAACAACGTTTTTTTGTAAAACAACAAAAAGTATTGGCTTTTACGGTACTTATTTATTATGGATTTACGTATTTTATGTTTATAGTTTTATAACACAAGAATGAAAAAAATTACAGTATTTACACCAACTTTCAATCGTGCTTATTGCTTGCATCAATTGTATGAAAGTTTGTTAAGGCAAACTAACCAAGATTTTTGCTGGCTTATTATTGATGATGGTTCAACAGATGCTACAAAGTTATTAGTAAGTAAATGGATTGAAAAAGGGCTATTTGAAATTAGATATGTGTATAAGGAAAATGAAGGTATGCACACGGGTTATAATAAAGCTTATGAGCTAATTGAAACAGAATTAAATGTTTGTATAGATTCTGATGATTTTGTGACAGATGATGCAATTGAGAAAGTTTTAAAATTTTGGAAAGAAAAAGGAAATCCAAATTTTGCAGGCATAGTTGCGCTAGATACCACAAAAGATGGTGATATACTTGGTGAGAAATTTCCTGAAAATTTAGCTAGCTCTACTTTAGAGGATTTATATCACAAACACAAAATACCTGGAGATAAGAAGCTGATTTATAATACAAGTATTGTCAAAAACTATCCAAAATACCCAGTTTTTAAAGGCGAGAAATTTGTTCCGTTAGGTACTCTATATTTACAAATAGATAAAGATTTTGAATTACTTTGTATGAATGAAGTTATTTGTGTTGTTGAATATATGGAGGATGGTTCTACCAGAAACATTTTTAATCAATATGTCAACAATCCTAAGGGTTTTCGTTTTGCAAGATTAAATACTGTTAAATATTCTAACTATTTGAAAGTTAAATTTACAAGTTTAATACATTATATTTCACATAGTATTCAATTAAAAGAAATGAATATATTTAAAAATAATAAACATCCAATTTTAACGATTTTAGCAATTCCATTGGGTGTTATTTTATATATGTACGTTAAATATAATTCTAATAATAATAAAAATAAGAGTGTACTCTAAAAAGGTTTTAATAATTATTAACTCCTTAAAAAAAGGAGGAGCTGAAAGAATAGCAAGTGAATTTAGCTTTTATCTTGATAGACTGGGATATGTTCCAATTTTTTTATTAACTGATGGTGGATATGTTAACTACAAAGTTCCTGTAGCATCTAAAATTATAAAATTGCCATTATCTAAATATTCTAGGACTTTTTTATTTCCTATAATAACTTTAATTCAAGCAATATATGTTAGGCTATATTTTGGTGGTAATTTTAAGGCAATAAGTTTTCTTCACAGGGCTAATTTGGTTAATGCGCTATCTTCATTCTTTTCAAATAGAAGTGTTGTAATATCGGAGAGATCTATCTTTAGTAAATCCTATCAAGGATATAAATATTATTTAATGAAGGGATTATTAAAAATTATATTTCTTAGAGCAAATAAAATTATTGCCATATCTCAGGTTGTTAAAAATGAATTGATTGCAAATTTTAAATTGAATGCTTCAAAAATAACAATTCTACATAACCCTATTAATATAGACGAATTTCAATTAAAGAAGGAAAAAAATAAATTTTATTCAACAAGTAAAAATTTAAATTTTTGTACTGTTAGTAGATTAATTAATTCAAAAAGAGTTGATCTTGTAATTGATTTATTTTTTAAACTTCTTAAATTTTTTCCTGAATCAAAACTCCATATTATTGGAGAAGGTGATAATAAGGAAAAACTAATAGAAAAAATATATGATTTGAATATTCAAAAGAATGTCGTTTTTTATGGCAACGTAAGTAATGTGAATTCAATTTTAACAAAGTGTGATGTTTTTATTTTCGCATCGTTATATGAGTCTTTTGGAAATGTGGTTTTAGAGGCTACAAGCTCGGGTTTACCAGTAGTTTATACTTCAAATTTAGAATCGGTAAGTGAAATATATTTAGGGAGTAATAGTTTGTCTTTTTCATTTAATGAAAATTTTATTGAAATGGATGTAGAGTTGATTTTTAAATTTATTGATTCTTTAAAATATGAATCTTTTATAAATGAAAGAGCAACTTTATTAAAAAAATATTCAAGCGATGATATTTTTAAATTGTATTTTAAAGAAATTAAAGGATAGCAATATATGTGTGGTATAACGGGATTTATTTCAACTGAAAAAATTGATTTTAAATACACTTTAAAGAATATGATTAATGAATTAATCCATAGAGGACCAGATGATCAGGGTTTTTGGATTGATGAAGAAGAAAAAGTAGGGTTAGGGCATACAAGACTTTCAATTTTAGATCTTAGTCAAGCGGGTCATCAACCAATGATTTCAAAATCGGAAAGATATGTTATAGTTTTCAATGGTGAAATTTACAACCATTTGTCAATTCGGTCAGAAATAGATACCCTGGAGAAGGTTAATTGGAAGGGTCATTCTGATACAGAAACTTTACTTAGTGCAATTGAAATTTGGGGAATAGAACAAACACTTAATAAGTGTGTAGGGATGTTTGCTTTTGCGCTTTGGGATAAAATTGATAAATCATTGTTATTAGCTAGAGATAGAATGGGTGAAAAACCATTATATTATGGATGGGTTAATAATAATTTTGTTTTTGGTTCAGAATTGAAATCAATTAAAAGATTTACCGGTTTTAAAAATGAAATTGATAGAAACTCACTGGCTCTTTATCTAAGATATAGTTCAATACCTGAACCATATTCCATTTATGAGAATATTAATAAATTAGAATCGGGCTGCTATTTAACATATGATTACAAACAAAGAAAAATAAGAATAAAAAACTATTATTCTATTGAAAAAATTTCAAATCAAAGTTGTTTAAATGAATTTTCATTGAATGATGTTGAAGCAGTTTCAAAATTGGAATCGCTTTTAATGGATTCTGTAGGCTTGCAAATGCAGGCAGATGTACCTACAGGAGCTTTCTTGTCAGGAGGTGTTGACTCAACTATTATAGTGGCTTTAATGCAGGCGCAATCAAAAAGAAAAATTAATACATTTTCAATAGGTTTTGAACAAAAGGATTATAATGAAGCAGAACATGCAAGGTCTGTTTCAAAATACTTAGGGACAGATCATTATGATTTGTATGTTTCAGGACAGGAAGTTTTGGATGTTATTCCTTTACTTCCTAACATGTATTGTGAACCTTTTTCAGATTCTTCTCAAATCCCAACCTATCTTGTATCTAAAATAGCAAAGGAAAAAGTTACTGTTTGTTTAACTGGTGATGCAGGTGATGAACTTTTCTGTGGTTATAATCGTTATAATTTAGCAAACAAATCTTGGAATAAAATTTCTAAAATACCAATGCCTTTGAGATCTATGTTAGGTTTTGGAATTAACGCAATACCCTATGATATTTGGGAATTATTATTTCAACCATTTAAAAAACAAAATAAAAAGTCTCAAGCACATTTTAATAAACTGGATAAGTTTTTAAAAGCATCTTTATTGTTGAATTCAAAAAACAGAAAGGATTTCTATCATAAAGGGTTTATGTCACACAATAATGATGTTGAGAATTGGGTGTTAAAATCAAAATTACCTAAAACTATTTTTGAGTTAAACGATTCGGCTCCTAGTTCATATTTTTCAGAAATGATGAAACTTGATTTAATGTCTTATTTGCCCAATGATAATCTGGTAAAAGTTGATCGTGCAGCAATGGAGGTGTCATTGGAAACTAGAGTTCCATTATTGGATCATAGAATAGTTGAATTTGCTTTAAATTTACCATTAGAATTTAAATTAAGAGATGGCGTTAACAAATGGATTTTAAGAGAGGTGTTATACAAACATGTTCCAAAAAAATTAATTGATAGACCAAAAATGGGCTTTGCTGTTCCTTTAGCTAGTTGGTTAAGAGGTCCATTAAAAGATTGGGGTGAAAATCTATTAAACGAAAAAAAACTGATACAACAAGGCTATTTTAATGCTACTATTATTAGAAGAAAATGGGAAGAGCATATCTCAGGAAAAAGAAATTGGCATTATCAGTTATGGGATGTGTTAATTTTTCAATCTTGGTTAAATGAACAATAATTTTTAAAAATTAAATGAACATTTATTTTGAAAACCAATAAACTATACCATTTTTTAGAAAATACTGTATCTCTTTTTTCAGTGAAGGTTATTGATTTAGCACTGGCTATTTTATTGATTCCTTATTTGATATTGAAAGTAGGTATCGTAAATTATGGGAAATATGCTTTTGTAATTTCTTTGGTTTTGTTTTTAGTTAATATTACCAATTATGGTTTTAATTTAAAAGCTGTAAGACAATTAGCTAAATATAGCAATGATTCTAATAAAATGAACTCGCTATTTAATGAAGTTTTTTCAGTTAAATTATATTTAACAGGTTTTTCCATATTGATTTTAGCAGTTTTAGTTTTAGGAGTGCCCAGTTTTAGATTGTATGCATTGGTATATATATTTGCTTCCTTTATGCTGATAGGCGATTTATTTTCGCTGCGTTGGTTTTTTATGGGGATTGAGAAAATGAAATACATACCAGTTATTAATTTGGGTGGTAGTTTAATTTATGTATTATTGGTATTGGTATTTATTCAGCAACCTAAAGATTATGAGTTCATAATTTTATTAGAAAGCATAGGCTTACTTATTGTAAATATGATAAGTTTTTTATACATAGTGCTAGAGTACAAAGTAAAGTTACAATTGTTGTCTTTTAAAAAAGTAAGGATGTATTTAGTTGTAAATTGGAGTTCTTTTATTAATTTATTTATTCCATCTATGCTTTCTAATACTGCAGTTTTTTTGGTCGGTGTATTTAGCATTCCGGCAAATGTAAGTATCATACAGTTAGGAGTAAAAGTAGCAAATGGTTTTGCAACTATAAATGCGGTACTTACAAAAGTTTTCTATGCAATGGTAAACCGTAAAGTTCAGATACTTCGTAAATCGTTTAGTGTAATTTTAGGGATTGGCATATTATTATCCATAATTATGTTTATTAGTGCAGAGGTATTTATTGGGCCTTGGTTAAAAATTGAAAACGCTACAATAGAGCAACAAATAACTTATATTATTAAAGTTTTAAGTCCAACACCTTTTTTAATGGCCGTAATTTCTGCCTATGGTATTAACGGATTGTTGGTATATGGAAAAGATAAATTATTTGGATATATTACCTTAATTTCAACACTATTAAGTTTAATTTTAGGATTGATTTTAATTCCCAAATATACGTTCCTTGGAGGTGCACTATTTTTACTGGCTGCCAGGGGATTATATGCAATAGGTTCTTTTATAATGTTTAATAAGAAAAGGATTTTTAAATCAAAGAAATAACATACAAATAAGTAATTTTGAAACGTACGCTGTTAATTAGAAATAAAGGTGATATTTTAGTAGCTGTGCTTGCATTAATTTCGGCATTTATTGTTTTTTATAATTCAGGGTTGCAATACAGTTTTAAAGTATTACTGATGTTTTATACCATTTGTATATTAGCATTGTATGGTATTTTTTTATCAAAAGATCAATCTTCATTTAGTTTAAATAAAACATTTAACCTATTTTATTTTTTCTTTTTTGGTTTAGCACCAGCAGTGCAATTTAAATTTGAAAACTCATTTTTTAATGCTCCTAAATTTAACGAAACAGATTACTTAAAGGGAGGTGCTATTTTATTAATTATTTTAATTTTATACACCATACTATATAAGTATAGTTATACTTTTTTTCTTAAAAAAATGAGGAAACCGTTTGAAATTGAGCATAAAAAAGAACAACTATGGTGGTATTATGTAGCAGCAATTGGCGCGTTGGTTTTAACGCTACTAATTGTAAAATTTAATTTTGAAGTTTTAATTTTAAGACCACCTGCTCATTTTCTTAAACTCAATACAAACTTTGGTTTGGTTGGCTATTCGCTGTTATTAATTGTTAGGGCAATTCCTATAATTATACTGTTAAGATATTTATTAATTGGTGGTAGCAATTGGAAACATATAGTTTTTCTTGGGTTAATAGCTTTACTTACGGCATTTCCACTTTCATTATCAAGAGGTATAGCAGCCGCCTATTATATTCCTTTTATTGTTTTTTTAAATCCTATAAAAAAGTCAAAATATTACTATGCTAGTTGTTATTTCTTGGGAGTGTTTTTAATTTTTCCACTCTTAAATTTTTTTAGAAATACCAACAACCATCTTTCTTTAGGAGTAGCAGCATTTAAAACAGGACATTTTGATGCTTTTCAAAACTTTTTATTAATAATTAATGAAGAAATTATAACAGGAGGAAGGCAGTTAATAGGGGCATTATTATTTTTTGTGCAGGATTCAGTTTGGTATACTAAACCGTTAGGTACAGGTACATTATTAGCAAAAGAATTGAATTTTAACCATATTAATGTAGCGATGCCTTTTTTTGGTGAAGGGTATGCTAATTTTGGTTATTTTGGAATTGCATTATTTTTAATGCTTATTGTAATTTTAAATGCTTATTTAGATACAAGCTTTCATAATAGAAACCGATCAATATTTATAAAAATAGGTTATCTGTTTTTATTAGGTTTTGAGTTTTATTTGTTAAGAGGTGATTTAAGTAGTTCAGTAAAAAAAGCAACTAGTTTTTTGATAGCTTTAATTTTAGTTCATTTTTATATAAAAATAATGAAAAAATTAACAGTATTAATTTTGCCAAAATTTCAGAATGAAAAAGAAACTAATTAGAATAACCACCGTACCTATTTCTTTGGAAAAATTGCTTGAAGGTCAATTAAGCTTTATGAATTCCTTTTATGAAGTTACAGCTATTTCAGCTGAAAAGGATCGGTTAATCGAGTTTGGAAAACAAAATGATGTAAACGTGTTTCCAATTGAAATGACCAGAGAAATCACACCTTTTAAAGATTTAAGAGCATTATTAAAGTTATACAAGTATTTAAAAAAAGAACAACCTTTTATAGTGCATACGCATACTCCAAAAGCTGGTACAATAGGTATGTTGGCATCTAAACTGGCAAAAATTCCTAATAGAATACATACAGTTGCAGGTTTACCTTTATTGGAAGTTACCGGCTTTAAAAGGAAGGTGTTAAATTTTGTTGAAAAATTAACCTATACATGTGCTACCAAAGTGTTTCCAAATTCTAATGGATTAAAAGAGATTATTATAAATAATAGATTTACTACTAGCGCAAAATTAAAGGTCTTAGCTAACGGAAGTTCAAATGGAATTGATACGGAATATTTTAATCCACAGCTATTTTCGAATACGGAAAGAGAAACTTTAAAAAAACAATTGGGTATCAAAAAAGACGACTTTGTTTATGTTTTTGTTGGTCGCTTAGTTGGTGATAAAGGAATTAATGAGCTAGTGGCATCATTTAAAAATCTAAGGAGTAGAAGTCAACATGCCAGAAGTCATACTGAGCTTGTCGAAGTATTGGAGGAAGGTAAACCATCAAACATTAAATTATTGTTAGTTGGTTCATTTGAAACAGCCTTAGATCCTTTGAACCCAGCTACATTGATAGAGATTCAAGAAAATCCAAACATCATTTCTGTAGGTTGGCAAGAAGACGTTCGACCTTATTTAGCAATTTCTAATATGTTGGTTTTCCCAAGTTACCGAGAAGGGTTTCCAAATGTGGTTATGCAGGCAGGTGCAATGGGTTTACCAAGTATTGTTACCAATATAAATGGTTGTAATGAAATTATAATTGAAGGTAAAAATGGTTGGATTGTTCCTGTAAAAAATACAATTGCCTTAGAAAAAGCAATGGAAAATTGTTTAACCGATAGTTTTCAGTTTAACAAGGCTAAGGAAAATGCACGTCAATTAATTTTAGATAGATTTGAACAAAAAATAGTTTGGCAAGCTATTTTAGAGGAATATAAAAATTTAAAAGAACAGGAGAAATAAAAGAAACACACCCCTAGCCCCTCTCAAGAGGGGACAAAGCGTTAAAAATTCCCCTCTTGAGAGGGGCTAGGGGTGTGTAAATAAATATTATGAAAAGAAAAATATTTCCATACAACCCAAAATTAAAATTACTAGCACGAGAGCTTCGGAACAATTCAACAAAATCAGAAATTATTCTTTGGGGAAAGTTAAAAGGAAAACAATGCTATGGATATGATTTTCACAGACAAAAACCAATTGATAACTATATTCTAGATTTTTTTGTGCTGAATTATTAATGGGAATTGAGATAGATGGTTATTCACATGAGTTTTTAGAGGTGCATCAAAAAGATGTAAAGAAAGAAAAACAACTAAATAAATTTGGGATTACTGTTTTACGTTTTAGAGATGAACAAGTTTTAAAAGATATGGAGAATGTTTTACGCACTATTGAGTTTTATATTATTGAGTTTGAAAAACACACCCCTAACCCCTCTCAAGAGGGGACAAAGCGTTAAAAAGTTTTTTGAAAACATTTTAGCAAATGTGCTGGATTGCGCGATGGAATATGATTTTATAGCCAAACCCTCATTCAATTTATCTTATATTTGTCTTCACTGTAGAATTAATAAACCACTAAAAATTGTACAAAAAAATATTTAAAAGAGCTATTGATTTTTTACTTTCCTTATTAGGATTGATATTTCTTTCACCATTACTTTTAATTATTACTGTATTATTAGCAATTGCAAACAATGGAAAACCTTTCTTTTTTCAAAAAAGACCTGGCTTAAATGAAAAATTGTTCACTATTATTAAGTTCAAAACAATGAACGATAAGACGGATGAAAATGGGCAGTTATTATCGGATGCTAAAAGATTAACAGCTATTGGGAATTTTGTACGTAAAACCTCCTTAGATGAAATACCCCAATTAATAAATGTATTAAAAGGAGATATGAGTTTAATTGGTCCTAGACCATTATTACCACAGTATTTACCATTATACAATGAGTTTCAAAAAAAACGACATCTTGTGCGCCCGGGAATTACAGGATGGGCACAAATAAATGGACGAAATACAATTAGTTGGCAACAAAAATTTGAATATGATGTTTGGTATGTTGAACATTTATGTTTTAAATTAGATGTTCAAATAATATTGAAAACAATAAAAAAAGTAGTCCAATCAGAAGGTGTTTATGCAAAAACAAATACTATGATGAATCGGTTTAAAGGAAATAATTAAGATATGTATTTATATGGAGCAAGTGGTCACTGTAAAGTGATAATAGATAGTATTGAATCCTCAACAGATAAAATTATTAAAGGGGTATTCGATGATAATATTGAGATTGATAAAATATTAAATGTTCCAATATATAATTTTGAAACTTTTGACAAAACTAAAATTCATGAAATGTTTATTAGTGTTGGAAATAATGCTACAAGAAAAATGATTTCAGAATCAATTAGTGAGAATTATATCTCAGTATTTCATCCAAAAGCTACTATTTCAAAATATGCTTTTATTGATGAGGGATCTTGCGTTATGGCAAATGCTGTTATAAATGCTTCCGCTAAAATTGGAAAGCATTGTATTGTCAATACAGGTGCAATTGTAGAACATGATTGTGAGTTAGGAGATTTTGTGCATATTTCACCAAATGCTTCTTTAGCTGGAAATGTAAAAATTGGGGAAGGAACTCATATTGGTATTGGAGCACAAATTATACAAGGAATTACAATTGGTAAATGGGTGACTATTGGTGCAGGTACTGTTGTTATTCGAGATATTCCTGATGGTTCGTTATACGTTGGGAATCCAGCGCGTCAAATTAAGAAATAGAAAAGTGAATACAAAGGCTCTACTAAATATCGATTTCTCGTCATTGCGAGGAGCGTCAGCGACGTAGTAATCTGCTATTTAAGGAACAGTATTTTTTGTCATTCTTAACGATAGTGAAGAATCTCTAATTAATAACTATTTCTATCCTTCAACGAAGCTCAAGACAGACTAAGCTCAGTAGGATTTTGAAAAGTGTGATTTAGTTACTTGTAAATTCTAATTTACATAAATTTGAAGAAAAAAAGACCTCTAATTTTAAGAGGCCTTTTTCGTAATCTGGTTTTATTTTAAAAATCTAATTAGATCTTTTTTGAAACTCGTTTCCAACTTTTTAATTTATTGTCACCTGTTTGTTGAACTTGTCCAAAATCTTCTTTAAAATCAATTTTGTCTAGATGGTCTTTCGGATTTTCATGACCTTGTCCTTGCTTTTCAATGTAAACATATATTTTACAAGGCTCACAGCGTTTTCCACCACAAATAGGTGTAAATATTAGCTGATATACTCCAGGAATATTAAAACTAAAATTAAACGTTTTACCATTTCCAGATTGGATTATAGCATTTGGATCAACAACTTCCCATTTGTATTCCACTTCACAATCTTCAGGATTACATATATAATCTGGAGCAGTAAAAGAATAAAAATTAGAAGGTTTTAAAGTTATCTCGTTTCCACATTCTATTTTCTTCTCAAGATAATCTTGGAAATTAATTTTGAATTTAGGGTTATGTGGTACTTCTTTTATATTTTTCTTAATACTAACAGTGTTTGTTAACCATTCTCCACAATCACAATCTCCATGTTGATCACAACACTCAATTATAAAAGGATCACTTCTGTCAAAACACAATCGTTCAGCATCTTCAACAATTAATGTCCAGGTTCTTGCAGAATCACACGGAATTGAAGCCGGAATTGTATATGTAAATGAATTTGTGTTTGGAATTCCTGTTGCTAAAACTGAATAAACTGCTCCGTTTGTAACATCAAACAATGAAACGTTTACTTGTCCTGTTGGAGTAGTACCAGACCAATTTAAATTAATGGTATCACCAATACAGAATTTTTGTCCTTGACTAAATGGTTTGATATCAATTATACAAGGATCAGGTTCAATTATTTGATCGTTTGAAAAACAAACTATTTTCTCGCAAACATTACAATTTACATCCTTAACCCTTACTTTTAAACAGAATGAGAATGTAACATCACAGCAATCTAAGTTTAGTGTTAACGGATCTATAATATTTAAATTAACGCTATTGTTTAACATTGAAGGTGAACCAAGCAACCATGATAAGCTGCTAGTATTGTTATCTCCTGCATTTAATATTAGATTTGCTAATGTTGTATTAGAAGTTGAAAGAGTTCCAAAATTACCCATATCATCAGGTTTACAATCTTCATTCGAATATTCAACGTGATAATCAATCATAGAAATTTCTACTTCTTGAATAGGAACACTTCCTCCGTTAATACTAGCATTAAACGAACCATTATGTTCTTCAATGGAAGCTTCAAAATCTTCAATATCACAACATTCAGTTCCAGTAACACAGGCAGCTGGTGCTTCTTCACTTCCATAATTAGCATCTAATTCTATTCCAGAAGTAATCATTTCCGCAGTTACGGAGACACTTTCATTACAACAATTTCCTCCACCAGATTTAACTACCGGAATGGTAATTGTAAAATCATTTCCAGGGAATATTTGTGTGACTGGATTAATATTAATTATTAAGCTACCAGAAGTTGTAAAAGGAATTGGAGTTGCATAAGCATCTTCAATAGATAATTGTCCGTTTACTGAAACACAATCAGGTAACATATCTGTAATTACAATATTATCTAATGGAATACTTCCATCATTTGATACTGTAATTGTATAATTAAAAGACTGACCATTTTCAACAATTTCTGCATCAGCTTCTTTAAAAACTCCCAAAATACCAACTTCATCAATACTATAATTTACAGAACTACTTAAAGTACTTGCATTATATGGAACAGTTGCTGTATTGGTTTTTGTGCCAGATAATTGTGGCAGAATAATAGCATCAAAAGTGATAATTAAAAAGTTAGCTCTATTCCAATCACAAATTCCTGGCATATTTGGAATTGTCCAAAATGGATTTTGTAGATCTGAAGAATCTTCAGTTGGTATAAAAGGAGGCGGAATCGGAGCTCCAAATGGAGGGTTACAACTATTTTTATAAGCAGCATTTTGATTAGGATAATAGTCATAAGTACTAGATCCAGGAACAATATTTAAATTTTGAGGACTGCCAAAAGCATCGCTAATTACAGTATTTAAATCCGCCGAACCAGAATTACCTACCATAATGCTATACGTAATTACATCGCCAATTTGATAAATTGGAGGAACTAATGCATTTGGTGGATCAACAATACATTTTTTTATCGAAGGAATAGCTTTAGGAGCTTCTACAATAAACGCAGCATCATCATCGGTGTTTTGAATGGTCGTATCAATAGTTGGGCAACTAATTGCTGGACAAGGGTCTACTGGAGGTCCACCCGGGCCACCGCCAGTTCCTGAAGCAACATAACTTAAATAAGCAGTATTACTAATTGTACTGCCAATTGTAGCGCCTGAATCAATTGTAAAATCAATATAAATTGTTGTGCATTCTCCCGGGTTTAAAATAAAACCAGGGCGAGTAAAAGTGTATGTTGTAGCAGGGTAAGGTGCTACAGCCGGTGAAGATGTCCACCCGCCAAGATTTATATAGTTTATTGTAATTCCTGGAATATTTAAATTATCTGTAATTTGTAAATCTGTCCAGGGTACATTTCCATTATTACATACAGAAATATAATAACGAGCATCACATCCAGGTGTTAAATTAGTATATAGTGGATTAGAAACACTTTTCGAAAAAGAAATGGAAGCATTTGGACTTGCCAATGGAGGTGAAGTTGCTGTAACTGAACCAGCCATTGTACCGCAAGTTCCATCTCCTAATGTAAAATTATAATCCGCAATGTTTGTAAGTAAACTTCCGTCAGGAGCGCAATTTTGTAAATAAACATTATAATGCCAAGTTCCATTACTTGCACCATTATTTGATACTGAGTAAGAAGCAGTTCCAACAATAGGAACTATAACTGATGCGCTTTCACTAATGGTTCCAGCAACCTTATAATTTCCAAGGCCTGCTCCATTTGGATTGTTATGATTTAATTTAATTCTCCATTTTGAAATTCCGCAAGTTAAATCTCCAGTAACAAACTCTTTAGATACAGACCAGTAATTATCAGCTCTTGCCGTAACGTTTACTGATGTTGTACAGGTTGTTATAACGCCTGCACAATCTAAAGTTACTGTAACATCAAAAGTTCCAACGGTTCCATTACAAGTGGTGTAATTTGGAAATTTGAAGAACACATTAAAATTTTGACCATCATTTCCTGCTAAAACAGGAGGAGCAGTATTCTGATAAGTTCCTCCACCCATATCAGTAAAAGGAATTGCACCTGAACTTTGAAAAACCAAATTTGATGATTTAGTAATGCTTACCGTTTTTACACAACCAGCATCATAGCTTCCTGGCAGGGTAATATTTAATGCAATGTTATCACCAGTTAAGGCTTCACTTGGCACTGATACGGTAACATTGTCTCCACTTAAACTACAAGTATCTGTATTTGGAGAAGTATTTAATACTATTTGAGAGTATCCTAAGGTTGTTGCAAATAAAAATACTAGCAACATATATGTTTTGAATGTATATATTATATTTTTCATGATAGTAATTTTTATTGGTTATTAAAGGTGAAGCAATGTGTAAATACACACGATTTACAATTACTTTCTTCATAAAATACTTTTACTTTTATGCATACTGTATAGTCAATTACACAACAACTTGGATCGAGGCCAGAAATTGGACCAGGCAAACCAATGGTTAGATTTACTGGAATTGCGCCAGTGAGTGGTGAATTGCTAGTGTATTTTATATCTTTTGTAGCATTGTTATTTGAGCTTGGGCTACCTGAAACAGTTTCATTAAATAATTGTAGGCTTGTTGATCCATTTATAGAAGTACCCGGCATTAAAATCATACCAGATTCTTCAACACTACTTACACCTTCTGTACAAGCTGAAGGACTTGCAGAATAACTATATGATTGAACTTGGAACTCTATTCCATAAATAGGAACATTTACATTAATGTCTCCATCAAAATTAAATTGATTTCCGGTTGCTCCATTTAATGAAATATTGAAATTATCAAACGATAGTTCAATATCTTCACATTCATCACAAATACAATCAGGTAATTCATCAAACATAAAACTTACTCCTGGTTGGCACAAAAGCGGACTAGGATCTAAATCGTCGCCTTGCAAACCAAAACCAATAGAAGTTACACTTGCTGAAACGGTTACTTCAAAGCAATAACTTACAGTTGAAGTTGTAGTGCCAACTTGAGTTAAAAGCGTTGGATTTGGGCTTATCATTGTATAGGTTAAAGGTGCATAAGCTTGATCGAAAACCGATAAACCAGAACCTGGATTTACAAAGGTTAAATCACCTGAAGAACTTGAATAAGTGGAGTCAAAACAGATTTTATATTTTCTATCTTCACCTTCATAACCTAAACATTCAATTTCTTCATTTGAAATTGTAAAATCAATTTCACAATTACTAAAAGTATAGAATTTTACATCAGATGAATTACCTGTTGAGGTTTCAGTAACTTTCCATCGGTATTGACCATCACTTAAATTATTATCTTTAAAAATTTCTTTTGTACTTATTGACATTCTTGAAGTTTTGCCAATATATGTGCGTTGTGCCTGTTGATTTCCACTTATTTTAGTTACCTCGATAATAAACTGTGGGTTCGGAATTTTACTACCAATTATCTCCCAAGTGAAATTTTTAATTGAGTTGACATCTTTAAAAACACTTTTGTTTTTTGGAAGAATTGAAACTAATTTTTGTTGATTTTTTCTTTTATCTTTTGAAGGATTTGTAAATACAACAGTACCTGAATTTATAGGTTTGTTAAATATTGTTTCCTGATTATCGGAACCATCATTTCCTCTGGCATAAGGTTTTTCTGTACCACCAATTTTTATGGTTCTTTTTCCAAAACTATAACTTAGCCCAAAACCGTAATTAAGTGCTTGAATTTTCGAATTAATTGTTGATGTTTGATAGTCTATTTGAGTACCCAATAGTTTGGCTATTTCATCCTGATCTATTGTTCCATCTCTGTTTAAATCAAAATTTTGAATATTTGTTCTGCTTTCTTCAATTTCTAAATCTTCAGAAAAAGAAGATAAATAATTGGCCGAAATATAGAAGCTAAGACTTCGATTTAATTTGTATCCCAGTTTAATACCTGCAGTGTAAAATCCACTTTGTGAAGTTTCAGATGTATTTAGATTGTAAACTGGTATTGAAGCAGGTGTGTCTGCGTTTTCAACAACAAAACGACTCTGTAAAGAATTTGGTTTTACAGCCATTAATCCTGCACGTGTAAAAATAATTGCTTCTAAACTACCAATATTTGTCCTATAATTTGGGCCAATACCATAATAAGAAGTTTTCCAATTTTCAGAATTATTGGATAAAGTATAACCTGTGTTATTGGTGAATTCTAATAAATTTCCTTCTGTTGGGTTTGAAAAACTTCCAAGTGAAATTCCCATTCCAATTTTAGAGAAATAATAAGTTGATGATAATTCAAAAAAGCTGCCATCAGCAGCATATGAATTATCACTAAAGGTCGACGAAGGAGATGAAATTCCTGTTGCTAAACTAATGTCAAATTGGTTAGAATTTTGTTTTTCTAAACCATTCGATTTTTTTTGTGAATAACCAATGGTTATAAACACAAAAAAAATAAGATAGGTTACTTTTTTCATAAATTTTAATTTTTAGTAATAGTTACATTATTTAAAACATTAATGTTATTATTAGTTAATCAAAAAAATCAATGAATTGTTACCTCCAGGAATCGAAAATTCTTTTTTGAAAAAGATTTTAACTGTGTTTTGTTGTTAATTTTAAATGTTATAAAATGAGTAAATAATGCGTTTGATTTTTTTGAATTTAACAACAAAATACAAAAATAAATTAATATGTAACATTTGTTACTTTAAATTAAGTGTATTAAGATTTGCTATTTTAAGTTTAAGGATTACCCTAAAAAGAATTAGAATACGTTATAAAAGGTTTTTAACCCTTTACATCCAGCGCATCTCGTAATGCATTTCCAATAAGCATAAAAGCCATAACTAAACTCATAATTGCCAATCCTGGAATAATTGCCAAATAGGCTTTTCCAAGAATAATATAGCTGTAATGGTCCTTAATCATTGCTCCCCAAGAAGGAGTAGGAGGTTGTGCGCCAATTCCTAAAAAACTCAAGCCGCTTTCAATTAATATGGCTCCGGCAAAATTGGCTGCAGAAATTACAATAACAGGTGCCATTATATTTGGTAGAATGTGTCTAAAAATAATTCTGAAGTTCGAAAAGCCTAAGGCTTTAGCCGCCTCAACATATTGCATTTGTTTTGTACTCATAATTTGCCCACGAACCACACGAGCAACTTCAACCCACATTGTTAGGCCAACAGCAATAAAAACTTGCCAAAAACCTTTTCCTAAAGCCAGTGTTATTGCAATTACTAAAAGCAATGTTGGAATTGACCAGGTAATATTAATTATCCACATTATTAATGCGTCAATTTTACCCCCATAATAGCCTGCAATTGCTCCAATTGAAATGCCAATTACTAATGAAATAAATACGGCAATAAAACCTATAAAAAAGGAAATTCGTGTTCCAATAAGCATTCTACTTAGTAAATCTCTGCCATATTTATCTGTACCTAAATAGAAGGTTTTAGTTTTTATATATTCAGAAATATCTTTGGCTTTAAAACTTGATAGCGGATATGTTTTAGAGATGCTCTCTATACCATTTGCGGTGTATGGAAATATAATTAATGTATTTTCTGAAATATTGAATTTAGAAATTGGTATTTCGTTTTGTGGATTTATTTTACCAGCTATTATTTTATTTATAAAACTTTGAGAAGCTTCAACTTTTGAAGGAATAGTCAGCATTAAAACTTCAAATCCTGGTTTTTTAGAGTGAATTTCTAAATGCATTTGATTTGCGTTGCTGCTATTATCGGGCGCTATTAAATAGGCAAATACTGCAATAAAACCGCAGATAACAATAAACCAAAAACTAAGCACTCCAGTAGTGTTTTTTTTAAACTTCTGGAGTGCTTGTGATGTTAACGAATTATTTCTTGTTTTCAATAGTATAGCTTTACGCTTGTAAAGTTACAACTTTTTAAAAATTAATTTTTAACTAAATGGTATTGAGGTTTCATTTTAAGTTCACTTAATACATCCAATGCTTCAGCTACATAAATATCCTTTTTTAAATTTTTATGCCAAGCTTCTCTTTTTTCAGCAAAAGATTCATCTTCGTTTATTTTTGAAATTTCATAAAGAGGTGAGTTAAATGTCAAATTAGTTGTATAATTTTTAATCTCATTGTATTTGGTCGATTCATTTTTGTGATGTTCTAAATCTTTTTTATATGCATCAAAATTTAAATAAATTAAAGAATCGTCTTGCGTACTCTTTAACCATTTGGCATTGTTATCAATTAATTTAAAGTATTTATTTGAAGCTACACGTTTTTTACTATTGTTAATAGTTTCATTAAAATTAGCATAATTGTTCCAAAGTGAATAAGTTGCTTCAGGCACTTTATCAAATTTTAATGCATTCTCTAAATCTCTTTCGCCAATATCCATATAACTATATCTGCTTGGTAGCATTATATCTGAGTGTACACCTTCTAATTGAGTTGAGCCTCCATTAATTCTATAAAATTTTTGAATGGTAATTTTTAAAGCTCCAACATCTTCTTTTAAGTTATGGTATCTGTTTAAATCCAATACACTTTGTACTGTACCTTTACCATACGTCTGTTTTCCACCAATAATTATAGCTCTTTTATAATCTTGCATTGCGGCTGCGAATATTTCAGAGGCTGAGGCGGAAAATTCATTTACTAAAACAACTAATGGACCATCCCATTGAATTTTTGAGTCCTTGTCAACTTTTATATCTGCAGCCTTATCGCGGTATTTTACCTGTACAACAGGACCTTGATTAATAAATAAGCCCGAAATATCTATTGCTGTTTGTAAAGAACCACCACCATTATTTCTAAGGTCTATAACCAATCCTTCAACATTTTCTTTTTTTAATCGCTCAATTTCTTGCGCCATATCTGTTGTAGAATTCCGATAGTTTTTTTCGTCGAAAGCTATATAAAATTTAGGTAAATCGATCACTCCAAATGTTTTACCATCTTTTTTAACAACAGTCGATTTTACAAAGGTTTCTTCTAACTCTACAACATCTCTAATAATTGAAATTACTTTTATAGTACCATCAATTTTTTTAACGGTTAATCTAACTTCAGTTCCTTTTTTTCCTTTTATAAATTGAATGGCTTTATCTAAACGCATTCCAACAATATCCAATGGTTCCTCATCTCCTTGGGCAACCTTTAAAATAATATCTTCTGCTTCTAATTCACCTTGTTTCCAGGCTGGTCCGCCAGAAACCAATTCACTTACTTTGGTATAATCGTTTTTCTTTTGAAGTCTAGCTCCAATTCCTTCTAATTTACCTGAAATATCTTGGTCAAAACCTTTTTTTGCTAATGGATCAAAATAAGTAGTATGTGGGTCAAATTCTTCTGAAATACAATTGATAAAAGTTGAAAACCAGTCGGAATAATTTAATTCATCTAACCTGGCATAGTAATCATCCATATTGGATAAGGTAGTTTCTCTTGCTTCAATTTCAAGTGTTTCAAATGTTTTTTTCTTGTAATTGTTATCTTCCTTAAACTTATCTTCTTCATCATTTACTTTATCATAAAGACGAGAAATTGTGCTAAATTTTAATATTTTATGCCAATTTTGAATCAGTTGATTTTGATTTTTAGCATATTGCGTTTTATCGTAATCTACATTAAAGGATTCATCTGTATTAAAATCAAATTTTGTAGTTAATATTTCTTTATAATATTTTTTAGATTCTAAAGTACGTTGATTAAAACGTTCAAAAACTAAATAGAAAAATGTTAAATCTTCTTTTTTAATTTGATCGTCAATATCAAGCTTGTATTTTGAAAACTCATCAATATCAGATTGTAAGAAATATCGTTTGGAAGGATCTAATCTTTCTAAAAAGGTATTGTAAACATTTTCTGAAAAGGAATCGTTTATTTCCTTTGGTTCATAATGCCATTGAGTTAATACATAATTTAAGATAGTAATTAAAACTTTATCTTTTGGGTCTGTATTTTTAACTGTATTATCAATTGTTTTAAAACTTGCAAGTAAACTTACTACAAGAAGTAACGGTAGTAAAATTTTAAATTTTCTTATCATCATCTGTCAATACTTTTTAGAATTATATGCTATTACAACTACTAAAATAGTGCCAATATTTTATATTGTTGGTCAATTTAACTTTTTTTTATAAATACCACGAAAAACTTCGGATATTTTTTTATTGTTGGAATCAAATGTTTCCCATAATTGTAGTACAGAATTATCTTTATTTTTAGTCCAACTTATTTGATTATAAAAAGACCCATTTTCACTTTTAATCAAATCACTTTTTAACACCATAGAAGAACCATTAATAAAATTACCTTTTAATTTTAATACATAGCCCGAGTTATCAACCCAAATTTGGTTCCAGCTTCCATCAGTTTTATCATAAAAATTAGTACTTGTACCTTTATTTTTTCCTGTTGAAGCCCATTTTTCTTGAATTACACAATTATCATATTGTTTGGTAATAGAATTATTACCAAGTAGTTTGTCATTAATATCATAAACAGCCCATTCACCAATCCAAAAATCAAATTCGTTATAATTTTCACTACAGCAGGCGCAATTTGTATTGCTGGTTTGAGCAGTTATACCACTATTATTATAAACAGTTAACGCAAGAATTATAAAACTAATTTTTTTCATTTTTACAAAGAAATTATGATTACAATAATAGCTAATAATTTAGTCTAAATTACTTTACAAAATGTTAAAATTTAATATATCCAAACCAAATAAAATATAGTAGCTTTGTTTCTTAAATTATAAAAAATGAATAAAAGACCTCTAATTTTAGTAACAAATGATGACGGAATAACTGCACCAGGTATAAGAACTCTAATTGCAGTTATGAACGAAATAGGAGATGTTGTAGTAGTGGCTCCAGATAGCCCACAAAGTGGAATGGGGCACGCCGTTACTATAAATGAAACATTGTATTGTAATGAAATAAAAGTTGATGAAGGACCTCAACGAGAATTCAAATCGTCTGGTACACCTGCGGATTGTGTTAAATTGGCAGTTAGTGAGATTTTAGATAGAAAGCCAGATTTATGTGTTTCAGGTATTAACCACGGATCTAATTCATCCATAAATGTGATTTATTCAGGAACAATGAGTGCTGCTGTTGAAGCGGGAGTAGAAGGCATACCAGCTATTGGTTTTTCATTATTAGATTATTCTTGGAATGCAGATTTTGAACCCCTTAAACCTTTTATAAAGCAAGTTGCTGAAAATGTGTTAGAAAATGGTTTGCCAGATGGCGTTGTGCTAAATGTTAATTTTCCTAAAAGTGAGACATTTAAAGGAATTAAAATATGCAGACAAGCACGTGCAAATTGGGTAGAGGAATTTGATAAAAGAGTGAATCCACAAGGCAAAGTTTACTATTGGTTAACAGGTGTGTTTACGAATATGGATAAGGGTGAAGATACTGATGAGTGGGCACTGGCAAACAATTACATTTCTCTTGTACCTGTGCAATTTGATTTAACAGCACATCATTTTATCCAAAAATTAAATACTTGGAATTTATAATTCCATATTAAATAATTTAAATGAAAAAAGAAATATTAATTGGTTTTTTGGTTGGATTGGTTGCTACCGCCGTTGGTTGTTTTATTTTTATAGAATTTTTTTCAAAGCTCGATTTCAATAAGGGATTAGAGTTAATTAAAGAAGGTAATTTAGAGAGTAAAGTCCTAACATTGGGGGCGATAGCTAACTTTTTCGTATTCTTTATTTTTTTAAAAAAGAAACAAATTTATAGAGCTAGAGGTGTTTTATTGGAAACTTTTTTTATTGCTTTAATAACCTTATTTTTAACGTTATTTTCTAAATAATTATAATTAATGAAATACTACATTATTTCAGGAGAAGCTTCTGGTGATTTGCACGGATCTAACTTAATGAAGGCATTATTTGAAAACGATACCAATGCTGAAATTAGATTTTGGGGTGGAGATTTAATGCAAGAAGTTGGCGGAACAATGGCAAAGCACTATCGTGATTTGGCATTTATGGGTTTTGCTGAGGTTCTTATGAATATTCGTACAATTTTAAAAAATATAAGTTTTTGTAAAAAGGATATTTTACAATTTAAACCAGATGTTTTAATACTGATTGATTATCCTGGATTTAATATGCGCATTGCTGAATTTGCTAAAAAAGAAGGCATAAAAGTACATTATTATATTTCGCCTCAAATATGGGCTTGGAAAGAAAATCGCATAAAAAAAATTAAGCGGGATGTTGATGAAATGTATGTGATTTTACCTTTTGAAAAAGATTTTTACGAGTCAAAACATAATTTTCCTGTTCATTTTGTAGGACATCCATTATTAGACTCAATTTCAAATAGAAAACAAGTTGGATTAAAAGTATTTAGAGAAACACATAAACTATCCGACAAACCAATTATTGCATTATTACCTGGTAGTAGAAAGCAGGAAATTAAGAAAATGTTGTCTGTAATGTTGAAAATGGCTAATAAATTCCACGATTATCAGTTTGTGATTGCCGGAGCTCCAAGTCAGGAATATGAGTTTTATCAACAGTTTATAGCTGAGGATAATGTAAAATTTATAAGCAATAAAACATATGATTTATTGTCAGTTTCAAATGCAGCTATTGTAACTTCTGGTACTGCAACTTTAGAAACGGCATTGTTTAAAGTTCCTGAAATAGTTTGCTATAAAACAAGTTGGATTTCATATCAAATTGGGAAACGATTGATTAATTTAGAGTTTATTTCATTGGTTAATTTAATTATGAAAAAGGAAGTTGTAAAGGAATTAATTCAAAATGAATTTAATGAAAAAAACCTTGAAAGTGAGCTTCACAAAATATTAGATGAGAGTAATAGAACTCGAATATTTTTAGATTATTTTGATTTAGAGAAAAAACTAGGAGGAAAAGGAGCTTCTAAAAAAACGGCAGCATTAATAATAAAAAACTCTGAAACAAATTAATGTTTCAGAGTTTATAGAAATATAGAAATAATTGAATACTAATATTTTATTTACATAAACCTTCAAGGGTATCTTCAATATCGCCAGGAGTACTCATTATTTTCATAAAAGTTCCCATTGTTAATTCTGGCCAATGTAAAGCCAATCGATATTTTCCATGAAGCATTGTTGCTTTTTTACCTTGTAGAATAATTTCATAAGGTAAAGCAGCTACATGTTCTTCACCAATTATAGGTAAGAAATGAGCTTCACCATCTTCAACATTTTTTAATCCTACACCAAATACAGCTATTTTTTCATTCGTATATAAAAGTTGATATACTTGTGTAGTTTTTCCTTTTTTTGCCTTTAAATTATCTGTAATTGTTTTTAAACCTTCTTCAAAAGATGAAAACTCGTTTAAAGTAACAGGGTCAGAAAAATAAGGCATCATTATTTTATAGTGATATTTACCCAATTTTTTGGCAGCAACTGTTCCACCAAAAGGTGTAAATTCATTACCAACCGCAGAAAGACTTGTTTTTAAATCGTTACTAAATTTATTAAATGTACTTACAAAAGTATTATAATTAGTGCCTAAATAAGCTCTTAAAATATACTCTGGATTTGTATAAGAAACCGTTACTTTCCCATTCTTTTGAATAAGACCTATTTTAAATGTTGCTGCTAAAGCACCTCTGTCAGTAACTTTTACAACTGTATTTTTTAAATCGGTTCTAGTAAAAGCGATTACTTTTAAAGTGCTTTTGCCAGATGGGTTATAAGTACCTAAAACAGTAAATGAATTATCTTTTAATGCATTCACAACTTTTTCTGAAATGGCATTCATTGTTTCAGAAGATTCTACCACTTTTATATATGGTGATAAGTCTTGAGCTATGGAAGAAATTCCAATAAAAATGATAGCTAAACTACTTAATAAAAGATTTTTCATGTTTTCATATTTTAATTATTAGCCAAAATTACCTTAATTAAAAGTGGTCAATTATGACATAAATCATTATGAAACAATTGTTACATAGCTCTTTGGATTTAAAAAAACTCATAGAAAACGGAAACAAATATTTTTTGTAGTTTTATCGAGCTATGATAAAATTTTTAAAGTATGTACCCGTACAGCTTACTTTCTTTTTAATTATTGGTATTTTAATTGGAAGTTTTTTTACAATTAAACCGTTTCCCCTTGTTTTAATGGCTTCTGTTATAACAATAACATTTTCTATTATTCATTTTTATTCGAATAAGTTAATTAATCAATCGTTATTTTATGCTGTTTTGGTTGCCTTAATTTCGTTGTTTATTGGTGTAAGTTCAATCACATTTAAAAATAATTTAAATGAGAAAAACCATTATGCCAATCTTTCAAATTTTAAAACAAACGAAAATACGTTAGCAACGCTTTCAATTATTAAAGTTTTAAAAGCTACAAATTATTACGATAAATATGAAGCTGAAATTATTCAGGTAGAGACAACCAAATCTATTGGAAAAATTCTTTTAAATATTAATAAGGATAGTATTTTTCCCAAATTAAAAGTTGATGAAAAAATAGTTGTTAACGCTTCAATTCTTGAGCTAAACAAGCCTTTGAATCCTTATACTTTTAATTATAAAAATTATTTAGAGAAACAACAAATTCATCATCAAATATATATTAGAAATAATCAATTTTTAAAGTTGCCAAACACTAGGTCAACTTTAATTGGAATTGCAGCTAACTTTAGAGATAAGATAAATTATTCGTTGAAAAAATATGGATTTAATAATGACGAATTAGCGGTTGTTAATGCTTTGCTATTAGGGCAAAGACAGCGTATTTCTAGTGATTTATTAGAGAGTTATTCAAGTGCGGGAGCCATTCATATTTTAGCCGTTTCAGGTTTGCATATTGGAATTATTTTATTAATTCTTAACTTTTTATTTAAGCCATTACTTTACTTTAAAAACGGAAAATTTATTGCAGGGTTTTTAATAATTTGTTTGTTATGGTCTTATGCCATTGTTGCCAGTTTATCAGCATCCGTTGTTAGGGCTGTAACTATGTTTACTGCAATAACTATCGGAATGTATGCAAACCGGCCTACCAATATTTATTATACATTGGTTATTTCAATGTTCTTTTTGTTGCTGTTTAATCCTTACTATTTATTTGAAGTTGGTTTTCAACTAAGTTATTTGGCTGTTTTTGCTATTGTATGGATTCAACCAAAACTAAATAATTTAATAACTCCAAAATTCTGGTTAATTAATAAAATGTGGCAATTATTAACGGTTTCATTAGCTGCCCAAATTGGAGTGCTTCCGTTGAGTATTTATTATTTTCATCAATTTCCAGGATTGTTTTTTGTTTCTAATTTGGTGATAATTCCATTTTTGGGGTTTATTTTAACGGTTGGAATTATTGTAATTAGTCTGTCATTAATAAGTCAGTTACCACAGGTTTTGGCAGATTTATTTATGTTTATTATTAAGCAAATGAATCATTTTGTTGATTGGATTGCAAATCAACACGTTTTTATTATTAAGGATATTTCGTTATCTGTTTTTTTGATGGTAGCTATTTATTCATTTATATTTTTATTTATAAAATGGACTGAAAAAAAACAATATTACCGTTTGGTCCTGTTTTTAGTTTCTTTTCTTGCTATTCAATCAACATTAATTTTTGAAAAATATAAAAGGGAGTCTACAAATGAAATTATTGTATTTAATGATTATAAAACCTCAATTTTAGCAAAAAGATTGGGTAGTGAATTAACAGTCTATTCTTCAAAAGACTCTTTAATTAACAACTATGCTATCGAGTCTTATTTAATAGGAACCGGTTTAAAGAATAATTTAAAATCTAAGAACTCTGATAATCTCTATATGTTTAAAAATGAAACAATACTTGTGGTAGATAGTTTGGGGATTTATAATTTTAGTACTGTTAAACCAACTATAATTTTATTGCAAAAATCTCCAAAAATAAACTTAGAACGACTTTTAAAAATACATCAGCCAAGAATTTTAATTGCCGACGCATCTAATTATAAAAGTTATTTGGAAAATTGGGAAAGAACTTGTTATAAAAATAAAACTCCTTTTTACAATACGATGCAAAAAGGAGCTTTTATTCTAAAAGATTAGATAATTTACTGAACAAATTCGTACTTAAAATTTGCTTGATAATTTGCCCAATCGTCTTGTTTTGTTAATGTTTTAAAATCATCAGTTTTAAATAATTTTAAATATAATTCTAATTGCTGAGGTGTTTTATAACCAGGTAAAGGAGCAATTAAATTAGATTCTTCATCTAAAAATATAATAGTTGGATATGCACTTATACCATAATAAGCCGATAACTGGTGAGAACTGTTTCTACCCTTTTTAGTTGCATCAAAATTTGGATTTTTAAAAGTTTTTCCTTGAAAATTAATTGTTTCATTTCCTTCGGCATTAAACTTTACGGCATAATAATTTTCATTTACATAATCCGCAACATCTTTATTCTGAAACGTATTTTTATCAAGCATTTTACAAGGACCACACCAAACAGTATATGCATCTATAAAAATTTTCTTTGGTGTAATTTGTTGAGCTTCAACTGCTTCTTCAAATGTCATCCAATTAATTTTTTGTGCCGATAATGATATGCTAAATAAAGCAATTGTTAAAATTAGTAGTTTCTTCATGTTCAAAATTTATTGTTTTATAGTTTGTACTTTCTCTTTTGACGCAATAATGCTGCCAAATTTACAAAGAATTAAAAAATTTATTTAACTCCGTGCATTAATTTCTTTAAAACGGGATTTAATAAAAATGCAATTACACCAATTATCATAGGTACAAAAGTAAAAATTAAAAAGAAAGTTGAAATATCATATTTAGCTGTGATATCATCTATCATAGCTCCCATTTGTCCTGAAGCTTTGTTTCCAATTGCTAAGGCCAAATACCAAACTCCAAACATAAATGCAATCATACGAGCAGGTACTAATTTACTTACATAAGATAGTCCAACAGGAGATACACATAATTCACCCAAAGTATGAAATAAAAAGGCTAGGATAAGCCAAATAATGCTTACCGAGGCTGTTTTTGCTCCTTGTGGTATTCCTGAAGATCCAAAAGCCAAAAATGCAAATCCGATTCCTAAGAAAAATAAGCCAATTGCATATTTATTAGCAGGTTTAGGATTGTATTTACTTTCCCACCATTTTGAAAATAATGGGGCAAAAGCAATTATAAATAGGGAATTTAAAATTAAAAACCAGGTTGCCGGAATTTCAATTTCATTTTCTTTTTTTCTTATGATGGAAGCCTTAATTGATGTGTTAATTTCACTTGCTTTATCTTCGGTTAAATATTTAAATTTCACACCTTTTTTATCGATATCTATAATTGATATCTCATCACTTTTAACAAAGTCGTTTGAAGACCTAATAACAGTATTGTTTTCAACTATAGTAGCGTTTTCAGGAATTTTTGTTTCTGCTGTAATGGCAAAAGTTTTTGTTGATTCAATTCCTTCCGAATTTTTTTCAGTTACTTGATACGTATTATATGAAATTTCATAAGAATAAGTATTGAAATTATTATAGATTTTCCAAATTACTATAGCCCAAATTAGTACAAAACTAAATCCTAAAATTAAGTTAGATAAAAAATATTTTTTAAAAGTTTGTTTAAATAATAGGAATAATACCCAAGTAATAATTGCTATTGGAACAACGGTGATAATAATATCAATAATATTAAATATTAAAGCTGAATTTCCAGATAATATCCTGCTGGTATAATCTTTGGCAAAAATACTCATAGAACCACCAGCTTGTTCAAACGAAGCCCAGAAAAAGATAATAAAGAACGCAAATATTACAACAGCAATCATTTTATCACGTGTAATTTCACTATATCTTACAATTCTTGAAATAAGCAAATACAAAAATAAAATTAAGGTAATTATAATTGTTTGGCTAGAATAATCAGTTCCTCCAAATTCTAAAAAATTAACACCTCCAATTTTGGATAATGGATCGTTAATAATCCAGGTTAGTCCTAAAGTTGCAACAATAACAATTAATAATTTATCTATTAAGGTAAAGGGATTTAATTTATCTTCAATTTTAGAATGGTCATCGGTTTCAATAGTTTTGTCAACCTTATTTGGTTTACTACCCGCTTCGCCAAAAATTCCTTGTGCCAATGTAAACTGAAGCAAACCTAAGAGCATAAATATCCCAGCCAATCCAAATCCCCATCCCCAGCCAAGAGTTTCACCTAAATATCCGCAGAGCATAATTCCTAGAAAAGCACCCGCATTTACCCCCATATAAAATATAGTATAAGCACCATCTTTTTTCTCAGGAAAGTCTTGGTATAAAATTGAAATAAAAGAACTCATATTAGGTTTGAAAAAACCGGTTCCAATAACCAATAAACCAAGTCCTAAATATAAAAAGAACGGATTAGATTCTATAGCCATACTTGCGTGGCCAAGTGTCATAATTATGGCTCCAATAATAATTGCTTTCCTGTTTCCAAGATATTTATCAGCTAAAGTTCCACCAATTATTGGGGTTAAATATAATAAAGCTAAGTAGGTTCCGTAGAGTGCCAATGCATTTTCACGTGGCCAATCCCAACCTCCAATTCCTAAGGCACTTACTAAAAACAAAACCAATAAGGCACGCATTCCATAAAATGAAAAACGTTCCCACATTTCAGTAAAAAACAATACAAAAAGTCCGGAAGGATGTCCTAGTACTTGTGTTTCGAAAAATTCGTTATTCGTTTTGCTCATAAATTGTTATTAAAAGAATTGAGTTATAATAAGCGCTCCTAATAAAAGAAGCGTTTAAATTTGTTAAAGATTAAGCTGCTTTTGCTTCCTTTGGACGAATTACCATTCTGTCATATACAGTTAATGCCAAAATTGTAACAACACCAATAGCAACAATAACATACCAAATTTTATTTGGATTGTATGTGTCCCAAACCATTTGAGTCATTTCTGTTTGAGTCATTCCTAATTTTTCTGATGCAGAAGCAAAATAATCATTTTTTGTAAAATCTTGCGATATTTCTGGCATTTCAATGGCTCTTTTGGCCATTTCAGTTTGTAATAAACTTAATTTGTCTGACCAGGCTTGATATAGATTTCCAGATACAAATGTTGTTAAAAAATTACCTAAGAAAATTGGTAAAAAATAGGTTCCCATATATAATGCTTCTTTTCCTTTTGGAGAAATTAAGGCAATGAAAGAAGAAAATGTTGGATTTGTCATCATTTCTCCAATGGCAAAAATTACAATACCTAAGATCGTATATAAACCATTACCTGTGTAGAATGTAATCCCAATACCAATTGAAGCAATAATAAAACCAGTTATCATTGCACTAACATGTCGCATTTTTAAAACAAAATATGAAACAACTAATTGAAAAACAATAATTGCTCCGGCATCTATGTTTATAAGCATTTCTGGGTTAACTGAATCACCACCACCACTCATAAAACTGGCTAGCCAAGGAGAAACATTGGCGATTGAATCATGTAAAGCACTTGTATTTACCCAATCTTCAATAAAGGTTGGAAGTGTGTAAAATAATTGGTTAAACATTGTCCAAAAACCAACCATTATTACTAACAATACAGAAAGTCGACTGTCTTTAACCGCTTCCCAAATATTTAATAAAGAACTAGATATAGCTTCACTTATTGATTCTTCTTTTTTAACTCTGTCCTCTTCTTTATAAAAGAAAATAAGAATTAATAAGTTTATTCCAATAACAATAGCTGCTTGAAGAAATACTATTTTCCAACCATATTGTGTTCTTAAAGTTGATGAAAATGCAGGACCAACAAAACCTCCAATATTTACCATCATATAAAAAATTCCAAAACCTAAGGTTGAGTTAGATTTATCGGTGTTTTTTGTAATTATTGCTGAAGCTACAGGTTTAAACATAGCTGCTCCAACTGCAACCCAAAGAAAAACTAAAAAAACAGATGTAAAACTTGAAACTTCTCCCATAAAATAATAGCCTGTCATTAATAAAACATATGCAATTATTAAGGAAAGTTTATATCCAATTTTATCAGCTATAACCCCAGTAATCATAGGTAAAAGATAAAGTATTGCAGTAACAATACCCATTATTAGCCCTTTTTCTGTATGGGTAAAACCTAAACCTCCTTCGTCAGTAGATCCAGTTAGATATAATGCAAGAACGGCAAATAAGCCATACCAAGCCCAACGTTCAAATAATTCCATTGAACTCGCAACCCAGAAGTTCTTATTATAAGACTTCATTACTCCATAAAAAGATTTGTTTTCTGTACTCATTTATTTAAAATTTTAATAAAAAAGCTCAAGTATAAAATATACTTGAGCTTTTTTAAATTATATAATTAATATTTTGTCATTTAAATTATTAAATCAGATTAAATTACACCGTGCATTAATTTTTTCAATGGTTTATTAAATAGCATAATTAAAACTGATATACCAACTAAAACAAAACCTAATGTTGAAAACACAGTTATATATTTATCTAAACCTTGTGCAGCAGTTAATACTTCTCCAGTTTCACTATGACCACCAGTAAAAGTAGCTATTTTACCACCAACATAATTTGCAATAGCAAAGCTTAAAAACCAAGCTCCCATTGCTGTTCCCGAGATCTTTTTTGGAGATAATTTAGTTACCATCGACAGTCCAATTGGAGATAAAAATAATTCTCCTGTTGTGTGCAATAGGTATAAAATAACTAAAGTTAATAATGGTACTTGATACGCTTCGTTTACAAACTGTAGCCCAATATTTGTAACTAAAAAACCTAAAGCTAATTGTAAAATACCAAAAGCAAATTTCATTGGAATACTAGGGTTTTTACCAATATTAGCTAGCTTAACCCACATTACTGAGAAAATAGATCCAAATACAATAATAAAGAAAGGGTTGAAGAACTGTGTCATTGAAGCTGGCATTTCCCAACCAAAAATACTTCTGTCAACATTTCTATCTGCAAATAAAGTTAAAGATGTTCCTGCTTGCTCAAAACAAGCCCAAAATGTAATATTAATTAACATAAAAATTAATAAAGCAATCATTCTGTCTTTCCAAACTTTTACTGATTCTTTTGAATCTGCATCTACACCTGCCTTAATTAAAACATACGTGATTAATAAAAATAACCCAATTAATATATAATCTAACCAACTATTTTGCATAATTAAGAAATATGCAACAGGAATAAGTAACAGTGATAAAATACCAACTAAATGTGCTTTTTTTAATCCACCAAATACTTTTTGATTACCTTCTTCTGTAAACCCAAGGCCTTCAGCTGCAGCGTAGTTTTTTCTTCCCGTCCAAAATATAATTAAACCTAGTAGCATACCAAATCCAGCCAATCCAAATCCATATTTAAATCCATACGTTTCACCAACATATGCAATAAGGGTGGTTGCTATTAGTGCACCAATATTAATTCCTATATAAAAAATTGTAAAACCAGAGTCCCTTCGAGGATCGTCGTCTTTATATAGCTTACCCACAATGGTAGAGATGTTTGCTTTAAAATAACCATTTCCTACAATTAAGGCTCCCATACCAATCATTAAAAATTGTTCAGATCCTCCCAAAATCACAAATTCTCCAATAGCCATTAGGATTGCTCCTAACATAACTGCATTTCTATATCCAAGAAATTTATCTGCCAATTTACCACCTATTATAGGAGCAGCATAAACCAGCCCTGTATATGCCCCATAAATTATTGCGGCATCGGCATCACCTTTCATAAGAGATTTTACTAAATAAAGTGTTAATAACACTCTCATTCCATAGTAACAAACTCTTTCCCACATTTCAGAGAAAAATAGAGTCATTAACCCATTTGGATGTCCTTGCATTGAAGTTTTTTTAGTCATAATTATTTTTTAAAATTTATGTTTAAATAAGATTTTACTTTTACTAAAGTTGTTTGTTAGTTTTTTAATAATTCTAATTTTGTTTCTTTTTCACCTAAATTTTTCTGGATAAATTTAGTCATTTTATTGTATAAATGTAATCTTGTGTTTTTTCCTCTGTAAATTCCGTGAGTTCTGTCAGGATAAATGGCTTGGTCAAAAGGTTTATTTGCTTCAATTAAGGCGTTTGATAAACGCATTGTATTTTGAACATGTACGTTGTCATCACCAGAACCATGTACTAATAAAAAGTTACCTTTTAAATTGTCTGCATAATTAATAGGCGAATTATCATCGTAACCTGAAGGATTTTCTTGTGGAGTTTGCATATATCGTTCTGTATAAACAGAATCATAAAAACGCCAGCTACTTACAGGTGCCACTGCTATTGCCATTTTAAAAACATCATCCCCTTTAAATAAACAGTTACTAGACATAAATCCACCATAACTCCATCCCCAAATTCCAATTTCATTTGCATCAATATATGTTAATTTCCCTAGTTCTTTAGCTGCGTCTATTTGATCCATCACTTCGTATTTCCCTAATTCTTTATAGGTAACTTTTTTAAAGTCAGCCCCTTTAAAACCAGTTCCTCTTCCGTCAACACATACCACAATATAACCTTGTTGAGCAAGGTGCTGATACCAGTAATCATTGGCGCTATTCCAACTATTGCTAACAGATTGAGATCCTGGACCAGAATATTGAGTCATAAATAAAGGATATTTTTTAGTAGCATCAAAATTAGCAGGTTTTATCATCCAGGTATTAAACTGACCATTTTGAGTAGTTAATGTGAAAAATTCTTTTTTAGACAACTTATAACTTTCTAATTCGCTTGATAATTTATTATTATTTAAAACTTCTTTTAATTGATCTCCATTACCATTGTGCAGGGTATAAACCGGAGGTGTGTTAGCATCAGAAAAAGTATTGATAAAGTAATTTAAATTTTTACTGAAAGAAGCTCTATTTGTTCCTGAACTTTTAGACAAACGTTTTTTATTTTCCCCATTTAATTTAATGGAATACAGTGTTCTATTTATAGAACCATCTTCAACCGATTGGTAAAAAACAGTTTTTGTAGCTTCATTAATACCATAAAAATTGGTTACTTCCCAATTTCCTTTTGTAACCTGATTTATAAGTTTGCCTTCTTTTGAATAATAGTAAATATGATTAAAACCATCTTGTTCGCTGGTCCAAATGAAGCTATTGTCTTTTAAAAATGTCAAATTATCATTTATATCAATATATGCCTTGTCTGTTTCATTTAAAACAATTTTAGAAGAATTATCAGTTGCATTTATGAAATGTAGTTTTAAATCATTTTGATGACGATTTAAGGTGGTTGCACATAAAATGTTTGAATCATTCGTCCATTTTATTCTTGGAATGTATTCGTAAGCTCCAAGATTTATGTTTGCAGTTTTATTGGTGTCAACATTAAATAAATGTAAGGTTACAATAGCATTCTTTTCACCCGCTTTTGGGTATTTAAAAACTTGTTGGGTTGGATACAATTCTTTACCAGTAATATCCATTGAAAAAGTTGGAACTTCGGTTTCATCAAAACGTAAAAAAGCAATATTTTTACTATCGTTACTCCATTCAAAGGCTTTTACAAAACTAAATTCCTCTTCATAAACCCAATCGCAAATTCCGTTTATGATACTATTCTTTAATCCATCAACAGTTACTTGAGTAATTTCATTGGTTTCTAAATTTTTGATAAAAATATTGTTGTTTTTTCCGTAAGCTACTTTTTTACTGTCTGGTGAAAAAGTTGGTTCCTGAATTTTTTCTTCATCAATTAATTGTAAGGATTTTGATGCAATATCATAGGCGTAAAATACACCTAAACTTGAGCGTCTATAAATTGGTTCAGAATCAACTCCTAAAATCAATTTAGTTTCATTGTTATTAAAAGAGTGGCTTTCAAAATATTTTAAATCTGATAAATTTTTACTATCCACAATTGTTTCCACTTTTTCCAAAGTAGCATAACTAAATTTATCAATGGTTGTACTTTGCGTTTCTCTATTGAAATTTAAAAGTGTGTAAAAATCACCATTCATAGAGTTTAGCGAATTCATGCGCTCTGTTCTAAAGGTTCCATCCCAAATTTGTTCAACTGAAATATTATTTTTTTGCGCTGTTACTAAGGAAGTTATAGAAATAAATAAAATAAGTATCTTTCTCATTAATTATGATTTTGTGAAATAACTGTCAAGTTTAAGAAAAATTTCGCAAAATGGACCTGAATTAAATCATAAAAATTCACATTTGGCAGTTTTTGTTTTTTTAATATTTAAAAAATTATCTTTGTCAAAATATAAAATAGCACTTATAATGTCTAAAACCGTTAGTGGATTTTCTAAACTTAATAAGTTAGAAAAAATTGATTGGTTAGTTTCAACTTATTTCAATAATGAAAACAGCGTAAAACAAGTATTAATGCAATATTGGAATTCTAATCCAGTACTTCAAGATTTACACGACGATTTTATTGAAAACACTATTTCTAATTTCTATTTACCGTTCGGAGTAGCACCTAATTTTGTAATAAATGGTAAAGATTACACATTGCCAATGGCAATTGAAGAAAGCTCTGTGGTTGCTGCAGCTTCATTGGTTGCGAAGTTTTGGAGCACACGTGGAGGATTTAAAGCGGAGGTAATTTCTACTACAAAAATTGGACAGGTTCATTTTATGTATGAAGGTGAAAAAACAGAACTTCAAAATTATTTTGCTGATAAAAAAGAACAATTATTTAAGGTTACCGATGCAATTACTCAAAATATGCGAAAGCGAGGCGGAGGTATATTAGATATAGAATTACGTGATAAAACTTCTGAATTAGAAAATTACTATCAATTATATGTTACTTTTGAAACAGTAGATAGTATGGGAGCAAATTTTATAAACTCTTGTTTAGAAGCAATTGCAAATGAATTTGAGAAGGAAGATATTCAAATTGTAATGAGTATTTTATCTAATTATGTTCCGGAATGTTTGGTACATGCTGAAGTTAGTTGCAAAGTTGAAGATTTGTATGCTGAAAACTCTGAATTATTTGCTCAAAAATTTGTGCAGGCAGTTCAAATTGCAAATGCAGAACCACATAGAGCGGTTACACATAATAAGGGAATAATGAACGGTATAGATGCTGTGGTTATTGCTACTGGAAACGATTTTAGAGCTATTGAAGCTGGCGCTCACGCATTTGCAGCAAAAAGTGGAAGTTATAGAAGTTTAACCAATGCTAATATCGAGAACGGAATTTTTAAATTTTGGATTGAAATTCCTTTGGCTGTAGGAACAGTTGGTGGATTGACAAAATTACATCCTTTGTCAAAATTATCATTAAAGTTATTAGGGAATCCATCAGCAAAAGAATTAATGGAAATTATTGCGGTTGCTGGTTTGGCTCAAAATTTTGCAGCCTTAAGAGCTTTAACAACCACAGGTATTCAAAAAGGACATATGAAAATGCACTTAACAAATATTATTAAACAGTTAGGAGCGAGTGAAGAGGAAAAAGAATATTTGATAAATTATTTTGAGAACAAAACCATTACACACAATGCAGTGGTTGAAGCATATAATAAGTTGGTTGGAGATAATTAATGTTAGTCGGTGGCTGAGCGGAGTCGAAGCCAATTGCGGCTGTCATTCCTGCGTAGGCAGGAATCCATTAATGGAGTATAAAAAATAGATATAAATAGAATTTGAAAGAATATTACAGCAACGGAAAGTTATTATTAACAGGTGAATATTTTGTGTTAGATGGAGCAAAGTCATTAGCGGTGCCAACAACTTGCGGACAAGATTTATTGGTTGAACCAATAAAAGAACCACAGCTAATTTGGAATAGCTTTACCAATGAAGGGGAGTGCTGGCTAGAAGCAATTTTTGATTTACCAAAATTACGATTAGTTTCAGCTACTTTTGAAGCAAATGAGGATGGAGGAAATGATTTTTTGGCTGAAAACTTGAATAATATATTATTGGAAGCTCAAAAATTAAACTCTTCCTTTTTAAATTCAGAAAAAGGAGTGTTAGTAAAAACAAATTTAACTTTTCCAAAAAATTGGGGATTGGGTACTTCATCAACATTAATTAATAACATTTCTAATTGGGCAGAAATTAATCCTTATCAATTACTGGAAAATACATTTGGAGGAAGCGGATATGATATTGCTTGTGCACAAAATAACACACCTATTTTATATACAAAAAATGATAGTAATCCAATTATTGAAAAAGTTGAGTTCAACCCATTATTTAAAGAACAATTATACTTTGTGTATTTAAATAAAAAACAAAACAGCAGAGAAGGCATTCAACGTTTTAAATCATTAAAAGGAAATCTAACTTCGGAAATTAGTCAGATTTCGAATTTAACGGATGCATTTGTAGCTTGTGACAATTTAATAGATTTTGAAAAATTGATTGTTGAGCACGAAAAAATCGTTTCTAAAACAATTCAATTAAAACCAGTTCAAAAGGAATTATTTTCTGATTATTTTGGAAAAACAAAAAGCCTTGGCGCTTGGGGTGGAGATTTTATTTTGGCTACAGGAAACCAGGATACTCCAAATTATTTTAATCAAAAAGGTTTTCAAACGGTAATTCCATATTCTGAACTTATTATTTAATTTGATGGCTGAGCGGAGTCGAAGCCATAATATGAAATTAAAGCAATTTCGACTCCACTCAATTATCAAAAACTAGATTTAAATTTAAAAAAGTATTGAAAGTTGTCACACTGAGCCTATCGAAGTGTAGTTTCGGGCTCTAATAATGTAATTCTGAAATAAATTCAGTTTGACGAAAAAGTAGAAGAAATATGAAGAAAAAGTTTATAATAATAGGTGGCGGAGCTGCAGGGTATTTTGCGGCAATAAATGCTGCTGAATTAAATGCTGATTTAGAAGTAATTATTTTAGAAGGTAGTAACAAAGTATTGCAAAAAGTAAAAGTGAGTGGAGGTGGACGTTGCAACGTTACAAATGCGTGTTTTACTCCAAGTGAGTTGATAGAATTCTATCCAAGAGGTAAAAGGGAATTGTTAGGGCCGTTTCATCAATTTATGACTGGTGATACAATGGAATGGTTTGAAAATAGAGGAGTTTCTTTAAAAATTGAAGATGACAATCGCATTTTTCCAGAATCTAATTCGTCGCAAACCATCATAGATTGTTTTTTAGAAAGCGCTAAAAATGCTGGCGTTATTTTAAAAACAAGTACTAGAGTTGAGACAATTGAAAAAAGCGAAAATAAATTTATAGTAAAAACCAATTTGGAAGAATTTATAGCCGATTATTTATTGGTTGCTTCTGGAAGTAATTCAAAAGTATGGAATATGATGGAAGGGTTAGGGCATTCTGTGATAAAACCAGTTCCTTCATTATTTACCTTTAATATTATAGATGATAGATTAAAAGATATTCCTGGAACTTCGGTTCCAAATGCTTCCGTTAAGGTATTGAATTCAAAATTATCTGAACAAGGTCCATTATTAATAACCCATTGGGGTTTAAGCGGACCGGGAATTTTGAAGTTATCAGCTTGGGGAGCGTTAGAATTACATCAAAAAGGTTATCAATTTGAAATCGAAGTTAATTGGTTGTCTAAAAAGTTTGAAACTGTTTTAGAGTTCTTAAAATCAGAACGGCAAAAAAATTCTAAAAAACAAATCATTTTACGCTCTGTTTTTGAAGAAGTCTCAAAGCGGTTATGGGAAAAATTTATAATTGCAGCTCAAATTTCGACAGATTCACAATGGGCACAATTAAACAATAAGCAATTAGAAAATTTAGCAAAACAATTAACGCAATGTGTTTTTAAAGTAAATGGAAAAAGCACTTTTAAAGATGAATTTGTTACCGCAGGGGGCATTGACTTAAAAGAAATTAACTTTAAACGATTTGAAAGTAAATTGCATCCAAATTTATTTTTTGCTGGGGAAGTTTTAAATATTGATGCTATTACCGGTGGATTCAATTTTCAAAATGCCTGGACTGGTGGTTGGATTGTGGCAAACTCATTAGTTTAAATAAAAAAGATGCTTTCAAGTTGTATGAAAGCATCTTTTTAAATATATCATTTTATAGTTTATTCTGTATATGGATCCAAAGTAACAATGGAACCATCTTTATTATAGGTGATTTCAGTAACCTTAACAGATCTTAAATGTGTTATACCTTTAGATAATGAGGAATCGTGATAAAACAAATACCATTTTCCTTCAACCTCACAAATAGAATGATGCGATGTCCAACCAACTACTGGGTTTAATATTCTTCCTCCGTAAGTAAAAGGCCCATATGGATTTTTACTCATTGCATAGCAAATAAAATGAGTGTCACCTGTAGAGTAAGAAAAATAGTAGTTATCGTTGTATTTATGAACCCACGCAGCTTCAAAAAAGCGTCGGTCAGTATCGCCAGACAAAAGAGGGTTTCCTTTTTCATCCAGAATAACAACATCCTTTGGTTCTTCTGAAAATTCCAATAAATCATCAGTCATTTTCGCAATTTTAGGACTTAATGCCTGCTCGTGATCTTCAGGTATATGAGCAGTAGGACTGGTTTCTTGTGTTGCATTAAAAGTACCAGTTCTCCATCGTTGTAATTGTCCGCCCCATAATCCTCCGAAATACATGTAATATTCTCCATCATCATCTTTAAATACAGCTGGGTCAATTGAAAAACTTCCTTTGATTGCTTTAGGTTGTGGAGTAAAAGGACCAATGGGTGAATCACTTATAGCAACACCAATACGGAAAATACCATCATATCCTTTTGCAGGAAAAAATAAATAAAATTTCCCATCTTTTTCATGGGCGTCTGGTGCCCACATTTGTTTTTCAGCCCAAGCAACATCATCTACATGAAGGGCAACGCCATTATCAATAGCCTCGCTATTCATACTGTCCATAGAAATTACATGGTAATCTTCCATTGCAAAATGGCTTCCTAAATCATCAAATGCTTCTCCGGCATCAATATCATGTGAAGGGTAAATATAAATTTTCCCATTAAATACATGGGCAGATGGATCTGCAGTATATATATGATTTACTAAAGGTTGCGAAATCGCTTTCTCATTTAATTTGTTAAAATCTACATGGTCAATACTATCTTCGGGCATAATCTTAATAAGTTGCTGTTATTTATTCTGTTAATCTTCTTTCTTTTAAATCTGATTCTATTTTAACTTCCATTTTCTTGTTAATTTCATAGAAAAATAATATCCCAACACCAATTAAAAATGGAATAGCAGGAAATATACTTACTAATAATTTAATACCATTAATGGCACTGTCTGGCTGTGTCAATGAATTAGGTACATAATTAAATACACCTAAAAACCAAGTTGTTAATGCCCCACCAATACTTAAACCGGCTTTTAAACCAACCATCATAGCAGAAAAAATTATTGCAGTTGCGCGTCTATTGTTTTTCCATTCAGAAAAATCTGCCACATCTGCAATCATTGCCCATAAAATTGGAATTGTTATTCCATAAAAGAAACCGTGAAGTATCTGAGAAAGGAACATTAATGTCACCGATTTAGGAGGGTATAAATAAAAGGCCATTATAAATAATGTTGAAATAAATAAAAACAATGAAAACACATCTCTTTTACCGTATTTATCAGCTAGTTTTTTAGATAAAGTAATACCGACAATCATAAAAATAATTCCACCTGCATTAAAAAGTCCAAAACCTGCCGAAATTGGATCATCTCCAAAGAAATTGATTCCAATACCTGATAGAAAATCTAATATTGGCTTTATAAATTCCTTTAAGTAATCACTATCAACATAGTTTTTAAAATAATAAACATAGGAACCACCTTTCATTGCGAGTGTAACAAATATTAATGTTGTAAGCGAAAGCATTATTATCCAAGGTTTATTCTTTTTCAAATCCCCTAGATCTTCTTTTATACTTGATTTTTGTTCAGGCTTAGGAACGATACGTTCTCTGGTAGAAAAAAAAGTTATTAGTAACATAACTGTTCCAATAATTGCTAAATAAGTCATTACCTTTTCAATACCAACTGCTTTATCACCACCACCTGCGTATTCAATAATTGGCAACATAAATACCTGTACAAAAAATTGCGCAAACATAACAGCAACAAATCGATAAGATGACATGCTGTTTCGTTCACCCATATCTCCTGTAATTACTCCGCTTAGTGCTGAATATGGTAAATTATTGGCTGCATACAGTAATAATAATAAGGTATAAGTTATAATGGCATATATCACTTTTCCTTTGTAAGAAAAGTCAGGAGTTGAAAAGGCTAATAAAGCCATTACTCCCAACGGAATTGCAGACCATAATATCCAAGGACGGAATTTCCCCCATTTTGTACTCGTTCTGTCGGCTAATACGCCAATAATTGGGTTAAATATAAATGCGGCTATTAATCCAACAACTAGCATTATTATAGAAGAATGCTTTGGTGATAACCCATATATATCTGTATAGAAATAAGCAAGATAGGTTATCAATGTTTGAAATACCAAGTTAGCGGCAAGATCGCCTAAACTATATCCAATTTTTTCTTTAATGGATAATTTTTGGGAATTAGAGCTCATTTTTTATATTTTATTAATTTGGATAACTATATGGTATTAAATGAAGTAACTATTCTATTCTGATTTGTTTTTTTCTTCTTTAAGTGCTAAGATATTGTAATATGCTTTTTTTGGTTTAAATTCTCTGTCAAATAATAATGGATAATTTGTTCGTCCTTTTATTGGCCAATCATTTTTCCAAGATTGCCCATCATTAACACCCCAAAAAGTAACTCTACTTATTTTATCTTGATGCTTTAAGAATAGTTTAAAAATATCAGCATATCGTTTGGCTAATTTAGTTTGTATGGAATCGGGAAGACTTTCCGGGTAAGGATTCATAAACTCGCTGCCTTCAAAATTTTGATTTACATCGGCTCCTTGTAAATTCCAAGGACTTGGTATAACTGTAATATCAAGTTCTGTAATTGCAACTTTTACACCAAGTGAAGCATAGTCTAATATACTTTTTTCAATTTCTTCTATAGATGGAGTTTCAAGATTCCAATGACCTTGCATACCAATACCATCAACTTTAACACCGCTTTCTTGCAATTTTTTTATCAGTTTAATTGCTCCTTCTCTTTTAGCAGGGTTTGTCATACTATAATCATTATAAAATAACTCAGCTTCAGGGTCAGCATCAGCAGCTAATTTAAAAGCGAGGGCTAAAAACTCTTCGCCTAAAGCATCTAGAAATACTGAATTTCTTAAGGTTCCATCATCATTTAAAGCTTCATTTACAACATCCCAAGAATTAATTTTTCCTTTATATCTCCCAACAATTGTGTTAATATGATTCTGCATGAAGCTAACCATCTCTGTGCTGTCTATTATTTGAGTCATAAAAGGTGCAAGTTGGCTGTGCCATATTAAGGTATGCCCATGAATAAACATATTATTTTTTTCTCCCAAAGCAACAAATTTATCTGGCAATTCAAAATTAAAAGTATCTTTTGAAGGATGAATATGCATTGACTTCATCATATTTTCGGCTGTGATACTATTAAATTCCTTTTTAATTAAGGAAGAAACAAGTGTATCACTTTCTTCAATTTGGCTTGCGCTTAAAGCAGCCCCAATATAAAAATTTTCTTTAAAAGCATTTTTAATAGATAATGCTTCTTTAGGCTCTTGGGCGTTTTGACAACAACTACTTAATATAAGAACTGTTGTTAAAAGATAAAATAATGGTTTAATAAATTTCATGAAAATTAGATTTGAATTCACAATTAATTGCTAATAAGCAATCGATTGCGTAAAGCTAAACAAATCTTAATTATTAAACAAATTAGTACTGCTATTTTGATGCTTTAAGTTTTAGGCAAGTTGACCTCTATGAGGTTTTAAAGCATCTCTAAAGGTTTTCATATCAACTTCATCCACAATTACAAAAGCAATAGTGTGCATTTCGGATAGTGTTGCATAATTAATTTCGTAATAATGGAGTTTTTCAATAGCTGAGAATTCTTTTAAATGAATGCAGTGATGCTCGGCTGTTTTTTGTGAAGCAGGTCCTCTAAAATCCCATATTAGTTTTAGTTTTTTATCCAAAATAGTTATTTTAAAAATTACTTAGGTAAACTAGTAAGTTACCTTTTTCATAAGAAATTAGTACATTCTCATCCGTTGCTTTATTTCTTGTTCCAATGCGTTCTCCAAAGGTTAAAGTTTCGTCTTTAAGCGGATAAAGTAATCCTTTGGTTACAATTCCAAACGCATTTGGAAAAGGAATTAATGAAATATTTCGCCCTTTTACGTTTGTTAACAAGATGCTTTCTTCAATAAAAAAATATTTTCCATAATCGTCAAAAAAGAAAATAGATAAGCCAAGTTTCCATTGTAAAGCGGTACTTATGTTTCCCAAAAAATGATCATGTTCTTTTCCGCTTCCACCATATACATCAATTTCAGAAAATCCACGTTGTTTAAGAATCTGCAAGGCCTTTTCAAAATCTGTAAATTCTTGATCGGGTGTTTTTATAACTTCAACAGAGGTTGGAATGGTATTTATAGAGTCAAAATCTCCAGTAACCAAATCTGGAATAATATTATTTGCTTCAAAGTAATTGTACGCACCATCTATTGCACAGACAATTTCATATTTACTAAGGTCTGGAAAAGTTGCTGGTTCTGAACCATTGAGCAAAATAAAAGCCTTTTTCGTTTTCATCGAAAGCAAAAATAATGAAAAACTTGCATTAAAATGATACGAATATTTTAAATTCAAAAAAATCGCCATTCCTTGTTGATTTTTTAGAATGGCAATTGATTTATTTTATTTTTTTATCCAAGTAAGGATAATAATTCCTAATCTGGCAATTAAGAAAGCAAACATTCCAAATAAAGGTGAGAGTATCGCAATTTTTAATCCACCAGCTAAAACGGCAGGGGAAATATCACCTGCAGCTTCAATAGCATCAAAAGCAGAAATTAAACCAATCATTTGGCCTAAAAAGCCCCAAACCAAAACAAATAAACTTATTGAACTAACTAAAGTAATGGTTTTATCTCTCGTAGACGGTTTCAAAAATCCTCTAATCAGTAATGATATAATAGCAATTAAAATAAAAAGAGTTGTGTACATAAAAAGTGGTCCACCTTCATTTAATCTTGCAATAAATGGGTTCCCAACTAGAGGAACAATACTTTGTAAAACTAATAACATAATAAGATTTTTTTAAGATTAATTCTTCAAATTTATTTTTTAAATTACAGTAATTTATTTTAATTCGATTATTAACAGAAAAGAGCCTACATTCAACTGATTAAATGCGGTTTTTGTTAAAAAAGGGTGAAATTCAGTAATATTTAGATCTTTTTCTGATTTCCGTCGCTAATTGAAATTTTTAATCATAAAAATATGCATATTGCAAGTTATGACTATAAAAGGTAATGTAATTCAATATTTAATTACGGTTTTAAGTCACTCAATATTTTGGGTGATTATTTATTTTTTTTATGCTTATTTTTTAGGTTATGGTAGTTCAAATATAGGATATGTAAATTTATTTTCAGGGTTTTTAATGCCAGTTACCATTTTTATAAGCTATTTTGTAATCTACTATTTAGTACCAAATTATTTATTAACTAAAAAATACAAATACTTTATTTTATATAGTATTTATACCTTTATCCTATCTATATATGCAATAATAATGTCCATCCTTTACGGATTGATTTATTCGGAAGGATTAAAAGAAGAAAATACAGTTCCTTTAACCAAAACATTACCGTTTATTGTTCTAGGTGTTTTTTTTGTTGTTATGATTGTTGTTTCGTTAAGTTTAATAATGCACAATTATAAATCTATTATAAGTAATGAAAATTTACACAGTAAAATTTTAAAAACCCAACTTCAGTTAAAAGAACAAGAATTGAAATTCTTAAAAATGCAAATACATCCGCATTTTTTATTTAATTCATTAAATACTATATATGGTTTTGCTCTTAAAAAAGGGGATGAGGCACCAGAAATGATTTTGAAACTTTCTAATTTACTGGATTATATTTTATATCAAATAGAAAAACCACGGGTGTTATTACAGGATGAAATAAACCATCTAATGGATTATGTTTCTCTGGAAAAGATGCGTTTTCATGATACTTTGGAAGTAACAATAGATATGAATGTTTATAATGAAAATGTGGAAATAGCACCAATGTTATTAATTCCTTTTGTTGAAAATAGTTTTAAACACGGAACTATATTTGATGGAAAATTAAAAGTTAAAATTATTATTGAAACAAAGGAGAACGAATTATTATTTGAAATAGTAAATTCATCAACAAAGGAAAACGGCTCTCTTAAAGGAATAGGTTTAGAAAACATTGAAAAACGGCTTGAAATGTTATATCCTAATTCTTATAAATTAGAAATTGCACAAACTAAAAATGAGTTTAAAGCACAGCTTGAAATTAGTAATTTGAAACAATTGAAAAATGAATAAAATAATACAATGCATTATTGTGGACGATGAGCCAATAGCGCGTGAAATTTTAGAAAATCATTTAAAAAAAATTGAAACTATAAATGTTGTTGCAAGTTGCAAAAATGCTATAGAAGCGTTCAATGAAATAAATATTCATCAAATAGACTTACTATTTTTAGATATTAATATGCCCGAAATATCAGGTTTGTCTTTTGCTAAATCAATTAATAAAAACATTAAAATAATATTTACTACTGCATATAGAGAATATGCTGTTGACGGATTTAATTTACAAGCAGTTGATTATTTATTAAAGCCAATTTCTTTTGAAAGATTATTACAGGCGGTAAACAAATATTTAGGTGAAAATATACCAGTATTTGCAGAATCAGTTTCAGAAATTGTGCAAGAAAAGAACATTTTTATTTTTGTACGTTCAGATCGTAAAATGATAAAAATTAATTTTTCAGAAATAAATTACTTGGAAAGCTTTAGCGATTATGTAAAAATTCATTTAGAGGATAAAATGATTGTAACGCGCGAAACTATTACAAATATTGAGGCTAAACTACCACAAAAAGAATTTATTAGAGTTCATAGGTCATTTATAGTGTCAATGGCTAAAATAAACTCATTTACCAGTGAATTTATTGAGGTTGATAAAAAAGCAATTCCAATAAGTAGAAGTTATAAAAAAGATGTGTTGTTGAGATTAGAAAATGTTTAAACAAATCATTTATATTTGTTCAAAATTTTTGTTTTGACTGAATCCGATTTTATTTTATCCGAATATAACCTTTCAAATACTTCAAAAGGAAGTGTAACATGGAAAACGCCAAGTAATATTGCTTTGGTTAAATATTGGGGGAAGCAAGAGCCACAAATTCCAGAAAACACCTCAATTAGTTTTACACTAGATGCTTGTTTTACGTTAACAACTTTAGAGTTTTCTAAAAAAGAAAATAATTCAAATGATTTCAATTTTGGAATCTATTTTGAAGGTAAAAAAAAGGACGATTTTAAACCAAAAATCAATAAATTTTTTGAAAGAATACAACAATATGTTCCGTTTTTAAAGGATTTTGAATTTGTAATAAAATCGCGAAATTCTTTTCCGCATAGTAGTGGAATTGCATCTTCAGCAAGTGGAATGAGTGCTTTAGCTTTGTGTATTATGAGCTTGGAAAGATCATTGGGTAAAGTTGAAATGAGTGATGACTATTTCAATAAAAAAGCATCGTTTTTAGCGCGTTTGGGTTCAGGAAGTGCATGTAGAAGTATAGAAGGAGAATTAATTGTTTGGGGAAACCATAAAGAAATTGACGGAAGTTCTAATTTATATGGTGTTAAATTTCCATATAAAATTCACGAAAACTTTAGGAATTACCACGATACTATATTATTGGTTGATGAAGGTGTAAAACAGGTGTCAAGTACAATTGGGCACCAATTAATGCACAATCATCCATTTGCAAAACAACGTTTTAATCAGGCAAACGATAATATTTCAATGATTTCCAAAGTGCTGCAAAGTGGAAATTTAAAGGAGTTTATTGCAATTGTTGAAAGTGAAGCTTTGAGTTTACATGCAATGATGATGACCAGCAACCCTTATTTTATTTTAATGAAACCAAATACATTAAAAATAATTAATAAAATATGGGAGTTTAGGATCAATACTAAAAGTAATATTTGTTTTACGTTAGATGCTGGTGCAAATGTTCATGTCTTATTTCCAGAATCGGAAAAGGAACGTGTTAACAATTTTATAATAAACGAGTTAATTCAATATTGTCAAGAAAATCATTATATTTGCGATAGAATTGGACATGGGGCAAAACGATTATCCAATATTTAAACATATGAAAGGACCGCTTTTTTACGCGAAAATTTTACTTTTTGGAGAGTATGGAATTATTAAGGATTCCAAAGGTTTGGCGATTCCGTACAATACATACCAAGGCGCTCTAAAAAAAACTGATGAACTATCAGAAGCTTCTCAAAAATCAAATGCTAATCTGCAACGCTTTTATAATTACTTAATTAACTTAGAAAATAAGGAATTAATTAATTTTAGATTTGCCGATTTTAAAACAGATATTGACGCCGGAATGTATTTTGATTCAAGTATTCCTCAAGGATACGGAGTTGGAAGTTCAGGAGCATTAGTTGCATCTATTTACGATAAATATGCCAACAATAAAATTACAGTGTTAGAAAATTTAACACGTGATAAATTGTTGAAATTAAAAGAAACATTTTCTTTAATGGAATCGTTTTTCCACGGGAAAAGTTCAGGTTTAGATCCGTTAAATTCATATTTAAGTTTACCAATTTTAATAAATTCAAAAGATAATTTAGAAGCTACAGGAATTCCTTCTCAAAAGAAAGGAAGAGGAGCGGTATTTTTATTGGATTCTGAAATTGTTGGAGAGACCGAGCCTATGATTAACATTTTTATGAACAAAATGAAAAATGAAGGTTTCAGAAAAATGTTAAATGAAGATTTTGCTAAATATACCGATGCCTGTATTGATGATTTTTTACACGGAAATGTAAAATCGTTGTTTGGAAACGTAAAACAACTTTCTAAAGTTGCGTTAGATAATTTTAAACCAATGATTCCGAAACCGTTTCATGCAATTTGGCAGAATGGGATTGACTCAAATGATTATTATTTGAAGTTATGTGGTTCTGGTGGTGGAGGTTATATATTAGGGTTTACTAAAAACTTCAAAAAAACTCAAGAAATTTTAAAAGACTATAAGCTAGAATTGGTTTATAGATTTTAATAAATTACAAAAATTGAAATAAAGTTTAATTGAATTAAATTTTATTGATTGCAAATGGATTTACTAGAAATTTCAAAAAATAATTCTAAAAAAAACGTACCTCTTTATGTTAAAGTATTGAGTTTGTTTTCTGTAGTGCGTGGTTATAATATTTTATTAATTGTTATCGCCCAATATTTAGCATCCTTATTTATTTTTTCTCCTGAAAAATCCATAAGACTTGTGTTATTAGATTTACACCTATATTTTATAGTGCTGGCAACTATGTGTGTAATTGCATCAGGCTATATTATCAATAACTTTTATGATTCCGACTCGGATAAAATTAATAAACCAATAAAATCTAAAATTGATGCAATTGTTAGTCAAAAAATAAAATTAAGAATTTACTTCTTACTAAATTTTTTAGGTTTTTGTTTTGGCTTTTTAGTTTCCTGGAGGGCGGCGTTGTTTTTTTCAGTATATATTTTTCTAATTTGGTTTTATTCTCATAAATTAAAAAAATACCCATTAGCGGGGCTTTTATCAGCTGCAATTTTAGCAATATTACCGTTTTTTGCCATTTTTGTTTATTTTAAAAACTTTTCTGAAATAATTTTCACGCATGCAGCATTCTTGTTTTTTATATTATTAATAAGAGAACTGATTAAAGATTTAGAGAGGATAAAAGGGGATTTTGTCTTAAATTATCAAACTATTGCGGTAAAATATGGCGAGTATTTCACCAAAATATTAATTACTTTTTTAACTGTATTAACGTTAAATCCAATATATTTTTTATTAAAATATCCAGAGATTGGGGGTATGAAATACTATTTTTATTTTAGTATATTAGTATTGATCTCATTTGTACTTTTCTTGTGGTTTAGTAAAAATAAACGTCAATATACAATTTTGCATATCATATTAAAACTGTTAATTTTGGCAGGTGTTTTTAGCTTGGCGTTAATAGATTACAATTTAATAATCAATAGATTAGTTTAAAAAAAGCCTGAATTTCTTTTTTATCACAAGAATAAAACTATTTTTGCAAAAAATTAAAATAATGAATTCAAATAAAAACTCGTCGGGAGGACGACACCAAGGTAAAAAGAAACCTCAAAAATCTTCAACTAGTAACTTCGAAGGCAAAAGAAATTTTTCAGATAGTTCAAAATCAAAATCGTTTAAAAGATCTTCAGATAAAGAAGAATCTAAAAAACCTCAAAGATTTGAGAAAAAGAGATTTGAAAGTGATAGAAAATTTTCAAAGACTTCAAAAGAAAAATCACAAGTAAAAGAATCTACTTCAAATCCTGAAATAGATGGAATACGATTAAATAAATATATTTCAAATGCTGGAATTTGCTCTAGACGTGAAGCGGATGTTTATATTGCTGCTGGAAATGCAACTGTAAATGGAAAGATAATTACAGAAATGGGGTATAAAGTTATGCCAACTGACGAAGTTAGATTTGATGGTTCTTCAATTTCTCCAGAAAAAAAGAGATATGTTTTACTAAATAAGCCAAAAAATTTCATTACCACTATGGATGATGATAGAGGGCGTAAAACAGTTATGGAATTGGTTGCAAATTCGTCTAAAGAACGTATTTATCCAGTTGGTAGATTGGACAGAAACACAACTGGTTTATTGTTATTTACTAATGATGGCGAATTGGCTAAGAAATTAACACATCCAAAGCATAATATTCAAAAGATTTACCATGCTTCATTGGATAAGAAATTATCGAATAGTGATTTAAATAAAATTGCTGAAGGTTTTGTGTTAGATGAAAAAAGAGTTATTGTTGATGAGATTTCATATATAATGAATCAGCCAAAAAGTGAAGTAGGAGTTAAAATTCACTCTGGAAGAAATAGAATTGTTAGAAGGATATTTGAACATTTTGGATATAAGGTTGTGAAATTAGATCGAGTGATATTTGCAGGTCTCTCTAAAAAAGATTTACCAAGAGGCCATTGGCGACATTTAACAGAAATGGAATTGAATAATTTAAAAATGCTTTAAGTAACTAAATTATAATCGAAAAAAAACCAAGAGAAATCTTGGTTTTTTTTGGCTAATAAAAAAAGTGTGTTAAATTTCGAAAAGTAATTTTTTGATAAAAATATTTTTTTATATTTGAAAGTGTGAAATTGTATTTACATATTAAATAATAAATTTTTTAACGCCAATAATAACGTATTTGTTTTGAGAAGAATAATAGTGGATTATAACAAGTTAACCCCGGAAATTTTAAACTTATTAGTAGAGAAATTTCCTGACGGATATGGAATTAGAGATGTAATTAAATTTACAAATCCGAAAGGGAAGTATGTTGAGGCTGTAGAAGTATCAACGGAAGACACCATGTATCTTGTGAAAATTAGTGATGAATTAGTTGATAGTATGGAAAATTATGAAGAAGAAGAGGATATTACTATTAATGATGATTTGGATATCGATGTGGAAGGGGTTGATTTAGAAGGAGATAATGATGATGACTAATATTTAATTAATAATATAATTAGTTAAAAAGCCCAATATTTAAAAGTTTAAATATTGGGCTTTTTAATTTTACTTTACACTTTTTTATAAGTCTTTTAAACTATTTGCAGCTATTTCTGCTGTTATATCGCGCTGAGGCATTCCAAACATTTCATAACCAACCATAAATTTTTTCACGGTTGCAGAACGAAGTAATGGAGGATAAAAACTCATATGTAAATGCCATTCTGGGTACGATTTATCAGTTGGAGACTGATGAATTCCTGAAGAATATGGGAATGAAGTATTGAACAACTTATCATATTTTTGAGTTACAATTTTTATTTGTTCAGCGTAATCACGTTTTTCAAGATCTGTTAAATGTCCAATGTGCTGAGTTTGTCTTTTTGGTGCAATTAACACTTCATATGGCCAAACAGCCCAAAAAGGAACCAAACTTACAAATGAATCATTTTCAAAAACAATTCTTTCATCAAGTTTAAGTTCTTGTTTTATATAATCTTCTAATAAACTTTTACCATTTTCAATAAAATATTCTTGTTGTTTAGTAGTTTTTTTTAAAACCTCATTAGGAATAGATTTTTGAGCCCAAATTTGACCGTGTGGATGTGGATTGCTGCATCCCATTATAGCACCTTTATTTTCAAAAATTTGTACGTGATTAATAGAGTCATCATTACTCAATTCAAGATATTCTTTTTGCCAAACCTCTATAACTTTTTCAATAGCAGAAATTTCCATATCTGGTAATGTTTCAGAATGATTTGGTGAAAAGCAAATTACTTTACAAATGCCTGTTTCAGTTTCAGCTTTTAATAAACCTTCATTATAATTTAAATTTGGACTATCCGACATCAAAGCGCCAAAATCATTTTTAAAAACATAGGTATTTTTGTAATTAGGATTCACCTCACCATTCATTCGAGTATTATTGGCACACAAATAGCAATTTGGATCATAAGATATATTATTTTTTGGTGCAGAACTTTCTTGTTTGCCTTGCCAAGGTCTTTTTGTTCTATGCGGAGATACTAGGACCCATTCACCAGTTAATATGTTATATCTTCTGTGTGGTGTTGCATTAAAAATTTCATTCATTATATACTTCTTTGAGTTTTAATCTATCTAAATTAAAAGACAAAGATATGTAATTTAAAAATAAATGTAAATATTACGTTTATTAAATTTCAAAATTCACTCCTTTTGAAATTAGAGTTTCAAATTTATCCTTATTAAAACAGTATAAAAAAGCGCCCTTTTTTGACCCTGATTTATCCTTTTTTTCAGTTTTATTTAAAATATCCAAGGATAAAATTTTCTTTCTAAAATTTCTTGAGTCAAGTTTTCGTTGATATATAGATTCGTAAAGAGATTGCAATTCCGGAATTGTGAAAAATTCTGGTAATAAATTAAACCCAATTGGTTGATGTTTTGCCTTATTTCTTAATTGTTCAATTGCATCTTTAACCATTTTACCGTGGTCAAAAATCAAATCTGGTATTTCATCTAAATCAAACCAATGCGCATCATATTTTTCGACACTTTCAAGTTCAAATTCATGTACACTTGTTAAGCTGTAATAAGTTACGGAAATAACTCGTTGGGCAGGATCTCTTAAAACTTCGCCATAAGTTTTAAGCTGTTCTAAATAAATATCTTTCAACCCGGTTGTTTCAAATAGTATTTGTTTTGCACCATCATCAATGGATTGATTATTTTTAATAAATGCGCCAATTAAAGACCAAGAGCCTTTAGCGGGTTCAACTTTTCTTTTAAAGAGTAAAAGTTTTAGTTTGTTGGATGTAAATCCAAAAATAATGCAATCTACCGCAATTAAAATGTTTTGTTGTGTATTGTAAATATTTGCATTGTCAATTAATTTCATGGGAAGTTTAAATTCATTTTTTAATTAGCGATATAATATTTTTTAAAGCAAATGTACGAAACACCTGTAAATTAAATAGATTAGATTTATATAATAAAAATTGTTTTAATATATAAAATTATAAAAGTAAATTTGACGTTTATTATTCAAATTTTAAAATTAGTATCTATGAGTGAGTTAAAAGGAAATTCAATTAAATATGATCTTATTATTGATTCTCCTGGTAGAATCAATATTATTGGAGAACATACCGATTATAATAATGGATTTGTACTTCCAACTGCCATTGATAAAAAAATTGAATTTAAATTTCGTAAAAATGGAAGCGAAGATATTTGTAATGTTTATAGTGCAAATTTTAATACCAGTTTTTCTTTTAGTTTAAAAGATGTGAAACCAAGTGAACAGCAATGGGAGAATTACATTTTAGGTGTTATTAGCGGTATACAAGAGGTTAGTAATAAATTAGAAGGTTTTGATTGTGTTTTAGATAGTAATATTCCTGTAGGTTCAGGGATTAGTTCTTCTGCAGCATTGGAATGTGGCTTAGCTTTTGGCTTAAATGAATTGTTTGATTTAGGTTTGTCTAAAATTAAAATGGTTGAAATTGGACAAATGGCTGAGCATAATTATGTAGGGACAAAATGCGGAATTATGGATCAGTTTGCTTCGGTTATGAGTAAAGAAGGTCATGTAATTTTATTGGATTGTCAATCTTTAGATTATGAGTATGTCCCAATACAAATTAAACCTTATAAAATATTATTGCTTAATACAAATGTTTCACATAATTTAGCGGACGGTGAATATAATAAGCGTAGAGCCATGTGTGAACAAGGAGTTACCATTATTCAAAAGAAATATCCCGAGGTAAAATCATTAAGAGATGTTTCTCCAATAATGTTGACTGAATTTAAGGATGAGCTTGACGAAATTACTTTTAATAGATGTTCATATGTTGTAGATGAAAAAGAACGTGTTTTAAATACTGTTGAAGCTTTAAAAAATAATCAACTTAAAGTAATGGGAGGTAATATGTATGAAACACATGAAGGATTGTCAAAATTATATGAAGTTAGCTGTCCGGAATTAGATTTTTTGGTTGATTTTTCTAAAAAATACAATGAAGTAATTGGAGCGCGTATGATGGGTGGAGGATTTGGAGGTTGCACAATTAACATTATTCATGAAGATGCAGTTGAAGAATTTACAGCAGCTGCTAAAAAAGCTTATTTTGAGAAATTCAATATCAATTTAACCGCTTTTGAGGCCAATCCTAGTGAAGGGACATCAATAAGAAAATAAAATAACTAAACTATATATATAAATATGACATCAAATTTCGGATTTTGGGATTACCTAATTTTTATTGCCTATGCAATATTAATTTTAGGTGTAGGTTTATGGGTTTCAAGAGATAAAGAGGGGCACGAAAAAAATGCTGAAGATTATTTTTTAGCCAGTAAGAGCTTGCCATGGTGGGCTATTGGAGCTTCATTAATTGCAGCAAATATTTCAGCAGAACAATTTATTGGAATGTCTGGATCCGGATTTGCCTTAGGATTGGCAATTGCCTCCTATGAATGGATGGCTGCAATTACTCTAATTATAGTAGGGAAATTCTTCTTACCAATATTTATAGAAAAAGGATTGTATACTATTCCAGAGTTTGTTGAAAAGCGATTTTCAACAAATTTAAAAACGATTTTAGCCGTCTTTTGGATTGGATTGTATATTTTCGTGAATTTAGCTTCAGTATTGTATTTAGGAAGTTTGGCCTTGGAAACCATTATGGGAATTCCTATGGTTTATGGCGTAATTGGTTTGGCATTGTTTGCTGCAGCATATTCTTTATATGGTGGACTTTCAGCCGTAGCATGGACTGATGTTATTCAGGTTGTATTTTTAGTATTAGGAGGTTTGGTTACAACATATATTGCTTTAAATACAGTTTCAGGAGGAGAAGGCGTTGTATCTGGTCTTAAAACTGTTTTTGATGCTGCACCAGAACGTTTTTCAATGATATTAGACGAGACAAATCCTTATTATGATAAATTACCAGGAATTGGAGTTTTGATAGGGGGAATGTGGGTTGCTAACTTATATTATTGGGGATTCAACCAATATATTATTCAAAGAACTTTGGCAGCAAAATCATTAAAAGAAGCGCAAAAAGGGATTTTACTAGCTGCATTTTTAAAGTTAATTATACCATTAATAGTAGTAATTCCGGGAATTGCTGCCTATGTAATGGTAAATGATCCAGAGATTATGGCTAGATTAGGGGAGTCAGGATTAAATAACTTACCAACCTTAGAACAAGCCGATAAAGCATACCCTTGGTTGTTACAATTTTTACCAACAGGAATGAAGGGAGTTGCATTTGCAGCTTTGGCAGCAGCGATAGTTTCTTCTTTAGCATCGATGTTAAATTCTACATCAACCATTTTTACAATGGATATTTACAAGCAATACATTAATAAAAATGCAAGCGATAAAACAACTGTAAATGTTGGTAGAATCTCAGCTGCAGTTGCCTTAATTATTGGTAGTATTATGGCACCATTATTAGGAGGTATAGATCAGGCTTTCCAATTTATACAAGAATATACAGGAATTGTGAGCCCAGGTATACTAGCAGTATTTATGTTAGGATTATTTTGGAAGAAAACTACAAATAAGGCTGCAATTGTTGGAGCTTTAGCTTCCATTCCAATTGCAATGTATTTTAAAATTGCACCAAATGGCTGGTCTACAAGTTCATTTTTTGTGAATATTCCATTTATGGATCAAATGGCTTATACAGTATTATTAACGGCACTTGTAATTGTAGGAGTTAGTTTATTCCAACACAAAGGAAAAGATGATGAAAAAGGAATTCCATTAACAAAAGAATTATTTAAAACATCACCAACATTTAACATTGGTACATTTGCAGTTATGATTATTTTAGTGGCATTGTATGCAATGTTTTGGAACTAGACTAAAGCTTAAAAGTTATAATTTATAATTATATTAAAAATATAACTATTTAAATTTAAGAATTTTAGAGTAAATAATGATTGAAATAATAAAGCCGTTGCATTAATTTGTAACGGTTTTTTTAATATTAAAATTTATTTTTTAAAATGAAAAAACTCGTAACTACTTAATTAAAAGATTGTTACGAGTTTGTTTCGTGGTACCTCCAGGAATCGAACCAGGGACACAAGGATTTTCAGTCCTTTGCTCTACCAACTGAGCTAAGGTACCATTGCCTTAGCGGATGCAAATATAAATTTATTTTTTATACTAATCAAAACAATTTTAAAAAATCTGTTGTATTTTTGAAACTTGTTAAATAATCTAAATGAACTTAGTAATTGATATTGGAAATTCAAGATGTAAAATCGCTATTTTTAATAGTGGTGAATTGGTTTATAATGAAGTAATTACGAGAATTAACTTCACTAAAAAAATCATTAATCTTATTGATAAATTTAGTTGCAATGGAGCAATTATTTCTTCTGTTGGATTTGTAAAAAAGAGTGAGATAGAAGAATTAGAAGCGAAAATTAACCTAATACAATTAAATTCTTCAACAAATATTCCGTTTTTAAATAAGTATTTAACTCCAAAAACGCTTGGCGTAGATAGAATTGCATTAGTTTCATCTGCTGTTTCAAAATTTCCAGGAAAAGATGTTTTAATTATTGATGCCGGAACATGTATAACTTTTGATTTTGTAAATAAAGAAAAATGTTACTTAGGTGGAGCAATTTCACCAGGGATTAAAATGAGATATAAAGCACTACATGAGTTTACCCAAAATTTACCGTTACTTGAGCCCGAAAGCATTAACACTTTAATGGGTAATTCAACAGAAAAATGTATTCATTTAGGTGTTGTAAATGGTGTAATCAATGAAATTGACGGAGTAATTAATGAATATAAAGAAAAAAATCAAGATTTAACAGTAGTTTTAACAGGAGGAGACGTTAAATTCTTGTCAAATAAATTAAAAAATGGCATATTTGCCAATCCTAATTTTTTGTTAGAAGGATTAAACACAATTTTGACATATAATTTATAATAAATGATAAGAAAAATAATAGTAGTTGTAACTCTATTTGTATCGGTTATTAGTTTTGCACAAAAAAATAATGCTTCAGCATATTCTTTTTTTGGAATTGGAGACAAAAATAGTTCTAATACGGTTGAACAACTTAGTATGGGAGGATTTGGAGTTTCATTAAGTGATGCCTTTCGGCTAAATTTATCAAACCCAGCGTCACTGTCTGGTTTAAAATTCACAGCATATTCACTTGCAATTGAAAACAAGAATATTTGGGCAAAAGATGGTAATGATACTCAAGCTGGTGCCACAACTTATCTTTCTTATTTGGTTATGGGAATTCCACTTGGGAATAACGCAGGAATGTCTTTTGGTTTATTGCCTAACACTTCTGTTGGTTACTCTTTAACGGCGACGGAATATGATTCTAATAATGACATTAATGAACTTACTTTGTATAAGGGTGAAGGTGGTTCTAATAAAGTGTTTTTAGGGTTTGGTGCACAAATCTTTGAAGGTTTTAGTGTTGGATTACAAGGAAACTATATTTTTGGTAATATTGAAAATAGTATTATAAACCAACAAAAGGATGTTGCTTTGGCTACTAAATATGAAACATTATCAAATTTAAAAGGATTTTCTCTTAATGGAGGGTTTCAGTATAAAACAAAATTAAACTCAAAAGTTGATTTGCATTTAGGAGCTAATTTTGATTTAGCAAATGATATAGATACTGAAGGAGAGGAGTACGTTTATTCCACATCTATCTCGAGTGGAGAAATTCCTCGTGATACAATATTGAATAAAAAAAGTACAGGTTTGCTAAAATCACCTTTAAAAACTACATTTGGTGTTGGTTTTGGAAAAGAAAATAAATGGTATGCTGGTATGGACTATAGCTTTCAGGAAGCTCTTGAGCTTCAAGGAAGCATATTAAATAATTATTCTAGGATATCCTATGATAAATATAATAAAATATCAATAGGTGGTTTTTACACTCCTAAATTCAATTCAATAACAAGTTACTGGAATAGAGTCACTTATAGAGCAGGTGTAAAGATTGAACAGACAGGTCTATTGGTAGATGGTATAGGAAATGGTACAGATTTTACGTCAATTGATGATTTTGGCATATCTTTTGGAGTAGGGTTACCAGTAAGTAATCAATTATCAAACCTAAACTTAGGTTTTGAACTTGGAAAAAGAGGAAAAATTAATAAAGGTTTAGTTCAAGAAAATTATCTAAATTTTAGATTAAGTTTTTCATTAAATGATAAATGGTTTAAAAAACGAGAAATATTTTAATTAAAATTTAAGGAAATGAAAAAAATGAGACAACTATTTACTTTATTATTTTTACTAGCGGCTGCACCAATTGTTTTTGCGCAAGCTAGTTCAGATTGTACAATTAAATACAATCTTTTTAAAGGAGATTACAACGCAAAAAATTACGATAAGGCTTATGAGAACTGGATGTGGTGTATGGATAATTGTCCAACCCTTTCTGTAAATATTTATAAGTACGGTATTAAAATAGCTGAAAATAAATTAGAGAATGCTACTGAAGCTGATAAAAAGGCAGCAGCTGATCTTGTTATGAGAGTTTACAATCAAAGATTAGAACATTTCCCAAAGGATAAAGCAGATATTTATGATAATATTGCTTCTTTTAAAGGTGAGCAAGGTGCTTCAGAAGAAGAAGTGTATGGTTGGTTAAATAAAACTTTTAAAGAAGACCCAACGGCATTATCTCCTAAAAACATTTATAAATATTTTGATATCATCTTAAATAAATATAAAGATACTGATACTCAAAAAGTTTTTGACACTTATGATGAAGTTGGTGAAGCATTAGAGTTAAAAAGAAAGGATTATACAAAAAGAATTGATGTAATTAATGCAAAAGATTCTACTAAATTAAGTAAGAAAGATCTTAAGAGAAGAAAGAACTCTCAACAAATTATAACAAACTTATCAATTGTTGAAAGTGGTTTGGATCAAAAATTAGCTGCAATTTCAACTTGTGAACGATTGATTCCTTTTAATAGAAAGAATTTTGATGCGAATAAAGAAAACGCTATTTGGTTAAAAAGAGCGGTGTCTAGAATGTATAATAAAGAATGTACAGAGGATCCTTTATATGATCAGCTTGTTGAAGCTTATGTAAAAGCAGATCCTTCTCCAAATGCATCCGTGTTTTATGCTAGTATTCTTATGAAAAATGGAGAAACAAATAAAGCAATGGAGTATTTTAAAAACGCTGTAGATCAAGAAGCAGATACTTATAAAAAAGCTGGATACTTGTATAAAATTGCCGATATATTAAGAAAAAAAGGAAGAAAATCTGAAGCTAGAAGTTATTGTTACCAAGCTTTAGAAAATCAACCAACTATGGGTAGAGCTTATTTATTGATAGCTAGTATGTACGCATCAAGTGCAAACTCTTGTGGAACTGATATCGTTTCAAAAAGAATGGTTTATGTAGCAGCATTAAATAAGGCAAGAAAAGCGAAATCTGTAGATCCAAGTATTAGTTCTATAGCAAATAGATTTATAAATTCATATGCTGATAATATTCCTACTACAAAAGACTTATTTGTTGCAGGTGTAAAATCTGGTACAGCTCATAAAATTGGATGTTGGATTAATGAAACAGTTAGAGTACCTTAAATTAGAATTAAAATATTATAATTGATATATTTGTTAAATGACAAAATCAATTGTACATAAAATAAGAAACATTGCTATTGTATTTTCAATAGCAATGTTTTTTTCATGTACCAATGATGCAAAAGAAGTTAGAGATTTTTTAGCTGATAAAAATTTACCTATTGGTGAAGCTGTAGATATAAATCTGAAACATACAGATTCTGGAAGAGTTGATATAAAAATGAAAGCACCTTTAATGCTTGATTTTGGAAATAGAGAAAACCATCCCTATTCAGAATTCCCAAAAGGAATTAAAATTACAACTATTGAAAAAAATGGGGACTCTACTGTAATTCAAGGCGATTACGCTAAAACCTACAGTAAAACAAATGTGGCTGAAATAAAAAATAATGTTGTAATTTATAATTACGCAAAAAAAAATAAGCTAGAAACCTCTGAAATATTTTGGGATCAAAAAACACATTATTTTTTTACTGAAAAAAGTTTTGTTTTTTATACAGTATCAGATACTATTTATGGAACTGGGTTTGAAGCAACAGAGGATTTGGATGTGTGGTGGGTTAAAAACCAAAGTGGAGTTATAGAAATTAAAGATTAAGAAATGAATAAAATTTGGAAAATATTTGAATATGGTTATTTAATTATAGCGGTTGTTTTTATTGTTGAAACAATATTAAATTGGAATGTTGATAGACAACGAGCCTATATTTTGTTGCTTTTTTCAGTTGTTGCGATTTTTATGTATTTTTTTAAAAAAAGATTTAGGTCTAGGATTGAAAAACGAAATAAAAAATAAATGGAAATTCAAATTGCTGTAATTTTAATTTCAATATTGCTTTCTGCCTTTTTTTCGGGTATGGAAATAGCATATGTTTCAGCTAACAAGTTTCAGGTTGAACTAGAGAAAAAGAAAGAGGGATTTACATCAAAAATATTAGGAAAACTAACATCAAAATCATCTAAATTTATTACAACTATGCTAGTGGGTAATAATATAGCCCTTGTAGTGTATAGTTTTTTTATGGGTGAATTTATTGTGGGTTTTTTGCCAATAGATTCTTTAAATGAATTTGCAATTCTATTTATTCAAACTATAATCTCTACACTTATAATATTAATTACAGCAGAGTTTTTACCAAAAGCATTGTTTAGAATATATGCAAATGAAACGCTATGGTTTTTTGCACCATTGGCTTACTTTTTTTATATTATTTTTCATTTCATTTCTGATTTTATAACTGTAATTTCTGACTTTTTCTTGAGAATTTTTTTTAACTCAGCAAAAGACATTCAACCTGCAGAATTTACAAAAGTTGAGCTTGGGAATTATATATCTAAGCAATTAGAGAACGCTAGGGATTATGATGAAGTGGATTCTGAAATTCAAATTTTTCAAAATGCATTAACGTTTGATAATGTTAAAGCGCGTGAAATAATGATTCCACGTACTGAAGTTGTTGCTGTAGATATAAATGAAACAATTAATAATCTTAAGGAATTATTCATACAAACTGGTTATTCTAAAATTTTAGTTTATAAGGAGTCTTTAGATGATATTTTAGGGTATGTTCATGCATTTGAATTGTTTAAAAAACCAAAAAACATTCGCTCAATGATTCTGCCTGTTGAGTTTGTTCCTGAAAGTATGATGATTAATAATGTTTTAAACATTTTAACAAAAAAGAAAAGAAGTATTTCGGTAGTTTTAGATGAATTTGGGGGGACTTCAGGTGTAATAACTGTTGAAGATATTGTTGAAGAACTTTTTGGAGAAATAATTGACGAACATGATACTTTAGACTTGTTAGAGAATAAAATAAATGATAGGGAATTTGAATTTTCTGCACGATTAGAAGTAGATTATTTAAATGAAACATATAATTTAAATCTTGAAGAACATGAAGCATATGAAACCCTTGGAGGTTTTATAGTTTATCAAAATGAAGATATTCCTAAGGAGGGAGATGTTATTGAATTTAACAACCTTTATTTTAAAATGTTAAAGGTTGATGCTTCTAAAATTATGGAAGTTTATCTAAAAGTTTTGGATAAAGAAGATTAAATTTAAACTATCTTTTTTTTTAACTCCTTATTCCTATTAATTATACACATTTCACTTTCATAATTAAATACTTAATTGTATTTTCGCACACTGTAATAAAACAAATAATATAATGGCAATTTTATCAAAAATTAGAGATCGTTCAATGTTCCTAATCCTTATTGTGGGATTAGCGCTTTTTGCATTTGTTCTTGATCCAAGCTCAATACAACAATTTTTTAGTTCTAGTAAAATTAACTCGGTTGGCCAAGTAAATGGAGAAGAGATAGATAGAGAAGAATTTGCGCGTCAAGTTGAAGCTTATAGAGCTCAATCAAATGGTAGAGTTTCTCAAATGCAAGCTGTAAATGCTGTTTGGAGCGGAATGGTTAGTGAGAAAGTATTTGAAGATCAGCTTGAGAAAGCTGGAATTGTAATTGGTGAAAAAGATATTTGGGATGCAATGACATCTTTGCCAGATATTCAAAACTCTCCATTATTTAAAAATGAAGCAAATCTTTTTGATGAAGAGAAATTAAAAGAATATATAGCCAATATGAAAGATGAAGCTGAGACTGGGAATAATCAGGCTTGGTTAAATTGGTTATCAACGGAAAAAAATATTAAGCAAAACTTACAACGTCAAGCTTATACTTCTTTGATAAATGCTGGTTTAGGTGCTTCGCTTGAAGAAGGAAAGAGAGATTATTTATTTAATAATGTAAAAATGGATGCACAATTTGTGTTTGTTCCATATTCTTCAATTCCAGATAGTTTAGGTTTTGTTTCAAAAGATGAAATTCAAAAGTATTTAAGTGATAATTCTAAAAGATTTAAGCCAGAAGCTACACGTACGTTACAATATGTAAAATTTGACATTGTTCCTTCTGAAGCAGATGATGCTGAAGCAAAAGCTTTAGTAGCGGGTTATATTAATGATAGAGAAGAGTATAGTAATGCTGCAAAATCAACAATTAAAATTCCAGGTTTAAAAAATACTACAAATTACGAAGACTTTTTAAATGAAAATAAATCTGATTTGTCAATTGATAATGGTTACAAATTTAAAAACCAAATTTTTGCAGAAATTACAGATGAAGTAATGAATGCTTCATTAGGAGATGTTGTAGGTCCATACAAACAAAATGGTTACTATAAGATTTCTAAAGTTGTAGAAATTCTTCAAATTCCAGATTCAGTTAAATCTAGCCATATTATTGTTCCTTACGCTGGTTCAACAAGATCAACTTCTTTAAAAACTAAAGAACAAGCTAAAAAAACAGCTGATAGTATTTTTGCATTGGTTAAAAATAATAAAACACGTTTTAATGCAATTGCTGATGAAGTGAATACTGATGGTACAAAAGGAAAAGGTGGTGATATAGGTTGGGTTCGTAAAGATCAAGCATTTTCTCCATCATTTGATAAAGATTTTGCGGACTTTATTTATAAAAATAAAGTTGGAAGTATCGATGTAGTTGAAACTGCTTTCGGATTTCATATTATAAGAATTGATGAACAAACTACACCTGAAAAAGCTGTTAGATTAGTAACATTTGCTCGTTTAGTAGAAGCATCAGAAGAAACTGAAAATAGAATTTTTGAAGAAGCAGAAACGTTAAATGCAGATCTTGCAGATGGAAAAAATTTAAATGATATAGCAACTGAAAAAGGATATAAAGTTCAGTCTGCACTTAATTTAAAAGTATTAGCAGAGAATATTCCTGGTATTGGTTCGCAACGTCAACTAGTAACATGGGCTTTTAGTAATGAAAGAGAGATTGGAGATTCAAAGAGATTTGATGTTGAGGTATTAGGTAAAAGAGCTTATGTTGTAACTGCTCTTACTGGTAAAACTGAAAAAGATGGAGTTGTGGTAAGTTCAGATTTGTTATCTAAAATTCGTCCGGAATTAATAGACAAGAAAAAAGCTGAATTAATTAAAAAGAAAATGACAGGTTCTAGTTTAGAAGAAATTGCTAAGAATAGTGGTACCACTATTAGAAATGCATCTTCGGTTAGTTTATCGAGCCCGTTAATTTCAGGGGTTGGTAATGAGCCTGCAATTGTTGGAGCAATGTCTACAATTAAATTAAATGAAGTGTCTGAATTAATACATGGTGAAAAGGGAGTATTTGTGGTTAAAGTTACAAAACGTGACGCTCCAGTTGATTTAGAAAATTATGACACATTCCGTAAAAAGTTAGTTGGTCAATTACAAGGACGTGGTAATCAAATATTCCAAGTTTTAGAGGAGACTGCTGATGTTACTGATAACAGAGGGAAATTCTTTTAATTAGAAAGAATCGAAAATATAAAGCATAAAAAAAGCGAGCATTAGCTCGCTTTTTTTATGCTTTATATTTATTTATTACTAACCATTCATTGAAATTAAAAACTCCTCATTAGATGTGGTAAATTGAATTTTATCTTTAATAAATTCCATTGCCTCCACAGGATTCATATCCGCAAGGTATTTTCTTAATACCCACATACGTTTAACTGTTTTAGGATCTAATAATAAATCGTCTCTACGTGTGCTTGATTTAACTAAATCAATGGCTGGATAAATTCTACGGTTTGCAATATTTCTTTCTAACTGAAGTTCCATATTACCTGTACCTTTAAATTCTTCAAAAATTACTTCATCCATTTTAGAACCGGTTTCTGTTAAAGCAGTTGCAATTATTGATAAAGAACCTCCATTTTCTATATTTCTAGCAGCACCAAAGAATCTTTTTGGTTTGTGTAATGCGTTGGCATCAATACCTCCAGATAATATTTTTCCTGAAGCTGGAGCTACTGTATTGTAAGCTCTTGCTAAACGTGTAATTGAATCTAATAAGATAACAACATCATGTCCACATTCATCTAGTCTCTTTGCTTTCTCTAAAACAATATTCGCAACTTTTACGTGCTTATCAGCAGGTTCGTCAAAAGTAGAAGCAACAACTTCACCTCTAACGCTACGTTGCATATCAGTTACCTCCTCTGGTCGTTCATCTATTAAAAGAATAATTTGATAAACTTCTGGGTGATTTGATGCTATTGAATTTGCAATATCCTTTAGTAACATTGTTTTCCCAGTTTTTGGTTGAGAAACAATCATACCTCTTTGTCCTTTACCTATTGGACAAAATAAATCCATTATTCTAGTTGATAATGTACTTCCTTTACCAGCTAAATTAAATTTTTCTTGAGGAAATAAAGGTGTTAAATGTTCAAATGAAACACGATCTCTAACAACATTTGGGTTTAAACCATTGATTTTAGAAACACGAATAAGTGGAAAGTATTTTTCCCCTTCTTTAGGCGGGCGAACAACACCTTTTACGGTATCTCCAGTTTTTAATCCAAATAATTTTATTTGAGATTGAGATAAATAAATATCATCTGGAGATGATAAATAATTATAATCCGACGAACGTAAAAATCCATAACCATCAGGCATCATTTCTAAAACACCTTCACTTTCAATGATACCATCAAATTCATAATCCGGGTCTCTGTAGCGATTAGCTGCAGTACGTGGACCTTTAATATCTCTTTGTTGGTTTCCTTGTTGTTTATTTTGATGTTGTTTTGGTCTAGGTTGATTAGGTTGCTTCTGAATTGGCTGATTAGGTTGATTTGGTTGCTTTTGAATCGGCTTATTTTGTTGTTTATTTTTAACCGGATTAGAACTTTCTGGTTTTTCTAACTCTTTTGTAGCAATAGTTTCAGGTTTGGTAGCCTCAGGTTTAACTTGTTCAATCTTAGTTTTTTGAGCAGGAATAGGTTTAGTAATTTTTTTTGCTGGTTCATTTTTAACTTTAACTTCAGGAACTATCTTAGGTTCCGGTTTAGTTTGAGTTGGTTTAGAAGAAACATTGTCTTTTGGTGCGTTAGCCTTTTTTATTATTCTTTTACGTTTAGGCTTGTTGTCACTAATAGAAGTTTCATTCTTTGTAATTTTTGAAGGAACTGAAGCTTGAATGTCTAAGATTAAATAAACTAGATCTAATTTTTTTAATTGACTGTATTTTTTTGCTCCAATAGATTTTGCTATCTCCTGTAATTCAACAAGAGTTTTCTCCTTAAGTTGGGAAATTTCAAACATTATGTTAATTTGTAAATTATTGTTAATGTGTAATACGTACTATATTTTTCTTTATAAGAAATTTATTGAGATTTTAACTAAGTGATGATTAGCTGTTTTAGTTGTAGTTGGTTGTTCTACTGTTTTAGAATAGATATTGCAAATATATAAAAATAATTTACATATTAAACTTTAAATCTTTAAAAATAAAACGTATTTTTGTGTCCGAAAATTTAATTAATGATTCAAAGGATTCAAACTATTTATTTATTATTAGCAACATTAATTTCTGGGGGATTAATTTTTCTTTTGAATTTATGGATTGATGGTAATGGAGTTAAATTTTTTGTGATAGATTCATTTGAAACAAGTATTATTTTGTTAAAAGTAATGGCTGTATTATTTTTAGGATCATCTGTTTTAACGTTTGTAACAATTTTTCAATTTAAAAAGAGGCAGTTGCAATTTGTTTTGGGCAGAATAACAATTTTGATCAATTTTATTTTATTAGGGATACTCGTATATTTTGCACAAAACTTATCTGGAGAAATTAACGTTTCGGAGAAGGGTATTGGGTTGCTCATTCCAATTTTAACAATTGTATTAGTTGTATTAGCAAATAAGGCAATTAAAAAGGATGAGGAACTTGTAAAATCTGTTGACAGATTGCGATAAACCTAACATCTTAGTATATATAGTGCGAGAAAGACCATTTCAATTTTTATTGAAATGGTTTTTTGTTTCTAACGGTTTTCAGGGATATAAAAATATCACTACTTTTGGTTATAGTTTCAGTTTGTTAATAGTAATATATTTGAACAGGGAAAATAATGAAAAAGATTAAAGTTCATATTGCAGATGACCATCAAATTTTAATTGATGGTATATATGCAGTTTTATCTTCAGAAGAAAATATTGAAGTTGTTGGGAGTTCTCTTAACGGTGAAGATGTTTTAAAATGGTTTGCTTCAAATGAAGCTGATATCTTAATTTTAGATATTAATATGCCAAATGTTGATGGAATTGAAGTTCTGCAAAGTTTTATTAAAATTGGTTTTCAGCAAAAGACAATTGTTTTATCTAGCTATGATGATATTAAATTAATTAAAGAAGTGCTGAAAATTGGAGCAAAAGGTTTTTTAGCTAAAAAATGTGCTGGGGAAAATATTGTTGAAGCAATAAACACGGTTTATGGTGGGAAACAATATTTTAGTGAAAGTATTCAAGATAAATTATTATCTACTTTTTCTAAGGAAGTTTCAAGTATGGAACAAACTTCACAAGATGGCTCATTTTTTAGTTCATTAACTCCTAGAGAAACTGAAGTTCTTCGGTTAATTGCTCAGCAATTCAATACGAAAGAAATTGGTACAGAACTTCACATTAGTAAGAATACAGTTGAAACACATAGAAAAAATTTAATTAATAAATTAAAAGTTAAAAATGTTGTTGGGCTGGCTATTTATGCCGTTAAAAACAATATTGTTTAAAATTTAGGCTCACTGCTATATGGATATTTTAAAACTAACATTTATAAGTGCCTTTTTAATTTTTTTTACAAATCATTCAACTTTAGCAATTAATTTTTTAGAAACAAATTCAATGAGATTTGAATCTAAATTATACAATTCTGATAATGAAGATTTACAGTTAATACTTGAATTACTAGAAAAAGGGAAAACTGCTGAAGCAATGGAAAAATTGTATTCTTTAATTGAAGAGGCAGAACGGTTGGACAATAATAAACTGGTAATTGAAGGGAAGCTATTATTGGCAGATGTTTATAGGGAAAATGGAGATTATCAAAAATCAAATGAAATATTTTATGAAATAATACCTTCTATATCTACAAATTTTGCAAAGCTTCAATATGTTTTTTTTAAAAAGGGAGGTAATTTTCAATTAGAAAATCAAATTGATTCAGCAAAAGTGAATTATGAAAAAGCTATTAGCTTTAATGATAATGTGGAGAAAAACGAAGATTTAAAGGCTAAAATTTACGCTAATTTATCGGGTATTTATTATCTGAAAGCGGATTATGAAAATGCTATTGAAAATTTTAAGATAGCTGCAGAATATCAAAAGGTATTAGGAAATAAAGAAATTGAAGCTGGAATTTTGAATAATTTAGGAGGTGTTTATTATATGCAAGAAAAGTATAATGATGCCCTAAATAGCTTTCAACAAGCATTTGAACTCGTTGGATATGGGCAAAGTGACTTGGAGAAACAAACTAGAAATAGTTCTTACATAAATATTGCTTACGCATATAGCGCTCTAGATAACTTCGAGAAGGCCTTTGAATATCAGGATAAATTTTTCTCTTTAAATGATTCTTTAAGTCAAGAACTTAAATATAAAGAAATTGCAGAAATTGAATCGAAATATAATGTAGCAACAAAGGAAAAGGAAGCTGAAATAGAAAAAACCAAACGGTTAAAGGCAGAATATTTATCATATGGTTTGGGTTTGGCAATCTTATTGTTGCTTTCAGGAATCTACAGTCTTTATAAGGTTTATAAATTGAATAAAAAAAATTATAAACTTCAAATAAATCAAAAGCAGTTAATACATAAAAGCAAAATAGAAAAGCTTAAAAGTGATTCACAGTCTAAAATTTTGGTAGCAACCTTAGATGGCGGATTAGAAGAACGAAAAAAAATTGCTAGCGTTTTACATGATAATGTTAGTGCATTGCTTTCTGCAGCAAATTTGCATTTGTATGCAAGTAAAAAGCAACTAATTGGTAATATGCCAATTGAAATTGATAAAACTCAAAAAATTATTTTAGAGGCTTCAGAAAAAATCAGAGACTTATCTCATAAGTTAATTTCATCCGTTTTATTAAAATTTGGGCTTAGTATGGCAGTTCAGGATTTATGTGAAAAATCTTCAAATTCAACTATTCAATTAAAAAGTGATTCTAAAAACATTGGAAGATTTGAACAAAATTTTGAGATTAAAATGTTTAATATTATTAATGAGCTAGTAAATAATATTTTAAAACATAGCAGTGCTGATAATGGAGTTATAAAATTAGAACAACTAAATGGGCAATTGCAAGTAGTAGTTTTTGATAATGGAAAAGGTTTTGATATTAATAAAATAGAAGAGAAAAGTGGTATTGGATTAAGTCAAGTTGATGCAAGAATAAATGCGTTAAATGGGTTAATTAATATTAACCCAACGGATGCAGGTACTCGTATTTTTATTTCTGTTCCAATTGTTTATTAGCGTTTTTCTAATTCAATAATTTCTAAATTAGAAATATCCCCTTCATGAACTTCAAACCTTAACATGGTTCTTATATTGTGAAATCCATGTTTACCTGCGGCTCCTGGATTCATATGAAGTAAATTTAATTTTTTGTCATAAATTACTTTTAATATATGAGAGTGCCCACTAATAAAAATTTTTGGCGAGTTTTTAGTAATTTCTTCTTTAATTCTATAGTCATATCTATTTGGATAACCTCCAATATGTGTTATCCAAACCGAAACTCCTTCAATAGTAAATTTGTTATCTAAAGGGAATTCGGATCTAATTACACTGTTATCTATGTTGCCATATACAGCTCTTACAGTTTTTAATTTGCTAATTGTATCAATAACTTCAATTGCGCCAATATCACCAGCGTGCCATACTTCGTCAGATTGATTTACAAATTTTAAAATTTGGTCATCTAAATAACTATGTGTATCGGAAAGTAATAATATTTTTTTCATTAACGGCCAAAATTAAACTCGCAAATATGCCTTATATTTGCAGCCATACAAAATTAACATTTCAATTGAGATATTTTATAGAAATAGCATATAATGGTACAAATTATCATGGTTGGCAATTGCAACCAAACGCCATAACAGTGCAAGAATTGATTAATAAAGCTATAGCTACAATTTTTAGAACTGATATTAATGTTGTTGGAGCAGGAAGAACAGATACTGGAGTTCATTCTGAACAGTTATTTGCCCATTTAGATTTAGAAGTTGAATTTAATGTTAACGAGTTCAAATATAAAGTAAATTCTTTACTGCCTAATGATATCGCAGTTTTGGATATAAGAAGAGTCTTAGACGATGCTCATGCGCGTTTTAATGCTACAAGTAGAAGTTATGAATATAGGATGTTTTTGGGCAAGAATCCGTTTTTGATTGATACTTCATTACAACTTATTAATAAAAAGTTAAATATTGATAAAATGAATGAGGCAGCCAGAATTTTGTTAACTTACACTAACTTTAAGTGTTTTTCTCGTTCAAATTCTGATGTTAAAACTTATAATTGCGATATTACAATTGCTGAATGGAAACAAACTAATCAACAATTGATTTTTTATATTACAGCTGATCGATTTTTAAGAAATATGGTTAGAGCAATAGTTGGTACACTAATGGAAGTTGGAACAGGGAAAACAACCATAGAAGAGTTTAAAAAGATAATTGAAAGTGAAGATAGGAGAAATGCGGGGCCTTCGGCACCAGCTCATGGGTTGTTTTTAACTCAAGTTTCTTATCCTAAAAAAATATTTATTGATGAGTAAAAAATTAACTGGAAAAGCTTTTGATTCAAAAATTTTTACCCGTTTAATGGGTTTTGCTAAAATTTATCGAAAGGAGTTTGTAATTAGCACCCTTGCAGCAATAATTCTTTCCTTAGTCTCTGTTGCTAGACCTATTTTACTAAAAGAAATTGTACAAACCTATTTTGAAAATAAAGATAAAGAAGGGATTCTTTATTTTTCACTTCTTATGTGTGCTTTTTTATTAGTTGAAGTATTTTTACAAGCCTTGTTTATCTATAAAGTTAATTGGTTAGGACAGCATATTATAAAAGATATTAGAGTAAAATTACAAAAGCATATGCTTCACTTTAAAATGGCTTATTTTGATAAGTCTTCGGTTGGAAAGTTGGTTACCAGGTTAGTTTCAGATACAGAAACAATTGCTCAATTTTTTGGTGAAGGATTGTTTATGATTATAAGTGATTTATTAAAAATGGTGGTGGTTGCAGTTGTTATGTTATTTATGAATTGGAAATTAGCACTAATAGCATTTATTATTCTTCCTATTTTAATTTATGCAACTAAATTATTTCAAATAGCCATAAAATCATCATTTCAAGAAGTTAGAACTCAAGTGGCAAATCTTAATGGGTTTGTTCAGGAAAGAGTAACAGGAATGAACATTGTTCAACTTTTTAACAGGGAGAAGTTAGAATTTGAAAATTTTGTAAAAATTAACGATAAACATAAAAAAGCACATATTAGAACTGTCTGGTATTACTCAATTTTTTTCCCAGTTGCTGAAATTTTATCATCTATTGCGGTTGGCTTAATGGTGTGGTATGGAGGTTTAGATATTGTAAATTCTGGAATAACAAATGCAGGAGAAATTATTGCTTTTATAATGATGTCTCAAATGTTGTTTAGACCATTAAGACAAATTGCAGATAAATTTAATACGCTGCAAATGGGTATGGTTGCTGGTGATCGTGTTTTTGAAATATTGGATACTGAAAGTCAAATAACAAAAACTGGAAATGTTAAAGCTTCACATTTTAAAGGTGATATTTCTTTTAAAAATGTGCATTTTAGTTATATAAAAGGTGAAGAGGTTTTAAAGGGAATTAATTTAGATGTAAAAGCAGGTGAAACTGTTGCGATTGTTGGAGCAACAGGAGCTGGAAAATCAACTATTATTAATTTAGTGAATCGTTTTTATGAAATAAATGAAGGTGAAATATGTATTGATAATCACAATATAGAACAATACACATTGCAATCATTACGAAACCAAATTGCTGTTGTATTGCAAGATGTGTTTTTATTTTCTGATACGATTTTTAATAATATAGTTTTAAATAAAAAAGAGATTACTTTAGAGGAAGTTAAAAAAGCAGCTGAAGAAATTGGGATTCATGAATTTATAATGTCTTTGCCTGATAATTATAATTACAATGTGAAAGAAAGAGGCGCAATGTTATCTTCAGGACAGCGACAATTAATTGCTTTTCTAAGAGCTTATGTAAGCAAACCAAGCGTTTTAATTTTAGATGAGGCAACTTCTTCAATAGACTCCTATTCTGAAAAACTAATTCAAGATGCAACTGATAAAATTACTAAGTATCAAACTTCAATAATAATTGCTCATAGATTAACAACAGTTAAAAAGGCAGATATAATTATTGTAATGGATAAAGGTGAAATTGTTGAACAAGGTTCGCATATTGAGTTGCTGGAAAAAGATGGCTATTATAAAACGTTATACGATATGCAATTTGTAAATGAAGTAGCTTAATTTAAATCGTACCGAATCATTTCTGCCAATTCATTGTTGTTTTTAAATAGTATAAATTCTCCATCTTTAATATAAGAAATTCTCCCTGTTTCTTCTGAAACAACTAAACAAAGTGCATCTGTTGTCTCAGTAATGCCAATTGCCGCTCTATGTCGCAATCCAAATCGTGAGGGTAACGCTTTTTTTGATAATGGTAAAATAATTCTAGTTGCTACAATAAAATTATCCTTAATAATCATTGCTCCATCGTGAAGCGGACTGTTTTTATAAAAAATACTTTCTAATATAGGTTGATTAATTTCTGCATTCATTGCATCACCACTTGATTTTACAAAATCCAAATTATGGGTTCGTTCTAAAACTATTAATGCACCTGTTTTTGTAGATGCCATACCTTCACAAGCTGAAACAATATCTTCAACATTCATACTGGTATGAATCTCAGTTTTTAAAAATTTAAGTTGATTTAAAAAATTTCGCCTATTTGTAAAATTAGTTGAACCTAGCATTAATAAAAATTTCCGCACTTCTGGTTGAAAAACAATTAATATTGCAATAGCACCTAAGCTTATTAAGGTTCCAAGTAAACCGCTCAACATCTCCATTTGTAAAGCTTGTGTAATTTTCCAAATTAAAACAACCAATGCAATTCCAATAAATATGTTAATAGCAACTGTTCCTTTTAATAATTTATAAACGTAATATAAAAGAGTTGCGACTAATACTATATCTAATATATCAAGAAAAGTAAAATCTAAGAAATCTAGCATTAGTAATGTTTTTTGTAAAAATAGGAAAAAGATTGCATAATAAATAGCTATTCACAACCGCAATCAGGAACTTTTTTAGGATCAAAAATAAATTCTATATTATTAATTAAAATAGAAGGGGAGCTTATGTTTTCAATCATTGTTTTATAAAATAAATAATCTTGGTATAAAAGATTTTGATTAAAACTTAAATGAAGCATGGTTTGACTTCCTTCAGAAGAAAAATCAATAAAATCATTTAAAGTTGAAGCTAATTCTCCATTTTCCATTTTGGCATCATTGATCCAAGTATTATTTGGGTTGAATGTAAGGTTAATATTGTTGTAATTTTTATAAATATCGCTATGTTCTTTTAAATAATATTTAGAGAGTAAACTATCAGTTTTAAAAACCGTTGCATCAAATTCAAAAAAGGATAATTTTTTAGAAATGGTATCTGAATAACTAAAATAATTATGCGTTCCTTCTTTGGAGTGCATTGAGTTGGAGTGTTTTTCTTTAAGTTTAATTAACGTTGGAACAAAAGTCCTAATAGGCAATCTTTTATCAATATTGTAAATCCAATGCGTTGAGCTTATGGTGTTTTTACGATTTACTTTTGCAATGGTGTCATTATTTTTTACTTCAAAGAACATCCAAACTTGGGAGTGATCGTGAAGTTCTTGAATTCCGGAAGCTGCTAAAGTTGGAATTTTAAGTTCTTCTTTTGCACAACCAAAAATTAAAAATGGAATTATAAAAAGGAAATATTTTTTCATTTTAATTATTTAATTGTTGAACAATCTTTATTGCTTCCTTTGCTTCTTTTACATCATGAACTCTTAAAATATTTGCGCCATTTAATAATGCTATTGTGTTTGCAGAAGTTGTTGCATTAAGAGCATCATTAGGTTTTATGTTTAAAGGTTTATATAGCATCGATTTTCTAGATAGGCCAACAAGAATTGGAGCTTCTAAGTTTTTAAATAGTTCTAAGTTTTTTAATAATTTATAATTGTGGTCAATTTTTTTTCCGAAGCCAAAACCAACATCTGTTATAATATCATTAACTCCTAATGAATGTAATGTTGCCAATTTTTTTGAAAAATAAAAAAGCACATCCTTTATAATGTCATCATATTTTGGATTTAATTGCATATTTTGAGGAGAGCCTTGCATATGCATTATAATGTAAGGAACTTGAATTTTTGCTATCGTTGAGAACATATTGTCGTCTAAACCACCAGCTGAAATATCATTAATTATACAAGCTCCATTTTCAACACATTGTATAGCAATGTTGCTTCTAAATGTATCTATTGAAATTAAAATATTTGGAAATTCTTTAATAAGTAACTTAACTATAGGTAAAATTCGGTTTAATTCTACTTCTTCCGAAATTTGTTTCGCTCCTGGACGTGATGAATATGCACCAACATCAATAAATGTTGCTCCTTCTGTAAGCATTTTTTCAACTTGAAAAAGAATGGCAGCAGTATTATTATATTTTCCACCATCAAAAAAAGAATCTGGGGTTATGTTTAAAATCCCCATAATTTTTGGAGAGGACAAATCAATTAATTTTCCGTTACAATTAATTGTACTCATTATTTTACAACTTTATTAATTACTTTGGTCATAATTGGAGCTTTGTAATTGAACATTTGAGAAACTAAATCATCAACAGATTCACTTACAATCAGCATTTCTTTATTAGATTGTTTTAAATAACCTTCAGTAACCATTATATCCAATTGTTTTAATAAGTGGTTGAAAAACCCATTGGTATTTAAAATTCCCACAGGTTTTCGTTCAATCCCTAATTGACCAAGAGTTAGAGCTTCAAAAATTTCATCTAAGGTTCCAAATCCACCAGGTAAAGCAATATACCCGTCAACCAATCTGCTGATTTTTACCTTTCGTTTGCTCATTGTTTTGGTAACTATCATTTCAGTTATGTTGTTATGGGCAACTTCTTCATGTCTCAATAGTCCTGGGATTACTCCAATAACTTCACCTTTTTTTTCGATAATTGTATCGGCAATAACGCCCATCATCCCAATTTTGCCTCCCCCATATACTAAGCCTATTTTATTATTTGCAAAATGATTTCCAAGTTTAATAGCATCATTTTTATAAATTTCATTAAAACCTAAACTAGAACCACAAAAAACTGCAACTTTCTTCATTATTTATTAATTGATTTTTTAATTCATTAAATTTGTTCGAAATTTACGGAAATAATTAAAGTTACATGCAACAAACTTCAAAACAATACAACGAGGTTATTGAAAAATGCCGCTCCTTATATATTAACAAACTAAAAGATTACGGGAGTGCTTGGCGAATATTAAGGTTGCCATCACTTACAGATCAAATTTTTATAAAAGCACAGCGTATTCGTCAGTTGCAACAAAATAGTACTCGAAAGGTTGATGAAGGAGAAGTTTCAGAATTTATTGGAATTATTAATTATTCTGTAATGGCATTGATTCAATTAGAAAAAGGAGTTGTTGAACAACCAGATTTGTCTCTTGATGAAGCTGTTGAATTGTATGATAAGCATATTACAATTACAAAACAATTAATGGAGGATAAGAATCATGATTATGGAGAGGCTTGGCGTGATATGCGTGTAAGTTCATTAACAGATTTAATTCTTCAAAAATTATTGCGTGTAAAACAAATAGAAGATAATAAAGGTAAAACAATTGTATCTGAAGGAATAGATGCAAATTATCAGGATATGATAAATTATGCTGTTTTTGCTTTAATCCATATTAATGAAGTTTAGAAATTAAGAAACGAGCATGCCAAAAAGTTTATCACCCAACAACATGATAAACTTACTTGCCGATAGGCAAGTAGCGAACCTGCCTGCGGCAGGTAGGCGGTATGTGACCTTTTAAAACAAATAATATAGACATATGAAATTACTGGTTTTCCTTTCTCGAATTATTGTTTCCGTTACATTTATTTTTTCAGGATTTGTAAAATTGGTAGATCCACTTGGGTCGGCATATAAGTTTCAAGAGTATTTTAGTGCGGATGTTTTAAATATGGAATTTTTAATTCCTTATGCATTGCCATTTTCCATTTTATTAATTCTGGCTGAAATTATGCTAGGAGTAATGCTTTTAGTAGGTTATTTTCCAAAGTTTACAGTTTGGAGCTTATTATTAATTATTATTGTCTTTTTATTTTTAACGTGGTATTCAGCTTATTATGATAAGGTAACGGATTGCGGGTGTTTTGGAGATGCAGTTAAATTATCAAGTTGGGGAACTTTTTATAAAAATATAGTCTTGGTATTATTAATACTTATATTGGTTAAAGGCTTTAAGTTTATTAAGCCTTTAGTTAGTTTAAATTTTTCAAAATGGACAACTTTTCTTTCCTTCTTTTTATTTTTATACATTATATATTATGTATTAATTCATTTACCGCTTATTGATTTTAGACCTTATGCAATTGGGAAAAATATTCCAGAAGGAATGGAGTACATTGGTGAGAAGGAGCCTCCAATACATGATTTCTTTTTAGAATCTACAGGTGGAGAAGATTTAACTAGTACTGTTTTAGAAGAAGAAAAAGTAATGTTAATTATTTCATATAATTTGGAAAAAAGCGATAAAGAAGGTTTTGCTAAAATAAAAGAAGTAACCGACAGAGCAATTAGTAATAATTATATGGTTTACGCTTTATCCTCATCTATGAATGAAGAATTTGTTGAGATTAAAACCAAATACAATTTAAATTTTGAAATGTTGTTTTGTGATGAAACTACATTAAAAACTATTATAAGAGCAAATCCAGGAGTTCTAATTCTCAATAATGGAACCGTTAAAGATAAATGTAGCTGGGTTGATGCTGATAAACTGAGTTTTTAAATTTTTACTATGAAACAAGCTTTATTGGTATTTTTAGGTGGAGGAGTTGGGAGTGTTGCTCGTTACATACTTAGTAAATGGTTAAATAATTTAGAAACTTCTATACCATACGGTACTTTGTTGTCTAATATATTTGGGAGTTTATTAATAGGATTAGTTCTTGGGTATTTTGCTAAAACTTCCAATGTTTCTGAAACGCAAACATTATTATTTGCCACAGGTTTTTGTGGTGGGTTTACAACATTTTCAACATTTGCTTATGAAAATCAAGTATTTTTAAAAAATGGAGACTACTTTTCATTTATAACATATACATTAGGATCATTAGTTTTGGGCTTTTTAGCAGTCTTTCTTGGATTGTATATTTCAAAGCTTATTTAAACACCTGTTTTTCAGTAAAATTAACCTTCAAGATAATTTTTCTAGTCTAAGTGGTAAAATATCACAGAAAAAACATCGTATTATCGCTTTATTTTTCATTTTACTAATGACTTCTCCAATTTATTAGTAAAACTGAATGCCTTCCATAGTGTAAAAACAAAAAATAACATATTAACTTTTGTTATACCTTCAAAAAAAGGGGGTAAAAAAATAGATATTTGTAAAAATTAATTCATACCCCCTAAAAATTAGGGGGTATGAAAATATAATTATATTTTTGTCTCGAAATCAATTATAAAAAACACTTTATTATGAAGAAAATTGAAGTTATCATTAGAAAATCAAAATTTGATGAAGTAAAAGAGGCTTTACATCAAATTGAAGTTAATTTTTTTAGTTACTGGGATGTAACTGGTGTTGGAAATGAAAAGCAAGGCCACGTTTATAGAGGTGTTAGTTATAGCACAACGGATATACAACGCAGGTTTTTATCAATTATAGTGTCTGATACTTTTTTAGATAGAACTGTTGATGCAATTTTGAAATCTGCTGCTACTGGTACGGTTGGAGATGGTAAATTATTTATTTCAACAATTGATGAAGTTTATAGAATTAGAACCAAAGAAAAAGGGACAGATGCTGTAAGCTAAGGAGGTAAAAAACTAATAAACTAAAAAAAATTAATTAACTATTAAATAAAAAATTATGGAAGCTAACGCTGTATTAGACTTAATGTGGATTGTGATCTGCGGAATTTTAGTATTTTTTATGCAAGCCGGATTTACGCTTGTTGAAGTTGGATTTACGAGATCAAAAAACGCAGGAAATATAATAATGAAAAATATAATGGACCTTTGCATAGGTAGCATCGGTTTTTGGGCAATTGGTTATACAGTAATGTATGGAGAGACAATTGGTTCTTTTATAGGATCTCCAACACTGTTTTTTGATGATGCTGAAAATATGCATAACTTATTCTTTCAAACTGTATTTGCTGCTACCGCGGCTACAATTGTATCTGGGGCAATAGCAGGAAGAACGAAATTCTCCACATATATAATATTCTCTTTTATAATGACGGTTGTTATTTATCCAATCTCTGGTCACTGGGTTTGGCAAGGTGAAGGATGGTTAACCGAACTTGGATTTATAGATTTTGCGGGCTCAACTGTAGTGCATTCAGTTGGTGGATGGGCTGCCTTAGTTGCAGCAATATTAGTTGGTCCTAGGTTAGGAAAATATACAAATGGAAAATCAAATGCAATTCCAGGTCATAATTTAGTTTTAGGAGCTTTAGGTGTCTTAATACTTTGGTTAGGTTGGTTTGGTTTTAATGCGGGTTCTGAATTAGCAATTTCAGGAGATAGTGCTAATGCTGTTGCGGGTATTATTATCACAACAAATTTAGCTGCTGCTGCGGGTGCATTTGCTGCTATGGTTGTTTCTTGGTTAAAGTTTGGAAAACCAGATGTCTCTATGACTTTAAATGGTGCTTTAGCTGGTTTGGTTGCTATTACTGCAGGTTGTGCTGCTGTTAGTCCTGGCGGTGCATTTATTATTGGATTGATCGGAGGATCTGTTGTTGTATTTTCAATTGAATTTATTGATAAAAAATTAAAAGTTGATGATCCGGTAGGTGCGGTTTCAGTTCACGGTGTATGTGGAGCTATTGGTACATTACTTGTTGGTGTATTTGCTATTGATGGTGGGCTTTTATATGGTGGTGGATTTTCACAACTGGGAGTGCAGGCAATTGGTGTATTGGCAATAGGTGCTTGGGCAGCTGTTACGGCTTTTGTTGTATTGTATATTTTAAAGAAAACTATTGGATTGAGAGTTTCTAAAGAAGAAGAAGTGGATGGTTTAGATATTCACGAACATAAATCAAACGTTTACAATTAAACTAATTAAATAAAAAGAATATTATTAAACTAAAATTAAAAAAATGAAAACAATTAAAAAAATTATATTGGTATTTGTAGCTATTTTATCTATTTCTACAATGAATGCTCAAGAGGAAAAGGAAGAGAAGAAGTTTAGTATAAGCGGTTCTGTCGACGGTTATTTTCAAACAAATTTAAGTGCGGCAGATAATGCAGGGCAATCTTTTGGAACTGCTTTCGCAGGAAAAACAGGATTTGCTTTAAGTATGGGAAACATTGTTTTTGCTTACGAAGGTGAAAAAGTAGGTGCTGTTCTGGATTTAGTTACTGGACCAAGAGGTTCTGGCGCTACTTTTAATAGCGATATTGTTGATGGTATCATAAATCAAGCATATGTGTACTACAACGTGTCTGAAAGCACAACCTTAACAATGGGTAGATTTAATACGTTCTTGGGGTATGAAGTTATTGCTCCAGCAGCAAACTTCAATTATAGCACTTCTTATTTATTCTCAAGCGGGCCGTTCTCACATGTGGGTATAAAAGCGGATTTTGCTTTGTCGGATGATTATAGCTTAATGTTAGCTGTTACGAATCCTTGGGATACTAATGATATTTCTATGACTGGTGAATATGCACTTGGAGCTCAATTAGGTTTTTATGGTCAATATCTTAACTTATACTATGATAGTGGTAATAACGGTGGCTTAGGTTTTGAAATTGATTATACGGGTGGATTTGATGTGTCAGATTCTTTCTTTTTAGGAATTAATGCTGCTTATAATGATAATGATGGTTCTGGTTTCTATGGAGCTGCCTTGTATCCTCAATTGGCTACTTCTGACTCTTTCTCTATTGGTTTAAGAGGTGAGTATTTTGGTAGATATGGAGATGAAAATCCTGAAGAAGAAAGTGTTTTAGGACTTACTTTAACGGGTAGTTATACTGTTGAGAACTTAACAATAAAGCCAGAATTTAGATTAGATTCTTGGAATGATGATATGCCTTATAAAGATGCGGATGGAATGCCATCTGATAACTTATCTTCTATCTTAATAGCTGCGATTTATTCGTTTTAAAGTGAATTTTAATTAGGCGAAGCCTATTTTAAAAAATTCACTATATAAAAATATATAATTGAGGTTTAGTTAAAAATTGTCCAATAGCTTTATGTTATTGGGCAATTTTGTTTTATAAATTTTAAATTATTTACATTAAAAATTTAAATGCATTAAAAATAGAGGGGTAAAATTACACATATTACAAAAAATATATTTTAACCCCCTTATAATTAGGGGTGTTAAATATTTTTTATATTTTTGACAAAATCAATTATAAAAAACACTTTAATATGAAGAAAATTGAAGCAATAATAAGAAAATCAAAATTTGATGAAGTTAAAGAGGCTTTACATGAAATCGAAGTTAATTTTTTTAGTTACTGGGATGTAACAGGAGTAGGAAATGAAAAAGAAGGACATGTTTACCGAGGGGTAAGTTATAGTACTTCAGAATTACAAAGAAGATTTTTATCGATTGTTGTTTCAGATCCATTTTTAGATAAAACAATTGAAGTTCTTTTAAAATCAGCGTATACAGGCGCTGTAGGAGATGGTAAAATATTTGTTTCAGATATTCAGGAAGCTTATAGAATTAGAACAAAAGAAAAAGGATCAGAATCTTTAAAATAAAAAGTAGACAATTACAATTATGGAAGAAACGTTATTTACGGTGAACAATGTATGGATGATGATATGTACCGCGTTGGTATTTTTAATGCATTTAGGATTTTCACTTTTAGAAATAGGATTAACAAGACAGAAAAACACGATAAATATTTTATTTAAAAATGTATTTATTATTTGTATAGGATTAGTTCTATATGCCTTAATTGGATTTAATCTAATGTACCCAGGATCATTTATTGCTGGAATTATACCTGATTATTTTATTGATTTATTTGGTTTGAGTATGCCTGAAAATGGTTTAACATCGGAATATGCCGATGGAGGTTATACTTATTGGACTGACTTTTTGTTTCAAGGAATGTTTGCGGCAACTGCAGCTACTATTGTATCTGGAGCTGTAGCAGAAAGAATTAAACTTGGTGCATTTATGATATTTACAATTATTTATGTAGGCTTAGTTTACCCTGTTGTAGGTTCTTGGAAATGGGGATTAGGTTGGTTAGATGAGCTTGGATTTTATGATTTTGCAGGATCAACTTTAGTACATTCTGTTGGAGGATGGGCTGCATTAGTTGCGGTTTGGTTATTAGGAGCAAGAATTGGAAAATTTAAAAAAGATGGTTCGGTAGGAGCAATTCCGGGACATAATATGCCATTTGCAACTGCAGGTGTATTTATTTTATGGTTAGGTTGGTTCGGATTTAATGGAGGTTCTGTACTTTCTGCAGCTCCAGGATCAACTTCATTAGTTTTAGTAACAACTTGTATAGCAGCTGCATCAGGTGGATTGGGTGCTTTCTTAGTCTCATTATTTAAATATAAACAATACGATTTATCAATGTTTTTAAATGGTGTATTAGGAGGTTTAGTTGGAATTACTGCTGGAGCAGATTTAATGAGTGTAACTGATGCTATATTAATTGGTTTTATTGCAGGTGCTTTAATAGTATTAGGGGTTGCTTTAATTGATAAATTAAAATTAGATGATCCAGTTGGTGCAATTGCAGTGCATTTAATTTGTGGAATTTGGGGGACTTTAGCAGTTGGAATATTTGGAGATTTAGCTGGTTGGTCTCAATTAGGTTACCAAGCAATTGGGGTGGTTTCAATAGGTGCAACTTGTTTAATTTCTGCTTATGCAATTATTAAAACATTAAAAAGCACCGTCGGAATTAGAGTTTCTAAAGAAGAAGAGCAAGAAGGTTTAGATATACATGAACATGGTATGGATGCTTATCCAGATTTCCGTTTAAACCAACATTAATTTTATATATAGATTTAGTCTGACAAAAATTTATATTAAAAAGCCCATTCAATTAATTTGAATGGGCTTTTTTTAATGTTGCACTTCATATGCTTTTACACCAACAGGAATTTCTATGGGAATGTTATTTTCTTTGGGAGGGATAGGGCAGGAATATTTATGATTATAAGCGCATAAAGGATTATATGCCTTATTAAAATCTATAATAATTGTGTTACCATTATTTTCTGGAATTTCTAAATCAATAAAACGTCCTCCACCATAGGTTGTTTTGTTATTTGTAGCATCATTAAATGGTAGAAATAAGTAGTTTTTATATTCATATTTTAGCATTAAATCTTGACTTTGGAAAATATTTAATTCAATTTTTTCGCCGTTTAAAGTAAACCTTGCAATTCCATATATTCTATACAAAGGCAATCTCTCAGTAGTGGTTTGCATTTCAAATATTGGAGTATTTGGGGTTAACTCAAATTCAGCTTCAATTCTGTATTTTTCATTAATATCAAAAAATTCTAAGGATTTAAATGTTTTAATATCTTCTTCGGTTAAAGGAGATTCTTCTTCGTTGGCAAATTCGGTGTTTAATTTATATTGAAAAAGCTTAATTTCATCAGTGTAGTTTGTTTTTTTATTTGAACAGCTTGTGTAAAGTATCACTAAAAGCAGGGGTAAAAATATATTTTTCATCTATTAAAAATTTAAGATTTAAAAGTACAAAAAAACAACCGTTGGAAATAAAATCATTTAAAATTGAAATATTTTTGTAGATTTGATAAAAATAAAGAACATTTTAATGAATAATTGTAGACTATATATTACCGTGAATAAGTGGTTTTTAAAGAACTGCCGGTGTATTAATGTGCTATAATTATTTATTTTTAAATAATATCAATTTAATTTAAACCCGGCTTTTAGCCGGGTTTTTTAGTTTTAAACAATGGTAAAAAAATTAATATTTTCATATAAAGATTCATTTAGAGGGTTGTCCAAAGAAGTTTGGTGGTTGGCTTTAATAACTTTTATAAATAGAGCAGGTACAATGGTATTACCATTCTTGTCATTATATTTAACAGAAGATTTAAATTTAACGCTGGCTCAGGTAGGTTGGATTATGTCTAGTTTTGGAGTTGGGTCTTTATTGGGTTCTTGGTTGGGAGGAAAACTAACAGACTCTTTTGGTTTTTATAGAGTAATGTTTTGGAGTTTATTATTAACAGGTTTTCTGTTTATTGGATTGCAATATATATCAACGTTTTATGGGTTTGTATTTGGAATATTTTTAACAATGACCGTTGCTGATACTTTTAGACCCGCAATGTTTGTTTCGTTGAAAGCGTATAGTAAAAAGGAAAATCAAACAAGGTCGTTAACATTAATACGCTTAGCAATAAATTTAGGTTTTTCATTTGGTCCTTTTTTAGGAGGAATTATAATAGCTACAATTGGATATTCAGGACTTTTTTGGGTAGATGGAATTACCTGTATTGGAGCTGTTTTATTAATGAAATTTGTACTTAAACAAAAAGAATATTTTAAAAAAGAATCTAACGTTTCTTTAGATGTTAATAAGAAAGAAGTTTCAATTTATAAGGATAAGCCTTATTGGATATTCTTAGCAGTTGTATTTTTAATGGGGTTTATATTTTTACAATTATTTACAACAATGCCGCTGTTTTATAAAGAAATTCACTCTTTAACTGAAGTTCAAATTGGTTTATTAATATCTATAAATGGATTTTTGATTTTTTTGCTTGAAATGCCTTTAATTCATTATATAGAAAAGAAATTATTTGACCGTATGAAAATAATCACTTGGAGTTTAATTTTAATTGCATTGAGTTACACAGTGTTAAATAGTACCAATTGGAGTGGAATTTTAATTGTTGGGATGTTATTTATAACTTTAGGTGAAATGCTAGCCTTTCCTTTTACAAATAATTTTGCAATGAACAGAGCTCCAATTGGGAAAGAGGGCAGATATCTTGCATTGTATTCAATGGCATTTTCATTAGCTCATATTTTTAGTGCCAAAACAGGGATGGAGGTAATCGATAGGTTTGGATATACTGCAAATTGGTTTTTAATGGGTGGATTAGGCTTGTTCGCTGTAATACTGATGGTTATTTTAAGAAAAATGTTAGCGAATACTGAAAATATAAGTTAAATAATTGATGTTTTTGTATCATATTAAGTAGTATAATTATTAAAAAACGTGTTATTTATTAATTATTTTTGAGTAGTTACATTTCAGATTGATTTCTTGGAGTGTAATTACAATTTATTGAACATAAATAATCTTAATAATGAAAAAAATAATTTTAAAACAGTTTGTTCTTGTTTTGTTACTAATATTAGTGTCGTGCGGTAATAAACAAGAAAAAAAAGAAGTAGTAAAAATTGTTGAAGCGCCAGTTTTAGCAAAAATAAGTGTTAAAGGAAATTCTTTTGTAACCGCTGATGGAACTCCAATTGTATTTAGAGGATTAGACACTAGTGACCCGGATAAATTAGAAAAAGACGGTCATTGGAATTTAGAATATTTTCAAGAGATGAAAAATTGGGGAGCAACAATTACGCGTTTTCCAGTACATCCAAAAGCTTGGAGAGAAAGAGGTAAGGAGGCTTATTTAAAATTAATTGATGATGGTTTAAATTGGGCTACTGAAGTTGGGATTTATGTAATTATGGATTGGCATAGTATAGGTAATTTAAGAGAGGATAAATATTTTATGCCAATGTATGAAACCACTATGGAAGAAACTGAAGATTTCTGGAGAACGATGGCTGTTAAGTATAAAGACAATACTACTTTGGCTTTTTTCGAATTATTTAATGAACCAACTACCTATAATGGAACTTTAGGAACTTGTACTTGGGATGAGTGGAAAGTTTTGATGGAAAAATTAATAAATGTAATTAGAGAAAGCGGATGTGAAACGGTACCATTAGTAGCGGGATTTAATTGGGGATATGATTTAACGCCACTTAAAGAAAATCCAATTTCTGCTGAAGGAATAGGTTATGTTAGTCATCCATATCCTCAAAAAAGAGAAAAACCGTGGGAGCCAAAATGGACAGAAGATTGGGGATTTGCAGCTGAAAAATATCCATTGATTTTATCTGAAATGGGCTTTTGTGGACCAGATGATGAAGGAGCGCACATTCCAGTAATTAGTGACGAGTCTTATGGTGATGCAATTACAAAATACGCTGATGAAAGAGGGATTTCTTACACAGTTTGGGTGTTTGACCCAAATTGGTCTCCAATGTTATTTAATGATTGGGAATTTACACCATCAAGACAAGGTGTGTATTTCAAGAAGGCATTACAAGGTTATCATAAAAAATAGTAATAGTATAAAATGAAAATCCCGCCTTTATAGCGGGATTTTCATTTTATAATTCCTAATGTTACTTTGAATAATTCTTAATTATTTCTTTTACATTTTTACTATCTTCAACAGCATTTACTTCAGCATTCTTATAAATAACTTTCCGTTCTTTATTTAAAATAAATGTCCATCTAGGAGTAGTAATACTTCGAACTAATAGAAAATTTTCACCGTCAATTTCACGTGTTATTTCACCACCTTTATTTGCTGGAACTCCAAATATTTTTGAAATAGTTCCTTCATTATCAGAAAGTAATGGAAAATTTAGTTGGTATGAGTCTTTAAAATATTTTAAATTTTTAACTTCATCACCACTAATTCCAATAACTGTAACGCCAAGTTCATCAAAAGAGGCTTTATCATCTCTATAAGCACAGGCTTGTTTAGTGCAACCACCTGTCATAGCCGCTGGATAAAAATATACAACTAAAAAATCAGATTTAGCACTGGTAGATTTCCAAACATTACCTTGATCATCTAAAGCTGAAAATTCACCAATCTTATCACCTAACTTCATTTGGTTGTTCTCTTGAGAAATTAAATTAATTGTAATAAATAAAAATGCAATTGTACTTATAATATTTTTCATTTTTTAAGATTTTAAATACAATAATACAAATAGATTGCTAATAAATTTATTCATTACAGTTTATTAACTTTACAATTATTGAATTAATTTATTCTGGTATTCCAAAATTATCAACAACGTAATCCAAATCTTTATCTCCACGTCCACTTAAATTCACAAGGATTGATTGTTTTGGATTTTCTTTTGCTAATTTAAAAGCATAGGCAACTGCATGTGCGCTTTCCAAAGCAGGAATAATTCCTTCTAATCTACTTAATTCATAAAAAGTATCAATACATTCTTTGTCGGTTATACTTTCGTATGTTACTTTATTCAAGTCTTTAAGCATACTATGTTCCGGTCCAACACCAGGATAATCTAATCCGCTGGCAATAGAATGTACTGGAGCTGGTTCGCCTTTTTCATCTTGTAAGGTATAGCATTTAAAGCCGTGAATAATTCCAGGTTTCCCTAATGTCATTGTTGCGGCATGTTCTCCCAGTTTAAATGATTTTCCTGCAGGTTCAACACCAAATAATTTACATTCTTCATCTTCTAAAAAAGCTGAAAAAATTCCCATGGCATTACTTCCTCCTCCAACACAAGCTACTACATTATCAGGTAATTCACCAGTCATATCATAAAATTGATCTTTTGCTTCAATTCCTACAACTCGTTGAAAATCTCGAACCATCATTGGAAATGGATGAGGACCAACAACAGAACCAATACAATAAATTGTATTAATGGGGTCTTCTAAATAGGCGCCAAAAGCGCTATCAACAGCTTCTTTCAATGTTTTTAATCCGTGAGTTACTGGGATAACAGTAGCTCCTAAAATTTTCATACGAAGTACATTTGGGTATTCTTTTGCAATATCAACTTCACCCATATGAATCTCACATTCCAAACCAAAATAAGCAGCAGCAGTTGCTAAAGCAACTCCATGTTGTCCTGCTCCGGTTTCAGCAATTAATTTCTTTTTACCCATATATTTTGCAAGTAAAGCTTCACCCATACAATGGTTTAGTTTATGTGCGCCTGTATGGTTTAAATCTTCACGTTTCATGTAAATTTGTCCGCCATATTTTTGAGATAAACGATGACAATGATAAACGGGTGTTGGTCTTCCTTGAAAATGTTTGCGAATATTTCGAAGTTCTGAAATAAATTTATGTGATTTACTTATTGAAAAATAAGCATCGTTTATTTTTTTCATTTCTTCTTCAAGCTGAGGAGGAATAAAAGCACCTCCATATTCGTTAAAAAAGCCTTCTTTGTTTGGGTAGTTTTTGAAATAATTTGCTGACATTTTATTGTATTTTTTAATTTAAAGTTGAATTAATATAGCAACTTCTAAATTAATAATTTTCAAGACAAAATTATCTTCTATTATTAAAAAATATATAAATTATATTTTTACTTTTTTAAAAGATGAAGAAGGATTGTTTTTAAGGTTTGCTTTTGTACTTTATTTTTAAATTAAATCGTAGTTTTTTTAAATAAGAACCACGATTTATTTGCAATTTTTTCTGTTATTTTTTCAACATAAGTTGATCCTGCCCAAGGGTCAATTGTTTTTAGAATTTCAATTTCTTCTTCAAAAAATAAATAATCTTTATCTTTTGAAATTATACTTTGGCAACCACCTAATATGGCTTGAAAAGCATCAAAAGGAGCATCTACTGTAGCATTTATAGTTAATGCAAAGGAACGTTGGTTTTTTGGGTTAAATTGTTTAATTAGTTTTGACCAAAGCATTCTTGCTGCACGCATTTTTGCGATTTCATCAAAATGGTTTTTTCCGATTTTTGTTTCAAAAGTTAATTGGGGAGCAATGGTGTCAATAGTATAATTAGCCTCAATATTTTTTCGAATATGGCTTAAGGATTCAGCTAAAAAAGTTGATAATTCAATTTCAGGGGTTGTATTTTCTTTAGTAAGTGTATCAGTTGAAATTTTGGTTTCTAACGGTGTTTGAAAATACATAGTTGAATGTATTCCCCTCAGATTTGGTGAGACACCAGCAATATAATCTTCATGTTCAAAATAAGAATCTTTCTCATTTTTCACTTCTATTTTTATATTTGAAAAATCTTTACGCTTCATTTTCCAACCTTTTTTGTTCCAATTTTTCAGCTAATCGTTTCGGACTAATTGGAACGATTAAAGTTTTATATGATTTGCCTTTTAAAAATGGATTTATATGTAAATCTTTTAATGTGCCATATTCATTAGGATGTTTGTTAGCTCCTAATAAAACTAAATTACCAGTATTAAACTGATGCTGTTCTTTTTGAGCGTTTTCTTTAATTTTTCTTTGGATAGTTCCTTCTTTCAATTGATTTAATAATCCGCCGCTTTTTTCAATATCTTTAAAGATTTCCAAAGCTTTTTCAGCAATTTGTTTAGTGATAGTTTCTATATAATAAGAATCAGTTGCAATATTTTGAGCTCCAGATTCTTTTAATAAAATTAATGGATTTAGGTTATTTTCTTTTAATTTAAAAGGATGACTTGATACCGTATTTACGCCACCTAAAATTGCGCTCATACATTCAGTTGTAGCTCGTAACTTATTAATATGAGCACCAAGTATTGTTTTATTCCGTAAACTTGGTTGTGCAAACACTTTAGGTTGAACATTGGTATTGTATTCCTGTAAAATAAGATTAAACAGATACCTAAAAGCTCTAATTTTTGCAATTTCAAAGAAATAATTACTTCCAATAGCAAAATTGAATTGAATTTTATCTGCAACATTCCCACCAAATTTTGTTAAATATTCGTTTGCATGAGCAATTGCATATGCAACTTGTTGAACTACATTTGCGCCAGAATTTTGATAAATATCAGCCCGAACACTTAAATAACAAGTTGAAGTATTTGGTTTAAAAATAGTCTCTAAATTTTTAAAATCCTCATTTAGGGATTTAAACCAATTTCCTGATTTAGCAAGATTTCCAATAATATCAATATTAAAATAAACAGTCTCATTTTTTAGTTTTTCAGCTAATTCAGCAATGAAAACTGGAGAAAAGAAACTGAATTCAAACTGAAAATCTATTTTTTTATCTAAAATATTTGCAAATACAACATCAATATTAAATGATTTTTTGACAATAAATTTTAAAGATTTTGCACCCTGTTTTATACTTTCAATGACAATTTTATTAGCTTCTTCTTCAGCAGTAATAATTATATATTGGCAAATTTTAAAATCCTCAATTGGAACCGGGATTTCTAATTTTTCAAAATTATCTGAATGATAAAAAGGCTTTATTGTAATCCCTTCATTTGTTGAAGTTAGCAGCGTTTTATAATCTTCTCCATTAAGTTCAAACTGAATTTTTTGTTTCCAGGCTGCCGCAGAACTAGGTTCAAAATCTTCAGTTAAAAGGTTGCTCATATGTATTAAGTTTAAACTAAACTTAGTGTTTTAAATTCTGTACTACTTTTTATTTAGTGTATCGTATTCAATAATATAAATATCTTCATTTTCTTTTTTCATTTTATACTCTTCTCTTGCAAATTTTTCTAATTCTTCTTTATCATCTAATTTATTAATGAGCTCTTTATCTTCATCAATTTGCGATTTGTAATATTCCTTCTCCTTATTAAGTTTGTTTATTTCATTGTTGAATTCTTTGTGATTTATCCAGGAATTTTCATCAAAAAACACCATCCATACAATAAACGTTATTAAAATCAGCACATAACGATTTAATAAAATTTTTATAATTGGTTTATTTTTGAACTGGTTAAATGTCATAAATCATAATTTATTACTAATAACAGTTCTAACTATATCAACTGCAACGGTATTGTATCGGTCATTTGGAATTATAATATCAGCATAATTTTTAGTAGGTTCAATAAATTGCTGGTGCATTGGTTTTAACGTGTTTTGGTATCTGGTTAAAACTTCATTAATATCACGTCCACGTTCTTCAATATCACGTCTTACTCTTCTTATTAGTCTTTCATCAGTGTCAGCATGTACAAATATTTTGATATCAAAAAGATCACGTAATTCTTTGCTGTTGAAAATTAGAATTCCTTCAACAATTACAACCTTTCTAGGATGGGTAACAATAGTATCTTTTGTTCTGTCATGGGTAACAAATGAATAAATAGGTTGTTCAATAATTTCCCCTTTTTTTAAATTGTTTATATGTTGTACCAGTAAATTGAAATCAATAGCTTTTGGATGATCAAAATTTATTTTTGTACGTTCTTGGTACGACAGGTTGTGCGTTTCATTATAATATGAATCTTGCGAGATTACGCAAACTTCATCAGCTGGTAATTCGTTTAAAATTTGGTTTACAACCGTAGTTTTACCACTTCCTGTTCCGCCAGCAATTCCAATAATTAACATATAAGTTTATTTAGTGAGGCAAATTTAATGATTCTATAGTTGTTGAAAACTGATTTGTGTTATTTTTTTATAGACTAAGATATTATTTCTAATTAGTAATTTGAAGTTAAAATTAAAAATAAAAAAAAGCCTCTTCATTTGAAGAGGCTTTTTGAGCCGATGGAGGGACTCGAACCCACGACCTGCTGATTACAAATCAGCTGCTCTAGCCAGCTGAGCTACATCGGCTTATTAGCGGATGCAAATTAACTTTATTTAAAATTAATTTGCAAGTAAATTATCATTTTTTTTATTGAAAATATATAGTTGTTTTTCAAAATTATTTTTTTAGAATTTTACTCATTAATTTTTTCGAATATAATTGATATTATTATCAAATTTAAAATGCTAAAAAGAGGTAAATATTTCGGTAGAATTGGATAATTGTGGCATTTTATTCAATAAATAAATGTAATAACTTTTCACTAATTTTTCTTTATACAAAATGTTATATTTGGTTGAATAAATTATACTGCTTTGTTCAATTAATGAATTAATATCAGCATCAAATTCAAGAGGTGAAGTTTTAATTAGAACGACTTGTTTTTCCTTAATTTCAGTATATGGTATTCCCCATATGTCAAATTGATTCATTCTTCTTCCTGAATAGGGTAAACAGTAAGTTTTAGGATGTCCTGTGCTATAGAAAGTTAACTGAGAAGCTATTTGGTACTTATCAGATAGAATTATGTAATCTTTTCCATCACATTTGTTATTTATTTCAACGTCTACAAAATTGGCAAGCCCTTTCCAATCTACCAATTTACCAAAAGGATCTATTTTAGCTGGGATTAGTTTCGAAAAATGGGGGGTGAAAGTTTCAAAAACAGGTTGTAATAATAGTAGGAGTAATAATATGGAAGAAAAAGCTATGTATTTTTTTACTACTTTATTTAGTAGAATTCCTGATTTTAATATTGCTTTAAGTAAAATTATGTAAAAAGGAATGTAGCTGAAAATAAGCCAATTTATTTGAACTCTTTTAATTAAAGAAATACAAGTAAAGGTAATAAAAACAAAAGTTATTAGAAAAATTATAAATTGCTCAAAACCACCTTTTAAATAGCTTCCTATTTTGTATTTTTTCCAATAAAAGAAAAGAAATAAAAAAGGTAGGTTTAATAATAATTGTCCCCCAAAAAATTCTAGTAGATATATTATTGATTTGTTTAAGCTAATAAATTTTCTACCTATACCAGATAAATTGGATATATGAAATACACCTACCATATCATGGTTTATATTCCAAATTAAAACTGGAGTAAAAAATATGGTGGCTATTAGTATAGAAATGTAATATCCTTGTTGTTTTAGTAATTCTTTTCTTTTAAAAAGAAGATATATAAATGAAAATGGGATAAAAAACAACAATGAATACTTTGCTAAAAATCCAATTCCTATAGATAATCCAGTTAATATCCAAAATGTTAAGCTGTTTTTTTGGGTGGCCATCCAAAAGAAATAACAGGTAAGTAGCCAAAAAAATGAAACTAAAACATCTGTAGTAAAGAACATAGATATATAGTGGTATGCAGGTAATATTAAAAGTCCTGATGAAACAAAAAATGCCATTTTTTTAGAACGGTATAACTGTTCAACAATATAATACGTTGTTAAACCAATAATACTTCCAATTATAACGGCATTTAATTTAACTGTCCAGGTATAGCTTCCAAATATTGAAGATGTAAAACCATTGATGTAGGCAATTAGCGGGGGTTTGGAGTAATAGGACCAATCTAAGTGTTTAGACCATAACCAATATTGAGATTCTTCAGGATCAAGGTCAATTCCTCCAGAAACTGCAAATAAAATCCTTAACGCACTAACTACAATGTATAGGAGAACAATCTGTTTCCACCCATAGTTTAGTGTAATACTCTGATTAAATTTATTATCATTTGTTATTTGTTTAAATAGAAACATAACAAAGTATTTATAAATTAATATTAAATGCTTAAAACATTTATAATTCAATAAAAATAGAGGGATGAAAAATTAACGTATTATATCAATTATAGGGTTTCTAATTAGATACAGAATATGCGTATAGATTATACTAAATCTAAATATAAAGTTAAAGCTTTTATTAGGAATAATCAATTAAATTATATTTAAAAGAAATATTTTTTTGAATAAAAAAAGAAAAAACCTGATAACAGTATTATCAGGTTTTTTAGAAATGTTGTCGGGGTGGCAGGATTCGAACCTGCGACCTCCTCGTCCCAAACGAGGCGCGATAACCGGGCTACGCTACACCCCGAATAATTTCGGTTTGCAAATATAAAACTAATTAAACATTTACCAAGTAATTATTCGAAAATAAGTTTGTAGGGTCTTTTTATGGCATTTTCGAGTTCGAAAATGCCAATGTTTCTACTTTTTCTAATAGTTTCTTTGCCATCAAAAAAGACAAGAATAGTAGGCTCTACAAAAGCATTGTACTTTGGAGCTATTTCTGGACTTAAATTTAAATCTATATTGTAAAATTTTATTTTTGGAAAGTTATTTTCTAATAAACTTCTAACTTTTGGTTCTAATGCTTCCCCTACATTGCAGGAGTTTGTAGAGAAATAGAGTAAAAGAGCTATTTCTGTAGCTAGTTTTTCGTTTAAATTTTCAAAAGTTGTTAGATATTCCTGATGTTGCATATCGAGTGATTAATTAACCAAAATTAATGTAAAATACCATAAGTTGGGCAATGAATGTTACCTATTTTGTTTGTTTATAGTCGCATTATTAAAAATTATAAACAAAGGTGTTAATTTCTATTTAAATGGGCTAAATTTGTTCATCGATAAAATAAAATAAATTAATGATGGCTGATACTATTGAAAGAATAAAATGTTTAATAATTGGTTCTGGACCTGCAGGATATACTGCTGCAATTTATGCTGCAAGAGCAGATTTAAAGCCAGTAATGTATACGGGAATGCAAATGGGAGGGCAATTAACAACAACTACGGAAGTTGATAATTTTCCAGGTTACCCAAATGGAACAGATGGTACTGCTATGATGGAAGATTTAAAAAATCAAGCAGAACGTTTTGGAACTCAAGTAAGATTTGGTTTAGTTACAAGTGTTGATTTTAGTAAAGAAATAGGAGGTATTCATAAAGTTACAGTTGATGAATCTATTCAAATTGAAGCTGAAACAGTTATTATCTCTACAGGAGCAACTGCTAAATATTTAGGTTTAGAAAGTGAGCAAAGATTAATTGGAGGTGGAGTTTCTGCTTGTGCTACGTGTGATGGGTTCTTTTATAAAGGACAAGATGTAGTTGTTGTTGGTGCAGGAGATACAGCTGCGGAAGAAGCTACATATCTTTCAAATATTTGTAAAAAAGTAACTTTATTAGTCCGTAAAGACTATATGAGAGCTTCAAAAGCAATGCAACATAGAGTTAATAAAACGGCAAACTTAGAAGTTAAATATAATACTGAAATTGATGAGGTATTAGGTGACAATGTTGTTGAAGGTGTTAGAGTTTTTAATAATGTTACTGGTAAAAAGGAAGTGATTGATGTAACAGGTGTTTTTATTGCAATTGGCCATAGACCAAATACTGAAATATTTAAAGGTATTTTAGATATGGATGAAACTGGTTATTTATTTACTAAGGGGAAATCTACAAAAACAAACTTGCCCGGTGTTTTTGCGGCAGGAGATGTACAGGATAAAGAGTATAGACAAGCGGTTACAGCGGCAGGGACTGGTTGTATGGCAGCATTAGATGCGGAACGATATCTGGGATCTTTAGATTAAAAAATAAAATATTATATTTAGAACCCAAGACTTGTTCTTGGGTTTTTTTGTGGTCGATAAATGCAATCGTTTTCGTAAATTATAAAAATAATAAACTCTTTAATATGTTGAAGTCATTAATTTTGTTGTCTAAAAATTTATAATAAATGGATTTATTTTCGAATAGCTATTTTGTATTGTTCTTAATTATTTTAATCGGTTTTATTATTGGTAGAATTAAAATAAAAGGAATTTCGCTTGATGTTTCGGCAGTTATTTTTGTAGCATTATTTTTTGGGCATTATGGAGTTGTAGTGCCAAAAGACTTTCAATATTTGGGTTTAGTATTATTTATTTTTACAATTGGAATACAAGCTGGTCCAAGTTTTTTTGAATCATTTAAAAAAAATGGTCGAGAATTGGCATTACTAGCAAGTACCCTTATTCTAAGTGCTGGGATAATTACATTTGGGGTTTTTTATTTTTTTGAAATTGATAAAAGTTTATGTATTGGTTTATTAAATGGAGCTTTAACAAGTACACCCGGACTAGCTGCAGCAATTGATGCAACTGGCTCTCCATTAGCCTCTATTGGTTATGGTATAGGTTATCCGTTTGGTGTTATTGGAGTAATTCTTTTTGTTAGTTTTTTACCTAAAATTCTTCGTAAAGATCTTAAGAAGGAAGAGGAAATTTATAAAAAGGAAGTAATGACTGGTTTTCCAGAAATTACACGAAAATATTTCATTGTTGAAAATGAGAATGTAATTGGCAAAACCTTGGGTGAATTAAATATTAGATTCATGACCAAGGCAGTTATTTCCAGAATTATGCATGAAGGAAATGTAATTGTTCCTGATCCGAAAGTAGTATTTCATAAGGGAGATATTATAAAAGCAGTTGGTACAAATGATGCTCTGGAAAGAGTTAAATTGTTAATAGGTAATGAAACTAATCAAGAAATTCCTTCAGACAATAACTTTGATATACGATCAATATTGGTTACAAATAAAGATGTTGTTAAAAAAACCTTAGGACAATTAAATATATTGGAAACTTATCGGGCTACTGTTACAAGAATTCGTCGATCAGGTATTAACATTTCTCCAAGTCCATCAACAAAATTGCAATTTGGTGATAAATTAATTGTTGTTTGTCATAAAGATACAATGAAGCATGTTAGTCGTATTTTTGGAGATGACACAAGTAAACTTTCAAATACAGACTTTTTACCTATTGCAACGGGTATAATACTAGGTATTTTAGTTGGTAAGTTAAGTATTAACTTTAGCTCATTTTCTTTTAGTTTTGGACTAACAGGAGGGATTTTATTGGTAGCATTAATTCTTGGTAGAACTGGTAAAACAGGTCCAATAATGTGGACAATGACAGGAGCAGCCAATCAATTACTAAGACAATTTGGATTGTTGTTCTTTTTAGCCTCAGTTGGTACTAGTGCAGGCTCAAGTCTAGTTGAAACCTTTTTATCATATGGATTAGAGTTATTTATATATGGCATAGTTATTACTCTTATACCAATGATAATAACAACCATTGTTGCTATATATGTGTTAAAACTAAACATACTTACCATTTTAGGAACCTTAACTGGAAGTATGACAAGTACACCAGGTTTAGCTGCAGTTGATAATATGGTGGATACGGATGCGGCTGCAGTTGCATATGCAACTGTTTATCCAATTGCAATGGTTTTATTAATAATTGTTGTTCAAATTTTAAGTTTACTTTAATTATTAAAATAAAGACTTTTTATCAAGTTCTTTTTTAGAGAGAGTGGCTTTATCAAAAAATTCAGATAAAGTAATTTTAGGATTAGAATATAAGTATACTTCTGTTGAATTTTTGGCATATATATCTATAGTGTCAGTTGCGTTAATGTAAGCATCAGAAGAATTTGAAGCATTTATAATCACATCTTTAGCAAAAAAATCTTTTCCTTTTAGGGAAGAATTTCCAAGTGTTTCAACTTCAAAAATATTTGAAGAGCCATCAATACTTACAATTGCTCTATCTATTAAGTTAAAAACAGCTTCTTTTGAATCAATTGTACCTTTAATAGTAGAAGATTCTTCAGCTCTTATAAAAATATTGTCACATAAAATTTCAAATTTTAAATTACTTGTTTTTTTACTATTAATTTTAAGAAGTTTTGAGTTTAATTTTAAACTTATATCAGAATTGTCAAAGGCATTTATTGTTAAAGTATCAATAGGTAGTAAATTTTTAGATTTAATATTAGACTTATTGTAGCTATAAATTTCCTTTAAATTTTTATTAACTTTAATATGAACAACTAATTCCTTTTTTTTAAGAATTTTATCTTTTATTTTAATGGAAAGCGTTCCTTTATTTATTTCAGTAATAATTGAATTTTGAAGATTTGAATCGGTTTCAACACTTACAGATTGGTTATCATTATAAACCAAAAGAACATCAACATCATCGATTATTTCTAACTTATTGAATTCGGATATATTTCTATTTTCAGTGGTAACTTCTTTATTCCCTTTTAATTTTTCTTGAGCTGTAATAACAGATGTTATAAATAATGTAAATAAAAAGGCAATTTTATATGAATTTTTCATAATTATGTTTTTATCAAATTTAATAAATTAATTTATTAGTTAATAATTTGCTTATTTAAAAATCTATGCTAAATTTGTGCCATAAATGAAGAATAATAGTTTAAATATGATTTGGTGGTGGAACTCTCTTAAAAAATAAGCGAGGAGCATCCATTATATTTAATTCACAATATATAACAAAAAGGACTTATCGCAAGATAAGTCCTTTTTTATTTCAACTAAAATGAAAACATTAAAATTTAAAACAATATCAAAACAACAATTGGCAGATACAATTACTCCAGTAGGAATGTATTCGAAAATTAGAGATAAATATGCCAATAGTTTATTGTTAGAAAGTTCAGATTATCACAGTAAAGAAGAAAGTTTCACATTTATTTGTGCAGAACCTATAGTTACTTTAAAAGCCGATGAGAATACGTTTTCTTATTGTTATAAAGATAAAGTGATAGATAGTAAAATAATTGACCGAGATTTTTATAAAATATTTCAAGAGTATAGTAAAACTATTGATGTTGATTGTGATGCAGCTATAAAATCTTATAATGGTTTTTATGGTTATGTTTCTTATAATTCAATACAATATTTTGAAACAATTAAATTAAAAGCAAAAAAAGCAGCTTCAGAAATTCCGGATTTACAGTTCAGTTTCTTTCGTTTTATAATTGTAATCAATCATTTTAATGATGAATTAACCTTAATTGAAAATATTGAAGAAGGCGAAGAATCTAGAATTGAAGAAATTCAAACCTTGATCAATGCAAGAACATATGGTTTATATAAGTTTGAGATTAAAGGCGAAGAATCATCCAATTGTACCGATGAATATTTTAAAAACAATGTAGCTAAAGCTAAACAACATTGTAAAAGAGGAGATGTTTTCCAATTGGTATTGTCACGTCAATATCAGCAATCATTTTCAGGAGATGATTTTAATGTTTATAGAGCATTACGTTCAATAAACCCTTCACCATATTTATTTTATTTCGATTATGGAAGTTTTAAATTAATGGGGTCTTCACCAGAAGCTCAAATTAAGATAGATGAAGAAAAAGCCATCATCAATCCTATTGCTGGAACGTTTAGAAGAACTGGAGATATGGCAAAAGATATTTTGTTAGGAGAAAAACTATCAAATGATAAAAAAGAAACTGCTGAACACGTAATGTTGGTTGATTTAGCACGTAATGATTTAAGTAAACACGCAAGTAATGTTACTGTTGAGGTATTTAAAGAAGTACAATATTTTAGCCATGTAATTCATCTGGTTTCTACAGTTCAAGGAAAACCAAAAGGAAAGGCAATTGAGATAGTAGGAGATACATTTCCTGCCGGGACATTAAGTGGAGCTCCAAAATTTAAAGCAATGGAATTAATTGATTCTTATGAAAATCAGACTAGAGGATTTTATGGAGGCGCTGTTGGTTTTATTGGGTTAGATAATAGTGTGAATTTAGCAATTGCTATCCGTTCATTTGTAAGTAAAAATAATACTTTGTATTATCAGGCTGGAGCCGGAATTGTAATGAAATCTACAGAAGAAGGAGAGTTACAAGAAGTAAATAATAAATTAGCTGCTTTGAAAAAGGCATTAACTTTAGCAGAAAAAATTTAGAAGATGAAGATTTTAATATTAGATAATTACGACTCATTTACCTATAATTTGGTTCATATGGTTGAAGATATTACTGGTGAATATCCAGCAGTATTTAGAAATGATGAAATTTCAATAGCAGCTATTAATGAGTACGATTTAATTATACTTTCTCCAGGTCCTGGAATTCCAGATGAAGCTGGTATTTTAAAAGAAACAATTAAAACTTATGCTGGAAAAAAGCCAATATTTGGTGTATGTTTAGGCTTGCAAGCAATTACTGAAGTTTTTGGAGGAAGTTTAGAAAATATGGATGAAGTATTTCATGGTGTAGCAACAACAATGAGTATTACTGATAAAGATGCTATTATTTATAAAGATTTCCCGAAAGAATTTGAGGCTGCAAGATATCATTCTTGGATTGCTTCAAAAATTGATTTTCCAGAAGAATTACAAATTACTGCTATTGATGAATTTGGAGATATTATGTCTTTACAACATAAAAAACACAATATAAGTGCTGTTCAATTTCACCCAGAGTCTATTTTAACACCTCTAGGAGAGAAAATGGTTCGTAATTTTATAGATGCCTATTCCAACCTTCCCAAAGGGAAGGAGTTGAATGAGTAGAAAACAAAATTAAATAAATTTCCCCTTTGGGGAATTAAAAGGGGCTTATGAAAAAAATACTAAATAAATTATTTGAGCAACAACGCTTAACTAAACAGGAAGCAAAAGAGGTATTAATCCAAATAGCAGCGGAGAAATATAATGCTTCTCAAATGGCATCATTTTTAACTGTATTTTTAATGAGACCAATTTCAGTAAATGAATTGGCTGGTTTTAGAGAAGCTTTATTAGAATTGGCTGTAAAAGTTGATTTATCGGACTTTAACACGATTGATTTATGTGGAACTGGAGGTGATGGAAAAGACACTTTTAATATTTCTACGCTAACTTCTTTTATTGTTGCGGGGACAGGAAATAAAGTCGCCAAACACGGTAATTATAGTGCTTCTTCAGTAAGTGGTTCTTCTAATATGTTAGAATATTTAGGGTATAAATTTACTAATAATGAAGCCACTTTAAAAAGACAAATAGATGAAACTAATATTTGCTTTTTACATGCGCCATTATTTCATCCAGCTATGAAGGCAATAGGGCCAGTAAGAAGAGAATTGGAAATGAAAACATTTTTTAATATGCTGGGCCCGTTGGTAAATCCAAGTTTTCCTCAAAATCAAATGGTTGGAGTTTTTAACCTAGAAGTTGCAAGAATTTACAATTATTTATTGCAGGAAACCAGTCAGAATTATGGAATAGTTCATAGTATAGATGGCTATGATGAAATTTCCTTAACAAGTGGTTTTAAGCTGTTTACAAAAGGAAACGAACAATTAATAACTCCAGAAGATTTAGGCTTGAAAAGATTAAATCAAGAAGAGATTTTTGGAGGAGATTCAGTTGAAGCTTCAGCCAAAATATTTGTTTCAATTATAGAAGGAAAGGGATCAGAAGCTCAAAATAATACGGTTTTAACAAATGCAGCGTTTGCATTAAAAACATTTGACAATAGTAAATCTTTTGAAACTGCTTTTGAAGAAGCAAAAGATTCATTATTTGGGTTAAAAGCAAAAGAAAGTTTATCAAAATTAGTACAATAAGAAATGAATATTTTAGATAAAATAATAGCACATAAAAAGCAAGAAGTTGCTCAATTAAGAAAAGAAGTCCAAATTGAAAAACTTGTTAAAAGTCCAAATTTTCAAAGAACTCCACTTTCATTAAAAAAGAGTTTGTTGAGTATTGGATCAACTGGAATTATCGCAGAATTTAAACGTCAATCTCCTTCAAAAGGGATAATTAATGACAAAGCAACAATTGAAGATGTTACAAATGGATATTTAGATGCTAAAGTAGCGGCGCAATCTATTTTAACCGATGCTCACTTTTTTGGAGGTAACATTTTGGACGTAATGAAAGCACGTGCAATACAAGATACAACTCCAATTTTACGAAAAGATTTTATTGTTGATGGGTTTCAAATAGTTGAAGCCAAAGCAATTGGGGCAGATGTAATTTTGTTAATTGCAGCTTGTTTAACAAAAGAAGAACTTAAGAATTACGGGAAATTGGCAGCAGATTTAGGTCTAGAAGTATTGTATGAAGTTCATAATCAAGAGGAATTAGATAAAATAGAATTGGACAATAAAATTATTGGGATTAACAATAGAAACTTAAAAACTTTTGAGGTTGATTTAGAGCATTCAATTGAATTGGCAAGTAAAATACCTGACAGTTGTATTAAAGTTTCAGAAAGTGGATTAAATGATCCAAGAGTAATTACAGGTTTAAAAGAATATGGTTTTCAAGGATTTTTAATAGGTGAGAACTTTATGAAAACTGAAAATCCTGGTCAGGCTTGTAAAGAATTTATTGATCAAATAGGGTAGAGTTATTAGAATTAAAAGGATGAACTCTAGTGTCATTCCTGCGAAGGCAGGAATCCAAAACCAACAAAGTATAGATACCTGCCAGAGCAGGTATGACAAATTAAAGATAAAAGAACATTAAAGATGTTAGTAAAAGTTTGCGGAATGCGAGATGCCGAAAATATTTTGGACCTAATAAAATTAGAACCAGATTATTTAGGTTTTATTTTTTACAAAAAATCGAAGCGTTTTGTTACTAATTTTCCTGAAGTTGAAATTCCATCAAAAATTAAAAAGGTTGGAGTTTTTGTAAATGAAACAATTGATAATATTATTGAAATTATGGAAAAACATCAATTAGAAGCTGTTCAATTACATGGGGATGAATCTCCTGAATACTGTGAGGAATTAAAAGTTTTGCTTATTCGTAAAGTAGAAATTTTAAAAGCTTTTTCTGTAGACGATTATTTTGATTTTTCTAACACAAATGCCTATGAAAAGGTATGTGATTATTTCCTTTTTGATACAAAAGGAAAAGATTACGGAGGAAACGGAGTTAAATTTAATTGGCAGGTATTAGAAAAATATAAAGGAAAAATTCCATTTTTATTAAGTGGAGGAATATCAAAGAATGATTCAAAGGCAATATTGTCATTCCTGCACAGGAAGGAATCTAATAAATGTATTGGTATTGATATTAACAGCGGTTTTGAAATTGAAGCTGCATTGAAAAATATAGAAGATATTAAAGAATTTAAACAAAATTTATAATGAGTTATTTTGTAGATGAAAAAGGATATTACGGACAATTTGGAGGCGCTTACATTCCTGAAATGCTGTATCCGAATGTAGAAGAATTGCGTCAGAATTATTTAAAAATAATGCAAGAGGATTCTTTTAAAAAGGAGTTTGATGAGCTATTAAAAGAATATGTTGGAAGACCAACTCCGTTGTATTTTGCAAAACGGTTGTCCGAAAAATACAACACGAAAATTTATTTGAAACGAGAAGATTTATGTCATACCGGAGCTCATAAAGTAAACAACACAATTGGGCAAATTTTAATGGCAAAGCGCCTAGGTAAAAACCGAATTATTGCCGAAACAGGAGCAGGACAACACGGGGTTGCAACTGCTACAGTTTGCGCATTAATGGGAATTGAATGTATTGTGTATATGGGTGAAATTGACATTGCACGTCAGGCACCAAATGTGGCCCGTATGAAAATGTTAGGAGCGACTGTTGTTCCTGCTTTATCAGGTAGTAGAACCTTAAAGGATGCGACAAATGAAGCAATTAGAGATTGGATTAACAATCCGGTAGATACACATTATATTATTGGTTCAGTTGTTGGGCCACATCCTTATCCAGATATGGTTGCTCGTTTTCAATCTGTAATTTCGGAAGAAATTAAATGGCAACTAAATAAAAAAGAAGGAAATGAAAATCCGGATTATGTAATTGCTTGTGTTGGTGGAGGAAGTAATGCGGCAGGTGCTTTTTATCATTATTTAGACGAAGAAAGTGTAAAGTTAATAGCTGTTGAAGCAGCAGGTTTAGGTGTAGATTCTGGAGAAAGTGCTGCAACAAGTGTTTTAGGAAATGAAGGAATAATTCACGGAAGTAAAACATTATTAATGCAAACACAGGACGGACAAATTACAGAGCCATATTCAATTTCAGCGGGGTTAGATTATCCTGGAGTTGGACCTTTACATGCGCATTTATGTGAAAGTAAGCGTGCTGAATTTGTTTCTGTAACTGATGATGAAGCAATGCAAGCAGGATTAGAGTTGTGTGAGTTAGAAGGAATTATTCCAGCAATTGAAAGTTCTCATGCATTGGCTATTTTCAAAAAGAAAGCATTTAAAGAAAATGATGTTATTGTATTGAATTTATCTGGTAGAGGAGATAAAGATTTAGATACTTATATAAAATATTTTAAGTTGTAAAAAATGAATAGAATAAATCAAAAATTACAAGAAGATAAAAAACTGTTGTCTATATATTTTACAGCCGGTTTTCCACAATTAAATGACACATTTACAATAATTGAAAAGTTGGAGGAAAGTGGAGTTGATATGATTGAAATAGGATTGCCTTTTAGTGATCCTTTAGCCGATGGGCCAACAATTCAAGAGAGTTCAACTACAGCTCTAAACAATGGGATGACAACAAAAGTGCTTTTTGAACAATTAAAAGATATTAGAAAAACAGTTTCTATCCCATTAATTATTATGGGTTATTTTAACCCAATGATGCAATATGGAATTGAAGAATTCTGTAAAAAATGTGCTGAAATTGGTATCGATGGATTGATAATTCCTGATTTGCCAGTAAAAGAATATACAGATAATTATAAAGCTATTTTTGAAAAATATGGTTTGATAAATGTGTTTTTAATTACTCCCCAAACTTCTGATGAGCGTATAAGGTTTGTAGATGATATCTCAGATGGGTTTATTTATATGGTGAGTTCAGCCAGTGTAACTGGATCACAAAGTGGATTTGGAAATACGCAGGAAGAATACTTTCAAAGGATTGCTTCTATGAAGTTAAAAGCACCACAAATAATTGGTTTTGGGATATCTAATGCCGAAACTTTTAAGCAGGCAACCTCTAAAGCAAAAGGAGCAATTATAGGTTCTGCTTTTGTTAAGCATTTAAGTAATAAAGGAGTTGGTTCTATTAATGAATTTATAAAAGAAATCTGTTGATTTTTTTAAATGTTAAAAGTTGAATAGTAATAGATATTATTCAACTTTTAATAATTTAATATCAAATATTAATACAGAACCTCCAGGTATTCCGTTATAGTAATTGCTACCGTAACCTAATTGTGATGGAACTAAAAGAATTCCTTCTCCACCTTCATTAAAATAAGTAATACCTTCTGTCCAACCCTTAATAACTTGTTGTAAATTAAAAGTTATTCCGGCAGCATTACTTTGGTCAAAAACAGATCCATCTAAAAAATAACCTTTATAACTTACGGTAACATTAGAGTCGCTATTTGGCGCAGCACCATTTCCTTGTTCAGTAATTACATAATACAATCCAGAATTACTTTTTTGAGCTGTTAAATTATTGTCCTCAATATATTGAATAATATCTGCTTCAGTTTCAGCTTTTGTAATTGTTGAATTACTTGTTTTATTACAAGAAAATAAAATAATTGAAAGCAAAAAGAATATATATGGTTTCATAAATCTTACGTTATTTTTTAATTAGCTGCGAATATAAGGTAAATTCCTACAATTTTTATGTGAAGACGGTTCAGATTAATAAAAAAAGATTATCATTTCTAATATATTTGTTGATGTAATTTTAGAATGATATATTTAGAGAATAAACTTAAAAATCAATAATAGATGGAATTACCTAAAAGAGCAGGAGATAATCCTTTAGCTGTTGAATTGGAAGAAGGAAAAAAATATGCTTGGTGTACTTGTGGTTTATCCGAAAGCCAACCTTTTTGCGATGGACAGCATAAAGGAAAGGGTATGTCTCCTCAAGTTTTTACTGCCGAAAAAACAGAGACTAAATATTTATGTAGTTGTAAAGAAACTAAAAATGGCCCATTTTGCGATGGTTCACATAAATAGTTAAAAAAACTTTTTATACTGTAAAACCCTAAAATCAAATGTATTGAAATTAGGGTTTTGTTGTTTTAATAACTTGTATTCAGGGTTACTACCAACTGCTCTATTTGCCGCACCTGAAGGTGCCGTTAATGAAATTACCTTTATAGTTCTTTCTTCAAATTCAAAATGATGAATTTTTGGCGTTTCAGTAGAAATTGGAATTAAATTAGTTTGTTGTTCTTTTAATTGCCTTCTTAAATGATATTCGGGACCATTTTTACTATTTCCTCCAGTTAAAAGTAACGTGTCAACTAAATGATGTCTTTTAAGAAAATAAGGCAAGTTTCTTAACTGAATGTTCAACATTCCTAAATCTGAAGCATCTATTTTTTCTCGTTCACAAGATTCAACAATATCACAAATACCAATATTATTTGAAATTAGAAAATCTTTCCTTTGTTGAATTGCAAATTCAGTAGTTTCAAATTTAAGATTTAGATTAAAAATTTCATCTAAAATTTTCCATAATTGTCCATCAATACTACCATAGCAAAAGTTTACATCACCTTTTTTTAAATTTCCCATGTAAAAACGGGGAGGAGGTAAGGTTCCAACAATTAGTTTAGTTGCCGCTTTTGGAATAAATGGAGGATATGGATGTTTATGTATGAACATTAATGTTTTTTTACAATTATATAATTTTATAAAACTAATGAATAAAAAAATACTACTTAAATTTGCAATCTATTAAGTTAATATGTTTGAATCAATAAAGAGATTTTTTAAAAGTTTTAATTTTCTAAAAGCAGTTGTATTAGCTTCAGCAATGATTGCTCCTATACTAATTTCAAATGTATTATTTGGTAAGATTTCCTTTGGTTTTAGTATTGCTCTAGGTGTTTTATTTTGTTTTCCAACAGATGTTCCTGGAGGGTTTAAGCACAAGTATTTAGGAATAATAAGTGCAGTTTTTTTATCGTTTTGTTTGACATTAATTTTTGGTTCAATAGCGCATTTAATTTGGCTACTGTTGCCTTTGTTAGGCGTTTTTGTATTTCTAGTTTCATATGTTTCAGTTTTTGGTTTTAGAGCTTCTTTAATAGCTTTTTCGGGTTTGTTAGCAATAGTATTAAGTTTTGCTAATGATTATAATGAAATTCCTTTATTAACACACGCGTTTTTAATAGCTTTAGGTGGACTTTGGTATATATCTTTGTCTATTCTTACTTTACTTTTATTTCCTAAGTTTCAAACAGATGATTTATTTATTGATACAATTGAAAAAACAGCTGAGTTTTTAAGGTTGAGAGGTGATTTGTTGGTTTGCAAAACGAATAGAGATAAATTAAGCATTAGAATGTTTGAGCTTCAAACTGAAATTAATGAAAGTCACGAATCTATTCGAGGAATAATTTTAAGCAAAAGACTTAAATCTGGATTTTCTAATATAACCAGAAGGCAACAATTGTTTTTTTCTGAATTATTAGATATTTATGAATTAGCTATTTCAAATCCAATTAATTACGAAAAATTTGATGAAGTTTTTAAACAACATAAAGAGAAAATTGAGGAGTTTAAAAATTTGAGTTATGAAATGGCGCTTCAATTAGAGCATATTGCCAAAGTAATAAGAAAGGAAGAACCGCTAAAAGCCAATTCTATCATTCCGGAAAAATTAAATGAAATTCAAAGAAATATTGATTATTACAGAATTTTAATTGGAATGCCAAAAGCAAGAGTTGGAACCTTAATGCTGTTGAATTTAAAAAGTTATCAAGAAAAACAAGCTCAAAATATTATTGGATTGGAGCGAGTTCTTTCAAATTATAATAAAAACAATACTATTTCAAGTATTAAAGATGCGGGTAGGTTTATAACTCCTCAAGATTACGATTTAAAAAAATTGATCGATAATTTAAGTTTTAAATCTCCCATATTTAAGCATTCCTTAAGGCTTGCAATTATTGTAATGCTGGGTTTTGTAATTGGAAGAGCTTTTGAAATGCAAAATCCATATTGGATATTAATAACCATTATTGTAATAATGAGGCCTAGTTTTGGGCTTACTAAAGAAAGATCTATACATAGAGTTTTTGGAACTTTAATAGGTGCTGGTTTGGCAACATTAGTTATTTTAATTACACAAAATACTATTTTGTATGGGGTATTAGCGATAATTTCCTTACCACTTGCTTTTTCTTTGATGCAGTATAATTATAGAAATGCAGCTATTTTTATAACCCTAAATGTAGTATTTGTTTATGCTTTAATTGAGCCAAATATTTTATCAGTAATTAAATTTAGAATTTTTGATACTTTAATTGGAGCGACTTTATCTTTTGGGGCAAATTATTTGCTTTGGCCTTCTTGGCAATTTCAAAATATTTCTGAATCTTTTATAGATGCGCTTAAATCAAACCGTATTTTTTTAAAGCAAATAGATGTTTATTATCATAAGAAAGGAGAGGTTCCTACGAGCTTTAAATTGGCTAGAAAAGAAGCGTTTTTAAATGTTGGAAATTTAAATGCAGCCTATCAGAGAATGAACCAAGATCCAAAATCTAAACAAAAGGAACTTTCAATTATTTATAAAATTGTTGTTTTAAACAATACGTTTTTAAGTTCCTTAACTTCTTTAGGTACCTTTTTTAGAAATAATAAAACAACTGAACCGTCACCTCATTTTAAAGTTTATGTTGAGCATATCATTTCAAATTTAAATATTGCCATTCAATTGCTTGAAAATAATTTAATTAAAGAAGAAGTTGAACATTCGGATGTTAAAAAAGCGGAAGATTTGTTTGACAGTAATTTTGAAACTCTTTCAAAAAAGCGTGATGCTGAAATAAAACAAGGAATAGAAATTTCCCCTGAACTTGGCTCAAAATTAAAAGAAGCTCAACTAGTTTCGGAACAAGTTAAATGGTTATTCAACTTATCTGAAATATTAGTTTCTTCTGTTAAGCAATATAAGATATAAGCCTGGATTCGACATTATCAAGTGTAATACCATCTAAATAAATATCAGTGGTTTGCGTCATTTCCAAAGAGGTACGACTGTGGCAATCTGACTATCAATAAACAGATTGCCACATTTTACTGAAAAAAGTAAAATTCGAAATGACAATATTTTTTATTTTACTTTTTCACCGTCTATATATGTTTCTTTGATTTTTATTGAAGGAATTTCGGATTCTTCAATTTCCATAATGTTTTTATCAAGAATTATAAAATCTGCCATTTTACCTACTTCAATACTTCCTTTTTCCTCTTCTTCAAAATTTGAATAAGCTGCCCAAATAGTCATTCCTTTTAAAGTTTCTTCTCTTGTTAAAGCATTTTCCATTTGAAATCCATTTTCAGGATAATTATTTAAATCTTTACGAGTAACTGCAGCATAAAATGTTAACAAAGGACTCACTTTTTCAACCGGAAAATCGGTTCCTAAAGCTACTTTTCCGTATTTATTTAATAAATCTTTAAATGCATAAGCGCCTTTTATTCGGTCAGCACCAACTCTGTTTTCTGCCCAATACATATCAGATGTTGCGTGCGTTGGTTGTACAGAAGGTAAAATATTGTCAAAATAATTAAAGTCATTTTTATCAATAATTTGTGCGTGTTCAATTCTCCAACGTCTATTTTTTTTGTCTTTTAAAACGTCTTTATAAGTTTTTAACATTACATAATTTGCTGAATCTCCAATTGCGTGGGTATTCATTTGGAAGTCTGATGTTGCAATTTTTTCAGCAAAACTTTTTAAATCACTTAGAGGTGTTACTAAAGCTCCAAAATGATTATGCTGATCGCTATATGGTTTTTTCATAGCTGCTCCGCGAGAACCCAATGCTCCATCTGCATAGACTTTAAATGAGCGAACATTTAAACGATCGGTTTTTATAATTCCTTTTTTAGTGTAATAATCAATGCTTTTATCACTTGCTGAAACCATTGCATAAATTCTTATTTTTAATTCTCCAGTTTGCTGTAAACTATCAATTAATTCAATTGTTGATTGTGATAAACCGGCATCATCAACAGTTGTTAAACCAAAATCTATACATATTTTTTCAGCATCTTTTAAGGCTTGAATTTGTACTTGTTTTGATGGTTTTGGAATGATTGCTTCAATTAAATCCATAGGGCCATCAATAAATATACCTGTTAATTTTCCATTTTTTTGAAGAATAAAACCACCTTCAGCTTTTGTTTTAACCGTAACTCCTGCCAAATCTATCGCTGCTTGATTTACTAATAAAGCATGACCATCAATTCTTCTAATTGCAACCGGAGTATTAGGGAAAATTTTGTCTAGCGATTCTTTTGTTGGAAATTCTTTTACTTCCCAATCATTTTGATCCCAACCTCGGCCAGTAATAAAGGCAACATTGTTTTTGTTTTGAAATTGAGAAATTTTATACAAAACTTCTTTAAAACTCTTAGTTCCATTTAAATCTACTTTTTGTTGTTGCAATCCTAAACCATAAAAATGGCAATGAGCATCAATAAAACCAGGTACTATAGTTTTGCCTTGAACGTTATTTGTAAAAGTTGAGGCGTACGTATTTTGAATTTCTTCATTAGTTCCAACTGCGATTATTTTTCCATCTTTAATTGCAATTGCTTCAGCTTTATCAAAATTGTTATTTACGGTATAAATATTTGCATTTATTATAGTAGTATCTGCTTTTTCTTTTTTTGTGCAAGAAAATGTAATTACAGCTAAAATTAAAATGGATAATTTTTTCATTTTTTATTTTTATATTATTTTTTTTGCTATAAAATCGATTTTGTTTGAAGTTATATCAAAGTCTTTTTTAGGCTCAATTTGATTACAAGGTAACAAGTCCATTAGAATAATAAGCGAAAAAAATAGAATTCTCACTAATCGTATAGTTTTAAAGATTGTTAAAACTACATAAAATAGTTGAAAAATTCATGGCTTATTTATAAATCAAATTTATAGGTAATACCTGCCAATATTTGTAAAGTTTGTACTTGGTAATTTACAAAAGGTTGGTATTTTTTACCAAGTGCATTATTTATTTTTGCAAAGGCCGTTAGCCTATCAGAAAAAATGTACCCACCGTTTAGGTTTAAATCCATATAAGAATCGTTTTCTACAATTACCCCTGTATTTGTTGGTTGCCCGAAAGGAATTACAAAGTCCTTTGTTTGGCCGTTGTAAAATAATTTGGCTCCTGCAAACCAACTTTTGTTTTGATAATCTGCATTTATAGTTGCTTTAATTGAAGGTAAATTCCAAGCTTCTAATTCGTTTTCTGTAGTATAATTTGCGTAATTAATTGTTCCTCCAAAATTAAACTCTTTTGATGCATCAATAGATAATTCTCCAAAGAATCCTAAAGTTTTTACATTGTCATAAATAACTCCAAATGAATTTCCTGCTTCATAAGAATTTGCAACATTTATTGTACCATTAGTTTTAGTTTGGTTTTGAATAAAAAGAGGTTTATTTTGTTCGTTGGTATGGCTCACAGAAAAATTATATCCAATATTAGAAGCTAATTTTCCTTTTGCGCCAACAAACGCTTTATATTGAGCATCCGTTTGTTGAATGCTTAATGTTGGGGAAACATATGGATTTTCAGTTGATAAATCTCTATATGTATTTTGAATTAAATCTCCTGTAACTCCAGCCACCAAAATAAAAACTTCATCTACTAACTTAAAGGAAGCGGTGACATTTGGATATGCATAAAATTTATTTGTTTTATTATCGAGATCACTTGAGTAGTATAATTTAGCTCCTAAGTTTACGGTTAAGTTTTCGCGTAAAACTTCAAAATTAGGATTGAACCCTAAGTTTAAAAAGCTGTATTTTAAATCATCAGTTGTATCGTAATTTTGTTCAAATTTACCATTAATTAGATCTATTAAAAATTCACCGTTAATTAGCTCTGTTGAAATTGGAAATTCTAATTTAGGTTTAGCTATAAATCTAAATTCATTACTACTAAAATTGTCTGAAAAGTTAACTAATTCAGCTGTTGCTCCTTGAAAAAACGAATCTTCAAAATTTACTTTTCCACCAACATAAATATTTTTATAGATTTGTTTTTCATCCATATTATTAATTACGGCATCATCAAAAATTACATCAGCAGGAATTCCGTAATAATTGTATAGTTTTCTTTGAACACCAGCATTTATTTGCCAATTATAATATCTATCAAATTGTTTATAATACCCATCAATTCTTGTGTCAGCAAAACTATCATTTAACTGTAAATCTTTTATTCCTCCTTCAGAAGAGTGGTGATTTATAAAAATACCGAGATCATTGTATCTGGAATCTCCAGTATGCAGATAAGCCTCGAAAAGCGGACTTGTAAAATTACCAAACCCTGCAGAAATGTAATTTTCAAAAAGCCGTTCTTTAGGTTCTCTAACAACACCTTTGGCTTTTCCTTTTGAAGGTGTAAAAGTAGATGCTACAGGAATAGAAAATATACTATAGCTAACATTTTCTTTTTGAATTTTAGTAATTGTATCTATTACAGGATTGGATTTTACTTTAAAAGCATCAGAAATTGTAGGTGTATACGGTTTTACAACCATAATTTCTTCGGTTCTTAAGGTATCTACTTTGGTTTCCTGTGAAAAAGAAACACTTGCTATTAAAATTAATGTTGAAGTTATAAATAGCTTTCGCATTGTATATTTTTTAATTGTGAAACTGTCTTTTTTTGATTTTTAAATCAATAATTAATTTTTTATTGACTCGTTTGTTTTTGCTTGTTCAGTTTTTATTTTATTTAAATCTGAAGTCGCTTTTTCAACAACATCATCAAATTGTGAAAAGTTTTTAATTACACTTTCTAAAATGTAAGTAGCCTGATAAGCATCATTTAATTCGTAATAATTATTTGCCATAATTAATAAACCTTTAGCAGCCCAATATTTATATGCAGAATAATCTGATGCAATTTTTTGGACAATTTGGTTTGATACTCTGTAGCTACCATCTTTATTTTCAAAATAAGCATCGTAATACAAAGCTTCTGCTTTTAATTCTCCTGAGGCTATTTTTTCTACTTCTTTATAGGCATTTCTGGCTTTATCTTCATTGTTAGTTTTTATAGCTGAACGTGCAATAATAATATGTGCATCAGATTTTACACGTGTTTCTAATTTAGCACCTCGCAATACCATTTCTGCATAATTAACAGCCTTGCTATAGTTTTTGCTTTCATAATAACCTTTCATTAAGTTGGACTGTGCAAATGTGATATTTTGAGGTAAATCGGCTTCAGACTCTAATCTTTCCAATACTGGAATTGCACTTTGCCAATTGTTATTTTCTAAATGAACCAACGCTAATCTTGAAAGAGCACTTTCTGTAAATTCATTTTGCTGTTGATCAATCACATTTTTATAATGTGGAATGGTTTCATTATGCTTGTTTTCCGAAAATAATGACTGCGCTAAATAAAAATGAGCTTGCAATGTGTGTAACCCTCTCGGGAAGTTTTGTAAGTATTTTTTAAAGCTTGAAATTGATTTATTATGGTTATTTTGTAGGTATTGTTTTTCAGCAGACTCGTACATATCATTGTCTAATTCTGCATCCGAGACATTTATAAAATCAATATCTTTTACCCAAGCAGCATATTCATCAACTCTACCTAAATCCACGTAAATCTGACGAGAATCTTTAATTGCTTGTTTTGCTTCAGAAGTATTTGGAAAACGATTTACAACTGTTTTGTAGGTTGCTAATGCTTGGTTATTTTGATCTGAATTATAATAAATCAACCCTTTTTTTAGCAATGCTTTAGAAACCAACGGACTTCTTTTATAATTTGAAATTAGCTTGTCAAAACTATCAATAGCAAGTTGGTTATTGCCTTTTTTAATGTAAGAATTACCCAAAACATAATACGCATCATCTCTATAAGTAGATCTTAAATATTTGTTTAAAAAAGAATTTAATTCATCAATTTTTAAATTTTCGTTTCCTGTAAGGCCGTAACAAATTGCTTTTTGAAACTGCGCATAATCACCATCAATTCCATTCATATCAATGGCTTTATTGTAAAAACTAATAGCACTGGAATAGTTACTGTTCACAAAATAACCATCGGCAATTCTTAAATAGCTATCATTTTTTCTAATCTTATCATCGGTGTTTTTATTGATGTATTTTTTAAACTCATCAGTAGCTTGTCCGTATTCTTTTTGTTTGAACAGGGCATAAGCTATATTGTAATTTAGATGCTTAAATTCTGTTGTTTTTGAAGCTTCATAATTAGATGAAAAATCTTTAAAATCGGCAAGTGCATCTATAAAATTATTTAATCTATAATTTGATTCTCCTTTCCAAAAAGTAGCTTTTGCAGTAAATGTAGGGTCTAATGGAATGGTTAAAGAGCTTTCAAAACTTTCTTTGGCTAAATCGTAATTACCTTCTGTAAAAAGTTCTGTCCCTCTATAAAAAGCAACTTTTTGATACAAAGCACGTTCTTTGGCACTTTTTTTATTCTGTAAAAATTCTAAAGCACCTTTATAATCTTTTGATGTAATGTATGCACTGATTATTAAATCATTAATTTCTTCTTTATGAGTTGAATTTGGATGCAACTCTATATATTCCTGCAAAACGTCAGGAACACTTTTATATGGATTTCCAATTTCATAACTTAATTTGGCATAATTTAACCATGCATCTTTTTTAATTTCCGGTTCAAATTCCATATTAGCTGCATTTCTAAATGCATTTAAGGCTTCTTGTCTTTTTTCTAATTTGAGGTAACATTCAGCTAAATGATAATAAGCATTTTGGGCAACGGCATTATTACCGCCAATTATTTTATTGAAATTACTAACGGCATTGTCAAAATCGTTTTGCTTATAAAAGGAATAACCAAGTAGGTAATAATCTGTGTTATTCCATTTACCACGTTTACCTTTATAGTTTTTTAAATGTGGAATTGCTTCTTCATATTTTTGAAGATTAAAATAGCTTTCTCCAACAATTTTTGAAATTTCAGAATGTTCTAATCCTCTTGATTTTTCTAGTAAAGGTTCTCCTTTATCAATAGCTATTTGAAACTTTCCGAGTTTAAAATTCATATCTGCTAAGTAATAAGAAACATCTTTTTTAAAAGAAGTATCCTCTTCAACTTCACCTAAATATTTATCTGCAGTTTCGTAATCATCTTGGTTATAAGCGATAAAACCATAATAATATTTGGCTTGAGCTCCATATTCCTGCGAGTCTAATAAGTTTAAAAAATAGTTTTTTGCGGCTGAGTAATTTTTATTTATAAATAGAGAATAAGCATATTTAAAATTATAATCTTCCTCTTGTTTTAAAGTTAAATTGGTAGTGTTTACTTTTTTATACCATTTTGCAGCATACGAATATTTTCCAACTTTGTAATAATAGTCGGCAACATCTATAAAAGCTGAATTTCGTTTAGTACTTGTAGGGTATTTATCAACAAATTGTTGCATTAAATCATCTGAATTTCTTTGACCTAACCGAATAGCACAGTTGGCAGCAAAATATTCACAATTAGCTTTTAATTCTGAAGAATTATCAAAATCATTTTTTATGGTATTAAATTTTTGCTGAGCAGCAACAAATGCCTTATTTTGATACAATTCTACTGCGTGATTATATTCTTTAAGTGAATTAGTGTAAATGGCTGTTTTTTGTGCTGAAATAGTGATGGAAATAAAAAACACTATAATAGGTAATACAATTTTTTTATAATTCATTTTAATAAAAATTGAAAGTTTAAAACTATAATCTAATAACGCAATAATTTTTTGAAATTGCATTTGGTTATTAATATTTTTATCAAAAGGTTATTACAAGAACTATTCCCAATTATTAAATTGATTATGTTTTTAAAATGTCTAAATGAATAAATTAATTAATTAGTAGTTGTTTAAATGCTAAAATTTTTAAATTTGTTAAAAATCATTAATAAATGTCCGAATCAATTCTTAGTTTAAAAGAAGCTCAAATATTTCAGCGAGAGAACCTTGTATTATCAAATGTAAACTTAAATATAAATAAGGGAGAGTTTGTGTATATGATAGGTAAAACGGGAAGCGGAAAAAGTAGTTTAATGAAAACTTTATATGGGGATTTACCACTTGAAAACGGCACAGGAAGTATTGTAGGGTTTAATTTAAAATCTCTAAAAGAAAAAGAGATTCCGTTTTTGAGAAGAAAAATTGGAATTGTTTTTCAAGACTTTAAATTGTTGAATGATAGAAATGTATTTGAAAATTTAAAGTTTGTTTTAAAAGCAACAGGTTGGAAAGATGCTGAAAAAATGAAAACTAAAATAATGGAAGTTTTAAAAAAGGTTGGGATGGAAACCAAAGATTTTAAAATGCCATTTCAACTGTCTGGTGGTGAGCAACAACGTGTTGCAATTGCAAGAGCTTTGTTAAATGATCCTGAGTTAATTTTAGCAGATGAGCCAACCGGGAATTTAGATCCGGCAACTTCTGTTGGAGTGATGAATGTTTTAAAGGAAATTCATGATACCGGGAAAACTATATTAATGGCGACTCATGATTATGCATTAATACTAAAGTTTCCTTATAAAACATTAAAATGTGAAGGTGGAGAATTATTTGAGGTTGTACAGCAGAATTCAAATATTTAATTTAATAATTCTATAATTTTTTGTGCATTAATATGAGTGTCAAAACTTTTTAATACGTTTGTTCTTTTAATAATATCATTTTCAGTAAATTCTTGTTGAGATAATTGTTCGAATTTATTAATGAATTCTTTTTTTGAGTTTGCAATTGAGCAAAGCTTTTCTAGTCCTGTATTTTTAATCATTTCGTCATTTACTAAGCAAAACCGACCATTAAATAATGCATTAATTAGCTTTAATTTGATGCCTGTACCTTGAAATGTAGGAAGTATATTTACATGTGCAGATTTTAGTAACTCTGTTAATTCATCATTACTTTTAAGCATTATGAAGCTTATGTTGGAATGTTTTTTTATTTCAGATTCTAGTTTTGGATTATTAAAATTACTAGCAATAATAAATGGATACGTGGTATTTGAAAAGGCTTTGACTAAATAAAAGCAAGCTTTAGTATTATCAGCTACTCTTATATCACCATGATAAATTGCAAACTTCCCGATACCTTGCATAGATTTAACAGTTTTATGTTCGTGAAAAGCTGGAATATATATCGATTTTAAAGGGAATTTTACCGAAAAATATTCTTGTTCCGAAGGTGAAATAGATAAAATATAGTTGGCTTTTTTAAATATTTTTTGAAACGGGCGTAATTTAATAGCTTCTGTATTAAAAAAAAGTTTTTTAAAAATATTTGATTCACTTTTTGATAAACCTTTATAATAGTTGTGTTCAATATTATGTGCTCTAATAATAACAGTTCTATTATTGAAATTGGCTGTTAAAAGAGGCGAAGTGCTATGTAGTCCTTCAAACAAAATCGGAAAATTATTTGATCTTAAATTTTCAATTAACTTTTTATTTGTCCTTGTTTTAACTATAAATGGTTTTCTCGAAAAAAAATCTTTTAATTTAATTTTTCTCTTATAATAATGTATACTGTTACAATATTTTTCAAGCTCTTTTTGCTTACCTCTACCATATTCATAAGTATGTAAAATTATATTAATTCCAAGATTATTTAAGGCTTTTATTTTATAAAAAACGTCAATAGCACCGCCATAATTTGGAGGGTATGGAACATCAAATGATACTATATTTAAAGTTTTATTCAAGATTTTCAAAAATTTCGATTAATTTTTTTTCTTCATGTTCCCAAATAAGTTCTGAGCTAGCTTTTTCTAAATTGTTTTCAAAATGCGATTTTCCTTTAGAAAGTAATTGATCAATTTGATTTGCTAGTTTTTTTGGAGTTCTACTTTTAATTACCTCACCAACAGTGTGTTTTGAAATAATGTTTTTCATTTCGGGCAAGTTAGAAACTAAAACAGGAATATTAGCTTGTATGTAATCAAATAATTTATTTGGCAAAGCAAACCTGTAATTTAGGCCTAAATCTTCTTCAATACTAAGTCCTAAATCTGCGAGTTTTGTTAAACTACTTAATTCATTTGGAGCTATTTTAGAAATAAACCTCACTTTCTTTTCCAGTCCCAAAATTTTTACTTTCTCCAATAATTCATCCACAATATCTCCATTACCAATGAGTACTAAAATTGAGTTATCTATAAATTGCATTGTCTCAATTATCAATTCTAGACCTCTTCCTTTATTTAAGGCACCTTGATATAAAATAATATTAGAATTATAAATTTCGAATGGGAAATTACCTTTTTGATTATTTGATAATTTTATGGGAAAGTTTCTAATTAAACTAAAATTAGTATTGTATTTTTTGTTGTAATATTTTGCAATTGAATCACTAACTGTTATACAATTATTAAGTTTTGGTAATATATTTCCTTCAATTTTCAACCATATTTTTTGAACAAAAGGCCTGTTTATTAATTCAGGAACTTCTGTAAATAATTCGTGACTATCATAAACCAGCTTTTTTCTAAACACTTTACTCACAAGATAGTTTGGTAATAAAGTATCTAAATCGTTACTAAGTAAAATATCCTTTTTTGTAAAAAGTAGTTTAATAAATAAGCGAAGATTGTATTCCGCGTAAAATAAAAAACCTTTATTGAATATTAGCTTAAATCGAATTGTTTTATAAGGTCTGTCAATTTCAATACTATCAGAAAATTTCCTACCAATTAAGAGCAAGTCAAAACCCATTGATGCTAAAGTAGTACATACTTTATGAACTCGTTGGTCTGTGACCAAATCATTTGTTACTGAAACTAATATTCGTTTCAAATGAGTTTTTTTAAAATTTAAGAATTAACCTTTCTTTGATTAAAGTAAAGGTAATATATGTTTGCGAATAAAATAAAAACATTGGTAATAATTATTGGCCAGGAAATGTTAAGCATTACTCCATAAATAACAAAAATAATTGCCCCAATAGAGTTAATAATTCTAAGTGTTGACAGGTTTTTCATTAAGAATGAAATAATAAGCACAGCAGAAGCTAAATAACCAACCCATTCAGTATAAGAAATATTTAAAAGCATATTTGTATTTTTTTTGGAGGGCAAAGGTAATGGAAAAAACGAGAAGGGTCTAAAAAAAGAAACCTCACTCAAAAATGAGTGAGGAAAATTGCTATGAAAAAGATTGGTAAATCTTTACGACTTACCAGATACAAATATACAATAAAATTTATTTAAGAATATGTTTTTTTGTTAAATTTTTACTAAAAAAAGCTAATTTTATCAAAATGAAGATATTAGTGGAGACGCCGGGAATCGAACCCGGGTCCAAACAAGCAACCAAAGTAGTTTCTACATGTTTATTTTTCGTTTGATTTTCGACTTAAAGCTGACCGAAAACAGCCCACTTTAAACTTAGTTTCTTAAGTTTCAAAATACCAACGAAACACTGATATTTCTATGTTAACTTTTACGATGCCCTAAAATTAATCGCCGCTAACCAAGGCTATTAGGGGGCATTCAGCTTGCACACCTTGTGTGCCGAGGCTCATCCTACTATAATTCGGATTAAGCAGCTAAAGCGTAGTTATCTTCGCCGTTTAAAAAGTTGAAATTGAGATTTACGAGTGCTATTTCATAACTCGACATGCTTCTAGTTTAATTGACCTTGCAGTCAAAACCAGTCGTCCCCAATAAGTCAAAGAACAAGTTCTTTTAAAAGAAGGCAAATGTATAAAAAATCCATTAGATTAATTATTTGTTTGTTTCTTTAATTCATAATACCTTAGTCACAAATTTTATACCAAATTATACAATGAAAATAGGAATCATTAATGAACGTAAAAATCCACCAGACAGGAGAGTCGTTTTATCTCCAAAAGAATGTAAGCGATTATTAAAAAAATATCCTCAATTAACTATTAAAGTAGAAAGTTCGGATAATCGTTTTTTTACTGATGAAGACTATGTAAATCAAGGAGTTGAAGTAGTTAAAGATGTTTCTGATTGTGATGTTTTATTGGGTGTAAAAGAAGTGCCAATTGAATTTTTAATTCCAAATAAAAAGTATTTTTTCTTTTCACATACTATTAAAAAACAGGAATATAACAGAAAATTACTGCAAGCCATTTTGGCAAAGAATATTGAATTGTATGATCACGAAGTAATTGTTAATAAAAAAGGGCAAAGATTAGTGGCTTTTGGAAAATATGCTGGTATTGTTGGTGCTTATAATGGTTTTAGAGCGTATGGTATGAAAAATAAGTTGTTTCAATTACCTAAAGCTGAAGAGTTACACGATCAATTAATGTTGATACATGAACTTCAAAAAATAAAATTACCGGCAATTAAAGTGTTGTTAACAGGAAAAGGTAGAGTAGGTAATGGAGCAAAGGAAATGTTGAAGGGTATGAGAATGCGTGAAGTAACAATACAAGAATTTCTAACTAAAACTTTTAAGGAACCAGTTTATGTTCAAATAGATGTATTAGATTATAATAAGAGAAAAGATGGAGAGGTTAAAGATCAAAACGATTTTTTTAAAAATCCATCTGAATATGAAAGTAACTTTATGAGATTTGCTAAAGTTGCAGATTTGTTCATTGCAGGTCACTTTTATGGGGATGGAGCACCATTTCTTTTCACTCGTGAAGATGCTAAATCAAATGAGTTTCATATAAATACTATTGCAGATATTAGTTGTGATATTGATGGGCCAGTTGCTTCAACAATTCGATCTTCAACAATTGCTGATCCTATTTATGGATACAACCCAGCAACAGAAAAAGAAGTTGATTTTAAAAATAAAAATGCAATTGCTGTAATGGCAGTGGATAATTTACCTTGTGAATTGCCAAAAGATGCATCCGAAGGATTTGGAGATAGTTTTGCTAAACATGTAATTCCAGCTTTTTTAAATAATGATGAAGATGGGGTTCTATTAAGAGCTAGAATGACTGAAAACGGAAAATTAACGGAGCGTTTTAGTTATTTACAAAATTATATAGATGGCAAATAATCAGCAACACGAATTAGAAAAATTGGCTAACACTGTTATGCCTTTTGGAAAATATAAAGGCAAACATTTAATTGATTTACCCGAGCATTATATTGTTTGGTATAACAATAAGGGTTTTCCAAAGGGAAAACTTGGTGAAATGCTAGGTTTGGTTTATGAGATTCAGCTAAATGGTTTGGAAGACTTGGTAAGAAAATTAAAATATTAATTTTCCTGATTTTTAAAAAAACCAAGTGAGCCATAAATTATATGATAAACACCAAAAGCCATTCCCCAAAGCATAAATAATTGTTTTGTAAAAACCATTGCTAAAAGCCCGTTTAAAATAAAGAGGGTTCCTAAAAGTATCGTATTACCCACAGTGTATTTTTTTACAACAATAGAGCTTATTCCATAAAGAAAAAGTGAGGTAGGAATTATAAGTTTTATATGCCCAACTTTAACAAGTAAAAGTGTAATAATTCCGCCTATTAATAATAATGCAAGAAATATTTTTCTAATTTTTTTAGCTTTAGAATCCCATCCTTTTAATCCTATTTTTTTTCTTCTCTTCTTATTTATTAAAACAACAGTAAAATAAGAAATTAGAATAAAAAGTAACGAAATAACCCCTAAAATAATTTCAAAAAAAGATATTGGTAAAAATCCTGCAACTCCAACTCCAGACGAAAAATTAGTTAAAAATAACTTTATGAACCAACTAAATATTATTGAGAATATTCCAAAAATAATACCAGTAATCCCGTTTAAAGTTAGATTGTGTTTCACCAAATTCAATTTATAAAATATTAGAAGATGAATTTACGAAATAAAAACTAAAAAAATAATTTCATTAAACTTTTCAACAACAAAATGTTATTAACTAAATTCATTAAAAGACCATTTAGGTTTAATAATTCAATAATTTTATTGATTCAAAAATTGATTAATAATAAACCATCTCAAAATGATAGAAGAATTAATATTCCCGAAAATATACGAATATAACGAAGTGTTAGAGAGCTGCTTAGCTTACTTTAATGGTGATGAGCTTGCTGCGACTACTTGGATGAATAAGTATGCAGTAAAAAATAAGAAAGGTGAATATTTGGAAAGTACACCAGATCAAATGCATAAGAGAATGGCTGTTGAATTTGGGAGAATTGAGAAGAAATATTTGGATAGTGAAAAAGAGATAGAGGGTTTATCAGAATACGGAAAATCAAGAAAATTTTTATCAGAAAATGATATTTTTGACTTGTTTAAAGATTTTAAATATATAATTCCGCAAGGAAGTGTAATGTCTTCGTTAGGAAATGAAAATGTTATTGCATCATTATCAAATTGTGTTGTGGTTCCGCCTGTTTTTGATTCTTATGGTGGTATTTTCCACACGGATCAGCAATTGGCACAATTATTTAAAAGACGTTGTGGAGTTGGTGTAGATTTATCAAATTTAAGACCTCGTGGAGCACAAGTTTCAAATTCTGCAGGAACGACTACAGGTGCAGTTTCTTTTATGGATCGCTTCTCAAATACAACAAGAGAGGTTGCTCAAAATGGGAGAAGAGGTGCATTAATGTTAACTATGGATATTGCACATCCTGATATTGAAGAATTTGTTACAATTAAACAAGATTTAACTAAAATTACGGGGGCAAATATATCTTTACGATTGTCAGACGAATTTATGCAGGCCGTAATTGAAGATGGTGATTTTACCTTACGTTGGCCAATTGAAAGCGATAAACCAACCTATACGAAAACAATTAGAGCTCAGGAATTATGGAATACTATAATTACTTGTGCACATAATACTGCAGAGCCGGGATTAATATTTTGGGATCGTCAACATTATTATTCAACATCATCTATTTACCCAGGTTTTAAAAATAGTTCAACAAATCCTTGTTCAGAAATTGCTATGCAAGGTGGAGATAGTTGTAGATTAATAGCTATTAATTTATATAGTTTTGTTGAAAACCCATTTACAGAAAAAGCAACATTCGATTATAAGAAGTTTTATAAAGTTGTTTATGAGTCGCAACGTTTAATGGATGATTTAGTTGATTTGGAATTGGAAGCTGTTGATAAGATATTCAACAAAATAATGCACGATAAGGAACCAAATAATATTAAACAAGTAGAAATTGACACTTGGAAATTATTATATAAAACAGGTAAAAAAGGAAGAAGAACAGGTTTAGGTTTTACTGCATTGGCTGATTGTATGGCTGCTTTAGGTAAAAAGTTTGATACTGATGAAGCAATTGCTGTTGTTGATGAAATTATGAAAACCAAACTTAAAGGTGAGTTTGATAGTAGTATAGATATGGCCATAACTCGTGGAAAGTTTGAGGTTTTTAATCCAGACATCGAAAATTTATCTGAGTTTGTACAAATGATGGAAAAAGAGTTTCCTGAAGTTTATAAAAGGATGATGAAATACGGTAGACGTAATATTTCAATAAGTACTGTTGCTCCAACAGGAAGTCTGAGTATGTTGGCACAAACTTCGTCTGGAGTAGAACCAGTTTTCTTATTATCCTATAAACGAAGAAGAAAAGTAAATGAAGGTGATGTAAATGCAAAAGTTGCATATGTAGATGATATGGGTGACGCTTTTGAAGAGTTTGAAGTATATCATCCTAAATTAAAACAATGGATGGAAGTAACTGGTAAAACTGATATTAGTGAAAGCCCATATAACGGAGCAACTGCGCCAGAAATTGATTGGGTTAAACGTGTTGAAATGCAAGCCTTAGTTCAAAAATACACAACACATTCAATAAGTTCAACCATAAATTTAGCTAAAGATGTACCTGTTGATTTGGTAGGTAATATTTACATTGAATCCTGGAAAAAAGGGCTAAAAGGAATTACTGTATACAGAGATGGTTCTAGAAGTGGAATTTTAGTTGCGAATGAAGATAATAAAGAAAAGAAAAATAGCGAATGTTATGCAGAAACTATTTTTCCAAAACGCCCTAAAAGAATTATTGCAAAAGTTGTTCGTTTTCAAAATGATTACGATAAATGGGTAGCTGTAGTTGGATTAATTAATAACAGGCCTTATGAAGTATTTACAGGTAAATTAGAAGATGCATTTTTATTACCAACCTGGTTAGAAGAAGGTTGGGTTATTAAAAACAAGGATGAAAATGGTGTTTCTCGATACGATTTTCAATTTGAAGACAAGCAAGGTTATAAAGTAACAATGGAAGGTTTATCAAGAACTTTTGATAAAGAATATTGGAATTACGCGAAACTAATTTCTGGAGTTTTACGTCACGGAATGCCAATTCCTTATGTTGTTGATTTAATTAACAATTTAAATATGTACGATGAAAATATTAATACTTGGAAAAATGGTATTGCTCGAACATTAAAACAATTTGTTGAAGATGGTACCCAAGCCGTTGATAAAAAATGTCCGGAATGTGGTGATCCTGATGGATTAATTTATGAAGAAGGTTGCTTGAAATGTAAAAACTGTGGACATACTAAGTGTGGATAATTTTAGTCAATTATAAATAAAAAACTCCAAGAAAATTTAATTTTCTTGGAGTTTTTTATTGAATTATTTTTCAACTCTTCTTTTTTCTTTTTCTTCCAAACCAAATTAAAAACCCTGTCAGTGGCAAAGTAGCACAAATTAAACTTGCAAAAAAGGCTATTATTTTCCCTGGTATTCCTAAAATGGCACCTACGTGTACATCGTAATTTGCGTTAATCAGTTTTTCTCCAAAGTTTTTATTTTTATGATTCCTTTCTTTTAATAATTCACCCGAATATTGGTCAAATTGTAAACTATGATTTACATAATACAAACCATCGTATTGTTGTATGTAAATATTAATTATATCTGTACTGTCTTGTGCAGGTGTTAGTCTAAAACCATTGGAATTTGGATATTTTTTCACCGTTTTGTCAAGAGCTAAATCAAGAGCTATTTCTTTAGGACTATCAATAAATGTTGATGTTGCTTTCGAAAAATCTGGTGGAGTTGTTGTACCAGAACCAACAACGTAAACTATTGCCTGAAACCAAGTAAAAGCCCATACCAATCCAGTTAGCGAAATTATTATGGCAACAGAACCTATATAAAAACCAAAAATATTGTGAAAATCATAATTTTTACGTTTCCATTTTGTTGTTTTTTTCCATTGAAATGAGAACCGTAGTTTTCTTGAGTTTTTATTTTTTGGCCACCATAAAATAAAACCTGAAATAAGCATTAATACAAAAATGATGGTGCTGTAACCAACAATTGGTTGGCCATATTCAGTTTTTAATAAAAGGCTCCAATGCAACATTTTTACAATGTTGAAAAAGTCTAATTCTTCATTATAAATTTTTAAAATTTCTCCTGTATATGGGTTTACATAAATGGATTTGTAATAGTCTATACTTTCAAAATAAGTAGTTGCATTTTCATTCCCTTGATAGGCATAAAAAATCCAACTTTTTTTTGGATTGTTATATATGTTTACCCAAGATAATTGATACGTAGTATCAATTTGACTTTGTGTGCTTTCCCAAAGTTTGCTAATTGGTATTGCTTTTTCCTGAGGTTCAATATACATTTCACTTTTACGAAAAGTATTTGTAAATTCTTGACTAAAAACATAGATACAACCAGTTAAAGCTACTATAAATACAATAAGCCCGGATGAGAGTCCGAGCCATAAATGCATTTTTTTAATAAATTTTTTAAATCTATTATTTTTCCTTTCTTTAGTCATAAAAATTAGTTTGTAGGAATTGTGTAAGTAACACAATGCCAGATAAATTGGTAGTTTTCGTTTTTATAAATTCCAGGAACTTCCTCTTTATGCGTAGTTTCTATAATGTATTTTGTATTCCAAGGGAGTTTAAAAGAAATGATTCCGTTCTCATTTGTTTCTAATGTTTTCGACCATAAATCTGAAACATAAATTTTAACTTCATTTTTTGGAAGTACTTCATTTTTAAATAAAACCAGAAGTTTTATTTCATTGGTGTTTTCAGAAATGTCCTTAACTGTAATTCCATTTTTATTAAGTGAAGCAGTTTCAGACTGATTATCTCCAACTTGAATTTTAGCAACAGAATGATAATGCGTTTTAAAAATTCCAAAATCGTATTGTGTAAAATCAATTACATCAATTTTATCATTATTTAAAAGAACTGTGTAGGTTCCATTAATAGAAGGGATAAAATTTGCTTTGTAATAAGTACTCTCTGTTGAGGTTTTTAATTGAATTTTTTTTCCTGAAGGATCTACAAGAAAAAGTGTAAAATCACTAACTTTTGGAAATGCTTCACCAGTTATTTCTTCTATAACTCCGTATGTGTATTCACCGTAATACACTCTAATTTCTTGTTCTTGATTTATAATTCCATTTGGATTCGTTTCAATCCATAAATAATGTGCAAAACTTGATGCAGTTATTAAAAAGGTACTGCATATTGATAAAATTATTTTTTTCATTTTTTTTAAATTTTAATATTAGCCCTTGTTATTTTTAACAAGGACTAATGGATTAACAAACAACTCTAATTAAATATGGGTTTAAAAATTATAAGATAAACTTGCTGAAATACTTCTAGTATTTTGAGGTGTTACGGTAGACCATCCTGTAAAGTGTTTTTTATTGGCAATGTTGTCTAATTTTAATATGACTCTAAATTTTTCTTTAGCATAGGATAAAGAGCCATTTATTATGGTGTAGCTTGGTAAAGCAAAAGATCCAGTTGTACTTCTATTTAGTGTATTAAATTCACTGGCGTAATTTCCTCCAAAACCAAAGCCAAAACCTTCTAAAGAACCAGTTTGAACAGTATAACTAGTCCAAAAGTTAATTAAGTTTTCAGGACCAGCTTCTTCAGGTCTTAATCCTAAATATCCAGCATTTTCGGTTTCTTTTAAAACTTTACTATTATTTTGACTATAACCGGCAATAATGTTCCAACCTTCAACAGGTTTTGCATTTAAACTTAATTCAAACCCTTTACTTTCCACTTCTCCTCCTTGAATTGAATTATTAATATTGTTTGGGTCTGTCATTAATTTATTTGACACGTTTATATCATAATAACTTGCAGTTAAATTCAGTTTATTTTCTAACAAATTTGCTTTAATCCCTAGTTCCCACTGGTTGGCTTTTTCAGGGTCAAATGTTTTTATTCTTGGATTAGAACCGTCAACATCTGAGACTTCGGAAGGAGAAACATTGGAAAATCCATTCATATAATTGGTGAAAACAGATAGTTTATCTTTTATTGGCTGATATACCAGTCCAAATTTTGGTGAAAAGGCAGTTTGATCATCGTCATCATCACTTTTGTCACCTTCAAATTTATCAACTCTTAAACTTGCCATAGCAGAAAGAGTCGGAGTTAGGTTTAATACATCTGAAATATAAGCGCTAAAAATTTCTTGAGATGCTTCAGAATTTCCAACGGCAGTTTCAGCCAAAGCATTGTCGACTGCTGCCTGAGATAAAATTGAGGAATTGTTTCCATCACTTAAGGTTACTGTTCCAATTCCTACCCAGCCTAAACTGTTATTTTTTAAATTATTGTTAAAATAATCCAACCCAACTACAACTCGATTTCTTAATTTTCCAATATTAAAATCACCAATAAAGTTTTGTTGAATATCTGTTGTTCTAGTTTCGCTATTTGCTTTTGAAATATAATGAGCAAAGGTATCTCCATCACTTAAATCCCATAAATATGAATAATAACCATCAGTTTTAGCTGTTCCAGTGGATAAAACTGTTTGAGATGTCCATGTATCAGAGAGCTTATATAAGGCTTGAGCTTGTAAATTAAATGTTGGATTTTTTATAGTTAAGTTGTTGCTAGTAAAAGAGTTGTAATAGTTTTGTTCAAAAATATCAATGCTATCATAGGTTAAGGGAGCGTATCTGTTTAAAAATAGCATTGGAGCATTTACCGATTCTTTATTTAGGATTTCAGTATTAACTATAAATGTCAGTTTTTCATTGGCAATATATTTTAAAGAAGGTGCAACATAAAAAGATTTGTTAAATCCTGCATCTTGAAAACTATTTTGAGAATGATAGGCCGCATTAATTCTTAAATAAGTGTCATCATCTTTACCAATTGGCGTATTTATATCAGCTGTTATTCTGTTTAATCCATTAGTGCCTGTTGTGTAAGAAATTTCACCGCCAAAGTATTCATAGGGCTGCTTTGTAACAACATTAATTAATCCTCCATAAGAAATTAAGCTACTACCATATAAAGTACCAGACGGACCTTTTATAACTTCAATTCGTTCAATATTTGAAGGATCTAATCCTCCATTGTTCAATCCAGGTAAGCCGTTGGTAATAGATGGCTGAACAGAAAATCCTCTTAATGAATAAAATTCTGCACCATCACCACCACGTCCAGTTGATTCCCATAATCGAGCCACACCTGTTGCGTTTTTTATGGCATCATTTATATTTGTAATCACTTGTTCTTTTAATAAATCACTTGAAATTGCGTTATAAGCTTGTGGATTTTCCAAGTTTTTAAGAGGTAGTTTAGAAACATAAATGCCTTCACTTTTTATAATTTTGGTTATTCCGTTTCCTTCAATTTTTACTTCACTTAGTGTTTCTCCAATTTCTTTTAGAATAATTGTTGGTATTGTGTAAACTTGATTATTTTTGATTTTTAATTGAATTTCTTTTGTTTTATATCCTAAAAATGAAACTCTAAGTTGATAGGTTCCTGATTCTAAACCATTAATTTCATATGCGCCAAAGCTATTGGTATTTGTGCCTTTTATTGTATTTAAGATTGAAATATTAACGTTTTTTATTGGTTTGTTTTGTTCGGAAATTACGGTTCCTCTTATCAAGCTATTTTGTGCTTGAATTGTTATAATTGATAGAAACAATGTAATTGTTGTAAGAATGTTTTTCATTTTAAATTTGTTATTTTAATTTAGTCTAAATAAATTTACTGCGAAATTAGAAAATGTTCTAAATAGTAAATGACGCATTGTGGATAAAAAAAGACGAGATTTTGTTAATTGTGAAGTTATTGACTTATCTGGAGCGGAGATAGGTATAAATCAGGTAATAGCAGTGCAGACAAATTGTGATAATGATGGAAAAATAGTTTATAGTAAGCATCATGTACTACCAAAATATGGATGTGGCTGTATAACAAATTTTCAATTTGATGATTTATTAATTTCAATAAGTAGGTATAAACTTGTAAAGGATTTAATTATAAAATATGATTGTGATGATGATTTTACACAATTATCTTTTTTATTAGAGGGAGAAAAAATAATTTCAATTAGAGGAGTTGAAGAGGATATTCCAATAGAAAGTCATGAATCTTATATTGCAAATATTAATAAATTTAAAGGTTACGTTAGAGTTTCAGGTGTTAAGGCGTTTAAAGAGATAAAAATTAAATTATCTAAATTGTTTTTGCTTAATCACGGATTTTCTAATGATTTTATTTTTAAGAAATTTTCAGATAAAGATTTAATTCTACCAATTACAAATGAACTTTTTACAGTATTAACGAATCTTGAGGATATAAATTTAAAAGGTATTTCTCGTAAAATTTTTATGGAAGCCAAAGTACTTGAATTACTTGCAATTCAAATGGAAAATTATAAGGTTAAGAAGCCTAGTGATAAAATAGCTTGTACAGGTAAAATAATTAGAAAATTGTATGCTGTACATCATATTTTAAAAAATAATTTGGATAAAAATTATTCTATAAAGCAATTGTCTCAAGAGGTAGCATTAAATGAAAATCTACTAAAAAAGGAATATAAAAGAGTTTTTGGGTTTTCTATGAATGAATTTTGTAAACAGGAAAAAATGAATAAGGCAAAAGAATTATTAAGAAGCAGCCAGTTGCCAATTTATCAAATAGCAGAAGATACAGGCTACAAAAATGCCACACATTTTAGTGCGGCATTTAAAAAATATTTTGGAGAAACTCCTAAACAATATCGAGAAATTTTATAATTTATTTATCGTTTTTCTAATTGCCACTAAATTACTCAATAGGCCTTCTAAATATTTCAAATCTAACATATTTGCACCATCACTTTTTGCATTTGCTGGGTCAAAATGTGTTTCTAAAAACAATCCGTCTGCACCAACAGCAATTCCAGCTCTTGCAATAGTTTCTATCATATCTGGTCTTCCACCAGTTACTCCACTGGTTTGATTAGGTTGTTGTAAAGAATGTGTTACATCTAAAATAACTGGAGCATATTGTTGCATTTCAGGAATTCCTCTAAAATCAACAATCATATCCTGGTATCCAAACATAGTTCCTCTGTCGGTAATCCAGGCTTTTTCGTTTCCGCTATCTTTTACTTTTTGTACTGCATGTTTCATTGCAGAAGGACTCATAAATTGTCCTTTTTTCAAATTAACAACTTTTCCAGTATTTGCAGCAGCAACTACTAAATCTGTTTGACGAACTAGGAAAGCAGGAATTTGCAGTACATCAACATATTCGGCTGCTTTTATAGCATCTTCATTTGTATGAATATCTGTAACCGTTGGAACATTGAAAGTTTCTGAAACTTTTCTCAATATTTTTAGCGCTTTTTCATCTCCAATTCCTGTAAAACTATCAATTCTACTTCGGTTCGCTTTTTTAAAGCTTCCTTTAAAAATAAATGGAATTTCTAATTTATCCGTTACTTTTAAAATATGTTCAGCAATTTTCATTGCCATTTCTTCTCCTTCAATAGCGCAAGGACCAGCTAATAAAAAGAAGTTATTACTATCGGTATGTTTTATTTTAGGAATAAGATTTAAATTCATTTTGTGTGTTTTTATGCAAAGATAGTTTTTTGAATAGAAAAGTTAGAATTAACATTTGATTTTAATCCGTTAATAAAAGCGAGTAAAAAGAAAAATAGGAAGTAGATTTTTATTAAAATTATATATTATTCTGTTAAAATTTTGTAATTTGAATTCTTTTAAATTAATAATTTTATGGTTAATATTAAACGAGTTTACTTCGTAATACTATTCTTTATAACGGCTTTAATTAGTTCATGTTCAAGTAATCCACAATTGAATCTTTCAGAAGCTACTCTTTTTCCAAAACCTGTTTCAGTAATTGAAACTGGCAGTTCATTTGAACTTAATAATAAAACCAAAATATTGATAAATGAAGATTCACAGGATTTGCTACAAGTTGGGAATTATTTGACGTCAATTCTAAAACCTTCAACAGGATATAATTTAATTGTTGAATCAACAACTCAAAATCCAAAATCAAATAGTATTTATTTGAAAATCAGTAATTTGGACTCTAAATTTGGAAGTGAAGGTTATAAATTAAATATTTCTGAAGAAAATGTCATAATTGAGTCTAGAACTATTGAAGGTATGTTTAGAGCAATTCAAACCTTGCGTCAAGTATTTCCAGATGAAATAGAAGCAATTGATAAGCAGGAAAAACCTTGGTTTATTGCAACTGGAGAAATTCAAGATTATCCAGAATATGAATATAGAGGTGCTATGCTAGATGTTGCTCGTCATTTTTTTAGAGTTGAAGATGTAAAAAGATATATAGATTTACTTGCAGCCTACAAACTGAATGTACTTCACTTGCATTTGTCTGATGATCAAGGTTGGAGAATTGAAATTAAATCGTGGCCAAAACTTACTACATATGGCGGTTCTACTGAAGTTGGAGGTGGAGAAGGTGGTTTTTACACGCAAGAACAATATAAAGAGATAGTGGAATATGCAGCAGCCAATTATATAACTGTAATTCCTGAAATTGATATGCCGGGGCATACCAATGCGGCTTTAGCATCCTATCCTGAATTGAATTGTGATAATATAGCTCCAAAATTATATACAGGAACCAAAGTTGGTTTTAGTACTTTATGTACAGGTAAAGAAATTACCTATAAATTTATTGATGATGTTGTTAGAGAATTGGTAGAATTAACTCCTGGTCCGTACATTCATATTGGAGGAGATGAATCTCATGTAACGGCATTAGAAGATTACATTCCTTTTATAAACCGGGTTCAGGATATTGTGTATTCCTATGATAAAAAAGTAATTGGTTGGGATGAAATTGCACATGCAGATCTTAAAGAAAACACAACAGTGCAATTTTGGGCAAGAGAAGAGAATGCAAAAAAAGGAATAGCTCAAAATTCAAAAGTAATAATGTCGCCGGCAACTAAAGTTTATTTGGATATGAAGTACGATTCTTTAACCAAAATTGGTTTAAATTGGGCAGCATTTATTGAATTGGATAGTGCTTATTTATGGACTCCAGAAAAATTTGTTGAAGGTATTGATAGAGAAAGTATTTTAGGAATAGAATCACCTTTATGGTCTGAAACTATTACAAATATAGATGACATCGAATATATGGCATTCCCGAGAATTATTGGTCATTCTGAGATTGGTTGGACTCCAACATCTATGAGAAATTGGGAGGATTATAAATCGAGACTTATAAAACACACCAATAGATTAAAAATAAAAGGTGTTAATTACTACGATTCAAAACTGCTCTCTGAATAATAATTTATAAGAAATTGGCTGTCTAAAAAGTTAAAAACCTGTCATTACGAACGTAGTGAAGTAATCTTATTTTAAATAATCAAAATGTAAAAGATTGCTTCGTGCCTCGCAATGACGTTAAATCATACTTTTTAAGTAGCCTCTTTTTTTATTCAATAGTTATTCTAATACCTTCACTATGGCTGCTAAATTCAGGAGCATACATACTTTGTATAGTTGTAATTCCATTGCTAAAATTACCAGCATTATTTACTCTTAAATCGTATTCAAAAACATACACACCTTTTGGCAAACGTTCCATAAAAAAGTTGGTTGAAGCATCTTTTGTACTTTCATAATAGCCTAATCCATCTTGCCATTTATATTGAGATAAAACACTTATTGGTTCTAATCCACTTGCGCGCATATCTTTCATATGCACAAATTCCATAGCTCTATCAACTTTTAATTCAATTCTTACTGTAATTAAATCACCAACTTTTAATGTGGAGGTTTCAGTAATTTCAGACAGTTGCTTTCCTGTATCAGTATTAGATTTTAAGAATAGTTTTTTAGTTAATTGTAACGGAGTTTTAGCATTTGTAATTTTGTCTAAATCTTCAAAATATTGCCAATACAATCCGCCCCAGGCAATTCCTTCTTCTTTTTTAGAAATTGTTACACTACCCATTTCTGGAGTAATTTCATTTCCATTCCAGGAGGTTTTAAAATAACCTGTTCCAGCTTCAATCTTTACATTTTCTAATTTGGAAGGTTCAATTTTTCGATTTCCAATAGTTACATCAACCGTTTCATTTATAGCAAGCCAATCGCTTCCTTGCAATAATAAAGCATATACTGCTTCGGTAGTAGCTTTTGTTGTTTTCCATCTATTAGTTTGCTTATTTTTTAATAACCAAATCTTCAATTCATCAACTGTAGCAATATCATTTTCAATTTCTGAAAAAGCTTCAATCAATAATGCTTGTGTTTCAATTTGCGCTTGGTACCAATACCAACTTGCAGTATTTTCTTTCCAATACATTCCCAATTCTTCACTTACAATACTATTTTCTTTTAGTGATTTTAAAATTGAATTTGCAACCTTTTTATTATTATCTCTATGTTGAATTAATACAATTAATCCTTTAGAGTATAAATTATAGCTTTTCCAAAAAGTAGCAGATTGGTCTTTATAATAATCTACAGCCGTTTGAACGTTTTTATCTATTTCAATGTTTTCATAAAAACTACGCATATATAAATAATGAAGTTGCATATGCCCTAAATGATTTTTTGCTAAATATTCAGCTTCATCTTTTAATCCTTTTTTCGTTGTTTTAGCTTTTTCTCTTATTTTTTTAGCTTCTTTTAAAAGTTTGTTATAATCATCTAAAATTTCACTATCTAAAAATTTAACAGCTTTCAAGATCATTTGACTTGCATCATTATTTTGATTGACATTTAACTGTTTTAAATGCCCAAAACCTGAAGCAATATGTTGTGTAATGTATCTATTTGGATAATTACTTCCTTTAAACCAAGGGAAACCACCATTGCCAAATTGCGCTTGTTTTAATTTATTGATGGTAGATTGTAATTCGTTATTCATTTTATTTAAATCGAACAATAGCGCAATTCTCTTTTTTTGTTCAGTCTCACTTTGAGCGTCACGTAGCCAAGGAGTTTCTTGTATAATTATAGATTTTAATTCCTGATTTTTTTCTAAATTAGAAATCAATGCATCACTAGATTTCCATTGGTTGAAAACTTCCTGAATTCTAGGATTAGAATTCACAATATGACTTGCCAAAGAATTTGCGTAATAGCGAGAAAAAGTTTGCTCGGTACAGTCGTAAGGATATTCCATTAAATATGGTAAACTTTGCACCGCATACCAAGCTGGATTAGAAGTGATTTCTAATGTTAATTTGTGGTTTTTTAATGTTGTTGAAGTATTGTTTTTCAACTTATCTAACGTAAATGTTTTTGTTTGATTGCTACGAACCCACATTGGCAAAGTTTCGGTAACCAACATTCTGTTTGATAAAACTAGTAATGCATTTTGTTCACCATCACTAAAATCTCCTGCTTTAGCCACAATTTTATATTGAACCGTTTGAACATCATCTGGAATATTCAATTTCCAACTTACATTTGTGTTTCCTTTAGAGTCAACATTAAAGTTTTGTTGGTTACTGAGCGGAGTCGAAGTGACAGTTTGAATTAATTCACTTGTAATATCTTTACCTGTAATTGCATCAGTTAAAACTAATTGTGCAGTTCCGTTCAAGTTTTTATCTGTTAAATTTGAGATTTTACTTGAGAAAATAATTACATCACCTTCACGTAAAAAACGTGGTGGATTAGGTAATACCATTAACTCTTTTTGGGTTATAGTTGTTAATGTTTTTGTTGCTGAAGCCAATTCTTTGGTATGACCAAGTAATTGTAATTTCCATTGTGTTAGTGCTTCAGGAACGGTAAAATTAAAACTTACGTTTCCGTTTATATCAGTTTTTAAATGTGGATAGAAAAATGCAGTTTCGTTAAAGTTTTTTCTAATTTTAACAGAAGATAAATCTATTTTTTCAACTTTTACTGTTTGGACTTTTTCTTTTTTAATTCCATTGGCAACGGTAACAACTTCATCTAAAGATTCTTCTTCCAGTATTAAGTTATCTTCAAGAACTTCAACCCCATTCATATCTGTTTTAGCCATCTTAATAGAATTCATCCCTCGAATTCTAATGCTGTTGTTGTTAAACCTAAATCCAAACCAATTTAATTCATCAAAATGTTGTTGTATTTGGCCATAATAAGGTCTTTGAAGGTTATTTACATTAAAATAAACCGTTCCAAAACTGTTTTGAGCTCTTCTATTTGTATATGAATAATAGGTTGGATACTGTATTGGATTGAATTCCCAGTCGTGAGGTTTAAACTGATCTAATGAAGCATCATACATACTTGCCAATAATTCAGCAGCAACTTTATCTCCTTTAGCGCCTTTTAATTTAAAACTCCAGGTTTCGTTTTGACCAGGTTTTAATTTATCTCTAAAGGTAAGAGTTTCAATTTCTAATTCTTTGATAGGATAAGGAACTGAAATAGGCAACGTTCTACTTACAAATGAGTTAAAATTAGTGTAACTGTAGTGAATTGCGAACCCGCCAAGGTCTTTTTCATTTACTGGAATTTCAAGTTGTTTAACTTCATTATTAAGATGAATAATTTTAGTGTCAATTATTTTCTTGTCCTTCTCAATATCTATTGTTACAAACAAATCTTTTGAAGCCGAACCAAATTCTAATACTACTTTTTCATTTGGTTTGTAACTATTTTTATTTGTTGAAATTATAAATAATTGATTGTCTGAAACCTGATTGTCACTATTACTAAACAGAGTAAAAATCTGTTTATCAGTAACAGTTTGTCCAAATCTATCTTTACATTCTAATTCAATAATATATTTACCTGATTCCCATTTTTTAGTTCTTTTTAAGGTAATGTCGTTTTCTTTGAAAGTATCAAAATCTTGTTTAAATACCTGCTCGCCCTTTTTCCAATTTACAATATTGTCTTCATTTGAAAAAGCTTCATTTGGAAACATATTTTTAAATATTGCATTAGAATATAATTGATAATCTGGAGCGTTCCAAGGACGTTTTCTTAACACATTTTCAGGTGCAATTAACTTGTAAATTTTGACTGTTCCTTTTACTGAAACAGTTTCATTATTTAAGTTTTTAGTTATAATTGAGAATGTATTTTCTTTTTTGCGTTTATAAATCTGGTCATCAATTTTAATTTCAGTAGTTAAAGCGTGGTAACCAACTTTAACAATAGTTGTAGCGCTACGAGTTTCACCATTTATATCTGTAACATCAGCAGTAATTTCATAATTAAATATTGGCAAATTATCTTTCTCTACACTTTTGTCTGCCAGCGCTTTAAATACAATATTAAAATTTCCTTGAGCATCGGTTTTTGTTTCGCCGTGTGTTATTTCTTGAGGTTGAGAAGGTGTAAAATATGGTCTGTACCAATAATACCATTTTGGATATTGAACTTTTCTATGAACTCTATAAGTAACTTTTGCATCAGTAATTTTGCTACCTGCAAAGGCTATTGCATTTCCATTTATAGTAACACTATCATCAATTTTATAGGTTGCAGTTACCGGTTTAAAAGTAGTTTCAAATTTTGGACGTTTGTATTCTTCAACAGAAAAATAAAACCGTTCTTTTGCTAATCCTAATACATTTAATTGAATTGAATATTGACCTAATAATCCATTATTTGGCAAAACGAATTCACCACTAACGGACCCAAATTCATTGGTGTTTAATTCTAGCTCACTTATTTTTTCATTATTAACATTGTATAGCTCAGCCGAAACTAATTCATTAGAATATGTAGAAGATTCTTCACCTTCTTTTTCAATAAGTATTCCTTTAAAAAATACAGTTTGACCTGGTCTGTAAATACTTCTATCTGTAAATAAAAAAGGTTTTACAGTTATTCTATCAGGTTGAGTTTGAATTTCTCTGAATTCATTGAAATAATAATCTCCAAAACTGGCTTTGTCGTTTTTAGTTTTGATTGAAACAATAACATTTCTATATGAGCTATATGGAGTAAATGTTAATTGCCCGTTTCTATCAGTTATATAATTTTTATTTATTGCTTTGTTGTATTTGCCTGTATTGTGATTTTTAATATTCACTTTAGCGCCAACAATTGGTTGTCCTGAATTTCTATCAACAACTTGGTACACATAATTATTGTTTAAAGTATTTTCAATCAAGACAATATTAGTTGTTTGAATTGCTGAAGTAGCATAAATACTATTGGCATTTGAAGTTTCAAATGTTGAAGCATAAATTAAATAATTCCCATTTTTTAAAGGAGGAATGGCAATCTCTGTTGAATGTTGTTGAAAATCACTTTCAGTTTTTAGTAATTGTTCAAAATTTGAAACTAAATCGAGTTTTTCTATAAATTCAATTTTTTCTTGATCATTATATATTCTGTCGAATTTAAATTTGTCATTTTCACTTATGCTGAAAATATGAAAGTACAGTTTTTCAATATTTTTATACTTCACTAAAACTTTACTATGTTTTTGAATGGAAATATTTTTTTCTGAAGTGATATTTAAGGTTTTACTTAAAATTTGTTGTTTTAATTGATTACAATTTTTAGCGCCAATACTTTCAGGAAACATACTAATAGCATTTTCACAAATAGTTAAAGCTTCTACATTTTTAAACTGATTATCAGTATTCGTTTCTGCTCTATATTCATTAGCCTGATTTTTATAGATTGTGGCTATTTCAAAATCTATTAGTGTTGAGGTTTCTGAATTTGAAAACTCATTTTTTAAATTTTTCAATTCATTTAAAAAATTTGCATCTTTTTCATTAAATGTAGCGTGTTGTTTTACAAACTTTAAGCGTTCTAGATCAATTGAAATTAAAGCATCAATATTTTTATTTTTAGAGTGAAATGCAATTAAATTTTGATAGATTTTTAATGCATTTAGCTGTAAAGAAAATCGATCTTTTGATTTAATTTCTAAAAGCGAGAAGGCTTTATAATTACTTAAATATGTATTAGTATCTATTTCAAATTTATAATTTGGGTTGGTAATTGCTGTTTCTGATGTTTTATAAAAATCTAACCCATTATTATTTAAAAAATCGAATAATGTTGGTCTATATTTTTTTGAATTGGGTCTAATATTCAAAATATCATTAAACTCATTTAAATCAGTTTGTTGCGCAAGCAACCCATTTTGCAGCGAATTTTGAAAATGAATATGAACCTCTTTAAAAATTGTTTCTAAATCCCAGATTCTAAAATCTGCTGTATCAACTTTGGCTTCTGTTTGTGTTCTTTTGTAATATTTATATCTGTTTTGTTGAAAATATTGCCAGTACAAATTAGCTAAAACACTTTCTAAAATATTTTTAGTAGGAAATTCGGAACTTGAAATTTCACTTTTAAAGGAGTCAATTATGTTTAATTGAGCATCTTCTTCAAGAGTTAAAGCAAATCTTGATTGATACATCAATGTCTTAATAATCTGAGGAGTATTGTTATCTTTTTTTGCTTTTTTATAAATATTTTCTGCTATTTTTAATGCTGATTTTGGAAGGTTTTCTTTTTCAAAATTCTCAACTTCTTTCCAGTATTTTTCATAATCATTAAAAATATTTTGTGCATTTGAGATATTCGAGAATAAGAATATAGACATTATGGCGATTGCAACTTTTTTCATAATTCATTTATTTAATATATAAAGTTAGCAAAAGTTATACCTAAATTATAATAGGAATTGGTTTGATTGGTTTTTGCTTAGTAAATTTTAACTTTAATTAAGTAAATAGGCATAAAAAAGCCGCTTAAAAAAAGCGGCTTAAAAGTTAAATATTAATAGAGAATAACAAATTCGCATCGCCTATTGATATCATATTCTTCTTCTTTACAGATACCTTCTTTTATACAATGATTTAATGGTTGCATTTCTCCATAACCAACGGATTTGACATTATCATTTGGTATTCCTTGACTTACTAAATATTCTCGAACCGATTTAGCACGTTTGTGAGATAGATTCAAGTTGTATTCCTCTGGGCCACGGCAATCTGTATGAGCTCCAATTTCAATAACCATATCTGGATATTTTTTCATTACAGTCACAATATTTTCTAATTCTACAGCTGCATCAGTGCGGATATTCCATTTATTGAAATCAAAATAAATTGGGTTGATTTTAATTTGAATTTTTCCATTTTCTTCAACAATTTTCTTTTCAGCGTCTTCATAAGATTCTAATATTAATAAAATATTTTTATTAATATTTCCCTCATTATCTGTAGAAAACTCTACATCATAAGGACTGAATAATCTTCTTGTTCCACGGATTTTATAGTTTTCATTGTTTGAAATTTCAAAAGAATATACAGCGTCTTCACCAACAATCATATCTGAAATTGTATTTCTATTATTATCAAATAAAGTAACTAAAGAACCCGGTAATAATTCATCAGTATTTTTGTTTTTAACCAATCCCTGAACGTAATATTTTTTCAGTTGGGTAAACCTATAAATATCATCATCTCCAATACCACCTAAACGATTAGAGGAAAAGTAGCCGGTTTCTTTTTCCTCATCAATTATAAATGCGAAATCGTCTAAATTACTGTTAATTTTATCGCTTAAATTTATTGGAGTAGAAAAGTTTCCGTTTAAATACTCACTTTTAAAAATATCTAACCCACCTAATCCAAAGTGCCCATCTGAAGCAAAATAAAGGTTGTTTTCAATGCTAATAAAAGGAAATTGTTCTCTTTGTTCGGTATTTATTTTTGAACCTAAATTTTTGGGTGTTCCGTAAGTGCCATCTTCATTAATATTAACTACAAATAAATCGAAAGACCCAATGCTTTCTGGCATATCTGAAGAGAAAAATAGTTGTTTTTCATCAGGACTTAGTGCTGGATGTTCAACTGAATAATTGTTGCTGTTAAAAGGAAGTTCGGTAATATTTGTCCAGCGACTATCGATTAACTGAGCTTTAAATATTTTTAAATGAGTAACTTTATTTTTATCTCTAATTTTTTTTCCTTCAATAAAATTATTTCTTGTAAAATACATGGTTTTACCATCTTTGGTAAAAACCGCATTGGATTCGTGTGTTTTAGAGTTTATTGAATTTGAAAATACTGAAATATTAGAGAAATCACCACTTTCAGTTTGTTCGGCTTGATACAAATCTAAATATGGTTGTTTGTTCCAGTCATAGGTTTCTCCGATATTTCTAGTTGATGCAAAAACTACTTTGTTTCCAAAGAAAGATGTTCCAAAATCTGAGTTAGTAGTGTTTGCATTTACTAAATGATGCACAAGATATGGTCTGTCTATTTGCGTGTTTAAAGAATCAATAAAAGACAATGTTTCCAAATTACTTTTAGGAGAAATTTGTTTTTTTTCATAGTATTTTTTTGACCATTTGTCGGCTTCTTTAAAATCATTAATTCCTTTTAAAGCTTGTGAGTATTTAAAAAAATAGGTTGCATCAACTGTAATTTCAAATTTTTGAATTAAAATTTTGTACCAATTAGAAGCATCTTTCATTTTTGTATTGAAGTAATAGCAATCACCTAATTTTTCATACACCTGTTGCGATTTAATTTCTTCATTTAAAAATAGTTCTGCAGCATCTAAATATGCTCTTTTTTCAAATAAATGGTTTGCACGTTTTAAATTTTGCGCAACCATAAGCTGTGTAAAAAAGAAGACTATAAATAAGGTAGATAGTGTTTTTTTCATTTTGAAACCGTTTTTAAAAGAATCTTGGCGATTTATCAAAGCCTTTATTAATATTTAAAATATCAAAATCATATAGAACAAATAATTCATGAGATCCGGAACTGAATGGTCCTAGATTTGAAATTGTATGGTCATATGCGTAACCAATTCGTAATTCAGGTGTAGCTCTAATATTAAACAATCCTGTAAAAGAATCGCTAAACCTGTAACCAATTCCAAATTCTAATCTGTTATCATATAAAACATTTGCTGTTAAATCAATTGCTAAAGGAGCTCCTTTTACACCTTTAGCCATAAATGCAGGCTTTAATTTAAAAAGCTCATTAATTTGATAAACATACCCACCTGTTAAAAAAACGTGAGGTTGTTCGATACCTTGATATTTACCGTTATTTCTGTCCAAATGTTTCGCTTTAAAAATATTTGGTATTGAAAAACCAATATAATAATCATCAGTGTTGAAATAAACACCGGCACCCATATTAAAAAAAGATTGGTTTATGTTTTCCGCAAAATCCGCATCTGAAAATACATCACCTGATTCTAGTACAAAATCATTGAAATTAACATCAAAAAAAGTAATACCTGTTTTTATACCAAATGATAAATTTCCATATTCTTCTAGATCTAATTTATATGCAAAATCGGCAAAGAGATTATTTTCTTTAACAATATCACCTATATTATCGTTGATTAAAGAAAAACCGACTTCAATTTTATCATTAATTGGAGTATGAACAAATAAATTTGAAGATTTTGGAGACCCAACCACTCCAACCCATTGAGTTCTATGCAATCCTCCTACATTAACAATTCCCATATTATTGGTTGTATATGCAGGGTTTATTACACTCATATTGTACATATATTGAGTATACTGAGTATCTTGTTGAGACCATATGGAAACAGATACTAAAAGTGTAATAATCTGTAAAATTATTTTTCTCATTTTATATTTATTAAAAGAAAATTCATTTTTAAATTTTGTTTAGCGACTTAAATACAATCTTCGCTGAATTGGTTTTTTATCATCTTTATTAAAGTAAATAATAAAATAATATACACCTGCGGTTACTAATTTATCGTTACCATTTAATCTACCGTTCCAATCTGGTTTAGAAATATTTGAAGTGTAAACTAAATTACCCCAACGATTATAAAATTCAACCTTAAAATCGGGATAGAGTTCTCTTAGATTCCCTATTTTAAATGTATCATTTATGCCATTACCATTTGGTGAAAATCCATCATAAATTGAGATGTCATATTGCTCACATGCATTTAAATCAACCGTTACAGCAAGAGGATTTGCACTAGAACATCCATCACTATCACTCTCTATAGCGTAATATGTTTCACTATCATTTAAAAACTCTGTTAGACTTAATTCGTTGCCATTTGGGTATGAATCATACCAAGTAATTATTCCTCCATTTAAAGGAGATACATTTTCGTTTAAATCAGCTAATGTTGGATTGAAATTTGAGCAAAATTCATTTCCTATTGAATTTAATAAAGGAGTTCCGGCATCCGTTAATGTAACGTTCACAACCACTCTTGTAGCACTTTCACAGCTATTGGAATCAGATTGAGCTGCCCAATAGTTTGCTCCATTAATTAATAAATCGGTTGATTTTAAAGGATTAGTTTCTGTTTCGGTCGCATACCAAACAATATTTTCATTGGCTTGTAAGTCTGAAATTTTTGGAAAACTAGATGCGCAAAAAACTTGAAAAGTGTTTTCTATTGTAGGTGATTGAACCTCAAGAATTGTAGCAGTAATCATTAGTTTTGAATTACTTTCGCAGCCTGTAGTTTGGTCATAATTTAAAGCCCAATAATCCTCTCCATCTATTAATGCGTCAGTTTCGTTTAAAGGTGTTGTTGAAGTTTCTGTGTCAAACCATAAAATTGAATCTCCACTTACTTGTAAACTGGCAATTGTTGGGTTATCCATACTACAGAAAGTCTGATTTATTTGCGTAGTTGTTGCTATTGCCAGATTACTAATAATTGCATTAATTTCAAGTCTGGAAACGCTTTCACAACCAGAAGCTTCTGTTTGTGTAGCCCAATAATCTTCACCATTTATTAAAATAGCATCCACATTTAATGGTGCTGTTGACGTTTCTGAATCATACCAAATTATTTCATTTCCAGTAATTGTTAAATCAGCTATAGTAGGATTGTCAATTTCACAAAAAGTTTGATTCGCTATAGTAGTAGTTGGGGGTGGACTTGAAATAATAGCAGTATTTACCACTATTCTTGTTGCACTTTCACAACCGGTAGCGTTTGTTTGTGTAGCCCAATAATTGGCACCGTTTATTAAAATAACATTAACGTTTAATGGTGTTGTTGACGTTTCAGATTCATACCAAGTTATTGCATTACCAATTGCATTTAAATTAGCTATAGTTGGATTGTCAATTTCACAAAAAGATTGATTCGCTTCAATAATAGTTGGGGGCGAAGTTGAATTAATAAAGGCTGTTACCACTAATCTTGCTGAACTTTCACACCCTGAATCAACTGTTTGTGTTGCCCAATAATCTTCACCATTAATTAAATTTTCATCAGTACCTAGCGGTGTTGTTGAAGTTTCAGTAGCGTACCAAACAATATTATCACCAGTTGCATTTAAATTAGTTACTGTTGGACTGTCAACTTCACAAAAAGTTTGACTGGATTCTGTAGTAGTTGGTGGTGTAGAAATAACGATAGTTGCTGTTACCATTAGCCTTGATGCGCTTTTACATCCTGAATCTTCGGTTTGTTCTGCCCAGTAATCTTCATTATTTATTAAAACATCTGAAGGGTTTAAGGGTGTTGTTGAAATCTCCGAATCATACCAAATAATATCATTTCCAGTTACGTTTAAATTAGCCACTGTTGGGTTGTTAACTTCACAAAAAGTTTGATTTGTTTCTGTGGTTGTTGGAGGTAAAGGTATAATAATTGATGCTGTTACCACAAATTTCGAAGCACCGTTACAACCAGAATTTTCAGATAGTGTTGTCCAATAATCCTCTCCATTAATTAAATTTTCATTTGGATCTAATGGTGTTGCAGAAGTGTCAGAGTCATACCAAAGTAAGCCATCTTCCGGAGCAATTAAATCTGAAACTAGCGGAGAATTAGATGTAAAATCATTTGTACAAAATGATTGAGTAACTTCTGTGTTTGATTGAGATGAAATAATAGTAGTGTTTATAACTAATCTTTCTGAACTTTCACAACCAGAATCGTTAGTTTGTGTAGCCCAATAATCTTCACCATTAACTAAAGCTTCATCAATATTTAAAGGAATGGTTGAGGTTTCAGATTCATACCAAACAATCGCATTACCAGTTACATCTAAATTTTCTACAGTAGGATTGTCAATTTCACAATATGTTTGATTTACTTCAGTAGTTGTTGGAGGTGGAGTTGAAATAATTGAAGCCGTTACAACTAATCTTTCTGAACTTTCACAACCAGAATCGTTAGTTTGTGTTGCCCAATAATCTTCTCCATTAATTAAATCTTCATCAGTACCTATTGGTGTTGTTGAAGTTTCAGTAGCATACCAAATAATATTATCACCAGTTGCATTTAAATTAGCTACAGTTGGATTGTCAATTTGGCAAAATGTTTGAATTGCTTCAGTTGTTGTTGGTGGCAAAGGCGAAGTGAAAGTAACTGTAACCACAAATTTTGAACCACCTACACAACCTGACAGATCAGTTAGCGTTGCCCAATAATCTTCTCCATTAATTAAAATTTCATCAGGATTTAAAGGTGTTGTTGAAGTCTCGTTGTTATACCAAATCAGGCCTTCTTCAGGAGCTGTTAAATCAGAAATTAGTGGAGAATTAGATGGATCATTTGCACAAAATGATTGAGTTACTTCTGTTTTAGACTGACTTGAAATAATTGTAGCTGTTACCACCAATCGATTGGCACTTGAACAACCATTTGCATCGGTTTGTTCAGCCCAATAATCTTCACCATTTATTAATGAATCTGTATCGTTTAAAGGAGTTGTTGAAG
>NZ_FZNX01000004.1 GCF_900188355.1 Lutibacter flavus
TTACAGTAAAAGATGCAAATAACTGTGAAACGACAGTTGATGTAACAATAGGACAACCAGCCGCATTAGAAAGACCAATAGCGAGTTTAGTATCTCAACCAACTTGTATTAGTGTAACAGGAAGTTTTTCTATCACAAATTATGATGCAAATTATACCTATACAATTAGCCCATCAACAGGTGTAAGTGAATTAGCAGGTATAGTTACAGCACCAGTAGGAACATATACAATTACAGCAAGTAATGTTGATGGATGTGTATCAGATACTTCTCTAAGTGTTGTGATGAACCCACAACCAAATTGCCCACCAGTAGCCGATAGTAATGCCATCACCGTATCAGAAGATAGTACAGATACTTCATTAGGCTTAACAGCCCCAACGGATGAGGAGGATACAGCTGCAGACTTAGGAGTTACAGTAACTGGAATACCAACATTAGGAGAGGTAACCTTAGCAGATGGAACCGCAGTAACAGCTGGAATGACGTTAACACCGGCACAATTAGTTGGATTGGTTTACGATGCACCAACGGATTACAACGGAACAGATGCTGTAGGAACATTTACTTATACGGTAACAGATAGCGGATTATTAACAGATGAAACAGGGGTTGTAACGATTGCAATCAATGCTGTAAATGAACCACCAGTAGCCGATAGTAATGCCATCACCGTATCAGAAGATAGTACAGATACTTCATTAGGCTTAACAGCCCCAACGGATGAGGAGGATACAGCTGCAGACTTAGGAGTTACAGTAACTGGAATACCAACATTAGGAGAGGTAACCTTAGCAGATGGAACCGCAGTAACAGCTGGAATGACGTTAACACCGGCACAATTAGTTGGATTGGTTTACGATGCACCAACGGATTACAACGGAACAGATGCTGTAGGAACATTTACTTATACGGTAACAGATAGCGGATTATTAACAGATGAAACAGGGGTTGTAACGATTGCAATCAAGACTGTAAATGAACCACCAGTAGCCGATGACGATACTGCATCAACAGATGAAGACACACCAGTTATTATTAATGTATTGGATGGCGATATAGATTTAGACGGAACGATAGATTCAGAAAGTGTAACAGAGGTAACAGCACCAACAAATGGTTCAATAAGTATTGATCCTGATACAGGTTTAATTACGTACACTCCAAATGATGATTTCTTTGGAGAAGATACTTTTGTATACTCTGTATGTGATGATGATGGCGCTTGTGATACAGCAACTGTAGTTGTAACGGTAGTTCCAACATTAGATGTAACAAATGATGTTGCCACAACAGATGAAGATGAGTCAGTAATAATTCCAGTATTTGACAATGATAATGATATTCCAAATGAAGGAACTATTACTGTAACTGATCCAGCCAATGGAACAGTTACAGTTGATGATAATGGAACACCTACAGATCCAAGTGATGATGAAGTAACATATACACCAGATTCAAACTTTAATGGAGAAGATGCATTTGACTATACTATATGTAATGCAGCTGGAAATTGTGATACTGCAACTGTTGTTGTAACGGTAGTTCCAACATTAGATCTAACTAATGATGTTGTTACGACGGATGAAGATGTTCCTGTAATAATTCCGATATTTGATAATGATAATGATATTCCAACGGAGAGTACATTAACAGTAACTGATCCTGCAAATGGAACAGTAATAGTTGATGATAATGGAACGCTAGCGGATCTAAGTGATGATATCGTTACTTATACACCAAATGACGGTTTCACAGGAGAAGATACCTTTGAATATACTGTATGTGATTCAGTAGGTAAATGTCAATCGGCAACAGTAGTTATAACTATTGATACATCTATTGATACAATAGATGATGCTGCCACAACAGATGAAGATGTATCTATAATAATTCCGGTATTTGATAATGATAATGATATTCCAACGGAAGGAACTATTACAGTAACTAATCCAGCAAACGGAACAGTAACAGTAGAAGATAATGGAACACCGACAGATCCAAGTGATGATATAGTTACATACACACCAGCGGAAGATTTTAGTGGAGACGATACATTTGAATATACAGTTTGTGATGCAGCTGGAAACTGCGATACAGCAACTGTTAAGTTAACGGTTACAACTGCAGAATTTCCGGATGTTGTAGATGATATTATAGAAGTTGTGGAATCAATGGAATTAGATATTTTTGGTAATGATGTTACTATTCCAATTATTGGAACAATAACTGTGACTCAGCCAGAAGATGGTACTATTACAGTAGATGATAATGATACTCCTAACAACCCAAGTGATGATATTTTAGTTTTCACTCCTAATGAAGGTTTTGTTGGAGAAACATCTTTTGAATATACTATATGCAATTCAGGTGGTGATTGTGATACAGCATCGGTAATTTTAGTTTATGTTGGAGTGCTGTCAGAATGTGAATTGTCATTTCCAGGGCAAAAGGATAGTAATTTTAATGGATATGGTTTCTCTCCAAACGGAGATGGTTTTAATGATTATTTTATAATAGATAATTTAGTATTTTGTTATCCAGATTTTGATATCCAAATTTTTAATAGATGGGGTAATGTTATATTTGAATATACTCATAATGGAAATGCTGAAAGTGAACCAATTTGGTGGGATGGGAAGTCTACTGGAAGAATGACAATTAATAAAGAAGAAGTTCTTCCGGCCGGGACTTATTTTTATATAATTAATTTAAATAGAGATAGCCATAAGCCGGTATCCGGATATATATATTTAACTAAATAAAATTATTTGAGGTATTAATATTTATACTCTCAATAATCAATTTTTATGAAAAACAATAAAATTATAATATTCTTGATATTTGTTCTAACAATATCATCAATGTACAGCCAACAGGATGCCCAATACACCCAGTATATGTACAACATGAATATTCTAAATCCAGCTTATGCTGGTTCACAAGGAACGTTAAGCATAGGTTTGTTAGGAAGAACTCAATGGGTTGGGCTAACTGGTGCTCCAAAAACAATGACTGCTGCTATTCATGCTCCGGTAGGGAGAAATGTTGGTTTGGGATTTTCAGCGATTGCAGATGAAATAGGTCCGGTTAAAGAACAAAATGTATTTGTAGATTTCTCTTATACATTGGAAACTTCAGATGAAGGTAGGCTGGCTTTTGGTATAAAAGGAGGTTTAACAATGCAAAATATAGACTATTTTAAATTGTCTATAAGTCAAGAAGAAGACCCGTTATTTTCAAATAATTTAAATGAAACATTTCCAAATTTTGGAGCTGGAGCTTTTTATTATACAGATGATTTTTATGTTGGGCTATCTATGCCTAATATGTTAGAGACCAGGTATTTTGAAAAAAGAAATGGAATTATTTCCAACGCATCAGAAAACATGCATTATTTTTTAACCAGTGGTTATGTATTTGATATTTCCAATAATTTAAAATTGAAACCATCACTTATGTTAAAGGCAGTAAAAGGCGCCCCATTATCAGTTGATTTATCTGCAAATGCACTTGTTTCAAATGCTTTTGAATTAGGATTGTCATGGAGGGTTGATGACTCTGTAAGTGGAATGCTAAATTTTTTAGTATCACCAGCATTAAGAATTGGATATGCTTATGATTATACCTATACAAATGTTGGAGATTTTAACTCAGGATCTCATGAAGTTTTTTTATTGTATGATCTAGATTTATCTAGAGGAGACTTAAAATCACCAAGATTCTTTTAATTAAAACAAATCAAAAATGATTAAAAATATTACCATATTATTTGTCCTTTTTTTTACCATAGTTATACATGGTCAAGAGGAAAAATATTCTATACAAAACCTGAGTATAAATAACCATTACTCTAATTTTGGAACTACTTTTTTTGGAGAGGATAAAGTTGTATATGCTTCACCAACAAAAAAAACCTTTATAATTAGAAATGTTTGGAAAGGTAATAACCAACCATTTTTAGATTTGTATGTTGGAGATATAGCTAAAGATGGCCAGTTAATTAACGAAAAAAAATTCTCAAATAAATTAAATACACGCTATCATGAAGCAGATGTTGCTTTTACAAAAGATAAAAAAACTGTCTATTTCTCTAGAAATAATTACTTAAATAATAAGCTAACAAAAGATTCAACAAATACTGGTTTAATTCAATTATATAGAGCTAAGATTGATTTAAAAGGAGAATGGATAAATGTAGAGGCAATGCATTTTAATAACGATGAATATCAAACTGGCCACCCTACTTTAAGTGCAGATGAAAAAACATTATATTTTATTTCAGATATGCCTGGTGGATTTGGAAAAACAGATGTTTATAAAGCAAAAATTAATGATGATGGAAGTATTGGAAATCCTATAAATTTAGGGGCCATAATAAATACGCCGGAAAAAGAAATGTTTGTTTCAATTAGTGGAAATAACGAGTTGTATTTTTCATCAGATGGAAGAGAAGATAGTTTAGGGGAATTAGATATATATGTTTCAAAAATTACTGAAAATAATATTACAGAACCGCAAAATTTAGGAGCTCCAATAAATAGTATAAAAGATGATTTTTCGTTTATTATAAATTACGAAACACGTAGAGGCTATTTTTCGTCAAATAGATTAGGTGGAAAAGGAGATGATGATATTTATACGTTCGTTCAAAATATACCAATTGAATTTGAATGTAATCAAATTGTAAAAGGAGATGTAACAGATAAAAACTCAGGTGAATTGTTGCCAGGGGCTTTAGTTGTTTTGTATAATGATTTAAATAATGAATTAAATAGGGCAATAGTTGGTGATGATGCACGTTTTAATTTTGAAGTAGATTGCAATAAGTCTTATAAAATAGTTTGTAGTAAAGATAAATACTCAACAGATATTGAAGAATTCTATTCAACTGAGGAAGTAGCATTAGAGCTTCCGCTATCAATTAGTTTAGAAGAATTTGTTTTAGAAGGAGGAAAATGTATTATTAAAATAAACCCAATTTATTTTGATTTTGATAAATCATTTATTAGACCTGATGCTGAAATAGAGTTGAATAAGGTTGTTGAAGTAATGAATAAATTTCCAGAGCTAATAATTGAAGGGGGCTCCCATACCGACAGTAGAGGAACATATAAGTACAATGAGAGTTTGTCAACTAGAAGAGCTAAATCAACAGTAAAATATATTATTGAAAAAGGAATAAACCCTAATAGAATAAATGCAAAAGGTTATGGTGAATCTCAACTTGTAAATGGATGTGGAGATGGTGTAAAATGTACGGATGAAGCTCATCAAATGAACAGGAGAACGGAGTTTGTTATTGTAAATTATAATGAAATTAAAGAGAAATATCCACAAATTTGCCCAAGCCCTAAACCAATTTCTGAAATAGAAAAAGTTGAAAAACAAAAAATATTAGATATTGTTGAGCACAGAAACGGTTTGTCATTTGAAAGTGAGTTTGATGCAAAAGATGATAAACTAAGAATAAAATTAAATCCAATTTATTTTGATTTAAATTCATCTTATTTTGGTAAAAATGCTGAAGTTGAATTGAAAAGAGTTGTTGAAATAATGGTTAAATATCCTGATGCATTGGTTCAATGTGGTTCTCATACAGATTCTCGTGCAAGTGATAAATACAATATGTGGCTGTCTGAGCGAAGAGCAAAAAGAATAGTAGATTATATCTCATCTAAAGGGATTTCTTCAAATAGAATTATTGATGCTGGCTTTGGAGAAACTCAGTTGATTAACAAATGTGCTAACGGTATTAGATGTACTGATGTTGAGCATCAGCAAAATAGAAGAACTGAATTTATAATTCTTAACCCGGAGGTTATTAAAAATTAAAAAAGATATTAAGAGTTGTGCAAAATGGAGTTATTAATTACTTCAATTGTAGCTATTTTGTGGGGAAATACTACACCATATACTCCACACAACTCTTTATTATTTATTTTCTAAAAAGCGAAGAATTGAATTAGTTATTGTTTATCCAAAAGAAGTAAAAAATTAAATATATATTTTATTTATAAATTTGTTTAGTTAAAATGTCAAATTAGAGATTTGGTTTTTATTAAGATATTTAATTAAAATTAAAATTTGATAATTAATAAGTTTAAAATAATTATATAGCAAATGCATTCTAAGAAAATTTTAAAAATAATGCTTAATTTTTTTTTGATTTTATTGATTTGCCCTTTTAATTTTATAAATTTATCAGCACAAAATCATCAATTAATTAAAGTTATTGCGGTTGTTTCAGGAAATGAAACTAATAATGCTTTATTTCTAGTAGAATCTGATATTCCAACTTTACATTTTATAAGAGCACAACGAATTGATGGCCCTCAAAATGGTATTTTCACTCAAAATAGCGATAATATTAGATATACAGCTATTTCTTCAGTTTCTGGAATCCCTGGCAATCTTAGTAAAATAAGATTTACTTTTTTACAAAAGGATAAAAGAACACCGGTTGAACCGAATACTTTTAGATTTATTATTAATGACATTGATGGGCCAAATAATGAAGCCTTGGCAACTAATTGTAATGCCAATTTAAGTTTTTTAGGTACTGCAAACCCTTCAAATCTATTAGTAATTAATTTGCCTCCAACAATCCTATCAATTGGACAAGTTGAAGAAAATGATGGGCCTACAAGTAGAGTAATGTTTGAGTTTAATAATGTTTCTGTAATTGAAATGGATAACTTTGCAAATGATGGTTACTTGAAGGATTTTGATATGAATGATGACTATCCAATTTCAAAACCAATATTTGTAAAATGTAAATCCTATACAAGTAGTATTTATACAGAAAATGATTCTATAGTTGTTAATAAGTCAAATGAGTTTAAAAAAGAAAATGAGTTGTTAAAAATTAAAACAAACCCTATCTTTTTTGATCTTAACAAAGCAGAAATAAGAAAAGATGCAGTTGTTGAATTAGAAAAGGTATTTGAAATAATGGAGAAATTTCCAAAATTAATTATTGAGCTTGGTTCTCATACAGATTCTCGAGATAATGATAATTATAATTTAAAATTATCGGAAAGTAGAGCCAAAGCAACTGTTAATTGGTTTGTTAGTAAAGGTATTGGTGCTACAAGAATTAGTGGAAAAGGCTTTGGAGAAACTCAGTTGGTAAATAAATGTGCTAACGGAGTTAAATGTAGCGAGGATCAACATCAGGTAAATAGAAGGACGGAATTTGTGATATTAAATCCAGAAGTAATTAAATAAAAAAACCGCTGAAAAGCGGTTTTTTTATAAATATATATTGGATTATAAATCAAAGCCTAATTCAACTCCTAAATTTTTGGCTATTAATTTTGTAATCCTAGATTTTAACTGTGGAATTTTAATTTTTTCAACAACATCATTTCCAAATGCAAAAAGCAATAATGCTTTTGCTTCTTTTTTTGGAATTCCTCGAGATTGCATATAGAATAACGCACTTTCATCCAATTGTCCAATTGTACAACCGTGAGAACATTTAACATCATCTGCAAAAATTTCTAACTGAGGTTTTGCGTTAATTGTTGCGCCATCATCAATTAAAATATTGTTATTTTGTTGAAAAGCATTAGTTTTTTGAGCGGCCTGTTGCACTATTACTTTACCATTAAAAACACCAGTTGACTTATCAGCGTAAATACCTTTATAAAGCTCATGGCTTTCACAGTTAGGAAATTTATGATTTACCAATGTATGATTGTCAACATGCTGTTTATCATTTAAAATAGAGATTCCATTCAAATGAGATGTAATATGCTCACCTTCATGATAAAACTCTAAATTATTTCTTATTATTTTTCCACCAAATGAGTACGTATGAACTGATGCCACACTTTGTTGTTTTTGAGAAACAAAAGTACTATCAATTAAAGATGAATCATCTGTATCATTTTGAATTTTATAATAATCTACAATTGCTCTTTTATGAACAAAAATCTCAGTTACAGCATTTGTTAATGTAGTGTTTTTTGATAGATTTTGGTGACGTTCAATTATTTGAACATGTGAATTTTCCCCTACAACCACTAAATTTCTAGGTTGAAGCATCACTTCTTTTTCACTTCCAGTTGAAAAATTAAGAATTTGTATAGGTTTCGCTAAAATTGTATTTTTTGGAATGTTTACAAAAGCTCCTTCTTTAGCGAAAGCAGTATTTAACTCACTTAAACTATTATTGTTTTTAGCAATTGTGTTAAAATAATTATCAACAACCATTTTATATTTTGGTCTTGTTAATGCTGAAGATAGCACACAAACATCACATTCATCATGAGTAGTGTCCGATAAAAATGAACTAAAAACCCCATCAATAAATATCAATTTATAGGATTCAATATCATTTATTAAATAGTCTTCAATATTTTTAAAACCTATTGATTTTTCGGTTTCAGGAAATAAGCTAAAATCATTTTTTAATAATGGTTTTAAGCTTGTGTATTTCCATTCCTCATCTTTTTTAGTTGGAAATCCATCCTTTTCAAAGTTTTGAATTGCCTTTGATCGAATAGAATGGGTGTTTGAATCCAAATCGATACCACCTTTGTTTTCAAAAGCTAAAAATGAAGAAACTAATTTTTCTTTTAAATCCATAATGCTTTTATTTCAACCAGTCGTAACCTTTTTCTTCTAATTCTAATGCTAATTCTTTTCCGCCAGATTTCACTATTTTCCCATTATGTAAAACGTGAACAAAATCAGGAACTATATAATCTAGTAATCTTTGGTAATGTGTTATTACCAAAACAGCGTTGTCTTTACTTTTAAGTTTATTTACACCATTTGCAACAACTTTTAACGCGTCAATATCTAAACCAGAATCAGTTTCGTCTAAAATTGCCAATTTAGGCTCTAACATTGCCATTTGAAAAATTTCATTACGTTTTTTCTCACCACCAGAAAATCCTTCATTTAATGAACGCGATAAAAATTTACGATCTATTTCTAATAAATCTGCTTTTTCACGAATTAATTTCAACATTTCTTTAGCAGGAAGATCTTCTAATCCTTTAGCTTTTCTTGTTGAATTAATAGCAGTTTTAATAAAGTTGGTAACAGTTACTCCAGGAATTTCAATAGGATATTGAAATGATAAAAAGATTCCTTTGTGCGCTCTTTCTTCGGGAGCAAAATCCTCTAAATCTTCATTGTTTAATAAAACCGAACCCTCAGTAACTTCATACTCTTCTTTTCCTGCAATTACAGCTGAAAGTGTGCTTTTCCCAGACCCATTAGGTCCCATAATAGCATGAACTTCACCTGCTTTTATTTCGAGATTAATACCTTTTAAAATCTCTTTATCGTTGATACTTGCGTGTAAATTTTTTACTTGTAACATTATTATTTTGTTGATTTGTGTATTTGTTTAACTGTGAAATTGATTTTAAACAATTAAACCTATAAACTATTAAACAGGTTAAAATTATAAATTTTATCCTACCGATCCTTCTAAACTAATTTCTAATAATTTTTGAGCTTCAACAGCAAATTCCATTGGTAATTTATTTAGTACTTCTTTACTAAAACCATTAACAATTAATGCAATTGCTTTTTCAGTATCTATACCACGTTGATTGCAATAAAATAATTGATCTTCACCAATTTTACTTGTTGTTGCTTCGTGCTCTATTTGTGCTGATTTATTTTTCACTTCTATATATGGGAAAGTATGCGCTCCACATTGATCTCCCATTAATAAAGAATCACATTGTGAAAAATTACGAGCATTATGCGCTCTTGGTCCAATTTGTACCAATCCTCTATATGAGTTTTGCGATTTCCCAGCAGAAACACCTTTTGAAATAATAGTGCTTTTTGTGTTTTTACCTAAATGAATCATTTTGGTACCAGTATCTGCCTGTTGAAAGTTATTGGTTACTGCAATAGAATAGAATTCACCAACAGAGTTATCACCTTTTAAAACACAGCTTGGGTATTTCCAAGTTACTGCACTTCCAGTTTCAACTTGCGTCCAGGAGATTTTTGCGTTTTTCTCACACAATCCTCTTTTTGTTACAAAATTGAAAACGCCACCTTTACCTTCTTTATCACCAGGAAACCAGTTTTGAACTGTAGAATATTTTATTTCAGCATTATCTAAAGCAATTAGTTCTACAACAGCTGCGTGTAATTGATTTTCATCACGTGCTGGTGCAGTGCATCCTTCTAAATAACTAACAAAACTTCCTTCATCAGCAATTACTAAAGTTCGTTCAAATTGTCCTGTTCCACCTTCGTTAATTCTAAAATAGGTAGAAAGTTCCATTGGGCAAGTAACACCTTTTGGAATGTAACAAAACGAACCATCTGAAAATACAGCAGAATTTAATGCTGCATAAAAATTATCTGTTGTTGGAACAATAGTTCCCAAATGTTTTCTCACCAATTCTGGATGTTCTTGAATTGCTTCTGAAATAGGGCAAAATATAATTCCTTTTTCGTTTAAGGTTTTTTTGAATGTTGTTGCTACCGAAACAGAGTCTATAACAATATCTACAGCAACATTTGATAAACGTTTTTGTTCATCAATTGAAATACCCAGCTTTTCAAAAGTTTTTAATAATTCAGGATCAACTTGGTCCAAACTATCTAATTTTGGCTTTTGAATTGGAGCAGAATAATAACTAATTTCTTGAAATTTTGGTTTTTCATAGCGAACATTTGCCCACTCTGGCTCTTTCATTTCTTTCCAAACTTTAAAAGCTTCCAATCGCCATTCAGTCATCCATTCAGGCTCATTTTTCTTTCTAGAAATTGCAATTACAACATCTTCATTTAAACCAATTGGAAATTTATCAGCTTCAATATCAGTATAAAAACCGTATTCGTACTCTTTTGTTTCGAGTTCTTTTTTTAAATCGTCTTCAGTAAATTTATTCATTACAAATTTTTAAAGTGAAAAACTTTCACCACATCCACATGTGCGTTGAGCGTTAGGATTGTTAAATACAAATCCGGTTCCGTTTAATCCACCAGAATATTCTAAAGTTGTACCAACTAAATATAAGAAACTTTTTTTGTCAACAATAATTTTTATGTCATTGTCTTCAAAAACTTTATCACCTTCTTTATTTTCTTTATCAAATGTTAATTCATAGGAAAGCCCAGAACAACCGCCACTTTTCACCCCAACTCTAACAAAGTCAATTTCTGGATTAAAGCCGTCATCATTCATAAGCTCAATAACTTTCTTTTTTGCTATGTCTGAAACTTTTATCATTTTCTCTTATATAGATTAATTCTAAATTAGTGCAAATATAGGTACAAAAAATGAGTTATTATACTATTTATAATGTTAAAATTGATAGTGTAATTGATGTTATCTATTCAAAATTTATGATTTATCTTTGCAAAATGATAGAAGATAAAAACCAATCAAGAACAAGTATTTCTGAATTAGGGGAGTTTGGCTTGATAAATCATTTGACTAAAAATTTTAAAATTCAAAATAAAACAACAATTAAAGGTGTTGGTGACGATGCTGCTGTTTTAGAAATAAAAAACAAGCAAGTATTAGTTACAACGGACTTATTAATTGAAGGTGTGCATTTTGATTTGAGTTATATGCCGTTAAAACATTTAGGGTATAAAGCGGTGATGGTTAATTTATCGGATGTTTATGCAATGAACGGTGAGGCTTCTCAAATAACTGTTTCTATTGCGGTTTCAAACCGTTTTCCATTAGAAGCGCTTGAAGAATTATATAAAGGAATTCATTTAGCTTGTGAAAATTATAAAGTTGATTTAGTTGGAGGAGATACAACGTCGTCTACAACAGGTTTGTTAATAAATATTACAGCGATTGGACAAGTAAATAAGGAGGATGTAGTTTATAGAAATACTGCAAAACCAAATGACTTATTAGTTGTTACAGGTGACTTAGGGGCGGCATATTTAGGATTGCAAGTTTTGGAACGTGAAAAACAGGTTTTTGAAGTAAATCCCAATTCACAACCAGATTTAAGTGGCTATTCTTATTTGATTGAAAGACAATTAAAACCAGAATCTAGAAAAGATATTGTAAAATTATTGAAAGATTTGGAGGTGAAACCAACATCAATGATAGATATTTCAGACGGGCTTTCTTCTGAAATTTTACACATTTGCACCCAGTCTAAAGTAGGATGTGATTTATATGAAGAAAAACTGCCTTTAGATCCTCAGGTTATTTCAACTTGTGAAGAATTTGATTTAAATAGCACCACAATTGCATTAAGTGGAGGTGAAGATTACGAATTATTATTTACCATTTCACAAGAAGATTTTCCTAAAATAAAAGGAAATCCACATTTAACAGTTATTGGCCATATAACCGATGAATCTTTAGGAGCAAATTTAGTAACTAGAGCAGGCCAGAAAATAAAATTGACTGCCCAAGGGTGGAATGCTTTAAGTTAGTTAAGCATTATATATACCAGTTACTACTTAACCAATTGACAAAAGAAAAACATACGTTTAGCTGGAAGTATTTATTGTTAATCCGTATATTTATAACGGATATAACCCGTTGTTTGCAATTTGTGATACACTTTCTTGATAAAAATCAGTTCCATGACTGATGAGGATCATTTCCTTTCTTTATCTTAATCTCTAACTTTGACTTAATAAATGTACTATGGTGCATTAAATCATTAATTTAAAACACCCGGTTATGACTGTTAGAAATAAATTTTTGATCAACCTTCTGAATTATTTAATGGTGTTTGTCTTGTTATGTGGGAGCTTACTAATAAGTAGCTGCAATAGGCAAGCGCGTGAATTTGCATTACCTGAAGGCGACATTGAAAAGGGGAAAGTCACCTATAAGAGATTGGCATGTAATGAATGTCATAGTATTCCAAATATTGAATGGAAGGGCGGAAAAGATAATCTAAAAATACACCTTGGAGGTGAAGTAACATCCCTAAAAACCTATGGAGGTCTGGTTACTTCAGTAATTAACCCTTCCCATAAAGTTGCATCATTCTACAATCAAAAAACCTCTACCGAAGGAGACCTTTCAATGATGAAGAATTACAATGAAGTTATGACAGTTCAGGAACTTATTGATCTTGTTACTTTTCTTCAATCAAAATATCAAGTAGTATCACCACCAACCGAATACTATCCTTATTATTGAGCAGTTAAGGAACGCCTAAAAAACGGAGGAGAATCTATATTAAAAACAAAATCAAAAAGGTTTTATTAATGCTGGAGGTTATTGAAGAGTCATATTTGAATAACTATTCTTTCAGAGCATACGTTAGCAAAGAAAAATCACGAATTTCATTATTAATGAAGTTGCTCCCAAACATCATATTTTCATATATGTGACTTTGTGTGGTATTATGCAAAACAATAACCAATGATAAAATTATTTAGAGGGCGGCATGATAAGAAAATGTCTAGGAGATATTTTTAGCGAACTTGCTAGGATGCAACGCAGAGATTAAATTTATAAACTATGATTAAATTTTTTTAGAAGAATAAATTAACATCTCACCAAATTACTGAAATTAAATATAGTGATGAAGGAGATTTATCTTTTTTAGCAATAACTTAACTCACATTTTTCAAATAAAACTGCTTACAACAACTCATAAAATTTATGCTTAAATTTGAACTAAATAGTGAACCGATAGGCATTTAACAAACGATTTGCTACAGCCGTAAAATCTCTGGTTTTCTAGTCGTATAAATCTTATAAAAGCCCGAAGTAATTAACGGCGAATTTCACTCTAAAATCCGCAATAATATTTTTATTCAATTCAACAAATAGTCAAACTATTGAGTTATTAGATTTTAAGGAAATAATTTTTAAAGAAACAATAGACATGAATAAACGCACGTAACATTGCAAACCACTGCTGACGCTCCAGCTATTCTTAATCGTTCTTAGCTTGCGTAACATTATGAAATGTTGGCGCATTTTCGGTAATTCTTCCAGCACCCTTTTTATTAATTTTGAAAGTTACATCCTTTGTTGTAGTAAATAAAAGAACCGTTGAAAATGACGTTTTAAGATATGATTTCAAAAATACAAAAGCCTCTTCTAATGTAAGCTCGTTTTCCTCATCCTCGGTTTCTTTAGATTGGTAGCGCAATTTCACTAAGACCATAAAGTCATTATCAGAATAGACGGGTCTTACAAATATATTTTTCAAGTTAGGCTTACCAATGGTCTTTGCCATAGTTAATTTGGCAAAACGGCCTTCTTGGCAACTTTCTTTTACTTGTTCCCAGAAAAGAGCAAACATATCTTGGTACGGCATAATTTAAAGATTAATGATAAAATATTATGGTGTTGCAAATTTAATATTAATAATTCAATTTATAAATCCGAACCTATTTTTATCACTCAATTTGCTACAACCGAAAAATTTCCGATTTGCAATCGAACAAATCTTGTAAAAATTCTTTGGCACAAGTATGACTCAAATGAAAATCAGTAAAAAAAAAATGTACATTTGCAATAAGTAAAAATATTCGAAAGATTCTTGACAATTGAACATAACATATCACGAATAAATTATCTTTTAAAGTTATATAGAATAACTTTGAATGAGTTGTTGGACAAAATCAGCGAAGGTCTTAAAAATCCAATAACTAAAAATGATTTATACTCTAGTGAGATTAAAATTAGTCATTTAAAAAAAATTGATAAGATATTTAATAAAGGTCTTGAGTATTATATAAACCCTAAACCTTTAAAGGAAAATAAAGATGCAAGCATCTTTTTCAGAAAAGATAAATTCAATTCGGATTTAAATATTGGAGCAAAAAAAATTGTAAATCAATTTGAGGATTTAAAAAACTCTCTAACTGCAATATCTAAACTTTCTGACGTTCATTTTGAAAGAAAAATTCCAATTTATTCGATAAAGGATAACCCTAGAAAAATTGCAGAAAAAGTTAGGGAATTGTTATATCCTAATGAATTTTCTCCAATTTTAAGAGACTTTTTAAAAGAACTCATATCAAAATTTGCAGAAAACAATATAATGGTATTTGAGTTTATTGAAACTTGGAACAAAAAAGATAGAGCAAACATTAATGGTTTTTACATAAAACCCAATGTAATTGTTTTAAAAAGACAACAAAAGTCATTCAGACGAGAAATTTTCACTTTAATCCACGAGTTAGCTCATTACTTACTTAATGAAGAAGAAATTGAAGAAGTTGATGTTAAATCTATTTCTCAAAAAGATTTAAGTAAAATTGAAAATTGGTGTAATGAGTTTTCTTATTTCTTTTTAGTTGGTAATAACGCTAATATTATTGAGAATTTGAAAAAAGCAGATTCTTCCAATGATTATCACTTTGATTTAATCCAAAGAATCTCAAGAGAAACTAATTTAAGTACATTAGCTCTATATACAAGATTATTATATTCTAGAAAGATTTCATATAAAGGTTATAACAATGTAAAAAAAGAGCTTGATGAACGTTATAGAAAAAAAATAGAGGAAGAAAACAGGAAAAAAGAACTTGATAAACTTTCTGGTATTAAAAGAGGAGGATCTGTTCCAAAACCTATCAATTCTCCATTATTTGTTAACACATTGCAAACAGCATTATACGGAGGAGTAATTAACGAATATGACTTTTGTAAAAAACTGAATATTAAACCTGAAAAAATCGAGCAATATATCTGATGAGATTTATAATTGACACGAGTACTTGGGTTTCTTTAGTTAAATATTACAAACCATTTGATAATAGTTCTGTTATATATGATTTTTTCAAGAAAAAAATCAAAGATGGAGAATTTATTTTATTATCAGAAGTTTCAACAGAATGCTCATACGTATCAAAAAGAATTGTTACAAAAGAATTAGATTTCATAACAAATAAAAAACTTATTACAAAAACAGCAGAATTACTTCCAACTAAAAAATTCTATAATTTATTAGATAATCAATTTTGTAATCAGAATCAAAAAAGATTATTATCTGAAGTTGATATTGAGTCTTTAACTAATGATTTTCTAAAATCAGCTGACTCAAAAATAATTCTAAAAGCTATCGAAATAACGAAAACCTTGGATAATCAGATTACCGTAGTTACTGAAGAAACGAGTTCAAATAATGATAATAAATTATATAAAAAGATTCCTGCCGTCTGTAAAGAATTAAACGTTAATTGTATTGGGTTACCAAAGCTAATTGAAGGATTCAATAAGGAAATTACGGTTAAAATAAAAAATACCAGTGCCTAACAATGGGTGTAAAATATTCCTACATCAATTAAATAGAGTGATTCTTAAAACCAATAATCATAGAAAAATTACGGTTTCAAAATAGCGACTTTCCAAACTCTTATCTGTTAAGAGCAATTAACCACAATTTTTAACAAAAGAAAATAAGGAAGTAATTAGCGCATCTTTGTTTTCAATATGGCTCATATGTCCGTCAGGAAATTCTACAACTTTAACAGTGGTATTTTTGGTTTGATTTATTAAAGTAGAGTATTCTAATGCAGGATCTTGTTTTCCAATTATTAGTTGAATTGGAAATCTTGCCTCTTTATAGATTTTCGTAAGATCCTCTCTAATTTTCATTCCTTCAAGCGCGGCAATAATTCCTTGGGGAGAAATTTTTAAAGCTTCATTTGTTATTTCCTTAATTTCTGCTGGAAAAAGAGCTCTGTTTTTTTCTGAAAACAGCATTGGGATAGCAATTCTAACAAAGGTTTTGTGATTTTGTTTTACTGCTTCAATAGCTCTGTCTCTGTTAATTTTCTTTTCTGCGGAATCAGCAATAGCAGTTGAGTTCATTAAACATAAACCTTTTACATTGTTTGGATATAATTTGGAAAAGGATAACGCAACATAACCACCCATACTGTGTCCAATTAGAACATATCTTCTCAGTTTTAAATGATTTAAAACAGCTTTCACCATTTTGGACTGATCTTCCATAGAATGCACATAACCGTGACTTTCAGTTTTTCCATGACCTAATAAATCAATGCAAATAACTCTATATTTTTTTGAAAGCTCTTGTGATACGGAATTCCACATGGAGCTATTTTCTAAAAAGCCATGTAATAATACAACAGCTTTTCCTTTACCTGTTGAAGTAAAATTAACGATTGTATTTTTATGAAATATCTCCATACTTCAAAATTAGAATTATAAGTTAAGTTATTAATTTTTCAATCCTTTAATGGCTGAAAAAGCTTTATCAACAACTTCATCTTCAACTAAAATAGTGAATTCGTTTGTAGTTGAAACAACCTCATATAAAGCAATACCTTCCCATGCTAAACGCTTAAAAAATTGATAGTATAACCCGGCAATTTTAGTGTTTTCTTTAGGCAAACCAATAGTTATTGCAGATAAATGATCTTGTACTGTTGTGCAATCTTCATTTTTATAACTTTCTTCAATTTTATCTTTTAATGCTGTTGTAATAAGCACATTACTTTCGTGAACTCCACGTGTAAATGTGTAAAAAATATGTGGATCTTCTTTAATAACTTCCAACATTTTTAAATGACTATGAATTAAAGTACTTGAGTTTTTAAATGTATAATCTGAAAGATCTGAACGAACAGTTATATCCCCTAAATTTTGTAAAACCTTATTCAGCTTTATTTTATTAGCCATTTCTTTTGGCGGACTATATCTGCGTAAAGCCATCATAATAGCACCGGACTTCACTGGTTTACGTAACATTTTAGAAATAGGATCTCTAAGTTCTTCAGCCAAGGCGCTGTAGTTTAATATATTTCTAGTTAATGCGTCTTCTAAAAAAGGTTGTGAAACTAAAATTTCTTCCACACAAGTTGCGATTGTTCTCATCTTGTTAAATAGTTAACAGTTTGTGCAAAATTAGTGTATAATTTTTAAATAAACACAATTTGTTGAAAATGATTTTAAATTTGTACACTTAAATACAGAGAAAATGAAAGTTTTAAAATTTGGAGGAACCTCGGTTGGTTCAATAGAAAACATAAAACGTGTTAAAGAAATAATCACGGACGGAGATAAAAAAATAGTGGTACTTTCTGCAATGTCTGGTACAACAAATGCTTTAGTAGAGGTATCTGAATTGATAAAAAGTTGTGCTATTGAAGAAGCTGTTGAGAAATTAGAAAATTTAGCTTCAAAATATAATGATGTTATTGATGAATTGTTTGAAACTTCAAAATTAAAACAAGAAGTAAGCAATTATATAGATCAGGTTTTTGAATTATTAAAATCATTCACGTCAAATAAACATACAGAGTTACTTTATAATAGAATTGTTTCTCAGGGAGAATTGATGTCTACTTATATGTTTACAAAATATTTAAATCAAGAAGGAGTTAATGCAAGATTATTACCTGCATTAAGTTTTATGCGAGTTGATAAAGCAAATGACCCGGATGATTTTTATATTAAACAAAATTTACAACGTATTATTGATGAGGCATTGCCTGCAGAAATATATATAACCCAAGGGTTTATTTGTTTGGATGCCTATGGAAATATTGCAAACTTGCAACGTGGAGGTAGCGATTATACTGCAACAATTATAGGAGCTGTTGTTGAAGCGGATGAGGTTCAAATTTGGACAGATATTGACGGAATGCATAATAACGATCCAAGATTTGTTGAGAATACACATGCCATTTCAAATTTATCTTTTGATGAAGCTGCAGAGTTAGCATATTTTGGAGCTAAAATTTTGCACCCGCAAACAGTAATGCCTGCGAGTGAAGCAAATATTCCTGTAAGACTAAAAAACACGATGGATCCAGGTTCTTATGGAACATTAATTTCACAAGAATATGAAGGTGAGGGCATAAAAGCAATTGCAGCAAAGGATGGAATAACAGCCATAAAAATTAAATCTGCTCGAATGCTTCAGGCGCACGGATTTTTGAAAAAAGTATTTGAAATTTTTGAAAAATATGAAACATCAATTGATATGATTACCACATCGGAAATTGCGGTTTCATTAACAATAGATGATGATAGCAATTTAGATTCAATAGTTGAAGAATTAGAAAAATTTTCTAGAGTTGAGGTAGATAATAATCAAAGTATTATTTGTCTGGTAGGTCATTCAGTAGTTAGACATCAAGAAACACATCGATTATTTCAGGTATTACAAGATATTTCAGTAAGAATGATTTCTTATGGAGGAAGCAATAATAATATTTCTTTATTGGTAAATACGAATGATAAAATTACAGCATTGAAGCGTTTAAATAGTTACATTTTTGAATTTGCTACCTCATAAATTTCTACGATTAAATTTATTGGTTAACAAAAAACTCGAATCATTTGATTCGAGTTTTTTACTTTTTAAGAGGCGCTAAAGTGGTTAATTTTCAGAGCCTTAAAACGGGGTTTGAAAAAACTCATTTAATTTAATATAAAACTAATAAAGTTATGCCCTATTTTATTTATATTTAATCTTAATTTAAATTAATTTTGAATTCTCTATGAAAAAAAAAGTTACTTTACAATATGTGTTAATTCTTTTCTTTTTAATTCAATCTACTACAATTTATAGTCAAATTCATAAGCCGGAACACGAAAACTATTATAAATGGTTTGATGCTATAATTGGTGTTGGTAATACAGGAATTTATAATGGTATTGAGTATGAGAAAAAATATAGAACTTTAGGAGAAAGCCATGAATTTTATATTACTTCACAATTTTTAAATGGAGATATTGTATACGATTCTCAACCTTATTTTAATATTGAGATGAAGTATGATGTTTTTGAAGATGAATTAATAGTTAAACTGCCAAGTCAATATGGTGGAAGTATTATAATTAAGTTGATAAAGGAAAAAATCGATAGTTTTAATATAAACAACAATCGATTTGTTAGAATTTATATAGGAGATAAGGAACAAATATCTGAAATAAACAGGAGTTTTTATCAGGTACTATACCAAAGTAATTATATAAAACTATATAAAAAACATAGAAAAACTAAGTTAGCGCGTTCGGATAAGGATTTTATTTATAATGTTTTTAAAGAGCAAATTGAAAGTTATATTTATTATGACAAAAAATACCACCAAGTGAAATCTAAAGGTGATTTTTTGAGATTATTTCCTGAGCAGAAAAAAAGAATTAATGCTTTTTATAAAAGTAACAAAGTCCTTCGAAAATCAGATAACGATAAATTCCTTATTGAATTATCAAAATATATAGAAAGTTTAATAACATTTAATGACGTACCGAGCTAATGAGAAAAGTAATACTTTTAGTAATTCTTTGTAATTTCCAGTCTTTATTTGCTCAGAATGATATAGAAAAAAAAATATCTCTTCATTTTGAAAATTCAACTAAGCTTGAAGTAATTAAACGCATAGAGGAACTTTCAAATTATAAATTTTATTTTATTGAAGATTGGTTAGATGATAAAACTATTTCTGGTAATTATAATAATGTCAACTTACCAATATTGCTTGATAAAATATTTAATAACACTCTAGTAAATTATTACATAACAGCAGATAATAAAGTAATTCTTACTCTTAACAATTTAATTCATGATTCTTTGCCCGATGGATTTTTTGGCGATTTAAAAGAAAATATTGCTGAGTACGAGGAAACTTCACCTGTTTTTTACAATCAAGAATCTTCTTTAGAAAAATCAGTTGTTGAGACAGTAAGAATTGGTAAAGAGACAAAAGAATCGTTACAAAAAAATTATAAACTTACAGGTTACGTTAAAAATTTAAATACAAATGAGCCAATACCAAATTTAGCTATAGTTGTTCAAAATAAAAATATAAATGCACTTACCAATAACAAGGGTTATTATTCAATACAATTACCGCCTGGAGTAAATTATATTGAGACAAAAGCATTAGGGATTAAAAGTTTAATTAAAAAGGTTATAATTTATAACAATGGAACTTTAAATTTTAATTTAAGAGAGGATTCCGAAATTTTAGATGAAGTAATAATTGAGGCAAACCAAGAGAGAAATGTAAAAGAAGCATTAACAGGTGTAACTCAATTAAAAGTTGAAGAAATAAAAAGTATTCCATTGGTATTAGGAGAACGCGATATATTAAAAGTAGCAACCACAATGCCAGGAATTAAAACGGCTGGTGAAGGATCTTCGGGATATAATGTTAGAGGAGGTAAAGAGGACCAAAATTTAATTCTTTTAGATAATGCGGTTCTTTATAATCCAGCACATTTCTTCGGAATTTTCTCGGCTTTAAATCCATTCACTTCTGGAGATGTAAATATTTATAAAGGTAATATGCCGGCAGAATATGGCGGTAGGTTATCTTCAGTTTTTGAAATAAACACAAAGAACGGAAATAATCAAAACTTTTCTGGAGAGGCATCTCTAGGGCCAGTTACCAGTAATCTTACTTTGGAATTACCAGTAGTAAAAGATAAAGCATCATTAATTGTTGGTGCAAGAGGAACATATTCTGATTGGATTCTAAAATCAATAGACGAAGAGTCAATAAAAAATAGCGAAGCTTCATTTTTTGATATTGTTGCAAAATACAATCATGAAATAAATGATAAGAATAATATAGAAGCAACAGGCTATTACAGCAAAGATGCATTTAGCATTACTTCAGATTCATTATATAGTTATAACAATAGATTATTTTCTTTGAAATGGAATCACAGTTTTAATGATAAAAATTCAGGGAGTTTAATTATTGCCAATAGTGAGTATAGATTTAATATTGATTATGATGGAGAAATAGACAGTGATTTTAATTTAGGATATAAAATAAATGAAACTGAATTAAAATTTAAAATGAAATATATACATAGTGAAAAACATAAATTTGATTATGGAATATCCAGTAAATTATTCTTAGTTAACCCAGGAACCATTGAGCCAAAAGGTACAGAATCTATTGTTGAACAATTCAATATTCCAAAAGAAAAAGCTATTGAGTCAGCAGTATTTATTTCTGATAATTTTAAAGTAAATGAAAAACTATTATTTAATATAGGAATTAGATATTCATTGTATTCATCACTTGGTGAAGCTTCTCAAAGAGTTTATGCCAAAGGATTACCAAGAAATGAAGGTACTGTTAGAGATACTTTGAATTTTGCTAAAAATGAAGTTGCTAAAACTTATGGAGGCCCGGAATTTAGAACATCTGCAAGATACTTTTTGACACCAAGTTTTTCTATTAAAGGAAGTTTTAATAGTACATTTCAATACATACATACGTTATCAAACAACACCACGGTTTCACCAACTGACACGTGGAAACTTTCAGATTTAAATATTAAACCGCAACAGGCAAAGCAGTATTCTTTAGGGTTTTATAAAAATTTAAACGGTAATTTATATGAACTGAGTTTAGAAGGATACTTTAAAAAATCTAAAAATATATTAGATTACAAAGTTGGAGCAGAGCTATTACTTAATGAAAATATTGAAACTGAAGTTTTACAAGGTGAAGGAAAAGCATATGGAGTTGAATTTTTAATTAAGAAAACAAAAGGGAAGTTAAATGGCTGGTTAGGATATAGTTATTCGCGTTCTTTTGTAAAATTGGACAGTGAGTTTGGTGAAGAACGAGTTAATAGTGGTGAATATTTCCCTTCAAATTTTGATAAGCCACATGATTTGAGTTTAATTACCAACTATAAGATAACTAAACGTTATAGTTTTTCTGCGAATTTCACCTACCAAACAGGTAGACCAATTACATATCCTATTGGAAAGTATATTTATAATGGCGAAGAGCGGGTATTATATAGCGATCGGAATAAATTTAGAATTCCTGATTACTATAGATTTGATATTGGGTTTAATGTTGAAGGGAATCATAAAATTAAAAAATTTGCTCATAGTTTTTGGAATATTTCAATTTATAATGTGTTAGGAAGAAACAACCCTTATTCTGTATTTTTTGTAACTGAAAAAGGTAAAATCAAGGCTTATCAAAGTTCAATATTTTCTATACCAATTCCAACAATAACATATAATTTTAAATTTTAATAAAGGAGTATAATTTATGAATTATAGAAAATTACATCTTATATTAATTTTAATTATTGGGATTTATACTAATAGTTGTGTAACGCCATTTGATATTAAAACCATCACTTTTGAGAGTGCTTTGGTAGTAGAAGCGACAATTTCAAATGAAATAAAACAACAAGAAATAAATTTATCCAGAACATTTGATCTTGAAGAAAAAGGTCCTTATACTGAAAGTAATGCAGACGTTATAATTATTGATGACCTTCAAAATATATACAATTTTAATGAAACTACTCCTGGTAAATATATTTCTAATGAGGAATTTGGCGCTGTAGCGAATAGAAATTATCAATTAAAAATAGTAACAAATGAAGGGAAATCATACGCATCTCAACAAACTCAATTAACTAACACTGCTCAAATAGATAAAGTTTATGCTGAAAAATCTGAAGATGGAAAAGGTATAAATATATTTGTAGATAGTTACAACCCCAATGGGAATTCTAGATATTATAGATACGTTTATGAAGAAACTTTTAAAATTATAGCCTCAAAATGGTCATATAGGGATTTGGTTTTAGTATCAAAATATCCGACAATATTTGATTTTGTACCTAGAGATGAAAATAAAAGAAACTGTTATAAAACTATTTATTCCAAAGGTATTATACAAACTGAAACAAATAATTTAATTGATGATAAAGTCACAAAGTTTCATGTTAGACATATCAATAATGATAATTATATTATTTCTCATAGATATAGCATGTTATTAAAACAATATGTACAATCACAAGAAGCATATACATTTTACAAAACACTCGAGGACTTATCTGGTTCTGAAAGTTTACTTTCGCAAAATCAACCAGGATTTGTTAGTGGAAATGTTTTCTCAGAAGATAATTCCAATGAAAAAGTGATTGGTTTTTTTGAGGTTTCATCTGTATCAACAAAGAGAATATTTTTTAGTCCAAAAGATCTTGATTTAATTGTTCCATATCCAAGACCTTATCCTGTACCTTGTCATTTAACAGCTCCTCAACTAAACCCAAGATATGAACTATCATTATTTGAGTATCTCGAATCTGGAAGATTTCTATTTTATGCGAGAAACGGCCCTGGTGCCCCTCCAGTAGATCCGCCTAACGGAGGACCATATATAATGACAGAAATAGCTTGTGGAGATTGCACAGAGATAGGCACAAATATAACACCTGATTTTTGGGTTGAATAAGTAAAAAAAATGAAGGGTAAGAAATATTATATTATATCAATTTTAATTATTGGAATTTTTTTCAATAGCTGCACAGAGCCGTTCGATATTAAATCGATCACTTTTGAGAGTGCTTTAGTAGTTGAAGCAACAATTTCAAATGAATTTAAACATCAAGAAATAAATTTATCCAGAACATTCAATCTAGAAGAAAAAGGGCCTTCTATTGAAAGTAATGCAGTTGTTAAAATTATAGATGACCTTCAAAATATATATAGTTTTCATGAAACTACTCTTGGTAAATATGTTTCTAATGAGGAATTTAGTGCTGTAGATAATAGAAGTTATCAATTGAAAATTATAACAAATGAAGGGAAATCATACGCATCACAACTAACTCAATTAACTAACAGTTCTCAAATAGACAAAGTTTCTGTTGAAAAATCTGAAGATGGAAATGGTGTAAATATATTTGTTGACAGTTACAATCCTGATGGGAATTCGAGATATTATAGATTTGAATATGAAGAAACTTATAAAATTGTTGCTCCTAAATGGTCTATGTGGGATTTAGTTGTTATTTCTGATGTAAAACCTTATGAATTTGATTTCGTTCTAAGAGATGAACAAAAGAGAATTTGTTATAATACAATAGATTCCAAAGGAATTATTTTAACTGAAACAAATAATTTAGTTGATGATAAAATTACAAAGTTTCCAGTTAGATATATCTCTAGAGATAATTACCTAATTTCTCATAGATATAGCATGTTATTAAAGCAATATGTACAGTCACAAGAAGCATTTACATTTTACAAAACACTTAATGATTTATCTGGTTCTGAAAATTTATTTTCTCAAAATCAGCCAGGATTTGTTAGTGGTAATGTTTTCTCAGAAGATAATTCAAATGAAAAAGTGATTGGTTTTTTTGAGGTTTCATCTGTATCAACTAAAAGAATATTTTTTAATCCAAGAGATCTTGATCTTTCTATTCCATTACCAACACCATACCCAACGGATTGTACTCTTATAGCGCCTGAATTAGACCCGAGATATGGTAAATCATTATTCGAATATCTTGATTCAGAAAGTCTGAAATATTTTTACGACAATGATGGTACAGCTGGGCCGGTAATACCAGGAGGTCCATATGTCATGGTCCCAGTAGAATGTGGAGATTGTACAAAGGTGGGAACAAATATTGCACCTGAATTTTGGGTAGAATAATTAAAACAAAATATGATGAAAAAATTTATTTTAATAGCTTTTATTTTACTTCTTGGTGAAAATCATTTGTCATATGGGCAAGTAAAAGTAGAAAATGAGAACTCCTCTATGTATAATGAGATACCTCAGGAAAAATTATTTGCTCACATTAATTCTTCATTTTTACTCACGGGTGAGCATTTACTATATAAAATCTACTGTTTAAATGCAAAAACTGGTAAGCAAAGTGATATAAGTAAAATTGCCTATGTAGAATTAATAAACAGTAATAGAGACTTAATTTTTAAACACAAAGTTAGATTAGATTCGGGGCTTGGTCAGGGAGATTTTTTCATTCCAACATCTGTTTTATCGGGAAATTATAAAATAATTGCATATACACAATGGATGAGAAATGGAGATGAAATTAATTTTTTTATGAATGATATAAGTATAATAAATCCATTTAATGAAAATCAAAATGAAATTATTTATAAGAATGAATTAAATGACATTATTAAAAACAACAAATTAAGTGAATCAAAGAATAAACTTATAAATGAAATTAGTTATAACAGCAGTGATTTAATTAAGTTAAAACTCGAAAAAAGTGACTTTAAGAACAGAGAAAAAGTTATTGTGAAAATAAATACTTTAAACGAAGAAGAACCTTTTGGAAACTATTCAATTTCAGTTCGAAAAAAAGGTCAGATAAAAAATTCTAATTTACTTACAAGTATCACATATACTTCTTCGTTTTCAAAAAATGAAATTTCAAATAGTAAAGATCCTATTTATTTACCAGAAGTAAGGGGAGAGTTGCTTTCAGGAAAAGTTGGTTACATTGACTCAAAGAAATTGGCTTCAAATATAAAAGTAGCGCTTTCAATTCCTGGAAAAGATTATATTTTTAAAATTTCAAACACAAATAATCAGGGAGTTTTCTATTTTAATCTCGATGAGGAATATGAAGGTTCTGATGCAATTATTCAGGTTATAACCAATGAAGGGAAAGACTTAGAAATAATACTTGATAAGCAAAAATCTATAAATTATGGAGATATTAAATTTAATAAATTTCGGATTTCAAAAGAGGAGCATGAGCTAATTTTAAAGCATAGTATATATAATCAAATAGAAAACGCATATTTAGGGGTTAAAAAAGATGTTATTGATGAAATTGAGTCAGATCCTCCATTTTATGGCTCCAGTTTTAAAGAATACTTATTAGATGATTATACAAGGTTTCCAACAATAAAAGAAACAATTATTGAAATTGTTGATTTTATTTATATAAAGCATAAAAAAGGAAAAAATACTTTAGGTGTCATTGGGACTAAAGAAAATTATGATTCGGGTTTATTACCTTTGGTTTTATTAGATGGGCAATTAATTCAAGATCATGAAAAACTTCTGGATTTTAATGCCAAGAAAGTAAAAAAAATAAATGTAGTAAATGAAAAATATAGTTATGGATCACAATTATTTGAGGGTGTTATTTCCATTGAAACCATTGAGGGAAATTTTGAAAATAGTTATTCGGTAAGCAATTTAAAAATGATTAAATTATTTAAGCCATTGCAAACAAAAAGCTATTTTAAGCAAGTTTATGATAATACTGATAAATTTGCACGCATACCTGATTATAGAAATCAATTACTCTGGCAACCTAATTTTTATTTGAATAAAAAAGAAGAATCTATCACCTTTTTCACATCTGATAATAAAGGAGATTATGAAATTTGTTTGGAGGGTTTTACAAAGGAAGGTATGCCTGTTTCATTAAGAGAAACATTTAGTGTAAAATAATAAAAATTAGAAATAACAAAAAACTCGAATCATTTGATTCGAGTTTTTAATTTTTTATAGGATCTAAGAATTCATCAATTCTTCAATTTCTTCAATTTCAACAGGAATATTTTTCATTAAATTAATTGGTTCTCCTGTTTTTTGGATTACAACATCATCTTCAATTCTAATTCCCATTTTTTCTTCAGGAATGTATATTCCAGGCTCAACAGTGAATACCATATTTGCTTCCATTGGCATTTTTAATGCGCCATAATCATGAGTATCTAAACCTAAATGATGTGATGTTCCGTGCATAAAATATTTTTTATATGCCGGCCAATTTGGGTCTTCATTTTGCACATCGGCTTTAGAAATTAACCCCAAACCTAACAATTCAGAAGTCATTATTTTACCAACTTCTTTGTGATATCCAGCCCAATAATTTCCTGGAACTAACATTTTTGTTGCTTCATTCTTAACTCTTAAAACAGCCTCATAAATTTCTTTTTGTCTGTCAGTGAATCTACCATTTACTGGAATTGTTCTGGTCATATCACTTGAGTAATTTGCGTACTCAGCTCCAACATCCAATAAAAGCATATCTCCATCTCTACATTCTTTATTGTTTTCAATATAATGTAAAACACAAGCGCTATAACCTGATGCAATAATTGGAGTGTAAGCAAAACCTTTTGATCGATTTCTTAAGAATTCGTGCATAAATTCAGCTTCTATTTCAAATTCCATAATTCCAGGTTTTACAAATGGTAAAATTCGTCTAAAACCTTTGTTAGTAATTTTACAAGCAGTTTGAATTTGGTCGATTTCTTCAGGTTCTTTTACGCCTCTAATTTGTTGTAAAATCTGTCCGCTTTTTTCCCATTTGTGCGCAGGAAAATCGTTTTTGCATTTCTTAATAAAACGATCTTCTCTTGTTTCAATTTCAACTGATTGTCTGTAATGTTCATTAGTATTAAAATAAACAGTTTCAGCCTCAGTCATTAAATCATAAAATATTTTTTTAAATTCTGACAACCAATAAACAGTTTTTATTCCGGAAACCTCAATGGCTTCATCTTTAGAATATTTTGCTCCATACCAAATAGCAATATGTTCATTTGTTTCAGTTAAAAATAAAATTTCTCTATGATTTGGATCAATAGCATCTGGGAAAAGTAATAAAATACTTTCTTCTTGATCAGCACCACTTAAATAAAATAAATCACGACTTTGTTCAAATGGCATAGTACTATCAGCACCAGTTGTAAAAGTATCATTTGAATTAAAAACAGCAATTGATTTAGATTTCATTTGAGCAGTAAATTTTGCTCTATTTTTAATATAAAGTTGATTGTTAATTGGAAAGTATTTCATAATTTAAAATTTATTGTCATATTTAGTAACAAAGTTATAAATTTGCTTATAACCAAACCGTATTTAATCAATATTTTTTATGCAAAAACTAATAGTATTTCTGCTTGTTATTTTGTTTTCAACTGTAATTTATTCACAGAAAAAAGAAGCTTATAGATTGTACAATGCAAAAGGGAGTAAGGTTTCTTATAATAAAATGATCGATAAAATGAATAAAGCTGACATTGTTTTATTTGGAGAACATCATAACAATCCAATTGTTCACTGGTTGCAATACGAAACTACAAAAGATTTAAGCAAAAAAAGAAGTTTAACAATGGGTGCAGAAATGTTTGAGGCAGACAACCAGTCTCAATTAAATGCATATCTAGTTGGTGAGATAGATCAAAAAGCATTTGATACTGTTGCCAGACTATGGAATAATTATTCAACAGATTATAAGCCGTTAGTCGATTTTGCCAAAACAAAAAACATAAAATTTGTTGCTACAAATGTACCTAGAAGATTTGCCAGTTTAGTTTTTAAAGGTGGTTTTGAGGTTCTAGAAGAACTTTCTGATGAAGAAAAATCTTGGATGGCTCCTTTGCCAATAAGTTATGATGCAACTTTACCGGGATATGTAAAAATGAAAGAAATGATGGGTGGTCATGGTGGTGATAATTTGCCAAAGGCTCAGGCAATTAAAGATGCAACAATGGGCTACTTTATTTTAAAAAACAGAGAAAATAATAAATTGTTTATTCATTATAATGGTTCATACCATTCTGATGATTATGAAGGTATAAATTGGTACCTTAACCGAGGGGATAGCAATTTAAAAATTGTTTCTGTAAGTGTAGTTGAACAGGAAAATGTTAAAAAATTTAATAAAGAGAATAAATTAAAAGCAGATTTTATTATTGTTGTTCCAACTTCTATGACAAAGACTTATTAAGGTTTTTAAAGACTATTAACAATTTAATCTGCTGAATTGTTTTAATTTTTCATTTAAAAAATTGAAATTCATAAAAATTTAGTATTTTCGAAATTACTATAAACTAAAAAAATATTCCTTTGCCTAATTTATTTCATGAAAACGAATTTGTTTTTAATGTCCTATTTGAAGCAGTTTCTGAAGGTGTTGTTGTTGTTGATGGAAATCAAACAATTGTAGCAACAAATAAAGCTGCTGAAAAAATGTTTGGATATGCTAAAGATGAATTAAGAACTCAGCAATTACAAATATTGATTCCTCCTAATTATCATCCAACTCATGGTGGTCATTTTAAAAAATATTATAAGGACCCCACAACCAGGCAAATGGGTCATAAAAGGGAATTATATGGTGCAAAAAAAAATGGAGACAAATTTCCGGTAGAGGTGGGGTTAAATCCGTTTGAAATAAACAATAAAAAATATGTAATGTCTATTGTTATTGATATTACTGTACGAAAAGGGGCTGAAGATAAAATTATTGAGTTAAATAAGTTGTTAGAAGGAAAAATATCTGAAAGAACTAGTGAGCTGAATAAAACAGTATCAAACCTTCAAAATGAAATTAACAAGAGGGTAAAAGCTGAATCTAAGCTAATAAGTGCCTTAAAAAAAGAAAAGGAGCTTAATGAATTAAAAACTAAATTTTTATCATTAGTGTCCCATGAATTTAAAACCCCTTTGAGTGGAGTTTTAAATGCAGCAATTTTAGTTGGAAAATACAAACTGACTGAAATGCAAGATAAAAGAGAGAAACATTTACTTACAATTAAAAATAAAGTACACTATTTAGATGGAATTTTAAATGATTTTTTATCTATAGAAAGGTTAGAATCCGGAAAAGTTAACTATAAATTTAGCAGTTTTAAACTGAGTAAAGTGGTAAATGAAGTTATTTACAATGCTAACTTAATGTTAAAAAATGGACAATATATTATATATCCAAAAAACATAGATAATCTTGATCTATATCAAGATGAAAAAATTTTGGAATTGGTACTTTCAAATATATTAAATAACGCAATTAAATATTCGCCTGAAAATACTCAAATCGATTTTAAAATTACTCCAGGCCCAAAAATTATAGTATTTGAGATAAAAGATCAAGGAATTGGAATTCCACCAAAAGATCAAAAACATATTTTTAATCGATATTTTAGAGCAGAAAATGCTTTAACAAACCAAGGGACTGGAATAGGTTTAAATATTGTGAAAACACATTTAGAAAGTTTGGGCGGCTCAGTAATGTTTAAAAGCATACATAATGAAGGAACAACTTTTACTGTAAAATTACCCTTAAATAATAAATAATGAAAAAAATATTACTAATAGAAGACGATATTATATTAAGAGAAACAACTGCAGAAATTTTAGAATTAGAAAATTATAAAGTTGTGACTGCGGCTAATGGTAAAAGAGGTGCGGAACAGGCTAGAATAATGCTTCCTGACTTGATTATTTGTGATATTATGATGCCGGAAATGGATGGATATGATGTATTTAAATTATTATCCGAAGATGAGAAAACTAAGAGAATTCCATTTATTTTTATGTCGGCTAAAACAGAAATAAAAGACATAAGAAGGGGAATGGACCTAGGTGCAGATGATTATTTAACCAAACCAGTTGAAGAGGAACAATTGTTAAGTGCAATTGAAAGTAGATTGGCCAAATCGGAACTTTTAAATGAAGAATTGATTGTTGAAGAAACTTTTGAAGAAAATGAGAATTCTTTTGAAAATATTAAAAGCATAGAAGATCTTAAAAATTATTTTTGTGACTTTGGCGAGACCAAAGTTTATAAAAAGGGAGCATTTATTTATAAGGAAAATGAAAATTCAAATTTTGTTTATCTAGTTTATAAAGGAAAAGTTAAAGGAGTTAAAATTGACGAATTTGGAAAAGAATTAATAATGACCATTCATAAAGATGATGATTTATTTGGGTTTTCAGCAATTTTTGATCATTCAAGAAATTATGAGTCGGCAATTACAATGGAAAAAGCTGAGGTAATGGTCGTTCCAAAAAAGATTGTACAAGAAATATTGCAAAATAATTTCAACCTTTCTTTAAATATTCTTCATTTAATTAATGAACATTTGTATGAAGTAAAAGATCAATTATTACAAATGGCCTTTGGCTCTATGCGAAGAAAAACAGCTAAAACCATTTTAAAATTTGCAAATAAGATGCGACATAAACCTTCAACAAGTATTAATATTTCTCGTCGTGATCTCGCAAGCGTTGCAGGAATTGCAACTGAAAGTTTGATACGGACTTTAACCGATTTAAAAAAAGAAGGAGTAATTGAAATTGAAGGAAGAAATATTAGAATTGTTGATATTGAAAGGTTAGAGTCTATTTATTAACTTTTTTATAAAGAATTATTCAAAGTAACTTGGTGAATACAACATTTCACTGATTTATGTCATTTATTATTAATACTACATTATATATTTTTGTACTATTAATAAATAGGATGAAAAACATATTAATTTTAACGGATTTTTCTGAGAAATCTTGGAATTCAATTTTATACGCACTTGGTTTATTTCAAAAAGAGCGTTGTAATTTTTTTGTTCTCAATGCAGGCATTAGAGATGAAAATGAAATTCAGGAAACTGGTTATAATCAATTAGAATTGGTTCATGTTAGAAATAAACGAGATGTAAAAAGAGAGTTTGATAAATTAATTAAAAGAATTGATTCCTTAACTCTAAAAAATGGACATCATTTTTATCCAGTTATTGAAGATGATAATATTATTGAAGCAACTAGAAAACAAGTTAAAGATAAGGATATAGATTTAATTGTAATTGGAGCTGATGATATGTCATTAAAAGGAAAATTAAATAAAAACTCCATATCTGAGGATGTAATTACTAAAGTAAAATGTTCTGTTTTAGTTGTTCCAAAAAAAGCGAAGTTTAATGGTTTAGAAGAGATTGGTTTTCCAACGGACTACACCAATTTTTATGAAGCTAAATTATTTGAGGAATTGATAAGCAAAGTTAGTTGTTGTGATTCTGCTCTTAAATTTTTGCATTTATGTAAAAAGAAAGAAGTACTTAATAAAGAGCAAAAGTGGAATAAAGAAACATTACATGATTATTTTATTGATGAGGAACATAGTTTTCATTCTGAGACAAATAAAAATCTTGAAGAATCATTAGAGTATTTCATAGATTCTATGGGGATTAACCTTATCGTATTGGCTGCAAAAAATCTTAATTTGTTGGAGCAGATTTTATTTAGACCAAAAATAGAAGACTTAAATTATTATTCTAGCACACCATTTCTTGCGCTTCACCAATCAAATAAATAATTGGGGCTCCTTAAGTTTCTTAAAATTCAAAGTGTTTAGTTTTTCCCTTTAATTTTTATTATTAAATTTGAGATAATCTTATTTTAATTTTATTAATTTTTTTCACTTAACACAATCATTTGAAATGAAAAACCTAGCACTTTTATTAAGTTTTCTGTTTTTATCTTTAAATATAAATGCACAAAATTCTTTAGTTAAAAACATACCTTTTACAAATATTGGCCCATCAATTATGAGTGGTAGAATTGTTGATGTGGCGGTAAACCCAAATAATTCAAATGAGTTTTATGTAGCATATGCTTCTGGTGGCTTATGGTACACAACAAATAACGGAACTTCATTTATACCAGTGTTAGATAATTCACCAACTTTAAATATAGGCGATATTGATGTTCATTGGGAAACCGAGACTATTTGGGTTGGAACAGGAGAGAGCAATTCTTCTCGTTCATCGTATGCGGGTATTGGAATTTTGAAAAGCACCAATAAAGGTAAAAATTGGACAAATGTTGGGTTGACAGATTCTCAGCATGTCGGTAGAATTATAATTAATAAAAATAATCCAAACGAAGTTGTTGTCGGAGTTATAGGGCATTTATATACGCCAAATGAGGAACGCGGAATTTTTAAAACCGTTGATGGAGGTAAAACTTGGAGTAATACTTTATTTATTAATGAAAACACAGGTATTATTGATGTTAGTGTTTCACCAACAAATTCAAAAATAATGTATGCTGCTTCGTGGGAAAGAAATAGAAAAGCTTGGAATTTTACTGGAAATGGAGAAGGTTCAGCCATTTATAAAAGTATAGATGTGGGTTCAACATGGGAGAAAATTACAACTGAAAAAAGTGGATTTCCAACAGGAAATGGTATTGGTAGAATTGGGTTAGCAACTTTTAATGATAACACAATTTATGCTTTGTTAGACAATCAGTTTATGCGGCCGGAAAAAGAAAAAAAGAAAGAAGAAGGTCTAAGTAAAGATGATTTCAGAAAAATGAATAAAGATGATTTTTTGAAATTAGATGATCAAATGCTTAACGACTATTTAAAAAATAATGGATTCGATAAAAAACATTCAGCAAAATCGGTAAAAACCTCAATTATAAAAAACAAGATAATTCCAAGTGATTTGGCAACTTATTTAGAAGATGCAAATTTTGTGCTATTAAATTCTGAAGTGATTGGTGCTGAGGTGTATAAATCTGTTGATGGTGGAAAAAGTTGGAGCAAAACCCACGAAGATTATTTAGATGGAGTTTATAGTTCTTATGGGTATTATTTTGGAATTATTGCAGTAAATACTTCAAATGAAAATAAAATATATATTGGAGGAGTTCCTCTTTTAAAATCGGATGATGGCGGAAAAACATTTACGTCAATGGGAAAAGAAAATGTGCATTCAGATCATCAGGCGCTTTGGGTAAATTCCAAATTAGAAGGTCATGTGATTAACGGAAACGACGGTGGTTTAAATATTACTTTTGATGATGGTGAAAATTGGACCAAAAATAATTCTCCTGCTGTTGGTCAATTTTACAATATAAATGTAGACAATCAAAAACCATATAATGTTTATGGGGGTTTGCAAGATAATGGAGTTTGGTATGGCCCAAGTAATTACGTTGCTTCAAAACGTTGGGAAAGCAGCGGAGAATATCCATATAAAAGTATTGGTGGAGGTGATGGAATGCAGGTTCAAATTGATAGCAGAGACAATAATATAGTGTATTCGGGTTCTCAATTTGGATATTATTATCGTGTTAATTTAAAAACAGATGATTATTTAAGGATTCATCCAAAACACGAATTAGGTGATTCACCATACCGTTATAATTGGCAAACACCAATATTGTTATCTTCTCATAATCAAGATATTTTATATATGGGCGCCAATAAATTATTGCGTTCAATGGATAAAGGAGTAACTTTTGACGTTATTTCAAATGATTTAACAACAGGAGGTAAAAAAGGAAATGTACCCTATGGAACCTTAACAACAATTTCTGAAAGTCCTTTTCAATTTGGTTTTATTTATGTTGGAAGTGATGATGGATATATAAATATTACCGAAAATAGTGGTGCTACTTGGAATAGAATTTCAAATGATTTACCTCAAGGGCTTTGGGTTTCTAGAATAATTGCTTCTCAGCATGAAAAAGACAGAGTTTATGTTACTTTAAACGGTTATAGAGATGATAATTTTAAGCCTTATGTTTTTTTAAGTGAAGACAAAGGTGCCAATTGGAAAAGCATTGGAAATCAGCTACCTAATTATGCTGTAAACGTAATTAAAGAAGATCCTGCAGATGAGAATGTTTTATATTTAGGAACAGATAACGAGTTATATGTTTCTTTTGATAAAGGTGAAAACTGGCAGTTATTTTCAAATGGAATTCCAAAAGTTGCTGTTCACGATTTAGTTATTCAATCGGAAGCGAAAGATTTGGTTGTCGGTACTCATGGCCGTTCTATATATAAGGCAAACATTGCTCCATTACAGGAATTTAATAAAGTTAAAAATGATGCTGTTGCAATTTTTGAAATCCCTTCAATCAGATTTTCACCAAGATGGGGAAGTGGCTGGAGCAAATGGTCTAAACCAAATGAGCCAAGCCAAACAATTTCTTATTATGTTTCAAATCCAGGTAATTATAAAGTTGATGTTTTAGCAGAAGACAATTCTAAACTTAATAGTTTTTCGGTTGAAGCAACTAAGGGGTTTAATGAGTTTAAAAACGATATAACTGTAACCAAAAAAAGTTTAAAAAGTTATTTTGATAAGAAAAATATTGAGATTAAAGAAGCTCAAAACGGTGTTTTTTACTTGCCTAAAGGAAGCTATTTTATAAAAATTGGGGATGTTAAAAAACCATTTGAAGTGAAATAGAAAAATGAAAAAGCATCTAATAATTCTTTTACTCTTAATTTTTTATAATCAATTATTCGCACAAACAAATTGGGAACGATTTAGGAAAGAGTCTTGTCCAATAAAAACATGGGTTTTATTACATCCGTTTAAAGCTAAAAAAGCATTGTTAATTTCAAAAGAAGCAATAAAAATAACTGATTCAATTGCTGAAACCAATTTGTTAGATAAAGATGGTTCTGGAGGACAAGTAGATGCTTTTAGACACGCATATTGGATGGCTAAATTACATCAGGAAATTGGTAGAAACGCTGCCCGTAATTTGGGTAAAGCTCATGAAAGAGATAATTATAAATCATTTAAGAAAGGGCATTTTGAAGATGGGACTTATCCAGACTATGCATCAAAAAAAATGGATTTATATAATAATAAAATTGGTTTAACTTTTTCAGTAAAAAACGATACTAGATCTAATGTTGGACTTATTTATAAAATAATAAATGCCATTAAAAAAGGGGATTTAAAAGTTATAAAAAAAGATACAAAGGGAAATTATTTAACTTGTAATAATGAACAAATCTCTATTCAAGAGTTAAATAAATGGAAAAATAAAAAATGTTTGGTTTATTCAAATTACAAGCATTATTTACTCCAAAATTAAATTGTAAACATTTTTGTCATATTCAGCTTGTCGAAATATCATTATTAAAAGAAAATAAACTTCGACAAGCTGAATATGATTTAAATATATGAAACCAACTTTTTAATATTTCAATTCTTCTAATTCTTCAAAAGGAGAAAGTGATAATTTTTCAACTGATGTTTTATAATTTACCCAATCTGTTTTATAGAATTCGTTAATTTTTGAAATTACAGCACCTACTTTTTCATCTGCATTTTTCATTAAGGTTGTTTCAGTTGTGCCAGGATTTTGTAATAAAGATCTAATATATCTGCTTGCTGAATATAAATAAGAAACATTACTAGGGAATTCTGTTGCAGTAATTCCTTGGCGTTTATCTTCTTTGCCAAGCATTTCGTCAAGTAAACCATCTATTCTCTTTAAAACTTCTGTATGAGATTTAAGTATGTCCTTGTATTTTTCTTTATTCTTTTGAGCTTTAATCCTTTTTTGGTAGTCTGAAACAATTTCTTTTGAAGCTAATAACCTTTGGGTTGCTTTTCCTGCAACATCCATTTTATCTTCAAGTTGTTTTAGCATATCATATTGATTTTTTAAAACTTCAAAAGGCATTTCAACTCTTGGATCGTAAGCAACTTCTATTTTTTCTTCCGCTGTTTGATTTCCGTAATGAAGTTTAATTTTATATGAACCAGGTAAAACTGTAACCCCTCTTCTTTCTTGAGCATTTTCACGTGCTTTTCTTCTAGATGGTCTTTGTTTTCCTTTTTCACCTAAATACCAATACATTCTGTGAACGCCATTTTCTTCAGGAGCTTTTCTTTTTATTGTACGAATTAATTCATTTTTATCATTAAAGACTTGAAAAATAATTGAATCATATTTTACAGCAGGTTTTTCTGATTTTGCTTCAACAGTTTTTGCTGCTTTTTTCGATTTTTTTTCTTTTTTTGAAGCAGTTTTAGTTTCTTTTTTATGTTCAGGATTGTTAATGCTATACGTTATCATTGCACCTTGAGCTCTATTTTCACCATTATAAATGGCATTAGCTCCAAACCTGGTTCCTGATGGTTGTTGTGTTTGAGTTAGAAATGCAGCAGGAGGAGTAAATAAATACAAAGTTTTGTCCAATACTTCTTTTCCTTCTTTTGCGAGTGCTCTAAGTGGTCTAATATCATCCAAAATATAAACTGCTCTACCAAAAGTACCAATTATTAAATCGTGCTCACGAGGATGAATTGCTAAATCCATTGTAGAAACATTTGGAAAACTATTATTCCATTTTGTCCAGGTTTTACCTTCATCAATACTAATATGCAATCCGTATTCGGTACCTAAAAACAACAAATTAGTTTCTTCTAGATCTTGAATTACGGAAAGGGCGTATCCAAAAGTTTCATCTTTCCCTTCTAATAAATTTACCCAGGTTTTACCAAAATCACGTGTTCTGTATAAATAAGGATTAAAATCGAATTGACGGTAATTATTAACAACTACATAAGCTTCTCCTTTGTTAAATTTTGAAGCTCTAATTTGCGCAACCCAACTTCCTTCTGGCATTCCTTTAATGTTTTTTGAAACATTTTCCCAAGTTTTTCCGCCATCTTGAGTTAATTGAATATTTCCATCATCTGTACCAGCCCAAATTAAGTTTTCATCAAATGTACTTGGTTCAATGGCTAAAATTGTACAATGATTTTCTGCACCTGTAGCATCCATAGTAATTCCGCCACTTTCATGTTGTTTCTGCTTATCCGGGTTATTTGTTGTTAAATCCGGTGAGATAATTTCCCAGATATGTCCTTTGTCTATTGACTTGTGTACAAACTGACTTCCAAAATAAATAGTCTCATTATCAATAGGATTCATTGAAATAGCAGAATTCCAATTGAATCTTAGTTTTACATCAGCATCTGGATGTGTAGGTCTAATTCCTTTTGCATTTCCAGTAACTCTATCATATCTTCCAACATTACCTTGTTGAGACATTGCATAACCAAATCTTGCATCTTTTGGATCTGGAACTACATCAAAACCATCCCCAAACATTAATTCTTGCCAATAGGAATTACGTATTCCTTGATCTTTTAATACGTATGCTGGTCCAACCCAAGAGCCGTTATCTTGTAATCCGCCATAAACATTATATGGAAATTCATTATCAACACTAATATGGTAAAATTGAGCGACAGGGATATTTTCAGCAAAACGCCAAGTTTTACCTTTATCACGTGTAATATTTAAACCACCATCGTTTCCGTCAATCATATAATTTGGATCTTCAGGATGAATCCACCAGGCGTGATGATCTGGGTGGACCCCAACAGATGTTCCATAAGCAGGCATTAATTGAGTAAAGGATTTTCCGCCATCGTCACTTACATTTATATAGGTAAATACTGAATAAATTCGGTTTTCGTTTTTTGAATCTACATGAATGTCTGAATAATAAAAAGGTCTGTTTCCAATTCCTCCAGAGCCTCTTCCACTTGATTTGTCATTTATCATTTTCCATTTAATCCCGCCATCTTCAGATTTATAAAGTGCATTTTTTTTAGCTTCTACTAATGCATAAATAAATTTTGGATTACTTGGTGCAATTGCTAGTCCGATTCTACCTAAATTTCCTTTTGGCAAACCATCTTTATCACTTAATTTTTTCCAATTATCACCACCATCATAAGTAATGTAAATCCCAGAGCCTTCTCCACCAGAGTTAAAAGTCCAAGGTTTGCGTCTATGTTCCCACATAGAAGCAATTAGTTTATTTGGGTTAGTTGGGTCAACTACTAAATCTGCACAACCAGTTTTGTTATTTACAAATAAAGAGTTGCTCCAGGTTTTACCGCCATCAGTTGTTTTAAAAACACCACGCTCCGGATGTTCGCCCCAAGGAGATCCAATTGCGCCAACATAAACTGTATTTGGATTGTCTTTATCAATAATTATTCTATGAATATTTCTGGTTTTTTCTAATCCTACGGACTTCCAGGTCTTACCAGCATCCAAGCTTTTATAAAGTCCATAACCTCCTGTTAAACTATTTCGAGGATTTCCTTCGCCAGTTCCCGCCCAAACAACATCGGAATTACTCTGTTGAATTGCAACGGCACCAATTGAGAGATTATTTTGTTTATCAAAAATAGGAGTCCAATCAACACCACCACTTTCAGATTTCCACAAGCCTCCGGAAGCTGTTCCGGCATAAATTATTTCGGGACTTTTATTAACTACATCAATAGCAGTAACCCTTCCGCTCATTCCAGCTGGACCAATAGATCTGGTTTTTATATTTTTTAATTTTTCGAAATCAATTTGTTGAGATGAAAGTGAAATTGAAAACACTAAAAATAATAGTGATAATTTTTTCATGATTGATTGTTTGAGAATTTTAGAATCTACTAATTTATAATTTTTTAGAATAGCTTATCAAAGAATTTCTTTTTATAATCATTCTAAATAAACAATAAGGTCAATTTATCTTTTAATACAAAAAATGAAAATGTTATATTTGCTTCTTTAAAAAAAGAATAAAAAATGAGCGTTTTATCATCATCAATTGCAAGGAAAGTAGCTATGGCTTTGTCAGCACTTTTCCTTATCATTTTCTTAGTTATTCATTTAGCGGTTAATTTAACTTCATTATTTAGTGAGGACGTTTTTAATGAAATGTCACATTTTATGGGTACAAATCCTTTAATTCAGTTTGCTATGCAACCTGTATTAATATTTGGAGTTGTATTTCATTTTGTAATGGGATTTGTTTTGGAACTAAGGAATAAAAGAGCAAGAAATGTAAAATATGCGAAATTTAATGGTGCTGCAAGTGCTTCTTGGATATCAAGAAACATGGTTTACAGCGGTGCTGCTATTTTAGCATTTATTGTATTGCACTTTATCGATTTTTGGATTCCAGAAATTAACACTAAATATATCTTAGGTGATATGAGTGGTGTTTTACCTGGAGAAGAAGGTTATCGTTATTTCGAAGAACTACAACACAAATTTGTAAATCCGTTAAGAGTTGGTGCATATGTAGTAGCATTTATTTTCTTAGGCTTGCATTTGGCACATGGTTTTCAATCAGCATTTCAATCAATGGGTTTTAACAATAAATACACAAAATGCGTGAAAAATTTAGGAACTATTTATTCAATAGTAATTCCTCTAGGATTTATCATTATTGCATTGTGTCACCATTTTAACCATTAATCTTAGAAGAATATGACTACTTTAAATTCAAAAGTACCTCAAGGTCCAATTAAAGATAAATGGACAGTTTATAAAGAAAACGTAGATCTTGTAAATCCAGCGAACAAACGTAATATTGATATTATTGTTGTAGGAACTGGTTTAGCAGGAGGTTCTGCAGCGGCATCGTTAGCAGAATTAGGATATAACGTAAAAGCATTTGCTTATCAAGATTCTCCACGTAGAGCGCATTCAATTGCAGCACAAGGAGGGATTAACGCATCAAAAAATTATCAAAACGATGGTGATTCTAACTATCGTTTATTTTACGATACAGTAAAAGGTGGAGATTACCGTTCACGTGAAGCAAACGTATTCCGTTTAGCTGAGGTGTCTGGAGCTATTATTGATCAATGTGTGGCGCAAGGGGTTCCTTTTGCACGTGATTATGGTGGATTATTGGATAACCGTTCGTTTGGCGGTGTTTTAGTATCTCGTACTTTTTACGCGAAAGGACAAACAGGACAACAATTATTATTAGGATGTTATTCTGCAATGAACCGTCAAATTGCTCGTGGAAAGATTGAAATGTTCAATCGTCACGAAATGTTAGACGTTGTAAAAATTGATGGTAAAGCAAGAGGTATTATTGCACGTGATTTAATTACTGGTGAAATTGAGCGCCATTCAGCGCATGCAGTAGTTATTGCAACTGGTGGTTACGGAAATGTATATTTCTTATCTACAAACGCAATGGGATCTAATGCAACTGCAGCCTGGAAAATTCATAAAAAAGGAGCATTCTTTGCTAATCCTTGTATGACACAAATTCACCCAACGTGTATTCCACGTTCAGGAGATTACCAATCTAAATTAACGTTAATGTCTGAATCATTACGTAATGATGGTAGAATTTGGGTACCTGCAAAAATGGAAGATGCTAAGGCAATTCAAGAAGGTAAATTAAAGCCAACTGAAATTGCTGAAGAAAATAGAGATTACTATTTAGAAAGAAGATACCCTGCTTATGGTAACTTAGTACCACGTGATGTTGCATCAAGAGCTGCAAAAGAACGTTGTGATGCTGGTTTTGGTGTAAACGCAACAGGTGAAGCTGTATATTTAGATTTTGCTTCTGCAATAAACCGTTATGGTTCAGAGCAAGCAAAAATTAAAGGAATTGATAATGCTTCTAAAGAAGTTATTACTGAATTAGGTGAAGCTGTTATTGAAGCTAAATACGGAAACTTATTCCAAATGTATGAGAAAATCATCGCTGAGAATCCATACAAAACACCTATGATGATTTATCCTGCAACGCACTACACAATGGGTGGTGTTTGGGTTGATTATAACTTAATGACAACTGTTGATGGTTTATATTGTATTGGTGAAGCTAACTTCTCTGATCACGGTGCGAACCGTTTAGGAGCTTCTGCATTAATGCAAGGTTTGGCTGATGGTTATTTTGTATTGCCGTATACTATTGGAGCTTATTTATCTCATGATATTAGAACAGGTAAAATTCCAACAGACACTAAAGAGTTTGATGAAGCTGAAAAAGAAATTAAAGAAAAATTAGAATTCTTTATCAATAATAAAGGAACACATTCTGTAGATTATTTCCATAAAAAGCTAGGTTTAGTTATGTGGAATAAAGTAGGAATGGCTCGTAATGAGAAGCACTTAAAAGAAGCTATCAAAGAAATTCAAGATATTCGTGAAGATTTCTGGAAAAACGTAAAAGTTCCTGGGGATTTAAATGAAATGAATGTTGAATTAGAAAAAGCTGGAAGAGTTGCTGATTTCTTAGAGTTAGGTGAATTGTTTGCAAAAGATGCTTTAAACAGAAACGAATCTTGTGGAGGTCATTTCCGTGAAGAGTATGTTACTGAAGATGGAGAAGCATTGCGTGATGATAAAAATTACGCGTATGTAGCAGCTTGGGAATACACTGGTAAACCAAGTGAAGCAATTTTACATAAAGAAGAATTAGAATTTAAAGATATCGAATTAAAAACTCGTTCATACAAATAAGAAAGATTATGAATTTAACGTTAAAAATTTGGAGACAAAAAGGGCCACAAGATAAAGGTCAAATGGTCGAATATAAAGTAACTGATATTTCAGAGCACATGTCTTTCTTAGAAATGATGGACATATTAAACGAAAGTTTAGTTGCTAACAATGAAGTGCCAATTGCTTTTGATCACGATTGTAGAGAAGGTATTTGTGGTATGTGTTCATTACATATTAATGGTGAACCTCACGGACCAGATAGAGGTATTACTACTTGTCAGTTGCATATGCGTACTTTTAAAGATGGTGATACTATTTATATTGAACCATGGAGAGCTAAAGCATTTCCTGTAATTAAGGATTTAATTGTGGATAGAATGGCTTTTGAGCGTATTCAACAAGCAGGTGGTTACATTTCTGTAAACACTTCAGGTAATACACAAGATGCAAATGCAATTCCTATTTCAAAATTGAATGCAGATTTATCGATGGATGCTGCTGCTTGTATTGGTTGTGGAGCTTGTGTTGCTAGTTGTAAAAACTCTTCAGCAATGTTATTTGTTTCTGCAAAAGTATCTCAGTTTGCGTTATTACCACAAGGTAAGGTTGAAGCTGCAGACCGTGTTAGAAATATGGTGAAACAAATGGATGAAGAAGGTTTTGGTAACTGTACAAATACTGGAGCTTGTGAAGTAGAATGTCCTAAAGGAATTTCATTAGAAAACATTGCACGTATGAATCGTGAATATTTAAAGGCTAGTATTATTTAGACTTAATATAAATTCAATAAAAAAGCCTATTTCAAATAAGAAATAGGCTTTTTTATTGGTATAGAATTGATAATTTTATAAAAAATTTAAAAAGCTATGAAAAATTATTATTTAAGAATTCCTATTTTATTTATTGTTAGTATTTTATTCTCTTGTTCTGATAATGAAGGAACAGAAAGTACCGAAAACAAAAAGGAGTATTTAATTACTCAAGTATCATCTATAGATCATACCCAAATCGATTTTGATGGTGTTGACAATACTTGGGATTATGAATATGATGAAAATCAAAAACTTATAAGTGTAACTCAATATAATCCTCGAGATACTTATTATAAAATTGAAAACAGGTTAATTTATGATTCAAATGGAATGCTTGAAAGAATTAAAGTAGTTAAAAATACTGCACAGCATCAAGATGAGTATTTAATAACTCACGAAGAAGGAAAGGTTTCACTATATAATTTTGGCGCTGATATTAAAAACTATTATTATGATTTGGATGGTTTCATCACTAAAACTGAAGATGTTTTTATAGGATTTAATACAAATTTCAGTAATTATTTACTTAATAATGAGGATCAATTGGCTAAAGTTGAAAGTGGTGTAGATGGAGAAGTAATGTATACTAGGCTATTTATGGATTTTGATAAGAGTAAGCCTTTTCAATTTCATTATGTATTTCCAACTGAAGATTTTATAATAATGTACGCTTTTAATTTAAAATTTAATGGTCTTGGAAAACCATCAACTTGGGATTATGGTTATTTTGAATATGACGTTGATAACAATGGTAATGTTAGTGAATTGAAAACCTTCAGTGATGTTGACAATATTACAGAATATGATGGAGGTTATAGATTTAAATATGTAGAAAAATAATATAGACTATGAAAAGATTAAAATTTTGTTTTAGTTTATTCTTAATATTGCTATTTTTTTCATGCTCAAAAAATAATGAGGATTTAATACAAACTAAATATTTAATTGCTGAAATTAATCATCACGACGGAGTTACAGATGATATCACTTATGTTAGTGAAATTGAATATGATTCAGAGGATAGATTGTTTTTAATTAAAAGTTTACAAAATATAATGTAAGTGATATTAGTAGGACATTATTTAAATATAATGATTTAAATGAGCTAACTTCAATTAGAAATGAAGGGGCGGATGGTTCATTTCATGAGTTAGAAGTTACTAAAGAAAACGGAAAGATAACAGTAAAAGGATGGGACCAACCTTATCAAATTGTTTTTTACTATAATAACGATAATATGATAACTTTAAAAGAAGTTTGGTATAGTATTTCAAATCCAAATACTTTTAATTTCACCTACAATAATGAAAATCAGTTGGTTGAAATCTATGAGAAGATTGGTAGTATCACCCCAAAGACCATTACATTTAATAAGTATACTATATCTAATCATTTTCCTTTTCCAGTTTATGTAAATACTTTTGGGGATCTTGATCTTATACTATCACACGCTTTTAATATTAAATTTGGTAATAATGGCGTTCCAACAACTTCATTTGGTAATTCTGATTTTGAAAATTTTGAATATAATTTTGATAATAACAAAAATATAGTGAGAATGAAATTAAATACTAATAATGTATTCTCTTTTAAATATAAAAGAGCTAATTAGTATCAATATTATTATAAACAAAAAACCTGTTTCAGAAATGAAACAGGTTTTTTTATTTTATGAAGTTAAGTTTTAGTAAATTTAAAACCTAATTTCAAAATAGAGATGCCTACATATCGGTCTAAAATCCAATCAAAATTACCAGCAGTTCCAACTTCCATATTTTCTATTATGAGTACTTTAGCGAACGAGCAAAAAGCGATTAACTTATCACAAGGTTTTCCTGATTTTGATAGTGATAAAAAGCTAATTCAATTAGTGAATAAAGCAATGTTAACTGGAAAAAATCAATATGCACCAATGCCTGGAATTTTTAGTTTGCGAAGAGAGATTTCAAAAAAAATGGAAAATTTATATGGTGTTTCTTATAATCCGGAATCTGAAATTACTATTACTGCTGGTGCGACTCAGGCAATTTTTACTGCAATAGCTGCCACTATTAAAAAAGATGATGAAGTTCTAATTTTTAAGCCAGCTTATGATTGTTATGAACCAACAATTGAACTTTTTGGAGGGAAAGCAATTGCAGTTCAATTAAATCCAGAAGATTTTAATATTGATTGGGAGTTGGTTAGAAGCTTGATTTCTAGCAAGACTAGAATGATTATAATTAACACACCTCATAATCCTTCAGGGAAAATATTATCGGCAATAGATATGCTGCAATTAGAAAATATATTAAAGGACACCAATATTTTATTGTTAAGCGATGAGGTTTATGAACATATTATTTTTGATGGAGAAATACACCAAACTGCAGCTTTATTTCCTGCATTAGCAGAGAGAGCTTTTATTACGGCTTCATTTGGAAAAACATTTCATAATACAGGTTGGAAAGTAGGGTATTGTTTAGCACCCAAAAATTTAATGGCTGAATTTAGAAAAGTGCATCAATTTAATGTGTTTAGTGTAAATCATCCAACACAAGTTGCTTTGGCAGAATATTTAAAAACGCCAAATAATTATTTAGAATTGGGTGCATTTTATCAACAAAAAAGAGATTTGTTTTTAAGTTTAATAAAAGATTCACGTTTTGAATTTACTCCTTCTAAAGGAACTTATTTTCAGTTGTTAAACTTTAAAAATATTACAGATGAAAATGACTTTGATTTTGCAATTAGATTAACAAAAGAGAACAAAATAGCTGCAATACCAATATCTGTGTTTAATGAAAATAAATTAGATACTAAAGTTTTGCGTTTTTGTTTTGCAAAAAAAGATGAAACCATTAACAAAGCAGCAGAAATATTATGCAACATTTAAAAATAGCTCTAATTCAAGCGGATTTAATTTGGCAAAATGCTGAACAAAATCGGATCAATTTTTCAAAAAAAATTAATGCAATATCTGAACCAGTTGATTTAATTGTTTTACCAGAAATGTTTACCACTGGATTTAGTATGCAGCCTCAAAAGATTGCTGAATATATGATTGGTGATACAGTTGAGTGGATGCAAAAAATAGCTTCAAAAAAAAATACTGCAATTGCTGGAAGTGTAATTATTTCAGAAAATAATAAGTATTACAATCGGTTTTTATTTATTCATCCGTGTGGAAAAATTGAATATTATAACAAGCGGCATTTATTTACGTTGGCAGGAGAACATACGGTATATACGCAAGGAGAAGTGAAAAAGATAATTGAATATAAAGGATGGAAAATATGTCCGTTAGTTTGCTACGATTTACGTTTTCCTGTTTGGGCACGAAATGTTGAAGAGTACGATTTACTAATGTATGTTGCCAATTGGCCAAAACCAAGAATCTCAGCTTGGGACACTTTATTAAAAGCACGTTCAATAGAAAATATGTGCTATACAATTGGTGTGAATAGAGTAGGGAAAGATGAAAATAATTTAGAATATCCTGGGCATTGTGCTATTTATAATTGTTTAGGTGAAGAAGTAGTAAAAGCTATACCAAATAAGGAAGAGACTATAATTGCTATTTTAGAAAAGAATCATATTTCTGAAACAAGAAATAAATTAAACTTTTTAAGCGATAAAGATACTTTTAAAATAAAATGACAATAAATTTATAATAGAAAGTCAAATTAAGCTTGTCGAAATATTTGAAACTTCCACAAGCTCAGTTTGACAATCATTAAACTTTTAAGTTAATGGATTTAACCATTTAAAATTATATTTAGTATCAGGAATTACAATTCGCTCTGTAATACGATACATTCTTTCAGGTAATTTCATTAAATAATCTCTGGCTTTTTCTGCTTCAGCAGTTAAACCAGTAATTTTATCAATTTCCCAGGCAGCATTTAATTTTTTAATTATATCAACATAGTCAAAACCAGTATAAACACCAGCACGTTGTGCAACTGCTGAAAACTGATCGAACAGTGTTCCTTTTTCTTCATGTGAATGTCTTAAATACAATGCAGGCATTACAATTTTGTGTTTCATCATATGTTGAAAAGCCAACATCATTTCACTTGGATCGTGTTGAAAAATTTGACGAACAAATTCGGTATATGCTAAATGGTGACGCATTTCATCACCAGCAATAATTTTAGACATTTTAGCTAATAATTTATGTCCGTTTTTACGTGCAATTTTTGCAACATTATTATGGGAAACATAAGTAGCTAATTCTTGAAAACTGGTGTAAACAAAGTTTTTATAAGGATCACGAGCAGTACCAATATCAAACCCATCACTTATTAAATGTTGTGTTGTTATTTCAACTTCACGCATATTAACTCTGCCAGAAAGATACATGTATTTGTTTAACACATCACCATGTCTATTTTCTTCTCCAGTCCAAGATCTAATCCATTTTGCCCAGCCATTGTCTCCACCGTCTTTGGAATGTTGTGAAATTCCTTCAACGTCTAATAACCAGGATTCGTAAGTTGGTAGCGCTTCTTCAGTAATGGTATCTCCAACTAATACTGTCCAAAAATCATCATCTAATTCTTTAGATAATTCTCTAATTTCTTTCACCTCTTCAATAAATGAATCACTTTGAGAATTTGGAAGAAAATCGGTAGGTTGCCAAATTTTTTCAGGAGTTATTAAGAATTTTTCTACAAAAGTATCAATATTCTTTTCTAAGGTTAGCATCACTTCTAACCGGATATTGTGTAACGACATTTAATTTTTTTTAGTAGTAAGTCGCTAAACTACGGCATTTTTTATGGTATTTTCAACTTTTTCAAAAAGTTTAACAAATTCCATGGAGTCTGCTTTAATAGGTTTGTGAAGTTTAAAAGTGACTTTTACACCTATTTCTAAAGGGAACATTCCAAATTTATTAAGTTTCCAACAATTATTTATTGTTACAGGAATTACATATGCAGATGGTGCAAATTTGGTAAGCATTTTTAATCCATTTTCAGAAAACCTTTTTGGATTCCCGTCTTTGCTTCTTGTTCCTTCAGGATAAATTACAGCAGCGTAGTTGTTTTTTTCTATGTATTTTCCAAAATCTCTAATTGCAGCTAAAGATTGACGAGGATCTTTTCTGTCTATCAATACAGAACCACCATGTGTTAAATTGTAAGAAACAGCTGGAATTCCTTTTCCCAACTCAATTTTAGATATAAATTTTGGATGCTGTTTCTTTAAATAACAAGCAATAGGACATATATCATGCATACTTTGATGATTAGAAACAATAATTAAGGGCACACCCTTTGGAATGGGATGTTCATTAATAAATTTTATGCTGGTTCCTAAAATATAAAGAAGATAAGTAAGCGTGCAATTCATTAAATCTACAGCTAATTTATGACCTTTATATTTTCCAAGGTTAAAACCAAGCCATTGTAGTCCATGAAAAATGAGTAATAAAATTCCATAAAAAAGGTAGAAAATGGAAGACAATATATATGATAATACTTTTTTCATAAAAAAATCCCAAGCGTTTTAACTTAGGATAGATTATTAAAATTAATTAGAAAACCATAAATTCCAAGGAATCATGCCAAGGATTATTATTAGCGCAATTGTATAAAAAATACTAATTGTTTTAAATTTCGCTAAATCTGTAGTTTTCTTTTTGTGTTTTGAGAATCCAATTGTTATTAATATAATTGAAATGATCATCATTAATGGGTGTTCAACTAATAATTTTCTTAGTTCACTGTTTTTCATAACCTCACCCATTCCAATGCCACGCATAGTTTCATAAAATGAAGACATGTAATAGGATATAAAACCTATAATTAATTGAATATGAGAAGCAATTAATGCAAATAAAGAAATTCGTACATCTTTTGCTTCAAATTTTTTCTTTGAAGTTAAACCTAAAATTGCGTTTACAACGGCAAGAATTAATACAATTAATACTAGGTAGGCCCAATAAGAATGAATCATTTTGATCATAATAGTTAGTTTTTAGTTGGCTGCAAAAATAGGAAATTTAAAATTAGATTATAAATAGAATATTAAATTTATTGAAATTCTAATAAGTTAATGCCCGTAATTTTTTATTCTTATTAATAACCATTTAAACAGTTATTAATAAGAATAAAAATTTAAAAAGCATTTTTAGCGTTAATATTTTATTAGAATACAATTTAATATTCTTGTTAAATTAATAATCTGACAATCAATAGTATGAGTAATTATTTGATTCTTTAAATCGAAATTTGGAGCTATTTAATGAAATAGTATTAGAATTATTATTTTTAATGATAAATATCATATTCACAATTATTTATGGCAATAAATTGATAATATGTTTTTTTTTATTGCCTGTTTTACAAATAATTAGAAAAAAATTGTATTTTGCGACCATGTTAATCAATATTATATAAAGAAATTATGAAGAAATTATTAAGTTTTTTTGTTGCTCTTTTTATTGGATCTGTGATGATTGCTCAAACATCAGTTTCAGGTACTGTAAAAGAGGCTAAAACTGGTCAACCTATTCCAGGCGCCAATATTAAAGTTGTAGGAAAATCTATTGGAACTACAACTGATTTTGATGGGAACTTTTCATTGAAAATTGCCCAAAACCCGCCTTTCTCAATTGAGGTTTCATTAATTGGTTATTCTTCAGCAGAAGTTGAAATTACACAAAATAATCAAGAATTAAATATTGCCTTAGATGAGTCTGCTACGGCGTTAGATGAAATTGTTGTTTCAGCATCTAGAACTCCTGAACGTATTTTGGAGTCGCCAGTTACTATTGAAAGGATGGATATAAGAGCAATTAAAAACACCTCTTCGCCTACTTTTTATGACGGTTTAGAAAATTTAAAAGGGGTAGATGTTAATACAAATAGTTTAACCTTTAAATCTATCAATACAAGAGGTTTTGCGACGTTCGCAAATACTCGTTTTATGCAATTGGTTGATGGTATGGATAATTCTTCACCAGCTCTTAATTTTAATTTAGGGAACCTTTTAGGAATGTCTGAATTAGATGTAAATACGGTAGAATTACTTCCAGGAGCGTCTTCTGCATTATATGGTGCAAATGCTTTTAACGGAATTTTATTTATGACAAGTAGAAATCCTTTTGATTCTGAAGGGGTAAGTGTTTATGGTAAAACTGGAATAACTTCATCTGAAGATGCTGGAGATAATAATTTTGTAGATGCCGGAATTAGACTTGCCCATAAATTTAGTGATAAGTTTGCAGCGAAAGCTTCTTTTTCTTTCTTAAAAGGAACTGAATGGTATGCAACAGATTATAAAGATTATGATCATCTTAATAGTGCACCAGGAGAATCTACCACTATAATATCTGAAACAGGACAAACCGCATTTGATAGATTAAATGTATATGGGGATGAAGTTGCAATTCCATTAGATTTTAGGGGTATTGCTATTGCAAATGGAATACCAGCTCAAGTTGCAGATGCTCTAGGACTTAAAACTGAAACGGTTTCTCGTACAGGTTATAAAGAAAGAGATTTAACTGACTATCAAGCCGAAAGCGCTAAAGTAGATATAGCTTTCCATTATAAGCCTTTTGAAGATGATTTAGAAATTATTTACAATGCCAAATTTGGACAAGGAAATACTATTTACCAAGGAGCAAATAGATATAATATTAAAAACTTTTTTATGCAACAACACAAAATTGAAGTTAGAAATGACGACTTTTTTGTTAGAGCTTATATGACAGACGAAGATGCTGGAGATTCTTATGATATGCGTTTTGCAGGTATTAATATGAATAAAGCATCTGCTACAGAATGGTTTGGCGTTTATGTTCCAACTTATTTAGGTGCGATTACTGGACAAATTCCTGGCGTTACAGGAGGAGATAGTTCGGTTGCACATGCAGTTGCTAGACAAAATTCTGATGCAACTGTTACATTACAACCAGGTACTCCAGAATTTAAAGCAGCATTAAATGCTGTTGCTTCAGATCCGGATTTAGAAACAGGTGCTAAATTTCAGGATAATACAAGAATATATCATGCAGATGCTAATTATAACTTTCATAAGTTAGTTGATTTTGCAGATATTCAAGTAGGTGGTTCTTATAGAATATATTCTTTAAACTCTAGTGGAACCATTTTTACAGATTATGACGGTGCAATTGATTATAATGAATATGGTATGTATACACAAATTCAAAAGAAATATTTAGATGACAGATTAAAATTTACAGGTTCTATTCGTTATGACAAAGCTAAAAACTTTGATGGAAATGTATCACCTAGAATTTCATTATCTTATTCATTGGGAGAAGGAAAAACTAGAAACTTAAGAGCGTCTTTCCAAACAGGATTTAGAAACCCAACAACACAAGACCAGTATATCGGTTTAGATGCCTCACAAGCTATTTTAGTCGGTTCTGCACCAGACAACTTGGATAGATATACTTCTAATCCAAAACCTAATAGCGGAACAGCACAACAATTAGGGTTTCCTGATACAGTACAATTAAGCGGTAGGTCTGCGTATGAAAATGCTTTTACATTAGCATCTCTTCGTGCATTTGGCGCAAGTGCTGAAGATGGTACTATAAACCCAGAATTATTAAAAGCTGGTAATTTTGATTATGTAAAACCTGAAAAAGTTACTGCTTATGAAATTGGATACAGAGCAGGATTTGGTAGACTTTCTTTAGATGCAAGTGCTTACTATAACAAATACGAAGATTTTATTGGAAATAAAACAGTTGTGGTACCACATTATGGGAAAGTTGATTTTTCTGACATTGTTCCACTACCGGCACAATTGGGAGGTCCAACTCCAGCAGCATTAATTGCAATTGGTAATGGTGATTGGCAACCATTTCAAGTGTATACAAATTCAACTGCTGATATTACCTCTTATGGAGGTAGTATTGGGGTTTCAACCAAAGTTGCTGGAAATTATAGTTTAGGTTTAAGTTATACATATGCTAAATTTGATTTTGATCAGGCAAGTGATCCAGATTATGAAGCAGGGTTTAATACACCAGAAAATAAAGTGAAATTTTCTATTGGAAATACTGACCTAATAGAAAATTTAGGATTTAATGTGAATGTTCGTTGGAGTGATGAATACTTCTGGCAATCTTCATTTGTAGATGCTGTAATAGATGCAAGAACTGTAGTTGATGCTCAAATTAATTATACGGTTCCTAAATGGAAGTCTACTTTTAAAATAGGTGGAGCCAACTTAGGAGGTCAAGAATATTTAAGTGCACCAGGTAATGGTAAAATAGGATCACAATATTTTGCTTCTTGGACAATTAATCCATAATTTAAGTTAAAAATAGATTATAAAACAAACGCCCTAAATTTTTAGGGCGTTTGTTTTTTTTAAAAAACTCTAATTATTTTTTTTAAAATAAAATCAAAGAACTATCTTTGCACTTCGAAAAAAGAGGTTAAACTAAAAAGATTAAATATCTAAAATATAAATAGTTAAATAATGGCAAAGGTTACAGGTAAAGTTGCGCAAATTATTGGTCCGGTTATAGACGTTGAGTTTGAATCAGGAGCAGAACTTCCAAGATTATATGATTCATTAGAAATTAAAAAAGCTGATGGTTCTTTATTGGTACTAGAGGTACAATCTCATATTGGGGAAGATACTGTTAGAACAATTTCAATGGATTCAACAGATGGATTAAGTAGAGGGACAGAAGTGTTTGCTACTGGTAATGCAATTCAAATGCCAGTTGGAAAGGATATTTATGGTCGTTTATTTAACGTTATTGGTGATGCAATTGATGGATTAGGCGATTTACCTAAAGAAGGAGAAAATGGTTTGCCAATTCACCGTCAAGCTCCAAAGTTTGAGGATTTATCTACTTCAGCAGAAGTATTATTTACAGGAATTAAAGTAATTGACTTAATTGAGCCTTACGCAAAAGGAGGTAAAATTGGATTATTTGGTGGAGCCGGAGTTGGTAAAACTGTATTAATTCAAGAGTTAATTAATAATATAGCAAAAGGTCACGGTGGTTTATCAGTATTTGCTGGTGTAGGAGAAAGAACTCGTGAAGGAAATGACCTTTTAAGAGAAATGTTAGAATCAGGTATTATTAAATATGGTGATGATTTTATGCATTCTATGGAAGAAGGAGGATGGGATTTATCCAAAGTTGATAAAGAAGGAATGAAAGAATCTAAAGCTACTTTCGTATTTGGGCAAATGAATGAACCACCTGGAGCACGTGCACGTGTTGCTTTATCAGGTTTAACAATTGCTGAATATTTTAGAGATGGAGCTGGTGAAGGACAAGGGAAAGATGTATTATTTTTCGTAGATAATATTTTCCGTTTTACGCAAGCAGGTTCTGAGGTATCGGCTTTATTAGGTCGTATGCCATCAGCGGTAGGTTACCAACCAACGTTGGCAACTGAGATGGGAGCAATGCAAGAACGTATTACCTCAACTAAAAATGGTTCTATTACATCTGTACAAGCGGTTTACGTACCTGCAGATGATTTAACAGATCCAGCGCCGGCAACTACGTTTGCGCATTTAGATGCAACTACAGTATTGTCTCGTAAAATTGCAGAGTTAGGTATTTACCCAGCGGTAGATCCATTAGATTCTACTTCAAGAATTTTAACTGCTGATATTTTAGGTGATGAACATTATAATACTGCTCAAAAAGTAAAAGAATTATTACAACGTTATAAAGAATTACAAGATATTATTGCAATTCTTGGTATGGAAGAATTATCTGAAGAAGATAAATTAATTGTACACAGAGCTCGTAGAGCACAACGTTTCTTATCTCAACCTTTCCACGTAGCTGAACAGTTTACTGGGATTCCAGGAGTATTAGTTGATATTAAAGACACTATTAAAGGATTTAATATGATTATGGATGGTGAGTTAGATAAATATCCGGAGGCTGCATTTAACTTAAGAGGATCAATTCAGGACGCAATTGATGCTGGTGAGAAAATGTTAGCTGAAGCATAAAAAAAGTTTTAAGTTTTTAGTGCTAAATTTTAAGTTGAATTCAACAAAAACTAATAACTAAAAACCAACAACTCAAAACTAAAAAAAATGATTTTAGAAATAGTAACACCAGAAGCGACTTTATTACATACTGATGTTGATTTAATTTCAGTGCCAGGAGTAAATGGTGAGTTTCAAATGCTAAATAATCACGCTCCAATTGTTTCTTTACTTGTTGAAGGGAATGTTAGATTTAAAGGTGCTAATGTTAAAATTGAAGAGGAATTTGAAAATAAATTCACAAATGCCAAAGAAGAATATAGTTTAGCAATTAAAAGTGGAACAGTTGAAATGAAAGAAAATAAGGTTATTATTCTTGCAGACTAATTTTCAAACACATATATAAAAAACGCCAAGCATTTGCTTGGCGTTTTTTTTTGTTAAAATCTTTTTCCTATAAATATACCGCCTCTAAAAAAACCTTCAGGTGAAATATCACTCAAACCAAGGGTTCTTCCACCACCAGCAAATATTTCTAATATAAAGCCATTATTATTCACCCATTTTTTACCTATAGATAAACCAAGTGCAGAATCGAAATACTCATTATTATTATTATTATTATTATTTCTGTAAGAATCATAATATAGATCATTATCTGTTCCAAATGAAAATTTTGAGAATCCTTCTATAAATAGTCCTTTTGCACCATAATCTTGTCGGTTTAAAAAATACATTCTATAAAAAGGTGTGATTGAAAACTTTTCAAAATAAACATCATTTTCTCGAGGATTCAATAATACTGAAACACCATAGCCAGATTGATCATTACCCACAAATTCATAACTAGCTTCAATAATACCTCCAATGGTTAATTTTGCTGCATCAATTTTAATTTCACTTAAGTGAGATGGCCCTCCATATCCTTTTGAGGAATTTCTATAACCTTGAGTAGAAGGTCCTCTATACCCTTGTGAAAAGGCTGATAAACTGAAAAGCAGGGCTATTGTAAATGTAATTTTTTTCATATTCTAAGATTTAATTAAAATGATAATTACAATAACCGAACCAAAATTTTTAAGGAATTTTAAAAAACTGCTTTTAATTGAATTGTACCTGTATGAATTGTAGAAGATGTTTCACTTTTTCTTCCTAAGTAATTTAAGTTTAAATTTAAGTAGGAATTAATTTTTCGGTAAAATAATATACTCCAAGTATAGTTTCTTTCAGGTTGCAAACCTTCTAGCATTTGGTAAGCAATTGGGGAGTTTTTATTGCCTGAAAAATTATTATTGAATAGATTGAAATCGGCTTTTAATAAATTTTTAGGATTGTTGGCATAGTTGATTTCAATTCCAAATTTTTGTGATTCTAAAGTTTCAAAATCACCAATCTGATTTTCTTTCTTTTTTAATTCATAAAACAAAGATAAATAGGTGCTATTGTTGTAATAATAAGAGAATTTAGGCAGTAATGAATTGTTTTGTAACATATAGTTCCTATTGCTATAATTTAATGATGCAATATTGTTTTTCGAATTACTTAAATCGAAATTAAATTGCCAAAAAGTGCCTAATTTATGTTCAAATTGTATTCTATGCATTTTAATTTTATTTTCTAAATCATCAATAGTTGTGGTGTTTTTATTTTGAGATTTTATAAAATTATAAGTTGTTGAAAAATGCTTTTTCCCTTTATTAAAAAAGAAACTGTTGTTTAAATTGAAATTCAATCCTAATAAATTTATGTTGCTAATATCAAAAGGATTTAAGTTAAATGTGTTGTCAATTTTTTTTTGTTTATTATCAATTAAAATATTGGTTTGATTGTAAAAATGCGAAAATAATTTTTTAATTCCTGTTGCAGCATTCCATTGTTGAGGATTAATTGAAAGCGACTGTGTAAATTTATTTTGATGTGTTGCAATATAATTTACAGTTGGTAATATAATTCTTAAATAGGTGGCTTGGTCTGCAAATTGTGCTATTTCAAATTCATTTAATTCCTTAATTCCATTGTTATTATAATCTATCCAAGTATAAAATCCTTGCCCAGGTTCAGTTTTAATATAGGTGAAATCTTGTTGAGGTAAATTTCCAGAAAGTGTTTGATAAACAGTATTAAACGATAAAAACTGATTGAATAATTGTTGTTTATAAACTATTTTAGAATTTAAAGATTCTTCGTTGTTAAAGTTTTTATTAGCAACAGTTCTATAATTGATATAAGCTTTTAAGTTTGATGAATTTGTGTTTATTAAAGTTGATTTTAAATAATAGGTTTGTGATTTGTTAACTTGTTCAAAATTATTGCTTTGAATACTATCTGTTGTTCTAAAGTTAACTCCAAATTGAGTATACACATTGGTTGAATCTCCAACACCAAAAAAGGCTTCATATTCATTAAATTTATGACTTGAATTAATAAGTGAATTTGTTGAAATTTCAGTTCTTTTATTGCTTTCACTATTTAAAATAAAGCCATACCAACTTTTTGAAAGATTGTATTTAGTTTGAATAAAACTCCTTGAAAAAACTCCCTTTTCATATGAAGTTTCGTTATTTAATAAACTACTATTAAAATTTATTGAAATATTTTTATTGTTTAAACTCCCAATTAAATAGTGTTTATTTCCTTTGAAAGAATTGCTAAATTCTAAGTTTTCAAATAAGTAGTTTATCGAACTGTTATTTTTATTTGAAAGTTCTAAAGCAGTACTTATTAATTTTTGATTTCCAGATAAAGTTTCCAGATTCCAATCTCTATTAAATTCTATATTTTGAATACGTTCAACACTTTTAAACTTATCGTTAATAAAATCAAATTTTACAGCACTTTTTAATTGCCATTTTTTTTGAAAAATAATTTGATCCCAGCCTAATTTTGTAGCCAATCCATCATTTTCTGTATCATCAATTGTTGAAAATAAATTTTGATCATTTGTACCAAATGCAGTTTCCGCATTAATAGTAGTTTTTAACGTTGGACTATAAGAAGCTTTAAAAACAGCTATTTGTAGTTTGTTTGGTGCAATTAACTGAATTACAGGATTATAATTCCCTGAATTTTCGCCAACATATTCAAATATTTTACCAAGAGCAATTACATCTTTTAACACATAACTACCTAAATTTCCTCCTATATATGTGAAGGCTACATTGTATAATTCATCAGTTTCATTGGTCGAATATTCAAAAATTTCATCAATCCCAATTAGCGTTTTTTTGTATAAAATTTTGTCTTCTGAATAGGTATCAAGATAGGCAGAAGGAGTAACCATTTTTTTTAGATTGTTTCCAGCATCAGCTAACAACTGTTTTTGTTCAGTAGATAAATCTTGCTCTAAAGGTTGATTTTTAAGATCGTTTTCATTGTAAAAATAGCCGCTAATAGAAAGTTTCTCGCTTTTATAATCAACATTATTATAAGTTATAAAACGCGTATATACTCTGTCGGTATATTGGTATTCTGCAGAAACTCGCATATTCCCAGTAATTGGATATGTAGTTGTAAAGGTTATTTCTGCAGTATTATAATCAATAATATAATCGTTGTCTTCACCACGTTTTAATTGTTGTCCGTTCACATAAATTTGCTCAGTGCCTGATAAAATTAAAATGTATGTATTATTAAGGTCGGATAAGTTGTAAGGACCTTGATTCCCTTCTTGTCCATTAAATTGTACTTTTTTGTATTTCCCTTGTACAATTGCTCCTGAGGTTTGCACATTTATTTCTGAATTTTCATTTTTAATTTTTGCTTTAACTGCTAAGCCAGATACTTTTTTATTAAAATTTAAAAAATAAGTTTCTCTATTATTTAAATAAATATCTCCGGCATTTATACTCCAGTTGTCGCTAAAAAGTTCAATGAAAACTCTGTCAAATTCATTTAATTTATACGTATTTCCATTTTCTTGAACCGGTAAATTTGTATCAATAATAGATGCTTTTAGAGTTACTTTATCAGATAATTTACCAGCTATTTGCAAATCTAAAGTTGAATTAACAACGCCATTTTGATTATTACCAACAGTTAGTCCTCTAGTGATATTTCCAACAGTATTTAACCCGTCAAATGGTTTATAAGGTAATTTTTGTATGTTGGTGGTTAAACTATAAAGTTGCGATAAATTTGAAGAATTTGGTACAATTAATTTTTCATCGAACTTAAAATATTTTTTAGTTAAAAAATCTGGGTATTTCGTATATTTAACAATAACTTCATTAAATTTTGTATCATTTTTGCGATTGAAAATTAAAAGAGCTTTAGAAAAGTCAACTATATAATTTGAGGTGTCAATTTTAATTGAATCGTTAGTAAAAACTTTGAAATTGAAAGGGGCAATACTAACGGAATCTATTCTAATAGTATCATTTTTAACTAAAAAGGATTTTTTATGAATGTTTTTGGACTGAATTTGAGCATTGGAAATAACGCTAACCAAAAGAAACAATAAGAGTAATCCTTTTTTCATTTTTTAAACTAACGATATTTTAACAAAAATAGTTTAAAATAATGATTGTTGTGTGGATGGATTTTCGTGCTCTAACAGCCATTTTTTTCGCCATATTCCACCAGCATAACCGGTTAAAGAACCATCACTTCCAATAATTCGATGACAAGGAATGATAATCCAAATTGGATTTTTTCCATTAGCAAAAGCAACTGCTCTAATCGCTTTTACATCGCCTAATTTTTTGCTTTGCTCTAAATAAGATCGGGTTTTTCCATAGGGAACTTTTAATAATTCATTCCAAACTTTATTTTGAAATTCGGTTCCTTTTGGGTTTAATTTTAAATTAAAATCAGTTCGTTTCTTATTGAAATATTCCTCTAATTGCAACACACAATCTTTCAAACATTCAGGAATTTCTTGTGAGTTATCAATTTTTTCATCAATAACAGAAACTGAACTAATTCCGTTCTCATTTCCAATAATTTTTGCGGTTCCAATTGGTGTTTTGTAATATGTTATTTGGATTTGTTCCAGCTCGCTAAAGTTCATTTATTAAATTTAAATATACATTTATTTAAAAGAACTTACCAATTGTTAAGAAAAAATGTATTTTTTTATGCAAAAAGATTTATAAAATTTAATTAAACTAACTTTACAGTGTTAATTTAATATTTGATTTTAAATTGCGTAGCTATGAAAAATTTGAAGTTTGGTATTATTATATTTTTTGTTTCAACAATATTTTCTTGTAAAAGTGATGATGAAATTAGCTTATCGCATAAGTTGGTTGGGGAATGGTTGCGAACTGATTTTAGTGATGAGATAGAGTTTAAACTAATTTTTAACGCTGATAATGTTGGGTATAGAACCTTTAAAACGGCCACTAGTGAAACTGAAATAACTTCTTCTGCTATTCATTTTAATTGGAGTACAGATGAGAATATTTTAACCTTTAGTGAATTGGATGAAGCAATTACAACTTCCTTTTCCTTTAATTCAGAAGGAGAACTTATATTAAAGGATTATTCGGATTTACCGTTTATAAGAATAGAATAGTATTAGATTCCAAAAACGTCTTTTGAGTTTTGTGTAGTTATCTCCGCAATTTCTTGTGGACTTAATTTATATATTTCTACTAATTTATCTAAAACTTTGGTAATATAACTACTTTCGTTTCTTTTTCCTCTAAAAGGTGTTGGAGCTAAATAAGGAGCATCTGTTTCTAGTACAATATGTTCCAAAGGAATTTCATTTAAAAACTGATCAATTTTTCCATTTTTAAAAGTAACTACACCACCAATTCCTAATTTCATATTGTAGGAAATAGCCTTTTTGGCTTGTTCTAAAGTTCCCGTAAAGCAATGAAATATTCCAAATAGTTTATCATCTTTTTCTTCTTCTAAAATTTCAAAAATTTCATCAAAAGCATCTCTGCAATGAATTACAATTGGCAGGTTTTTTTCTTTAGCCCAACTTATTTGGGTTTTAAAAGCATATTGCTGTTGTTTTAAAAATGTTTTATCCCAATACAAATCGATTCCAATTTCTCCAACTGCATAAAAACTTCTTTTATCTAACTTTTTTTTCACAAAAGCAAGCTCTTCAGCTACATTTTCTTTTACATGTGTTGGGTGCAAACCCATCATTAAAAATATATTGTTTGGAAAGGAATTTTCCAAATCTAACATAGCATCTAAATAAGTAGAATCAATTGCAGGAATAAAAAAACGTGAAACCCCCGCATCAATTGCACGTTGAATCATTTCATCTCTGTCTTCGCTAAATTGTTCGCTATATAAATGGGTGTGCGTATCTGTAATTATCATTGGGCAAAAATAACTAAAAACAAGTTGGTCTAAAAAGAAAAAAAGCGTCATTCTGAACTGTTTCAGAATCTCACCTTACTTTTTATCAATTATTATGTGAACCTGAAATAAATTTAGGCTGAAAATAGTGTAGTTTTTACAATTTCTTCAATAACTTTTTCGCTTGCTCAAATTCCTCAGTACTTTCAGGGATGGTTTTTAATACTTCTTTACAAGCTTCAAAATTTTCTTGTTTTAGTAAGTTCAATGCTTTGTACCAAGTTGCTTTGTATTTAAAAGCAGAGTCCCCTTCAGAAATTGAATTAAAAATAGTTTCAGCTTGGCTAAATTGATCCATCTCGGTTAAACAAATCCCTTTGTATAATTGTATTTCAACATCGTTCGGTAATTGTTCTTCTAAAATAGTTAATTGTGCAAAAGCAGTTTTATAATTTTTGTTGTTAAAAGCTTCTTCAGCTTTATTAATGGTTTCATTATTATCGCCTCTTACAACTAATTCTAAACTATTATGTTTTGAAAAATCACTATAAACAGGTTTCCCATTTTTAAATATGAAAAAACCAATTAATAAGGCAATACTTGCTGCAATCATTAAATTACGATAACGTTTTAACGAAATTACCTTTGTTTCAGAAGTCTTGGTCTTCGTTATGGTCTTAGTCTCGGTCTGAATTTTATCCTTAATATAAGTTGAACCTAATTCTGTTAATGTATTTCTTAGTTCTTTTTCAGCTTCTTCATTTTCAAATTTTGATGAAAGGGAAGTTTCAAGAGCTTTGTAAATTTCAAATTCTTGTTTAAAATCAGCATCAGAATTCAATCTTTCTTCAAAAGATATTTTTTCTGTTTCGGTGAGTTCATTGTTTAAAAACTTATCAAACTCTAAATATTTTAATTCTTCCATTTTAGTACCCTTTTAGTTGTTGAAATTCATTTGAATTTTTCACAAGCTGGGTTAATTTACCCATACATTGCGATTTCTTCTTACGAGCATAACCATAAGTTACGCCTAAAAACTCAGCAACTTCTTCCATCGACTTTATTTTGAATGTAGCTTTTAATAATTCCTGGCATTTTACACCTAATTCTTTAAACTTTGATTCAAAAAGCTGACTTTGTTGTTCAAAAATTTCAGTTTCTTCAACTTGTTGTTCGTGCTCGTCTTTAATAGATGCTTCATCTTCTAAAATTGTTACCCTATTATTTCCTCTTTTTTTAAGTTCATTTAACCACCTTCTTTTACATAATAAATAAAAGTAGGCATCGAACGGACACGTAAGTATAAATTTTTTCTCTTTTGCTTGGTTGTAAATAGTTACCAATGTTTCTTGAATAATGTCCTGTGCATCGTCTGCATTTCCATTATTTTTTCTAACATAGGCCACTATTTTATGCGAAAACTTCTCATATAGTTTAGAAAGCACCCTGCTGTCATTCTTAAGTAGTGCCTCTATATATATATGATCTGCGTGTGGTTTCTTATTCATTTACAATTGTTAATTGTAGCTAATTTAAAATTTTTTTCACAATAAGGGGTAACAAATTTAAAAGAGGTTTGATATGTAAGTGTAATACAAATTTAAAAACAAAAATATAAACAATAAAATCAGAAACAAATGAAAACACAAACACAAAATTTCACAAACTTAAAAAATAGTAAAGTAGTGAGTAGGATTTTAAAAAATGTATTAGGATTATCAATAGTAGCAATTTTTGCTAGTTGTGTTCCAGATGGAGGAAACGATTTGGAAATTTTAGAACCACAACCAGATGGGATTGCATTAAACAACAGATTTCAAGAAAATAGAATTGATGCAGTACAAGAGTTTACAATTGATGCTGTAACTGGAGGAATGATTACCGGAGCTCAAGGAACAAATGTAACTTTTCAAGCAAATTCTTTTGGAATAAATGGAAGTTTGATTACTGGAAATGTAACTATAGAATTAATTGAAATTTACGATAAAGCTTCAATGTTATTAAAAAACAAATCTACTTTAGGAATGAGAGTTAACGGAGATAAAGAAGCATTAAAATCGGCGGGAGAGTTTTTTATCAATGCAAAACAAGGAGCTAATGAATTAGATTTATTAGAAATGGCCGCTGTTGAAAGTAGACCAGTAGATTTTGCAGATTTAGATGGTGGAATGCAAATTTTTAGAGGTGGTGAAGATAATGATTGTGATGGAATTGATGACGATTGTGATTGGGTAGCAGCTGATGAAGATGGGAATGGAGAACAAGATGATGCGCAAATTAGAGATGCTCAAGGTGCAGATGGTGCATTTGCAACTTATAATTATAATATTGGAACGTTTGGATGGACAAACCTTGATAGATGGTATAATTATGCAGGCGCAACAACTGAAATTTTTATTGATGTTCCAGATGGTTATAATGCAGATAATTGTGCGGTTTACTTATCGTATGATGGAGAGCCAACAGCATTGGCAAGAATGGATGTTTACAATACAAGTTTAGAGATGTTTACAGAACATTATGGATTAATTCCTGTTGGAATTGGAGTTCACATTATAATGGTAACTGAAATTGAAGGGCAATTACATTATGCAATTCAGGGAACAACAATTGTTGATGATCACGTTGAAATAATTTCAAGCTTAAGTCCAATATCTCAACCTGCTTTAGAAAGTTTAATAAATGGATTGCCATAAATAATATTACAGTTAGTGAACAGTTAGAAAATAGGTTAATAACTGGGAAAGACTATCAATTTTGGTAGTCTTTTTTTTTAAAAGGGGGTAACAAAATAGTGTGCCTGTTTATATATAAATGTAAAACTAATTGAAAAACAATAAAATTTAAAATATTATGAAGGCACAAACACAAAAATTCACAAACTTAAAAAACAGTAAAGTTGTGAACAGAATTTTAAAGAATGTATTAGGATTGTCAATAATAGCAATTTTTTCAAGTTGTGTTCCCGATGGTGGAGATATAGAAATTTATGAGCCTCAGCCAAATGGAACTGCTTTAAATAACAGATTTGAAAACAATAGAGCCGATGCGATAGAAGAATTTACTTTAGATGCTGCAACAGGAGGAATAATTACAGGAACTCAAGGAACAAAAGTTGAATTTGCGGCAAATTCGTTTGGGATTAGTGGTTCGCCAGTAACTGGAAACGTAACAGTTCAATTAATTGAAATTTATGATAAGGCTTCCATAGTTTTTAATAATAAATCTACACTTGGAGAAAGAATAAATGGTGATAAAGAAGCTTTAAAATCTGCCGGAGAATTTTTTATAAATGCGAAACAAGGAGCTAATGAACTTGATTTATTAACTGCTGCAAAAGTAACAAGTAGAAATATAGATTTAGCGGATGCAGATTTTGGAATGGGACTTTTTACAGCCGGCGAAGATTTAAATGATACTGAGGATTGGGTTGAAGCTGAAGAAGAAGTAAAAATAAATGAAGCAGATGGAAGTATAGGTATATCGGTTACTTATAGTTTTAATTTAGGAAATTTTGGGTGGTCTAATTTAGATAGATGGTATAGTTTTGCTGGTCCAAAAACACAACTTTTTGTAGATGTTCCAGAGGGATATAATGGAGATAATTGTGCTGTGTATTTATATTACGACAATGAGGATACTGCAATTGCAAGAATGGATACTTGGAATGAAGATGAAGAAATGTTTACAGAACATTACGGATTAATTCCAATTGGATTAGAAGTGCATATAATAATGGTTGCAGAAATTGATGGTCAATTACATTATGCAATGCAAGGAACAACAATGGTTGATAATCATATAGAATTAATATCAAGTTTAATTCCAATTACACAATCGGAATTAGAAGTATTAATTAATAATTTACCTTAAAATTAAAAATTTTAATTAGTTGGTTTATAAATGAAGAAGCTGCCCAATTGGGCAGCTTTTTTTTGGTATGTTTTTTGCTTTAACATAATTTTAACATTTATCCTGATATTATTGATTTCGTCAAATTAATCTTCTCAATTCCACTCAATAGGATTAATTTAATATAGAAATCAGTAAAAAAGGATGAAATAAAACTTATATATTATGAAGAAAAAACATCCAAAAGCAAATTTAGAGAATTACAGTAAATTATTTGCACAATTAGGTTTAGTATTGTCACTATTTGTTGTTTACCTTTTAATTCAAAACAAAACTTTTGACAATCAAATTGCAATCTTATCAGATCAAGATAGGTCATTAATTGATGATACAGTTCCTCTGGTTGAAATTAAACTAGAAGAGCCAAAAAATGAGCATCAGCCCCAAAAAAAGGTGATTTTAGATGTAATTGATCAAGTTATTGATGAGACTGATATTATTGAAAGTATAATAAACCCAATTGATCCAGATGCTCCAGTTGATCTATCTAAAATGGTTGATGTAAAACCAGATGAGATTATTGATCCGAAAGATTATGTGATTAGCTTTGATTTTTTAGAAGAAGCTCCATTATTTCCAGGATGTAAAGGGACTAACGAAGAAAGAAAAGCTTGTTTTTCAAAACAAATTAGTAAGTATATCAGTAGAAAATTTAATTCAGGTTTAGCAGAACAATTAGGATTAAAACCTGGAATTCAAAGAATTCATACCATGTTTAAAATTGATAAAAATGGTAATATTATTGATATTGAAGCAAGAGCACCGCATTTAAAATTAAAGGAAGAAGCAATTAGAGTTATAAATCTTTTACCAAAAATGGAGCCAGGAAAACAACAAGGAAAACCTGTTAAAGTAAGATATTCGATGCCAATTTTATTTAAAGTGGAATAGTAAAAAAAGTCAACTTTTTGGTTGGCTTTTTTTATGCCTAATTAATTGTTTTTCAATGTTATATTTTGTAAATTTAATATGACGAATATCTTGTAAGAAACTTCAGTTTTACAAATTTATATTCTTGCAGTTTCTTACATTATAAATAAGGCTGTTTAAATACAGTTTACAATTATTTTTTTTGTCTCATTTAAATACGGTAGTTATGGAAATTAAAAAAAACCCAGACGCCATTCTTGAAAATTACAGTAAAATTTTAACAGAACTAGGTTTAGTATTAGCACTTTTTATAGTCTATGAATTCATTGAGATGAAATCATACCCTAGGCCTATAGAAGCGTTTTCTGCAATAGTTTTAAATGAAGATGATGATGAAGAATTGATTGAAATTGTGCCTATTGAGGTCGAAGTTCCTCCAGCCCCCAATGTCGCAATTCCTGATAAAATTGTTAAAGTTGAAGATGATATTGAAATACAGGAAACCATTATAGAAAGCACTGAAATTGATGAGTCAGATGCGGTAATCGTTGATATGAATAAGAACATTGTTGCAGTTGAAGAAGAAGAAGAGGTTTTTGAAGATGTTCCATTTGTTATAATTGAAGAAGTTCCAATATTCCCTGGATGCAAAGGAAATAGAGAGGAACTAAGAAATTGTTTTTCAGATCAAATTTCAAAATTTGTTTTAAAAAGGTTTAATTCAGATTTAGCGTCAGATTTAGGCTTACAAGTAGGAAGCATTCAAAAAATATTTGTAATGTTTAAAATTGATAGAGATGGGAAAATTGCAAATATTCAAGCAAGAGCTCCTCATAAAAAATTACAAGATGAAGCTTTAAGAGTTGTAAGTTTGTTACCAGAAATGACACCTGGAAAGCAAAGAGGTCGACCAGTTGGGGTTAAATATGGCTTACCAATAGTTTTTAAAATTCAATAAAATAATTGTTTTTAATAGAAAAATCCCGCTCTTGCGGGATTTTTTATATAATTATGGTTTATAAAAAACTATATTTGTTATATAAAATGAGATAAGAATAATTATTAAAAAAATGGATATCAATCAATATTTAGATTCAACATATTTAAAAACTGCAGAGCAGGCTAATATTTCAGAAAGTGAAACCAAACAAAATGTAATTGATTTGGTGAATGAAGCAATTGAAAATAATTTTAAGTTAGCCATGATTCGGCCTAAATTTGTTGCAATGGCAAGGGATATGGTAAAAGAGGCAAATTCGAATACTTTAATTGGAACTGTTATTGGCTTTCACGAAGGAACGAATGATACTAATTTAAAATTGGCTGAAGCTCAACAAGCAATAAATGATGATGTTGATGAGTTAGATTATGTAGTTAATTATAATGCTTTTAAAGAGGGGAAAATAAACTTAGTAAAAGCTGAAGTTTATAAAGGAACTAAGTTGGCACTTGATAATAATAAAGTTGCAAAATGGATTATTGAAATAGCAGCCTTAACAAATGAGGAAATAGTAGCTTTAACACAGTTAATTAGAGATGTTGTTCTTGAAAATTTTGGAGAAGAAAATGCAGCTGATGTTTTTGTAAAATCATCAACAGGATTTTTTAAAACAGAAGGTGGAAAGCCAAATGGAGCCACTTTTGAAGCGATGGAGTTAATTGTTGAAAATGCAAATCCATTACCGGCAAAAGCAGCAGGTGGAGTGAGAAACTATGAAGATGCAGTTAAAATGGTTGAAATGGGAGTTACACGTATTGGAACTTCTTCAGCAAAAGCTATAATAGAAGGCAAAATCTCTAAAGAAGGATATTAAAATGAGTGAATATTTTGCACATGAAACAGCGGTTATTGATGAAGGTTGTGAAATTGGTGATGGAACAAAAATCTGGCATTTTTGCCATATTATGCCCAATTCAATAATTGGAAAAAACTGTAATTTAGGGCAAAATGTAGTTGTTTCTCCTAATGTAATATTAGGTAACAATGTAAAAGTGCAAAATAATGTGTCAATTTATTCTGGTGTAGTTTGTGAAGACGATGTGTTTTTAGGACCATCTATGGTTTTTACAAATGTTATAAACCCCAGAAGTGCAATTGTAAGACGAGGTGAATATCAAAAAACATTGGTTAAAAAAGGAGCAAGTATTGGGGCAAATGCAACTATTGTTTGTGGTAATAATATTGGGGAGTATGCCTTTATTGGGGCTGGAGCTGTTGTAACCAAAGAGGTAAAGCCTTATGCCTTAGTTGTTGGTAATCCTTCAAAACAAATTGGTTGGATTAGTGAATATGGTCACAGACTTAAATTTGACAAAGATGGTGTTGCTACTTGTTTAGAAAGTAAAGAAAAATATAAATTAAGTAATAATACTGTTGTGAAAATAGGATAATTTAAATACAATGAAAAACCTCTTTTTAAGCCTTCTACTTTTATTGTTTTCAATTTCAATGTTTTCGCAAGCAGAAAAGTATCCCGTTTTTAAAAATTGCGAATCAGAACAAGTTTCAAAAATAGCCTCTTGTTTTAAAAGTGAATTAAAAGATGCAGTATTATCGGAATTTAAGATTCCAAATAATGTTTCTGAAGAAAATTTCAAAGGTGTTATAAAAGTGCTTTTTTTAGTTGATGATTCAGGGAATTTTAAAGTTTTATACGTCAATTCACCATACAAAGAATTAAAGGCTGAAGTTGAGCGTGTTTTTAAAACCTTACCAACAATTACACCTGCAAAATATAACAACCATAATATTGAAATGCAATTTGTATTTCCAATAGCTATTCCTTTAAATAATAACAATCAAATTATAGAGGAGGTTATTGTAGAAGAAGTTGAAAAAGTTGAAATTTTAAAAACAGCAGTTGATATTTCAACGGTAAAAAACCTATTTCCTGAACACAGGAGTTCATTAAATATTCCCTACACACATGCTGAATATAATGGATATGATTCTTATTTGGATCAAGCAGGAAATTCACATACTTCAATGAAACCTTATGTTTATTATGATGTAAATCAATATTTAGATTTGGATAAAAAAAAGAATGAATTGATAAAACCAAAATCCACTTGGTTCGGAAAAAAGTTATTGAATGAACATATGGCAAATGTAAGTGGGAAAGATTATTGGTTTACAATTGATCCAATGGTTGACTTACAAGTTGGAAGAGACAGTAAAGGGGTTAATACATTTAATAATACTAGAGCAATTCAAATTAATGGTGGGCTCGGTAAAAATCTTAATTTTTCAACAAGCTTTTATGAAAGTCAGGGGCGATTTGCAAAATATTATAATGACTATGCAGAATTAATAAAACCAGATGGAGGAAACCCAGCAATAATTCCCGGTAGGGGAATTGCGAAAAGTTTTAAATCGGATGCATACGATTATCCTGTTGCTGAGGCATATTTATCGTATACACCTAGTAGTCATTTTAACTTTCAATTTGGAACGGGTAAAAACTTTATTGGAGATGGGTATCGTTCATTATTTTTATCTGATGTTGCTTCTCCATATCCTTATTTTAAAATAAATACTAATTTTTGGAAAATTAAATATACCAACCTTTGGATGTCTTTACAAGATGTTCGACCTGAGTTAACAGTAGATGGTGCATATAAACAAAAGTTTATGGCAATCCATTATTTAAGTTGGAATGTAACTAAAAAACTAAATATTGGTTTGTTTGAGTCAGTCATTTGGGATGATGCAAATGGAGGTAGTTTTAATGCGAATTATTTAAATCCTTTAATTTTTTATACCGCTGCAGAATTTTCAAGAGGATCTAGAGCTGGTAATTCTTTAATTGGGTTAAGCTTAAAGTATAAGCATAAAAATGTATCTCTATACTCTCAATTATTAATTGATGAATTTAGATTTTCGGAAGTAACAAGTTCAGATGGTTGGTGGGGAAATAAAAATGGTGTTCAAATAGGAGCAAAGATTTACAATGCATTCAATGTTCAAAATTTATATTTACAAGTAGAGTATAATTCTGTTAGACCTTATACCTATTCTCATGATGAATTGAACTATAATTACGGTCATAACAATCAATCATTAGCGCACTTATGGGGTGCAAATTTTAATGAAACCATTGGTATAGTAAGGTATTCCAAAAATAGATGGTATTCAAATGCTAAATTTGTTTTTGGACAAAAAGGATTTGACTTTTATGATGGAAGTGATACTTTTAGTTATGGCGGAAATGTTTATAGAGATAATGATGACAGAGTTTCAGACTTTGGAAATGAAGTTGGACAGGGAAATTATGCCGCTGTATTTATAGCTGATTTACAAGCGGGATACTTGGTGAATCCTGCAACAAATTTAAAATTATTTGGAGGTTTTACTTACCGTAATTTTAATCCTAATGTACCTACGAATACATTTGATAAAACAAATACTACATGGATATCATTTGGTTTAAAAACAGATGTTTTTAATTGGTATTTTGATTTTTAAAATAAAAAAAATGGAGCTTGATAGCTCCATTTCTTAATTCAAGAAAATTATTAATTCAAAATAATATTATTTAAGAGCTTCAAAATATTCTCTTTCAATTTTTTCTTGATGATCGGGATGTGATATTTTTATTAATTCATTAACTCGCTGGTCAATAGATTTTCCATATAAATCTGCTACCCCATATTCGGTAACAATGTATTGCACATGTGCTCTTGTAGTAACAACTCCAGCACCTTTATTCAAAAAAGGAACAATTCTACTAATACCTTTATTTGTAACTGAAGGCAATGCTATAATTGCTTTACCACCTTCACTTAAAGAAGCTCCTCTAATAAAATCCATTTGACCACCAACACCAGAATACATATGCGCACCAATAGAATCTGCACAAACCTGGCCGGTTAAATCTACTTGAATTGCTGAATTTATGGCAACCATTTTTGGATTTTGTCTAATATTAACCACGTTATTGGTATAATCGCAAGATCGCATTTCAATAAAAGGATTGTCATCTACATAATCATAAAGACGTTTGGAACCTCCTAAAAATGTTGTTAAAGCTCTCCCGGCATTTATACCTTTATAGTTGCCGTTTATTACATCTTTTAAAATTAAATCTATCACGCCATCAGAAAACATTTCGGTATGCAATCCTAAATCTTTATGATTTCCTAAACGAGTTAATACTGCATTTGGAATAGAACCAATTCCCATTTGCAAGGTGCTTCTATCATCTATTAAATGAGCGATGTAATCTCCAATTTTACTTTCAATTTTAGTTGGTTCAGTTATATGGAATTCATGAATTGGAGTGCTTTCTTCAACAAATGTATCTAGTTCAGAAATATGAATTAATCCTTCACCATGTACTCTTGGCATTTGATCATTTATATGAGCTATTACATGTTTTGCGTTTTCAATTACTGCTAAAATCGCCTCAACAGAAACGCCTAATGAACAGTATCCATGTTTGTCTGGGGTAGAAACCTGAATTAAGGCAACATCAACCGGTAACACATTTCTTTTAAATAAATTTGGAACTTCACTTAAAAAAACCGGAGTATAAGATCCATTTCCAGCCTTTATTGTATGACGAACATTTTTACCAATAAATAATGAATTTACATGAAAGCTATCTCTATATTTTGGATCGGCATATGGCGTTTCACCTTCTATATGCAAATGGCAAACTTCAACATCTCTCAGTTCTTCATGTCTGGCCGACATGGCATTAATTAGGATTTGTGATGCAGCAGCGGCCGCTTGAATATAAACTCGATCATTTGACTTAATAACTTTTACGGCTTCTTCAGCTGTTACTGCTTTATACATAATGAATAATTAAAAATTATTATGCAAATTTAATAAGGATTTACTAAAAAAAGACTGTTTAATGTCATTTTTATTGCGGTAATATTAATTTTCGTATAATCTTAAGCACGTGCCAATGTTTTCTTTTTTTGATTTATCTTTGCATACATAAAATACTCATTGCATGATAATAATAAAAACACCTGAAGAAATTGAACTAATGCGCGAAAGTGCTTTAATAGTATCTAAAACTTTAGGGCTATTAGCAAAAGAAGTAAAACCAGGAGTAACTACATTATTTTTAGATAAATTGGCAGAAGAATTTATTAGGGATCAAGGTGCAATTCCGGGGTTTTTAGGTCTGTATGATTTTCCAAATACCTTATGCATGAGTCCAAATTCTCAAGTTGTACATGGGATTCCAAATAACAAACCATTGAAAGAGGGAGATATAATTTCAATTGATTGTGGTGCTTTAAAAAATGGATTTTATGGTGACCATGCCTATACTTTTGAAGTTGGTGAAGTTGCTGAGGAAATTAAAAAATTACTGCAGGTTACAAAAGAAAGCTTGTATGTTGGTATTCGAGAATTTAAAGCAGGAAATAGAGTAGGAGATGTTGGTTTTGCAATCCAAAATTATTGTGAAACAAGAGGATATGGAATTGTAAGAGAATTGGTTGGTCATGGCTTAGGAAGAGAAATGCATGAAGATCCGGAAATGCCTAATTATGGACGAAGAGGAAGAGGAAAAAAGTTTGTAGAAGGTATGGTGGTTGCAATTGAACCAATGGTTAATTTAGGTACCCATAAAATAAATCAATTAAGTGATGGTTGGACTATTTTAACTAAAGATGGACTGGCTAGCGCACATTTTGAGCACGATGTAGCAATTGTAAATGGAAAACCAGAATTGCTTTCAACGTTTAAATATGTTTATGATGCTCTTGGAATTGAAAGTAACGAAGAGGATGAATTTAGACAAAATCCATTAGCAATATAAGATGCTTCAAGAAATTAAAAATATTGAACAAAAAGAAATCTTACCTGGATTTAAGGGAAGATTTGTACATACAAATAGTTCTACAATTGCGTTTTGGGAAATAGAAAAAGGTTCTGTTTTACCGGAACATTCTCATATTCATGAACAAACTACTCAAGTAATTGAGGGGGAACTTGAAATGACCATTAATAATAAAATGGTTGTTTTAGAACCGGGTATGATTGTTACAATTCCTTCAAATGTTGTACATAGTGGCAAAGCCTTAACTACATGTAAATTAACTGATACGTTTTGTCCGGTTAGAGAGGATTATAAATAACACCTTACTTTTTAAAATTAATTTTGAATAAGCTTTTTAAATTTTTTCTAAATAACATTCCGCGTCCAATTCTAATTAAAGCTAGTTATTGGATTGCACCATTAGTTTCTTTTTATTTAAAAGGAACAAGATTCACAGATCCTATTGATGGAAAGAGTTTTAGAAAATTTTTACCTTATGGTTATGGGAGTCAGCGGTCAAATGTATTAGCTCCAGGTACACTTTCATTGGAACGCCATAGGCTGATTTGGTTGTATTTAAAAAACGAAACTGATTTTTTTACAGCACCAAAAAAAGTATTGCATATGGCGCCAGAACAGTGTTTTTTAAAACTGTTTAAAAGTCAAAAAAACTTAGATTATGTTACTGCAGATCTGTATTCTCCAATTGCCGATGTAAAAGCAGATATTTGTGATTTACCGTTTGAAGAAAATGCTTTTGATGTTGTTTTTTGCAATCATGTTTTAGAACATATTGTTGATGATACAAAAGCAATGAGTGAATTATTCAGGGTTTTGAAACCTGGAGGAATGGGGATTTTTCAAATTCCACAAGATTTAAGTTTAGACAAAACCTACGAAGACTTTTCTATAACTTCACCTGAAGAACGTGCTAAACATTTTGGACAATATGACCACGTTCGTGTTTATGGAAAAGATTATTTTGAGCGTTTAAGAAAAGTTGGTTTTATTGTAAATGAAGTCGATTACTCAAAAACTATTTCAGAAGAATTAATTACGAAATATTGTTTAGTTAAAGGTGAAATTTTACCAGTTTGTACTAAATAGTTTCCATTTCTAAATTGGCTGTAGAAAATGTTTTCATATTGCCATCTTCATCAACATAAATTAAAAAGGCCTTTAATTCCTGATGGTTTTCTAAAAAATTTATTGTTTTTTCCAATCCCATTGCCATAAAAGCTGTTGCATAACCATCAACATCTGCACAATCAGATTTTGAGATTACAGATGCACTTAACAAGTTGCTTTCTGTTGCATATCCGGTTTTTGTATTAATGGTATGCACATATTTTTTACCATCAGGTGTAGCACGAAATTTCCTGTAATTTCCTGAGGTTGCTATAGATTCGTTTTGCAATTGAATAGTAGTTGCAAATGATCGAGAACCATCAAAATTTGGGTTTTCAATTGCTATTCGCCAATACTCGTTATGGTGATTTTTGCCTCTAGCTCTAATTTCACCACCAATTTCAACCATATAATTTTCAACATTATTACGTTCAAATAGTCTTCCAATTACATCTACAAGGTAACCTTTTGCGATAGCATTAAAATCAAAGTAAATTTCAGGATATAATTTTTTAATCTTAGAATCAAGAATACTCACTTTATTAAATCCAACAAATTTCAATAACTCCTTAATTTTAATAGAATCTAAATTTTCAATTTTTTCACCAGGACCAAAACCCCAGGCATTTACTAAAACTCCTATTGTTGGATCAAAATCTCCATCAGTTTCGTTAAATATTCTTTCAGACTTTATAAAAACTTCTTCAAAAATATCATCAATAATAACAGTAGTATCTCCTTTATTAATCCTGGAAATATCTGAGCTAGGAATGTATGTTGAGGTCGATTTATTTACAGCTTTAATTAAACTATCAATTTTAGAATCAAAATGGACATTTTTGTTGTCTAAATATTTTATTGTAAATGTTGTTCCAATAGCATTTCCTTGAATTGTTTCTAATTCTGGTTCATTGTTTTTACAAGAAATCAGTGTAAAAATTAGCAAAAGGAATAGAAGATTTTTCATTGAATTGTTTAATGTTTTTTAGATAAAAAAGTCTGTTGCAAATATATTAATTTAAAATATCATAAATTCATCTTAAAATAGAATTTATTTGCTTATTTAAGCTACTTTTTTTATAACTTTGATGCACTAAATTAGTTTAATTATGAAAAAAAGTATTTTATTAATATTGACGGTGTCAGTAGTGTTGAGTTCTTGTGTATCAAAAAAGGTATATACAGAATTAGAGGATAATTTCAATTTGAAAAGTCAGGAGCTGGTTGATGCCAAAGCTGATTTAATGAAATGTAAAATAGAAGGTGAAAATAAAGTTTCTACACTTGAACAAAGAGTAGCAGATTTAAAAAAGGATAAGGAAAAAACCTTAGAATATGTTGATAATTTAACTGTATTGTCTAAATCTTCAATGGATAATATTAAGGAAACATTATCTCAAATGGGTAAAAAGGATGAATATATTCAGCATATCCAAAAAGCAATGACTCGTAAAGATTCTATAAATTTAGCGTTAGGATTCCAGTTAAAAAGTGTGTTGAAAGATGGATTTAATGATGAGGATATTCAGGTTGATGTTGAAAAAACAGTTGTTTACATTTCAATTGCTGATAAATTATTATTTAAAAGCGGAAGTGCAACTATTTCTTCTGATGCTAAAAGAGTGTTAGGTAAAGTTGCTGAAGTTATTGCAGCTCAAAAAGATTTAGAAGTTATGGTTGAAGGTTATACAGATAACAAGCCAATTAGTACAGCTGGAATAAAAGATAATTGGGACTTAAGTGTGAAACGTGCAACTTCAGTTATTAGAGTATTGCAAGATGACTTTAGTATTAGACCAGAACGTTTAATTGCAGCTGGTAGAAGCGAATATAAGCCTCTTGAGAGCAATGAAACAGTTGAAGGTAGATCTAGAAATAGAAGAACACGTATTGTTTTAATGCCAAAACTAGAACAGTTTTTTGAGTTACTTGAAAACAAAGTTGAATAGATTTTAAGATTTAATTATAAAAAAATCACGCAATTGCGTGGTTTTTTGTTTTATAAATAATATGATGTTTTTCTAGTTTAGTGCTATTTCTAAAAATTGCAAACCTTCATATTGTAACAGATATGCTTCATTTAAAAAAGGAGGTAGAAGATTATTATTTTTATCAGCCAATCCTACTCCGGCAAAAATAACTTTAGCGTCATTTTTTTGAGCGTGCAGTTTAAAAGTTTCCATCCAAATTACATCATATTCTATTGCTAAGTCTGAAACTTGTGCTGCCTTTACAATTACAAAATAGCGTTGATTTTTCTTATCTACACAAACAAATTGAGGGGTTTTTCTTAGTTGACTATTGATTGCAATAAACTCAAATCCTTTAGACTCTAAATCCTTTCCAACAATATTCATTGCTAAATTGTGTAATTCTTGGTTTGAAAGTGGTCTACTCATTCTGTTATTGGGTATAAAAAAATCCGATACAAAGATATCGGATTTTTTAAAATTTATGAATGCTTAAAAATTTAGTTTATAATTAATTTTTTTACGGATTTTTTAGAATCACTTTCTATAGATAATAAATAAATTCCTTTAGAAAGTTTTAGATTAATTGAAGCATTAAAAAATAGTGAATTATTGCTAAGTATTTTATCATATACTTTTCTTCCTAAGAAATCAAAAAGTTTAATTGAAACATCTTCACTAGTGCTAACCTCTATGTTTATTTTGTTTTCTGTAGGATTTGGATATATGCTAAACGATTTAAATTCGGATTTATAAACACTTAATGCACTTGCTTTACCAAAGCTATAGGTTCCATTAATTCCTGTTGAAAAATTAGCAGAAAGTGAAATGTTCGAGCCTAAATTACCTAATGTTGGTGCAACTGATTCTTTTGTTCCCCCATTATTTTTAATTACAGTTATATCACCTCTAACGTTACCTGTAGCAGCTTCCCAGGCGCTTATTTCTTGTTCAGTAAAGTAAAAAATCAATGTTGCGTTACCATCGGAATGAATTGTAGTAGGAGAAATTGAGAATTGTTTTGCCATTACATAATTACTAATTCCTGGGGTTGTTTCTTGTAAAGCTGGAGTTGCAACGCTAAAAGCTCTGGAAACATTTGTACTTACACAATCATAATCTTTTCCATTTACATTGGTTATGTCAACTAGTAAATTGTCATTGGCATCATTTTTAGTCAAAATAGTTCCTGATTTATTTAATTGATTTTCATCAGGAGTGTTTATATCTGTTTGTGCAACTAATTGAATATCTGTTGCTATAGAAACATCATCCAGCATTAAAGCAAACGCATCTGCTGAGGTAACATGGAAGGCAATATAAATTTGTTGACCATCAAATGCTGACAAATCATAGGTGTATTCTGTCCAAGTTGTTGGTATTTCCTGATAGCTATTTGGACCTGGAGTTGGAGAAACAGGATTTATAGTTGTAAAACTGCCTACCGAAGTATCAGAATTTGAAACTTTTATGGTTAAACGTTCCAATCCATAAGTATCCGTAATTGATTTAGCCCAAAATTTGAGTTCACTTACTGTACCATTTAAATTTATTTGAGGAGTGAAAATATAATCATTATTTACTGCAGTTCCACTAGGATTAGATGTAGCATCAAAACAATAATACCCTTTTTGTCCGCCATGTGGATCCCAATTAGGAGACGTTGATGGTGATGTTTGACTTGGATTATAAACAATAAAAGTTCCTTTAGAGTTTTGATTTGGGTACGTAGTATTATCAACACTATAGGTAAAATTACCATCTAAATCATTCATTGTCCAACCACCAATTGGGTCAATTTTAAAGTCTTCGTAACTTTCAAAATCGTCAGTAAAAATAGTAGTTATTCCATTGTAACGAGTATCATCATCAGCTACGTTTAGAGTAAACGTGGTATTACTTGTTGTTGTAATGAGGGCATCTCCTGTGGTAGAAATAGACATTCCAATAGTTATACTTTCATCTACTTCTGTAAAGCTATCTGCGTAAATTCTAACTATAAAATTTTTATCTATAGTTTCACCTAAATTAAATTGAACGCTTGGTATTATAATATCGAAATCATCACCTTCGGTTAATGTAGTACTATTAATTGTAAAAGTTATTGTGGCGTTCTGAGAGGGTGGAGCGCTTATTCTTACAGGAATTTCATAATCTACATAACTGCAATTTGTGCCTTCGTTAATTGATAAATTAGAATTAATAAATCGAATTGCTGGAATGGCAGTGTCACAGCCAATAGAACTATCTAATTCCTTTCTACGAGGAGAATTTTGCATAACAGTAACCATCCTGTCTTTTTGGTCTTGTGTAAAGGTATCCATACAAGCATCAGGTGTGTAATCCATATAATTTTGCACCATGTCAAAAACTAAATCAGGACAAGAATCATTAGTTAAATTACAACTATAATTTGCATCTTCTGCATTAGGAGTGTCACTACAATAATCATCTACTAAACATCCATCATCTGTATCATTCGCTTTATCTCCCCAAATATGTCTTAAACCTAGCCAATGTCCAATCTCGTGGGTTGTTGTTCTTCCTAAATTATAGGTACCATTTAAAGTAAACGAGGTGTCATTTTCATCTTCGGTTCCTAGTGCATTGAAATTAATTACAACTCCGTCTGTATTAGCTATTCCAGAATTTGTACTTAGGTCTGACAATGTTGAACTACCTGGAAACTGAGCAAATCCTAATAAATCGCTTAATCCACCATCATCTAAACTCAACCCTCCAAATCTCATAGTCCAAATATTTAAATATTTAGTTGGATCCCAAATTGTGTTTGTTTTTAAATCGGCTACAGTTTCAAAGGTTTCCCAATCAGCACCTCCAGCACCATTGGGTTCATCGTTGGTATAAGGAGTTATGTTGTGTCTTACAATACCAGTTGTTATATCACCGTTTGCATCTTGTTTTGCTAAACAGAAATTAATTTCTATATCTTGAGCCAATCCGGTAGTGTTTGCACCACCATTGGTATTTGTAAGCCTTCTAAAGTCTTCGTTTAAAACTTTAATTTGAGAGATTATTTGAGCATCTGAAATATTTTCGCCATTAATGTTTCCAGGAGTGTTAATTGGATCGCCATCATGGATTACGTGAACAACAACTGGGATATTAAATTCTATTGTAGTTTTTTGTAGTTTTCCAGAATTTTTAGATTTTTTAAAATCTTCTATTTTAGGACCAAGCCACTTTTCAAATTGAGAATTACTTAATCTATTTGGATATTTTTTTTGTAGAAAATATTCATTTTCTACAGTTGCACATCTAATAACACCTGTTTTTTCTAATGAAATTTTATTCTCTGGAGATATTTTAAATGAAGAAGATTTTTGATGTTGAGTGGAGGCACTACTATTTTTTTTTGTTTGAGAGTGAACAAATGAGAAATTAATTAATAACGCTATTAAAATAAGGTAATGTTTTATAAATAAGGTCATAGCATTTTAATTGTAATTATTTATTACAATTGTAAATTTAAAAAAAAAAGCCAACATACATATGTTGACTTTTTTTTAAATAATTTAATGTTATCCTCCAAAATCATCAAATCGAATATTTTCATCTGCAAGACCAAAGTCTTCACCCATTTTTTGAACAGCTTTGTTCATTAAAGGAGGTCCACAGAAATACAATTCCAGATCTTCTGGCGACTCATGTTTAGATAAATACTCATCTATAACAGATTGATGTACAAACCCCGTAAAACCATCTCCTTCTAAATCGTTTGCATCTTTTTTATTCACCCAATTATCTTCTGGTGCAGGTTCTGATAATACTAAGTAAAATTTAAAGTTAGGGAACTCTTTTTCCAATTCGTAAAAATGATCTAAATAGAACAATTCACGTTTAGAACGTCCACCATACCAATAAGTTACTTTTCTACCAGTTTTTAAGGTTTTGAATAGGTGATATAAGTGAGAACGCATTGGTGCCATACCAGCTCCACCACCAACATATAACATTTCAGCATCAGATTCGTTGATGAAGAATTCACCATAAGGACCAGAAATTGTTACTTTATCTCCTTTTTTACGAGAGAAAATATATGAAGATGCGATTCCTGGGTTTACAGTCATCCATCCGTTTTTAGCTCTATCCCAAGGTGGCGTAGCAATACGAACATTCAACATAATTTCTCTTCCTTCAGCAGGATAAGAAGCCATAGAATACGCACGCTCAACCAATTCAGTATTTTTCATTTTTAAATCCCAAAGACCAAATTTGTCCCATTCAACTTGAAATTTATCTGGAGTTTCGTGTTCTTCAGGATGTGCTGTAATATCTATATCCTTAAAGTCAACTTCACATTCAGGAATTTCAATTTGAATGTATCCACCCGCTTTGTAACCCATATCTTCTGGAATTTCAACAACAAATTCCTTAATAAACGATGCAACATTATAATTTCTTACAACTGTTGCTTCCCATTTTTTGATACCGAATACTTCTTCAGGAATGGTAATATCCATATCCTGTTTTACCTTTACCTGGCAAGCTAAACGCGCACCATGTTGTAATTCTTTACGTGTAAAGTGAGGTGTTTCAGTAGGTAAAGCTTCACCTCCACCAGAAAGCACATGACATTCACATTGAATACAAGTTCCACCACCACCACAAGCAGACGGCAAAAATATTTTTTGAGCACTTAAAGTTGTTAATAAAGTACTTCCCGAAGCTACTTCAATTTCTTTTTCACCATTAATTCTGATTTTTACTGGACCAGAAGGTGATAATTTTTGTTTTACAAATAATAATAGTGCAACCAATAATAGTGTTATAACTAAAAATGCTACTACTGTTGCTACAATTGTACCTAAAGTATTTGCTGCTAATATGATCATTATTTTATAATTTCTTTTTCGTTATTAGCTAAATCATTAGCCTCTTTGGTAACCTCAACTTGAACAGTTTGTTCAGGAGCTTCTTCCTCATCTCCTCCAGTAAGCATTCCTCCAAAACTCATAAATCCAATTGCCATTAAACCTGTAATAATAAACGTAATTCCCAAACCTCTTAAAGGGGCAGGTACATTTGAGTATCTAATTTTTTCACGAATGGCTGCAATAGCTAAAATTGCTAAAAACCAACCAATACCTGAGCTAACTCCATAATTAAAAGCCAATCCTAAAGATTGAATTTCACGAGACTGCATAAATAATGACCCTCCTAAAATTGCACAGTTTACGGCGATTAATGGTAAAAAGATACCTAATGAATTGTATAAAGCCGGTGAAAATTTCTCTACAATAATTTCTACTAACTGAACCATTGTTGCAATGGTTGCAATAAACATAATAAATGATAAGAAACTTAAATCGTATGCGGCATATTCTTCGCCTAACCAACTAAGTGCACCTTCTTGCAAAATGTACTGATCTAACAACCAGTTTAGAGGAACTGTAATAGCCATTACAAATATTACTGCGGCTCCTAAACCTACTGCTGTAGTTACTTTTTTAGATACTGCTAGGTAAGAGCACATTCCTAAGAATGTTGCAAACACCATGTTATCAATAAATATCGCTTTAAAAAATAATTCTAAATGTTCCATATTATCTAGTTATCTTCAATTAATGCTTCGTTTCTCGAGCGTTGTACCCATATAATAATTCCTACAGTAATTAATGCCATTGGCGCTAATAACATAAAACCGTTGTTTTCGTAGCCATAAGCATAAACTCCTGTTTTTTCAATAGGATCACCTAACACTTTAATTCCTAATAAAGTTCCAGATCCTAATAATTCTCTAAAAAAACCTACAATAACTAATATTACAGCATATCCTAAAGCATTTCCAATTCCGTCTAAGAAAGACTTCCAAGGTCCATTTGCCAGAGCAAAAGCTTCAAAACGTCCCATAATAATACAGTTGGTAATAATTAACCCTACAAATACGGATAATGTTTTACTTAATTCATAAGCAAAAGCTTTTAATACTAAATCAACTATAATTACTAAAGTGGCAACAACAATAAGTTGCACAATAATTCTAATTTTTGAAGGAATAATATTTCTCATTAAAGAAATTACTACGTTTCCTAAACCCATTACAAATAATACTGCAACAGACATTACAATTGATGCTTTAAGCTCAGCTGTAATTGCCAATGCAGAACAAATACCTAATACCTGAATAGTAATTGGGTTATTATCTGCTAAAGGATCTGTTATTAATTTTAAATCTTTTTTTGATAAAAGTCCCATAAATTATTGGTTTAATGTTTTTAAATAAGGTAAATACATTCTTAAATCTTTTTTAAGCATTGCAGCTAAACCATCACCTGTAATTGTAGAACCAGAAATTGCATCAACTGCAAAATCTGTTTTTCTTATGTTTTTAGGATCTGCATTACTTTTAGAGACAGCAACACCTTTAAATGTATCACCATCCATAATATGCTCACCTATAAAATCATCCATAAAAAAACGTTCTTTTATGTTAGACCCTAATCCTGGTGTTTCACCGGCGTGATCAAAATATACTCCTTGAATTACTAATTGATTATCTAAAGCAATATAACCCCAAATGGCGTCCCATAAACCTTTTCCTCTTACTGGAACAATGTATGATTCTTTACCATCTTTATTTCCAACAAATAATGGCAATCTTCTTTGGTAGTTGTTGTTTTTTGCTAATGCAGATTCTTTTTTTAAATCTATTAAATAAGCTTCGTCATTTTCAACAGCATTAGCTCCAGTAATTACTAATTGTTTGGTTATATATTTGTTAAACTCTTCTCCAACAATATTTTTAGATACAAACTCAACACTACTTTCGTCGTTTTCGTTAATACCCATTGCATATAAAATATTTTGTTGTTTTTCAATTCTTTTGTTTTCAGCTATTTTATCTTTTAACGACGATGCTAAAAACGCTAATAATGCACCAACAACAAGAACCATTCCTGTTGCGAACAAAACTGTATAAACGTTACTTTCAGTATTCTTTGCCATTGTTATGCTGTTTTTGCTTTTAAACGTTTCAACCTTCTTTTAACGTTACCTTGAACCACATAATGGTCAATAGTAGGTGAAAATACATTCATTAATAGAATTGCTAACATTACACCTTCTGGGTAAGCCGGATTAAATACACGAATCATAACTGAAATAAATCCAATTAAGAATCCGTAAATCCATTTTCCTTTATTTGTTTGTGAAGCTGTTACAGGATCGGTTGCCATAAATACAATACCAAAAGCCAAACCACCAATTAATAAGTGATGCCAAAATTCAGTACTCATTAAAATGTAAAATTTACTTCCTTCATTTATCCAACCAGCATTTACAACACCATTAAAAATTAGTCCCATAACTAAGGCACCAATTACAGATGATACTATAATTCTCCAGCTTGCAACTTTGGTATAGATTAAGTATAAACCACCAAGTAATATTAATAAGGTAGATGTTTCACCAACAGAACCCGGTATAAAACCTAAGAACATATCTGAAACAGAATAAGCAAAATCTTGTCCTTGTGCTAAAGCACCTAAAATAGTTTCACCAGAAATGGCATCTAATTCGGCTCCAGCCATTATTTCATTAGCTCTTTCCTTTGCGCCAGCTACCCATACTTTATCTCCACTCATCCAAGTTGGATACGCAAAGAATAAAAATGCTCTAATTGTTAAAGCGGGGTTCAAAATATTCATTCCAGTACCTCCAAAAATTTCTTTACCAATTACAACACCAAAAATAATGGCAACTGTAAGCATCCATAAAGGAGTATCAATAGGAATAATAAGTGGAACTAACATACCAGTTACAAAATAACCTTCTTCTACTTCGTGTTTATTAATGGTTGCAAAAAATATTTCGATACCTAAACCAACAACATAAGAAACTACTAATAGTGGTAATAATTTAATTGCTCCAATAGATAAGTTGTCTAAATTCCAAAATTCAGGGCTAAAAAAGCCCATCCCTTCCGGAAAACCATTTATTGCTGCGTTATGCTGAAAACCAACATTAAACATTCCAAAAATGAATAATGGAATTAAAGGCAATACAACATTCATCATTGTACGCTTTAAATCATCAGCTCCTCTTAAGTGACCACCTGAATGGGTAGTTTCATTTGGAGAATAAAAAAGTGTATGTACAGCACCAAACATAGTTTGCCAGTTTGTACCTTCAACCTTTCCTTTTATATTATGTAATTTTTCTTTTAATCCCATAATTATCCTATTTCTTTTAACATTAAGTCTAAACCTTTTCTAATAATTTCCTGATGTGGTTGTTTAGAAACACAAACAAATTCAGTTAAGGCAAAATCTTCAGGAGCCACTTCATACATCCCTAAAGCTTCCATTTCGTCTAGATCCTGATACATACAAGCTTTTAAAATGTGCATTGGATAAATATCTAAAGGAAATACTTTTTCATAATTACCAGTTACAACAAAAGCTCTGTGCTCTCCATTGGTATTGGTGTTTAAATCGTATTTTTTATTAGGAAATAACCAAGAAAAAGTAATTGCTCTAGAAATTGATAATTTATTAAAAACCGGCATTGTCCAACCAAAGAACTCATAATCATCCCCTTCAGGAATTACGGTTAGAATATTGTTATAATAGCCTAAGTTTTCTTTTATTTTTTTAGTAGTTCCTGTTAACACATCACCACTAATAATTCTATTGTTATCACCTTTAAGTTTACCATCAACAATTGAAGCGATTGAAGCTCCAATTTTAGTTTTGTAATATTTTGGTGCTTCAACTCTAGATCCTGCTAAAGCAATAATTCGCTCTGCATTAAACTTACCAGTTAAAAATAATTCACCAATAATTACTAAATCTTGTGGCGTTACTGTCCAAACTGTTTCACCTTTATTAACAGGATCAATTTTAGCAATTTGAGTACCAACATTTCCAGAAGGATGTGGACCAGAAACTTTATGTAAAGTAATATTGTTTAAACCTGATAAAGGAGAATTTGAGCTTTTACCAACTGAAACATGAACACTACCAGATGTTAATTTACTTAAAGCAGTAACTGCAGCTTGCAACTCTTTTTCTTTACCAGCCAATACATAATCGTAATCGGCAGCTAAAGGAGCACTTGCATACGCAGAAACAAAAATTGCTTTAGGTGTATTTGCAGGGTTTGCAACCACATCATAAGGTCTTTGTTTAATAAATGACCAACAACCAGATGCCAACAAATGATTTTTAATTTCATCTGCTTGCATTCCTTTTGGATCTTTTACTCCAAAATCTACAAATTGTTGCTCATTATCAGCTTGAATTTTTACAGCTAAAATTTTTCTCTTTTCACCACGAATAATATCAACCAACTCACCACTAACTGGCGATGGAAATTTCATTTCTTCATTAGCTTTATTGTAAAAAACGGCTTCACCAGCTTTTACTTTTTCGCCAACTTTTTTTGATAATTTTGGGATAATACTGTGGAAATCTTCAGGTTTTAGTGTGTACACACTGCTAGAATTAGCTTTTTCGGTAACTTTTTCAGCTGCACCTTTTAGCTTAATGTCTAAACCTTTTTTAATTCGGATGTCCTGTGACATATTTTAAGTTTGTTTAATAGTCTTTAAAAACGGTGCAAAAATAAGAATTTATAATGTACTATTAACCATATTTTAACAAATATTTGTGTAACTTTTGTCAACTTTTAAAAACGAAAACGTTATAATTAAAATTACATTTATATTTTTGGTATTAATTTTGCAAAACAGCAGTAATAAATCCTATTAAATTTGAAACAACTATCTTTTTATCTTTTTATCTTTTTTTTAGTTCAACTTGGGTATTCACAAAGCAAAGTTGTTGACCCTGAAAATATTAAAACCGTAATTTTAAGATCGGGTACCACAAATTTATATGCGCCAATTATAAGTTTAAACGATCGGTTGGTGCTTAGTTTTGACGATTTAAATGCCGACGAACACGATTACACCTATAAAATTGTGCATTGCGATTACGATTGGAATTCCTCTAATTTATCGGATTCTGAATTTATAGATGGCTATGCTGAAGATAGAATTAGAGATTTTGAAAATTCCTTTAATACGCTGCAGCCATATACGCACTATTCGTTAACAATTCCCAACGAAGATACCCGACTAAAAATCTCTGGAAATTATAAAATTTATGTAATTAACGATTACGATGAGGTTGTTTTTGAGCGCAAATTTGTGGTGTTTGAATCTAAAGTTACCGTAGGAGTTACCGTTTATAAAAGTAGAGATATTTCAACTATAGATACCAACCAATCTGTTCAATTTATTATAAACCACCCCGATTTTAGAATTAACAACCCAAAAGAAGAAATTTTACCTGTTGTGTTGCAAAATAACAATTGGCAAACTGCTATTGAAGGATTAAAACCACAATTTTACAGAGGCACTCAATTACTTTATAAATACAATAAAGAAACCAGTTTTAAGGCAGGAAACGAGTTTTTGTATTTAGATACCAAATCAATTAGAAACACCACATTAAACATTGCCAAAGTAGAATTAGGCCGCGATTTATACCACGCTTATTTATATACCAATGAAGAAAGAATAGACCAACCCTACACGCTTTTGGAAGATATAAACGGAAACTTTGTAGTGCGTACCTTAAATGGTGGCAATAGCGATACAGATGCAGATTATGGTTGGGTTCATTTTAGTTTAAGTTGTTTAGAAGATTTAGACGGAAAGGATGTTTACATAAGTGGAAATTTTAATAACTGGGAGCTAAATGACACTAACAAATTAAACTACAATGAAGATACAGGTTTGTATGAAGCCAAATTACTACTAAAACAAGGTTTTTACAATTATCAATTTGTAACAAAAAACCAAGATGGCGTTATTAGCAATAGCGATATTGATGGTTCTTTTTACCAAACCGAAAACGATTATACCGTACTGGTTTATTACAAAAAATATGGCGCCAGATATACACGTGTAATTGGTGTTGGTTATGGAAATTCCAAAAAATTAAATAATTAAAATCGCTACGTCAGTTCGAGTGCCGCAGCGCAGCGAAGGTGTATCGAGAACTGTTTAAGCTGTAACTTGAGTTGATTTAGTTTCTTTTCATTTTCAATTAGTAACTGTTTTTTAATTGAAATTAAATGTCATTCCCGTGAAAACGGGAATCCATATACAACTTTTTTAATAGGCTCCTGCCTTTACAGAAATAACAATAATAGTTAGCTATTTATACAATTAGTGTTTAGAAAATCACAAGCTATTAGCCTCGTTATTTTATAATCAGCATACAATCAAAACGTTACTATAATTTTTTTACGTATCTTTAAACTGTAAAAATTGCTTTTACCAAAAAATATTTAGTATAAATTAGTTACCTTTTTTTGCTGTTTTTCAGTTCAAATTCATATGTGTTAGCGGTTTTATTACCGGAAAACGGGTTGGCTATAATTTAAACAAAACTATGTACGAAAATCGATATGTACTATTCCTAGACATTTTAGGCTTCAAAAAAATAATTGAAGAAACTGAAAACGAAAAAGGACAAACTGAAAAAATCGAAAATTTAATTGAGGCATTAACTGAAATGAAAAGAATCGTTTCTCGAATGCCTAAAAAAACATCTAAAATAGTAACACAGTTTTCTGATTCAATTGTTGTATCCTTTAAAGAGGATGATGTAAAAGAAATTCCTATTTTTCTGACTAATATTCATAAACTTATTGCAAACCTAGCAATGAAAAATATATTTTGTAGAGGAGCAATCTCTTATGGAAAAATATATCACACTAAAGATTTTGTTTTTGGACCAGCTTTAGTTGATGCTTATTTAACAGAAAGTGAAGCAGCAATTTATCCTAGAGTTATATTTGACAAATCGATTATTGATATAATGAAAAATAATTACTCATTTAATAAAAATGATAGCTATAGAGCAATTAGATTTGACGGAACAATTGAATCTTATTTAAAATTTGATTTAGACGATAAACTTTATGTTGATTTTTTTTCTAGAGCAGCATATTATTATAGAAATGAGGATTTATTTGAATATTACAAAAGTTTACGAAAAAGTATTAATAATGGTTTAAAATTTAAATCACCTGGAATAAAAGCGAAATTTGGTTGGATGAAAAATAAGTACAACAAATTAGCTTCTGATTTTCTTAAAGCAGACGAAGAGGAAGAGGTATTTTATGGTAGGCCAGATATCCAGAAATTTGTAAATGAATTCAAAAAAATATAAAACAGTAGACAAGAGCGCAAAAATGTATGCTTATGAACTAATACATACGAAAAGCATACAACTAACAATTTGCTACAACCAAAAAATCTCCGATTTTCCAGTTGCATAAATCTTATAAAAACCTGTTGGCAACAAGCTGAAAAAATAAAAAAAAATGAACGAATTTAAGGAAATTGAAAATCTATTAAATATTGTAAAATCAAGAATTGATGCACATCTTAAATTTAAAAAGGAATACGATAAGCAGTTAGCATTTGATTTTAGTCTTTTTCAATTTTTTACAATCGGAGAAAACAAGATTAGCCAAGTTTTAGCATATTTTTTAGACGAAAATCAAAATCACGGACAAGGAAATATATTTTTAAAAGAGTTTGTCAAAACTTTCTACGACAAAGAAATAGAAGTTCAGCAATTAGAAAACATCTGTGAAAAGATAATTACAGAAAATAGAAGAATCGATATTTATATCAAACTTAAAGGTTTAACGATTGCAATTGAAAATAAAATTTGGGCAGATGACCAAAAAAATCAACTTAAAGACTATTCAACATTTTTAGAGCAAAAATCGAAAGGAAACTATTTATTGCTTTATTTAAATCCTTATGGTTTAGAACCAACAACAAATAGCATTAAGGAAAAACTAAAAGAGAACTTAATAGAACAGAAAAAGTTAAAAATTATAAGCTACAAAGACGATATAATTAGCTTAATAAACAATTGGTTAGTGATTTGTGAAGCCGATAATGTTTCACACTTTCTAAAAGAATTTAAGAAATATCTAGAGATTAAATTTCTCGGTAAAAACACATTAAACATGTCAAAAGAATTAAGAACTATAATTCACGAAAACGAAAGGGAAGTTCAACATTTAGTTAATGAATATAAAGGAATTGAGAATGATATTTTGAGTAAATTGAATTCGGTAGGAAAGGAATTGGACAAAAGTCAAGCGGATTTAAATTTTGGAGTGGAAATAAGTAAAAGTGGACTTTTTAACTGGAATGGTTCAAGAGTTTATAAATATTCAATTTCTAAAAATGGAAATAAGATTTGGGTTCAATTTGTCAAAGAAGAAATACACCTTTACTTAAATTATTATCTGCAAGAAGGAACAGATTCAGTTTTTAAAGAAATTCTAACGGGATTAAACTTTACTGCTAATACGGAAATAAATTACAATCAGAGTATATCTGAATTAGTAAACATATTTTTGAACCACGTAAAGGTTGCAAACGAAAGTTTTAGAATTTATGATGAGCAAAAAGAAAATGAATAAAAGCCAGTTGCCAACAATGGTTATAAAAAATTGCTAAATCAAGTAAAATAGAATGTTTCTAAAACATAAAAAAACTAAATTTAAACATTTGAAAATTGTGTTTTCAAAAACACAACTTTTCATATTCTAACCCGTTAGCTGCAAGGCAAAAATTGAAAACCAAAAATGAATAAAGAAAGAGCAATTACATATAGTTTATTATCTCATATTAGAAATAATGGAACTTTAGCAAAAGGTCCAATTGATATTTTTATTCCCTTGATTAAAAGAACACTTTCTAAAATGAATATGGAAGGAATTTTTAAAGGGAAAAGTATTTTAGAAATAAAAACTGTAAGTGAGAAACTCTATCAAATTGATTTTCCTATTCCAGTCTTAAAAAAAATTCTAACAGAAATTTGTAATGAAATAAATACAGATGAAATTCAACATTTCATTTTATATCAAGATGGTTCATTCGCTTTAAATCAATATTCTTTTACTGATTATGAAGATTTAATTGAAACTCAAACAAATGAAATTAATGAATTAGAAGATTTATTTAAAAATTTTTGTAATTCCTCCGAATTGGAGATTGAAAATAGCAACTCTATATTCAATTTTATTGAAAAAAATAAATTTACCCTTTCTAAATACATATCACATAACCAAGAAGCAAATGGGTCTGATTATACTAAAGAAGCACAATTTATAGATTTTTTTAAGAGATTTCCAACAATATATGACAGAATCAAAAACATCTATATAGGTTCAATTATAGCAGGATATATAGAGTATAATACTGATAATGCACAAAGAGAGATAATATTACTTCTAGACACTAATTTTATAATTGGTTTAATAGACTTAAATACACCTGAATCAACACATACTTGTAACACTTTATTAAAAATTGCTCAAAAACAAAAATTTAAAATTCGCATACTTAAAGATACAATTGAAGAAACCATTAATTTATTAGAGGCGAAAGCAGAATATTTCGACAAATCTTTTTTGCAGAAAAAAATAAATGCAGAAGATGTTTACAATGCTTGTGAGAGAAGAAATTTATCAAGAACAGATTTAGAACGTATAGCAGATAATTTAGAAAAAACAATAGCTGAATTAGGAATTAGTATTTTACATAGTACTGATAAACTGAAAAATGAAGCAAGATATACTGATGTATATAAAATTTTCGAGAAAGTTCGAAATTCAAAAAAATCTGCTCTTCACGATGCTACTGCTATTCTTTACATTAAAAAAGAGCGTAAAAAGAAAATCAAAGAATTTGATAAAGTAAATGCTTGGTTTGTAAATAATTCATCTTCAGTTGTTGGAGATTCAATTTTTCTAAAAAATGGTTTTCAACCAGAAACAATTAAAGCAGATGATTTATTAAATATTTTATGGTTAAGTAATCCTCAAGTTAACAAATCTATTGACACAAACGATTTAGCAGAAATCGGTTTGACTTCAGCTATCTCATTAACCTTGAGCAAAGACTTGCCTAAATCAAAAATAATTCGTGAATTAGATGATAACATTCATAAATACGCTAAAGAAGAAATTAGCGATACAGATATTATTAGAGTTGCTACACGAATAACAAACAAGCAGCTAAAAAATATTGAAGAATTAAACTTACTAGCTACAAATGACAAAGAAGAATTTGTTAAAAGGCTTCAAGACGAAGCAAATAGACAAAAAACAATCGAAGAAAAAAGAATTCAAAAACTAGAAAAAGTATTTAAAGATATTTCGGTAAGGACAAACGAATTAGAGAAAACAAAGTACGAGTTTCGTGAAAAATCAAAAAATATTGATTCTATTATAAAAGAAAAAGAGTCTAAAGAAAGTGAATTAGAAGAAAGACTACTAAATGAACAAAATAAAAACAGGGAAATATTAAGAGATAATTGGTACTCGAAACAGTTAACTAAATGGAGAAGGAAAACTTGGATTGAATTCTTTTGTTTTGCTTTAATTTTTATTGCGGGCATTCTTTATATACTTTTTGAATCCAATTGGAATTTAACACAGGCGATTGAATATTTCAAAGTGTTAAAAGCAAATATTATTGTAAGTGCATTGATTACTTTGATTTTATTTATTTGGAACTATTTTACTATAAAAACCTTATATGCAAAATATAGAAGTCATTCTAATATTCAAAATTTCAAAAAAGGTTTAAAGTTACCTGAGAATCTGAAAGAATTGAACAAAGCTCAGTAGCTAACAATAAGTCTAAAAAATTGCTAAATTTAATAAAACAGCAATTTTATAAATCATAAAAAACAAATAACAATGAATGAAAAATTAAAAACTATTAAAATTATTCATCTGGCAATTTGTGCAGGTACAATACTTGCTTATTTTATGATTGGAGAACTATACTCCTTGGATAATTTAAAAATGCCAACCATTGATTCTACGTCTATTGTTTATTTGGCCATTCCAATTATTGCTTTCTTTTTAAGTAATTTTTTATTTAAATCTCAATTAAAAAATATAGACCCAAAACTAAGTTTAGAAGATAAATTTGGTGCGTACCAAACTGCCTCATTGGTCCGTTGGGCTGTGTTGGAAGGAGCTGCTTTTATCATATTGTTTTATAACATAGACTATTTAATTTTTGGAATACTTATTATAATTTATCTTGTTCTTTTAGTACCCACAGAAGATAGAATTAAAAGAGATTTGGATAGCTTGTATTTAGGGAAATAAACTTGTATTTGGGGTTCTAATTATCAGTTTAAAAATGAATTTTAACTGTAGCTTTTTTTAGGACGAGACATATGCCTAGAGGAAAAAAAATAAAGTAAAATAGAAAAAGATGACAGAATTGTTAGTGTTAGCTTGGTTAATTCTCAGTATTCTAGTTGGTAGTATGGGAAGTTCAAAATCAATTGGTGGAACAGGAGCTTTTTTTATATCCTTATTTTTTAGCCCATTAATAGGATTATTATTTGTAATTAGCTCTTCTCCGAAAGTAAAAGTAAAAAAAATCAATCCTAAAATTATTGAATTGACAAAAAGCGCTGTTAAAGCAGATGATGAGGGCAACTATGAAGAGGCAGTATCTTATTTAAAAGAGGCTTTATCCTATAATGCAAAAAGCTTAGGAACTCATTTTAATTTATCCTTGTTATATTCAAAATTAAATAATAAAGAAAAAGCTTTCACTCATTTAGAAAAAGCAATCGAATTTGGATACAGAAATTTTAATAAAATAGCCACTTCAAATGATTTAGAATGGTTAAGAGAACAACCTGACTATAATGAGTTTATAACAAACGGATACAAATTTGATAAAACAAAGGGTATTAAAAGTAATTACATAGAGGAATTAAAAGAACTGGGCAACCTAAAAGAAAGAGGTTTAATAACTGAAACCGAATTTGAAATTCAAAAAGGAAAAATTCTTAATTAAATAAAATAATTTGATTAATCAAAATGAAAAAAACAGATTATCCAGTCGCATAAATCTTATAAAAACTTGTTGTGCTTAATTAAAACAAACTACTACAAAAAATGATTGAAAAACTCCAAAATAATGACATAGAAGTATCTAAAAAAATACGTTCAGTTTTTCAATTATCATATAAAATAGAGGCAAAATTATTAAATGCTACTAATTTTCCTCCCTTAAAAAGATCCCTTGAAAATTATGTAAATAGTGAAACAGCGTTTTTCGGATACTTAAAAGATAAAGAACTTGCCGGAGTTATTGAAATTAAACATAACAATAACTTTACTCATATTCAAAGCTTAGTTGTAGCTCCAAGTTTTTTTAGACAAGGAATTGCAAGAAAATTAATGGAATTCGTTTTTAATACATTTGATTCGAAACTTTTTGTTGTTGAAACTGGATTAGAGAATGGACCAGCTACTGAATTGTATAAGAAATTTAATTTCAAAGAAGTTAAACAATGGAACACTGACCACGGAGTTAGAAAAATAAAATTTGAGCGAAGAATAAATAACTAAGCACAACAATTTATAAAATTTATGCTTAAATTTAAACTAAATACAAACCGACAAACATTCAATTATTGCTTTGCTTAATTCAGTAAAGTAGATTGTTTCAAAAAAATAAAAAACATAAATTTAAACAACAAAATAAATAGAAATGGGATTATTTAATAAATTGTTAGGAAACGCAAGTGAAGTTTCTTCAGAGCAATTAAATGAAAAATATAGCCGATTATTAATTGAAAATGAAAACGTAGAATTAGGATTTAAGTTATTTAGAGATGTATTTATGTTCACGAATAAACGATTAATTTTAATCGATATTCAAGGAATAACAGGAAGTAAAATTGAGTATAAATCGATGCCTTACAAAAGTATTTCAAGGTTTTCACTTGAAACAGCTGGAACTTTTGATTTAGATGCCGAATTGAAAATTTGGATTTCAAGTGAAAATTCACCTACAGTTAGTAAGAAATTCAATAAAAGTATTGATGTTTATGAGGTTCAAAAATATCTTGCAGCAAAAGTAATGTAAGTTGAATTAACTTTCCGTTACCAAAACTAAATAGGAGTAAACAACACAAATATTTGATAAAATAACCCAACTATAATGAAAACCAAAATTATAATGCTGTTACTTTTATGCAGCATCACATTAAGTGCTCAAGTTCTTGACAATGCAACAGCTATAAAAACAACTGATATAACAACTTTTAAAAATCCCATTTTACCAGGATATCATCCAGATCCATCAATTTGCCGTGTTGGAGATGATTATTATATGGTAAACTCCACTTTTGAATGGTTTCCGGGAATGCCAATTCATCACAGTAAAGATTTGGTAAATTGGGAGTTGATTGGGTATGCGCTTCACAGCCCAGAACAGTTAAGCCTTCAAGAAGGATTGGACGATTATATGGGGATTTTTGCAGTTTCCATTCGCTATAATAATGGGTTATTTTATATCATCACTACTTGTGTTAATTGTGAAAAAGGAGGTAACTTTTATATGACTGCCAAAAATCCGGCAGGCCCTTGGTCTAAGCCCGTTTGGTTAGATGCTCCCGGTATAGATCCTTCATTAATGTGGGATGATGATGGAACCTGTTATTACGTTGGTCATGGTAATTTAAAAGAAAAACAAGAATGGCCAGACCAACAAGGAGTCTGGGCTCAGGAATTGGATTTAAAACAAGAAAAATTAGTTGGAAAGCGAGTGCAGCTTACACACGGCCACGCCAACAATGCTGTTTGGAGCGAAGGTCCGCATATTTATAAAATTAATGGAAAGTATTTGCTAATGCACGCCGAAGGTGGCACAGGTTATAATCATGCAACAGTAGTGCATCATAGCGATTCTATTTTCGGCCCATACATTGCCGATCAGGTGAATCCTGTTTTAGCGCATCGCAATTTGGGTAAAGACTATCCTATTCATTCTGTTGGTCATACCGATTTAGTACAAACTCAAAAAGGAGATTGGTGGGCAGTTATGTTGGGTAAACGTTATGTGGATGGATACACACTTTTAGCGCGTGAAACTTTTCTTACTCCTGTAACTTTTGAAGGACAAACACCTATTTTTAACCCTGGAGTTGGTAAAGTATTGGCGGAAGATAAACGTCCGGATTTACCTTGGTCGCCTTTTCCTATAAAACCAGCACGTGATAATTTTGATTCAGGAAAACTAGATTTAGAATGGAATATGTTGCGTACACCGCAATCGGATTGGTATGCTTTAAATGATGAAAAATTAGAGTTGCAATTGCGCCCAAATACGTTGAGTGAACTAACAAACCCATCTCTAATTGCACGTAGAATTGAAGATTTTAAATTTACTACTAGTTTAAAACTCGATTTTAATTCCAGAAAGTCAAATGAAAAAGCTGGGATGATTATTTATAGAAGAAGTGGATGTCATTATCAATTTCTAAAGGAAAAAGGCGCCTTAGTGGTTATTAAAACGTTAAAAGGAGTAGAAACTGAAGTAGCGCGTGCACCGTTTAAAGGAAAGTCGGTAATCCTTAAAGCAAGCGCTAACAATCTGGATTTGCAATTTAGTTATGGTGTAACAGAAGATGCTATGAAACTTATTGGAAACGTACAAAACATGAATGTTATTTCTTTTGAAATGGCTGATGGCTTTAACGGTCCTTATATTGGAATGTATGCAACAAGTTCTGGAAAAACAAGCAAGGCAAAAGCCGTATTTGACTGGTTTGATTATATAGGCAAATAAATTATTTAACTAAAATAAGAATTTAAAAGTTAGTGAAATAGTAGTTATTTTGTTGATCAATTGTTATATTTAATCACCAATTTTTTTAATTGCTAAAATTAACAATAATGACACTTGAGGAATTAGGATATACTGCTGAATTAGAAAACTTTAGAAAGGAAAAAAATTTAGAATCTTTTGGAGTTGGCCGTGTAATTTTAGAACATAAGGAACGGTTTATTGTTAAAACTATTATAGCCGAATTAGAAGCTGAACTTCTTGGAAATTTGAGATTTACAGCGAACTGTAAAAAGGATTTACCTGCTGTTGGCGATTGGGTTGCAATTTCTGAATATGATGAAGGTAAGGCATTAATTCATTCCGTTTTTCCACGGCATTCAATTCTTCAAAGAAAAGCAGTTGGGAAACAAGGGGAAACACAAATTATAGCAACAAATATTGATGTAGGCTTAATTGTTCAGTCTGTAAATAGAGATTTTAATGTAAATAGAATAGAGCGCTATTTAACTATTTGTAATGCGACTAAAATTGAACCGATTATTGTATTAAGTAAAATTGATTTAATTGAAAAACACGAATTAGAGCAATTATTAGCGCAACTAAATAAAAGAATAAAAGGGGTTTTAATTGTGGCGCTAAGTAACCAATCTAAAATTGGACTTGATAAAATTAAATCAAAATTAAGTAAAGGTAAAACATATTGTTTGTTGGGTTCTTCAGGTGTTGGAAAATCAACGATAATTAATAATTTGGTTGGAAAACAGTTAATGAATACAGGAGAAATTAGCAAAAGTATTGATAGAGGAAAACATATAACTACTCACAGAGAATTAATAATTTCTGAATATGGAATTTTAATTGACAATCCGGGAATGAGAGAAGTTGGTATTATAAATTCTGATGAAGGTTTAGCAATTACATTTGATACCGTTGTGGAGCTATCACGCAATTGTAAATTTAATGATTGTACGCATACCAATGAAAAAGGTTGTGCTATTTTAAAAGCGGTTGATTCAGGAGAAATTGATGCAGCATCGTATGATAATTTTCAGAAAATGGAACGTGAAAAATATTTTTTTGATTCAAGTATTGCAGAAAGAAAAAAGAAAGATAAAAATTTTGGAAAAATGATTAAGAATGTGAAAAAACAACGAAAATTTGATAAGTTCTAAATGCAACAATAATAATAGAAAATTACTAAATTCAAAAAGGAAACATATTTCTAAAGTTTAAAAATCTTAGATTTCTATATTTGATAAAACGGTTAAAACTAACTACCTATTAAATTGAACAATTTACATTTTATATAGAAATTTAGTATCTTTGATATAAATCTACTAATAAGTTGTTATGGTGCAACAAGTAACAAACGGTATAAAAATTTCAGTAACATCTAATTTTGAAGGAACAAACTATCGAAATTACAGGTTGTATTATGCGTTTAGTTATCAGGTTACCATAGAAAACCAAAGCAACGAAACGGTGCAATTATTAGCACGGCATTGGAAAATATTTGATTCTTTAAACAATACCGAAATTGTTGAAGGCTCTGGTGTTATTGGTAAAAAACCAATTTTAAAACCTTCTGCAATACATACATATAGCTCCAATTGCTTTTTGACTTCGCCTATTGGTTCTATGAAAGGGTATTACAATATGGTTAATTTTACAACTTCAAAAAGTTTTAAAGTTTACATTCCTACGTTTCAATTAATGGTTTCGAGTATTTATAATTAATCTATGCAATTTAAATTATTAAAATTTAAGACTAAACCTAAACAATTTAAAGGTTTGGAGTGTTTAAATTGTAAGCAGCCTTTAGCAGGAAACGAAAATTTTTGTTCATATTGTGGTCAAAAAAACAGCACAAAAAAACTGAGTTTTGGTCATTTTTTAAACAATTTATTTAATGGTTTTTTATCGTACGATTCTCGTTTTTGGACCACCTTTATTCCTTTATTAACACGACCTGGAAAAGTTTCAAAAGATTATATTGAAGGCAAACGAGTTCGATTTGTAAATCCTTTTCAGCTGTATTTACACGTTTCCATAATTTTCTTTTTAATTTTAGGAATTTCAAACAGTATAGATAAAGCTGCCGTGCCAGTTAATAATATTGTTACAGCAACACAACAAATAGATTCATTAAAACAGGTCAACCAACCACAACTAGATTCTTTGCTAATTAATGTACAAAACGAAATAGATAAAAATTCACCAAATGATTCTACTTCAACAAAAATAATTACAAGTTTAGGAGATGCTTTTAAATTAACAAGGAGTAACGAAGCTAAAAAAGAAGAAAAAGCGTATCGATATCATATTAATACCGATACTACAAAAACGATTAATGTTTGGAATAGAATAGAAGATTTTCAAAAATATTATACCAAACAACCTGATTTATTAAATGATATAGCATTGGATAACTTGGGATATGAAAAAACTTTTTGGAATACATTTTACTATCAGCAAGTTATAAATGGAAACAAAAATATTGAAAAATTTAAAGAAGATGGCGGAAAGGAATATGTAAATAAATTAGTTTCATATGTATCAATTTCCCTATTTATTTTTCTGCCAATTTTTACACTTTTTTTAATGATAATTTATTGGCGTAAAAAATTCACCTATATGGAACATTTGGTATTTGTATTTAATACACAAACGGTTTTCTTTTTATTGTTGAGTATTTTTTTATTGATAGGTTTTGTGGTGGATTTAGATAATGTTGCAGGTGCATTTGTACTATTGTTTTTAATTTATTTATACAAAGCAATGCGCAATTTTTACCAACAAAGAAGGTTTAAAACAATTTTGAAATTTATTTTACTGAATACTTATTATATGTTTTTAGCATCAGTTGGGCTTTTAATTGTTGCATTTTTATCTGTTTTTATAGGTTAAGCAACTTTTTTTTAAATGTACCACATCTTCGTATAGCATTTCAATTTCAGTAGCAACCTTTTTTACTGAAGTAATACTAACAGTTTCTACATAAGGACGCTTCATAAAAACAGCTTGTTCCTTATCACCAATTTCCGAATGATGGAACTCTAAAATAGATTCACTAGAAAATTCATTTGAATCTAAATAATTTTGAAACCATTTTTTTCTAATTTCTGTCATTTCAGGAGTATACAAAGTTGCTGAAGACCAAATTTTTGGTTCATTTTTCAATTTTGCAAAGTGTTGTTGGTTTTCGTCCCAAATAAGTTCAAAAAGGTTTAAATTATTGTTATTCCAGTCAATAATAACCATTGTAAAAGGTTCGATACCTTTCAGTTCTAAATTTTTAATATACTTTTGAAAATCAGGTGCTGTTAAAATTTCTTTAGCAATAACTCCTCTACTTTTTTTATAAGAATCTTTTCGTTTATGTTTAATAAATGCACCATTTAAAACACACACCAATCTGTTTTTAGAGCTTGTTCCAATCCAGGTTCCGCCAGCCAATTTATCTTTTGGATAAAAAAGAGCAATGCCATCTTCTTCATACTTTTTTGGAGGATATGTTTCGCGCTGCCTTTGTTCATCCCTGTTAGAGGTTAATATGAAATTATTATTTGCTAAAGGCAAGAAGGTAACAGTACACATGATACTAAAATCTGTTTATTAAGTATTAGTTTAGGAAACAAAAAACAAATCGAATTTTGTAACTTTGTCAACAAATTTAAAGTAAAAAAAACTAAAAAAACACTATCATGGCTTCAGGATTTTATAATGTACCAAAGGCAGTAAATGAACCAGTAAAATCATATGCTCCAGGTAGCCCAGAGCGTAAGTTATTATTGGATACTTACAAGAAAATGTACAATGAAAAGGTTGATATCCCTTTTTACATTGGAGGAAAAGAATTTAGAACAGGAAATACAGTAGATATTCATCCGCCACACGATCACAAACATTGTGTTGGAAAGTATCATACTGCAGATAGAGAACACATTGAATTAGCAGTTGAAAAAGCCGCTGAAGCACGTGTAAAATGGGCAGCTACAAGTTGGGAGCACAGAGCAGCAATATTTTTAAAAGCAGCAGATTTATTAGCGGGACCTTTCCGTTATAAAATGAATGCGGCAACAATGATTGCTCAATCTAAAAATGTGTTTCAAGCTGAGATTGATGCGGCTTGTGAATTGATTGACTTTTTACGTTTTAACGTAGAATTTATGACTGAGATTTACAGCAATCAACCACAATCTTCTCCAGGAATATGGAACCGTATGGAATACCGTCCGTTAGAAGGATTTGTATATGCAATTACACCTTTTAATTTTACAGCCATTGCTGGTAATTTACCTGCAGCACCTGCGTTAATGGGAAATGTTGTTATATGGAAACCTGCAAGATCTCAGGTATATTCTGCACAAGTTATTATGGAATTATTTAAAGCAGCTGGTTTACCTGATGGTGTAATTAATATGGTTACAGGAAATTCAGGTACAATTACAGATGTTTTATTAGACAGTCCGGATTTTTCAGGGGTTCACTTTACAGGGTCAACTCCAGTATTTAATAGTTTCTGGGAAACAATTGGTAAAAACGTTGGAAAATATAAAACGTACCCAAGAATTGTTGGTGAAACAGGAGGAAAGGATTTTATATGGGCGCATCCATCATCAAATGCACAAGAAGTAGCAACGGCTATTTCAAGAGGAGCTTTTGAATTTCAAGGTCAGAAATGTTCAGCTGCATCCCGTGCTTATTTACCAAAAAGTTTATGGCCAGCAATTAAAGAATCTGTTATAAAAGATGTAAAATCTTTTAAAATGGGAACTCCAGAAGATACTTCAAACTTTGTTAATGCTGTTATTGATAATAGAGCATTCAAAAAATTATCTGGTTATATAGATCAAGCTAAAAAAGATACAGATGCTGAAATTATAGTTGGTGGAGGTTATGATGATGCTGTTGGTTACTTTATTGAACCAACGATTATTGTAACAACTAATCCTAAATATGATACTATGTGTACCGAATTATTTGGGCCTATTATCACTATTTATGTATATGAAGATGAAAAGTGGGAAGAGATATTAGATGTTATTGATACTACAAGTGAATTTGCATTAACAGGTGCAATTTTTAGTGGAGATAGATATGTAATTGACATTGCAACTAACAAATTAGAAAATGCAGCTGGAAACTTTTATATAAATGACAAGCCAACAGGAGCAGTTGTAGGTCAACAACCATTTGGTGGAGCTAGAGGTTCTGGAACAAATGATAAAGCTGGTTCAGTTTGGAATTTATTACGTTGGGTAAGTAACAGAACAATTAAAGAAACTTTTGTAACTCCAACAGATTATAGATATCCATTCTTAGGATAAGACTATATTTAGTTTAAGAAATAAGAAAAACATACTAAAGAAAAAGCGCTCCAATTGGAGCGCTTTTTAATATTTTATTATCCAGGGTTCTTAATTTTGGGTAATCGCGATAAAAATTTTCAAAATTAATAATTGGGGTTATGTATTAAAATTGAAACATTGTTCCGGATTAAAATAAAATTTGATTTCGGGGACAATAAAACTTCATTATATTGGGGCTAAGGGATTTCAGAAACAATGATACTCCTTAAATTTTATTCCTAATATTAAATGAAATAAAGTATAAACTTAAGCATTAGTTTATATAAAAATGTAACTTTTGTCACGCTAACATTTTAAGTTATAATTTCTTAATTTGAAAGATATTATCCTCCTTGTAATTTATCAGCTCCTGGTAATAACCCAATTAATTCTTGTGGATTGTGAATAATTGTTGGCATATGTTGAGGACAGATATAAAATTCACTTTCCTGATAGTAAAATTTTGTTACAGGTATTTCTGTTGATGGTTTTTTACAGACTAAACATTCTTTAATATTGCTCATAATTGTTTTTTTAATAAAGGACAAAGATATCTTTTACTTTAGTAATAAAAACTAACAAATGTCATCTCTTTTTTAAAGGGATGTGAACAACTTTTTTTGTTTCAAAAAATTCGTCTTTAAAATAATCTGTAAGATTATAAAGGGTTGCATTTGGAAAATTTGCCAATTCGTCAATTAAATCACCACCTTTTAAATATAAAATGCCATTTCTAATTTCGTGGTGTTGTTTTTTAGCAATTTTTTTTCGAGTCCATTTTACAAAATCATCCATTTTGGTAACAGCTCTACTCACAATAAAATCGAATTCACCTTTTACATCTTCAGCTCTAATTTGTTCTGCTTTTACATTTTTTAAACCCAAAGCATCAGCAACTTCTTTTACAACCTTTATTTTTTTTCCAATAGAATCCACTAAATAGAAATTGGTTTCAGGAAATAATATTGCTAATGGAATTCCAGGAAAACCACCACCTGTACCAACATCTAACACAGAAGCGTTCGGTTTAAAAGGTTGCACTTTAGCAATACCTAACGAGTGTAAAACGTGTTTTGTGTATAGTTCGTCAATGTCTTTTCTCGAGATTACATTTATTTGTGCATTCCAAAATTTATACAATTCTTCTAATTTAGAAAATTGCTTTATTTGAGTTTCGGATAAATCAGAGAAGTGATTTAAAATTGTTTCCATAGTTGTTTTTAACATTGATTTTGCAAAAATACAATTCCAAAATTAAAATAACATCTTTTGTAAAAATGTTATTTTTTTCCTAAAACTTCTTTTACATAATATAAATGGCTTAATTTTGGAGCATAAATATCTCATATATAATTAATATTATGGATAATGAAGCAATAAGCTTTTCAAGAACTGAAAAAGCTAAATTTTTTAGAACTCTTAATAAAAGAGTGAATACTTATTTTAAAGAGAATAAGATTAGACGCACAGGTAATTGGAAATTATACACCAAAGCCATTATAATGTTTAGTGTGTTTTTAGTTCCTTTGGTTTTAATTTTAACGGTTCCAATGCCTCAATGGGCGCTACTTTTATTAACTGTAGTTATAGGAATTGGAATGGCTGGAGTAGGAATGAATGTAATGCACGATAGCAATCACGAATCATTTTCAAGTAAAAAATGGGTTAATAAGTTAATGGGTAGTAGCATTTATATTTTAGCTGGAAATGTTTATAACTGGAAGGTGCAACACAACGTATTGCACCACACATTTACAAATATACAAGGGTACGATGAAGATATTGATGCGGGAAGGATTATTCGTTTTTCTAAACATGCTAAATGGTTAGGAATACATAAATTTCAAAAATATTATTCAATATTCCTTTATGGATTGTTAACAATAAATTGGGCAATTACAACCGATTTTAAACAAATGAGTAAGTATTTAAAGCGTAAACTTTCTTATGGAAAATTTCCAAACCCAGCAACAGAATGGACGGTTTTAGTAATCACTAAAATAGGATATTATTTACTTTGGATAGTGTTGCCTTTATTAGTATTGGATATAGCCTGGTGGAAAGTATTACTTGGATTTTTTGTAATGCATTATACTGCAGGTATGATTTTAAGTGTTGTTTTTCAATTAGCACATGTGGTTCCTACCACAGAAATGCCATTACCAGATAAAGAAGGTAATTTAGAACACACTTGGGCAGTACATCAATTATATACAACTTCAAATTTTGCTCCAAAAAATAAATTTATTTCTTGGTATACCGGAGGTTTAAACCATCAAGTAGAACATCATATTTTTCCTCATATTTCTCATATTCATTATGGAAAAATTGCAAAAATAGTAAAGGAGACAGCAAAAGAATTTGATTTGCCGTATAACGAATACAGAACATTTCGAAAAGCAATTATAGAACATTTTAATCAACTAAAATCTTTAGGTGTAAAGCCTAATTATGCTTAAATTAATTAAGTTATGAAGGACCAACTATCAAACAGAATTAACAGTTTACCAGTATCAGCAACTTTAGCAATGGCAGCTAAAGCAAGAGAATTAAAAGCCGAAGGAAAAGACATTATTAGTTTAAGTTTAGGAGAGCCAGACTTTAATACTCCAGACTTTATTAAAGAAGCAGCTATTCAGGCAGTTAATGATAATTACAGTTCATACAGTCCTGTAGATGGATATGCAGATTTAAAAGATGCGATTATCACAAAGTTTAAACGTGATAATGGATTAGATTATAAACCTAGCCAAATTGTTGTTTCAACAGGCGCAAAACAATCTATTGCAAATATTGCAATGGTATTATTAAATCCTGGAGATGAGGTTTTATTGCCAGCTCCATATTGGGTAAGTTATTCAGCAATTGCAATTTTAGGAGAAGCAACACCTGTAGAAATTCCATCATCTATTGATACGGATTTTAAAATAACTCCGGCTCAATTAGAAGCTGCAATTACGCCTAAAACTAAAATGATTTTCTTTAACTCACCTAATAACCCTAGTGGAGTTATTTATAGTGAAGCAGAATACAGAGCATTGGCTAAAGTTTTAGAAAAACATCCAAATATTTATGTGCTGTCAGATGAAATTTATGAGCATATAAATTATGGTCAAAAAGCCTTTAGTTTTGCTGCAATTGAAAGTATGTATGATAGAACAATTACTGTAAACGGAGTTGCAAAAGCATTTGCAATGACCGGTTGGAGAATTGGATATATTGGTGGTCCGGAATGGATTGCAAGAGCATGTAATAAATTACAAGGTCAAATAACTTCTGGTGCAAATTGTATTGCTCAAAGAGCAACAATTGCTGCTTTAGAAGCTCCAATTTCGAAAATTAAATATATGGTAGATGAATTCCATAAACGTAGAGATATGATATTGGATTTACTTGGAAAAATAGATGGGTTTAAATTGAATATTCCAGGTGGAGCATTTTATGTTTTTCCAGATATATCTGCATTTTTTGGAAAAGAAATTAAAGGACATAAAATTAATTGCGCATCAGACTTTTCATTGTTTTTATTAGCTGAGGCAAATATTGCAACTGTAAGTGGAGAATCATTTGGATCTCCAAATTGTATTAGAATTTCATATGCGGCTTCTGAAGCACAATTGCGTGAGGCTGTTTCTAGAATTGAAAAAGCATTAGCTTAATATTTTTTCAATTAAATACTTATAAAAAGGGCTTTTCATTAATTTGAAAAGCCCTTTTTAGTACCTCTATTTTAGAGGAATACTTTTTCTTTAATTTGAAGTAAAATCCACTTTTTTGAATTTGTAATTTTTAGAAAAATTTATGAAAAAGATATTTAAATTTAAATTACATTTGTTATGGTTTATAGAATATAAATAACCGTTTTATAGGATGAAATAAAATACTATTAAGACTCAATCTTTTGATAATTAGGAAGTCATATTCAAAAGCGGGCTAAGTATTATAGCCTTGAGTCGTAGGTTAACTTCTAGAAATAATTCATAATAGCATCTAAACTATTTATGAGATTATTAAATTCATATTTATTTTTTAATTAAAAAAGTTCAGATTTTAAATTTGAGTTTTTCGCCTATAAGAAGGTGTGTAAAATCCAATTTATAGCATGTTAAATTTTAAATGTGTTTATGTTATAAAATATTAAGTCAAAACAATTATTAAAAATTTATTAAAATGAAAACACTATTAGTACTTTTTACAATCGTATCATTATCATTTGGGAAAAACACTCAAGAAACTATAACTATGAATGCGTCTTTTGATGGTTATGAAGACGGATTTTATTATTTTACAGATGAGGAAGATAATAACTTTTATTTTGAAACTGTAAATAAAGAATCTTTAGAAAAATATAAACTTTCAGGAGAAGAGTTTATTGGAAGATCATTTGAAGTAACTTATAAAATTGAAACTAAAACGGATGAGTTTGAAGAGCAATACGAATCCTATAGCATTGTGAAATTAATTCTTATTGAAGAAGAATAAAATAAAAAAGGTGTCTGAAAAGTAAAATTCAACTCAATTTATCAAAAAGAGGGTATTCAAAAAAGAACATTTATATGATCTTTAAAATCGGTAAAAACGATTTATTATCTTTTGAATATTAATGTTTTACAGTACTATAAAACTTGTTTTTAGTATTTTCAGACACCATTTTTATTTGTTAAAATAGATCATATTGTAAGTGAACAAAAAACAGGCTCATTTAAAAATGGAGAGCGGCATAAAAAGAAATTTTTTATTTATTTCAAGATGGGGCGAATCATTAGACATTGCCTATGCAACTCTTTTAGAAGGTAACTTAGTAAAAATGTTTATTGAAGACAAGCCTTCAAAAGAAATTGGTTTTGGCTTTGTAACAAAAGTAAAAGATTGGAAAAAGCACAAAGATTGGGCAGATATTATCATTTTTGATTATACTGGTTATGGTAAAATTTGTCAACAACTAAGAGCATCTGGAAAAATTGTTTTTGGAGGAAGTGAATATACGGATCAATTAGAATTAGATCGAAATTTTGGTCATGATGAACTTCAAAAGCACAAAGTAAAAATTATTCCATCAAAAGAATTTCAAAATTTTCAATCAGCAATTACATATATTGAAAAACACCCAGATTCATATGTTATTAAACCTTGTGGAGAAATACAAGAGTTAAAACAACTTCTTTTTGTGGGTAATGATGATGAAGGCAAAGATGTTATTCGTGTTTTAAAAGCCTACGAGAAATCTTGGGGAAATAATTTTGGAAATTTTCAGCTTCAAAGAAAGGTAAAAGGGGTAGAAATTTCTGTTAGTGCCTTCTTTAATGGAAAAGAGTTTATAAAACCGGTAAACATTACTTTTGAACATAAAAAGTTATTTCCAAAAGAATTAGGTGTTTCAACAGGAGAGATGGGGTCGAGTATGTTTTGGTCTAAAGAATCACCTATTTTTAAAAGTACACTTCAAAAATTTGAAAGCACTTTAGCTAAAAAGGATTTTAGAGGACATATAGATATAAATTGCATTGTAAATGGCCATGGTATATTTCCGTTGGAATTTACTTCACGGTTTGGATTTCCACAAATTTTTATTCAAAGGGCTGGAATTCACGAGCCAATTGGAAATATGTTATATAAAATTGCTAATGGAGAAAACTTTACAATTAATGTGAAGAAGGGTTTTCAAATTGGCGTTTTTATGGTGGTGCCTCCATTTCCTTTTGATGATAAAAAGACTTTTGAATTGTTTTCAAAAGATTCTGTTGTAATTTTTAAAAAGGAAGTGAAAGAAGGAATTCATCCAATGCATTTGAAAAACATTAATGGAGAATGGCTTATTACTGGAAATACCGGAATTGCATTGTTAGTAACAGGAACCGGAATAACAATGAGAGATGCTCAAAAAACAATGTATGGCAGGGTAAGTAATATAATTGTAAATAACAGCTATTATAGAACAGATATTGGTGATAGGTGGTTTGACGAATCGGATAAATTAATGTCTTGGGGATTATTATAAATAGTTAAAAAATGGACTTAAAATTTTCCAACTTCAACAAAACTCCGCAGAAGTTTTTTGATATTTTACCACTAGATTGGCAAGAAATAGTAGTTTCTCAATGGGAAAAATATAAGAGCACCGCATCTATTTATGTTTTTAAAGAACTTGAGGAGCTAATTGCAGGTGGAATTGTATTTAAAAAAGGGCATCCAAATATGACTGCTTTTGAAGAAAGCCATAACTATTTATATGATGAAAATTATTTTTATATAGGTTTTGTTTGGGTGATTCCTGAAAAAAGAAACCAACAACTAGCTTCTAAATGGTTGGTTAAACTTAAAGAAGAAAATAAAAAGCAAAAGTATTGGCTTACAATTGAAGAGGAGTCTTTAACCTATTTTTATAAAAAAAATGGTTTTAAATTGATTGCTGAAAGTAAAAATGTCATTTCAAAAGAATGGATATTTACTTTTAAACCTTAATTATGATTATATATTTTAATTAATTCTTTTTAGATAAATCAATATTATAACTTAAGGTAACGTGTAAAATATCGTTTGAAACGTAGAATAATGAGGTTTTTCTATAATAATAGCTACCATATCCCATCCATATAGTTGAGTTTGGCAATAGTTTATAACCTAGTAAAGCAGCAAAATTATTTTGATCAAAATCTGGATTGGAAATTCCGCCACCTCCAAAACGAATTCTAATTTCATTAGAAAGTTTACCAAGTATATAGTTATTATTTTTTAGTTTAAATAAGTTGGTAGTTGCTTGGAGTTGCTTGGAGTCTATATCTAAATCGGTTTACATATTTATCTCCATCTATAACATTTGGGCTAACACTTAAGTTTATTAGTTCAATCACTCTTTCTTCAAAACAAAACCACTGGCTTAGTTTAAATTTACCTAAGGTGGAACGAATTGTTAAATGTTGAAAAAATCTATTTTCATTTTTATGGATTGAAGGAGCAGAAACCCCTTCAGGAAAAGATCTGCAATGTAAATACCCAACTCCTATACTTGTGTTTTTAGTAAAATTATAGTTGATACTTGGAGAATATAAAAAAGCCTGAGTACTTTTTAAAAAATGAACGAGTCGTTGTTGTGTAATATTTAAAAAATAAAATTTATTTGAAAGTTTAATATTGTTTGTAAATGTAAACCAGGAGCCGTTATCTTTTAAAATTTCAGTTTGAGCATTTAAAGTATTAAAAGTAAACAAAAAAAATATACCTAAAATAAGGCTTTTCATTTTTTTAATCGGCAAAGGTAAAATTATCAAATAGAGAAAATATGAGATTTATCAGTTTTAAAGATTTTTTTGTACATTTAAATAATTATTAATTAAAAAAGAAAAAGGTATGGCAGTAATGAAAGTTATTGAAGTAATGGCTAGTTCTAACAAAAGTTGGGAAGAAGCTACAAGAAATGCAGTTACACACGCATCTAAGAGTGTAAAGCATATAAAATCTGCATTTGTTCAGTCACAAAGTGTTGTTGTGGATGATGGTGAAGTTTCTGAGTTTAGAGTAAATGTTAAAATTACTTTTGAAGTAAAATAATCTCAGTTTAAAATTATTAGAAAGCGCTTTTATTAAAAGCGCTTTTCTTGTTTAAAATCAATATCTTTTATCTTTATAAAAAAATAATGTATCGTTTATTCTATTTTCTAATTGTATTTGTACTTATAAGCTGTAAAACCCAAACCGAAAAAAAAATGGCAAATCATAAATTCACTAACAGTTTAATTAACGAAACAAGTCCTTATTTACTTCAACACGCGCACAATCCAGTAGATTGGTATGCTTGGAATGATGAGGCGCTCGAATTGGCTAAAAAAGAAAATAAATTATTACTAATCTCTATTGGATATTCTTCTTGTCATTGGTGCCATGTAATGGAACATGAAAGTTTTGAGAATGATTCTGTGGCAGCAATTATGAATAAAAATTTTATTAATATTAAGGTTGATAGAGAAGAAAGACCAGATATTGATCAGGTATATATGAATGCCGTTCAATTAATGACGGGTCGAGGTGGCTGGCCTTTAAATTGTATTGCTTTGCCAGATGGAAGGCCTGTTTGGGGTGGGACTTATTTTCCAAAAGAAAACTGGATAAGCGCATTGGAACAATTAAGTACAATGTATAAAGAAAAGCCAGAAGATGTTATTTCTTATGCTGAAAAATTAACAGAGGGTATTAAAAATTCCGATTTAGTTCCATTAAATGTAAACCCTAAAGAATTTACAAAGGAAAATCTGAAGTTGGCAGTTGAAGAATGGAATCAATATATGGATTTTGATTTGGGAGGAAGAAAAGGAGCTCCAAAATTTCCAATGCCAAATAATTATAGTTTTCTTTTAAGATATGCAATTCAGGCTAAAGATAGCAATATATTAGATTATGTAAATACTTCGCTTACCAAAATGGCTTTTGGTGGAATAAACGATCAGATAGGCGGGGGGTTTTCACGCTATTCGGTTGATAATAAATGGCATGTGCCTCACTTTGAAAAAATGCTTTATGATAACGGACAATTGGTAAGTTTATATTCTGAAGGGTATCAAGCTACTAAAAATGAATTGTATAAAAAAACTGTTTTTGAAACATTAGAATTTATTGATAGAGAACTAACAGCAAAAGAAGGTGCTTTCTATTCTTCTTTAGATGCGGATAGTAAAAATGCCGAAGGTAAACTAGAGGAAGGAGCTTTTTATGTTTGGACACAAGAAGAATTAAAGGTTATTTTAGGTGCTGATTTTGAGTTGTTTTCCGGTTATTTTAATGTAAATCACTATGGGTATTGGGAACATGATAATTATGTACTGATAAGAAAAAATGAAGATGCTGAGGTTGTGAAAAAGCATTCAATTTCAGTAGATGATTTAAATAGTAAAGTTAAAAATTGGCAAAAAATATTATTAAAAGAACGCGATAAAAAAGATAGACCACGTTTAGATGATAAATCCTTAACATCTTGGAATGCCTTAATGTTAAAAGGATATATTGATGCTTATAAGGTTTTTAATGAACCTCACTTTTTAGATGTTGCAATAAAAAACGCTACATTTATTTACACAAAACAACTTCAGGAAAATGGAAATTTAAATCATAGTTACAAAAATGGAAAAAGTACAATAAATGGATATTTAGAAGATTATGCTACTGTAATTGAGGCATATATTTCTTTATATGAAGTTACATTTAATGAATTATGGCTAAATACTGCAAAAAAATTAACCGATTATAGTTTTGATCATTTTTATGATCCAGAGAGAGCTATGTTTTATTTTACTTCAGATGAAGATACGAATTTAATAACTCGTAAAATGGAAATTGAAGACAACGTAATACCAGCTTCAAATTCAATAATGGCAAGAAATTTATTTAAATTAAGTCATTATTATTCTAACAGTTATTATTTGAAAACAAGTAAGCAAATGCTTCATAATGTTCAGGAAAAAGCTGAATTATATGGATCTGGATATTCTAATTGGTTACAATTAATGTGTGATTTTTCGAGAGATTTTTATGAAATAGCAATTTCGGGACCAAATGCAAAAGGTAAATTGTTAGAAATTAATCAAAAATACATTCCGAATAAATTAATTGCCGGAAGCACTAAAAAAAGTACGATTCCTTTAATGGAAGGTCGTTTTAGGCGAGATGAAACTTTAATTTTTATTTGTGTAGATGGAGCGTGTCAATTACCTGAAGATGAGGTTAAAAACGCATTAAATCAATTAAAAATTGAATTTTAATTATGAACAACCTACTTATATTTATTGTTGCTCTGGTTGCATTTGAACATATCTATTTTATGATTTTAGAAATGTTTTATTGGGATAAGCCGAGAGGTTTGAAAGCATTTGGTTTAAAGCTTGAAGAAGCTAAAATTTCAAAAACCCTGGCTAAAAATCAAGGATTGTATAATGGTTTTTTAGCGGCAGGCCTTATTTGGGCACTCGTTAGTAAAAGTAATTTTGAACAAATAGCGCTTTTCTTTTTAATTTGTGTGACAATTGCTGGTATTTACGGGTCATATACTACAAAAATGACAAAACTATTTTTTGTACAATCTATACCTGCAATAATAGGAATAATATTAATTTTAATTAAAAAGTAAAAAATGAATTTTCAAAAGTATTTAGATTTGGCTATTGCATTTATTGAAATAAATGCTGTTAACGTTATTGTAGCTTTCTTAATTCTAATAATAGGATTTTGGTTAGTTAAAAAAGTTGTAAAAATTACTAAAAAGGTAATGTCTAAAAGTGGTGTTGATGAAACACTCCAAAAGTTTTTAGGGAATTTACTAGGTTGGGGATTAAAAATATTGATTTTTATAACTGCAATTTCTCAAGTTGGAGTTGAAACTACCTCTTTTATTGCAATTTTGGGAGCTGCTGGTTTGGCTGTTGGTTTAGCATTACAAGGCGCATTAGCAAATTTTGCTGGTGGGGCGTTGATAATGATATTTAAACCATTTAAAGTTGGTGATTTAATTGAAGCTCAAGGAGAAATTGGAACGGTAAAAGAGATTCAGATTTTTGTAACTAAATTAATTTCTCCTGGCAATAAATTAGTTATTGTACCTAATGGAATCTTATCAAATGGAAACATAAAAAACTATACTGAACTTGGTATGTTACGAGTTGATTTAATTTTTGGAGTTAGTTACGATGCGGATATTAAAAAAACGAAAGAAGTTTTATTGAATGTAATGTTAAATAATTCGAAAGTTTTAAAAGATCCTGCACCAAGTGTAAATGTTTCCGAATTAGCGGATAGTTCAGTTAATTTTGCGGTTAGACCTTGGGCTACACCTGAAAATTATTGGAGTGTATATTTTGGTATTATTGAAGAATGTAAATACGCACTTGATAGAGCTGGAATAGAAATACCTTATCCACACCAAGTTGAAATAAGAAAATAAACTTATTTGTTAGATTATCTTTTTAGGTTTAGTTACTAAAAAATCCTTTAAATAAAATGGCTCAAAATAAGCGACATCTTCGATGTCGTTTATTTTGTACTTTTCATATGAAAGTAACGACATTTCTTTTGCGGAAGGAAATTTGTTATCTATAAAATTGGCATTTTTGTGAGTTATTATTTCTTTGCATTTTTCAGCACCATCACCTAAAAAATAAACTTTGTACTCATTTAAATATTCACTAAATGATGTCTCATCAATAATTTCAGCAAGTATATTTCTCATACTGTTATTATTTTTAAAAACTTCACTATAAACTTCCATTCTTCGGGCATCTAAAAGAGGAATTGTTATACCATTCGAAATAGAAACAGAATTAGCTAAAGATTTAAGAGTGTTTATGGAGATTAACGGAATGTTTAAAGCGAAACAGAGGCCTTTTGCCGCCGAAACACCAATTCTTAAGCCAGTATAAGACCCAGGACCTTTACTTACCGCTATAGCGTCTAAATCTGTTATTTTAATTTTTGATTCTTTAATTACATCTTTAATAAACTCATGAAGTTTTTCTGCATGAGAATAGCCTCCATCATTAATTTCCTTTAAACTAACTGTTTCTCCATTGTGAGCTAAGCTTACAGAGCAGTTTTTTGTTGCAGTTTCAATATTTAAAATATAAGCCAAATCTTAAAATTTAAATGCAAAGATACTTAATTTGAAAGCTATAAAACAAAACATCCAACTTAAAAGCTGGATGTTTGAAATTATTATTTATAAAAAATTAATCTAATACTATAGGTTCCCCAAAATAAAATTTTAACACTTTAGATTTAAATATATAATCATATTTTGCTCTAATTATAGCACCTTCAGAATTTACCAACCTGTTTCTAACTTGATCAAAATCAAAAGATGTCATAACGCCAGAATTATAACTTTCTTGAGCATTTTTAAATGCTTCCTTTTGGGCTATTAAAGATTTTTCTGCAGATTCGTACGCTTTTGCGGCAGCTTTGGCATCGTAAAAGGCTTTTTGAATAGTTTGCTGTAATTGTAATTTTGCATTATCTAAACCAAATTTAGAAATCTCATAATTAATCATTTGCCTATTTACGTTCGATTTAGTTTGGTTTCTATTGAAAATAGGAATATTTACGCTAAAACTTATTCCATAACCCAAATTATCATCTAATTGAGTAAAGTATGGAATATGAGAGTTGTTTTTAAGATTGTAACCATAACCTGTTCCAACATTTGCTCCAAGACTCACTGAAGGTAAAAAACTAGCTTTAGCAATTTCAACAGATAAATCAGATAATTCTATATCCAATTCAGCTCTTTTAATTTCAGGTCTGTTTGTTAATGCTTTTTGATAAACTTCATTTGCATTTTTATATAACATAGCTAATGAAGGAGAATCAATCTCAAGAACCTGTACATCAAAATTTGTAGGATTGATTTGTAATAATTGAGCTAAATCTAATAAAGCTAAACTTAGTGTATTTTCATTTAAAATAACAGATTGTTCGTCTGCAGCGGCTGTAGATTGAGTGTTTAACAAATCACTTCTAGGTTTATCTCCAGCTTCAAATAGCGCTTTCGCACTTTCAATTTGTTTTTTACTTATTTCATATTGAACTTTTGCAACATTTAAATTCTCTTTAGCAAATAATACGTTTAAATAAGAATTAACTACAAATAATGAAATATCATCTTGAATTTTCTCTAAATCAAGCTTACTTGATTCAACCCCAAGTTGAGCCTGTTTGTACGTATTTAAATTTCTATAGCCATTAAAAACAGTTATCCCAGAATTAATACCAAAAGATCCCCCAAAAGTACTTGTTGAAACCCTATCTTGAGAAACCGGGTCAAATCCTGAACCCAAATTTAAATTTCCATTTGTAGAAGCGTTTAAATTTGGTAAAAAATTCCCTTTAGCGTTTATAACATTTTCTTCACTTATAGCAACATTTAGTTTGTTTTGTTTTATAGAAATGTTATTGTCTAATGCGTATTCAACACATTCTTGAAGTGTCCATTTTTTATCTTGTGCATTTAAAGAAATAAATAATGCAAATGCCAAAATAGTAACAATTTTTGTTCTCATTATATATATTTGAGTTTTATTAGTTTTTAATTAACATCAATAAATTTTTACCGAAATTATTAACTATTTTGCTCAAATTAGAACAATTCAAATTTATTCGGTTTAGGTGATTTTGTTATATGACGACTAAAATTATTATTTGTTACACATTTAGTCTCTTATAGAAATGTTAAATTTTCTGCTTTCTTTTATATTTTATAATGAAATATAAAAGTGTGCCTACTAAAATATATGGAAATATCATTAAATATAAGATACCTGTATTTAATCCTTCTGCTTCTGAAGCGTTGCCACTTTCAACAACTGCCTTGCACATAGCGCATTGTGCATTAACTATTTGAAAGCCTAAAATAAAAAATGGAACAAGTAATTTTTTCATTTTAATAATATGGTGAAATCATTAAATATACAACTACACCGATAATAGCAACATATAACCATAAAGGAAATGTTATACGGGCAATTTTTTTATGAAGCTCAATATTGTTAGTAATTGCTCTAACAAATGTTATTAAAACAAATGGAATTACAGCAATAGATAAAAGAATATGAGAGATCAGTACAATAAAATAAACTGTTTTAATTGTTCCCTCACCACCATATTTTGTGGATTCTGAAGTCATATGATATGCTACATATAAAACTAAAAACAGTACTGAAAACACAATTGCTGTTTTCATTAATTTTTCGTGTAATTTTATTTTTTTATTTTTAATTGCCCAAAAAGCAACTATTAAAAGTAACGCAGTTAACGCATTAATTGAAGCGTAAATTGGAGGTAAAAAAACAGGGAGCTTAATATCTATTTTTACGCCAAATAAAACAGCTACAACTACAGGTATTGCTATTGATAAAATAACAATCCATTTATTATATTTTTTAGCTTCTAAATTCATTATTCTTTTAATAAAACGGCAATATCTTCTTTAATCATTTGAACTCCTTTTGGATCTAGTCCATCATAAAAGGCAATTGGGTTTCCAAGATCATCTAACCTCGATCTAATAATTCCTTTTTTATCAACCAAAGCAAACATTCCAGAATGTTCAAAACCGCCTTCGGCTTCACTATTTTCACCCGCATACAAGGCAATACCTTTATTGGCTAATTCATATATTTTAGCTTTGTCACCTGTTAAAAAGTTCCAGGTTTTTAAAGTTGCACCGTGTGTTTTTGCATATTCTTTCAATATTTTTGGCGTGTCATATTCTGGATTTATGCTAAATGAAGCGACTCCAAAATCTAAATTACCATAATATTCATTTTGAAGTTTCACCATATTGGCATTCATTTTAGGACAAATAGTTGGACAAGTAGTAAAGAAAAATTCTATAACATACACTTTTCCTTCATAAAATGAATTCGAAATAAGTTTGTTATCTTGATTGGTGAATTCAAAATTTGGGACTTCTCCTATTTTAACTAAAGTTGGAGTTTTAAATTTATCTACAATTTTTGGGATTACATAAATTCCAAAAATTAAAATAATAAACGCAATTCCTACGTATGAATATTTTTTCATTTTAATTAGATTTCTCTTTTTCTTCGTTTTTCTTTTTCAGCAGATTTTTTTAATTGATAGTAAATAATAGAAATGTCATCAATCATTTTATTTTTTAACGTCGAAATAGATTTCATATTATAACCATATAATTTACCATCTGTTGAATCATCATCATCTTTTCTACCGCGCAAACGTAATTCCTTATCAATTATATAAGCATTTTCTGAATAGAAGTTTTCATTCAGTTTAAATGGAGTCTCAAAACTGTTAAATAACGTATTAATGTTGGTAGCGTTTGTGTAAACAAAATTCCATTTACTAATATCGGTATAGGCAGAAAGTTCTTCAATAGCACCCTTATATTCCGTTTCAGTACCTTCTGGAAAAATTACAACAATTTGGAAAAAGGGTTTTTGGTAAAATCGTTTGTAAATTGTTTGATTTAAATTAAACATGCTTCCTTTTGCAGTGTTTATTTCATTTCCTAAAAAGCAAACGATTGATAAATTTTCAGAAAAAGAGGCAGTAGATAATGGGTTGATATCTTTTAAATCTAATACATTTTCAGTTAATATTGGCAGGTTAGAATATTTGTAAATTCCTTTTGAAAGAAAAATATAAAATACCAATGGCAAAATAAATAAGCTAAATAGAACCCAGAATTTTTTCATTATGTTTTTTGCAAAAATAAAAAAAGGTGGTTAAAAAAACCACCTTTATCAATTAAATATTTTATTGTACTAGTAATTCCACTTAACCAGTGGGGCTAATACATCGTTTATATAACTTCCTTCAATTAGTAATAAAGTAGCCAAATAAATTATTAGAAATATTGCTGTCCAAACAACAGCTCTTCTTAAACTTTTAGTTTCGTCTGCCATATGCATGAAAAACCAAGTAATATAATATGCTTTTACAAGTGTTAAAACAAGGAAAATAATATTTAAAGGGCTTGTTCCTAATACTTTTGTTAAGTGTAATACTTCAGGTTTTATAATTCCTAAAATAACTTCAACTATTGTAATAACAGAAAGAATGATGAATACTTTCCAAATTAATCCTGTATGAGATTTATGTTCTTGTGCGTGTGCCATTTTGCTGTCTTTTAAAAAATTATACTAAGTAGAAGAATGTGAATACAAATACCCAAACTAAATCTACAAAGTGCCAATACAATCCTACTTTCTCAACCATTTCATAACTCTTTCTTTTTTCATAAGTGCCTAAAATGACATTAAAAAAGATAATGATATTAATAATAACTCCAGATAAAACGTGGAAACCGTGAAACCCAGTTATAAAGAAAAAGAAATCAGCAAATAATGTATTACCATATTCGTTAACTTTTAAATTTGCACCTTTTACAACAATATTGGTTTCGTTTAAATACGACATGGCATTTTCACGAGGGATAATTGTTTTTGTTTTTGTTTCAGGATTAATAAGTTCTGTTCTTATTGTTAATTCTGGATGTGCGTTAAACCCATCAATTACTTCTTTTACTGAAAAAGGAGGTAAAGCAGCTTCTTCAACAAACCATAATCCTTTATCTCTTGTGTTTTGTACTCTTTCAGAATGTTCAGATGTTACAAAACTTTCTAATGTTACCTGATGACCAGATGCATCTACAAATTGAACAATTTTCCCATCATTTAATTGTACCGCACCATAAGATCCTCCAATAAAATTTTTCCATTCCCAAGCTTGAGAACCCAAAAATATTAAACCTCCAATAATAGTAAGTAACATATAAAAAGTTACTTTTCCTTTTTTCATTTGATGTCCAGCATCAACGGCTAGCACCATTGTAACCGATGAAAATATTAAAATAAAGGTCATTAATGCTACATAATACATTGGCGCATGAACACCATGTAAAAATGGGAAGTGGGTAAAGACTTCATCTGCAATTGGCCAAGATTCTATAAATTTAAAACGCATTAAACCATATGCGGCTAAAAACCCTGAGAATGTTAACGCATCAGATAAAATGAAGAACCACATCATCATTTTACCATAACTTGCACCTAGCGGCTTATTATTTCCACCACTCCAAGTTTTTCCATTAGTTTCAGTAGCAACAGTTGCTTCCATATAAGATTTGTTTTGATTTTTTAGTTTTAGTTCCGCCAAAAATACATTATTTTTTTTATCTAATAAAATAGAAAAATAAAAACAAGTAAATCCACAAGATATCAACAAAATGCCAGAAAATAGCACCAAGTTCTAATCCAAGAGAATCTTTGGAAGAATATTTTTTATTGAAATGATTAAATAACACTACTAAAAGTACAATAATACCTGCAGCAATATGTGCTAAATGAGCTAGCGTAATTCCATAAATAAATGAAGATTTAACGGTGCTATGTTCGCCTGCAAAAACCAATCCTGCATTAAACAATTCATTAAATCCTTCAAATTGAAAATATATAAATCCAATTCCTAAAAGCAGTGTAATTAATAATAAAACACTGGTTAACGGGCGATTGTCTTTTTTAATGAAGTATTTTGCAAGTATAAAAGTAATGCTACTTATAATTATTAAAAGTGTACTTATATAAAATGCTTGAGGTAAATCAAACGAAACCCAATCGCTTCGTTTACGGCTAACTACATATGCACTTGTTAAACCTGCAAACATCATGGTCATACTTATCATTGAAACCCATAACATTGGTTTGGCTGACTTTCTTTGAGCTTGTTTATATTCTTGTTCTAAAGATTTTTTCATTCTGTTAATTCTTTTTTAATGTAAAAATTTATCAACTACATATATTACTTGAATCAAAGTTATGTATAAGACACTAGATAGCATAAGTTGTCTTGCCTCCTTATTTGATTGATGTTTATATAATTTTATAGCATAATATAACATTGTACTTCCCAATGCTACTAAAATAACAGCAGTTACAGGATAAATATAAAAACTTCCTGTCATTTTTAATACTGGAATAATAGAAACAATTATTAAACAAATAGTGTAAATTATTATTTGAATAACTGCTTTTTTATTTTTTTGACCCATTGGCATTAGATTAAAACCTGCTTTTTTATATTCATCATATTGCAACCAAGCTATTGCCCAAAAATGAGGGAATTGCCAAAAGAACTGAATTAAAAACAGCATTCCAGGTTCAATAGAAAAAGTATTTGTTGCAGCTACCCAACCAAGCATAAAAGGAATTGCTCCAGGAATCGCTCCTACAAAAACAGATAATGGTGTTACCGCTTTTAAAGGCGTGTAAATACTGGTATATAAAAAAATGGAAATGGCACCAAATAAGGCACTTTTAGGATTAATGCTATATAATATGGCCAAACCAACAATAGTAAATGAAATTGCGATAACTAATGCCATGGAAACATGCATTCTACCAGTTGGCAGAGGTCTGTTCATAGTGCGTTTCATTAAAGCATCCGTATCTTTTTCAATAATTTGATTAAAAGCATTTGACGCGCCTACCATTAAATAACCTCCAACTGCCAACAAAATTAGCGTGGTAAATTGTATTTCTTCAACAGCTAATAAATACCCGGCTAATGATGAAAAAACAACACTTAGGGATAAACCAACTTTTGTTAATTGCTTAAAATCGCTAAAAATTGCAGAGAAATTCACTTTTTTAGTAATAGAATTTGAAATTTGATTCATTTAATTTAATTAAAATCACTGCAAAGATATTTTATTATTAGAGAATTACAACCTTAAAATAAGGAGATTAAAAAATAATTTGAATAATTTTTGAAAAAGGCTTTGTTGTTTTAAGAATTGTTTTAAATTTGCACTCGCATTTGAGGTAAAATTTAAATGTAACGTTCTTAAAAATATGACTGCGAAAGTAGCTCAGGGGTAGAGCATCACCTTGCCAAGGTGGAGGTCGCGGGTTCAAATCCCGTCTTTCGCTCTACAATATATAAAATACCAATGCTCGAGTGGTGGAATTGGTAGACACGCTGGACTTAAAATCCAGTGGGCTGTAAGGCCCGTATGGGTTCAAGTCCCATCTCGAGTACAAAAACTCTTGTTAATCTTTTGATTTTCAAGAGTTTTTTATTTTTACAGATGTAACTTTAAAAGGTGTATTTTAAGTTGTACCAACATTTTAATTAAACAAGTATTCATCTGTTGTGGTTAAAATGAAAAATAACACATTCTTTAGTTATTTGATTACTAAATTTATTTTTATTTAATAATGTTACTACTTTGTAACCTCAAATAGGCTTGCAGGCAATCCATCTATTTTAAATTAATTAGCTTTTGAAGGTTTGTCAGCCCTTCAAATTTTATAAGAATTAGTTTTTTTTAAATTTTTATTCCAAATTATAATTTTATTTCCTTTAATTTTTGTTTTTGCCCAAGCAAAGGTTTTTATATTATTTGAAATTGAAAATTTATAAAATTTAGATAATAAATTGTAAATTTATATTTTATTATCCTTGTGTGTTATGGAGTTAACGTTTCCTTTGTTTGCTGGTATTATTGCTGCAATGTTGCATGTTATTGCTGGTCCAGATCATTTAGCTGCAGTTACTCCATTTGCTATTGAGAGTAAAAAGAAAGCATGGAAAGTTGGCTTGTTTTGGGGAATTGGGCATTTATTGGGAATGTTATTTATCGGTGTTTTATTTTTATTTTTTAAAGAATTAATTCCTATTGAAAAAATATCTGAACATAGTGAGCAATTTGTCGGGGTTGTTTTAATTGTTTTAGGTTGCTGGATTTTTTTTAAGATTTTTAAAGAAGAAAAAAAACATAAGCATGTTCATGTGCATAGCAATGGGAATCCAATGATACACGAGCACAAACACGTTCATGATTTAGAAAAAAATCACACGCACAAACATCCAAATTTAAAACAAGGAATTATAGCCTCAACCTCGGTTGGATTTATACACGGATTGGCAGGTGTCGCTCATTTTTTATTGTTTTTACCGGTTATTGGTTTTGCAACAAAGCTAGATTCTTCAAAATATATTGTTGGATTTGCAATAGGAACATTGATCGCTATGGTATCTTTTGCAATGGTTATTGGACATGCTTCTGATTATTCAAAAAAAGGACACAATCAAACCTTTTTTAAAGGAATTCGTTTGGCAAGTGGTTTATTTGCTTTAATTATTGGTATTTATTGGACTTTGGCTAATTAGTTAAACTTTTATTCCCGTGGATGTAAGAATTTAAAGATGTGAACTGAGATGAAGCGGACGTTGAAATTCATTAGGATGAGATGCTGAAACAAGTTCACATGACGAAGTGGAATATGTCATTCCTGCGAAGACAGGAATCTAACATTTAATAATGCAGATTCTTCATCCCGTTTCACTTCATTCAGAATGACACTTATTTTGTCATACTGAGTGATAACGAAGTATCTCTAATAGAAATAAATAATGAGATTTCTGCATTCGTAGAAATGACAACTATTTTATAATTTTAACAAATTCTAGGTAATTGTTCCCCAACCAAAGGGCTTACAATTCGTTTACCACCAATTAAACTTTCCATTACAACTTTGTTTGGATGTTCGTTAGTAATTTCACCTATAATTGCTGTGTTTTTACCTTTTTTATGATTTTTCATTCCAGTACTTCATGATTAATACTTGAATCATTAAATTGCTTTATTTTATAATGTTTTAAAAGAAATCTCTAAAGACAAAATAAAATACTTATTGCTCTTTCTAAATTATTATTTTCTAGTTCTAATTTCACCAATTGATGAAGAGCTTCAATTTTTAACTGTTCATTTTCAATGTTTAAAACTTCCAAAATTTCAGGCATTTTTTCTATTTCTTTTTTTGTTGGAATATTTTCATAATTCCCTAATCTTCCAATATTATTTCCTGTAAGAATGTTCGTTTTAAAAATATGTTTAGGTAAATTATCTACACCAATTCCTTTAGCTACAACTGGTTTTGGAATTTCAAATAAAGAATCTTCTGTAACTCTTGCGTACCAACTTCCACCTAAACGAGCAACTAGATCTAATTTTTTAGTGTCTAAATTGTTATTTTTATCCAAAAATTCATTTTTTATATGAATATAAACCACTTTACAAATCACCAAATTTCCCGCTCCTCCTTCATTTCCTAAATGAATTATATTTTCAACTTTACATTCAAAAGAAACCGGAGATTCTAAAACTCGAGGTGGTTTTACTTTTACTGAAGAAACTTCAGTAAGTCCAGATTTTTTAAATTCATTTACTCCTTCTTCATATTCGGTACTTGATAAAGACATTTGTTCTACAATAGGAAAATTAACAATGTTAATTACAACTTCTTTTACCTCTTCAACATTTTGCAACGTATGTTTTGTAGTGTTATCCCTTACTCTTCTGGAAGGTGAAAAAATCAAAATAGGCGGATTTGAACTAAACACATTAAAAAAACTAAACGGACTTAAATTTACTTCTCCTTTTAAATTTATGGTACTTGCAAACGCAATGGGTCTTGGCGCAATCGCCGTTAGTAAAATACTATGCAAATCTTTAGTTGAAATTGAATTTGGATCTATGGAAGTTGTATGTTTCATACTTATTTATTTTGAAGGTAAAATTTGAGCTCTAACTTCACCAAAACCAACTCTTATTTCGTCTTTTTCACAATAACCTCTCATAATAACCGTGTCATAATCTTCAATAAATTTACGATTTTCTCCATTATTAAGTTTAACCGTATTTTTTCCTCCCCAAGATAATTCTAACATCGAACCATATGAGTCTTTATTTTTGCCACTTATAGTTCCTGAAGCCATTAAATCTCCAACATTTAAGTTACACCCATTACTTGTGTGATGCGCCAATTGTTGCGACATATTCCAATACATATATTTGAAATTTGACTTACTTACAACTGTTTCATCTTTTTCATTTGGCGCAATTAAAACTTCTAAATTAATATCGAAATTTTTCAATCCTGAATATTCTAAATGCGTTAATACTTTTGGATTTTGTACTGGACCAGAAACTCTAAAAGGTTCCAAAGCTTCCATTGTTACTACCCAAGGAGACATTGATGAAGCAAAGTTTTTTGCTAAAAAAGGTCCTAAAGGAACATATTCCCATTTTTGAATATCTCTTGCCGACCAATCATTAAAAAGCACTTTTCCAAAAATATACTCTTCTGCTTTTTCTATTGAAACTGAATCTCCAACTTCGGTTTGCTTGCCAATTATAAACCCCATTTCTAATTCAAAATCAACTCTTGCTGAAGGTTGAAAAACTGGAGAAGTTTCATTTGGTTTTAAAACTTGACCTTTTGGTCTGTAAATATTTTTCCCGCTTACCATTATTGAAGAAGCTCTGCCGTGATAACCAACTGGAATGTGTTTCCAATTTGGTAATAAAGCATTTTCAGGATCTCTAAACATCATTCCAACATTTGTAGCGTGCTCAATACTTGAATAAAAATCGGTATAATCTCCAATTTTTACGGGTAAATGCATTTCTACCTCATTTTGATGAATAAATGCTTCTTTTGAAGTTTTTAATACAGAATTATTAGTACATAATTCTTCTTGAATAATTGTTCTAACTTTATTTGTAACTGATTTACCCAATGAAATAAAATCGTTTAAAAAGTTGGATTCAAAAACTGTTTTTGAAATATTTAAGCTTCTAAATAATCCTAATTCAAAAGCAATTGTCAAGTCCAAAACAGATTCTCCAATTGCAATACCAACTCTTTTTTCTAAAGTTGGAGTTGAAAAAATTCCAAACGGAATATTATATATCGTAAAATCTGAATTTTCAGAAATTTTAAACCACGTGTTCATTGTATTTTTATTTAATATTATTAAGACAGTAAATTCAAACCATCTTCAATTAATTTTTTGTGTTTTTTGTTTTGTTTAAGTTCAACCAATTTAGTTAAAACTTTTTTTGAAAAACTATTATTAATAGTATTAACTAATTCATAAATTTCCAAAAATAACAACCATTCTTCAGAATAATTTTCTAAAACATCATTAAAAATAATTTCAATTTTTTCTAACGCTATTTCTTTTGATTCTCTTATTGTTCTAATGCTTTTATAATAAGAGTGAAGTTTTAATTCTTTTTCAAAATAGGATATTTTGTGGGTTTTCTCTTTAGGAACTTTATAAATATCATTAAAAGATTCGCAAGATGCAGGACCAGAAAACGCTGAAACTATTTCTTTTCCAACAGCCATATCATAAATTCCCCACTCTTGTTTAAATAAAACTTCGTTCTTATAAGTAACGGTACAATTTTTAAATGAAATCAATAAAATTTTTCCTTGTAAATCTCTTTTTCCGGTAATAATTTGTCCGCTAACTTTTATGCCACCTTCAAAAAGTAATTCTGTTTTTAATCCTTCATAAATACCATATACTTCCAAATCTTTGGGAGACATATTTTCAATAGCCAAATTAATTCCTTCAAGTTTTCCAATTGGGCTTCCAAATCCCTCTTTATGATAGTTTACGCCGTGGCCAATCAATTCTTTATCTCTTGAAGCCAAAGCAGTTTCACCAGTTGTTTGAATATAAATCGGTTTGTTTTCATTGCTAATAACATTTGTAAAAACTCCTGAAATTTGTAAGCCCGTACTTAATTCAATAGTTCCAATATTAGTTGAAGCTATCAATTTTTCAATACCAGACAAACCACCTTTTCGCAGCGCCATCGTATTTGCAAATTTTTCTAAAACATAGCTTAAATGGGCAAAATTAGGAGTTACAAATAATTGTGGTTGTGGTTTTGTAATATCAAAATTCATTTTTGCTGCTTCTATTGAATACGCTATTTTTATAACCTCATTTTTTAAACAAGATTTGCTTTCGCCAATTGAAGATAATAATCCAGCTCCATAAATTTTAGGATTTTCTAACTCACCAATTAAACCATATTCAACAGTCCACCAATGCAGGTTTCTTATTTGAGCCATTTCAGACAAATCGCCCAAATTATTTTGGAGTTTATTGACAGCTTCCATTGCTTTTTCAATTTCGTCTTTTGAAGTGTTCGGATCTTCTTTTACAATAGATAAATGCCTAACGGCCTCATACATTTCATAATCTTTATCAGAAGAAATTGCCTTACTTCCAATTTCGCCAAAACGTCTTAAATATTCAGCATATTCGGGATTTGCAATAATAGGAGCGTGACCAGCAGCTTCGTGAATGATGTCTGGAGCGGGCGTATATTCAATATGTTCAAGTGTTCTAATATCCGATGCAATTACCAAAACATTATACGCCTGAAATTCCATAAACGCGTTTGGAGGAATAAATCCATCAACAGCAACAGCAGCCCATCCAATTTCTTTTAAAATTCGATTCATTCCTTCCATTTTAGGAATGTTATCTATTGAAATTCCAGTTTTTTCTAATCCTTCTAAATAGTAACTATGAGCAGTATTTTTTAAATAATCAATATTTAATCGCATTACATACCTCCATACAGCTTGATTTTGAGCTGTATATGCTTCATAAGGTTGTTTTACAATAAATTTAAGTAAATGTTTTGGCAACTTTTTAGTCACACTATTTAATAATATTTGATAATTAGTTTTCAAATTCGATACCTATAAATTAAAGGGTTCCTCTATTTTCTTGTTCTCTTTCAATTGCTTCAAACAATGCTTTAAAGTTACCTTTTCCAAATGATTGTGCTCCTTTTCTTTGAATAACTTCAAAAAACATTGTTGGTCTGTCTACCACTGGTTTTGTAAATAATTGCAATAAATATCCTTCATCATCTCGGTCAATTAAAATACCATGTTTTTTTAAAACCTCAATATCTTCATCAATTTCTCCAACACGCTCTAACAAATCATCATAATAATTTTCAGGAACATATAAAAACTCAACACCTCTATCTCTCATTTTTGAAACTGTAGCTACAATATTATTTGTTGCTACTGCAATATGCTGAACTCCTGGGCCATTATAAAAATCAATATATTCTTCAATTTGCGATTTCTTTTTTCCTTCAGCTGGTTCATTTATTGGAAATTTAATTCTTCCATTTCCATTGGACATTACTTTACTCATTAAAGCAGTAAAATCAGTCGAAATATCATTATCATCAAACGAAATTATTTGAGCAAACCCCATCACTTTCGCATAAAATTCGCACCATTTATTCATTTCGTTCCAGCCAACATTTCCAACCATATGGTCAACAAATTTTAATCCAACCGGACTAGGATTATAGTGTGTTTCCCATTTTTTAAAATTTGGTAAAAATATTCCTGAATAGTTTTTTCTTTCAACAAAAACATGAACCGTATCTCCATACGTATGAATTCCAGATCGAACTACATATCCGTTTTCACCATCATCTTCTCTTGTTGGTTTCATATAAGATTTGGCACCTCTTTTTGTAGTTTCTTCCCAAGCTTTTGTTGCGTCTTCCACCCAAAGTGCCATAACTTTTACACCATCTCCGTGTTTATTAATATGCTCATTAATTTCTCCTCCTTCTTTTAATGAAGTTGTTAAAACTAATCTGATTTTGTCCTGTTTCAAAACATATGAAACCCGATCTTTCATTCCTGTTTCTAAACCTGCATAAGCTTCAGATTGAAAGCCAAACGCAGTTTTATAATAATGGGCCGATTGCTTTGCATTTCCAACATACAATTCAACATAATCTGTCCCTAATAAAGGCAGAAAATCTTCGGCATCATTAAATAATTTCTTTAAGGAATATTCGGTGTTTTGTAAGTCTTTTAAATTTTTTATTTCTGCTGACATTTTTTAATATTTTTAGTGTGTTTTCCAAGATTTATAGTAATCTTCAACCTGTAATTTTAATGCTTCTTCAGTAATAGATAATGGCCTAAAAGGATCAATCATTACAGCTAGTTCTTCAGTTTCTTTTTTACCAATACTTCGTTCAATTGCTCCTGGATGAGGACCGTGAGGAATTCCGCCTGGATGCAGAGTAATCTGACCTTTTTCAATGTTATTTCTACTCATAAAATCTCCATCAACATAATATAATAGTTCATCAGAATCTATGTTTGAATGATGGTATGGAGCTGGAACGGATTTTGGATGATAATCATACATTCTAGGCACAAAACTGCACACGACAAATCCTGCCGACTCCCAAGTTTGATGAATAGGAGGTGGCATGTGAATTCTTCCAGTTATAGGTTCAAAATTGTGAATTGAAAATGCAAAAGGATAATGAAATCCATCCCATCCAACAACATCAAAAGGGTGGTTTCCATAACTATATTCCCACATATTTCCATGCTTTTTCACTTTTACTTTAAAATCTCCTTTTTCATCTATAGTTTCAAGATTTATTGGTAATTTAAAATCACGTTCGCAAAAGGGTGAATGTTCTAATAATTGACCAAAATTATTGCGGTATCTTTTTGGTGTGAAAATGGGTTCAAAAGATTCTACATATAAAATTCGGTTATCTTCATTATCAAATTCAATTTGATAAACTACGCCTTTTGGAATAATAACATAATCTCCATATTCAAATGAAATTGATCCGTAACAAGTTTTTAATTTTCCTGAACCTTTATGAATGAACAGCATTTCATCGGCATCAGCATTTTTATAGAAATAATCTTTTGAAAATTGTTTTGGAGCGGCTAAACCAATGTGTAAATCGTTATTTACAAACAACGTTTTTCTACTTTCTAAATAGTCTTTTTCTGGCTTTAATGAAAACCCTTTAAAACTCAAAGCTTTCATGTTTTTTTCAACTCCTATTCTTGGAGAAACCGAACCTAAATTTGTAATTTCGTTTACAACTGTTGGAGGATTCACGTGATACAAAAGTGATGAAATCCCAGAAAAACCAGCTGTTCCAAAAAGTTCTTCTTGATACAAACCGCCTTTGGGATTACTAAATACAGTATGTCTTTTACTAGGAATGGTTCCTAAAGTGTGATAACGTGCCATAAATATGATTTTTTTAGTTTTATACTCCAACAATTAGTTAAGTGAAATTACTTTCAGTTTTCTAATTGATTTTATTAAAGCTTCATTAGCCTCTCGTGTTCCTATTGAGATTCTTACTTTTCCAGTAGCTCCAAAATTATCAACAGGTCTAACGGCAATTCCTTCTTCAGCTAAAAATTGCACAAACTCACTGGATGGAATAGGTGGGTTTATTAAATAAAAATTAGCTTGAGTTGGATAAAACCGAATTTCAAGTTTGTTAAACTGTTCTTGCAAATAGATTTTCTCTGACCGAATTGTATCAATGGTTTTTTCAATAAAATCAGTATCTTTTAAAGAAGCTATCGAGCCTTCCAAAGATAATTTAGTAATTAAAAAGGGCTTACAAATTTGGCGTAAATAAGCTGCAACTTCTTCATTCATATAAGAATAGCCAACTCTTAGAGATGCCAATCCATAGGTTTTTGAAAAACTATTAATAGCAATTAAATTAGGATATTTAGAAATGTAGGGTAACGCCGTTGTATAATCTTGTGCATTTGCAAAGTGCCAATAAACTTCGTCAAATACCACAACAATATCTTGAGGTAGTTTATTCAATAAAAATTCTAACTCTACTTTTGAAATATAAGATCCTGTTGGATTGTTTGGACTTGTTAAAAAAATGATTCTTGTTTTTTTAGTAATAGCATTAAGTATTCCTTCCATATTTAAACCGTAATTATCTTCAAATAAAGGGATATCAACAACCGTTGCGCCAGACCAACGAGAAAACATTTTGTAAGGCACAAAACAAGGTGTTGAAACAATCACCTCGTCTCCTTCTTTAACAAAAGCTCGAATAACTAAATCAATTATTTCAGAACCACTCGCCGCGCAAATAAATTGGTCCTTTGTTAATTGATAATTATAATAAATTTCTAAAGCTTCCCGCAGTCTAATATCTGTTGCATCAGGATATAAATGTAAATTTTCAATAGAATTTTTAATAGCTTCTATAGCTAAAGGTGAAGATCCTATTGGGTTTTCATTGGAAGAAAGCTTAAATACTTTTTGGTCTTTATTTTTTGGCAAAACACTTTTTCCGCCTTTGTAAGCGTTTTTAACTGTTAAATAAGGTTTAAAAAGAGATTTTATAGATTTAGTTTTAGTATTCATATGTTATAATTTTTAGGTATAAATACTATTTACACCTTTAACAAATTTATACAATAACAAGAGTAGATGTTTTTTTTAACTATTTGAGTTAGTTAATTTGGTGTTTTTAACTAGAAAAGTCATTTTTTATGTATCTTTATTCTTTAAATGATAATTATCATAGTAACTAAAAAGAATATTCTTCTAAAATGAAATCCAAATTAGATAAAATAGATTTTAAAATTCTAGAAATCCTTCAGAACGACTGCAGAATTACCACAAAAAAATTAGCGGAAAGACTAAATCTTTCATCTACTCCAGTATTTGAAAGAATTAAAAAATTAGAAAAAGAAGGTTTTATTGATAAATATGTAGCAATATTGAACGAACGAAAAATAGGATTGAAACAAACTATTTTTATTGGTGTAAAACTAAAAGGGCATACCCGAAGTTATTTACAGAATTTTCTAAAGCAAGTAAACAGTTTTGAAGAAGTTACTGAATGCTACCAAGTTTCAGGTAATTTCGACTTTTTAGTGAAAATAGTAATAGCTGATATTGATGCTTATGAAACGTTTGTACAAACCAAATTATCTCTTATTTCCGAAATTGGAAATGTACATAGTTATATTGCTATAAAAAAAGGAAAAAATACCACTCATTTGGATCTAAGTTTCCTTAAAGATTCTCTGGAATAAATTAAGAATTAAAGTATCTTTGAGTACCAATTATAAAGTTTATGGAGTTAACGTTTCCTTTATTTGCAGGTATTATTGGCGCAATGTTACATGTGATTTCTGGTCCGGATCATTTAGCAGCAGTTACTTCATTTGCCATTGAGAGTAAAAAGAAAGCTTGGAAAGTTGGTTTGTTTTGGGGGGTTGGTCATTTATTAGGAATGCTATTTATTGGCATATTATTTTTGGGGTTTAAAGAGTTAATTCCTATTGAAAAAATATCTGAACATAGTGAACAATTTGTTGGGGTTGTTTTAATAGTTTTAGGTTGTTGGATCTTTTTTAAGATTTTTTTCATGTGCACAGCAATGGAAATCCAATGATACACTAGCATAAACACGTTCATGATTTAGCAAAGAATCACCCACATAAACATCCAAATTTAAAACAAGGAATTATAGCCTCAACCTCGGTTGGATTTATACACGGATTGGCAGGTGTCGCTCATTTTTTATTGTTTTTACCTGTTATTGGTTTTGTAACAAAGTTAGATTCTTCAAAATATATTGTTGGATTTGCAATAGGAACATTGATCGCTATTGTATCTTTTGCAATGGTGATTGGACATGTTTCTGATTATTCAAAAAAAGGACACAATCAAACTTTTTTAAAGGAATATGTTTAGCAAGTGGTTTATTTGCTTTAATTATTGGTATTTATTGGACTTTGGCTAATTAGTTAAACTTTTATTCCGGTGGATGTAAGAATTTGAAGATGTGAACTGAGATGAAGCGGACGTTGTAATTCATTAGGATGAGATGCTGAAACAAGTTCAGCATGACGAAGTGGAATATGTCATTCCTGCAAAGACAGGAATCTAACATTTAATAATGCAGATTCTTCATTCCGTTTCACTTCATTCAGAATGACACTTATTTTGTCATACTGAGTGATAACGAAGTATCTCTAATAGAAATAAATAATGAGATTCCTGCCTTCGTAGGAAAAACAAGTATTTTATAATTTTAACAAATTCTAGGTAATTGTTCTCCAACCAAAGGGCTTACAATTCGTTTACCACCAATCAAACTTTCCATAACTACTTTATTGGGATGCTCATTTGTAATTTCACCTATAATTGCTGCATTTTTTCCTTTCTTATGATTTCTCATTACATTTAAAACTTCATTTTCTACACTTGGATCTACAACTACTAGAAACACACCTTCATTAGCAACATACATAGGATCTAAACCTAACATTTCACAAGCTGCAGCAACCTGTTTTTCTAAAGGAATAATTGCTTCTTTTAAAAATACTCCTTTGTTTATATCATTAGCAATTTCATGTAAAACAGTTCCTATACCGCCACGTGTTGGGTCTCTAAATAATTTAATTTTATCGCCAAATACATCTAATAAATCATTTACTAAAAAGTTTAAATTGGTTGAATCACTTTCTATAGTAGATTCAAATTCCAACCCTTCACGTTCGCTCATTATTGCCATTCCGTGTTGTGCAATAAATCCGTTTACAATTATTTTATCACCTTCTTTTATATTGTGAACTGATATATTTGCCTTCGGATGCACTTGGCCAAAACCAGTAGTATTAATAAATATTTTATCACCTTTTCCGCGCTCAACAACTTTGGTATCTCCCGTAATAATTAAAACGCCACTTTCATCTGCAGCCTTTTTTATAGATTGTACAATTTCTATAAATTCTGAAACTTTCAATCCTTCTTCAATAATAAAAGCCAAGGATAAATATTTTGGAATTGCGCCACACATTGCAACATCATTTACTGTTCCATGAACTGCCAACTCACCAATATTTCCACCTTTAAAAAAAATTGGAGTAATTACAAAACTATCAGTTGAAATGGCAACTTCACCTTCAATTTTCACAATAGAACCGTCGTGTTTTTGATCTAAATACGGATTGCTAAACGTTTTAAAAATTATTTTATCTAACAAATTTCTAGTTAGCTCTCCGCCGCTTCCGTGTCCTAAATTGATGGTTTCAAAACCTATATTTTCTATGTCCATTTTAGTCGATTAAATTAGTTGAAAAATGATAATATGCAGCACAAGCACCTTCCGAAGAAACCATTGGGGCTCCTAACGGATTTGATGGTTTACATGTTTTTCCAAATTGATCACATTGATTTGGTTTTTTAATTCCTCTTAGAATTTCACCTGCAATACAGTTTGGATTTTCAGGTACTTTTATTGTACTGATATTAAACTTTTCTTCAGCATCGTATTTTCTATAAGCTTCTTTTATAACATATCCACTATTTGGAATTTCGCCAATTCCACGCCATTCTCTATTTCCAATTTCAAAGATTTTATTAATAACATCAATGGCAGCTATATTGCCTTCTTCTTTTACAATACGTGAATATTGATTGGCTAATTCATACTTTCCTTCCTCTAATTGTTTTACTGCAATATAAATCCCCTGCACCAAATCTAAAGGTTCAAAACCGGTAACAACTATTGGAATTTTATATTTTGAAACCAGTGGATAATATTCTTTTGTTCCCATAATTGCACATACATGACCGGCACCTAAAAAAGCATTTATAGTGCAGAATTTGTCATCTAAAATGGCTTCCATTGCTGGTGGAACCAGTACATGAGAAGCTAAAATGGAATAGTTAGTAATCCCTTCTTTTTCAGCATGTAAAACAGACAATGCATTTGCTGGAGCTGTAGTTTCAAATCCCACCGCAAAAAACACGACTTCTTTGTCTGGATTCTTTTTTGCAATTGAAATAGCTTCAATAGGTGAATACAAAATCCGTAAATCACCACCCAAAGCTTTGGTTTCTAATAAACTTTTTTTACTTCCTGGAACACGTATCATATCGCCAAATGAGCACACAATAACACCTTGTTCCAATAATTCAATGGCTTTATCAATTAAATTTAAGGGTGTAACACAAACCGGACAACCAGGGCCGTGAATCATTCTAACTTTTTCAGGGAGTAATTCTAAAATTCCGTTTTTTACTAAACTATGAGTTTGTCCACCACAAATCTCCATAATATTCCATTCACGAGTAGTTATTTTGTGAATTTCATCCAAGACCTTTTTAGTTTCTTCTAAATTTCTATACTCACTTAAATATTTCATTTGTTGATGTTTAAATAATACATTAATTGTCCGAAGGAACTGTTTTCATCATTAGGTGATAAATCTTTATGAAAGTACAATTTTATTTCTTTTGGAGCTAATTCTAATAACATGTCAACCAAAGTTGTATTTTGAAAAACGCCACCGCTTAGCGCTATTTTAGTAAAGCCTTTTACTTTTGAAAAGTTTAAAATATGAGTAGCCAAAGAGAATAAAAAGTTGGTTATAATTTGTTCTCTTGAAGTGCCATTTTCAACATCTTTATAGATGTTTTTTATAATCTCTTTTGCTGAAAATCCTAATGAAGTTAATTGGCTATAAGATTTACAGGTTCTTAAATCGTAATTTGAAATTGAGTTCTCCAATAAAATTGCAGCTTCGCCTTCATAAGTATTAAAGTCTGTAATATTTAATATGGAAGCAACTGCATCAAATAATCGACCTACAGATGAAGTTTTTAATTTATTTTGACTTTTTAAATAACCATAATTTTTTAATTCGTTTGAGGTGAATTTTTGCTCCAAAATTGATTTCATTTCTTCGGAAGCCAAAGATAATAGAGATAAACGAGGTTCTTTAGACATTTTGTCTCCTAACAACCAATCAAAGTTTTCAACTTGACCAATTCGCTCTATTTTATTGTTTTGATAACTAAAAAACTCTCCTCCCCAAATGTTTTCATCATCTCCAAAACCTGTTCCGTCAAAAATAACACCCAGTACTTTTTCATTAAATAAATTATGTTCTCCTAAAACAGCCGTAAAATGTGCTTTGTGATGTTGAATTTCAAGTAATTTTGAATTCGTTTTTTTTGCTAATTCTTTTCCAAATTGCGTGCTTTGATACATTGGATGTTTATCAACTAAAATAATTTCTGGCTGTTGTTCAAAAAGTTGAATAAAGTTTTCTGTTGTTTCTGTAAATCGATTGTAAACATCAAAATTATCGAGGTTTCCTAAATACTGACTTATATATAAATTGGAGTTTGGATAAAAAGCAATGGTGCTTTTTAAATGTGCACCCATTGCCAAAATTTTTTCTTCAGAATTTATTGAAGCTTCTAAATAATTTGGAGCATATCCAAGTGAGCGTCGAAACAATACTTTCTGCTGAAATTTAGTGCTAAATTTAACAACAGAATCATCCTGTGGATGTTCAATTTTTAAATTATGTTGTAAAAAATAATCAGCAACTTGTTGCAATTTTTCAAGTGCATCTCCATTTGTGCTAATAATTGGAGAACCATGAATATTTCCACTGGTTGCAACGATAGGAAAATTTAATTCATTAGCCAGTAATTGCAATATCCCTGTATAAGGCAACATAATTCCAAGTTGATTTAAATTTGGTGCAACTTGTTGCAGAGCTAGTTTTCCTTTGTAGTTTTCTAATGAAACTATATTAATTGGTCGTTCGGCTGAAGCTAATGACTTTAGTTGTTTATCATTTAAAATTACTTCTTTTTGAAGAAATTTTAATGATGGATATAACACAGCAAAAGGTTTATTTGGTCGATGTTTTTTATTCCGTAATTTTTGAACAATTTTTGGGTTTTCGGCATTACAGCAAAGTAAATAACCACTTGTGTTTTTAATTCCAATTATATTTCCTTCGGAAAGTAATGCAGCTATTTTTTTAAATAAATTAGATTGCTCAATTTTTATAGTTTCACCTAAATTATTAATCAATTTCAGTTGAATTCCACAAGTTGAACATGTGTTAGTTTGGGAATGAAATCGTCTATTTATCGGTGAATTATATTCTTTTTTGCATTTGGCACACATTGGAAATTCATCTATACTTGTGTTGCTTCTTTCAAAAGGAAAAGTTTGCGTAATTGCCCAACGAGGACCGCAATTTACACAAGTTGTAAAGGCGTAATTATATCGTCTGTTTTCAGGGTTTTCAATATCATTTTTACAATCTTTACAAATGGCAAAATCAGGAGTTAATGGTAAATTTAATTGTCCATTTTTTGTTGAAGGAATAATTCTAAAATCTTCAAATATTAAATTTTCTGTTTCTATTATTGATTTGGTTTTTATTTTTGAAATTGGCGGTGGAAACTCGGTTAATTTTTTATAAAATGCAGAAATATTTTGTGGATTTCCACTTGTAAAAATTAGGACACCATCTTCATTGTTTGAAACGGTTCCTTTTAAATTAAATTTAAGGGCTAAGTTATATACATACGGACGAAATCCTACACCCTGAACTTGACCAGAAAAGGAAATTTTGTAGGATTTTATCATTCAATTTATAGGATTAAAATACGCTATAAATTTACGATTTTTTTAGGTGAAGTTCTTTAGAATGATTTAAAATATTTGTAATTAATTTAGGGATGGACTCCTTTACTTTTTGGTTTAATTCAAGGGTCATAGGCGCTATTTCTTCAATAGATACTGTAAATAAGTGAATATCTGGTACTTTTTCCATTAAATAAACTGCTTCAATCATATCTTTTAATCCAACATCATGCACACTCAATGCTGAAGGGAAATCGGAAGCAAATTTTGGACGAATTAATGAAATTGTTCCAGCAGGTTTCCCATCCATTGTAGCATCTATAAAAATAACTGTTGAATAAGCTTCAAAGCAATTTAATAATAAAAACCCACCTGTTCCACCGTCTAAAATATCAACATATTCAGGTAATTTATGCTTTGCCATTTCTTGAATAACCTGAACACCAATTCCTTCATCGCCCATCAAATAATTTCCAACGCCCATAACTAATATACTGCTGGATTTGTCCTTTTCAAAAAAGTATGAATCGCTACAAATGGCAACGGGTGTTCTTTCTTTTATATTCATTTTTAAAGTTTTAATAATAAATTTATTCAACTAAAAAGTAGGTGAATGAATTTACTTTAATCCATATCTAATTATTTTTCTTCTATTTTCTTATCATGAAATTTAGATGATTTTTTCAAACGAGTTTCGCTTACAAATTTATAACCTCCAAACATTGAAGAAACCTCTCCACGACCTTCTAACCAATCATGATAAAAAACCAAATAAACATGTACTAAACTAAATAGGATAAATATCCAAGTTGAAATGTGATGAATTGTTCTTGTTACAAAATCACTGCCCAATAATGGGCTTACCCAATTAAAAAGTTTTGGAAGCCACCAACCTGATGTGTCAGCATAAAGCGCAAAACCTGTAAAAACTTGAATGAGTGCCACTAAAAATAGTACTAAATAGGATAATGAAGCAACACTATTATGCCCAATACTTATATTTTTCACATCTGGATGGTCTTCATTTAATAGCATAACATCAATTTTCATCACATGCCAAAAATTGTTCCACATTTTTTTACTGAAAGGCCAAAATGCTCTCCAATTGGCATATTTATTTCCTACAAACGACCAATATATTCTTAAAATCATATTAAAAAAGAAAATATAGGCAGCACCAAAATGAATAAATCTCACAATTCCAAAAGAATGTAAATTTGTTGCTTCGGCGCTTGACTGTAAGGCTGGCGGATTGGCGATTATAAACCCTGTAACTGCTAGAATAATAATTGTAATAACATTTACCCAATGAAAAAACCGAACTGGTAATTCCCAAACCATCACTCGTTTAAAATTTTTAGTTTCCATAATTTAAATTTTAACTGTCACAACTAGCAATATTCTGAACCTGAGAAATATGTTTTCCATGTTCATCATATAAATGAACTGCACACGCAAGACAAGGATCGAATGAGTGTATGGTTCTAATAATTTCTAATGGTAATTCCGGGTCTGCAACAGGTGTTCCAATTAGTGCTGCTTCATATGCTGACCTTTGTCCCTTAGGATCGCGTGGTGAAGCATTCCAGGTAGAAGGAACTACCAGTTGATAATTTTCTGTTTTCTCATCTTTTATTTTAATCCAATGTGCTAATGCCCCTCTTGGTGCTTCGCAAAACCCTACACCTTTCGCTTCTTTTGGCCATGATGATGGTTCCCAACTATCTGTGTTTGCCATGCGTTCATCTCCATTTTTAATATTATTCATTAGCGTGTCGAAGAATTCTAATGTCCAATTAGCAACTAATTGTGTTTCAATTCCACGAGCGGCAGTTCTACCTAATGTAGAGAACAATGCATCCACAGGAACATTTAGATGAGACAATGCACCATTTACGGCATCTTTAATTTCTTCATTTTCTCTTCCATAACCAACCAATAAACGTGCAAGCGGACCTACTTCCATAGGTTTTCCTTTCCAACGAGGTGTTTTTATAAAGCTATATGCTTCCTCAACATTTAAATGATCGTAAGGTGGTTTAGGACCTGTGTATTTAATGTTTGTTTCTCCATCCCAAGGATGTCTTCCTTTGTCTTTTCCTTCAGCATAATTGTTGTACCAAGAATTATTTACAAATTCTTCTATTTCATCGGTACTTCTATGATCCACATCATGTACTTTAGATAAATCCCTATCTAAAATAACTCCTTGTTGAAATTTAAAACTTGATAAATCGGCATATCCATTTGTAGGGAAATCTCCATAAGACATGTAATTTCCAAATCCTTTACCTATGCCTCCCCAATCTTTATAAAATGAAGCAATAGCTAATAAATCTGGGATATAAACTTTATCAATAAATTCTTTTCCCTCTTTTAATAATTTTTGAACATGCATCAAACGTTCTGCATTTAAACCTCCTGCTCCATCTGAGTTTATTGCACAAGCCATACCACCAACCAAATAGTTAGGGTGTGGATTTTTACCACCAAATATGGTATGAACCTTTACGATTTCTTTTTGCCATTCTAAAGCTTCTAAATAATGAGCCACAGCTAATAGGTTAACTTCTGCAGGTAATTTCATTTGAGAGTGTCCCCAATAACCGTTTGCAAAAATTCCTAATTGACCGCTTTCAACAAATTTTTGCACTCTTTTTTGTACATCTGAAAAATAACCTGGTGAACTTTTTGGCCAACTGGATATGCTTTGTGCAATTTCAGAAGTTTTTTTTGGATCTGCCTTTAAAGCATTCACAATATCAACCCAATCCAATGCATGCAAATGATAAAAATGTACTGCATGGTCATGCATATATAAAGCGCCCTCCATAATATTACGAACCATTTCAGCATTTGGAGGCACAGCTATTCCTAAAGCGTCTTCAACAGCTCTAACCGATGTTAGCGCGTGTACTGTAGTGCAAACACCGCAAGTGCGCTGTACGAAAGCCCAAACATCTCTTGGGTCTCTTCCTTTAACAATACTTTCAATACCTCTAACCATTGTGCTAGAGCTAAAAGCATCTACAATTATGCCATCTTTAATTTCTGCTTCTATTCTTAAATGACCCTCAATTCGTGTAATTGGGTCTACTACTATTCTATTTGCCATTATTATACGTTTTAAGAATCAATATTTTTTTCATTTTTTTTCCCTCTTTTTATTCTGTCCATGAGCTCTGTTCTTTTAGAAATATTTGCAGCAACAGCGTGAACAGCTAACCCACCTGCTAATACTCCTGCAGCAACTTTACCAACAGTATCAGCATTGCTTTCTACTGCAAAACCAGGTACACTTGTTGTTCTTTCATAGAAAGGTCCTTTGTCCCAGAACTCTTCTTCACTACAACCAATACATCCATGGCCTGATTGAATTGGAAAGCTTACTCCATTATTCCATTTCATACTTGCGCAAGCGTTGTAAGTCATAGGTCCTTTACAACCAAGTTTATACAAACAATATCCTTTTTTTGAATTTTCATCATCAAAAGTTTCTGCGAATAAGCCTGCATCATAATAAGGACGTCTGTAACAAGTATCATGAACTCTTTTACCATAAAAAGCTTTTGGTCTTCCTAAACGATCCAATTTTGGTAAGCGTCCAAACGCAACTACGTGCATGATTACACCTGCCATAACTTCGCCAATTGGAGGACAACCAGGTACTCTAATAATTGGTTTGTTTTTTACTAATTTATGTATTGGTGTTGCTTCAGTAGGGTTTGGTTTTGCGGCCTGTACACATCCGTTTGAAGCGCAACTTCCCCAGGCTATTATAGCTTTAGCTCCTTCTGCAGCTTCTAAAAATGTCTCTTTTGCTGATTTACCAGCAATGCAACAGTAATTTCCATCATCGCCTAAAGGTATAGACCCTTCAACACAAAGAATGTATTCACCATGATATTTTTTCATGGTTTCAGCTTTTGCAGCTTCCGCTTGATGCCCAGATGCAGCCATTAAGGTTAAAGAATAATCTAATGATATTCGGTCTAAAATAATATCAGCTACAATTGGGTGATTCGATCTAATAAAAGATTCACTGCAACAAGTGCATTCCTGATAATGTTCCCAGATAACTGGTAGTCGAGGAGTGTTTTCTAAAGATTGAGCAATTTGTCCAACCATTGTAGATTCTAAGCCCATAAAAGCAGCCATATATGTAGAAAATTTCATAAAATCTCTACGGCTATAACCTTGTTTTATGATACTTTCATAGTAGGTATTTCGTTTTTCATTATTGATAGACATAGGTTAAGTTTTAAGTGAAAAAGAGATTCATTTATCTTTTTTAAAAAAAGAACTAATCTAATTTACAATAAATAATGAGTTATACAACATAACACCTTAATTTAGAACGTTTTAAAATAAGACCTTATAATCTTAAATGGTAACAATTGTTACAATCCATATTTAGTGATTTTTATCATACCTATTCTTTTTAGATATTTTGTAACTTTGAAAGTAGATAAATTAAAAGGTATGCATGAGTTATCCATTGCATTAGGCATTGTTAAAATTGCTGAAGATGAAACAGCTAAAGTTAATGCTGAGAAGGTTACAAAAATTGAACTTGAAATAGGTGTTTTGTCAGGTATTGAAATAGATTCGCTAAATTTTGTTTGGAAATCTGCAGTACAAGATAGTGTTCTTGAAAAGGCTGAAAAAGAAATTATAATTATTGAAGGACGCGGGAAATGTATAGATTGCGATACTGAGTTTGATATGGAAAATATTTACGATTGTTGTCCCAATTGCAACAGTAATTTTAAAGGTATTTTAAAAGGAAAAGAATTAAAAGTTAAAGCATTAGAAGTAATTTAAATTTAAAAATATGTGTGGAACTTGCGGATGTGGAACCGATGGAAACGGTCCAATAATTTTAAAACCTGGAGAACATAAACATATGCATTCTCATAACGAACATCATCATCATGATGGTCATTCACATTCACATCATGATCATTCACATGAACACAAGCATAAGGTGTTAGAAATTGAACAAGATATTTTGCAGAACAATCAAGTATTGGCAGCAAGAAATCGTGGTTATTTTGAAGCTAAAAATATTTTTGCTTTAAATTTGGTGAGTTCTCCCGGATCTGGAAAAACATCTCTTTTAGAGCGTACGTTGGCAGATTTAAAGGATGAAATCCCTTTTTATGTAATTGAAGGTGATCAGCAAACATTAAATGATGCCAATAGAATTGATGCGCTCGATATACCAGTAATTCAAATAAATACAGGAAAAGGGTGTCATTTAGAAAGTGATATGGTTTATGATGCAGTTAAAAAATTAGAGATGCAAAACGATTCTATATTAATGATAGAAAATGTTGGAAATCTAGTTTGTCCTTCCATGTTTGATTTAGGAGAAAGTAAACGTGTTGTAATAATAAGTACAACAGAAGGTGAAGATAAACCAATTAAATATCCTGATATGTTTCATACTTCTGATATTTGTATTATCAATAAAATAGATTTATTGCCATACGTAAATATTGATGTGAACAAACTTAAAAATTATGCATTGCAGGTAAATCCTAATTTACAATTTTTTGAAGTTTCAGCAACCACTGGAGATGGAATGGAAGCTTGGTATAAATGGTTAAAAAGCAAAAAGCAAAAAGCAAAAAGTCTAAAGCCACATATAAAATTCAAAAGGTAAAAAATCACACAATTAAACAGTTCAACAAATTAACAATAAGCAATTATGTGTTTATCAATTCCAGGAAAATTAATAGCAATAACTTCTCAATTAGATGAAACCTTTAGAGTAGGAAAAGTATCCTTTGACGGAATTATAAAAGAGGTAAGTCTAACATTAGTTCCTGAAGCTAACATTGGAGATTATGTTTTAGTGCACGTTGGCGCTGCAATTTCTACAATAGATGAAGATGAAGCTAAAAAAACATTTGATCTTTTAAAACAGTTAGGCGAACTCAACGAATTAGAGGATAATAAATAAAAAAAGAGGTAATTTAAATCACCTCTTTTTTATATTATAGTTTTAATAACTTAATCTTCGTATGAGTGTTTGTAAGGTTCGCCACTTACTATTTTCAAAATATCTTCCTCTACAGATTCTCTTGGATATTCTACAAACCTTCCAATTTCTTTTCCTTCTTTATAAAAAATAAAAGTAGGAACTCTTATAATATTGAAGCTTTCCTGTAAATTGTCTGGTGTTGTTTTACTTCTATCTACCGTAACTAATTCTAAATTGCTGTAATTAAAATCTGTATTATCAAGTATTTTATAAAAAGCAGGAGTTTGTTCTTGACTATCACCACACCAGGTTCCCATAAATGCCTTTATAGTAACTTCTTTTAACAGCGGTTTTAATTTATCAATTACGTCTTCATTTAATGAATAATACTCGTAATTTGGATTAAACCACTCGTTATATGGTTCCTGAAGAAAACTCTCTTTAGTTGCAATACCAATTAAATTTCCAGATGCATCTTTTACAGCTGTTGCTACAACTTTTACGGGAGTTACATCTTCTTTAACAGGAGTTGATACAATCTTTTTTGAAGTTGAACAACTAACAGTTGCAAGTACTACAAGAAAAAAAAATAGTTTTTTCATAAATAATGAGTTACAAGTAAAAATACAAAATTAAATTAATGAATGACGCGTCATTGCTGCTGGTTGTTCAACTCCCATTAATTTTAGAATTGTTGGAGCAACATCACCTAAAACACCATCATCAATTTTTTTCAATTCTTTGTCAACTAAAATTAAAGGAACAGGACTTGTTGTATGTGATGTATGTGGTGACCCATCAGGGTTCATCATAATTTCACAGTTTCCGTGATCTGCAATAATTAAAGTTGTATAGTCATTTTCATTTGCTACTGACACCACATCTTTCACACATTCATCAACAGCTTCACACGCTTTAATTGCTGCTTCCATAACACCCGTATGTCCAACCATATCACCGTTTGCAAAGTTCAGACAAACAAAATCAACATCGCCTTTTTTTAATTCAGGAATAATAGCATCACGAATTTCAAAAGCGCTCATTTCTGGTTTTAAATCATATGTTGCAACTTTTGGCGATGGACATAATAAACGTTTTTCTCCTTCAAACTCTTTTTCTCTTCCTCCAGAAAAGAAAAAAGTTACGTGAGGATACTTTTCAGTTTCGGCAATTCTAATTTGTTTTTTATGTGCTTTTTCCAATACTTCACCTAAAGTATCTTCTAAATTATCTGTATTGTAAATAACGTTTATACCTTTAAAAGCTTTGTTGTAATTTGTAATGGTTACATAATACAAAGGCATCGTTTTCATTCCAAACTCAGGGTAGTTTTTTTGAGTTAAAACTTCAGTAAGTTCACGACCTCTATCAGTTCTATAATTAAAGAAAATTACTACATCATCGGGTTGTATTTCTCCTTTAGGAGTTCCATCTGCATTTGTTAAGATAACTGGTTTTATAAATTCATCAGTCACATCATTTGCATAACTTTTTTCAATACTTTCAATGGCGTTGGTAGATTTCTCACCAGTTGAATTTACCAAAGCATCATAAGCTATTTTTACACGTTCCCAACGTTTATCACGATCCATTGCAAAATAACGACCAGTAATTGTAGCCAATTCACCAGTAGTTTTTGCCATATGTTCTTGAATGTCGTTTATAAAGAATTTACCAGATTTTGGATCACAATCTCTTCCATCTGTAAATGCATGTAAAAACACGTTTTTAGCATCGTTTTCTGCTGCAACATCTAATAAACCTTTTAAATGATTTATGTGTGAGTGAATTCCACCATTAGAAACCAAGCCTAATAAATGAATATTTTTATTGTTTTCTTTAGCATAAGAAAGAGCATCTAACAATACTTTTTCTTTACCTAAAGTTTTGTCTTTTACAGCCATATTTATTCTAACTAAGTTTTGGTAAACAATTCTACCAGCACCTAAATTCATATGTCCAACTTCACTATTCCCCATCTGACCTTCAGGTAAACCAACATGTTCCCCATCAGTTCTTAAACTTGCATTTGCATATTTGTTATATAAACTATCAATATAAGATGTATTTGCATTAAAAACTGCAGAAACTTTAGGGTCTTGAGTAATTCCCCAACCATCTAATATCATTAAAATCACTTTCTTATTCATTCTATATTCTTTTTAATTTTTGATTGTCAAATATACGAAGTATTCACCGTAAGAGTCTTATAATTAGCTCTTAAATTAGTGCTAAAATTACTAAAACGATTGCGGAATTTTTAATTTTTGAAATTTGATTATGTTATTTACATCAATAATTGGTCTATCTAAATCAAAGTGAAGTTAAGAACTTGTTAATTATCAATTTCCCATATAACAATTTGTTGTTTAAGGAGTCTTTATAGAAAACATTATTAACTTAAAACCTTTATTATCATGAAAAAAATATTTTTATCTATTGCCTTATTGACAGTTGCTTTTGCTTCAGCAGAAAACTTTAGAGTACAAAATGAGAATTATTCTTTAAATTATATAATGAATGTTAATTCATTTTGTAAACTCATTCAAATGGGAGATTATGAAACAGTAAAGACATTGATTGCAGATGGTGTTGATATAAATGAAAAATCTGCTGGGTTAACTCCATTAATGTTTGCTGCAAGACATAATAAAGTGAAAATAGCAAAATTATTAATTGCTAATGGTGCAAAACTAAATACAAAATCAGATAGAAAAGGATTTACAGCTTTAAAATGGGCTGAAATATCTAACGCTAAAGAAGCATATGTTGTAATTGAAAATGCTCTTATGGAAAAGAAAGCAAAGAAGAAGCAAAGAAGATTTTCTTAATTTTAAAATATATAAAAAAGGCTGAACTCGAGTTCAGCCTTTTTTTATTTTCTATACTTTTCAATTGCTTCTTTAATTTTTTCAATTCTATTCTCAGGATCAGGATGTGTACTCATTCTTTCTGAATTTCTGTTTGGACCAGCTGCGGCCTTTAAAATTTCCATAACAGCAATTAATTCAACAGGATTATAATTTGCATCAATCATAAACTTTACACCAAGTTCATCGCTTTCCAATTCATCTTCTCTACCATAACTTAAATTCATAATATTTGCAAGTGCAGCAGCTCCTTGTGCTGTACTTGGATCAAATCCAACTGCAACACCACTTAAAAGTCCTTGCGTCAAACCTTGTTTGGCCATTCGCTCAGCAGAATGACGCCCAACTACATGTGCAATTTCATGACCTAGTACTCCAGCTAATTGATCTTCATTTTTTAATTTTGCAAACAATGCATAGGTTATAAAAATTTGTCCACCTGGGAGCGCAAAAGCATTAATTGTTTCGGGATCTCTTAATAAATGAAAATCGTACCTGTAGTCTGTTTGGCTGGCAACACTATTGTTTACCAATTTTTGACCAACCTGATCTACTAATTTTTGATAATTTTGATCGGGATACAAACCTCCATGCTGCTGTGCCATTTGTGGTGCACTTTGTAATCCAATTGCCACTTCTTCACCCGTTGTCATTGAAATATGCTGTTTTTTACCAGTAAATTCGTTTACTTCAGTATTTGAATAATATTTAAAAAGTGAAAACAAAACGATTCCAGCTCCAATGATTAATTTAATTTTAAAATTTCCTTTTCTCATTTTTTTAATTCTTAGTATGGTCGTAAATATACAACGTTATTTTATTGTTGTACAAACTCCTAAAGATTTAAAATGAGGCATAAAAATCCATTTAATAAGTTTGTTTAGTGTAATAATTAGTAACTAGTGTTACCAAATTTCACTTTTTATCACTTATATTTGCGCAAAATTAAAATTATAAAAGAATGAGTTTTTTCGGTTTATTTGGTGGTGGAAATAGTGAAGTACCTATTGAAGAATATTTAAAAGAAGGTGCTATTGTTATAGATGTTAGAACAGTTGAAGAATTTCAAAGTGGTCATGTTAATGGTTCAAAAAATATAGTTTTGAATACAATACCAGGAAATGTTGCTAAAATAAAAGCAATGAATAAAAAAATAATTGCTGTTTGTAGAAGTGGAGCAAGAAGCGGACAAGCAACGTCCTTTTTACAACAACAGGGTATTGATGTTATTAATGGAGGTCCTTGGCAAAATGTCGCGAAATTTGTGAACTAATTATAAGTAATATATATAAAAAAGAGAAGCAATTGCTTCTCTTTTTTTTGATATAATTTTAAAAAGAAATGTGATGTGTTTTTTCTAACATTCTTATTTTTTCTTTTAACTTTTCTGTAAACTTTAAGTGTTGTTCAGATTTTGGATTGAAAGGTTTGTGAGCCAATCCTTTTTGAATAGTATCAACTTCTTTTTGAATTGAAAGCGTATTATCGTTTATCCAAACTTGTTGAAATTGTTCCCAAATATAATTTATTGCAGTTTCATTTGGATGTACCATATCATTATTATAAAAACGATAATCGCGTAAATCATCCATCATAATTTCATAAGAAGGGAAGTAGTATAATTGTTCTCTATCATCTGTAATTTGATGAATTGCTGATAATAAATGTGCTTTACTTTGTGAATTTTCAACAAAACCATCTTTTAAATGTCTCACAGGACTTACAGTAAAAATGATATTAACTTTAGAGTTGATACTTTTTATTAAAGCAATTACATTTTCAAGGTTTTCAATTATTTTTTTGACCGAGAGTAATTCTTTTAAAAACTTTTTTTGAGGTACTTTATGGCAGTTTCCAACAATTGAATCGGTTTCAATGAGCCTATAAATCCAAGCAGTTCCAAAAGTAATTATAATATGAGAAGCTTCGGTTAAGTTCTTGTTGCTTTCTTTAATTTCAGAATTTAAATTGTTTAATAATTCACTTTTTGAAGTTGAACTTAAATCAGAATGTGCGTCAAAACAATGAAATCTCTCATTTAGACTAAAAATATCATTTTCAGAATACTCTTTTAAATTAATTGCATTGGTAATAAGATTCTCGATTGCTTTTGGATTAAATAAAATTCCAAAAGGATTGCTGTTTGTGTTAAATTTAAAATAGTTTAATTTATTGCTAATGTTTTCTGAAAAGCAAGAACCAATTAACATCAGTTTAGAGTTGTAATCAATTTGATTACGTTCTTTTGGGAGTGTTATGTTGGTTCTAAAATTCAAGTTTAAGAAATATATTTTTTAGCTTCATTTAGTGCTTTTTCGATTCCTTCAGGATTTTTACCTCCAGCAGTTGCAAAAAATGGTTGTCCGCCACCGCCACCTTGAATTAATTTTCCAAGTTCACGAACTACTTGACCGGCATTTAATTTCTTTTCTTCAACTAAATTTTTAGAAATAAAACACGTTAAAAAGGCTTTACCGTTTGATTCAGTTCCAAATAATAAAAATAAATTATCAACTGCATTTCCAATCTCAAAACATAAATCTTTAATGCTATTTTGATCTAAATCTAATTTTTTAGCTAAGAAATTAACGCCATTTATATTTTCAACTTCGTTTATTAAATCACCTTTTAGATTTTTAGCTTTATCTTTCAATAAACCTTCAATTTGCTTTTTTAAAGTTGAATTTTCTTCTTGTAAGTCAATAATTGCTTTTTGCGGATTTTTAGGATTTTTTAGAATGTCTTTTATTTCAAAAAAGACCCTATTATTTTCAAAATAGAAATCTTTGGTAGCGTCACCAGAAATAGCTTCAATACGTCTTATACCTGATGCAATTGCACTTTCTGATGTAATTTTAAAATGCCAAATATCACTTGTATTTTGAATATGACAGCCACCACATAGTTCAACGGATTGTCCAAATTGAATGGCGCGAACAGTGTCTCCATATTTTTCCCCAAACAATGCCATGGCGCCTTTTTCAAGCGCCGTTTCCATTGGTATATTTCTAAATTCTTTTAACGGAATTTTACTGTCAATTCTTGCATTTACAAAATCTTCAACTTCTCGTAATTCATCAACAGTTAGTTTGGCAAAATGGGAAAAATCGAAACGTAAGTTTTTAGAATGCACCGCAGATCCTTTTTGCTCAACATGAGTGCCTAAAACTTCACGTAGTGCTTGGTGCAATAAATGTGTTGCTGAATGATTACAAGCTGTTCTAAAACGTTGCTTTTCATCAACTACAACTTTAATTTTTTGTGTTGGATCTTTTGGTAAGCTTTTTGCAAAATGGATAATTAAATTATTTTCCTTTTTTGTATCAACAATATAAATAACGTTTCCGTTATCAACTTCAATATATCCTTTGTCTCCAACTTGACCACCGCCTTCTGGGTAAAAAGGAGTCATATTAAAAACTAATTGGTATAAATCTCCATCTTTTTTTGAAGACACTTTTCTATATCGTGTAATTTTAACTTTAGCTTCCAAAGTATCATAACCAATAAATTCTTCTTCAGCATCTTCTTCTAAAATTACCCAATCGTCAGTTTCTACAACTGCAGCAGCTCTAGAGCGTGTTTTTTGTTTTTCTAATTCAGCTGAAAAATCGTTTTCATTTAAAGTCATTCCTTTTTCAGAAAGAATTAAAGCAGTTAAATCAATAGGAAAACCATAAGTATCAAATAATTCAAATGCTTTTTTACCCGAAACTTCAGTTCCTTTTGTATTTCCAATAATTCCATCTAATAAAACTAAACCTTGATCTAAAGTGCGTAAAAATGAATTTTCTTCTTCTTTTATTACGTTGGTAATCAATTGTTTTTGAGCTTTTAGTTCTGGGAAATAATCGCCCATTTGTTTGCTCAAGGTATTTACTAATTTATAAATAAAAGGTTCTTTGGTTTTTAAAAAAGTAAATCCGTAACGAATGGCTCTTCTTAAAATTCTTCTAATTACATAGCCAGCACCTGTATTAGACGGTAATTGTCCATCTGCAATTGCAAAAGCTACCGCACGAACATGGTCTGAAATTACACGAATTGCAATATCAACTTCTTCATTTTTTTCGTATTCATTATTTGTGATGGTTTCAACCTCTCTAATTAGCGGTGTAAAAACATCCGTATCGTAATTCGATTGTACGTTTTGCATAACCATGCATAAACGCTCAAATCCCATACCTGTATCTACGTGTTTTGCAGGTAGTTTTTCTAAAGATCCATCTGCCTTACGGTTGAATTCCATAAAAACCAGATTCCAAATTTCCACAACTTGTGGATGATCCATATTTATCAAACTTTTCCCAGAAATTTTCACTTTTTCTTCAGCAGAACGAATATCTACATGAATTTCAGAACAAGGTCCGCAAGGTCCTTGTGCACCCATTTCCCAAAAGTTATCTTTTTTATTTCCGTTTATAATTCGGTCTTCACTTATGTGTTTTTTCCAAAAATCAAACGCTTCCTGGTCGTAAGCCAAGCCATCGTCATCTGAGCCTTCAAAAACAGAAACATACAAACAATCTTTATCAATTTTTAATACATCAACTAAAAATTCCCAAGCCCAGTCAATTGCTTCTTTTTTAAAGTAATCTCCAAAACTCCAGTTACCCAACATTTCAAACATTGTATGGTGATAAGTGTCTTTTCCAACTTCTTCTAAATCGTTATGTTTTCCTGATACTCTTAAACATTTTTGAGTATCAGCAACACGTTTATCAGTGGCAGTTTTTTGACCTAAAAAATACTCTTTAAAAGGCACCATTCCGGCATTGGCAAACATTAAAGTTGGATCGTTCTTTAATACCATTGGGGAAGAAGGAACTATAGTGTGTTTTTTTGAAGCGAAAAAATCTAAAAATTGTTGACGAACTTGTTGTGATTTCATTTGTAATTCTTAATTATTTTTAATGGTAAAATAGAATAGCCAATACATAAATTTATTCCTGTATTTATTTTTTATTTAAGGCTATTTCATGTTAATTATATGCTAAAAAATATGTGTTTTACTAATTTTGTAAAACATTTCGTAATTTTGTTAAATCTGTGCCACAATATTAGCTAATAAAATGGCGTTTTATAGCACAAAAATAAGATAATTTAAATACAATGGCGAAAGTAAAATATTATTACGATTCAGATACACTTTCTTATCAAAAGATAAGGCCTAAAAAAGGTCAAAAAATCAAAGGTTTTTTGCTGACATTAGTAGCTGGATTCATTTTTATGATAGCAGGTTTTTTCGTTTTTTCTCCTGTTTTTGAGTCTCCTAAAGAAAAGGAATTAAAGCGTGAATTAGAATTTGTAAAATTAAACGAAGAATTACACAGTAAAAAAATATCACAGCTTGATAAAATCTTGAAAGAAATTCAAGAAAGAGATAATAACATTTATAGATTATATTTTGAAGTAAATCCAATACCAGAAGAACAAAGAACAGCTGGTTTTGGTGGTGTTAACAGGTATAAAGCATTAGAAGGGTTTGATAATTCTGAAATGATAACCGATGTTACTAAAAATATGGATATTTTATCTAAACAACTATATGTTCAGTCTAAATCATTGGATGAAATCGTGAAACTTGCAGAAGATAAAGAGAAGCTATTGGCTGCAATTCCTGCAATTCAACCTGTTGAAAATAAGGACTTAACAAGAATGGCCTCGGGTTACGGGTGGCGTTCAGATCCGTTTACTAAAGCAAGAAAAAAGCACTGGGGAATGGATTTTACAGCTCCGAGTGGTACTCCAATTTATGCAACAGGCGATGGAGTTATAATTAGAGCTGACCAAGGTTCTGCAGGTTATGGTAAACATATTAGAATTGACCATGGTTTTGGTTATGTTTCATTGTATGCTCATATGAGTAAGTACAATGTTAGAAAAGGACAAAAAGTAAAAAGAGGAGATTTAATTGGTTTTGTTGGAAATACAGGTAGATCGCAAGCACCTCATTTACATTATGAAATTGCTAAAAACGGTACAAAAATAAATCCTATTAATTTTTACTACGGAAATTTATCTCCAGAAGAATTTGAAGCTATGCAAAAAGCTGCCCAAATAGAGGGGCAATCACTTGACTAATGTATATAGACTTACCTGAAAAACGCTATTATAAGATTGGCGAAGTAGCAAAAGCCTTTGGCTTAAATACTTCCCATATTCGTTTTTGGGAAAAAGAATTCGACATTCTTAAACCGAAAAAAAATAATAAAGGCAATCGTTTGTTTACGCAAGAAGATCTTAAAAATTTAAAACTAATTTATCATTTAGTTAAAGAAAAAGGTTTTACGTTGGAAGGTGCAAAAAGTAAAATGAAAGAAAACCCACAAACTGTGAAAGGAAATCATGATATTATTATGCGTTTGGAGGCTATTAAGGCCGAATTAATAAAAATAAAAAGTCAAATTTCTTAATTTTTTTTGTGTAAATTAGTAACATAATTGCGTTTTAAGCAACTGATTAAATAGAAATAATAACAAATTAAAACAAAGAAAAATGAAAAAGTGGTTAATTCCTTTAATAATTATTGGCGTAATAGCATTTGGACTTTATCAATGGGTCGTAGGTTTTAATAATACTGCAGTAAGGTTAAATGAGAATGTTTCAGAAAGTTGGGGTAATGTAGAAACGGCTTACCAAAGAAGAAATGATTTAATTGGGAACTTAGTAAAAACAGTTCAAGGTGCTGCAGATTATGAAAAAGAAACCTTAACTTCAGTAATAGAAGCAAGAGCAAAAGCAACTTCAGTTAATATTGACCCTTCAAATATTACTCCAGAACAATTGGCTAAATTTAATGAAGTTCAAGGCGGTTTAAGCGGTGCATTAAAAAGTTTATTGGTTACTGTAGAACGTTATCCAGATTTAAAAGCTAATCAAAACTTTTTAAAATTACAAGATGAATTAGCAAGTACAGAAAATCAGATTTTAACTGCGCGTACACGCTATAACGAAGCAATTAAGCCTTTTAACAATCATGTAAAAACATTCCCTAATTCAATTTTAGCAGGCTTCCTTAATTTTGATGGAAAACCTTATTTTGATGCTGAAGCTGGTGCAGACCAAGTTCCAGATGTTGAATTTGATTTTGGAAAAAAAGAATAATGTCACAAGTTGAAGAATTTTTAACAGCTGAGCAAGAGCAAGTAATTATTAAAGCGATTAAAATTGCTGAAAAAAACACTTCAGGAGAAATACGTGTTCATTTAGAAGAAAATACAGATAAACCTCCATTGGAAAGAGCTTTGGAGGTTTTTCATTTTTTAAAAATGGATGCAACTGAATTAAAAAATGGTGTTTTAATTTACATTGCGGTAAAAAGTAAAAAATTTGCAATATACGGCGATGAAGGAATAAATAAATTGGTTCCAGAAAATTTTTGGAATTCTGAAAAAGAATTAATGTTGTCCCATTTTACTAAAGGTAATTTTTCAGTTGGAATTGAACTAGCTATACTTGAGGTTGGAGAAAAATTAAAAGAATTTTTCCCTTATAAATCTAGTGGAAACAATGAATTATCTGATGAAATATCAAAAGGATAAATGAAAGTAATTACAACTTTATATAAAAAATACATGCTGTTATTTGCAGCAATTATGGTTGTTCAAATTGCATTTGGTCAATTTACAATTCCGAAAAAACCAACGTTGCAAACAAGTGTATATGATTATGCAAATTTATTATCAACTTCACAAAAAACTTCCTTAGAACAAAAATTAATAAAGTATTCAGATTCTACATCAACACAAATTGTTGTTGCTACAGTCGAAACTATAAATGGTGAGGATATTGGAATTTTAACGCCAAAATGGGGACATGAATGGGGTATTGGTCAAGCCAAAGAAGATAACGGTGTTTTTATATTATTAGCTAATAAAGAGCGCAAAATTTGGATTTCCCCAGGTTATGGAGTCGAGCATAAACTTACCGCAGGTACTACTGGTGGTATAGTAAGAGATGTAATTATTCCAGAGTTTAAAAAAGGAGATTTTTATGCTGGTTTAGACAAAGGGACCTACGCTATTTTTGAAGTTTTAAATGGTACTTATAAAAATAATAAACAACCCGAAGGAGAAAGTTCAGGTATTCCAACCTTTGTTATTATTTTAATCATCTTTATTATTTTAATGATTATTTTCTCGAAGAAAAATAGAGGTGGAGGTGGAAAAGGAAAACGCTTTAGAAGAGATTCCACAGCGGCGGATATATTAGAAACCATTATTTTAAGTCGTGCTGGTAGAGGTGGCTTTGGAAGCGGAGGTTTTGGCGGCGGATCCAGTGGTGGATTTGGCGGCGGAGGTTTCGGTGGTGGCTTTGGTGGTGGAGGATTTTCTGGTGGCGGCGCTGGTGGCGGTTGGTAAAAATCACGTAATTTATAGATTTAAAACAGTTTAGCTTCTTTATAGTTATATTAATAAGGGTGGTGACTTAATACTATTCTGTTAATATTTTAATATGTTAAAATTAAGTTTAAATGAAGAATTGAAACTCAATGAAATAACTTCAATTTTAAGAGTGCCAGGAGGCTGGATTTATAAATTTTTTGACGGAGATGATTTAGAGGGAACAGTATTTGTTCCTTTAAATTTGGAGTTTAAATCTCAAAATGGAAAAGAGAAATATCGTGTTCTCTAAAAAAGAAAGCCACTCATTTGAGTGGCTTTTATGTGTTTAAGTAGCTTATTAATGATGAGCGTGTTTTTCTGTTAATTTACTATTTGTAGACTCTGTGAACTTAAGTGGCACATACTAAGACTATGGTAAAAGCAATTATCCACGATATAATGCCAAACTTTAGCACATAAACTTGAGAAGTTGTGTTGTAAATAGTTGAAGAAATTATTGAAAATAATTAAGTTTATTTTTTTAGACCGCATTTCTAAATGCAATGGCTTTTTTTATAATAATTGTGTTTTTTGGAATTTATTAAAGCCAAAATCCCTTGATAAAATTGTAGTTAATTTTAACTTTTTATTCTAAAAAACTTTAATAAAACTCTCTTTGTACTTTCATTTTATTATAATACACTTTACTTTTTAAAATTAAACTGTTTAATATCAGTGAAATAATCAATTTTATAACACTCATTATATTACTATTCACTACTCAAACTGATTGATATCATTTTCAAGCTTATATAACAAAGGTAATTTAGTGTATAAAGTTTTTTGAGATGATAAAAATAGTTAAAACTTCAAAAAATGTTATTGTAAATATCGATGAATATTTTAATAATGTTGAATTAGGAATACTTAATTTTAAGCAAGGTGTTAATCACTATTTAGATGGAAACGTAACAGAGTTTGAGAATAATTTAAATAAAATAATTGAGTTAGAAGAAACATCAGATGCTATTATAAGAAAGATAGAGAATGATTTTTATGTACACTCTTTAATGCCAAACTATTCGAGTGACATTTTAAACTTACTTGAAAGAATAGATGATATTATTGACAAGGTAAAGGATAATGTTAGTCAGTTTGATGTAGAAGCACCTTATTTCCCCGAAGATATAAAAAATGATTTTTCAAAATTGGTTTCACTTTCTGTAAAATCAGCTGAAAATGTAGTTCCAGCTGCTAGAGTTTTTTTTACCTCACCTGATTTGGTAAAAGACAAATTACAAAAAGTTATTTTTTATGAACGTGAAACCGATAAGCTTGCAACAAGTATAAAGCGAAAACTTTTTAAAGAAATGGATTTTTTAAAATTAAGTGAAAAAATTCATTTGCGTTATTTCACACTACATATTGAAGAGGTTTCTGATAAAGCTAAGATTGTGGCTAAAATGCTGGCATCATTGGTTATAAAAATTAAAATGTAAAAAAAATAACTAAATGTTTCTATTTTTTTTAACAAGTGGTTTATTTTTAGGTTGGTCGTTAGGAGCTAATGATGCGGCAAACATATTTGGTTCTGCAGTTGGTTCAAAAATGATTAAGTTTAGTACTGCTGTTATTATAGCTTCAATATTTGTAATTGCAGGTTCTGTTTTACAAGGTTCAGGAGCAGCGCAAACATTAGGTGAACTGGGTTCAGTAAATGCTATAGGAGGTGCATTTACGGTAGCTTTATGTGCTGGATTTACGGTTCTGTGGATGACTAAGTTAAAGTTACCAGTTTCTACTTCTCAAGCAATTATTGGTGCTATTATTGGATGGAACTTTTATTCGGGCAATCCAACTGATTTGATTGTATTAGGTAAAATTCTAAGTACCTGGGTGGCAGGACCAATTTTAGGAGGAATTTTCGCTGTTCTGCTCTACTTAGCTTTAAAATCATTTTTAAGTAAAACTAAAATACATTTAATAAAACTAGATGCATATTTAAAATATGCCTTATTAATAATTGGAGGTTTTGGAGCTTATAGTTTGGGAGCAAACAACGTAGCTAATGTTGTTGGTGTATTTATGCCTTCAGTACCTAATATTCAATTAGATTTTGGATTTTTTATTTTAGATGGAATTCAATTATTATTTCTTGCTGGTGGAGTTTCAATAGCTATTGGAATTGCTACTTATTCTAAAAAAGTAATGATGACGGTTGGAAATGATTTAATGAATTTATCAGCAGAATCGGCTTTGGTAATTGTATTATCACATTCATTAGTACTTTTTATTTTTTCTTCAACATCATTATCTAATGCCTTACTAAGTATTGGCCTACCAGCTATTCCATTAGTACCGGTTTCAAGTTCACAAGCTGTTGTAGGTGCTATTATGGGGATTGGATTTTTAAAGGGAGGCGCAGGAATTGAATACAAAGTATTAGGAAAGATTTCAATTGGGTGGATTTCAACACCAATTATTGCGGGGCTTGTCTCTTTTGTTTCATTATTTTTTATGAATAATGTTTTTAAGCTAACAGTTGTTAAACAATCGTTAGAGAAAACAAATAATACTGCTGAAAGCTTCACTAATCTGGTTAAAACAGGAACTGAAGAAAATATCAATTTATTTCAACCCTTACTATACACCATCATTTTTCTATTAATTATAACGGTTATTCTTCTTGCAGTTAAATTATCTAAGAATAAAGAAAAATTAAAAAATGATCAATCAAAAGAGTTAATCACAAAATTTGAATCTCAGGAAAAATTATTAAAAAGTGAATTAAATAAGGCGAATGAAGACAATGCTAAATTAGAAAAAGAAATTGGCTTTAAGCGTAAAGAGCAAATGGATATTGCCTTAAATATTATTAATAAAAACAGCTTTTTAGAAAAGCTAAAAACAAAAATTGATAAAATTACTAGTAAACCAGAATTAAATAAAGAAGAGTTGATACGCTTAAAAAGTTTAATTCTTAACAATCTAAGTTTAGATAAAGATAGAGAGCGCTTTAATAGTTATGTAAATGAGTTAAACAAAGATTTCTATTTCCGATTGTTAAGTCGTTACCCCGGATTAACTGAAAATGAACAGCGTTTATGTTCGCTAGTCAGGCTTAATTTAAGTTCAAAAGAAATAGCTTCAATATTAAATATATCAACAAAAAGTGTTGAAGTAAATAGGCATAGACTTCGAAAAAAAATGCATTTAAAAAGAAAAGAAAATTTAACTGAATTAATTGGGAAACTTTAAATAACAACAATAATAATTGTATAATAATGAGAAATAAATTAAGTACACTAGTAGTAGCATTAATTCTATTCGGAATAGGATTGAATGCTCAAGAAGTAAAAACAGATGTTCGTATCAATCAATACGGACAAATAGTAGAGTCTGTACAATTAGATGCAGAAGCTAGAAATAGCATACTCACCTTCGTATCCGAAAATGAAAATTACAAATTTTGGTTCGATAACCGAGTTTATTTTGATGGTGGTATTTTCTTTGACGGTTGGGATAAAGATGATGTAGTAGGAGTAGATGAAAATACTACTTTCAACCCTATTGGTAACGGCGCTACAATTAGGCGTGCACGTATAGCTATGAAAGTAGTTATGCATAAAAATTGGTATGGTGAAATTGATTTCGATTTTTCTGGATCAGCAACAGAAATTAAAGATGCATATATTAAATACACGAATGATGCAAGAGATTTTAATGTTAAAGCTGGTCATTTTAGAGAAGGTTTTTCTATGGAAACCACAACAACATCCAGATATGTAACTTTTATAGAGCGCTCATTGATTTCTAAATTTGCTCCTTCACGTCATTTAGGGTTACAAGTTAATTATATGAAAGATAAATATTTATTAGTTGGAGGCGTGCATTTTAATGAACAGGGAGGCTTCGAAGAAGTTGAGTTTTCTCAAGATGCAAATAAAGATAACGGAACGGATGAAGGTTACTCATTTACTGGTAGAGCTGTTTTCAGACCAATTATTGATAACGAAAAGGTTATTCATATAGGCGCAGCGGCATCATACAGAACTCCTAAAACGCATCTTGAAGTGCCTAACAGTTATAGATTTAGTACGCGTTCAATTTCAAATGTTAACAGAAAGAAATATTTAGATACAGATGATATTTCAAATGTTGACAATAACACATTATGGAATGTGGAGTTAGCAGGTGCTTACAAAAACATGATGTTCCAATCAGAATATATAAATAATGACATCAAAAGACTGGATGACTTATCAGATGTTAATTTAAATGGATTTTATGCACAAGTTGGTTATTTATTAGGAGATGGAAAATATAATTATAACAAAAATGAAGGTGAGTTTACTCAAGTCTCTAGAGGAAGTGAAAAAGGAGAATTAGAAGTTGCATTCAGATTTGATTATATAGACCTTAATGATGAAAAAGCTGGGGTTTATGGAGGTTCAGCTAATGGTTATACATTAGGTTTTAATTACCATATTAATTCTAATATTAAATTAGTACTTGACTACTCATACCTAGATCATGATAGATATGCGAATGGTAAAGGTAAGCTCTATGTAGGACATGACGTTAATGGCGATTTAACAAAAGACCCTAGAGAAGTAGTTGAAGCAAAGGGTAAAGCAGGAGATGATTATGGTCAATTACAAATGAGAATTGAAATAGACTTTTAGTAATAACTTAAAAATTTAATTAAAATGAAAAATTTAAAATATTTAATAATAATAATCGCTTTTGCAACTTATAGTTGTGTTGAAGATGCTTTGTTTGTAGGTGAAGAAGTTATTGTTGAAGGCAGTGTATTAAAACTGAACGAAATAATGTCGAAAGATGTTAATGATAATCCTGATTGGATTGAAGTATATAATAGTGGGGCTGTAGATATGGATATCTCTGGTTATATTTTAAACGATAAAGATGTTGCTGCAGGTGGTTTCTCAATACCAGATGGAACAATTATAACAGCAGGAGGATTTTATCTTGTTGATGCGAACGAATCTGGAGAATCTATTAGTTCGGGAGGTGAAGATGTTAGTTTAGCAGAACCAGATGGAACTGTTATTGACCTTACAACAACTCCTGATATGAGCAGTAATGTTGGATTAACTTGGGCTAGAGAAATTGATGGTGACGGAGATTGGATGGTTAGTTCTCCAACTCCCGGTTCTTCAAATGGATCTGTTGCAAACACAGCTCCAATTTTGGTTGCTGAACCTTTAACAGAATTTATAGATATTTATGGAGTTACTGCTTCAGATGCTGATGGAATTTCTTCCGTAAAATTAATTTTTATGGCTGGTGAAAGTGTGCAATCAATTGATATGGCTTTAGTGGATGGTGAATACAAAACATCAGTTCCAAAAGCAAATGTTGGTGAAGTGGTTCGTTATTATGTTGTTGCTAAAGATAATACAGGTTTAATTACATATTACCCAAGTGATGGAAACAATGCACCTGCCGAATTCATAGTAGTTGGTGGTGTTAAAGATTTGGAAATAGTTGGAGAAATGGACGGTAATAGAGGTGATGTTACTTTTACAATTACGCCTTATTATGTAGATCAGGTTGATGAAATTAGATTGTATTATTTATTGCCTGGAGAACAACAAGATGAAGACAATGGGTTTGATGATAAAACAAAAGTTGTTTTAGATCAAGATGGAGCTGTTTTTACAGGAGTAATACCTGCTCTAAATACTGAAGGGGTAGTTCGTTATTATATTAGAGTAGAATATTTAGACGGTACAAAAACGTATTATCCAATTGAAAATGGAGGAGATTTTGACCACGATTTAGGTACAACTTGGCCAAGTTATACAGTTGAAGCTATTACTTATGATGCGGTTGTAGAAACTACAGTTACTTCAACGGAAGGACCTTTGACAAGTCTAATGTTTCCAACAAACCCTATTCCAGGGTCAGATATAAATCTTGTTTTAACATATGCCAGCTCTGAAGAAATTACAGAAGCTAGAGTTTATTTTGCAGTTGGAGATTCTCCAGTTTATATAAAAGCAAACAAAGTGTCAGGTGAAGATGACGCTTCATTTACACAAACAGGAGTTACACTTAATATGAAAGATGTTGTTACTGATGGGGACGGATTGTCATTAAGTGAAACTGGAGCGAAAGTTTCATTTTATGTTAGAATATCTACTGATACAGCAGAATATTATTATTCAAATATAGGAGCAATGTCTTTAGATGATACTCCTGGAGGTGGAACTACTGACGATTCAGATGCTTTCAAAGCAGATCCAGCACTTTGGAATGTTTATACAGTTCAATAAAAGTTAATAAAACGAGCTTGTGAATTATCACAAGCTGGTACTTATAAAATGTTGCATTCAACCATATTTATATAGTGAAAGGTTCAAATTCAACACTTTATAAGTTTAAAAAACCAACTGAATTATAAATTAAGAAATAACTAGAAATAATAATGGCAAAACCAGCAATGAAAATAGGAGAAATCTCTAAACCGCGATTTGAGTTTAGAACTTTCGGCCAAAACTTCGATAAATCGGCAAAATTAATGGAGCGGTTATCAGTTCCAATTCCAAAAAAAGTCTGGGAAAGAACATCAGAAGAAATTTATATATTATCAAAAACGAATGATATTAACAACACTAAAATTCGTGATGGAAAAATGGATATAAAAACCTACGTTCAAACTGTTGATGGTTTAGAACAATGGAATCCATTAATGAAATGTGAGTTTCCTATTTCAAAAGAAATATTAGAAAAAGATGTTTTTCCGGCATTTCAAGTTGAAATGCCTGCATTAACTAGAGAAACCTATACGTTGGAAGAATTTTTAGATATGGTTGATGCTCATAAAGATCTGCAAGGTGTAAAAGTACACAAACAACGCTTTGGATATATGGTAAATAACACGTTGTGCGAAGTAGGAAATGTTTTAATTAACGGTGCAAAAGTAGTTACTATTAATTCTGAATCTACGGAACTTGAAGATATAAAAAAAACAATTGAAGATTGTGAGTTAGAGGGGTATGAAAATATCAATTATTTACAAGTAATAAAAAGAGTAATAGGGTGGATTAATAAACCATTGGCTAATTAAAAGGTTCAAAGATTCAGAGGTTCAAAGAATGAGCAGTTCAACAAATAAAGAATTCAACAATAATAAAATGGCACAAGAAATTGAAAGAAAATTTTTGGTAAAAAATGATGATTTTAAAAAGGAATCATTTAAAGAAACTAAAATTGTACAAGGGTTTTTATCAACCGTACCCGAAAGAACTGTAAGAATTAGAATTAAGGGAGATAAAGGGTTTATTACAGTTAAAGGTATTGGAAATAAATCTGGTACTTCTCGTTATGAGTGGGAAAGAGAAATTTCAGTTGAAGATGCTACAGATTTATTAAAGATTAGTGAACCTGGTGTTATAGATAAAACTAGAAATAATGTAAAATCTGGTGAGCATACTTTTGAAGTTGATGAATTTTATGGTGAAAACGATGGTTTAATTGTAGCTGAGGTTGAGTTAGGTTCTGAAAATGAAAATTTTATAAAGCCAAATTGGTTAGGTGAAGAGGTTACAGGTCAAGTAAAATATTACAATTCAATGTTAATGAAAAATCCTTATAAAAATTGGTAGTAACCTAAAGGTAATTAAAAGAATAAATAGTTGGGTATTTTGGATATTTAAACTTAGTGCAACGTCAGTTCGAGTGATTTTTGATAAAAAATTGTATCGAGAATTTTTTTAATGAAATTTCTATTCTCGATACTAATTTTAAGCCTAAGAAGGCTAAAATTAACTCGAATTGACGAAATTTAATAAAAAGGTACAACAGGTAAGAATAATATTATATAACAACAATAAAATGAGTGCATTATTACAAAGCGGATTCGATGTATTAGATATGAAAAACTATCGAATGGAGAAACTCCCAAAACGTGAGAAATCTAAATTTGAAAGAATTTTAATGCGTATTGGAGGGCCGTTAGCGTTTTTATCTTTTGTACTCATTTTGTTTGTTTTAAAAATACCTTTCTTAGATAATTTAGATACAACTTCATTAAGTGCAAGTGCCAAAAGTAATTTTGAAAATATTGGATTGCAAAATTTTATTTTTTCAAACAAAGCTATGCTTGCAATTTTTGCGTCCTCTTTAATTTTATGGATTACAGAAGCAATCCCCAACTACTTAACATCCTTAATATTAATAATTGCATTGGTATTAACGCAAGTACTTCCAGAGGATGTTGCTTATGCACAGCTTGGTCATAAAGTAATGTGGTTAAATATTATGTCGTTTATTTTGGCAAGTATGTTAGTTGCTACCGGAGTAGCTAAAAGATTTGCACTTTGGTTTATCATTAAATTTGGTAAAAGTGCCTCTTCAGTAATTTTAAGCTTTATGGTTATTAATGTTGTATTGTCCTTATTTATTTCAGCAACAACTGCAAAATCAGCTATTTTGTTACCTGTTTTTATGGTAGTTGCTGCAATTTATGGCGCTTCAAATGGTGAAAAAAACAATGTAGGCCGTAATATATTGCTTCAAAATTTATTTCAAAATAATATGGGAGCCAGTTCTTTTTTAACAGGTTCAGGAGCTAATTTATTAGCGGCATCATTAATAGCAGGAGCAATTGGAAGTGATATTTTTTTCTCTGAATGGATGATTGCTTCGTTTCCAGTAGCCATGGCGTTAATGATTATTGGGTGGATTATAGGTATTAAAATTATTTTCCCAATAAAAAAAGAAGATAGTAAACCGACTATTTTAGGTGGAATGGATAGTCTTAAAAAAGATTTGAAGGACTTAGGAAAAGTAACGTTTAATGAGGTAAAATCAATAATAATTTTTGTTAGTATACTTGTTTTATGGGTAACCGACAGGTGGCATGGTGTTAGTCCAACAGCAGTTGCTTTTGTTGGAGCAATTGTAGCGTTAATGCCTAAAATTGGTATTGTAAAATGGAATGATGTGGATATACCTTGGCATTTACTTTTATTCTCGGCGGGAGCTTATACGTTAGGAGCTGGATTTAAAGTAACGGATCTTCCGTCAATATCAGTAAACGCTTCATTTGATGCATTAGGTTTTGGGGTTGATACACCTTTTTGGATACTGTATGTTGTACTTACAGCTGCGATGGTTTTTAGTGCCTTGTTTATGCAATCAAAAACTATGCGAGCAATGATTTTTATTCCTATTGCCATAGGAATAGCCACTCGTTTTGATTTCCCAATTATGAGTTTGGCTTTTCCTATAGCTTTACTTATTGAACATGTATATACGTTACCTTTTAATAGTAAGCCTGCGTTACTTTTATATTCTACAAATCAATACAGTATGTCCGACGGATTTAAATTTGGATTTACAATGCAAGTGATTGCCTGGGTACTTTCTATTATTATGGCTATGACCTATTTTAAATGGTTAGGAATTACACCAAATGGCTTGTTTTAATGATGATCGTGTTCTTTGGTTAATTTACCTTTATAAACTCTATGTACAAAAGTGAAATAAATAATCACTAAAATAAATGCAATTACCCACCAAATAATACCAACTTCTAATGCATAAGTTTCTGAAGCCGTGTTGTAAATAGTTAAAGATTCGACAATAGAATTTGTGCTTGGTATTACTACAGGAAATAAACTGGCAACAGCACTTCCAATACCACTTGCAATAAATAAAGATGATGAAGCAAAACCAAGCCAGTTTTTATTGCTTTTTCTAAAGACTAACATTCCTAATAAGCTTAAAAATGCAACAATAGGTAATAAATAAATAGATGGATGTTGTGAAAAGAGTTCTTTATTAAACGATTTCATTGCAACAAAAGCAACCAATGAAATTAAAACAAAAACACATAAAACAATCCAAAGAGGTAGAATTTTAGACTGTAATTTTTTTACAAATTCACCTTCTGTTTTTAAAATAATCCAATAGGCTCCGTGTATTGTTAAGGTTAAAACCGCAACTAAACCTATAGTAATTGTAAACCAGTCAATAACTCCTGGTCTTTCTGCAAATGGAGAAAAACTTCCATCCCAAAGAGGCGTAAAGAAAGCATATGAATTGGTAAATTGTGCAATGCCATTTTCAACACCCCCCAAATTTACACCTCTTATAATGTTTCCAAAAGCAACTCCAAAGAATAATGCTAATAATAAACTTGAAATTCCAAAGCTTTTTTGCCAAGGTTTTATCCACAGTTCATGATTTATTAAATGTGTGAATTCAATACCTAATGCTCTAAAAATAAAAAACCAAAGTATCATAATTAGTGGTAAATAAAAACCACTAAACGCCGATGCATATAATGTTGGAAATGCTGCAAATAAAACACCACCAAAAGCAATTAACCAAACTTCATTACCATCCCAAAAAGGACCAATGGCACGCATTATTTGTTTTTTTTCTTCGGGAGTTTTTGCAAAAAATAAATGGATAATTCCTGCACCAAAATCAAAACCGTCCAATATAATATACATTACTAGCATAAAACCTAAAATAACATACCAAACTAATTCCATAATTCTATTTTTTTAAAGTTAGTTTAGGTCCGGTATTAATTATTTTACCAACCAATATTAGCATTATAAACCCTAAAAGTAAATACAAACCAACAAAGCCTAATAATGTAAAAAGGGCATTTCCTGCGGAAACACTTTCAGAAATACCATCACTTGTTTTAAATAATCCATATACTAAATATGGTTGTCGTCCAAGTTCTGAAGTATACCAACCAGCCGTATTTGCAATGTATGGAAACGGGGCTGCAAATAACAATAACCATAAAAACCAACGCTGAATTTCCAGTTTTTTTCTCCATAAAAACCATACACCTAAAAACATAATTCCTATAAATATGGTTCCTAAACCTACCATTATATGATAAGAATAATACAAACCAGGGATATTTGTTGGCCAGGTGTCTTTAGGAAAATCGTTTAAGCCTTTAATTTCGGCATCCCATCGTTCATAAGTTAAGAAACTAAGAACTTTAGGAACTTCTATTTTATTATCTAATCGTTGTTCTTTCATATTTGGTTGCCCAATTAGAACTATAGGGGCACCTTCTTCAGAGTTGAATAAGCCTTCCATTGCAGCCAAAGTTACGGGTTGGTTTAATGCTACCTGTTTGGCTAATAAATCTCCAGTTGGTACTGCAACTGAGATGGTTGATATAATACCAGTTATAATAGCGGTTTTTAAAAATAACTGAGCATATTGTTTGTGTTTATTAATTAATAAGTAAAATGCTCCAACACTGGCAACTACAAAAGATGTTGTGACTAAGGAAGCCATTTGATTGTGAAAAAAAGAAGGCAATAACCAAGGATTATTAAATAAATCGGAGAAATTATTTAATACAAATTTTCCATTTGCTAAAACTTCATGACCAACCGGATTTTGCATCCACGAATGTGTAGCAATTATTAAATAACCACTTGCCCAGGACCCAATAAAAATTAAAAAAGCGGTTAAAAAATGCAGTTTTTTCCCAAGTATTTTTTCCCCAAATAAAAACAATCCTAAAAAAGAAGATTCTAAAAAGAAGGAAAACATTCCTTCCATAGCTAAAGTTTGGCCAATTATATTACCTGTTCGTTCAGAAAACTGCGCCCAGTTTGTTCCAAATTGAAATTCCATTGGGATACCCGTTACAACTCCCATTCCAAAATTTATAGCAAATATTTTTGCCCAAAATTTAGCGGATTCGTTGTAGATAATTTTGTTTGTCCTTAAATAAAGTCCTTTATAAATAACAATAATTAAAGCCAAGCCCATTGTAAGCTGTGGAAATAAATAATGGTAAGTTATAGTAAATGCAAATTGTAACCTGCCATAGAGTAGCGCATCATCCATATTAATATAAATTAAATCACTTTTAAAATTGATTCAAATTTACGTTTAATTAGGGTAATTAATGTCAGCTTTATAACATTAAACACATAAAATAGTTTGCTATAATAACAAAGCTAATATTGTGTCTAGCTTATTTTTTTCTAAAATAAATTACAATTGGCACCCCTGTAAAATCGAATAATTCTCGCAATTTGTTCTCTGTAAAACGTTTGTAAGATTCCTTAATATATTGCGGTAAATTACAAAAGAATACAAATTGAGGAGTTGGTGTAGGAAGTTGTGTACAAAACTTAATTTTTACATATTTCCCTTTATATGCCGGTGGTTCGTTATTTTTGAAAAAATCCAACATAGCCTCATTTAATTTACTGGTTGGAATTCGTTTTTTTCTGTTTTCAAAAACTTCAACTGCAGTTTCAATAGCTTTAAAAATACGTTGTTTCGTCAAAGCGCTAATAAATAAAATTGGAACATCTGTAAACGGAGCAATTTCCTTTCTTATTTTAGCTTCAAAATCACGCATGGTATTTGTTTCTTTTTCAATTAAATCCCATTTGTTAATTAAAACTACCACACCTTTTTTATTTTTTTCGGCTAACCAAAATATATTTTCGTCTTGTCCTTCAAAACCACGAGTTGCATCAATTACTACAATAGCAACATCACAATATTCAATGGCTCTAACAGCTCTCATTACCGTATAAAATTCTAAGTCTTCTTTAACTTTAGATTTTTTTCGAATTCCAGCGGTATCAACCAGATTAAAATCAAATCCAAAACGATTGTATTTAGTATCAATAGAATCACGAGTTGTACCAGCAATATCGGTTACAATATTTCTATCTTCTCCAATTAAGGCATTTATAAAAGATGATTTTCCAGCATTAGGGCGACCAACAACAGCAAATCGAGGCAATTCATTTTCTACAGGTATATCAGCTTCTAATTTTTCAGCCAATGCATCTAATAATTCACCAGTACCACTTCCGTTAATTGAAGAAATAGTGTAATATTCACCTAAACCTAGATTGTAAAATTCAACAGCATCTGCATCTCGCATAGCATTGTCAACTTTATTAACGGCTAAAAAAATTGGTTTTTTAACTTTACGTAACAAGTTTGCCACTTCGGTATCCATAGGTGTAATACCTTCTTCAACATTAACAACAAATATTATAGAATCGGCTTCGTCAATTGCTATTTCAACCTGTTTTCTTATTTCTTCTTCAAAAACATCATCAGAACCTATAGCCCAACCACCGGTATCTATTAAAGAAAATTGCTTTCCATTCCAGTCACTTTTTCCGTAATGTCTATCGCGAGTAACACCACTTACGGAGTCTACAATAGCATCTCTTCTTTGAACTAAACGATTGAACAGGGTTGACTTTCCAACATTTGGTCTTCCTACAATGGCTACAATATTACTCATTTTGATGTTTTTAATTTTTTGCAAAAGTAAGCAATTTTATTTATGAATTTAATGTATTACTGCTTATAAATTAGACATTTGGTAAATTTTAGTATATTTCAAAACTCAACGAATTAATCTTTATGGAAGAACAAAAAAATAGTGATATTCATTTACGGCCCAGATTTAAATTGAATTTTAATGAAAGTCAGGAGTATTTAATCTCAAAATTTAAAGAAAATTTAAAAGAAGAGAATTGTAAATACTGCAGTAAAGTTGTTGACGGACATATAGTTATTGATGTTCCTAAAGATGAAAATCACTTTTGGTCTCCACAATTAAATATTGAAATTGAAAAAATAGAGACAAATAAAACAATTGTTAAAGGATTGTTTGGTCCGAAACCACAAGTATGGACTTTATTTATGTTTTTTCACTTTGCAGTGGCGGTTGCTTTTATTGGTTTTTCGGTAATGGCATATGTACAATGGTCTTTAAAAACAGATTATTCCTTTGCACTAACAATAGTTATTGGGTTGCCAATTTTGTGGATTTTAATGTATTTTTTAGGAAGAATTGGAAAAAAAAGAGGGCATAAACAAATGGATGAATTACATAGTTTTATGATGCGTACCCTAAATAAAAAGTAAATTAAATGCTAGTCATTATAACCAAAACGTCTTAATTGACGTTTGTCACTTCTCCAGTTTTTATTCACTTTTACATACAATTCTAAGTGTATTTTTTTATCAAAAAACTTCTCTAAATCTTTACGTGCCTCAATACCAACACGTTTTAAAGCGGCGCCTTTATGACCTATAATAATACCTTTTTGAGTTTCACGCTCTACCATAATTACAGAACGAATTTTAATAATTTTTTCACTTTCAAAAAACTCTTCAGTTTCTATTTCAACCGAATAAGGAATTTCTTTTTTATAGTGCATCAATATTTTCTCGCGAATAGCTTCATTGATAAAAAATCGTTCAGGTTTATCGGTTAATTGATCTTTAGGATAGAATGGTGGAGATTCTGGTAATAACTCAACAATACGATTAAAAACACCTTGTACATTGAAGTTTTCTAAAGCGGAAATTAAAGTTACCTCGGCATTTGGTACTTTTTCTTTCCAATACAATAATTTTTCTTCAACTTCTTCTTGAGAAGATTTATCTATTTTATTAATTAAAAGTAATACTGGAATTTTTGAGTGTTTAATTTTATTAAAGAATTTTTCATCTTTCAATTCTTTTTCTCCAATTTCAACCATATAAATTAATATATCAGCATCTTCAAAAGCAGATTTTACAAAACCCATCATAGATTCTTGTAATTCATAAGCTGGTTTTATAATTCCAGGAGTATCTGAAAATAATATTTGAAAATCCTCTCCATTCACAATTCCTAAAATTCTATGTCTGGTAGTTTGTGCTTTTGATGTGATTATTGATAATCGCTCACCAACAAACGCATTCATAAGTGTTGATTTACCAACATTTGGATTTCCAATAATGTTTACATAACCTGCTTTGTGCTTCATTTTCAGTATATAAGTTTGCAAAGGTAATCTTTAATATTTTTATTTTAATAAAACTTGTTTGTTTTTTAAAAAAAGGTGTATCTTTGCCATCCAAATCGCGGGGTAGAGCAGTAGGTAGCTCGTCGGGCTCATAACCCGAAGGTCGCTGGTTCGAGTCCAGTCCCCGCTACTTGATTATCAAGCAGTTATATGAAAATATAGCTGCTTTTTTAATTATGGGTACAGAATAGGTACAGAATTTAGCTATTTTCGTGTTAGCTTTAAAACTTGATGCTAATTCTATCTATTTGTGCGTAATCCCTATGAATTTTTAGTTCGAATAATACATTTTGATAAGTTGAAAATTTAATTTTTTCGAATGGGAAGTTTATTATCATACAATATACCCGCAAGTTAAACTCGTAAAATACACCCATCAAAAGACTACGGCATAAAGTCCACGCTTCTTCCTATACTTATTTATTCCGTTTCCTTTTGAGTTGAGATTTTAGCTTCCGTTTTGGGAACTGCTCAAATATTGTTTAATCTAAATTCAAAAGCTATGTATTTACAAAATTTACAGCAGGATGAAATCTTTGTTCCATCAGAAATGAAACCCTTAAAAACCCTTACACAGATGGAATCTCGACGTGGACTTGAAAACGTCATAATTTCCAATGGTAAAATTGTCAATGTAGTATCGAACAGCTACGGACACATTCCGAATCAATTGTTCTTCAAGAAAGCTGAAGAAATGCTATCCGATGCACAACTGAACTATCATAAACGTACTATCAATAAAAATGATAGGTCGTTCATTACAGATTTCATTATTGATGATAAGAGTCAATTCTCTGTAAAAAATAAAGAGGATCTAATACTGCCGATGCTTCGGTTTAAAAACTCTTATGATGGCAGCGAAAAGACCTCTGGTCACTTCGGGTTTTACCGAAAAGTATGTTCTAACGGTTTGCACGTTTCTCAGGCAGAAATCGAGTTTTCCATAAAGCACAGTAAGAATAACACACACCTAATTATGCCAAGGTTAAACAACTTATTTGACAAGTTTTTGGATAATGAGTTCTATACCATTACCAAGAAGTTCGATAAGATGAAGGAATTTAAAATCATCGATACAAAAGAATTTGTGAAGGCCATTCTTGACAAAACCAAACTGTTTAGATACGAGTGTAGTGATAAGAATAGTGACCCTTCAAAAAAATCTCGGGAGGTTATTGAGATTTTGAACTACGAAGCCTTGTTGCTCAATGAAGAACCAAATCTATGGTTAGGCTACAATGCCTTCAATTCAGTACTTCATAACGTCTTGAAGAAAAGCTTTGGCCAACAAGAACGGTTGGATAAAAAGCTGTTTGATGAAGTCTATGCTATGGCATAAAGTTAATAAAGGTTTGTCCAGTACCTCAAACTGGATTTTTCCAATTTTTACCACTTAATTAGTATAGTGGTAAAAATTTGTTTTCAAATATTCGCCACTTTTTTGTATTTTTGGTAAAGTTTTGATTTTGAACTATGCCAAAGATTATAGAAAATAAACTTATAGAGACTTTCAAAGACCACAGTTCTTTTAATAGGGAGGAGCTATATGGTTTCTATCTGGATTTTGAACCAAACCTAAAAGAGAGCACATTTGGTTGGCGAATTTATGACCTGAAGAAAAAAGACATTATTAAAACTATTGGGCGTGGACTTTATGTTATTTCTTATAAGCCCAAATACAAACCAGTTCTATCGGAAAATGTTTTCAAAATAGCCAGTAAAACTAATGAGCGTTTTGAAGATATAAAATATGCCATTTGGGAAACCCAATGGCTTAATGAGTTTTCTCAGCACCAGACGTCCAATCAAATGATTATAGTAGAGGCAGAAAAAGAATTTGCAGAGTCACTTTATTATTATCTCAATGACAATATGAAAATGGATTTTTTCTTTAATCCCGATGATAAGGAAATTCAATTCTACATTTCAGAAAGTACCATTCCAGTCGTTATAAAACGATTGGTAACGAGAGCACCCATTCAAAAAATAAAAAATAAAAAAACTGTTGTACCTATCGCAACAATTGAAAAGATTATGGCGGACATCTTTGCAGATGAAGATCTATATCATTTTTATCAAGGCTCAGAAATGGTCAACATCTATGAAAAGATTATTGATACATACAGCATCAATTTCACCAAACTTTTTAGCTATGCCAAAAGACGTAAAAAAGAACAGGAAATTAAACAATTTATAAGTAAGCACATTCCAAATATTTTAGAAGATATTCAGTATGGTTAATAACAAAAGCTTTACAAAGGAATGGCTGGATAGCTTCCGTGCAAAAAAGGAACATAAGGGTATTAATGTAACCATTCTTGAAAAAATGGTTCACGCTCTATCATTATTAGAACATTTAAAACTTGCTGGACTTGATTTAGTGTTCAAAGGTGGAACATCACTTGTGCTTTTACTTGAAGAAGGAAATCGGTTTTCAATAGATATCGATATTATTTCTAGTGTTGAACGTAAGAAATTAGAAGAAATTTTGGATGCTGTCCTAGGTAATTCACACTTCAGTAAGAACACCTTGAATGAACGACGTAGTTATAAAGAAGGTATTCCAAAGGCACATTATACTTTTGAATTCAATTCGGTTTATAACCCAAATGTTCCAGGAACCATACTATTGGATATTCTCTTTGATAGTCCGCACTATCCAGAACTTATCGAGACTTCCATAAATACACCGTGGCTCTCAGTAGATGAAGATGTTACAACAATTACAACACCTTCTGTAAATTCTATTTGTGGTGATAAACTAACTGCTTTTGCGCCAGAAACCATTGGAATTCCATACTATAAAGCTGACCAATTATTTGCAATGGAAATCTGCAAGCAATTATTCGATTTGGGAAAACTGTTTGAAAGTATCACAGATATGGCAACGGTTAAGAAAAGTTTTTCAGCTTTCGCGAAAGCAGAATTATCCTATCGAAGTTCTGACAAGGATTTTAGCAACAGAAAACTTACAGAAACCAACGTGTTGTGGGATTCTATTAATACTTGTGCCATTATTGCTAAAAGAGAACGCAATCCAACAGCCGAAACAAAAAAGAAATTTACAGATTTGAATTTAGGTATACGCAGTTTTGGTAGCGCATTTTTAATGACAGGAAATTTCAGAATAGAAGAAGCAATGGCAGCTTCGGCCAGAGTAGCCTATATAAACGCTATACTATTACAACCTAAAGCAATTGATATCGAATATTACAAAGGTCAAGATATAAGTGAGCTTATAATTGAAAATGAAGATTGGGCATTTTTGAACAGATTAAAACGGCAACCGGATAAGTCCATATTTTATTATTGGTATAAGGCGGTCGAATTATTATAAGTATGAAAAAAAGAAGAAGCGTTAAGATAAAGATGGTTGAATTCAGAAACCCATATCACATAGAGCCACCAGGTGCTTTGAGACAAATACTATCACACCCAATAAATGAATCTGAAGCTATTGAGCTTGCGGTGTTTCAAGAACATCGTTACGCTTTTTTCTATTGGAATAAATGGATGCGTAAAAACGAAGGTGGTAATCCGCCTTGTTTGGTTTCATTAGATTGGCATCAGGATTTGTGTTACCCAGAAGATTTAGAAAAAGAGTGGCTTAATGAACTAGATTTGACAAGCGATGCTGATGTTTCTGTTTTTTCTTGGGCAAAACTTGCAGGTAATAATGATGGTCATATTTTGTGCACAGCCTATCTTAATTTAATTGGAAATATATATGTACATTGCAGGCAAGCACCGTTTCCTGACGCTTGGAAAGATGAAGAATTGATGGATAAGTACGGCAACAAGCACATTATCAAAAAGTTTCAAACTTATGAAGCTTTACAAGACGCCCTATTAGCTTCATCAGAGACATCTGTATTTTTTGATATTGACTTGGATTTCTTTTCTGTAAAAAATGGTCTAAGTGATGGTTCATTTGAATTTACTTATCTACAGGAAGAACAAATAAGGACAATGTTAGATAAAGACAATCCTTTAATCAGTTGGGTTTTTAAACGTCTAAAAGGTTTCACTATTGCCACAGAACCTGAACATTGTGGTGGACTTTTAAAAAGCAATAAATTTTTAGACTTAATCAGCGATATTTATTTTAAACCAGATTTGTTTGCACCAAAATGTAATTGGAAGTGGAAACCAAGATATTGATGAAAAATTGAAGATATTCCTTAGAATTAATTTCAGGAACGGTAAAATACTATATAAAGAGGACAATCCGTTTTCATAAACCACTCAGCACATTCCCCTTCATTCTACGAAAAGCTACATTTCGGGAAAAGAGCTGCACTCAAAAAAGGTCTTGGACACAATTCCCAATTTTAGCTGTCCATTGCGTTAATCCTTCCCGCTATGCTGGGAAGGAATACTTCATTACCAAGCCAAAATCGTGTATAGCGTCCGCCAAATTGGAGTTCCAATATGCATTTGGTACTGCTTCCAATGTTAAGGTCCTTCACAAAAATCTTTAGAGCTACATCCGCTCCCTCACTGTTCCTCCCTTTTTTTGACAGCAAAATACCAACAGTTGGAAGTTGAACGGACTGCATAAACCATTTCGCTACGCTTCATTTTTTATAAGTCCTTATCAATTCCAACTATTGAAAATGTATCAGCAACAAAAAAAGGAAACAGCGAGGGCGCTATGGGAAGTAAATCTAAAATAAATCTTATGAAATCTTACAAAAACATCAAAAAGGAAGCAGCACCAAAAAAAACAAAAAAGGAAAACGCTCCAGATATAATAAGTAAATCACTTCAAAAAATACAAAAACAAACTGTCTGAAAAGTTCAGATGGTATATTAATTAATATATAAATCTTTTATTATGAGTACACTAAAAAACAAAGTGCAGTTAATCGGAAACGTTGGACAAGAGCCAACCATTACAAACCTTGAAAGCGGTAAGAAAGTAGCTCGTTTATCATTGGCAACCAATGAAAATTACAAAAACTCAAACGGAGAAAAACAAACAGACACCAATTGGCATACCATTGTAGCTTGGGGGAAAACTGCTGAAATTATTGAGAAGTATGTTGCCAAAGGCAAAGAGATTGCCATCGAAGGTAAATTGACATCTCGCTCGTATGAAACCAAAGAGGGGGAGAAACGTTATGTAACAGAAGTAGTAGCAAATGAAATAGTATTGCTAGGTAACGCTCAATAGCATATAAAATAAAGAGGGTGTTCTCTTCAAAAATTGCACCCTCTTTTAACATTATTCACCTAAAACAGTAAAACAATGAAAGACAAAGTTAATGAAATAAAAATCAGTTATAAAGAAAAGTCCAAATTCGAAACCTTGGAAGCGATAAAGAGCTCCTCAACAGCAGCAAAAATACTTTTTAAGCACTGGGACAAAAGCACCATTGGATTGCAAGAAGCATTTCAAGTATTGCTACTAAACAACTCTAATAAAGTCAAAGGAGTTTATCATTTATCTACAGGAGGTATTACTGGAACCTTAGTTGATATTAGAATACTTTTTGCTGTCATTTTAAAATCCTTGTCAGTAGGAATTATTTTAGCACATAACCATCCAAGTGGGAAACTACAACCCAGTGAGGCAGACAAGCAATTGACCCAAAAAATCAAGAAAGCAGCAGTTTTGTTTGATGTGAAAGTACTCGACCATTTAATTATAATTCCTAATGGCGAGTTTTATAGTTTTTCAGATAACGGTTTAATTTAATATACAACTATTATGATTTATTTAAACTATGCTAATTTAGATGCGGAAACACAGGAAAGATTACTTGCAACTTCAAAAAAAGATGTTGAACATAAATTTGGAAAAAGTATAAAAGCGTATGCTAAAAAACATGTTACCAATTATGAGCAACTATTAGAAGAGGAAGCACTACGAAACTTATATAATTATAAATATGTTTTTAACATTTAAGAATACATTTTAAAATTATTAACTTCTATTATTTAAAGGCTGTCCAAAAGACAGTCTTTTTTTACACAAATAATAATGACTACTTCAAAATCTGACGTTTGAATTAACAACAACGGAACAAATCATATTTTATACGATCAATTAGCTTTAATTGAGTGCAATCCCAGTTTCAATTTTAAACCACAAAATCATACATTTAAAAGAAGGTATAAAAAGAAAAAATGCAACTGATTTTTTAGTCAGGTTGTTTGAAAATTTTGTTCACTTTGGCGAACGAAATCGAAAAGCAAGAGGGTAACACGCTAGCGCGATGTTAACGATTTACTTATTGTTTTAAACACCTAAATAACAGGTGTTTAAGGTATTTATAAGAATTTTAAATATAAAATAATTAATGTTTTTTACTAAAAAACGATGAAAGCCCTTGAAAACAGGTAAAAATTTTACTAAAAAATGGATAAATCATTTAAAAAAGAACAATTTCAGACGCTAAAAATAAAAACATCGGTTGTTAAAAGGTTTAGGAGGTTTAGTAAAAAAATGTCCCAATCACAATCAATGACATTATTATTGATGTTGGACTTTTTTGAGCATAATGGAGTTTCTCCAAATGAGACTTTAGGTCCACAAATTCAAACTTTAGAGAACTTGATAAAAAAAAGAATCAATGGGGTGATTGCCATTGTAAAGGATATAGAAAAGAATCAGACCAAACCTACCGTTGCAATGTTACAAGCATTATTTGAACAAACCTCACCAGATGACAAGTCGTTACAGGTAGAAAAGAAAGTTTTATTGGAAAAGAATCAAAAGAAGATCTCAAATTAAATATTAAAAAAAATGTACATCACAATTACAGCTCAAAAACTATCAGGCGCTTTTAATCAAAGTGTAGCTGATTTTGTGAACTATCTTGAAAAGGAAAACAACGAAAAGGAAGCAGAATTGCAAGAACATTTTTTCAATCAATATGAGGATCAAATTGCACCACAACAAGTAATCAGTGAAATAGATAGCAATACTAAAAAACTAAAAAAGGTGGAGCCAAAATTTTATTCCATTACCGTGAATCCAAGTAGTTATGAACTCAAACGTTTACAAAACAATAGTGAAGATTTAAAAAAATATACAAGAGCTTTAATGCAGGATTATGTAAAAGCATTCAATAGAGAAATTAATAATAAACCAATAACGATTGATGCTATAAAATACTTTGCAAAAATTGAGCATACTAGAACCTTTAAAGGTACAGATAAGCAAGTTCTAGAAAATCAACCGTATGCTTCAAAAATATTAAAGCTAAAAAATGAAATCAGAAAAATAAATAGCGGAGAACAAACAAGGAATATTCAATTGCTAGAAAATAAGATAAACAAGTTAGAATCAAATGCTCCACATAAACAAAATGGAAAACGCATAGTACAAGGAATGCAAAAACAGGGGAGTCAAAGCCATATTCATATAATAGTTAGCAGGAAAGACAACACGAATTCATACAGTTTATCACCAGGAAGTAAATACAAAGCGTCAGAAGTAACACTCAACGGAAAAATAGTAAAACGAGGTTTTGATAGAGATTCATTTTTTAAAAATGCGGAACAAACTTTTGATACAACATTTCAATATAAAAGAAACTATGTTGAAACGTACAATGCAAGAAAAACATTTATTAAAAATCCAAAAATTTATTTTTCAGCACTCTTGGAACTTCCAACAAATGAAAGAGCAGTAGCATTTAAATTATTGAGCAAATCAGGTGTTCCAGTCACGAGTATTCCAACCAACCAAGTTCAATTGGTATTAAAGGCTTTCAAAAAGTTAAAACAACTCACGGAGGTAGCCATACAGTCAAGTTCCATTGGAATTTAAATAGTAAAGAAATAAAAGATAGTAAAATGAACACGCAATTAGCATATTTAATACTTTATGTGATAATTCCAATTGTGGTTATAAGTGCCCTATTTTATATGTTACTTGCTAATAATCAGGAATCAGCTAACAAGAAAAAATACCAAGTTACTTTTAAACTAAAATGGAGTAAATTCCGTATTGATAACATTAAAAGAGGTGTTTCGGTTATTGGAGCAGCAGGAAGTGGAAAGTCAGAAAGCGTTATTTATAACTTTCTACAACATTTTAGTAAACATAATTTCTGTGGAATTATTCACGATTATAAAGATTTTGAACTTACTGAAATTGCTTACCCTTTATTTAAAAAATCTAATATTGATTTTCATATTATTTCTTTTGATCCTATTTATAAAAGAGTGAATCCTATTGCTCCAAGGTATCTTCCTAATGAAGAAAGTGTAAATGAACTTTCCAGAGTACTTATAGAAAACCTGTTAGAGCAAAAAGAAAGCCCTTCTGCAACGACACGATTTTTCAATGATGCCGTGGAAGGGTTGTTAGGAGGATTGATATGGAAGTTAAAAATTGATTATCCTGATTATTGTACGTTACCACATCTCATTGCTATTTTTCAATATTTGAATACAGAAAGTTTAGTCGCTTTTTTAAGTTCAAATACCACATCAAAAGCGATGGCAAGTTCTTTTATAAATGGTATAGATTCCCCTAAGCAAACAGCAGGAGTGAAGAGTACCCTTTCTAATGCTTTAAAAAAGATCAGTTCAAAAAAGAACTTTATGATGTTGTCAAAAGATGAAGTACCACTAAATATTAATAATGTAGAGAATCCATCCGTTGTATCCATCGTAAACAATCCGAAATATGAATCGGCTTATGCACCAATAATAGCAACAATTATTCACACCATAACCAAACAAATGAGTAAAAGAAATCAATTAGCATCTTTTATATTGATGGAAGAAGCTCCGACAATCAGACTTTTAAATATGCACCGAATCCCAGCAACCTTGAGAAGTTATGATGTTACAACTATTTATGTAATGCAAGACAAAGTGCAGAATGATATGTTGTATGGAGAGAAGGCGAGCAAGGCAATCCTCAGTAATTTGTCGTATCAATTTTTTGGAAAAGTAAACGATCCAGATACTGCTAAATATTATGAACGATTTTTTGAGCTGGTAAAAATGAAAACCACAAGTGTTAACAAAGGATTTAATTTGAATTTTGATACCAGAGTAACCAAAGGAGAGAAAGAAGTCTCAAAAAGGAGAGCAGATATTTTTTTTAGATTAAAACAAGGTGAATTTATTGCTTTTGCAGATGGAAAGGATAGAAAAGTTCAATTTAAATTACAAAAGATAAGGAGGGAATTACCTATAATAGCCAAGCATTATTGTGAAAATGAATTGAATGAGAATTTTCAGAGAATTTATCGAGAGGCAAGTGCTATTTTTGGGGAACCTTAAGTAGAGACTCACTTTTAAAGAATTATATTAGACTTAATATTTTATTCATTCTTAACTCAGTTCTTTGTTAGTAACTGGCTTTTCTCGGTTTTATTTCTTGAAATTGATTGTTATTCATTTATAATGATTTTTTTCTTGAAGACCAGTTTATTTGTTCCCATTATTAAAAGCCACAAACAAATTCCGATTTCCCCAATTGGCGCTGGAAATCCAACAATGTCTGAGATAATTGTTTTGTTGAAATCTGAATATAAGAAACCTCCAAAAAATGTAATCAAATAACCAAAGCAACCTGCCATTAAAAATATGCCTAAAATCTTTGGAAGAAAGCCAGATTTATATACTAGATAACCAAAAGGTAAAAGCCAAAGTCCCCAAAATATTTGTGAAAGTTGAACTCCATTATTGTAATTTTCAAGATATAGTATTACTTGCGTTTGAAAATCTGTTTGTTCAAGTTTTTGTGCGTATTCTGATTTATTAATTAAAGTTAGTACTGAGAATTTATTTAGAATGTTAACAAAAGAAATTGGCACACTTATTAAGGCAAATAACACCATAAATTTTGCGGAAACTTTGTTTACATTTTGTAGAAGGTTATAAAGTGCCAACGGTAAAAATATAAAAATCAGAAACGAGCAAATTGCTGTTACAATTCCAAGTCTAAACAATAGTTCAGAATCTTTGATGTTTTCTATAGTTTTTGTGCTATTTTTTAAATCAATTAATTCTGATGGAACATATACAAGGTAGGTAAACCCACAAATGATAAGTAACAAATAGAGTATTCCTGCAATTCTTGCTTTTTTATTTCTTGATATAACTTCCATTATTAGATAGTTTTCTTTATAGGCCATTTCCAAGCATACCAAACAATTAATGCGGTAATAACGCTTTCTAAAAATGCTAAAAAAACGTAGAATAAGTACCATTCGTTGGTTGAACTTATTCCTATAAACATCATCATTATTGTAAATGAAGTTCCAAATAAAAGATTAAGAATTCGGTTTATTTTTGGTTTAACTAATATTGAAACTGGAATCATGATAGATGGAATCGCCAAAATTATTGATGCTATTAATAATGTAGTTGGATTATCCATAATATTATCGCCTGTAATTAAACTGTTTACTTTATCTGGCGTGTATAATTCAAAATAATCACCATATAAATAGCAGAAAGTAGCGGAAGCCCATAATGAAGCTAATTTGATTTTGATGTCTACTTTTTGGTTTTCTAACATATTGGTTTGGTTTATACGATTTATTAGGATTGATTGTTAAAAAGCAAATATAATGTACTTCAACTCCTCATATAATTTATGCTTACATTTAAACTAAATAAAGAACCGACAAACATACAATTAACGATTTGCTACAACCGAAAAATTTCAGATGTTCCAGTCACACAAATCATATAAAAAACCCGCTAGCTGTAAAAAAATGCTTAAACTATGAGAAAGATTACTGTAAAAAATTTAATTGATTTTAAACGAAAAAGTGATAAATCAAGAATCACTTTTGTAAATAACTTAAAAAAAGAGAAAAATCCTGAAAGTGAGTCTGGAGGAGATTATTGGATAACAAGCTTGAGTGCTATAAGTAACACTTTCAAAACTGAAAATCTGGAATTATTAGATGAAAAAATTGAGAAATTACAAGGAAAAATAAGCATTGCAAAAGACAAAAGAGTTAAAGACCAATTTCAACGCAATATCGATATTCTTGAAAACTTCAAAGAATTTGATTTAAAGGAAATTAAGCCTAATTCAAAATTGAATTATATTAAACAGCATAAATTTGATATGATATTTGATATTAAAGGACTACCAATTGAATCAAGACCACGTTTCATATTTTCATATTCAGGAACTAATGACAAAGAAATCGGTGGAATTTGGTTTGTAGCTAAATTGAAAGGTTATTCAAAAACCGAACTAGGAATGTTTTCAGAAATGATTTTTAGATATTTAGAAAAAGTTTATTCGAGTCAATATTTCGTAAATCCTGAAAACTGCGTTGCTGTAGATGTTACAGATGGAAAAGGTGTTAAATACAAAGAAATTATTGATAAGAAAATCCCGAGTATAATTGAATCAACAATTGAGGAATTAAAAAAAGTATAAACTACAGCTAACACCTCCTAAAATTTATGCTTAAATTTGAACTAGTATTAACGACAAACATTCAACTAACAATTTGCTACAACCGAAAAATTTCCGATGTTCTAGTCACACAAATCTCATGAAAACTCATTGTGCGGCATGCAACTCACTCATGTAAAAATATGAACGAAAAAGAAAAATTTCCAACTCCTTCGCAATTTTATAGAAATATAAGACCTGAATTTTTTTCAGATTCTAAAACAGAATCCAAAGTTCTATTAACTAAAGAACAATTGGCTTTGGAAATAAGTCAAATTTCTACGAACCAAAAACATGATAGTTTTGAAAACCTTTGTCGAAGATTAGCTGAAAAATTAATCACACCTAATTTAATACCACAAGTTGGACCAACAGGTGGTGGAGATGGAAAAACAGATTCAGAAACATATCCAGTCTCTAACTATATTTCTGATAGATGGTTTATCAGTGAAAATAAGTGGAACGAAAATGAGAATTGGGCATTTGCTATAAGTGCTAAAAAAGATTGGAAACCAAAAGTTAAATCTGATGTAAAAAAAATTGTTGAAACAAATAGAGGTTACACAAAAACATATTTTTTTTCAAATCAAAAAATTCGTAGCAAGGATAAAAAAGAAACTCAAGACTTGATTAAAGATAAATACGGAATTGAACTAATCATTCTTGATGCTGAATGGATAATTGAAAAGGTTTATAGTAACCACCTTTTAAATGAAGTAATCGACAGTTTAAACCTATCACCTTTACATCGAGAAGAAAAAAAAATAGGAGCAAATGACTTGCAAAGAATTGAAAAACTATCTGAAATTGAAGAAATAATAAATAGCTCAGATAGAACTTTCGAAGTTGACTTTCAATTAGTAGAGGATTGTTTAGAAAGTGCCATGTTATCTAGAATGATAGAATTGCCAAAGACAGAAGTTATAGGAAAATTCGAAAGAGCAAAAAGGTTTGTCAATAAACTAAATAGTGTACAGCAAAAAATAAGAATACATTATCAACTTGCTTGGACATTAATCAATTGGTATGACGATTATAAATCTTTTTATGAAGAGTTCTTAATTGTAAAAGAATTAGTTCAAAAACATCCAAACTTAAACAATCTAGAATTTTATTTGAATCTTTCAAATATTCTTAAGACTGTGTCACATCTTGAAGATTCAAAGCATGTACTTATAATTGACATCAAAAAAGAAGAGCAAGATTTTAGAACATTCATAACTAAATGTTCTAAAAACAAAGAGAAACCATCTACTTCCCTACTTGCTAAATTTTATTTATCATTCTTCCAATTGAGACAGAAAATAGAAAATGAAGTATCTGTTTCCGATGAATTGATAAAACTTAAAGAATACTTTGAATTAAGCGAAAAACATTTAGATATACCATTTGAGCAATTAAAAGAGTTTATTAATGTTTATGATAAAATTCTTCCTGACAATGAAGATTATGATGATTTGATTCTTGTCATTGCGGAATTAGAATCAACTAGAGTCTCTGAATTATCTTCAGGTAAAATTTATTTAAATAGAGGAAGTACAAAATTAAAGAACGATTTAAATAAAGAAAGTTTAGTCTTTTTTGGAAAAGCCGTAAGAAAGCTAGCTAAAGAAGAAACACAAGACGAATTTTATTTTTGCTTAATGCTATTAAGTGAAGCATATTCGAATTTAGGCTTACATTGGGCTGCTAATAATTGTGTAATTTCTGCAATTAACCTTTATATTAACGAATTCTTTACTACAGGTACAATCAATCGAAGATTGTACAACAGTATTGAACAAATTTTAAAAAATGAAGTTATACTTGGTCGTATTCCTATATTACTAACTTGGTATGAATTATTTAACGTTATAAAATATTATTTCGAATCAGAAAAAAATTTGGAAAATGAAGAAATGTCTATTGAAAACCTTATAGATGGTTGTCTTTCTACAAGGTTATTAAATACAGACTTTAAAAATTTCAAAGAATTAGTAGATTTATCAGATATATTAACTAAAAATGAACTTTGGCTAAGTGCTGATTCAGTTTTATATTTATTGGGACATGAAGATTTAATAGAAATTAATGAGTCTAGAAGCCCTTCATATACAAAAGAAAATTTCAAAGAATTCTATAATAAATTAGCAAACCAACCTTCTGTAGAACAAATGGCTTTTGAGACCAATTTTTTAAATAAAAATGAAATAACATCCTACACTAGAATACTAGGAATCAAATTTATCATTAATTCAAAAGATGATATACAACTTTTAATTTTAGGAGAAACTATTTTTGCTTATTTGGAATCATTTTTAGCCACTGCTTTTGAGGATGTATTTCCATTATCAGAAAAAATCACCTTAAACATTAAATATGAGAAATTAGATGAATTCTTTGAAATAAAACATGAGAATAAAAATTTATTTGACTTATTCATTAATCAAAATTATGAGTATACTTCAAAAGACATTCCTGAATTAATGGACAAACTAATACCTTTAATTATAGGAAGCAATTACATGTTTAAAGATTATAAAGAGTTTTTTGAGAATTTATACAAAAATGACGAAGTTCACGAAAGGTTAACTCTAATAGTTGAACATAAAAATTTCTTAACAAATACCTTAACTTCAAACCCAAAATTCTTTCTTAAAAACTGGATAAAAGAAAATAATAAAAACTTTCCTTTAAAAAGAACCTCAAACCCTATTGAAATATCTATATCTAATTTGGAAAAAGATGTAGCAGATAAAGGAAAACCAGATTTTAATTCTGCAACTCATAAAAACATGAGAGCAGAAACAATAATTGACACTTATTTATGGGACAAAGCTAAGTGGAAAGCTTTTGGTTTTGTGGCATTGCCACAACCAAACCCATTTGGTATTATGTTAACTTTTGAAAATGAAGAGGCAGGAAAAAAAGTATTTGAAAATTGGATAAAAGAATACGGGAAAATTGATAAAGAGGAAACAATATCGATATCAATAATTAAAGGCATTAGAAAAGACAAACCATATTGGTATAAAGTTTTAGTAAGTAAGAATATTAAAAAAAATCCAATCAAAGATGGAGGTTTTGTTTCTTTATCATCTCGATTTCATAGAATGGAGCCTACTAACAGTAACAATTTAGATAATCTTAGTAATGGTTATAAATATTTTAATAAATACTTATTAATTCCTGCACATGTTGATAAAGATTTTAATGTAAAACCATTCCCTGAATTAGGAATACTTAAAACTAAACTAAAATTTATTAATGCTTGGGAAATTGGACTTCACGACCCGGAAAGTGTTGTTATAACAGCAGATGACATACCTATTATTCCATCTAATATAGATAATGCTCCAATCTTAAAATTGCTAAAAGAAAAAAGAAAATGAGAAAATAGCACGACCGCACAAAAATGGAAATCGTTTCACAAGTCTATAATTAAAACTTTGAAAGCTTTAAAATACTGATCTTGATAAGTTTAAATTTTAATCAAAAAAATATTTTATATCTATCTTAAAAACTTTTGCTATTTTGTGTAGTGTAATAACCGTAGTATTTATTTCAGCCCTTTCAATTCTACCAACTTGATTTTTTGGAATACCTGCTTCTATAGAAAGATCAAATTGAGAAAGGTTATTTTCATTTCTTAGAGCTCTTAACTTATTACCTATTCTTCTTAATAGAATTTTTTCAGTTTTTGTTTCCATTTTATAAAGGTGATATACTAAATAAAAATAAAAGGACACATATATGTGTTTTGATAGATATTTTTATTATATTTGTTTTAATTATATAAATTTGCGATTCTTCATATAGAAAATATTTGAAGCATTCGCTTTGAATCTCGTATCAGAAAACTGGTAATTTTAAGTACACGAGATGATAAGTTTAGATGCTCACGACCTAGGCGTGGGCTCACTTATTCGTGTACGGGTATACCAGTACCTCTGATACAATAAGCTGAGTTCTACGCCATTTTTTATTATTGGTAAATTCTCCGCTTTTATTCTTAGCACCGTTTTAATTGTTTTTATTTTTTGAATTGCAGGGTTTAACATTTAATTAGCATGCAACAAACACTATGTACATTAAATCAATTAAAAGACTATAGGTATATTCATATACCAGCGGTTTCTGTGTTTGACATTCTATTTATAAAAAAACCAAAGAACCCAATTTAGGCACTTTGTTATGGGATTGACGTTACACACATTTTCGGATTACGCAATCATTTTTTATCCCATAACCACACGAATCTTCATTTTAATTGTATCCGAACAAATTACGTTTTAAAAGCCTAAAGTTTAGATGCTTTTAGGTATCCTTTTGTCCAATAGTTAGTGTTAAAACTAAACTATTAGTAAAAAATGGATGTTTAAAAGGATCATTAAAAGCAGTATTTAAAGCCAAACTAACAAAACCAACATGCCAATGAATAAACATTAAATAAAAAAACACCTCCTAAATAACTTTCGCAGGGTCACTAGGAGGCTTAATTACGATTAAACAATTAATTATTTAACCTAATTCAAAATTATGAAAAAAATTCTTATTAATATAGGAAGGAGCGCTCTGTGCTATGCTTTTTACTTTATGCTTCTCTTTAATGTTACACATTTATTGGCAAACAATCTTAGTATAGAATACAATGCCTCTAAGTTACTAAGCATTCAACAAATCAATATAAGTGGTACTATAACAGATATTAAAGGAACTCCTGTAGCGGGTGCTACCATACAAATTAAAAACACCAATAAAGGGAGCGTGTCAGATGTTGATGGTAGCTATACTATAGCAGCTTTAGCTGGTGATATTTTGGTGTTTTCTGCACTTGGATATAAATCAAAGACTGTTCTTGTTGATAACCAATTAACCATTAACATTCAACTAATGGATGCTATTACTTTACTAGAAGAAGTTACTTTAAATGCTGGGTATTATAAGGTAAAGGATAAGGAACGTACTGGTAGTATTGAGAAAATAAAAGCAACAGCTATAGAAAAACAACCTGTTACCAATATGTTAGCAACGATGCAGGGACGTATGGCAGGTGTAAATATTACGCAAACCACCGGAACGCCTGGAGGAGGTTTTGAAGTTCAAATTCGAGGTCAAAATAGTTTAAGATTCGATGGAAACAGACCTTTGTATATTATTGATGGAGTTCCTTATGCTTCAGACCCTATTGGAACAGGAATTAATTCCCCCGTATTGCCAACACAACCTTCACCACTTAGTAGTATTAATCCAAGCCAAATAGAAAGTATAGAAGTATTGAAAGATGCTGATGCGACTGCAATTTACGGTTCTCGTGGAGCAAATGGTGTGGTATTAATAACTACTAAAAAAGGAAAAGAAGGTGAAATACGATTTTCTTCAAGTATATCTCAAGGGGTTGGAAAAGTAACTCAATTTATGAACTTATTAAAAACACCAGAGTATATAGCAATGCGAGAAGAAGCCTATGCAAATGACGGAATTACAGATATCCCATATTATGCCTATGATATCAATGGAACTTGGGATAAAACGAGATATACCGATTGGCAAAAGGAATTACTAGGTGGTACAGCTATGATTACAGATATTCAATCAGCTATTTCTGGAGGAACAGCTCAAACACAATTTTTATTAAGTGGAAATTTCAACAAACAAACCACAGTTTATCCGGGAGATTTTGGTTATAAAAAAGGAAATGTTTTGCTTAATTTAAGTCATACAACTGAGAATAAAAAATTCACTTCTACAGTATCAGTTGGATACACTTCACAAAAAAATAACCAACCAAGAATGGATCTTATGAGGGAAGCGGTAAGTATTCCGCCAAACGCTCCTGCATTGTACAATGATGATGGTTCGCTGAATTGGGAGAACAATACGTTTAATAATCCCTTAAGAAATCTTGAAGGTTTATATGAAGTAAAACTCAATGATATGATTGCTAATATGGTGCTTTCTTATCAGTTTACAGATAATTTGCAGCTAAAAATAAATACGGGCTATACAACGCTTAATAATAATGAAACAACGACCATTCCATCAACAGAATACAATCCAGCTTACGGTTTAGGAGCCGAATTTTCAAGCCTTATTGCAAGTCAAGCAACCCGGGAATCATGGATTATAGAACCTCAATTAAATTGGAATAAAACAATAGGAAAAGGAAAATTAACAGCTTTGCTAGGAAGTACGTTCCAATCACAAAAAGGAAATCAGCTGGTGCAGTACGCTTTTGGATTTACAAGTAATAGTTTAATTTATAATCTTGCATCTGCTTCCAATGTTTACACACTGACAAGCGAGGAATCAGCATATAAATACCAAGCCTTTTTTACACGATTAAATTACAATTGGCAGGAAAAATATATTGTGAACCTTACAGGTAGAAGAGATGGTTCAAGTCGATTTGGTCCAGGAAAACAATTTGCTAATTTTTGGGCTGTTGGTGCGGCTTGGTTATTTTCTAAAGAAAAGGTTTTAGAAAATAGTAAGATTCTAAGTTTTGGAAAATTAAGGGCAAGTTATGGGATCACTGGAAGCGATCAAATTGGCGATTACCAATATTTAGATAACTATATTTCTACTGGAATTAATTATAATGGAGTTATTGGATTACAGCCAGCACGCTTATTCAATCCCGAATTTGGATGGGAGACCAATAAAAAAATGGAGGTTGCTTTGGAAGCAGGATTCTTAAAAGAGCGTGTTTTTTTAACTACAGCTTGGTATAACAATCGATCTTCAAATCAATTGTCTGGAATGCCATTACCAGGAACTACAGGATTTACTTCCTTACAATCCAATATGGATGCGACCGTTCAAAATAGCGGGATAGAAGTTACCCTTCGAACAGTAAACATACAAAAAGATGAATTTAGCTGGATTAGTAATTTCAATTCCACTTGGGCGCGAAATAAACTGATAGAATATCCAGACTTAGAAAGTTCCACCTATGCAAACCAATATGTAATTGGACAGCCCTTGAACATTCAAAAAGTGTATCATTTTACAGGTGTTGATCCTCAAACAGGAATCTATACTTTTAAAGATGTGAATGATGATGGAATGCTCACTGGAATTGAAGATAAAACAACCATCAAAGATTTTAATCCTCAATATTTTGGTGGGTTGCAAAATCAACTAAAATACAAAGACTGGCAACTAGATTTTTTGTTTCAGTTTGTCAAGCAAATAAATTATAACGCTGCATCTTATTTTGGGTTACCAGGATCACAAACCAACCAACCAGTCAATGTGTTAAATCATTGGCAGCAATCAGGTGATATTGCTCCATACCCAATCCTTACAGATGGAAGTAACAGTGAAGCAGTAGCTGCTTATTATAAGTATTTTGAAAGCGACGGAGCAATTAGCGATGCTTCATATATACGCTTAAAAAATATATCGTTGACCTATGATGTACCATTAAAAAAGTATCAATGTAAACTTTTTTTAGAAGGCCAAAATCTACTAACCTTCACAAAATATGAGGGTGCAGATCCAGAATTTAAGTCAGCAGGTTTTTTACCACCCTTACGAGTTTTTTCAGCGGGTGTAAAAGTTAGTTTTTAATTTAAAAAGAAGAAACAATGAAAAAAATTAATAACAATAATATAGATACGTTGAGTAAAAAAGATATTAGTTGGAGGTTAATAGTTGCAGTAATTTGCCTTTTAATTATTGTATTAGCAAGCTATAGTTGTGATGATTTTGTGGAAGTAGAACTTCCAAATTCACAATTAACAGCGAATGGTGTTTTTGAGGAAAAAACAACCGCTGATGCAGCAATGACAGCTATTTATTCAAAAATTAGGGATGAAGGATTACTCACAGGAGGATCAACTGGGCTGTCACATTTATTAGGGAATTATACTGATGAACTTGACTTTTATGGAAATGCTCAAAACGAAACAACCGCATTTTATAACAATGCTCTTATTGCATCAAACTCCAATGTGAGACAATTATGGAATAGCAGTTATAACCAAATTTATGCTGCCAATGCAGTTTTGGAAGGAGTGGAAAATTCGATTAATTTACCAATAGAGGATCGTAATCAATTAAAAGGGGAGGCTTTGTTTGTACGTGCATTAATTCATTTTTATCTAGCCAATATATTTGGAGCTATTCCATACATCACCACTACTGATTATGTTGAAAACCAACAAGCCAAAAGAGTACCATTGAATATTATATATGGAAGTATCAAAACTGAACTAGAGGAAGCTGTACTACTTTTGCCAGAAAATGATATTTCTTACATTCGAGTGCGTCCTAATAAATATGCTTGTAATGCATTACTTGCAAGGGTGAATTTATATGCTGGACACTGGGAGGAAGCAGTCAGTGAGGCAACAACAGTGCTGAATAAAACAAGTATGTACGTTTTTGAACAAGACCTTGACAAAGTTTTTCTTAAAGAAAGTACAGCTACAATTTGGCAATTGAGTCCAGCTTTTGACAGTGGCAATACACTGGAAAGTGAAACTTTTAATTTCACAGTAGGTCCACCCCCTTTGTCAGCATTAAGCACTCATCTTGCAGAAGCATTTAATGCGGGTGATCAAAGAAAAATCCATTGGACAAAAACAGTGAGTGATGGCACAACGAGTTGGATGCATCCATATAAATATAAATATTCTAATACAGGTTCTTCTGTTGAGAATTCTATTGTATTCCGTTTAGGAGAATTATATTTAATAAAGGCAGAAGCATTGGCACATTTAGGAGAACTTTCAAATGCTAAAGAAGCACTAAATCAAATAAGAAATAGAGCAGGCTTAAATAATACAACTGCACAAACACAAACAGAACTTTTAGCAGCTATTTTACAGGAGCGAAGATTTGAATTGTTTACGGAGTTTGGACATCGATTTTTTGACTTGAAGCGATTTGATAGTATTCAATCTGTTTTGTCTGAAGTAAAGCCAGGTTGGGATACGAATGACATATTGTTCCCTATACCAGAAATAGAACTCAATCTAAATACAAATTTAACTCCTCAAAACCCAGGTTACTAATGAATTTCATAATAAACAACTGTAAAATTATTTGGATTAATTGTATGTTGTTTTTGTTAGCCTGCCCGGTATCAGGGCAGGTCAACAAAACAAAACAATTGACAGCTTCCGACTATAAACTGTGGAGTAATTTAACTACTGAAAGTATTTCTGAACAGGGGAGATGGGTGAGTTATTCACTCTCGTATGAATCAATAATGGATACACTTTTTGTAAAAAACACAGTAACCGATAAAACTTTTGAATTCGCAAAAGGATTCAAAGGAAAGTTCTTAGGTGAAACTTGGTTTGGGTGTTTGCTACCTGAGAATCGATTTCATTTGCAGAATTTAATAACAGGTAAAATACAAGTAGTTGACCAAGTTCAATCATTTGTTTTTGTAAATGAAGGGCAATATATCCTTCTTTTTTGTAATTCTCAAGATGAAAAAACGAAGATTATCATAAAAAATTTGAAGGGTGCTATTTTAGATACTATTGTAAATGTGACTTCATTTTCGTTGAGTCCCAAGAGTGATAAACTCGCTTTTTGTACTTCCAATTCGAATAAATCTAAGGTTGGCTTGCTGCAATTTGGAAAAAAAATTATCAAATCCATGGTTACAAGTAGTAATGACAATGCATTTGAAAATATAGTTTGGCATAGAGAAGGGACATCAATTGTTTTTGTAGCGCGTTCAGTTTCAGCTAAAGCATTTACAGCAAATACAATTTTGTTCTACAAGATTAAAAACAAGCAATTGTTTCAATACAATACGAAAACTAGAAAGTCTTGGCCTAAAGAAATGGTTTTGGTTGCTAATTATGTTTCATCACTTGGAATTTCAGATGACGAAGAATGCGTGTTTTTTAAAATGAAAAAAGATATTAAAATCAAGAACGACAAAAACAACTTAAATGTGCAGATTTGGAATACCAAGGATAAAGAATTGTATCCGTTGAGGACTATTTATGACAAATCTTTGACCACACTACGCACCCCACGTGTTGGAGCTTGGTGGCCAGAAAAAGGAAAATTGAGAGCTGTTGGAGATAACGAGCACCCAAATGTCTTATTAAATGGAAATCAGCAATGGGCACTTGTTTATAACCCAGATGTTTATAAACCGTCTAGTAATCGTGAGCCATACCAAGATTATTATTTGGTAGACATAGCCACAAATGTGAAAACCCTGTTTTTGAAAAAACAATATGGTTCTTCTGGATATTTATTTTTTTCACCCCAAGGAAAGTACATTGTATATTTTAGAGCACATAATTGGTGGGTATACTCGATAGCCAACCAAAAACATACCAATATAACCAAAAACAAAGAGATTTCATTTTTTAATGATTCAAGCGATCAGCCAGAAGAACCAGCTCCTTATGGTCTCTTGGGATGGACTAAAAACGATGCATCCTTGTTAATCTATGACCAGTTTGATATTTGGGAGTTTTCTATGGATAAAAATAGGGGCGGTAAAAAATTAACACAGGGTAGAGAACGTAAACAAATTTTCAGACTAGCAAATATAGAATATTGGGATCCAAGTAGTGTAAATTCAAAACCTCAAATAATCAATTTAGAAAATGGTGTCACGTTGAAAGTTAAAGCGATTGACAATAGTAAATCTGGTTACGTTAGGTTGAATAAGAACCGGAAAATAGCCCCAATTGTATTTGAATCAAAATTGCTTAGTTCAATTAAAAAAGCTAAAAAAAATAATGTATTCACTTTTGTAAAAGAAGATTTTAATGACCCTCCAGAATTAATTGTAAAATCAGGAAATGCTCAGCAAAAAACAGTTTTTAAAAGTAATCCGCAACATTTTAATTATAAGTGGGGCTTTTCACGATTGATAAAGTATAAAAAATCCAAGGAATCTGAATTAAAAGGGGTCCTGTTTTATCCTTTTAATTATAACGCCAAAAAACAATATCCCATGATTGTAGATATTTATGAAAAACAAACCCACAAATTACATAAGTACACCAATCCAAGTCTTTTAAATGGGGCAGAATTTAACATAACTTTTTTTACAAGTCAAGGCTATTTTGTATTGTTACCAGATATTGTTTATGAAATAGGTAATCCTGGTTTTTCTGCTGTTGATTGTGTAATAGCTGCAACAAAAACAGCCCTTTCGTTGGCTCCAATAGACAAAAATAAATTAGGGATTGTAGGGCATTCTTTTGGAGGTTATGAAACAAATTTCATTATAACACAAACCAATATGTTTGCTGCTGCAGTTGCAGGAGCTGGTGTTTCTGATTTAACTAGCTGTTATTTTTCGGTTAATAAGGGTGAATTAAATTCCAATGCTTGGCGATTTGAATATCAACAGTTTCGTATGGGGAAACCCTGGTTCGAGAATAAAGAAGGGTATCTAAGAAATTCTCCATTGAACGCAGTTTCAAACGTGACCACTCCGTTGTTATCGTATACGGGTGAAGAAGACCCAACCGTGGATCCATATCAATCAATGGAATTTTATATCGCACTGCGAAGATTAAAAAAAGAACATATTATGTTAATTTATCCTAAAGATGATCACGCTATTCAAATACCCGAAAATCAAATTGATTTAACAGGGCGACTCTCAGATTGGTTTGGATATTATTTAAAAGAGGAAAAAAGACCAGACTGGTTTGAACCCCAATAAAAAATAACAATGCAGCTCTTTTGTGGAAGAGCTGCATTGTTTTTAAATATAATTCCTGAATCAATTTTAGTTATATATTTTGTACAATGGTACATTACATACATTGATACTTGGATTAATTTTCCCCCACAATCTACTACTACCGGAAGTACAGATAGTTGGAGTTGCAACAGGAGTACACATCTGTTCCGCATGACAAGGATCTGCTTGTGAAACAAATCGATAGCCTTGTGTTGTTGAAAGCGATTCTGTACTACCCATAGACATAGTAACAAAAGCACCTGCAATACCTAAAAAAATGACTGCTAATGGCATCATTATTCTTTTTAAAATTTGTGTTTTCATAATATTAAATATTTAAAATGATGACTTACTCTTTTTTACAGGTTTTCAGTCTTACCCCTGATATCGGCCGATATATATTCAATTAGTTTTTGTGTAAGAACTTGCTGCTTTATTTTGACTTAAATGCTCTATAAGTTCATAGCATACTATGTTATTTCCAATCAAGGCGTATAAAAAATGTCCTGATACAAGCATACTTTTCATTTTTTTATTGTTGATATCATAAACTGGAAAACTTGAACGGTAGGAGGCATCGGTAAGGTCATAGACATCAATAATACTAGCAATTTTCCATATATTTTCGTCTTCATACAAGCCTGGTAATGCAGAATTTATATATAGTAAATTCCCAGCGGTTGCACTTGTTTTATTCACGACCAACGGTGGTTCAGCAAACGTTTTAAGTGTGCTATTTTTCTTTTGGACCAAATTTACCTGTGCTGTGCTTACCGTATCAATGGTATTCCCTCTATATGCTAATTGAAGGAATGGATCACTTACAATATATTCATTCCGGTAACGGTACACATAAACAATGCGATTGAGTTCCTTATTAAAATGAAGACTTCCGTCCGTATCAAAGATGCCATCAAATTGTTTTTGTAAAAGATGATCACCATAAGCTACTTTTGAGATGTCCGAAAGATTAAGCGTACCTAACAGGCTTTCCCCACTTTTAGGTGTTAAATACCGAACAGCCATAGTAACAGAATCCATAGGTTTTAATTGAGAAAAATAATAGCCACTATTAATTTTTAACGAAGCCTTCCAGTCCCTTATGTTTCCTTTAAAAACATAGGGAGCGATTCCTTCAAAAACAAAAAAGTGTTTTCCTTGAACTCTTATTTGAGGGGAAGCAAATGGAAGGTCTTTTTCTGTTAATGTTATTTTATGGGTAGTTCTTTTTTGTAGCGTACTATCTAATGCTAAAATTTGTAAAGGAGCTGTATAATTTCCTAAATAAATCTTTCCATTTGCTACGCCTGCAAAATAGAAGGAATTATAAACTAAGTCAGCCTGATAAATTTCTTGAGCTACATGTTGTGGGTACCTACGAATAAATTTGTTCTGATAATGGGTAATTTCTTCGGACAGGTGAAATAGGTAAAAGACGATCCCAACACCAATTAAAGCAGAAGTTAATAACAAGAAAAGTTTTACTTTATAGCTCATAATTTGACAGTTTTGCGTTTAAATAATAGGGGATGTTCGGTTGTAAGTAGGATGGCAAATGCAGCTAAAAAAATAAATATGATATTAAAAACGAGATGCTGATTCCAAGTCATTTTTTCCAGTATCCCACCACAAGAGCAAGGAACGAAAGCACTGTAGTTTAATATAATATAGATATAAGCTGTAAACAGCACCATTAATAAATAAGATGTAAACAAACCAATAAATCGAAATTTTGGAATTAACAATAAAGAAGCTATAATATATTCAGTAACAGGAACTAGAATTGTAATCCAATCTGCAAATGAACTAAGTAAAGGTGACTGTCCTAACTGAATTTTAAAGTTTTCAAAATCTAAAAGTTTACTTGTGGCAGCATATACAAGCATAAAAACATACAAGTAACAAATGATACTAATTATATTTTTTCTTAGGCTAAATTTCATATCAAAAAATTATACAGTTTTAATTTGATACAAAATTCCAACAAAACAAACTTATAAGTATTATCTAATCAGTAGGTTGGCTTATTGAAAAAGGATTAGTTTAAGAAGTTTATAAAAATTGATTATTTAATTGAAGCTAATTGCCTTTATGATGACTTTGTCAAACTAGTATATTTTCTCGAAACATTGTTAGGAGAATAGCCAAAGAGTTTTTTGAAGGCTTTTGAAAAATTTGGATATGTTGAAAAGCCGCACATAGTAGCAATTTCTTTAAGTGGTATCGTTGATTGTTGAATTAAAAGATGAGCCCTTTGTAGTCTTTTGTTATTATAAAATCGATAAATACTCGTTTTAAATAAATACTTAAATCCAAATTTAAGCTTGTATTCATTTGTACCAAAAATACGTGAAAGCTCTTTTATGGTTGGAAGGGGTTTATCCAAATTATTTAATATATAGTCATAAACTTTCTGTATCAATTGTACATCCGATAAACGATACAGACCTGTGGGTTTAATAGTTTCGGTAGAAGAAATTAATTTGGTTGGTAAGGCAGTATCTTCAATAATATTAGACACGGAACTAACTAAAATATCATTATTATGAAAAAGCCTAGAGATATTGCAAAATGAAGGTCTTTGTAAGTTATTTTTTGTGATATAGGTTAGTTGTTGTGCAGATCTATGTGTCAAATCCTTTTGTAAATCCTCTTTAATACCATTCCATACTACAACAGATTCTTTCGATAGGATTGTTGAAAATTGTTTATTGATTAAATCCTCTGGTGAATATCCTAAAATATTGAATACATCTGAATTGAAACTTTTAATAATAAAATTTGAATCCAAAATAAAAGAAGTTTGCACAAGATATTTGCTAGAATGGTGTGGGTTTACAAATCCTTTATGTGAAATTAAACTATTCAATTCCTCGGCTAACATGTTTACCAAAACAATTAAAGTTTCAAGATTATCATCTTCACCTGATCGTTCAACTCGTTGTGTAAAATTACCTTTACCCATCTGAATCAACATTTGATAGATGTTTTGAAAACGAATGTTATTTGAATCTGAATCCATTAAACTGAAGATTATGTTTTAATTCAAAAAAACTAAATATAATTTGAAAGGAATTCTAATGCATCTGTCTTGTCATTAAACAATTGTGACGGCACAGCGGGTTTATTAATAGTAACATAGAATGTTGCAATTGCTTTTAATACTTTTTGATGAACAAGAAAGCTAACTGCTTTTGTTAAGACGGAGCCAGATTGCGCTAAATAATCTCTAGCAGCTTTATCAATTTGAATAATGCCTCGAACATCACAAAAAATAGGGTAAGAAACTTCATTTTGAAAATGTATTCGGTCAGCAACTATACGTTGAGCAGCAGCTAAATCAATGACTACACCCTGTTTATATTCAAAAAAAAGGATTTGGTCACTTATCCAAAATTTGGCAAATTTATTTTCAAAGAATTCTTGTTCCATTTCATATTTTTTTTACTAAAGTAACATAAAATTTATTTATTTAGTAAATTATTTAATTCTTATGGCTATAATTTATAGTGAATTAGCTTGTTTTTTATCATATCAGTAGTTTAAGTTGTCTAAAAAGTATTTTTATCGGAAAAGTTACAATCGTATTGTTTTTTTTATAGAATTTTAGGACTATAATTCTGAAATAACAAGGATTTTAATTTAAAATTCTATAAATAAATAATTGTAAGCTATGGCAAAAATCAAATCAAATAATTTTTTAGATACTGTAAACGAAGTATTTACAGACGCAAAAGAAGCAGGGATTTTACACCTGTACGCAGAAGATGAATCATTTTCAGGAAGAACTTTGCAAATACAAAACAAAAAACTCTTTCATTTTGGAACAACAGGATATTTGGGGTTAGAACAAGATATTCGATTAAAAGAGGCTGCAATTAATGCCATTACAAAATATGGAACTCAATTTCCGCTGTCCAAATCTTATATTTCTCATCCATTATATAAAACATTAGAGGAACATGTTAAAGAAATGTATGGGAATAATATCATTATAACAAAGAATAGTACGTTAGGACATCTTGGAGTTATTCCAAGCGCTGTAGATGATCAAGATGCAATTATTTTAGATCATCAAGTTCATTGGAGTGTACAGAGCGCAGCAAAAACACTTAAGTCAAGAAGTGTTCCCATAGAAATGATTCGCCATAATAATCTTCAAATGTTGGAAGATAAAATTAAAGCATTGTCTCCAAAACATAAAAGAATATGGTATATGTGTGATGGTATTTATTCAATGTATGGAGATTATGCACCCATCAAAGAATTAGTAGCATTATGCAATAAATATCCTCAATTATTTTTGTATTGTGATGATGTACATGGGATGAGTTGGATTGGGAAAAAAGGGACAGGTTATGTTCTTAGTCAACTAACCGAACTTCCAAAAAATATATTAATTTTTGGAACTCTAAGTAAAACTTTTGGTGCAAGTGGCGCCTTTTTAGCGTGCTCTGACACTAAAATGTATCAAAAAATTAAAACCTTTGGAGGACCTCTAACTTTCTCAGCACAATTAGAGCCAGCCTCAGTTGGTGCAGCTATTGCTTCTGCTAAAATTCACTTATCTCCTGAAATATATACACTCCAATCAGAATTAAAAGAACGTATTGATCTATTTAATCATTTACTGAGTCAAACTGATTTACCACTAGTTAATAAAAACAATTCACCAGTTTTTTACATTGGAACAGGAATGCCAAAAACAGGATATAATTTTGTTAATAGGTTGATGCAAGAAGGATATTTTGTCAATCTAGGACTTTTTCCAGCAGTACCTGTGAAGAATACCGGAGTACGAATCACAATTTCAAGGCATAATCAGAAAGAAGAAATTAAAAGTTTGGTGGCAGCAATGTCGTATCATTTCCCTAAGTCTTTAGATAGCACCAATACCACTAAACATAGGGTGTATAGTGCATTTAAAATACCAACACCAATGGTAGCTGATGATGAAACTTCAAATAAGTTGACTTTGCAAATGGAAGATACCATCCAAAATATAGCTAAAGTAGAGTGGAATGAAATGCTTGGAAAGCAAGGGATATTTGATTGGGAAGGATTGTTGTTTTTAGAAAGTGTTTTTAATAATAATATAATGAAAGAACACAATTGGAAGTTTTACTATTTTATAATTAGGGACACCAAAAATAAGCCAATCCTTGCTACTTTTTTTACGTTCAATCTCTGGAAAGAAGATATGCTTGCTTCTGAAACAGTTTCCATCAAATTAGAACAGCAACGAATAAAAAATCCATACTTGTTTACATCTTATGTTCTTAGTATGGGGTCTCTTTTTAGTGAGGGTCAGCATTATTATTTAGATAAGAATCATTCAGATTCTAAGATGGCTTTTAATATGATGTTTCAAAAATTAGATGATTTGGACTTAAAGTTAAATCCATCAATGCTAGTATTGCGGGATTTTGAAATGGATGCTAACTTAAATCAAAAATTTCATCAACAAGGTTTTATAAAAGCAAATATGCCAGAATCTTGTACTATTGAAAATTTAAATTGGAATAATACAGATGTATATATAGCTTCTTTATCTTCAAGAAATCGAAGACATTTTAGAAAAGATATAGTACCCTTTGAATCCTGTTTCGAAATAACAATTAAATCAGAATTGAATTCACAAGAACTATCACATTTATATGATTTATACGAAAATGTAAGAAAGAACAATCTAGGATTAAATACGTTTTCATTTCCAAAAAAAATGCTTGAAATTATGTCAAATCATCCAAATTGGGAATTTATAATACTAACTCTTAAAAAGGAGTTAAATCCACAAAACAGTATTCCTGTAGGCGTTATGTTTTGCTATAAAAATGGAAATAATTTATATACTCCAGCTTTTGTAGGTATGAATTATACGTATTTACGAAAGTATCAAATTTATCGTCAGCTGTTATTTCAAACTATTAAAAGAGCAGGAGAACTTCATTTTAAAAGCATAAATTTTGGAATGACAGCAGCCTTTGAAAAGAAGAAGTTAGGAGCAAAAATTAAATCAAAAGTAGCCTATATTCAAGCAAAAGATAATTTTTCAATGGAAATGATGGATGCCATTAATAACGAAAATTAATGTATTAAACTGACTTTTTTTAGCCAATTTTAACTTTACCAGATAATTTTTAGTGCCCAATTTTAACTTGAATTTTAAACAAATTTGCAAGCACAATTAGATGATTTATAATAGTATTATATCCGATTTAGACAAAAAACTTGAAGTTTTAGAGATGGAAAATAATGATTCCCTCTATAAATCTGAAGTAGGAATAACCTATACTGAAATCAGCATTAAAAAATTGCAAAAAATGGTCATTGATAAGGGGTTTAAAAACTTACAAGCAGAAATTTATTTTTTCAAGCACATAAAACCCCTAGTATTTAGTAAGTTAATTTACTATGTCAAACTCATTCATATTGAGAGTAAGAGACCTCGAAGTCGTTCAAAATCTCAAATAAACTATCTCAATAATCATATTGATAAATTACAAATATATTTTAATGATAATTTGGAGTTTTACCAATATTACCGCAGAGGAGCTACCTTTTTAGACGAACAATATTTTGTTAGAGGGAAAGCTGATTTAAGATTGCACCCCGATTCTTTTCATTTTTTTACAGATGAACAGTTTTCTACGAGTCAAGATAGTACAGTTGCAACTATAATGGCCTATGATATGCTTATTGTATATCTTCAGCAGGAAATAGAAAAATTAGAAAATAATACTGAAACCGTGATATCAAAATCAATGTATAAACAATCAAAACTATTCTGGACAGGGAGTAAAACAGACCTAATAGAGCTTATCTATGCACTTCAATCTAGTGGAGTTGTTAATAGTGGCACTGCTGATATTAAAGAGTTAGCAGCTGTATGTGAGCAAATTTTTAATATTGAATTAGGTAATTATTATCATACTTTTATTGAAATACGATCCCGTAAATGTAACAATACAAAGTTTTTAGATAAAATGAAAGAATCGTTGTTAAAACGCATCGCAGAATTAGATGAATAATAATCCATAGTTAAACCCAACTTGGGAAATTCAAAATGAAGACTTCTTTCATAAATCTTATATCTATTTGATAGATTGACACCAGAATTAGAACTATAAATTAAACCAAAATAATGTATTGATAATGAATTAAAAAAAGTTCCCACCTTGGGAGTGCCTATTGATGAAATGCTAATAAAACACTTCAACTTTGTAGAACGAAAGTCAAATCAATACAAAGTCGTTATTTAAAAAAGTTATAATATTATGGCGGCTTTGTTCTAAAAAATGTTTTACAAATGGCAGCAACAATCATTACAACCGAAGATCTTCGAGAATTCAAAATGGAATTACTCGACGATATCAAACAATTATTACAAACAAATAGCGGACAATCCATAAAAAAATGGCTTAAATCACCTGAGGTACGAGAACTACTTGGAATTTCACCAGGGACTTTACAAAACCTAAGAATTAATGGAACATTGCCTTACACCAAAATTGGAGGAGTGTTGTATTACGATTATCAGGAAATTTTAAAAGTGTTAGAAAATAATAGAATTCATAACAAATTTTAGAACTATTTTGGAGCACATAAATTATATAAAGCATCTCAATGCGGTGTTTGTCCAATTTTCAAAAGATAGCAGATTGAATCCAACACATATCAGTTTGTATGTGGCGTTGTTTCAACTATGGAATCTAAATTTCTTTAAGGATGAGTTTTATATCAATCGTGAAGAAGTGATGACTTATTCCAAAATTGGCTCAAAATCTACCTATCATCGCTGTATCAAAGAACTCAGTTATTGGAAATACATTTTGTACATACCATCACACAATCCGTTCAAAGGGTCTAGTATCAAGATGTACGATTTTGGGACAAGTACTGGACAAGTAGTGGCCCAAAGCTGTGTTCAAAATGAGACAAGCAATGGACAAGCATTGGTATCTATAAACAAACATTTACAAACTATAGAAAACAATAAAAACATAAACAAACGCAATTTTTTTAAAAATTTAAATTCAAAAAATTCTAAAACAACTGAAAAACAAAAATCAACTGTCCCATATCAGGACAACCTAAAGACAAGTACCGATAAAAATTATAATGAACCGTTATGAATTTAAAAACACCACATATTATCAACGAAGGAATTGAGCAATATCAATTGGGTGAACTCAAAGGAAATCATATCCATTACGATTTTGAAAAGATATTAATTTACTTGGATGTTAAAGGAAAGCTGTTGTTTGGAGAAAAGTTTAAAATTCACAAAGAGGATCGAGAAATCCTGTACAAGCTTTGCAATTATCAAATTCGAGATTGGCAGAATTGCAAGAAGCTAAATATTGATATCAATAAAGGAATTCTACTATCTGGACCAGTAGGTTGCGGAAAAACAAGCTTAATGAAACTCATTCGACATATCACACCACAGTATCCATCATTTGAATTGATTCCAACACGCAATGTTACTTTTGCTTTTAATCACATTGGCTACAAAATAATTGAGCAATATGGTGACAATCGATTTTACTGTTTTGATGATTTAGGAATAGAACCTATTGGACGTTTTTTTGGAAAAGATTGTAATGTAATGGGGGAGGTGTTACTTTCTCGTCACGATTTGTATTTAAAATATAGATTTAAAACACATTGTACCACGAACTTGAATGCGCAAGAATTAGAAGAGCATTATGGGAATCGAGTGCGTTCTAGAATGCGACAGTTGTTTAATTTGATTGCGTTTGATAAAAAATGTTTGGATAAACGCAGATAATTGAAATATTTTTAAAAAATATGCAAAAACTTAAATATATTTGTGTTTTAGGTGAATATTATGTCCAAATTGAATAAATTTAATCGTATAAAGCTTGTCCTTGTTGAAAATCAAAAATCGAATAAGTGGTTAGCTGAAAAAATGAGTATGAGTGAAACTACAGTTTCTAATTGGTGTACTAATCATCGGCAGCCATCCTTACCCACTCTCTTTAGAATTGCGAGTATTTTAGATATAAATCCAAAAAATTTAATTAACGCATAGTGAGTAAAACTAAGGAAATACAAGAAAAACTGCTTTTAGCTATTCAAAGCAACCCTCCTAATTTAGATGATGTTTTATTTTTATCTAGGGAACTGGCAAAACAAGACCCAAATAATCAGAGATTCTATATTGATGCTAAAACTTTAATTCATCTTGGAAGAGATAGTATAAAAGATCATTCTACCGCATTATTAGAGTTAGTGAAAAATAGTTATGATGCTGATGCTACTAAAGTTGATGTCGAAATTTTTTCTGAAACAAAGGATCTTATAAGGGTTTCTGATAATGGTTTCGGTATGACAGAAGAAGAGTTGAAAAATAGCTGGTTAAGAATAGGATATTCTGGTAAACGAGTTTCAACAAAAAGTGAGTTAGGAAGAAGAAAAACTGGAGAAAAAGGCATTGGTCGAATATCAACAGACAGATTAGGCTCAACACTAGAACTTAGAACTAAATCAAAAAAAGATAAGCTTATTGGGCTGAAATTAAATTGGGATGATTTTGATGTTGAAGGAAAGTCTTTATCTGATATTCGTGTTGAAATATTTGAACCTGAATCAATAAAACTTCCAATAAAGGATGGTAAACCTTCATCAGTTGGTACTGAAATTATTATTACAGGGCAAAGACAACCTTGGTCAAAAATAAATATAGAGAATTTACATCAAGAACTTTCAGCACTAACGCCTCCTTATGAGGGTGTTGAAGATTTCAAAATATCATTAGTAAATGATGTTTACCCTTTGCCATCAGAAGAAATAGACTCCAATTATTTAGATGCCGCAGAAATTAAAATTGAAGCATATTATCCTGGTGAAGGGACAGAATTAATTTACACATATTGGGATAAATACAATAGCAAAGAAACTATTGAAAAAATAGAATGGTCAAATTTATTAGCTAGAACAGGTATTAATAAATCAATATTAAATAACAACAAAATAAGGTCAGGCTCAATGACAATTAAGCTCTATTTCTTTTTAAGAGAAAGTGCATCTGTCAAAGACTTTGATTTTAATTTAACTAAGTTAAGAGAGTTTTTAGACAATAATGCGGGTATCAAAATTTACCGTGACAGAATTGTTGTAAAACCTTATGGTTTTCCAAGTTCTCAATTTGGTTATGATTGGTTAGGTTTAGCAGACAGAAAAGCAAAAGACCCTGCGGGTATTAGTAGGTCAGCTAATTATAGTGTAACGCCAAATCAATTAGTAGGAGCAGTTTTTATTGCCAGAGATTCAAATATTGAACTATCAGATAGCGCAGCACGGGAGGGGCTCGTAGAATCAGAAGCTTTTTACGATTTGAAAAGTTTGGTGATGGGCACTATAAATATGCTAGAGTCATATAGAACGAGATTAATTCCCAAAATAAATGAAGCAAAAAGAAAAACTAGAAGTAAAGAATCTACAACTCAAAGAATTATAAAAGCTTTAAATAGTATTGAAAAGGATTTATATACGATTAACTTAGAAATTCAAAGTAATTCAAAAATTGAGAATCATCTGAAAGAAAGAGTCCAAAAAAATGTAAATGAATTAAGTGGTACAACTAATAAAGTTGAAAAAACAATAACTGAACTTCTTAATTGGAATAGAACTTTAAGTGGTTTAGCTACAATTGGAATTTCTTCGGCAGTTTTTGGTCACGAGACAGAAGGTTCAATTACTCAACTCAAAGGCTCTGTTATGGCTGCAAAACTTGCTTTATCGAGAAGAGAACCAAGCATAAATGGCGCCTTGATAGAAATTGAGAAAGCTGTAAAATCTTCAAAGAGAGTTGCAGCTTGGGGAGCATATGCTCTAACTCGTGTTCAAAGAGAAAAGCGAAGTAAAAAAAATGTAAATGTTGCTAAAATTGTAAAATCTGTTATTAATGAACTTAAACCGGCATATATTGCAGCTTCAATTTATATTGATGATGGTGAGTTAAACGACATATATACATACACATTTCAAATGGATGTAGAAACGGTTTTAATCAACCTTTTAACAAATGCATATACAGCAGCTACTTTAAAATCGGGAAAAAGAAAAATAATTATCAGGTTAATAGAAGAGGACCTAATAGAACCTAAAAAACTCCCAGTTATTGGATTTTCATTAGTGGTTTCTGATTCTGGCCCAGGTATTTCAAAAGAATTCGAACATCGAGTATTTGAACCACTCTTTTCAACAAAAGTATACCCAACTCAAGGTAGTAAGAGTATTGGTACTGGTTTAGGCTTGACAGTAGTTAATTCAATAGTAAATGATCTTAATGGGAAAATTTCATTTGATCGTGACCCAGATTTAAAAGGTGCTAGATTTAAAATTTGGATTCCTAAAGAAAGAAAACAAAGAAATTAATTATGAGTAAAATTGGTATTATTGATGATAACAAGGCTCAAAGAGAAACATTAAAATCTTTAATAGAGTCTCATCTAGACAACTTTGAGTCAAGTATTGAGGTTGTTGATGTATTTCCTTTTGCAGATGATTCAATATCTCTCTATAAAGAGTGGATAGAGCAAAACGAAATAATTTGTTTAATTTTTGATGAACAAATGCATAACGACTCAGAAGAAGGTAAAGGCCCTGTTGGCTATCGTGGGAATCAACTAGTTTTAGAAATAAGAAAATATTTTATGGACATTCCAATCTATGTAATTACTTCACATAAGAACGATGACGATTTACAGAAGAAATTTAGTGAATTTGAAGATATCATTGGGAGAGAAGAATTTATTGTGGATGGAGAAAAGTATGTAAAACGTTTTATTCGTGCAAGCCAAAGTTTTTTAAATGAAAATATTGAAGAACTTTCTGAATTAAAACAACTTTCAGAAATAGTAGCATCAGGAAAAAATGATGAAAATGACTTAAATCGTTTAAAAGCATTACAGCTTAAATTAAATGTTCAACTTGATAGTGGTTTAGGAGAAAGGAAAGATTGGCTAGACGAATATGAAAATAAAATTCAATTTTTAGAAGATTTACAAAAAAAAATTGAAAATAAAATTAAAGAATAGTGAATTGGAAGTTAATAAAAAAAGATATAGTAAATCAACCAGATAAAGGAACATATCCAGATTGGAAAGAACAAATAGCAGAAGAATGTTATTATCAGTGTATTTACTGTTCTATTAATGAAGCTCAATTTGGAGGGATTGATCATTATCATATAGAGCATTATAAACCTAAATCAATTAGGAGGTTTAAAGCTTTGGAGAATGATATTCGTAATTTATTCTATAGTTGCCCTATCTGTAACCGATTCAAAAGTAATGATTGGCCTAATAATGCAGATGATTTAGAAGTTATTTGTTATCCAGATCCTTCTACATATGATTATTCAGAGTTATTTGATATAAAATCAGATGATTATAAAGTTTATGGGAAATATGCAAGTACTAGGTATATGACTGAAAGGCTCTATTTAAATAGACCTCAATTATTATATGAAAGACGTGAATCTTTTCTAAAAAAAAGAGAGGAAGAAGTAACTAAATCTATTGAATTGCTTCAGGAAAAAATTAATAATCCAGAAGATTTCGAAATTTTAAAGGAAACATTAGCAAGTTTGATCGCATTAAATAAAACAATTCAAAAACGCAATAAAATACGACCATATAAATTGGCTGAAATCAGAAAATGAATAAGAAAAGTATAGGATCATATTACACTCCTCTTAATTTAGCAAAATTTATTGCTGAATACTGTTTATCTCAAATAGATAAGCCTAATATTTCTGTGCTTGAACCGAGTGTTGGTGATGGTAATTTTGTTCAAGCTATTAACGAAATTGAAAGATTAGATAATTTTAATAAAATCAGTTTGACTATTGTAGAAAGAGAAAAAGCAGAATTAAATAAAGCTGTAAAAAAGAACAATAATAAATCAATAAAAATAACCGCTTTAAACAAGGATTATCTTGATTTTCATTTTTTAAGCAAAAAGAAATTTTCGGCTATCCTTGGTAATCCACCTTATGTAAAAAGTAATTATCTTACATCTGAGCAAAAAAAAATAGCTAAAGAAATTCATTTAGAGCAAAACCTTGCAGATAGGAAAATAAATAATATTTGGACTTCATTCTTAGTAAGTGGTATTTCTAAATTACAAAAAGATGGTCTTTTAGCTTTTGTTCTTCCATTAGAATTGTTACAAGTAAAGTTTACAGAAGAGATTAGAGATTTACTTAAAAATTCTTTTAAGCGCATTGAAATTTTTATGTTTGATGAACTTCAGTTTTTAGAATGTAAGGGTCAAAATACAGTATTATTAATAGGATATAAAGAGCATGAAGTACCGGGTACATTTTATACTACTATAAAGTCTATAGAGGAACTTCAAAAAAGGAAATTCAGATTATATAGTAATAAGAGTGTGTCAGAATCAAACAAGAAATGGACACATCATTTTATAACCCCAGAAGAACATTCATTTCTTGAAAATATAAAGAAAGAATTAAGACTTGTTTCTGATTATGTGGATAATAAAGCAGGAATTGTAACGGCTGCAAATAATTTTTTTATTGTTGATAAAGAAACTTTAGACAAATATGACTTAAAAGAGTACGCAAAACCAATTGTTCAAAAAGGTGTTTTTGTAAATGGTTCTGTTACTTTTAGCAAGTATGATTATTTAAAATTAATAAAGGATAACAAACCGTCTTACTTATTAGATTTTAATGTTTTAGATATTGATAATATTCCTTCAAATGTTAATGAATATATCCTTTTTGGGGAAGCAGAAAAGCTACAAAACAGGTTTAAATGTAAACAGCGTAATAACTGGTATCAAGTTCCTAATATTTCTAAACAATCTCAAGCTTTTTTCTTTAAACGAGCTCACGAATATCCTAAATTATTAAAAAATGAAGCTAATGTTTTTGTAACAGATAGTGCATATAAGATAGAGATAAAAGATAATTATAATTTAAATGATTTTATTTTCTCATTTTACAATTCATTAACGCTAACTTTTGCAGAATTGGAGGGTAGATATTATGGAGGTGGTGTATTAGAATTAACTCCTAATGAGTTTAGAGTTTTACCCATGCCAATGTCATCTCATAATAACTTTAATGCTTATAAAATAGACTTTAAGAGCAAACAAGATATTGAAGAAATTTTATTAAAATACAATCATCAAATTTTAAATAATTCATTAAACCTTAGCTCTGAAGAAATAAATAGGATTGAATTGATTAGAAAGAAATTGGTTAATAAAAGACATCGAAAATAATTTAAGCTTATTGCGACCTTCAGTATTGCGGTTGCATAGTGCTTTTATTCTAAATCTTTTTATTTTATCATTGATTTAAATTCAAGCAGTAGTCGAAGTAGTAGCTGTTTCAATATTTTTACAATCTCAAAAAAAAATCTTTCATAATTATATATTTAAATAGTTATACAATCCCATTAAAACAGCCAATGCCATCGCTCTTATATTTTCAGGTTTCAAAAAGAAGTCTGCTTCATCAGAATTCGTAACAAACCCCACTTCAACAAGAATTGCATGACAAAAAGCAGAAGCCTCCCGCAGTACTTTAAAATTAGCAAATTTCACACCTCGTTTTTTAAAACCTAATTTACGAGTGCTTTCATTTAGTACAGATAATCCAAATGAAATAGACTGTTTAGTATTTAGATTGTCTGAATTATGCAGATAGACTTCAATTCCTTTTGAGGTATTTCGAGAGGCATTACAATGCAAGGACAAAAACACATCAGCTTTTATACCTTTAGTTAATCTACTTCTGTCAGAAAGTGAAATCAGCGTGTCTTTGTATCTGGTTAAATAGATATCCAATTGATTGTTAAAAATAGTTTTATTTAGTCTTAGAATTTCCAACGCAGTATCCAACACTACATCTTTTTCTTGGATTCCATTTATACCAATTGCACCTGAATCTTTTCCACCATGTCCAGGATCAATAACAATAACTTTTTTAGCTACATGATTCTGACCAAAAATGAGACACATTTTAAGCATCAAAATCCAAAAACTGACGTTTTTGAGCTTCATCAACTTCCAAAATTTTAGACTTATCAACATAGTACTTTCTATTTTTCATACAATTTGATGTCAATTCACATCAAAGAAATAGTATTTGATTTAAAATTTATTTTATTAACAAATTACTGATTATCAGCATTTTAAATTACAATATACACTATTTTTCAATTATAAAAATCAAACAAATTTTAAAGCTATTTAATTATGAAAAAATCACATTATCTAACCAGTCTATTAATTCTTATCTCAACGTCACTTTTTGCACAAATTGGAGGTATTGAAGATTCCGTAAATGATGTTTCCGACACTATCAGAGCTGTTTTTCCCATCATTTTAGGAGTCATTTTCTTAATAGGGTTCTTGTTTAATGCAGGACATTTCTTTGGTGAAAATGCAGATTTAAAAAAGGGGATTACTAGAGTACTGGTATTTGTCCTTATTGCTGGAGCAGTAGTAGGCATCTTCACTTATTTAATAGGTATCGTAGTCTAGTCAATAAGCGATAGTAGGCAATTAAACATTAATAATTATGAAGAAATTCGAAATCTATAAAAATATTAGAAAAAGTGCTGTGATTATGGGCTTGCCCATAGCGCTGTTTGCCCTGATGATAATTTGTGTTATTTGTTCATTGCTCATTATCATCTTTTCATTCAGTTTTATAGTGATTATTTCTGTGTTTGTCATAAATGCAGGGTTATATATTGCCTTAACACATATTACGAAGCATCCAGAGTTACTTCACTTTCAAAAAGTATTTCCACAGACCATTACTAATAAAAAATCAAGCCACTTACATTATGAAGAAAATTAATCTTTCTACATACCATCCAATTTTATCAGTCGATCAAAACCTGCTAATGGCTAGTAATGGGAATGTAGTGCTATGCTATAAAAGTCTTTTGCCTGAAGTGTATTCTCTTTCAGAAAAGGATTTTGATGATATTCACGGTTGTTGGTTTCAAGCTTTTAAATCCTTACCAACCGCTACAGTTATTCATAAACAGGACATTTATCAAAAAGGACACTATGAGGCAGATAAATTACCTGACAGTACTTTCCTGCAAAAAGCAACATACAATTATTTTAAAGGAAGAAACTATATAAAACACTGCTCTTATTTATATTTCATCCTTCCGAAAAACAAAGCTTTAAATGCGTCTAAGTTTACCAATCCATTTAGAAAGGTAGAAAAAGGAATTCATCAGCAATTAGATCATACGATTAAAGAATTTATAACTTCGATTACCGATGCTGTATCCTATATCAATAATTCTAGAAGGATGTCTCTAACACCATTAAATGAAAGCGAAATTTTAGCATTAACCGAAAGCTATTTCAATGGATTTAATGAAGGCTTTGATACCGATATTGAGTTAAATAAAAATGAAATAACCATTGGTGAAAATCATTTTGATGTATTGGCAGTGAACAGTGAACTTTGTTTTGGAGATGTAGTTCAAAGCAGCAAAATCAATGATAAATTTACCTCCGATGATTTTGTGTTTCATCAAGGATTTATCGATGATTTGGGTTTAAGTTTAGATGAAAATCATATCGTTAATCAAATCATTTATTTAGATGACAAGCATAAATGGAGAAAGCTACTGGAAAAGAAAATTGAAGCCTTGAATAAAAGCTCCAATTTTGGAACTCAGAATAAAGTTATATTAAAAAAGATTGAAGCTATTGTAGCTAAAATCAATGAAGACGATGCTTCCAGAATTATTCGAGGACATCTAAACATCATCTTCTGGACTCGGGAAGCCCGAGAGCTAGGTGTTATTGCTTCTAAGATAAAAGCAGCGTTCAAGGAATTAGACATTGTACCTTATTATCCAAAAGGAGAAGAGCGAAAAAACTTCTTTTTAAACTCTTATTGCTCTTTTGCATCAAATTTTTCTAATGAAGATTTGTATGTAACTGATTTAAAACAAGCACTTTGTTTATACATCAACAATACGAATTATCAGTCAGATGACACGGGAATCATCTTTAATGATCGTCAGCATACCATACCAGTATTGAAGGATGTTTGGGATGAAAAAAAGAAAAGAATCAAGGCACGGAACTTTGCCATTTTTGCGCCAACGGGAGAAGGAAAATCATTTTTAGCCAATAATATTTTAAGACAGTATTTTGAACAAAACGTCCGGCTGGTTATTATTGACTTAGGAGGTTCTTATTCGAAGTTCGCCAAGCTCTATCCAAAAGATCATATCATACTCCGGTACGAGCAAGGAAAGAACTTAGGAATCAATCCATTTTATATTTCTAAAGAAAGTGATTTAACACCAGAACGCTTAGAAGATCTTTCTATTTTTATATTGGAATTGTTAGCATCTGGAAAAAAAGCAACCAAAGCAGAAGAAGTTGCCATCAAAAAAGTACTTCTTTATTATTATAAATACATTCGAAATAATCATTCTCTGGCAAGTTTGTACCAGTTTATAGATGACAGAAAAGACACCTTAATTCAAGAGCTTAATATTCAGGAAAACTATTTTAGTGTCTATAACTTCTTACACATTCTTTCAGAATATGTTGGGGATGGTTTGTATAGCTTTTTATTCAACACAAGCGAAGATCAAACCTATAAGATTGAAGATAAGCGATTGATTGTATTTGAACTCGATGAAGTAAAAGACAATAAGGAAATCTTATCGGTGATGTTGAAGCTGATTAAATCAGCCATTCAACGTACTATTTGGCGTAATCGTTCAGAAAAAGGAATCATTCTGTTTGATGAGTTTGCCAAACAACTCAAATTCGAAAATGTATTGGAAAGTGTTGAGTTTTATTACCAAGCCATTCGAAAACAAAATGGAGCTATTGGAATTATCTTGCAATCAATAAATCAACTGCCAGTCAATGCTACATCGGCAAGTATTCTTGAAAACACACAAGTGGTGTATAGTCTTAGAAATGAAAAAGGCTATGAGGAATTAAAAAACAGGCTTAACCTGTCTAGCCACGATTTAAACCAATTAAAATCCATTCGCAATAATTTTACAGGCGCAAGAAAGTACACTGAAATCTTTATCAAAATAGGGAAAGTAAGCAATATTTTTAGGTTAGAAGTTCCAAAGGAAGTCTATGCAGCTTATCTGACAGATGGTAAAGAAAGTGACGCTATAATGTCGATTTATAAAAAGACAAACAATATGGAAAAGGCTCTTGACATATTTGTCAAACAACAACTATCAAATTAATAACCAATAAAACTTAAGTATATGAAAACCACAATTAGAAAACTATTTTTATCCGGAATACTGCTCATATTTGTGAGTGCTACCAGCACCGGCCAGGGGATGCCTGTTTATGATAATACGAATTTTATCAGTCTAGCAAAATCATTGATAGAATCGGCAAAGCAGACTTCTCAATTATTAAAAACAGTTCAGTTTTTAAAACAGCAAAAAGAGAATATTGAAAAAGTAAATAATGTGATACGGCAATTAAAAGCTGTGCGAGAAATGGCAAAAAACAACCAACGATTGTTTGATGTGGTACAAAGTGATTTGAGGCAAATTTTAAATTCACCCTATATAAAACAAGATGAAGTCAATCGCATATCAAAATCCTTTAATGCCATTATAGAAAATTCTTTGGAAGGTTTGGATTATATCGACCAGATATTATCCAGTAATAACCTTAAAATGACGGATGCAGAGCGCGCTGAAGTACTTAAAGAAAAGGAATTACAATCCAAAGAAATGGTAGCGGAAATTGAGGCCAAAACCAAACGCTATCGAGAAATTATTGCTTTTAGAGAACTACAAGCCAAAATTAATGAAAGAGAAACTTCCTATTAAAAACAATACATTAAACAATGATACTTAGCATAGGATTAGAATATATAGACACCATTTTTACCACCATTAAAAGTAGTGATTTCTCACAGTACACCATAACTGGAATGAAAACATTAGCGATATTATTTTTTCTGATAAATATTTTAAAAAAGTACAATGAAGGAGTTGCAAGTAATGAAGGTTATACGTGGGGTTTAACACCTTCTGAGCTGGCAAAGAATTTTGCAGTGATCATATTGGTCATTTTCTCTACACAAGTATTGGGAGTATTCGATAGCATACTAGTGGCTATAGAATCACAATATAGAGATACAGCTCCAGCACTCCTTCCATTACAATTACAAGACATCGATTTAGAGCAGGAGGTAGGCGCATTGGAAGCAGCTAAAAAAGCAATGGCAATGTTGTATGAAGCACTAGTAACACCCTTGTATGGACTGAAAATAATATCTTTTATAATTGCTATGTTTTTATGGTTGTTGGATTTGTTTATTTATCCACTATTCTTGGCAGAGCGTTTCTTTTTATTAGGAATTATGCAAGCCTTTTTCCCACTGGTAATCAGTTTAGCGGTCTTTGAAAAGTTTCGAACCCTGGCCTATAACTTTTTTAAACTCTATGCAGGAGTGTATATGTTAGTACCAGCATTTTTTCTGGTAAATGTTTTTGTCAATAATCTTTATACAGAAATCAACACCAATTTTTGGAGCAGTTTATTTGGAACAGATTGGGGCAGTCATTTGTTTGCACCCTTGTTACAGTTGGGTTCTATTGGATTTATTGTGCTATTGAAATTCAAATTGTATCGAAAGGCTACCACATTTACATTTAAACTCTTTACTGCTTAAGACAGATTTAATAAAAGAAATTATGAAAACACCCTATAAAAATATCTACCAAGTGCTAAAGTTAAATCGATTCATTGTACTGGCTGTTATTATTGGAGCAACCGCTACAAGTATGGTATCGGTAATCTCAGTGATCAAATTGTATAAAGAAACGGTTAATAATGCTTTTGTAGTAGGCACAGATGGAAGTGCAATTCCAATAAAATTGGTTTCACAAAAAGAAAATTTAGAAGTTGAAGTTTTGTCACATCTAGAACTTTTTCATCGTTATTTCTATCATATTGATGCCAGTAATTATGAAAAGCATTTGGAGAAAGCCTTATGGCTTGGGAATAGTTCAATCGATAACTTGTACAAACAAAAAAAGGCAGAGGGAGTTTACAATCGTTTGATTCAATATTCTTTGGTACAGAAAGTCAAAGAAATTACTTCCAAAATTGACTTACAAAAAGAACCCTATCAGTTTGAAACCACTACTGTATTTGAAATTAATCGAGGATCAATAATTGACATGTATGAATTAACAACTACAGGGAACATCATTCAGGTTGATCGGAATTTTCCAAACAACACTCACGGATTGTTGATTACCAATTTTTTCGAAAATAAACTTAAAAAGATAGAAAACTATGAAAGTGGAAAAGAATAAAATTGTGTTTGTAGCGATTATTTTATGTGTCGTACTTTTTATAGGTTCTTATGCCGTTATAAAATTTTCAGAAGATGAAGAGCCTACTATTGAAAACAATCAAATTCCAATACCAACATTAAAAGATGAGCAAAAGGAGTATGATTCAAAATTAGAAGCGCTAAATGATTTAAAAGAAACAAGGCAAATCAATGCACCAAGTATGTATGATGAGCGACTTTTGGATTCTATGGGTGTTTTTGATTCTGATTTATTAACCAAAGAAAAGATGCGTTTGGTAGATAGTATTTACAACCAGGGTAGAATCAGTTATTCAGATAGAAGTTATCGTAAACCTGAAATCAGCAATCCAATAAAAGAGATTCAAATAGATACGATTGAAACTATAAAAACAAACAAAACGATCCATATCAAACAATTAGCTTTGGAGCATCAATTATTTTTTGCTTCAGTTCCAAAAAAAGAAGAAGTGCCCATGATTGCACCAACTGATTCCAATATTTATGTAACAGTCGATGGCGCTCAAACCGTAAAGAAAAATTACCGTTTGAAAATGCGCCTTTTAAATGATGCTTTGATAGGAGGTAGGATTATTCCAGAAAATACAAACATTTATGGTTTTGTGAGTTTTAAACCCAATCGAGTGATAATAGCCATTACTAATATTAACCACCGTCCAATTCTTCTAAAAGCCTTTGACCTGCAAGATGGAAATGAAGGAATCTATATCGAAAATAGTTTTCAAGCTGAAGCGAGGCAGGAAGTTGTTGGAGATATTGTAGATGATATTAATATTGCTGGAGTACCACAAGTAAGTGGGGTCAAAAAAATATTCCAACGAACTAACAAAAATGTAAAAGTGACTATTTCGGATAATTATAAACTAATCTTAAAGCCACTAAAAGAAACTTACTAAAACCTATTCTTATGAAAAGACATCTATCAACACTTCTATTGTTATTTTCACTAGCATCAGTTGCACAATTAAAACAGCAGTCACCATATAAATTAGATACCATTTTCGCAAATGAAGAGAAAAGTGTGGCGTTGTTTTTCCCAAATCCAATTCGACAAGCAATCACTGGGGCTGAACATTTTGTATTTAATTACAATCGTGAAAAGCTGCAATATTTTGGATTATTACAAGCCACACCAGGAGCTGAAAGTAATTTGCTTACAATTACAGAAAATGGACAGGTGTATAGTTATATTTTAAAATATAAAAAACAATTAAAAAAAATAAACTATTTTATTTCAGAAAAAGAAAGTGTAGGTAATGAAAAACCTATAAAAATAGCAGTAAAAAAACAAAAACAGATAATTAATAAACAAGGAGTCAAAATATCTCAATACCTAAAATTTAGTGAATATCTATTAAGTTCAACATTAAAAAATATTGCTACAAAGTGTAAAAAAGGAGTAAAAGTACGGTTACAAAAAATAGCATACAACGCTTCTGAAGTCTACTTGGTTATTGAAATAAGAAATAATTCTAAGATTGATTTTGAAATTGACTATTTGAATGTTTATAGAACCAATGGTAATAAAAAGAAAAAAGCATCCTATCAAAGTTTACGACTAAAAGAAATATATAAACATAAAATGCCAAGTATTATTTACAAAGGACAGCGTCGTAAATTTGTTTATGTTCTACCAAAATTTGTTTTAGGAGATAATGAAAAATTACAAATTGAATTACAAGAACTGAAGGGGAGTAGACGTGTGGTTTTAGAAACTAAAAATTAATTCCCGACTATTTCATTAGCTTCATTTAAATTATTATTGAAGTTAAGTTTATCTCGTAAAACCTTCATATCGTCTTTAACCTTTCTATCTAAAATTTTGGCATAATGTTGTGTAGTTCGTAAAGATATATGACCAAGCATTTTGCTTACAGACTAAATAGGAACACTATTTGTAAGTGAAACTGTGGTTGCAAAAAAGTATTGGTCGTTAATGATTTGGCTTAATAAGCATCGATGGATTTTGCATGTGCTCGTTTTATTTCATACTCCTTATTTAAATCTACAGAGATAGCAGCCTTCTTCTTTTTAGAATCGTAATTTCTAACTTGTTTACCATCTTCAATTTCACCTAAAGGGAACTCGTCAACATGTATTATATCTGATAAGGAGTGTTTTTGAATATCTTACATTTCTTTTCTAAGTTTTATATGAAGTATTAAGCACATCTAACCTTGGTGAATATCAAATCGTTTTCATATTTGAATGTTTGACAGACTCTTTTCCTATACTCATTTTAAAACAACATAAAATGTATTTGCAACTTGAATTTTACTTTATAAAACAAGGTGCTTACAGTGGGTCTCTCTACATGTTATTAGGGATAATAATGATAGCTGTAACCTATCTTTCACAAACTTTTGAAAGTTCACACATCTTGCAAGTAAAGAGGTCTTACATTTTTATTATTACCAAATGAGTTTTGACCGTTTCATCATCTAGCAGTTTTTGTAAAAAATTAATAATCTATTTCAAAAGAGGAATAATTACATCTTGAAAATATTACCGCAAACGCTTGATTATCTGACGTGTATGTTTTTTAAATAAGCGGTTGTAATCTAACTTTAACAACTTTTTAATAAAAAACAATATTATTTGTCTATATTTGTACCTCGAAATGAAACAGATTTTCAACAAAATATTAGCAATTTTAATGTCATTCGTGGTCCTTTTTTCCACAATGTCATTTACTATAAGTGAGCACTACTGTGGTGGTGACTTAGTGAATACAGCTATGTTTTTTGAAGCTGATTCTTGTGAAATGGATATGGAAATGGACATGCCATCATCTACAGAAGATTGTAATTTCGAAAAAGAAGATTGTTGTAAAGATATAAATAAGATTGTTGAAGGTCAAAATGAGTTGAATATTCAAGTTGTTAATTTAGACTTTGAGCAACAATTATTTATTGCTTCTTTTATTTATTCTTATATTAACTTATTTGAAGGATTAGACAAAAATGTTGTTCCTTTTAAAAATTATTCACCTCCACTTATTGTCACGGACATCCAAGTTCTTGACCAAGTATTTTTAATTTGATTATATAGTATTGAGTTTTAGCAAATTTTTATTTGTTAAGGCATAGTTGTGTTTAAATCAGAAATGATTTAAACCAAGTTAACGTATGTTTTAGTTTTTTAACGAAATCTAAAATGTTATTTAAAACATATCAATACATATAAAAATGTTAAATAAAAGCATTAAATTTTTAATAGAAAATAAATTAGTAGCAGTATTATTATTGTTGCTATTCATTGGATGGGGAGTTTCAACAGCTCCATTTGATTGGAATACCGGAAGTATTCCAAGAAACCCAGTGGCAGTTGATGCCATTCCAGATATTGGAGAAAATCAACAAATAGTTTTTACTAAATGGAGCGGAAGATCTCCACAAGATATTGAAGATCAAATTACCTACCCACTTACAACCTCCTTATTGGGAATTCCAGGTGTTAAAACAATTAGAAGTTCTTCTATGTTTGGTTTTTCCAGTATATATATCATTTTTGAAGAAGATATAGAATTTTACTGGAGTCGTAGTCGAATTTTAGAAAAATTAAACTCTCTTCCAAGTGGATTACTTCCTAATGATGTTCAACCAGCATTAGGTCCAGACGCAACTGGTTTGGGACAAATTTACTGGTACACTTTAGAAGGAAGAGATGAACAAGGAAATGTAACTGGTGGCTGGGATTTACACGAATTACGAAGCATACAAGATTATTATGTGAAATATGCGCTTTCTTCAGCTTCGGGAGTTTCTGAAGTTGCTTCTATTGGTGGTTACGTGCAAGAATATCAAATAGATGTAGATCCAGACATTTTAAAGGAATATAATATTTCATTAGAACAAGTGGTAAATGCCGCTCGAAATTCTAATAAAGATATTGGAGCGAAAACTATTGAAATTAACCAAGCTGAATATTTAGTGCGTGGTTTAGGTTATATAAAAACTGTTGAAGATATAGAAAACGCAGTGGTAACCTCCAATGATTTTACTTCCATTTTAATAAAAGATGTAGCGAATGTTACGTTGGGACCAGCAGAACGACGAGGAATTTTAGACAAAGAAGGTGCCGAAGTTGTTGGAGGTGTTGTGGTAGCACGTTATGGTGCAAATCCAATGGAAGTTATTACCAATGTAAAAAAACAAATAGCTGATATAAGCACAGGTTTACCTTCAAAAGTGTTAAAAGATGGTCGTACATCACAAGTTACTATTGTTCCTTTTTACGATAGAACCGAACTAATTCAGGAAACATTAAACACTTTAGATGAAGCATTAACCTTAGAGATTTTAATTACCATTTTGGTAATTATTGTAATGGTTTTTAACCTTAGGGCTTCCGTTTTAATTTCTGGATTATTGCCCATTGCAGTTTTAATGGTTTTTATTTCAATGAAATTATTTAATGTTGATGCTAACATTGTAGCGCTGTCAGGTATTGCGATTGCAATTGGGACAATGGTAGATGTTGGGGTCATCTTATCTGAAAATGTTATAAGGCATATGGATGAGGATAAAGACAATTTACCTATAAATAAAGTTGTATATAATGCAACTGCTGAAGTATCAGGTGCGATTATTACTGCAGTAATGACCACTATTATAAGTTTTGTTCCAGTATTTACTATGATAGGTGCTGAAGGTAAACTATTTCGACCATTGGCTTTTACAAAAACAATGGCGTTAACTTCAGCTTTAATTGTAGCTTTATTTTTAATTCCACCTTTTGCAGCTTGGTTGTTTGGATGGAAACCATCTTTGAAAAAAGGAAAATATATTGGTAGTATCGGATTAATTATAGCCGGTATTGTTGGTGTTGTTGGAGGTTATTATGTAGCATTCTTATTAATAGCTTTCGGCGTTTCTAGTATTTTAAAAATAAAAGAAATTCTTACCGAAGAAAAAGCAAACTACTTAAATATTACAATATCGGCCATAACTATTATTGCATTACTAAGTGTGTATTGGAGACCTTTAGGAGTTGATAATTCTATATTCACAAATCTAGTTTTTGTAGGCGTAATTTGTTTTGGATTGCTTGGTGTTTTTACATTGTTTAGAAGAAGTTATGTGAAAATTTTAAACTGGGCTTTAAATAACAAAATTTTGTTTTTAAGCGTTCCAACCATCATTATTGTATTTGGTGTAAGTGTATGGAAAAATACAGGAAAAGAATTTATGCCGGCATTAAATGAAGGTTCATTTTTATTAATGCCAACTTCTATGCCGCATTCAGGAATTGCAGAAAACAAACGTATTTTGCAACAATTAGATATGGCTGTGGCAACCATTCCAGAAATTAAAACAGTGGTTGGTAAATCGGGTAGAATAGAAAGTGCCTTAGATCCAGCACCATTATCTATGTATGAGAATGTAATAATTTATAAGCCAGAATATAAATTAGATGAAGATGGAAAACGGATTAAGTTTAAAGTTAATGAAAATGATTTGTTTGAAACTAAAGCAGGAAACTTCATTCCTTCTGGAACCAAAACTGAAACCACCAATTTAATTGAAGATTCAGATGGTGAATATTATAGAAACTGGCGTAAACAAATAAAATCTGCTGATGATATCTGGAATGAAATAGTTCGGGTTACAAAATTACCTGGTGTTACTTCAGCTCCTAAATTACAACCAATAGAAACTCGTTTGGTGATGCTTCAAACTGGAATGCGGGCACCTATGGGAATTAAAGTAAAAGGTCAAAATTTAGCACAAATCGAAGCTTTTGGTTTAGAGTTGGAAAATGTTTTAAAGCAAGTTCCAGGTGTTAAAAAAGAAGCTGTTTTTGCTGATAGAATCGTAGGAAAACCGTATTTGTTATTTGATATTGATCGAGAAAAATTAGCGCGTTATGGTTTGTCTATTAACAAAGTACAAAGTATTTTGGAAGTTGCAATTGGTGGTAAATTATTAACTCAAACAGTAGAAGGAAGAGAACGTTATGGAGTTAGAGTGCGTTATCCGAGAGAAAAACGTACTAGTCCTGAAGATTTAAAGAAAATTTATGTACCTACACCTGGTGGAAATCCAATTCCATTAGCAGAATTAGTCACAATTAAATATGAGCAAGGTCCACAAGTAATTAAAAGTGAAGATACTTTTTTAGTGGGCTATGTATTATTTGATAAGATGGATGGTGAAGCTGAAGTTACCGTAGTAGAAAAAGCTCAAGCTGCCATTCAAGGGCAAATAGACAGAGGAGAATTGGTAATTCCAAAAGGGATTAATTACCAGTTTACAGGAACTTATGAAAACCAGTTAAGGGCAGAAAAAACCTTATCGGTTGTTGTTCCTTTAGCCTTGGCAATAATCTTTTTAATCTTGTATTTCCAATTTCGTTCTGTAACAACTTCATTAATGGTGTTTACAGGAATCGCCGTTGCTTTTGCGGGTGGTTTTATGATGATTTGGTTATACGGTGAAGCTTGGTTTTTAAACTTTGATGTCTTTGGCGTAAACCTTCGTCAACTTTTTCAAATGCATCCAATTAATTTAAGTGTAGCTGTTTGGGTTGGTTTTATTGCCTTGTTCGGAATTGCAACCGATGATGGAGTGGTGATGGCAACCTATTTAACTCAAACTTTTGAAAAAAATGAACCAACTACGAAACAAGAAATAAGAGCTTCTATAATTGAAGCTGGTGAAAAAAGAATTCGCCCTTGTTTAATGACAACTGCAACAACAATGCTTGCATTGTTACCAGTATTAACATCTACAGGAAGAGGATCAGATATTATGATTCCAATGGCAATTCCAAGTTTTGGAGGAATGTTAATTGCGCTTATTACTTTGTTTGTAGTGCCTGTATTATTCAGTTTTAAAAAAGAAATTTCATTAAAAAAAATAACAAATGAAAATTAATTTAATAGTTATGATTGCGTTTCTACTAACCCTAACGGTAAAAGCTCAATCGTTAAACGACTACTTACAAATAGCTTCAGAAAATAATCCTGAATTAAAAGCTATTCAGTATAAATACGAAAGTGCTTTAGAAAAAGTTGTTGAAGTAGGAAGCCTACCAAATACAACCATTTCAGTTGGCTATTTTGCGCAAGAGGTAGAAACAAGAGTTGGGGCTCAAAAAGCAAAGATTTCGGCAAGTCAAATGTTACCTTGGTTTGGAACTTTAAATGCAAAACAGGAAAGTGCACAATTTAATGCTGCTGCACAATTAAACAATTATGAATTTGCAAAAAGGAAATTGTTTTTAGATGTGAAAACTACCTATTTTGAATTGTTTGAACTCAACCAAAAAGAGCAATTGCTTGTTGAAAATATCGAAATCTTAAAAACTTTTGAAAGTTTGGCATTGAATGAGTTGGAAAACAATCGTTCAACTATGGTAGATGTTCTTAAGATTAGAATGGAAAAAAACGAGCTTTTAAATCAATTAAGTACAGTTCAAGAAAATTTGAGTGCTAAAAATATTGCATTTAATTTATTGCTCAACAGGGATGAGAAAAGTACTGTTTTAGTTGTTGAAAATGTAAATATTATATATTCAGAAGATTTTAAAAAAGAACAAATTTCAGATAATCCAAAATTGTTACAATTGGAAAATTTGAAAAATGCCTCAGAAAAATCGGAATTGGCAACTAAAAAAGAAGGCTTACCAACCATTGGTATTGGTTTAGACTATGGTTTTATTGAAAATAGAGCTGTTGAAAACCTTGCTGATAACGGAAAAGATATTGTGATGCCAATGGTAACTGTTTCTTTTCCATTGTTTTCAAAAAAATACAGTTCTAAACAAAAGCAATTACAATTAGAGCAAAAAGCAATTGAAACAACTAAAGTAAATACATACAATCAATTGCAAACCGTTTTTGAAAATGCAAAAAGCAAACTTTCTAATTCAAAGGTTTCAATTGCAACACAAATCAAAAATATTAATGAGGCAGAAAGTGCAAAAAAAGTGTTGTTAGCTGCTTATGAAACTTCAAAAATTGATTTTGAACAATTACTTGAAATTCAGCAATTACAATTAAAATTTCAATTAAAAAAAGTGATTTCAGAAAAAGAGTATGAAATTCAAAAATCAACATTAGAATTTTTAACTACAAATAATTAAAAAAAGACATAATGAAAAAATATATAATATACATAGGAATACTAGCAGTTGGGCTCTTATTAGGAAGTTTCCTTTTTGGAAGTTCTTCAACCACAGATGATGCACACAATCACGAAACAGAAGAAACTGAAAATCAAATGTGGACATGTTCAATGCATCCACAAATTATGCAGCCAGAACCAGGTGATTGCCCAATTTGTGGGATGGACTTAATTCCTGCTGAAACTTCAGCTGATGGATTAGAAGCAAACGAATTTAAAATGTCACAAAATGCATTAGCATTAGCAAATATTGAGACTACCATAATTAGTAATACCACAAATTCAGCAGGTAGTTTAACGCTTTCAGGAAAAATTAATGAAAATGAAAAAACAAATGCTATACAAACTGCACATTTTGGTGGTAGAATTGAAAAGCTATTTGTTAATACTACAGGAGAAAAGGTGAATCAAGGACAACAATTAGCACTCATTTATTCCCCTGAATTGGTTACAGCACAAAAAGAATTACTAACGGCCATAGAATCAAAAACAAAGGATTTGACACTGTACAAAGCTGTTAGAAATAAATTAAAATTATGGAAACTTTCTGAAAGTCAGATTAATAAAATTGAAGAATCTAAAGCAATTATTACCAACTTTCCAGTGTATGCAAATGTTAGTGGAATAGTTACTAAAAAAATGGTTGAAGAAGGTAATTATGTTAAGGAAGGTCAAAGCTTACTTATGATTTCAAATTTAACTACAGTTTGGGCAGATTTTGATGCTTATGAAAAGCAACTTTCAACCATAAAAAAAGGGGATGACATTACAATTACAACCAACACAAACCCAAACAAAGAGCTGAAAGCGAAAATTTCATTTATAGATCCAGTTCTAAATACTTCAACTAGAACAGTTGTGGTTAGAGCAGAATTAAATAATCGAAATGGAGAATTAAAACCTGGAATGTTTGTCAAAGGGGTGTTAGCTTCAAGTAATGTAAAAAGCAATAAAAAAACTATAATATCTGTGCCTAAATCTTCTGTTTTATGGACCGGAAAACGCTCTGTAGTTTATGTTAAAAAACAAGGTGATGAACCAATTTTTGAGTTACGAGAAGTTACTTTAGGAAACGAAATTGGTGAACATTATGAAATTTTAAATGGTTTATCTGAAAATGAAGAAATTGTTACCAACGGAACTTTTACTGTAGATGCCGCTGCACAACTTCAAGGGAAAAAAAGTATGATGAGTCCAGAAGGAGGAAGAGTAGTTACTGGTCACGAAAATCATATAGGAATGCAAGATACTGGAAATGACCAAAATGAAGAAACAGAAGTTGTTAATCGAATTAAAGTTGATTCCAAGTTTCAAGATCAATTAAGCAACTTATTTACCAGTTATTTAGCAATAAAAGATGCTTTGGTTAATGATAATACTAAACTTACACAAACCTCCGCAATAACTTTTATTGATAATCTTGAAAAGATGGATATGAAGCTTTTAAAAGATAGTAAATCTCATAATGTATGGATGCCAATTCTAGAAGTACTTAAATCCTCTTCAAACAAAATTTCAAACACAACTGAAATTAAAATTCAAAGAGAGTATTTTGTGTCGTTATCTAATAATATAATTAAATCAATTGAAACATTTGGAGTAAATAGAAAAGTGCTTAAACAATTTTGTCCAATGGCTAATAATGATAAAGGAGCTTTTTGGTTAAGCTTGGATGAAGAAATTAAGAACCCTTATTTTGGACAAGCAATGCTTAAATGTGGTAGTACAGAAGCTACAATCAAATAACGAGAATTTTAAACTACCTTTCAATTATTTGATGGGTAGTTTTAAAATAGTTTAATTAAAAAACTCATGATAATGGAACAAAAAAATATAGTTACCGTAAAAAATATGGTATGCGATCGTTGTATCAAAGTGATTAAAGATGAGTTGATTAAAAATAATATAATGTTTGAACTAATTGAATTAGGCAAAATTCATTTCGAAATTAACCTTTCAACAAATGAATTAAAAACGCTTAAGACAATTTTAGAGAAAGAGGGTTTTGAAATAGTTGAAGAATCAGATTTAAAAATAGTAAATCAAATTAAAACATTAATTATTGAGAATATCTTTCACAAAAGGCACAAATTGTTCAATGAAAATTATTCAACATTCCTATCTTCAAATTTAAAAATAGAATATGGTCAGTTAAGTAGGATATTTTCTGAATTAGAAAAACGAACAATTGAAAACTACATTATTCAACAGAAAATAGAAAGAGTGAAAGAATTAATTTTTTACAATGAGCTAACGATAAGTCAAATTTCATATGAATTAAATTATAGCAGTCCTCAACATCTATCTCGTCAATTTAAAAAAATTACAGGAATCACGCCTACACAATATAAAAATATAGGATCTCGAGGGAAATTAGATACAATTTAAACATAATTATGCACAACTAAATTATGAAATCTATAGACCTTTATAGTATATAAATAAACAAATAATTAAAAATAAAAATAATGAAAACAAAAATTTTAATAATGGTATTTGTAATTGGATTGTTTGGAGTATCAACAATGAATGCTCAAAAGGATCATTCTAAAATGAAAAAAGATTCAACAAAAATGAAAATGGATCATTCTAAAATGGATCATTCTAAAATGGATCATTCTAAAATGGATCATTCTAAAATGGATCATTCTAAAATGGATCATTCTAAAATGATGGTGAAAAATGTTTATACCTGTCCAATGCACGCAGATGTTAAAATGGAAAAACCGGGTGATTGCCCTAAATGCGGAATGAAACTTAAAAAAATGGAAATGAAAATGGATCATTCTAAAATGAAAACTTCTTATACATGTTCGATGCATCCAGAAATAAATTCAGAAAAACCAGGGAAATGTCCTAAATGTAAAATGGATCTTATTGAGAAAAAAACAGAAATGAAGAAAACAGAAAAAGACCATAAAGAGCACAAACATTAGTAAAAGTCCTGACGCTAAGAAAGAGGAGTGTAAAATATATTGATTTATTTGATTGATTTTTCTTAATATATAATTCCTTTTTCTTGCCCAGGCACAATTTAAATTCATAAAATTATGAAAACAAAAATATTAATTATAAGTTTATTTCTTATTGGTTTTATAGTAAGTAGTTGCAATAATCAAACAAAACAAAAGGAAGTAACTAAAGGAGAAAATAAAATTGAGGTTTCTGAAGAAACACTTTCAAATGCTGCAGAGGTTGCTAAAATTGAGTCGAACAAAGTATGTTATGTAAATAACAAATATATGGGGATAGATCAAATACCAGTTGAATTTGAAAATAAGACCTATTATGGATGTTGCGAAGGATGTGTAGTGAAATTAAAAACAATGAGAGAAACTCGTTACGCTAAAGACCCTTTCACAGGAAATGAAGTTGATAAAGCAATGGCTTTTATTGTTTTGAGTCCTACTGGAAATAACGACGTTCTTTATTTTGAATCTCTACAAACCTATAAAGATTTTATAAAATCTTAAACCCTCTCATTGGTTTTTTTTTAGTTCTGAACAAAAGAAAGGGGAATACTATTTTATCTTTTTAAAATTTGTTTCATAGCGGTATTCCTTTTTCTGTTCAGAAATTTTTATAGATTCTTTACCTCTTCATCTCAAGACATTTTAACTACTACTATAAAATTATATAAAAATGAAGCACACATACCATATTTTCGGAATGACTTGCAGTGGTTGCAAAATCAATGTTGAAACAGCTTTGAATAATTTAAAGGAAATAACAAAAGTAACTGCTGATTTAAAAGAAGGTGAAGTTGCTATTGAAATGACATCACATATTTCATTGGAAAAATTACAAGAAACATTATTAAAAGCAGGTTTACACTATACAATTTCAAATATTGGAGACACCAATACATCTCAGAAAAATCAGAAACCCAATAATCTCAATCAACCTAAAGAGGGTAATGGAATTTTTTATTGTCCAATGCAATGTGAAGGTAACAAAACGTATGATAAACAAGGTAGCTGCCCTAAATGTGGAATGGACTTAGTTGAGCAACCTAAATTAATTCAAGCAACTAAATATACCTGTCCAATGCACCCTGAAGTAATTCAAGATTCACCAGGTTCCTGCCCTAAATGCGGAATGGATTTAGTTCCAATGGAACCGGATGAAAGTGAAGAATTAAAAACGTATAGATCCTTAGCTAAAAAGATGAAAATTTCAGCTTTTTTAGCAATTCCAGTACTTTTAATTTCAATGTTAGCACATTTACCTGAAAATCCATTGTTACAAATTACATCACAATATAACTGGGATTGGGTTCAATTTATATTAACAATCCCTATTGTATTTTATACCTGTTGGATGTTTTTTGTGCGTTGCTGGAAATCAATAATCACTTGGAATTTAAATATGTTTACTTTAGTTGGTATTGGAACGGGTGCTGCATTTCTGTTTAGTATAGTTGGTTTATTATTTCCTGAGGTTTTTCCAAACGAATTTAAAGGCTCATCGGGTGATGTAAGTATGTATTTTGAAGCTACAGCGGTTATTCTTGCTTTAGTTTTACTTGGACAATTGTTGGAGGCAAAGGCGCATAGCCAAACAAGTGGTGCCATTAAAGAACTACTGAAACTAGCACCTTCTGAAGCAACTTTAGTTGTTGATGGTGAAGATAAAGTTGTTGCGATTAACGCAATTAAAAAAGACGATCTACTACGTGTGAAACCTGGGGAAAAAATACCCGTTGATGGTGTTATTTCAGAAGGGAATAGTAGTATAGATGAATCTATGATAACTGGTGAACCTATCCCAGTCGATAAAAAAGAAGGCGATACCGTAAGTTCAGGAACAATTAATGGTACTAAATCATTTGTAATGAAAGCTGTTAAAGTTGGCTCTGAAACGCTCTTAGCTCAAATAATACAAATGGTAAGTGATGCAAGTAGATCAAGAGCGCCAATTCAAAAATTAGCCGACACCATCTCAAAATACTTTGTACCTATTGTAGTCCTTATATCAATAATTACTTTTATTATTTGGGCTAATTTTGGACCAGATCCAGCATTGGTTTATGCTTTTGTAAATGCAGTAGCAGTGTTAATTATTGCGTGTCCTTGTGCCTTGGGTTTAGCAACACCAATGTCTGTTATGGTCGGAGTAGGTAAAGGTGCTCAAAATGGTATTTTAATTAAAAATGCTGAAGCTTTAGAATTAATGAATAAAGTAAATGTATTAATTACCGATAAAACAGGAACTTTAACTGAAGGAAAACCATCAGTTGAAAAAGTATTTGCTATTGAAGGTGAAGCAACTGATTTAGTATGTAAAATTGGCTCGTTAAATCAATATAGCGAACATCCTTTAGCAAAGGCTATAGTTGAATATGCTAAACAAAACGAATTCAAATTTTCAAAAGTTTCAAATTTTGAAGCAATAACAGGGATGGGAATCACAGGTACTGTTAACAAAGCTAAAGTTGCTGTAGGTAATGAAAAGTTAATGATAAAACTAAATACAACAGTACCATCAACTTTAAAAAAGGAAATATTAGTTGAACAAAAATTAGGTAAAACGGTCTCATACATTGCTGTTAATAATATTGCATTGGGTTATGTAAGTATTTCTGATGCTATAAAAACAACCAGCAAAGAAGCAGTAAATGAACTAATGAAGAAAGGTGTTGATGTTATTATGCTAACTGGGGATAATGCAAATACAGCAAAAGCAGTGGCAGATGAATTACACCTAAGTAATTTCAAAGCAAGCTGTTTACCCGAAGATAAATTAGAGTTTATTAAAAAATTACAAGCAGAAGGAAAAATTGTAGCAATGGCAGGTGACGGAATTAACGACGCTCCTGCGCTAGCTCAAGCCAATGTTGGTATTGCTATGGGAACAGGTACCGATGTTGCTATTGAAAGTTCTGAAATTACTTTAATCAAAGGCGACTTAAAAGGAATTGTGAAAGCTAAAAATTTGAGTCAAGAAGTAATGAAAAACATTAAACAAAACTTGTTCTTTTCTTTTGCGTACAATGTGCTTGGTGTACCTGTAGCTGCTGGATTATTATTCCCAGTATTTGGTATTTTACTTTCGCCAATTATTGCAGCATTGGCAATGAGTTTTAGCTCTGTTTCAGTAATAGTTAATTCACTAAGGTTAAGAACCGCAAAACTCTAAACAATTTTAAGTTTACCGAAATAAGTTATGATAGCAGTTAGTGCAAATAGAAATAAAGTAGCTAAAAACAAAACCATCCTAATTCATATCATTTTAGGTGTAGTTGTTTTTTATTTCATTTTTCACCCTATAACTATGGTTTTATATTGGTACGAATTTAACAAGGAACCTATTACAACAAAATCATTTTTTGAAGTTTTAAGTCATAGAACACTCCACTCTTTTTCATATAAAATGTTAAATATGTCACTGGCATTCATAATAATGGGAGGTGCTATTGGAGCTGTATTTGGAATGTATCGTATTAAAACTAAAAAACTAAACAAACATTTAAGTCTACTCAAAAAAGATTTAATTAATTTAATAAATCAAGGAGAAAACCAATTTCTAGAGTTTAAATCATCTATTCGTTTTGATTATCAGCTAAAAAAAGTGAATGTTGATCTTGAAACGGTAATTGCAAAAACCATTGTTGGTTTTATGAATGCAAAAGGTGGTAAATTAATTATTGGTATTAATGACAAAGGTCAAGTATTAGGTTTAGAAAATGATTATAATACACTAAAATTAAAAAATATAGATGGTTTTGAGCAAAAAATATATCAAATCATTTCAAAATTTATAGGGAAAGAATACTGTGCTTATATAACTGTGTTTTTTCAGGAAATTGAAAAAAATTCTATTTGTATTGTCGATGTCGAAAAAACTAAAGAACCTGCCTATGTTATAACAGGTTCAAATACTACTTTTTATTTAAGAACAGGTAATTCAACAAGACCACTTAGTATAAAAGAAGCCATCCATTTTATAAATATGGAGAGAGAAATTTAAAAGAAAAATAATTTAAATACTAATTTTAAAATCAAAACAAATGAAAAAAACAATCTACGTAATAGCATTTTCAATATTATTTTTAAGTGCTTGTAAAAACGACAAAAAACAAACCGAATCACATGATGCCTCAATGGAAGAAACTAACATGCATCAGCAAGACGAACATAGTTCAATGGATAACTCGTCAATGCAAGGAGATCTAAAAAGTACAACCGAAAAAAATAGCAGTAGTTCTGAAATAATAGATGCGTATTTACAGTTAAAAAATGCATTAACCGAAGATAGCAAAGACAAAGCTGCTGAAGCAGGAAATAAAATACTTACTGCTTTTTCAAATTTTGATATGACCAAATTGTCTGATGAACAACACATGACCTATATGGAAATTATGGAAAACTCGAAAGAACATGCGGAACATATTATTAAAAGTCCAATTGATCACCAACGGGAACATTTTGAAGAATTAAGTAAAGATGTTAACGACCTAATAGAATTAATTGGCACAGATAAAACATTATATGTAGATTTTTGTCCTATGTACAATAACAATAAAGGAGCAATGTGGTTAAGTGAAACCGAAACAATCAAAAATCCATATTTAGGTAGTAATATGCCAACTTGTGGCAATATTCAAAAGAAAATAAATTAGTGAAACATCTTAAAAAAATGTTGTTTTTTTTCCTGATTGTATTTGTGGGTATCCAATTGGTACCCACAAATCACAATCAAAGTTCTGTAATTTCAAAAACAGAATTCAATAATTATATTGTTGTTCCTAAAAATATTCAAAATATTCTTAAAAACTCATGTTACGACTGTCATAGCAATAACACCAATTATCCTTGGTATAATAAAATTCAACCAGCAAGTTGGTTTTTAGAAAAACACATAAACGAAGGTAAGAAAGAACTCAACTTTAGCACTTTTGGTGACTATTCGAAACGTAAACAAAAAAGTAAATTAAAATCAATAATCAATCAAATTAGAGATGATAAAATGCCTTTAAAATCCTATACCTTAATACATCGTAATACTAAATTAAATGAGTTACAAAAAAAGGATGTTATTGAATGGTTCACAAAAATAAAAGATAGTGTATAAATGAAAAAAAAAAGATTAGAAAAATTCACAGATATTTAGGGATATTTATAGGGTTACAATTTATAATGTGGACAGTAAGTGGTTTGTATTTTAGTTGGACCGATATTGACCAAATACACGGCGATAATTTTAGAAATCTTAACTACAAACCAAAGTCATTTAACAAGTTAATCAGCCCTTCAAAATTAAATATAGTATCAGGTGTAAATTCAATTGAATTAAAAGAAATTGATAACCAACCGTTTTATTGGATAAATAAAAATAGTTTATATAATGCTACAACAGGTCATCTTAAAAATGGTATTACTGAGAATGAGGCATTATCCATTGCAAAAAAGCATATGTTAAAAAAGCTAATTGTTAAAGATATAAAGTTAATAACACAAACTGATAAACACCACGAATATAGAGAAAAACTATTACCTGCTTATGTAATTTCATACAACCACAAAGAAAACATAAAAGCGTATGTTTCGATTAGTGATGGAAGTTTTCAAACAGTTCGTCATAGAAATTGGAGATGGTTTGATTTTTTGTGGATGACACATACTATGGATTATCAAGGAAGAGATAATTTTAATACCATTGTTTTAAGAGTGTTTTCTTTATTAGGACTTTTAACCGTTTTAAGTGGTTTCGTTTTATGGTTTACATCTTCTAAAACTATTAGAAAATTAATAAAAAACAAAAAATGAATAAATTAAATATAATCTTATTTCTGTTACTTTTTACGGTGATAAAAAGTAGTGGGCAAAATATAATTAACACCAATGTTGTTGACTTAAAAGACTTTAAAATAACAATGGTTCTGGAATCGTATTCTTGTGATATACATCCCAACAAATTAGCATATGAAAATGGTAATTGTATTGTATGTGGTAAAGAATTAATTAGAAATAAAAAAATCAAATTCAATCTAATTGATAATACCTTGGACTTATCTCAGCTAACGGGTAGAATAATTGTAATTTTTAAAGACGGAACACAAAAGGTTAGTAAATTAAACATTGAAGATGATTTTTTATGGGTAAAATTAGGAGTCAATAGCCTTAATAATTTTCAACAAGCAGTGTTGAAACTTAAAAACAATAATAATAAATATAAAGTCATTTTTGGAAATCAAATAGTGCATCAAGGTCATCATCATTAAAAATAATTTAAACTTATAATAATTACAAAAGGTAATTCATATAAAATATAAAATATGCTAAAGTTGTTTAAAACTTTAAAAATTAATTTAACAATATTCCAAAAATTATTGATTGGAATAATAGCATTACTTATTCTTAATATTATAGTTGCTTATGTTGGAATTATAAGTGCAAATAAACTTGAAGAAACATCTAATATTTTATTAAAAGAATCTAATAAAAATAGCAATCTTCAAAACTTAAAATTAAATTTTAATGAACTCTTAATGCCGGCAAATGATTATCTTATTCACGGTAATAAAGTTGAAATTTTAAACTTCAAAAAGCTAGATGATATTGTAAAAATTCAACTTAAAAAATCAATAACTTTTGAGGACAATCATTTTAATGAACATTTTTTAGAAGAAATTGAAGACATTTTATTTGAGGTTGAAAAGTTAAGTAATTCCATATTTGAATTGGAAGAGCCTATTGGTAACAATGAAGGTGCTATTATGATGGAAGTTATGGATAGAATTGTTTTAGATGCGCAAAAAAAGATTGATGTTTTAATAGCCTCATCATCTTCATTAGTTAGTTCATACACATCCAATAACCAAATTACAAATACTAATGCAACTAGAATAATTATTAGTGTATTATGTATAATAATTATTTTTTTATTAGTTGGGGGCTATTATTATGTGAAAGAAATTATTAGGCCAATAAAAAATTTAACTTCAATTGCTCAAAAAGTTACTTCAGTAAATTCAAAATCAGATTTAAAAAAAATACCTACCAAAAATGATGAAATTGAAAACTTTTCAAATTTATTTAATAATATGGTTAGTGTTTTATCTGATAATACAGTTTCTAAAGACTATATGAATAGTGTTCTTCATAAAATAAAAGAATCATTGATAATTACTAATCTTGAGGGAAAAATTATCATTGTCAATAAATCTACATTAGAACTGCTAAAATATGCTGAAAACGAACTTATTGGAAAATCAATTAATAAGGTTCTTTTAGGTGAAAAAAAAATTGAACCTATAACAACAGAAAATGAAGCTGTTCAAAATATTTTTAATACATATTTTTCAAAATCAAATGAAGCCATTCCAGTTGCCTTTTCTAAATCATTTATTTTAGATACTAATAATCAGAAAACAGGAATTCTATATTTAGCCTATAATCAATCAGAAAGAATTGATAAAAAGACTGATATTAAAAACGAAACTTTATTCGGCTACGGTAAAATAAAAATTAATGAAAAAACCCCTTTAACCAATCGAGAGATAGAAATAATAAAGCTTATAGTTAAAGATTACAGTAGTCAAGAAATAGCAGATAAACTTTTTATAAGTATAAGAACAGTTGAAACACATAGAAAAAACATTATGGTAAAATTACATGCAAAAAGCACCATTGGTTTAGTTCACTATGCGATTCAAAACAATCTAACATAACCCTCCTTTTCCTTTTTTACACCCAAACTTCTATCGCTTTCTAAAATTGACTTATTACTTCATTTTGAAGTCAATTCAAAAGTAGGGGTTATTTGGTATTTTTTATATACATCAATTTATGGGGGTAAATGGGTATAATATTAGTCTATGCAAAATATAACTTTAACAATAATAATAACCATATCAAAATATGAAAACAAAAAGCAAAATATTAGTTGCATTGCTTCTGTTTATTGGATTTATAAACGCAAAAGCTCAATCTACTTGGGTAGCACCAAAAAATGCTGATGACATTTCAAATCCTTTAAAAAACGATCAAACAGCAATTAAAAAAGGAAAAACACTTTATATGCAATTGTGTGCTGTATGTCATGGTGATAAAGGTAAAGGAGATGGAGTAGCAAGTGCATCCTTAAATCCAAAACCTGCAAATTTTATGATAGATAAATTTCACAAACAAACTGATGGGGCTGTTTTTTGGAAACTTACGGAAGGTAAACCTCCAATGGCTTCTTACAAAGAATCCCTAACGGAAACTCAACGTTGGCAATTAGTAATTTATTTAAAATCACTTAAAAAATAAAAAATATGAAAAGAATTATTTTACCATTAATAGCGATGTTTTTTGTAAGCAATTTAGTTGCTCAACAAGATTCAAAACCTAGTAAAACTCAATTTATGATAAGAGGTTATGGGAGTGCTGGATTTCAAGCACTTAATGATGAGGGAGAAAAAGAATCATCATTCAACAATGGTACTTTTGCGCCAATTATCTTATTCAAGTTTTCAGACAAATTTATGTTTGAAACTGAAATGGAATTCGCCTATGAAAATGGGGAGCTTGAAACAGCATTAGAATATGCAAACGCAATGTATACTGTAAATAAATATATAACTATTAGAGCTGGTAAGTTTCTATTACCATATGGTACATTTATGGAACGTCTTCATCCATCTTGGATTAATAAACTGTCTTCTGTTCCTTTAGGTTTTGGTCACGATGGTATAACGCCTTCTTCAGGAGTAGGTGTGGAATTAAGAGGGGCATTTATATTAAATGGTTCCAGATTTAATTATGCATTATATTCAACCAATGGTCCAACTCTTAATGATGGTAATGATGAGCCAGAAGAAGCAGGAATTTTACATTTTGATAATTATGAAGATAATAATAAAAATAAATCAGTCGGTGGAAGAATTGGATTTTTACCTTTCACTGACTCTTCAACAGAAGTTGGATTTTCATTTTTAAATGCAAAAGTCGGAGATAAAGACTCTAATTATAAAGATGTTTCATCTAATTTAATTGCATATGATTTTTCATTTGTAAAAAAAGTAAATTCTCTTGGAGGAATTATAGATATTAAAGCACAATACAATACATCTGTTACTGATGATGCTAATTATATTGAGGTGCACGAAGATGGAGATGAAGAAGAGTATACATTTGAAAATTCTAGCGATTCTTTTTATGCTCAATTAAGTTTCAAGCCTACAATGTCGGCAAGTAATTTCTTAAAAAATATTGAATTAGTTGGGCGTTATTCTGAATTAAATACACCTGAAGGTGCAGAATGGGAATCTAATGTAAACCAAACTGCATTTGGTGTAAATTATTGGCTGAGTTGGAGATCAGCAATAAAAGTAAATTATCAAATTACAGATGGCACAGGTGGTCACGGTGGTGGAAGAATAGATAACAAAATATTTACAATACAGTGGGCATTTGGCATTTAATTAATATAAAACTGAAAATTATGAAAACATTTAAAATAGTATCGATTATAGGATTTATTAGTTTTGCAACTATCTCTTGCTCGCCTGAAAGAGCTACCATAGTTCAAGGTAAATCTGGTGTTCAATTATGGAGTGAAACTTGTATGAGGTGCCATAATACACCATCTCCAGCAGATTTTAATGATGCGGATTGGTCAACAATTGAAATGCATATGAGAGTGAGAGCAAATTTAACAGCTGATGAATCAAAAAAAATATTTGATTTTTTAAGATCAGCTAATTAATAAACCTTCTGTTAGTGAACAAATTGAAGTTTATTGTTATAATGATGATTTTAATATAACAGTTATAGTAAATATTTATGAGAATGGTTATTATATGATGACTTGCTTGTCTGGTCAAGAATTAGAAAATATGTATGGGCCTAGTTTAAGTCAGGAGAATATGATTGGCTATATGCAAAATAACAACTTGTAATGGATACAACATTTAGATTTAGAGCATATTAAAAGTGATATACATTATGGCTTTTTTAAAATGTTGGACAATAGTTTTAATTACACATTTTTAATTGATGATATGGAATATCATTTTGAAGGTATAAGAGAATATATAACTGAAGAAATTGGTTTCTAATAATTTTAAAAACCTTCAGAAGTATTATAAAAACTCTGAAGGTATTTATGTTTATATAAAAAAATGCAAACATTTAAATACTAGAACTTTAATAAGTATGATTTTTTATTTTAATACAAAATAACTTCGTGAAAAAATTTAAAAAGACAACTAGTTATGTAACTTAAGTAACATATAGGGTTGCCGCATTTGCGTATTTTTGATAGTATAAATCAGCACTTAAAATTGAAAAATATACCGCTCAAAATATCGGCAATTTTAATGACAACCTTAGTGTTGTTTTCATCTTCTTTTGTGTTAATTGATCAGCATTATTGTCAGGGTAAACTTAAGAGTTTTTCAGTTTTCGGTAATGCAAAAGAATGTGAGATGGATATGCCAATTTGTAAATTGGAAAACCATAATACATCTTTATCTAAATCGAGTTGTTGTGCAAACGTTTTGGAATTAAAGCAAGGTTCAATATTTAAAAAGAATCTTGATTCAAATTTTAGCATTCAAACTTCCTTTTTCAATTCAAATAATTATTTTAATTTATTTGAAAAATTAGTAGGTCTTACAAACAATAGGGGTGAATATCATAATTACTCACCTCCATTAATTTTTAAAGATGTATTAATTTTTATACAATGCTTTAGAATTTGATTTAAAGTAGTAGTGTTGGTACGCAACACTAATATATAATTCAAACCATTTTAAGTAACTCAAAATAGGCGTTTTTATAAATGCTATAGTTACTTTTAAATAAGCAATAAATACAGTATAAATAATTAAAAAATAATAAAATGAAAATAAATAAAAATAAAGGAATAGCAAGTATTTTAGTAATAGCAATAGGATTGTTGTTTACAGCTTGTGATAAAAATGATGATGTAATTTATAATGATGTTGAAGGCATTTATGAAGGTACATTAACCACCAGTATAGCTGGTAAATCAAGTAGTTCAAAAGTCAATAATACTGCTATAGCAGAAGTAACTATGGTAGGGGATCAAATTGAAGTTCATTGTTTTAACGATGATTTTGACACCACAATTATGTTAAATCTTTTTGAAGATGGAGATATGATAAATACATGTTTAACTGGATCTGATTTTGAAAACATGTATGGTCATATGATGGGACAAGGGAATATGAATGGAAATATGTCAAATATGGGTTCACAATGGATGCAACATTTAAATAATGAACATCAAGATGGTGATGAACATTTTGGAGGTTTTAATATGCAAAACCACTCTTTTGAATATACGTTCAAAATGGAAAATGGAGAATTTCATTTCCAAGGCACAAAAAACTAGTCTTATATAAGAGATAAGTTTTACAGTAAAAGGCTGTTTAAAATATATTGAAATCCATCATTCTGAATTTATTTCAGAATTTCATACTAAGAAGTTAGTTTGGATTAATTTTGACTCTATTCAATAAATAGTAACTGAATATCATCAAAATATGAGTAAAGAGGATTTTAATTTTTTAAACAGCCTTTAAATTTAGTTTTTCAACTTATTAAACTTCGGTTAACAAACTTGTATTGCTGTTTTACAAATTGTACTAATTGGGTTAATTCAATAAAATACTTTTATAAGAGTATTTTTAAACCAGTAAATTTAATTGTAAATAGTTATAAATATGAACAATAATACCAAACTTGGCCTTAAAGAAAACTGGTCTCAATTCGCGATATTAGTTGTTGTAAACGCATTTGTAGGTGGAATGGTTGGTTTAGAGAGAACCATATTTCCAAAATTTGCTGAAATTGAATTTGGTGTTGCTTCAAAAACAGCAATTCTTTCATTTATTGTAGCATTTGGCATAACAAAAGCAATTACAAACTACTTTACAGGTAAACTTGCAAATAAAATTGGCAGAAAAAATTTATTAATAATTGGTTGGATAATTGCACTTCCAATTCCCTTTATATTAATCAATGCAACAACTTGGAATTGGGTAATATTTGCCAATATTTTATTAGGTATAAATCAAGGTTTAACTTGGAGCAGTACAGTAGTAATGAAAATAGATCTTGTAGGTGAAAAAGATCGTGGTTTCGCAATGGGAATAAATGAATTTGCGGGTTATTTTGCCGTAGGTGTAGTAGCATATCTAACAGGGTATATTGCTCAAAAATATGGAGTAACTCCCTACCCATTTTATTTGGGAATTGGCATTTCTATAATTGGTTTAATACTATCTGTAGTATTTGTAAATGATACAAGAAAATTCGTTAACATTGAACAAGCCACTACACAAACTAATAAATTAAACAACGTATTTATTGAAACTACCTTTAAAAACAAGACATTAAGTGCCATTACGCAAGCTGGGCTAGTTAATAATTTAAATGATGGAATGATATGGGGGCTACTACCAATTTTATTAATTACCTTAAACTACAATCCCAATAGTATTGGGATAATTGCTGCAATTTATCCAACTGTTTGGGGAATTGGTCAGCTTTTTACAGGTAAAATGGCTGATAGTTATTCTAAAAAAGGAATGCTTTTTTGGGGAATGCTCTTACAAGGTTTGGCAATTATAGCCATACCATTTTTTACCGAATTTTATCAATTATCAAGTATTGCAGCTATTTTAGGATTGGGAACAGCACTTGTTTATCCTACCTTTTTATCTGCAATCGCAGATGTCACTAATCCAAATCAAAGAGCTGAAAGTATTGGTGTTTTTAGGTTATGGCGCGATTTAGGTTATGCCATAGGAGCAATTATATCTGGTATAATTGCCGATATATTTGGGGTTCAATATTCGGTATTAACAATAGGTATAATTACTATTTTATCATCAATAGTAATAAAAATTCGAATGCCTTTTAAAAAATAATTAAAGTAATAACAGTATTAACAAATAAGAACAATTAAGTACAAATTAATGTTTGTTAAATAATAATTTAACCTTATTTTTATACAAAATAATTGCGTCTGTAGTTTAACTACATTTTTTTAATTCAATCTGTATTTAATGGCATTATTTCAAACATCAGTATTAAAAACATATCTGGCGCAACAAGATAATTCAGTAGTAGAGCGTGCCTATAAGAAATACACCAAGTATTTTCACAATGCTACAATTCAGGAGAACATTAAAAACTCTAAAGAAGAACAGTACCAGGCTAAGTTTCTTGACGAGCTGTTTGTCATTGTCTTGGATTATACACTAAATCCAAAGCCTAATTTTAATATCACTACCGAGTTTAAAAACCAAAAAGGCGCAGGTAAAGCAGATGGAGCCATTTTAAAGGAAACAAAAGCTATTGGAGTTATTGAGCTAAAAGGAACCAATACCAAAGATTTAGAAAGCATCCGTAAACAGGCATTCGACTATAAAGCCAATCAAAAAGGCTGTGTGTATGTCATTACATCCAATTTTGAGAAGTTGCGATTTTACATCAATGATGCTACCGAGTTTTTAGAGTTCAATCTCTTTCAATTAGCACCCGAAGAATTTGCCTTAATGTACTTGTGCTTGCAAAAGGATAACATTCTTAACAATCTACCGCTAACCATAAAAGAAGCTTCTTTAGTAGAGGAAGACAAGATTACCAAACAGTTTTACAACGACTATTCCGTATTTAAACGCGAACTCTTTAGAGACCTCGTAAAACGAAATGCCAAACGTCTAAAACAAAATGTCATTGCGAGCGAAGCGCAGCAATCTCATAATGAAGACGATAGTAATGAACTAAAAGCACTCGAAAAAAACGTAAAACTACCCCTATTCAAAAAATCACAGAAACTCATAGACCGTTTCCTGTTCATTTTCTTTGCAGAAGATAGAGACCTGTTACCACCAAATTCAACCATCCAAATTCTGGATAAGTGGAAAGCCGACATCGATTTTGGAGACGAACGTCCATTATATAACCTCTTTAAACAATACTTTCATTTCTTGGATGAAGGTAGAAAAGGCACAACCTCAAGAGCAGAAATCTATGCCTACAATGGCGGATTGTTTAAACCAGATGCCATTCTCGATAGTTTGGAGATTGATGACGACTTGCTTTATAAACACACCTACAAACTCGCTAAATACGATTTTAGCAGTCAAGTAGATGTCAATATTTTAGGTCACATCTTTGAAAACTCACTTAACGAAATAGAAAGCGTTAATGCCGAAATTGAAGGTGGCGAGTTCGATAAGCAAAAGAGCAAGCGCAAAAAAGATGGCGTGTTCTACACACCAAAATACATTACCAAATACATTGTAGAAAATACCGTTGGTAAACTCTGCCAAGAGAAAAAAGACCAATTAGGTTTTAAGGAAGAAGCCTATTTCGAGATAAAAAAGGGAACACACCAAAACACCAAAAAGCAACTATTAGAAGTTTTAGATAACTACAGAGCGTGGTTACTTCAAATTACTATCTGCGACCCTGCTTGTGGTTCTGGAGCATTTTTAAACCAAGCATTAGATTTTCTCATTAAAGAACACCGTTACATCGATGAGCTAAAAGCAAAAGTATTGGGTGGTGGCCTTATATTAAGCGATATAGAAAACACTATTTTAGAAAACAATATTTATGGGGTTGACCTTAACGAAGAATCCGTAGAAATAGCCAAGCTATCGCTTTGGTTACGTACTGCACAACCACGACGAAAACTCAACGATTTAAGCAACAATATTAAATGTGGTAACTCATTAATTGATAGCAAAACCGTAGCAGGCGATAAAGCCTTTAATTGGCAACAAGAATTTCCACAGATATTCAATCCGTCATTGCGAGGAGGCACGACGAAGCAATCTGCTGATGTAAAACAAGGCTTTGATGTAATTATTGGAAATCCACCTTATGGTGCTAAATTGTCTGAATCCGTTAGAGAATATATAACTAACAATTTTATTAGTTTTCAATCAAATTTTGATATTTATACTTCATTCATAGAATTAGCAAGTAGAATTACAAAAGAATCTTCTTATAGTAGCTACATAATTCCTGTTTCGTGGCAAACAGGTGATAAATATAATAGTACAAGAAAGTTTATTGCCTCGAATTTGAAATTAGAAATAGGTATTAAACTTCCTTATGATGTCTTTAAAGATGCCTATGTTGATACAGGTATTTATGTATTCAATAATGAAAAATCAGAAGAATATTACTCAAGAGTATTAGAGTTTGGAGCCCGTGAAAAATTCGATACCAGTTTAATTGAAGAAAGAAATTTATTATTGCTTCCATCCAAGTTTTGGATGCAATTGGATTCTTTAAAAGTTGTTTTAAATCCTTTTTTCTACACTCTTCAACCAAAAATAGTTAAAGACACAATTACTCTCGATGATATTAGTGATTCCATAAGAGGGATTTTACCAAATTCAAATGATGTTAGTGATGATTATATTGAAGGGTATAAAAAATACTTTACTGGATATTTGGGAAGGTATCAGAAGTCTGAAGAATTTTCTTGGGTACATTACAGCGATAATTTAAGAGAGAAGCCAAAAGATTATTCTTTTTTCCAAGATGAAAGAATAATTATACGCAGATTAATAAATAGACAATTTAGAATTATGGCTTCACTTGTAAGTGATGAGTTTGTCAATAAAAAAGATATTTATAATCTTAAAATAACAAATGATAATTACGAAATACATTACTTATTGGCTTTAATCAATAGTAAGTTATTTTCATTTATGAAAACTAAAGGCTCAACGACTGCTTCAAAGGATGATTTTTCTCAATTAACCTTATCTGACATTAGAACAATACCAGTAAAAAAAATAACTGTTGAGGAACAAGAAAAATTCAAAAAGTTAGTCGTTTCATTACTTGATTTAAACAAAGAATTGAATGATTATACTAATAAGTTTATAAAGTACTTTTCAGTAAGTACACAAATTGAAAAACTAACCCGAAAACTCGAAAACTGGCACGAGTTAGACTTTGCAGACTTTATAAAAGAACTCAACAAAGCCATTAAAAAAGCAGGTGGCACACCGCTTACCAAAAAAGACGAGTTTGAGTGGTTAGAACTCTTTGAGGACAACAAGAAAAAAGCCCAAGAGTTACAAACTCAAATTAACCAAACCGAAAAAACAATTGATCAAATGGTGTACAAGTTGTATAACTTAGCTCCAGATGAAATAGAGATTATTGAAAACTCATAAATCAAAATGTATTCATTATAAATAAATGTTTAAAGAAAATAAATATTACGGTGAGGTTTTCTTACAATCTGATGAAGCTAATAAATGCTTTTGTTTATTAGAATTAATAGATGATAAGGTTTACATTACAACCAATTTAACAATTAAAAATACAGCATCACTTATTCCAATTATTTATGGTGAATTTACAAGTTTAGGTCATTTAACTTTTGTGAATTGTTTAATTAGAAATAGTTCAACAGGTATGATTGAAACGTTAACCTATCAACCAAAATACACCTTTGTTAGTGGTCATCATCCAATAGACCCTATTGGATTAAAAATAAAACATTTTCAAATTGATAATTCTGCCATTGTCAATTGGATTAGAGGAATGCATCTGTATAACTCTATTGAGCAAAAACTGGAAAAGCAAGAAGACATAAAACTTTCTACAAACATTAATGAAAATTTAAATATTACAGTTACAAAGTCTACTACCCATACATCCAATCAAGAATTTTTTAGAATGGATAATGTTGGTTATGTAACTTTTAAATCTACAATTGAAGTATCCATTCTTGAAGCTATTGAACTCTACAATACATTTCAAAAACTATTTTATTTTATTTACGGAAAATCCGCTCAGTTTAAATCATTTAGTTTTCAATGTTTAGGTTGTGGTTATTGGGCATCATTATACTATAAAAATGACTATACAAAAAATAATATTTCCAGTTACATTAACATTGATTACTGGAAAATAAAAGATGAGTTTTCAAACATTATTAAACATTGGTTTACAAATAAGGATGTTGCTTATTGTTCTGATATAATAATTGAAAACCTACTTTCTATTAAAACAAGTCATAGTAGAAGATTTACTAATTCATACGCTGCTTTTGAAGCATTCAGCTCAATTTTCGGTAATAAACATAAAAATCCATCAGCTGAAAAATACTTTTTTGAACATAAGGATTTGTTAATTGAAATAACCAATATTCCCGAAAAAGATATTAAAGGGTATATCAAAAAAATAGTTAGAAACAGAGATTATTTAGTACATAGAAATAATACAAAAAATAATATTTTTTCCCAGTTTGAATTACTGTACATTTCTTTACTGTTAGATTATATAGTAGGAATAGGATTAATGAAACAAATGGAGGTTTCAAATAAAATAATTCAATTAATTATTAGCAAAGCAAAATCTACATTTCAAGATATGCAGGCAGTAAATAAAATTTTAAATCAGGATTTATTATACGAAAAGAAAGAATAAACTAACATGTATATTATAAAAACTATGAAAAAGAAACAGTTAACCAACTACAAATCAATTATTATTAACAATTTACTGTTAATAAATTGCTAAAAACTTTGAAATAATTAACCAATAGCTTAATTTTGTGCGTAGAAAAGCAATAATAATTAGAAAAAGTAGCGATGGGAAACGATGTGTTTGTGTTGATGCTGAAAATTTTGAAACCATTTTAGCGTATGCAAAATTGCATCAAAAGAAATTCAACCATGTGGTTGGCATCATCCTAAACCAGTTAAGAGTACCTGATTTATATGATAAAGAAAATATCAATAAAAAGGCTAAAAGTGTAACCGCAATGAAATTTTTTAAAGGCCGTTCTAATGATAGAATTTATTGTAAAGAATTTACCCAAGATGATAAAACATTTACAGTTGTAGCCGTTGAGCTATTTGAGAAAAAGAAAACACAAAAAAACTCTCCAAAAACCACACACATAATAAACAAAATTTCAAACTATGAATACGAGATCATTGAAAGAAATGCACAATGAATTTGACAGTATATTTAACTTTGAAAATAAAGAAGACAAATGGGAAGTAGAAGCCAAAATATTAGTCTCTAAATTTTTATCAATTGTTCAAAAAGAATTAGATAAAAACAATGGTAATAGAAAAGAACTAGCCGAGGCAATTGGAACTTCAGCAAGTTATATTACCCAGTTATTTAGAGGGAATAAAATGCCAAACTTTTTAACCTTGGCAAAAATGAAAGATGTTCTAAATATTGAGTTTAATATTGGCTTAGAAGGTGAAATTAATTCTCAAATTTCTGAAGATGACATCTCTCAGTATTTGAATAAATTTTACCAGTCGCACAACGGCGATTATATAAAAATTATAAAAAACAAACCGTTTAACACCCTGCCAAGTCGTATAAAAAACACAGCTAAACCTTATAATTTTAGTACAGTAGATTACCAATCCGCTTAATTTTTTTTGTAATGAAAATAACCAAATCGCCATTAGTACAAACCGATTTTTTTGTATTAAATTGTAACTATAATTTTATTGAACCAAACGAAGAAACAACCAACATCACTGAAACTTTTGGGAATTATAAAATTGATTTCGACTTTGCACATAAATTACAAGACAATGGTCAAATATACATATTTGTAAAAGTTGAAATTAACAACATTAAAAACGCCTTACCAGGATATAAAATGTTTATTGAAGGGGTTTCAATATTTGAAATTAATGAAGCTAAAATAGTTGCTCAAAAACAAAAAGACGATTTAATTCATATCTCAGGCTTAAGCATAGCTATAAACAATATTCGTAGTTATATTGATAATTTAACAATGTACAATCCATTAGGAAAATACTCATTGCCAGTAATTGATTTAGCTGCGCTTTATAAAGAAAAAAATAAAAAAATTAAGAAAAATAAATCTACTAATTAAGTATTTTTTATAGTAAATAATAACAATGGCCATTTTTTTAAACACCCCAAAATTAAACCATTGGATACCTAAATTAATTCAAGAAAGTGAAAAAGAATTAATTCTAGTTGTACCCTATATTCAAACATCAGATAATATTTATGAATCACTTCAAACTGCGGATAAAAACAATGTTGAAATAACATTAATTTATCGTGAAAATAAATTATCTGAAAAAGAAAAGATGAAGTTAATTTCACTCAACAATCTCAACTTATTACACCATCCTAATATTCATTGCAAATGCTATTTTAATGGGCAATTATTAATTGTAGGCTCAATGAATTTATACGATTATTCAGAAATTAACAATCGAGAAATGGGCGTACTTATTCACCATACAAGTTTAAATCAAAAAGGAGAAGAAGATGATTGGTCTTGTGGTGATGACAAAGCATTATTTGATGATGCTATTACAGAAATTAGAGAAATTGTCAATGGCTCAAAAATTGAAAATCTGCGAAAGATCTAAAAGCACCTCGTTTGATATTCATATAATAAAAACAAATGAAGAATTAGAAATTGAACGATGTGTAATGATGAACAAATACTTTTTGAACAAAAAGTTCAAACCTTTTGAGGCATCAGAAGGTTATTGGTTATCAAGATGCGAAAGCTATTTCGATAAAATTGATGTGATATTAGATTACCACCGATGCGAGATTCAAATTAATTATAGTAAAGAAGAACTTAAAGTACTATTCGAAAAATGGAAAAGCACCTATGAAGAATTTGAGTTTATAGGATTTAAATATTACTGGAATAATATAGGCCAGCCCATATATTTATACCGAGACACTAAATTTGACTGGGAAAGTTTAAATGATGAGCAAGAATTTAGAAAAATTGAACAAGGTTTTGCTAAAATCATTAATAAATATAGAAAAATAACAGGTAAATAATTCCAAATTTATTAAAATCAGTAATATAAAAAAAGACTGTGCTTATTTTACACAGCCTTTTCTTTAATTAAAACAGATTACTCAATATTGGGTTTACGAATTATTAATTGATATACACAAGGAATTACAACCAAGTTTAATATAGTTGCTGATAACAAACCTCCTAAAATAACTACCGCCATTGGGCTTTGAATTTCGCTGCCTGGTTCTCCCCCTTTTAAAGCCAAAGGAATTAATGCTAAACCTGTTGTAAATGCGGTCATTATAATAGGATTTAACCTATCTAAAGCTCCTGTCTTTATTAACTGAAATCCTTGCATACCTTCTTTTCTTAAATCTTCATAACGTGACACCAATAAAATACCATTACGAGTTGCAATACCAAATAGACTAATAAATCCAATAGTTGCTGCAATACTGATGATTCCTGATGTGAAGTACACAATTAATATTCCACCAATCAATGCCAGTGGTAAATTAATTAATACGACAAATGCTAATTTTACATCTTTAAATTCAAAATATAGTAATAGAAAAATAATAACTATTGCAATGATTGCTGTTACTAAAAGCAACAATGATGCTTTGGATTCACTTTCAAACTGTCCGCCATATTCTACTCGATACCCTTCTGGCATAGTTACATTGTTTGCAACAACTTCTTTAATTTCATTTACTGCACTGTGTATATCCCTGCCTTGTACATTGGCAGCTACTACAATTTTACGTTGTACATCTTCACGATTAATGGTGTTTGGACTACTTACAGATTGAATGGTTGCTAATTCACCTAATATGGTTTGCCCACCATTAGGAAGACTTATTAAAGTATTACTGATGTTTTCAATAGTATTCCTAAAAGGTTTTTCGTAGCGAACTATTAAATCGAAATAGTGCTGACCTTCATAAATCTCGCCTGCTTCTTCTCCGGCAAAAGCAATATCTACTTGTTCCATTAAATTGCCAACAGTCATTCCATATGCTGCGAGAATCTGGCGTTTTGGTTTAATACGAATTTGTGGCACTTCAATTTGTTGATCTACCGCAACATCTGCTAATCCGTCAATATCCTTAATGTTCTGTTCTACGCTTTTACCAACTTCAAACAAGCGTTGTAAATCTGAACCAAAAATCTTGATGGCAATATTAGCACGTGTACCTGATAACATATGGTCAATGCGATGTGCAATAGGTTGTCCCAATGTTATATTTACACCTGGTGCGATGCTTAATTTGCTTCGAACTTCTTCAAAGAATTCTTCTTTGGTTTTATCTTTCAGAATAAAAGGCACATCAATTTCTGAAGCATTTACGCCTTGCGCGTGCTCATCTAATTCTGCTCTTCCTTGTCTTCGAGTAACAACTTCTACTTCTGGTAAATCCAATAAAAGAGTTTCTATCAATTTCCCAGTTTTATTACTTTCTTCTAAAGACATTGCTGGTGGGCCAACAACACTAATTACTAAAGAGCCTTCATTAAATTCGGGTAAAAAACTTCTTCCTAATTGGGTTAATACTACTATACTAATGATAAATGCAATTACTGTAGTTCCAATAATTGTTTTTGGAATATTAGTGGCTCGTTGCAACAGATTACCATATTTTTTCTGTAACCAGCGTTCAACACGCGTACCTTCTGAACGTTTGAGGAGTAGTTTTTCATTTTTTAACAAATAAGAACATAAAATTGGTGTTACGGTTACCGCAACTATTAATGATGTTAAAACCGAAGTCACAAACGCAATACCTAACGGTTGTAATAAGCGCCCTTCCATTCCACTTAAAAAGAATAATGGAATAAATGATACAATAATAATTAGGGTAGCAATTATAATTGAACTTCGTATTTCTACTGATGCATCACGCACCACTGTAATTGTTGATTGTCGTTCTGCTTTCGGCTTTTTAATATTTTCTCGTAAGCGTTTATATACATTCTCCACATCAATAATGGCATCATCTACCAAAGCACCAATAGCAATTGCCATACCACCCAAACTCATTGTGTTAATAGTATAACCTAACCATTTTAAAATGATAATGGATACCAATAATGAAATTGGAATTGCCAATAATGATATTAAAGTTGTTCTCCAATTCATTAAAAAGATGAAAAGGATAATCATTACAAAGAATGCACCTTCCAGTAAGGTCCAATTTAAATTACTAATGGATGCTTCTATAAAATCAGACTGTCTAAAAATGTGATTTTTGATAGTTACACCTTTTGGCAACGTTGTTTGTAAATCGGCAATGGCTTCATCCAAAAGGTCTGTCAGTTCCAACGTATTTACATCAGGTTGTTTTGAAATGGTTAAAATAACTGCTGGTTTCGCATTTAATGAACCATCACCAATTTTATCGGCAGCTCCAATTTTCACAGTCGCCACGTCCTTAATTTTTATGGTTTGACCATTGACTTGTTTTAAGACTGCTTCCCGTAAATCTTCTAACGCATAAGCTCTACCGCTACCTTTAATGATGTATTGATTCCCATATTGGTTAATTACACCACCAGGTGCATTTTTGTTTGCTTCCTGTACGTTTTCTAACAATTCGGAAAGACTTACATTATAATGCTTCATCTTTTCAGGATTGGCAAATACTTGGTATTGTTTGTAATCGCCACCAATGACCACCACATTTGCAATACCACCAATCGCCTTAATACGTGGTCTAATTGTCCAATCTGATAAGGTTCGTAATTCCATTGGCGACAAACTATCTGAAGTAACACCCAAGAGCATTATTTCACCCATAATAGATGAAATAGGTGCCATTGTTGGTGCGCCAATACCTTCGGGTAAATTCTCACGTACCATCGGAATTCGCTCACTAACAATTTGGCGTGCGCGATAAATATCGGTTCCCCATTCAAATTCTACCCAAACAATGGAAATACCTGCTGCTGATGATGAACGAATTCGCCTTACATTTGGCGAACCGTTTAAGGCAGTTTCTAATTGATAGGTTACTAATTTTTCTACTTCTTCAGATTCCATTCCGTGGGCTTCGGTAAGGATGGTTACCGTTGGTGCTGTTAGGTCTGGGAATACATCCACGTTCATTGTACGTGCATAATAAATACCCAACACACTCAATGCAACTGCTCCCAATAAAATGAGCAATCTGTTTTGAAGTGAAATTGATAATATTTTGTTTAACATTTCTCTTCGTTTTTAATGTTCGTGACCGTGTGCAGGTGTAGAACCAGACATTGAAGCCATTTTAACTTGATATGCGCCTATGGTTACTACCACTTCGCCAACTTTTAGGCCTTGTAGAATTTCTACATTCTTGCCATTACGTTTTCCTATTTTAACAGGTCGTCTTTCAAAACTTTCTCCTGAAAGCTGAACCATAACCGAATAACTTCCATAATCCTCCAACAATGCATTCACTGGAATCATTGTGTTTTGAATTGCGTTACCCATAGCAATTTGTACTTGGGTTAAGCTACCATTTGGAACTTTAATAGGATCATTTACTTGAGCATAGACCGAAATAAGTGGATTATTATGTTCAATATCTTTAGATATGGATAGTATTTCTCCTTCTGAATCTCTAATGCTTTTCCATTGACCTTCTTCAGTTTGATACCAAACACCTTTAATGTTTTGCATCGTTAAACCATAAGTAGGTGCTATTTGCGATTTTAGAACTTTTGATTGTTCGGTCGCTACACTTATTAAAACGGTTCCTTGTTCTGCGTAATCGCCATTAGCAATATTTACACTTCTTATAAACCCATTAAAAGGGGCTCTAATTTGTTTGCTACCATCAGACACACCTAAAGCAAGAGATTGGTATTGCGATTTTGCAATGTTGTAGTTACTCTCTACTTTTTCAAATTCAGACTTTGGAATAATTTTACTCTCGTAAAGTTCCTTTTTTCTGTCGTATTCTGATGTGGCTTGGTCGTAGTTCGCTTTGGCTTTAGCTATTTCTGCGCTTAAATTATTGCTTGTTAATCCTTTGCTGCTTACATTCATAAGTAATTGACCTTGCTTAACTTCCGTTCCTTCCGTTAGGTTAGTTGTGGCAAAATTTACTGTACCATTGGCAGTTGCGACCAATGTTTTTACTGAACCCTGTGCAGGTGTCCAAACACCTGAAGTATTAATCACATCATAAATTTCACCTTTAATGACTGGTGCGGTTTGAAAATCTATTTTCCAAGCCTGTTCTTTTAAAAAGGAAATGGAACCATCATCTCCTGCATCGTCAATTGCTTTGTTGGCTTCATCTAAATTGGCATACACCATTACATCTTTAATCACAATTTTATCGGTGTATTGTGGTGTAGAAAGGTCGAATACCAATTGATGTATTCCCGCTTCCTTTGGCTGAATGATGGGAGAGAATATTCCTGGGGATGACGGACTTTCTCCTGTGGCACGAATGCCTTTGTCTCCTTTTATTAAACTTACTGTAACCGACCCTTCACGCACAGGTTGGTGTCCGTCCATTACCGTAAAATGCGCTGCAAATTTGCTGGGTTGCCCAACAATGAGTACAGGAAACTCTACAAACAACTCGGTTTGGTCTGTCCAAATGGTATAATCCATTCGAGGTATTTCTTCGCCTACGTGACTTCCGTCTGGATTGTGGGCGTGATTATCTTCATTATTTTGCTTACAAGCTATTGCCGTTAAGGCAAGTACAATTATTAAATACTTCTTCATTTGTTTTAATTTTAGTGGTCGTGGTGTTTTTCTCCGTTTTCGTGAGTATGCGTTTTTTCTTCAGTTTTTAAAGAATCTTTACCTACTGTAAATTCTTCTTGTTTCACTTCTTCGTGTTCGTGTGTGTGGTCTGAATCGTCATCGTGAGAGTGTCCGTGTTCTTCTTCTGTTTTCTCTTTTTTTGTGTCTCTGCATCCTGAAAAACTTATTGCTGATATTACCAATAATGCCATTAGATATTTTGATACTGTTTTACTCACAATAAGTTTATTTGTTTTAAGGTGTTCGTGAATCATTGATTTCATTGTTTTAGATTTTTAAATTGTTAAAGTTGATGTATTAATAATTGTGCTTGTAAAAGCTGTAATTCTTTTTCCATTTGCAGCATTTTGTCTGTTGCATTCCGATAAAACTGCACTTCCATATAATATTCTAAAAAGGAGTATTCGCCTAAATTATAAGCTTTGAAAAGCAAATCTTCGCTGTTCAGATTCTCAATGGTATTTTGATATTCGGTGTATTTGTTTAACAACAATTGATACTGATTATACTCCTGTTGCAATTTTGCATACAATAGTTGCTTAACCACTTGCGAACTGGATTGTTGGTACTCATAATTTGCTTGTGCTGCCTTCACTTTGTTTTTGCTGCTCCATAACGGAATGGACAAACCACCATAAACACCAGAATAATTGTCGCCATTTACACCTTGGTAATTATAGCCTAAAGCAAGGTTGGGTAAAATTTTATTCTTTTCGAGTGTTACATTTTGTAGTGCTGACGCTTCATTAGCCTGCAACTCCAAAAGTTTGGAGTCTTTTTTCAATTTCTCTGTCCATAGTGTTTCAATGGTTTGTAATTCAAAAGGAATATCCAATTGCAAGTTATCCAATTCAAGCGATTGCTCACCATTTAAAGTTTGCAAAACCGTAATTTGATTTTGGATTTCAGCTTCTAATTGTTCTACTACAAATTGTTCTTGAATCCAAGCTAATTTGGCTTTGTTGAGGTCTAAAATGCCTACCTGTTCTTTGTTGAACAGTTCTTGCATTTGCTCGTGTACTTGTTTACTTTGTTTTTTTCTATGGACTTCAATAGTTTTTTGCTTTTGAAGTATATAGAAGTTAATTAAGCCTTGTTTTGCTTTTAAAAGAATTTCCTGTCGTTTTTTGGTAAATGCTGTTTGAAACTGATCTTCTTTTAATGCATTCCACTTGTTTCGAGCAGCATACACCGTTGGAAATTCGAAGGATTGTGAAATTTCAAATTCGGTGTAATCTTTACCTTGGTGTTCGCTAAAAGGTAAATAATAACCCGAAAGCTGTGGGTCTGGCAAATTATTACCACTTTTATTTTGCAAGTTTTGCCCATCGATAAAAGATTGATAGGCTTTTAACTCGGTATTGTTTTGTTTTATTTGGTTAAGTAATTCCTCTAAATTTTTAGTTTGAGAGAAACCACTAACAAAGGACAGGCATCCGCAAATTGCGAATACTATTAGTTTATTCATTGTTTGTAATTTTTAGGTTTAATCTAAATTTATAAAAAGGACTACTAACTCAGAAGTAAGTATCCCTAAACGATTAACCTAAACTTGGTGGGCCTCGTGAATCGAGGGAAGAGCGATATGAGTTTAAATATTTATTGGGTGGTTGATAGTCCTTTATTTTTTCGACTTTATCATAATCTATAAAACTAATAGAATAATAATCAGAAAAATAAGTACTTATATCCTTTTTAACATCGAGTTGTTTTATGCTCCTTTCGTTTATTATCAGTATTTCATTAGCTACTACTGAATGCACATGTATTTCCAAAAACAAATCTAAAAACCAATTGTTATGACTTTCTTTTTCTGGAACATCGTGATGGTGATTGTGTGCATCGCTATGCGCAACTATCTTAGATGTACGTTCAATGTCGTGTTCATGATGCCAATGAGCCAATCCTTGATGCAATAAAAGCATAGAGAAGATCCCTAAAAAGAAAAATGCTTTTATGTGATTGTTTTTTTGCATAGGGACAAATATACTATTTTTATAAATAGTATATATTGGTATTTTTTGTGACCTGTATCTTTAATTTTATTCACCTAACAAAAAAGCCAACTATTTTACTAAAACCTTTAGTAAAAATATGCCTTCTATATCATTAAAAATATAAAATACGGTCAAATTTTCATAATTGTAAAAATTGAAATCAACAACATTAAAAACGCCTTACCAGGATATAAAATGTTTATTGAAGGGGTTTCAATATTTGAAATTAATGAAGCTAAAATAATTGCTCAAAAACAAAAAGAAGATTTAATTCATATCTCAGGCTTAAGCATAGCTATAAACAATATTCGTAGTTATATTAATAATTTAACAATGTACAATCCATTAGGGAAATATTCACTTCAAGTAATCGATTTAGCTGCTCTTTATAAAGAAAAAAATAAAAAATTAAGAAAAATAACAGGTAAATAACACCCTCATTCCCGGAAGTATTTCTAATAAAATATGTCACCCTGAGCTTGTCGAAGGGTTCTCGAAGGGTCTCATAATTCCTACAGCCAACAAATCGGTTTACATAAAGTACAACTAAACACCCATATACCTAAATTTCGTTTTTTTGCACAACCATTGCATAAAATAATTTATATCTTTGTCTAAGTGAAATTTATAGCAGCTATATTATCAATTTACATCTTTGCACTTAATTTAGTGCCTTGCGAAGATTATGAATCACCAAATTATCAAGTGAAAACAGAAATTTCGCAAGATATGGATGATAACCATCAACATCAAGAAGGTGATTTTTGTTCGCCATTTTGCAGTTGTCAATGTTGCCAAATTAGTTTTACAAATTTTAATATAATGGATTATGATGTTTTAAGTACATTTACTGCTGCAGAAGAAATTCATTTTTTATATAGATTGGAAAAAGACTACTATCCTACTATCCTACAACCACCCCAAGTTTAATTCAGTTTTTAAAGGATAACTATATCCTCAAAAGAACCATAAAAGGTTTTTATCATTTTGATTTTTAGCTTTAATAATGGCTAATATCAAATAGTTTAACTGAATTAATACATTTTTTATGATAAATAAAATCATTGATTTTTCAATCAATAACAAATTCATTATTGGTTTGCTTACGCTTACCATTATTGGAGCAGGTATTTGGAGTATGACCAAAGTACCTATTGATGCCGTTCCAGACATTACAAATAATCAAGTACAAGTAATTACACAGTCCCCGAATTTAGGGACAGAAGATATTGAACAAATAATCACCTATCCTGTGGAGGTTGCAATGAGTAACCTTCCAAATGTTGAAGAAATTCGTTCAATTTCACGTTTTGGTTTATCAGTTGTTACCATTGTTTTCGATGACGATATGGGAACATATCTACCTCGTCAATTAGTAGCAGAAAAACTAAATGAAGTAAAAGAACAAATCCCTGAAGGTTTTGGAGAACCTAAAATGGGTCCTATTTCAACAGGATTAGGTGAAATATATCAATATACATTAAAAGTAAAACCAGCGTTTAAGGATAAATATTCAATTTCCGATTTACGAACAATGCAAGATTGGATAGTACAACGCCAAATGGCAATGGTTGATGGTGTTGTAGAAGTAAATGCTATAGGTGGAAAAATAAAACAATACGAAGTAGCTGTTGATCCTAACGATTTAAAGTCGATAGGTTTAACTATTGCTGATGTATTTGAAGCTCTTGAAGCAAATAACCAAAATACTGGTGGTGCTTATATCGAAAAAAATCATCAAGCTAATTTTATTCGTGGTGAAGGATTGGTGCGTAGTTTAGAAGATATTAAAAAAATTACGGTAAAAACAGTTAATAATATTCCTGTTACTATTAATGATATTGCTACAGTACAATTTGGTGCTGCCATTCGTTACGGTGCTTTAACACAAGATGGTGAAGGCGAAGTTGTGGGTGGTTTGGTAATGATGCTTAAAGGAGCTAATTCCAATGATGTGATAGACAATGTGAAGGAAAGAATGGAGCTAATTCAAGAATCTTTACCTGAAGGTGTAGTTATTGAACCGCTTTTAGATAGAAGCAAATTAATAGGCGAAACAACTTCTACTGTTGCAACTAATCTTACTGAAGGTGCATTAATTGTAATATTTGTACTAATCTTCTTGTTAGGTAATTGGCGTGGTGGTTTAATCGTTGCATCAACCATTCCATTGTCCTTATTATTTGCATTTATCTTAATGAATGTTTTTGATGTTTGGGCTAACTTAATGAGTTTAGGAGCAATCGACTTTGGTATTATTGTGGATGGTGCTGTTATTATAGTTGAAACTACGGTATTCTTAATCGCATCACAAATACTTAAAAAGAAAAAGTTATCCTCAAAAGAACGTGATAGCATAGCATCTTCAGCATCTAAAAAAATGATGAATGCAGCTTTTTTTGGTCAGTTGATCATCCTTATAGTATTTCTACCAATTTTAGCCTTACAAGGTATTGAAGGTAAAATGTTCAAACCAATGGCGTTAACCTTTATTTTCGCTATGATTGGCGCAATGTTACTTTGCCTAACCTATGTGCCAATGATGTCTGCTTTAATTTTAAGAGTTCCTAAATCAGATAAAAAATCATATGGTGATAAATTTGTGCATTGGGTAGAAAACAAATACCAACCATTATTAGAAAAAGCCTTGCAAAAAGGAAAACTTATAATTGGTGTTGCGATAGGACTATTTGCACTAGCCGTCTTTATGTTTACACGAATGGGCGGAGAATTTATTCCACAACTCGATGAAGGTGATATTGCTTTTCATGCTATTTTAAAACCTGGTAGTTCACTTACAGAAACTATTGAAACTACCACTAAAATAGAGCAAATTGTAAAATCAAAATTTCCAGAGGTTGATAAAATTGTAAGTCGTATTGGTGTAGCCGAAATACCAACAGACCCAATGCCGATGGATTTAGCGGATGTATTTGTAATTCTGAAACCTAAAAGCGAATGGACAACAGCTGAAACAAAAGATGAATTGATTGATAAAATGAAAGAAGCGGTTGAAATCGTTCCTGGTGTAAATTATGAGTTTACACAACCTATCGAAATGCGTTTTAATGAATTGCTCGAAGGAGTTAGAGAGGACATTGCAATTAAACTCTATGGAGAAGACATTGACATCCTATCTCAAAAAGCTGAAGAAATAGCTAAAATTATTGCAGGTACTGAAGGTATTGGCGATATGAAAGCAGAAGCTACTACAGGTTTACCACAAATGACCATTGTTTACAATAGAAATAAATTAGCACAATATGGGCTTCAAATAAACAACCTCAACAAAATGGTGCAATCGGCATTTGCAGGAGGAAACGCTGGTGTGATTTTTGAAGGTGAGAAACGTTTTGATTTGGTAGTACGTCTCAACGCTCAAAACCGAAAAGACATTACCGACGTTCAAAATTTGTTTATCAACTTGCCTTCAGGTGCTCAAATTCCTCTACGTGAAGTTGCTGAAATATCCTATAAAGCAGGACCTATGCAAATAAGCAGAGATAATACAAACAGAAGAACTTATGTAGGTATTAATGTAAGAGGCCGTGATGTAAAATCACTAGTTACAGAGTTAAAATCAAAATTAGATGCGCAATTAGAATTACCATCAGGTTATTTTATTCGTTATGGTGGTGCTTTCGAAAATCTAGAACGTGCTAGTAATCGTTTACAAACAGTTGTACCTATTGCATTATTACTCATTTTTATCTTAATATACTTTGCCCTAAAATCCTTACCGCAAACATTAATGATTTACATCGCAATTCCTATGGCAACCATTGGTGGTGTTATAGCTTTATGGTTACGTGATATGCCATTTAGTATATCAGCAGGTGTAGGTTTTATTGTCCTATTTGGTGTTGCAGTTTTAAATGGTTTAGTAATGGTAAGTGGTCTAAACGAGTTAAAGGATGAAGGTGTAACCAATTTAAAAGACAGAATATTAGAAGGTACAAAAAGAAGAATCAGACCTATTATGTTAACAGCATTTACAGATGTTCTAGGTTTCCTACCAATGGCTGTTTCTGCTTCAGCTGGTGCAGAAGTACAACGTCCATTAGCAACTGTAGTTATTGGTGGCTTGTTAACCTCTACCTTACTAACTTTATTTGTATTACCTATATTATACCATTGGGTAGAAAATAATTCTTTAAAATTTAAGATGAATAAAAAGGCGGTAATAGCTACAGCTTTATTGGTATTTACATTAGCCATTCCAACACAGGTAATTTCACAAGAGAAAATAAATACGCTTCCCAAAATTTCTTTAGACGAAGCTGTTAAATTATCGAAATTCAACTACCCTCTTTTAAAGCAAAAACAATTAGAAATTACAAAGCAACAAAAACTAAAAGCTGCGGCTTACGATTTTGGAACAACGGAAATTTTTACAGGTGGAGAAGAAATTAACAAAGAAAATGGAATATATACCACTATTGGTTTTGGTCAATCCGACATAGACATATTTGGGATAGGTGCAAAAAAACGATTACAGGAACAACGTATTCAATTAGCACAAAAAGCCTATCAATTATCTGAATTGGAATTAGAATTGGAAGTAAAAAAAGCGTGGGCATATTGTTACCAAATGAAAAGAAAATACAATCTTTTTTATGAGCTAGATGCAATTTACACCAACTTTGAACAAGCAGTAGCTTTAAATTATGAAGTAGAAGCGATTTCAAAATTAGAGTATTCGGCAGCTAAAAACCAAGCTTTACAAATACAAAGTAAAAAAGCACAAGCTTATAGTGATTATATAATTGCATTACAGCAATTAAATCTATGGTTAATTTCAGAGGAACTCTATACCGTTTCAGATGAGTTTAAAGCTAGTTTGGATACTGACAATAATACTTTTCAAATTGAACAACATCCTTTATATAGCATATCACAAAATAGAGTAAGTGAAGCAGAAGCAAATTTCAAAGCTGCTAAAACAAATAATTTACCTAAATTCAATCTGCAAGGTGGTTTACTTAAAGTTGAAGGTAATTCAGGGTTTTATAGCTATCAAGCTGGTATTTCAATCCCCTTTTTATCCGGCACTAACAAAGCCCAAATAAAAACGACTAAAATAGAAAAGGAAATTGCTGAAACAAATCTGCAATTCAAAAAAAGGGAAGTACAATCGAAATATGTACAAGCACGCGAGAATTATAAAAAATGGAAAGCTACTTGGGAGTTTTATAAAAATAAAGTACTCGTAGTAACAAAAGAACAAAAATCGGGTGCTTTATTGGCATACAAAGAAGGGGAAATTGATTATACGGCATTTACGCAATTGATAAAAGAAGCCATTCAATCTGAACTAGAAGCGCAAGAAGCATTAATCAATTATTTACAAAGTACATTTCAATTACAATTTTTTAATCAATAAGACAATGAAAAATAGATTATATAAAATCCTAACTATAGCAATAATAGTCATTTTTAGTACTGCCTGTGGCAATAAAGAAAAACACAACGTGAATAATGATCATTCACAAAATAAAGAACCTAAAACTGAAGTAAACAAAGAACACGATGAGGAAGAAGTAATGCTCTCTCAACAACAGTTTGAAGCACTTAAAATGAAAACTGATACGCTTACATTACGAAATATGAGTGGCTATATTGAAGTGAATGGTTCCTTAGAAGTACCACCACAAAATGAAGCTGCTATAACTTCTGTTGTAGGTGCTAATGTAGTAGCTATTAAAGTCATTGAAGGCGACAAAGTAAATAAAAATCAAGTAGTAGCATACCTTTCACATCCTAATATTATAAAACTTCAAACAGATTACTTAAATGCCTATAGTAATAGTGTTTTTCTAAAAAAAGATTATGAACGTCAACAAAAATTATATGATGCTGGTGTAGGCTCTGGTGCTAATTTCCAAAAGGCTGAAGCAGAATACAATGCTTCAAAAGCAATGGTTAATGGTTTGACAGCGCAATTGCAATTACTAAATATCAATACAGCTTCAATTCGCAATGGCTCAATTGCCCAACAAATCACTTTGCGCAGCCCAATTGAAGGCTTTGTACAAAAGGTAGAGGTGAAAATTGGCCAATATGTTGAGCCTCAAACCGACTTATTTGAAATTGTAAATACAAAATACGTACACGCAGATTTTATGGTTTTTGAGAAAGATGTGTATAAAGTAAAAAAAGGACAAAAAGTTAGCTTTATGGTACAATCAATACCCAATACGGAATTAACAGCAACCATAAATTCAGTAGGAAAAACTTTTGAAGACAACCCTAAGGCAGTTCACCTGCACGCAGAAATAGAAAATAAAATAGGAAACTTAATTCCAGGAATGTATATTCAAGGTAAAATACAAGTTAAAAGTGCCCAAACAAAAGCATTACCTGAAAGTGCTGTCATCAATGATGGAGATAAATTTTATGTTTTCTCTGTAGAAAAAGAAAATAACAAATGGAGCTTTAAACCTATAGAAGTATTTATTGGTGAAAAAAGTGATAATTGGGTGTCAATTAAATTTGCTGAAGAGGTAAAAGCAAAAACAAAATTTGCTTATAATAACGCCTACTACCTCATTGCTGAAATGAAAAAAGGTGAAGCTGAACACGAACATTAATTATGGAAACAATAGAACAAATACTAGAATCAAAAAACATACGCGTTACTGCAATGCGTATGTTAATTTATAAGTTCCTAGTAGAAAAAGAGGTTGCAGTAACATTGAGTGATATAGAAAATGCTTTTGAAAAAGCAGATAGAACTACCTTATACCGTACAATTAAAACTTTTGAAGAAAAAGACATTGTCCATCAAATTGATGATGGCACAGGAATAACAAAGTATGCACTGTGTGAAAAGGATTGTAATTGTGAAATTGAAACTGATTTGCATTTGCACTTTCATTGTACAAACTGTAACAAAACTATTTGTCTAACGGAAAACAAAATTCCGAAAATAACAGTTCCTGATGGTTTTATTTCAGAAAATGTAAACTTAGTGGTAAAGGGTATTTGTGATAAGTGTAGTGGATAATAATTGCACTTCCATTGCATTGATTTTTATAACAATTTTGTAATAACAAAAGTTAAAATAAGAATCAATGTATTTATTTATGTACTTAATAGTTTATTTCTTACTTGTCTTTGTATTAAGGTCTTTACTACTTTGGAAAAAAACGGGGATAAATCCCTTAACCTTCAACAAAACAGATGATGCACACGGTTATAATGGTAAAATATTTTCAATAATTTCTTTTTTGGAGCTAATCGTTGTAAGTATTTATGCTTTTAAAATTGAATGGTACAAGTATTTACTTCCTTTTTGGTATTTAGAAAATGACACTTTATCTAAAGTAGGTTGGGGATTTTTAATTATTTCTCTAATCGTAGTTTGGATTGCTCAATCACAAATGGCTAATTCGTGGAGAATTGGGATAGATGAGAAAAACAAGACAATATTAATAACAAAAGGATTATTTTCAATTTCAAGAAACCCAATTTTCCTTGGAATTATAATTGCTAATATTGGGCTGTTTCTGTTAATTCCAAATGCCTTTACACTATTAGTAATCTCATTATCCACAACAAGTATCAACACACAAATAAGACTAGAAGAAGCATTTTTAAAACGAGAATTTGAAAATGAATATTTAGAGTATTTAAAAAAGGTAAGACGTTGGATATAAATATTAATAATTAAAGTAATAATTTTAAAAAGATATAAAGTAATCGGTATAAAAAGAAAATTAATGAAAACGATTTTAAAATCAGAAATCACTTGTCCTAATTGTGGTCATAAAAAAGAAGAAGATATGCCAACAAATGCTTGTCAATTCTTTTATGAATGTGAGAATTGCAAAACAGTTCTCAAACCAAGAGAAGGTGATTGTTGTGTGTATTGCTCATATGGAACAGTTCCTTGTCCACCAATTCAACAAAACAAAAGTTGTTGTTAAAACAAAACTTGATGAAAAAGAAGAAAGTTATTTTAAGAGATTTAAAACCCAAATCTAAAGATGAACACAGTCACGATGATGGTCATAATCACGGGAGTACATCAAATAGTTTAAAAGCCTATGTTCCTGCAATCATAAGTTTTACAATGCTTATTATTGGAATAGGATTAGATTATTTCGATGTTTCCTTTTTTAAGGATTGGATTCGTATTGCTTGGTACAGTATCGCATATTTACCTGTAGGCTTTCCAGTAATCAAAGAAGGCTGGAAAAGTATTAAAAAAGGGGATTTCTTTACAGAGTTCTTTTTAATGTCTATTGCTACTATTGGAGCATTTGTCATTGGAGAATATCCAGAAGGGGTTGCAGTAATGTTGTTTTATGCAGTAGGTGAATTATTCCAAAATGCAGCGGTCAATAGAGCAAAAGGAAATATCAAAGCATTATTGGATGTTCGCCCAAAAGAAGCCAATGTGTTTCGTGATAGTGATTACACGAGTGTTTCGCCAGAAGATGTAAATATTGGAGAGAAAATTCAAATTCGTGTTGGTGAAAAAATTCCATTGGATGGTATTTTATTATCTGAAAAAGCATCTCTAAACACCGCAGCATTAACAGGCGAGAGCAAACCAGATTCAATTCAGAAAGAAGCAAAGGTGTACGCAGGTAGTATTAATTTAGAAAGCGTTATTGAAGTTGAGGTAACCAATAAGTTTGAAGACAGTTCTATTGCGAGAATATTAGACTTGGTTCAAAATGCTACAGCACGTAAATCTAAAACAGAATTATTTATCAGACAGTTTGCTCGTATTTACACACCAATTGTTGTGTTTTTAGCTATTGGTGTTACTTTTATACCTTACTTTTTTGTAGATGATTATGTCTTTAGAGATTGGTTATACAGAGCATTAATTTTCTTGGTAATATCTTGTCCTTGTGCGTTAGTGATTTCAATTCCATTAGGTTATTTCGGTGGATTGGGAGCAGCTTCAAAAAATGGAATCTTATTTAAAGGTGCTTCATTTTTAGATGTAATGACCAAAATAAATACTTTGGTAATGGACAAAACAGGTACAGTTACCAAAGGTGTTTTCAAAATCAAAGAAGTAAAAGCAATCGATTGGAATGAGACCGAATTTATGCAATACTTAATGGCGATGGAAGAGCAATCCACACATCCAATTGCAAAAGCAATTTTAGAGTATAAAGCAGAAGGAGAAGATTTTGAAACACAAGACGTTTCTGAAATTGCAGGTAAAGGTTTAAAAGGTATTGTAAATGGTAAAACAGTTTTAGTAGGAAATAAAGCCTTAATGACTACCAATAATATTGATGTTCCATCTGAAACGGAATCTATTGTAGAATCTATCGTTTTGGTAGCAATCGAAAATCAATTTGTAGGTTATGTGGTCATAGCAGATGAATTAAAGAAGGATGCCAAAGAAACGATTACTGCGTTACATAAAGTGGGTATCAAAAATATTATGATGCTTTCTGGTGACAAGGATTCCATTACGCAACAAGTAGCTAAAGAGTTGAATATTGAAAATGCTAAAGGTGGTTTACTACCAGAAGATAAATTGAATGAAGTTGAAATTTTAAAGAAAAATCCCGAAAATAAAGTAGCTTTTATTGGTGATGGTATTAACGATGCACCTGTTTTAGCAGCAAGTAACGTTGGTATTGCAATGGGTGGTTTAGGTAGTGATGTGGCTATTGAAACAGCAGATGTTATTATTCAAACAGACCAACCTTCAAAAGTTGTTAGAGCTATTAAAATAAGTCGTTCTACACGAAAAATTGTTTGGCAGAATATCATTTTAGCATTTGGTGTTAAAGTCATTGTACTGATTTTGGGAGCAGGTGGTTTGGCAACAATGTGGGAAGCAGTTTTTGCAGATGTAGGAGTGGCTTTATTAGCAATTTTAAATGCAGTTAGATTACAAAGAATGAGTTGGGATTAATCTGATTGTTTATTTTTTTTTAAGAAATTAATGTAAAAGAGTAAAACAATTCTCAACCAAATCAAGGTGATTGCTGTGTGTATTGTTCATACGGAACTGTACTTTGTCCACCAATTCAAGAAAATAAAACTTGTTGTTAATTATTATGAAAAAAACAATATTTGAAATTACCAAAATGGATTGTCCTTCAGAAGAAAACCTAATCCGAATGAAATTGTATGGAATTTCCGAAATAGCTAATTTGAAATTTGACATACCTAATCGAAAATTGACAGTTTTTCATACTGGAGAAATAGATCTCGTTGAGAAATCAGTTATTGATTTAAATTTAGGAGGAAAGAAGATTTCAACTGAAGATACTGAACAAGTAAATTTCGAAGAAAACAAGAGTCAAAAGAAATTGCTCTGGTCTGTACTTATCATAAATTTTGCCTTTTTTATTATTGAAATGACAACTGGAATTATTTCAAAATCAATGGGCCTTGTTGCTGATAGTTTAGATATGCTAGCAGATAGCTTTGTTTACGGAATTAGTCTGTTTGCAGTTGGAGGAACAGTGATAAAGAAAAAACGGATAGCAAAAATAGCAGGCTATTTCCAAATTACATTGGCAGTTATTGGCTTTATTGAAGTATTAAGACGATTTTTTGGAGAGGAAAAATTACCCAATTTTTCAACAATGATTATTGTTTCGATTTTTGCATTAATCGCAAACGGAATTTGCCTTTACATTTTACAAAAATCAAAAAGCAAAGAAGAAGCACATATGAAAGCTAGTATGATTTTCACTTCAAACGATGTGATTATCAATTTAGGTGTTATTTCAGCAGGGCTGTTAGTAAACTGGTTAAACTCTTCTAAACCTGATTTAATTATTGGTACAATTGTTTTTGTGTTAGTAATTCAAGGAGCCTTTCGAATTTTAAAATTGAGTAAATAAAAAAACTTACTTTTTGCCTTTGCGCTTTTAAATCCGTTTCCATAAGAATAAACACAACAAACCACAAACATCCGTGCAGGTAATAAGGTGTTCGCAATACGTTCCATTTAGTTCCATAAAACATAATTATAAGGGTAACCAATAATAAGTGTCATCAAATGTTTGTATAAAATTAATAATTTAAACGATGTAATGATATAGAGGCTTTTACCAAGAAAATATTATCAATGAATTACAATGATAAAATATTGTAATCATCGCAGCTATTTACCCCCTTTAGTTTAGGGTGTTAATCAAATTTTTATCTATCAACGCATACATACACAATTCACTCAAGACAAAGGGTAGGAGTATTAGTATCTTTAGATTATGGCGAAATATTAACTATACTGCTCTGGAGCGATTATTTGTGGGGTATTGCTCATTTGTTTTACCTTGAATGACATAATAACAATTGGAGTAATAACAGTTTTGTCTTCCATAGTAATTAAATTTCGAATGCCAAATAATTATAATAATTAGAGGTCAAAATTTAATTATAAAATAAAACTTGCCTGTCAAACTGAGAATCAAGAACTAATCAAGATTTTATTCTTATGAAAAACAACCATAACTTAAAAAAAACAAACTTTAGAGGAATTGGAGGATTAAATTTCAATTGTAATTTTATAATAAGATTAAGTAATTAAACTGTAAATTTTTTATGACGAGTCATTTCTAAAAATTTATAACACTATCTAAAGCTTCATCTGCTTCTTTATGAATAAAGTTGGCTTGATAGTTAAGTGTTGTTTTCAAGTCGCTATGTCTATATAATTTTTGCAACATTAACGGGTGTATTCTATCTCCCGCAATATTACCAAAACTATGTCTAGCAATATGGTTAGTTAGATTTTTTTTGATATTACATTGAAGTGCAATTCTCTTTAAGTATTTATTGAATAGTTTTGTTGCATTTCTTGTTTTAATAAAAATATCTTCTGTATTATTGGAATCAGTATTTTGTAAAAAAGGAAAAACATAACCGTTATTTTGTTTACGGTTTTCCTTATAATTTTCTAGAATAACAGCTGCTTTATCAGGAATTTTTAAACTTATTGGTTTTTCATTTTTATTCATAACATAAAAAAGTCGATTATTTTTAAAATCGGACCATTTTAATTGAACAATATCAGAAATGCGAATACCTGCAAAATAGAATGCTATAAGCCAAACATTGTGAGTGTGCCAAATTGAAGACAATTTTTCAAAATTTAAAGTTTCAATACGCTCAATTTCTTCTATAGTTAACCCAATTTTATTACTTGATCCTATTCTGATTTTCTCCTTTTCATTGGCAAAGGGATAAAACTTAGCACCAATATTGTTTTCTTTTATTGCTATGTTAAATAGGGTACGAATAAAAATAAGTTGATTTGAAATTGTTCGAGTTTTTTGTTTTAGATATATGGTGCAAAAACTTTTATATTTTTTTATAAAGGTTTCATCAATATCTTGGAAATTTAGGGTTTTATTTTTTTCAAAATACTCAACAGCATTCAGAAGATTAAACTCGTGTTTTCTACCTTTACTGATTCTTTCTTTTCTACGGTTCTTTATAGCATTTATTACATCTGTTTTTTTTGAGGAGCTTTTTAAATTAACAAATTCTTCTATGTTATAAAGAATGGATAATTCTGATTTTGCAACTGAAAATATATTTTGATTATATTTGTTTTCAATTCTTTCTGCAGCAACTGCAAAAAATGATTTTTGCCCACCTAGACCTACAACTTTCTTTTTTAGCTCTTTACTGGAAATTCGATTATATACGTCGAAAGAAATATCATTGGCTTCAGTCATTTTTTTTAATAAATAATTATTAAGCTTTTTAGAATTGGGGTGTGAACGTTTAACTCTACATTTCTCCTCATCCCAATCTTTTTCTAAAACATATTGACCAATAAAACAATAGTTAGTTTTGTAATCTTGACTAATTCGTAATGCTAAAGGAGCGGTACCATCTTTCCGTTGCTTATTTTTTCGTCTAACAATTTTTATTGCTGCCATAAAATTAATTTTGAGTAGAATAAATAATAATTAAAAAAGGGGTACAGAATTTATCTTCTTAATATTTTTGAATTTTCACATATTCTTAAGAATTATACTATGTAAAGATAATAAAATAATTTAAAAAGGGGTACAGAATAGGTACAGAATAGTTTGATTCTAGATGGTTTTAATTGAGTATGAATAAAATTTACAATTAGTTAATACATTGATAATGAAGTAAAAAGATAAAATATGGTGTAAAGATGTCAAAGCTCATAACCCGAAGGTCGCTGGTTCGAGTCCAGTCCCCGCTACTAACTTAGCTTCATAGAGATATGAAGCTTTTTTTATGCTTAACAATATGTATTAAAATTAGTATCTTTATTTTTTTCATATTTAAAATTAAAGACTTCTATTATGTTAAGACCAATCCTATTTATTTTTGTGCTTTTCTTTTTTAAATATACCTATGGTCAAAACGAAATTTATGAACTTCGGGTTTATGAAATGGAATTTTTTAAGCCAGCTAATATATTGCATGATTATTTTGAAAAGGCGCTTATTCCCGCTTTAAATCGTGAAGGTGTAAACAATGTTGGAGCATTTGAAGAATCGGGTGAAACTTTGCCAAAGAAAATATACTTATTGATATCTTATCAAAATATGCAAGCGCATCAAGATGTTACAGATGCCTTAAAAAATGATACTCAGTTTAAATTAGACGCACAAACGTATTGGGAAACACCATCAGAAAAGACTCCGTTTAAGCGAATTGAAAGTATATTTATTAGGTCTGTTTCAGGATTTCCTAATTTAGATAAACCAGCAGATGATTCGGAATTTTTTGAATTACGCATTTACGAAAGTCATAATGAAGATGCGCTTCGTAGAAAAGTAAAAATGTTTAACGATAGTGAGTTTGCCATTTTTAATGATGTAGGACTTAATACCGTGTTTTTTGGTGAAAACATTTCGGGTAATCAAATGCCTTGCTTAACATATTTATTAGCATTTAAGAATAAGGAAGAACATGAAAAAGCTTGGTCTAAGTTTGGCCCACATCCTGAATGGCAGCGAATTGTTAAACTAGAAGAGTATAAGAATGCGATGAATGATATTTCGCGTATATTCTTGAAACCTTTAACATATTCACAATTATAACAAGTTTCATTATTATAACTCTTAAAAAAATTGTTGAATTTTTTTAAATCAGCTATTTTAAAAAAGGTATTTTTCACATAATTAGTTTATATGAATTTTGGTAAATAATACTTTCATTTCAAACTTTATTTTTAGAATCTAAAAAATTAAAATTTTTAGTTATTCAGATAATTAATGAATTATTTAGGTTTCTAAGCTAAAACAAGATATTTTTGAAAAGTCTTTAATTTTAAAGTTTGAAAACTAAAATTTTGTTTTTTGCTATTTTAACTTCACTTGTTATTTCATGCAATAATAAACAAGCATCAATTGATTTAAGTATAACTCCATCAAACCTTCAATTAGATGTTAATGTTGAAATTAACGATACTACCAATTTAAATTTTGAAGAATCACCAAAAAATTTAGAGGTAAATTATTTTATTGAACAATTAGATAATACCAAAGGACTTTCCAACAGTTCTGTAAATACCATATTTCAAGATTCTGAAAACTTACTTTGGATTGGTACTTGGGACGGTTTGAATAGATATGATGGAGGTAATTTTAAAATATTTAGACCTGAGTTAGCTAATGAGAATAGCCTGAGTAATCAGGTTATATTAAAAATTGGAGAAGATAATAAAGGTCAAATATGGGTATTAACAATGCATGGCATAAATAGATATGACAAGAAAAATGATATATTTAAACGCTTTTACTTTTCTAGAAAAAACGACCCTCCTTTAACAGAATCTGAATTCAATATTGCTTTTGATGCCTCAAAAAGGGTGTTCTGCATGGTAAAGGATTGGGGAATTGGTTTTTTTGATGGTACTAATTTTCAATTGTTGAAAGCTAATAAACTTCCTAAGAACTCAGTTAAAAAAATGGAGTTCCTTTCAACGGGTGAATTATTGATTTTATTTGAAAACAACCAATTGTATAAGGTAGTTCTTGATACAATTGAAGATAAGATTACCATTTTGCAAGTAGAATTGGTCTTGGATAATATTAGAGAATTTGGAATCTTGACAAATCAAAAAATTTGTATCATTTCAAATACAGAAGATTTCGAAATTTTTTCATTGCAAGACAAAAGCAAACAAAAAATAAATGGAACAGGTCTTCAAAAAATAATTGGGCAAACAACGGAAGGTGTTGTGGTTTCGAATAAATCAGACTATTTTTTAATTAACAACACAGGAGCTACAATTGATAAATTGTGGTTGAAGCATCTGAAAAATCAAAAAATAACAACATTAACGCAGGGAAGCGAAAATATTATTTGGACTGGTACTGATGGTGATGGAATTTTTAAAATGTATCCACTTAGAAAGTCATTCAATTTAATTTCAAAAACAAAAGTACCTGAATTGGATGGCGGTATTGTTAGGTCTTTTCTGAAAGATGAAGGGAATTCTTTTTGGGTTGGAACAAAGGGAAAAGGGTTATTCCGATTTCCTTATAATTTTTATGAAAATTTAAATGAACCTTTACAACATGAAACTTTTAATGAAAGTAATAGCTTAATAAATAATGCAGTATTCTCACTTTCTAAAGGAAAGGATAACTTAATTTTTATAGGAACTGATGGCGTTGGAATTACTATTTATGATTTAAAAAAATCTAAACTTATCGATTGGTTAGAAATTGAAGGCAATGAGAAATGCGAATTATTTAAATCCACGTATGCAATATATCAAGATGAAAACGGATTTATATGGCTTGGAACTAATGGTTATGGAATGATTCGTTTTAAAATTGAGCGTTCTGGTGATAAATTAAAGGTAACTGACTTTAAAAGATATCTTGCAGATAATGGTTTAGACGGATCAATAAGTAGTAATATAATTTACTCCATAGTTCCAAAAAATGAACATGAACTTTGGATAGGGACAAGGCTAGGTGGTTTAAATCTTTTTAATAAAGAGTCAGGATTGTTTAAAGCATATAAAAACAATAAGAATAATCAAAAAAGTTTATCAAGCAATGATATTTTATGTTTAAATATTGATTCCAATGACAGACTTTGGATAGGTACAAGTTTTGGATTGAATTTATTGGAAGATTTTGAAAAAGAAGATAAGGCCGTTTTTAAAAGTTTTACGGTAAAAGAAGGGCTTCCAAATAATACAATTCATGGAATTGTTTCCGATAAAAAATCCAATCTTTGGATAAGTACAAATTTTGGATTGTCTAATTTCATAGTTGATAAATCTAAATTTATCAATTATACAACAAATGAAGGTTTACAAAATAACGAATTCGCAGATGGAGCCTATTATCAAGATCTTAAATCAGATTTTGTTTTTATGGGTGGTATAAAAGGATTTAATTATTTTTTACCTTCAAAAATTGAGGAATCTACCGTTGTTCCAAATATTCTTATTGATAAAATTAGTGGACAAAATCAAGAAGTTCCTTATTATCAAGGTTTGGTAGTTTCTCCAAATTCAAAAATAGTTCCTTCTATTGTATTAGAGCACAATCAAAATTTTTTTGATGTCGAATTGGCTGCTTTGACTTTCATAAATAGTGAAAAATGCGAGTATTCTTATAAATTGAATAATTTTGATGAGGATTGGAAGACAATTAACAACCGAAGAATTATTTCCTTTACAAATGTTCCAAAAGGAGCATATTCATTATGGATAAAGTGGTCAAATAGTGATGGTGTTTGGAGCCAGCCAGTTCACGCAATTGATATTCGTGTGAATCCCGTTTATTGGCAGTCAACCGTAGCATTTATGCTATATGCGATCTTATTAATTCTTTTTATTCTATTTGTATTAAGTTATTATAATAAGCAACAATCTCTTAGGCAAAATATTATTTTTCAAAAAAGAGAAGAAGAAATACATCAAAACAAACTTAATTTTTTTACAAACATTGCCCATGAATTTCAAACCCCTTTAACATTAATTGTAGGTCCTGTTCAAAAACTTTCTGAATCTATAGATATCAATGAAAAAAATAAGCGATTTATTAAAATGATTCAACGCAACTCATCTAGATTACTTTTTTTAACCCAGCAATTACTTGAATTTAGAAAGGCTGAATCTGATTATTTGGAAGTAAGTGTAAAACATTTTGACCTTGTAAATTTAGTGGAACAGATAGCAGAGTTATTTGATGAGTGGGCCTTACAAAAAAATATTAATTACAATTTAGAAATACCACCAGAATTAGAAGGTTGGTTTGACAAAGATAAAATTGAAAAGATAATTTTTAATTTGCTGTCTAACGCTTTTAAATACACACCTGATAATGGTAAAATTAATTTAGAATTTTTTATTGAAGGTATTCAAACAAAAGTGCTGAATATAAAAGTAGTTAATTCGGGAAAGGGAATCCCAAAAGATAAATTAGATTCAATATTTGATCGATTTTTTTTAGCAGACAAAACTGGAGGAGCACCTAGCGATTTATTCAGAACGGGTATTGGGCTATCATATATAAAAAAATTGGTTACTGTATTAAAGGGAAGGGTAATTGCTGATAGCAAAGAAAATAAACATACAACTTTTAGAGTCTTGTTACCTTGTGGTAAAGATGCTTTTAATGATCAGGAATTAGATAATGAAGAAACACAGATATTAATTTCACATCACCTTCAAAATATTCTTGAAGATTCTTATGGAGATGCTGAAGATACTTTTAATAAAGTTTCAACACTTGAGGCTATTTTAAATAGAAGAAAAGTAGTATTAATTGTTGAAGATGAAAAAGAAATACAAGCGCTACTCAATGAAATGTTAAAAGAAGAATATAAAATTCTAACAGCATCTAATGGAGTTGAAGCATTGGAAATTGTTCAGTCTAATATTCCCGATATTATTATTAGTGACGTAATGATGCCAGAGATGGACGGTTTGGAACTTTGTAGGAAAATTAAAAAGAATATTAAAACATGTCATATTCCCTTTATTTTACTTACAGCTAAGAGCTCTGTAATACATCGTATTGAAGGATTAGAGAGTGGCGCAAATTCATACATTCCAAAGCCTTTTTATCCTGAACATTTACTAGTAAGAATTCAAAAATTATTAGAAGAAAAAGAACTGATTCAAAATCATTTTAAAGAAGGAACGTTTGATGAAAATTTAACGAGTCTTCCAGTTCAACCAGACGAAAAAGATTTTATGCAACAACTACTGGATTTAATTCAGTCAAATATTAATAATGAAAATCTACAAAGTTCTTTTTTAGAAAAAGAATTAGGAATGAGTAGTTCTCATTTATATCGAAAAATTAAGCAATTATTCGGTTTTTCTCCTGGAGATTTAATTCGCACTATTCGATTAAAACACGCTGCAGAATTGTTACAAAAAAGTACCCTAACGGTTTCGGAAGTTTGTTATAAATCAGGCTTTAATAATCGATCCTACTTTTACAGAGAGTTTAAAAAGATGTATGACATCACTCCAAAAAATTACCAAATAAAATATAAATCCACTTTTTAATTATATTAACATACTGTTAGTTAAATAGTTATAATTGAGTGTACATTATTGGTGAGATAGTGTACATGGTTAATTGTACTATCTCTTAGTTTTGTACTACATCGTTATAGTGAGTAACTTAATGAGACCTTAATTTAACCAAATAATTAAAACAATGAAAAAAACAAATCTATTTATGAACCAATTAAATACATTATTATGGTAAAAAAACATTTTATTTATAACTTGTTATTTGTTGCAATGTTACTTTTTGGAAGTTCGTTAATTGCACAAACAATTACAGGTGTGGTAACCGATGCTTCTGGTGCCTTGCCAGGAGTAAATATAGTAGAAAAAGGAACTAATAATGGAACTTCAACTGATTTTGACGGAAAATATACACTAACAAGTGTAACAACAAATCCAATTTTAGTTTTCAGTTATGTAGGATATATAAAAAAAGAGGTTCCTGTAAATGGAATGAGCCAAATTGATGTTGTTTTACTTGAAGATTCACAATCATTGGATGAAGTTGTACTTGTTGGATATTCATCAAGAAAAAAATCTACCTTAACGGGAGCTGTTTCAATAGTTGATATGGCGGATCTTGAAAAAACAAGGGTTACAAATGTTGCTCAAGCCTTGCAAGGGCAAGTAGCAGGTGTACAAGTTACCTCAAGTACTGGTGCGCCTGGTGATCCTATTGAAGTTAGAATTCGTGGGGAAGGAACAATAGGAAATAACAATCCATTATATGTAGTGGATGGAATTCCGTCAAGGGATATCAGTTTTTTAAATCAGGCAGATATTAAAACAATGACAGTTTTAAAAGATGCTTCGGCTGCTGCAATTTATGGATCAAGAGCTTCTGGTGGTGTGGTGTTGATTACTACAAAAAGTGGGGTAGTAGGAAAAACAAGTATTGATGTAAGTTATTTTACAGGAATGCAAAACGCCTCGAATCTTCCAAACATGTTAAATGCAGAACAGTACATGAATACTGTCGAAAAAGCGTGGAACAATTCAGACAGGTCAGGTAACAATCCATATACTGCAGATAAAGGTAGAGCTGATTTTTCTAATACAGACTGGTTAAATGAATTGTTTGAAACTGGAAAATCTCAAAATTTACAATTAACAGCTAGTGGAGGTAGTGATAAAGTTCAATTCTTAATGTCTTTGGGTTATTATGGACAAGATGGAATTGTAGTTTATGACAATGATAAATACCAAAAATTAAATTATAGAACTAATATAAATGCCAATATAACTGATCGTTTCAAAATTGGAACAAATCTTCAGTTATCATATGCTACACAAGATAAATTATCTTCAAAAGGAGATGCGCCAGGTATTATAAGACATGCATTGTTAAGACCTCCAGTAATTGGAGTTTACAAAGATGTAAATGACCCTACTTATTCTGTGGAGGATCCATTTACGGATTTACCATTTTATGTACATAATGATAGAGATAATGGAGGATGGGAAAGTGATAAATATGAATGGGCTTCAAATCCTATTGCATTAGCCTATTTTACGGATGATGTTAGAAAGGATTTTAGAACATTTGGAAATGTGTATGCAGAATATTCTTTTTTGAAAGATAAAGAGTTGAAATTTAGAACCAACATTGGGGTTGATTTATCATTTATTCATAACAAATCGTTTGGAGAAAATTATGGTGATGACGATGGTGGAGGTAATGATACCGATCAAGGATTGGGAAGACAAAATCGACCAAATAATTTGAATGAAGAAAGAGGTGAATCACGTACAATTACTTTCAACAATACCTTAAATTATACTAAAGTATTTAATGATAAACATGACCTGAGTTTACTTGCAGGAACTGAATTTATTGATAATTACAGTTCTTCAATTGGTGCTAGCAGAGCTCGTTTTGATATTACAGATGATACATTTAGATATATTGATTACGGTGGTACATCTGCCGATTTATGGAATGGAGGAAGTGCATCAGAATGGTCATTGTTTTCTTTGTTTGGATCAGCTTCTTATGTGTTTTCTGACAAATATATGGTTACAGCAAATATGAGAGCTGATGCTTCTTCACGTTTTTCAGAAAAGAATCGTTGGGGATATTTCCCTTCTGTTTCTGCTGGATGGAAAATCTCGGATGAAGACTTCATGAAAGATGTTAATTGGATCTCTAATTTAAAATTAAGAACAGGTTGGGGTAAATTGGGGAACCAAGAGATTGATAATTATGCTTTTTTAACTTTAATTAGTCAAACAGATGGTAAAGTTGTGGTGAATCGTTATGGAAATGAGGATTTAAAATGGGAAAGTTCTGCATCAACAAACATTGGTGTTGATTTAGGTTTATTAAACAATAAATTGGCCATAACTGCAGAATATTTTGTAAAAAATACAACGGATATTTTATTGCCAATTGGTTTGCCAAGTATTGTTGGAAATGTAGCTCCTACTATTGTAAATGCAGGAGAAGTTAGCAACAAAGGATTTGAACTTTCTGTAAATTATAGAAATTCTGACAAAGAATTTAAATACAGTGTGAATGCAAATTTAGGAACATTGACTAACAATGTTGAAAAATTGCATCCAAATGTACCTAGCCTTATTGGGCAGGTAACAAAAACAGAAGTAGGGCAATCCTTAAATGCTTATTATGGATATAAAATGGTTGGGATATACCAAAATCAGAATGAAATTGATAGCTATTTAGGTGGTACATTAAATCCTAATGTAAAACCTGGGGATATTAAATTTGAAGATTTAAATAATGATGGGATAATCAACTCTGACGACAGAAAATTTATTGGAAGTCCAATACCTGATCTTACTTATGGAATTTCTTTTTCATCATCATATAAAGATTTTGATTTTTCTTTTCTTTTTCAAGGTGTAGAAGGAGTAGACAGATACAATGATGCAAAAAAAATATTAGATTATGATACGCGTCCTTTTAATTATACTACAAATATTTTAGGAGCTTGGGATGGTGAAGGAAGCAGTAATACAATACCTAGAGTTGCATTTGAAGACAATGGAAGTAGCAAAGTATCTAGTATTTTTGTAGAGGATGCATCTTATCTTCGACTTAAAAATGTTGAAATTGGATATACTTTAAAACCTATAAAGGGCATTCAGGACGTTCGCTTTTATGTATCTGGTCAAAATCTATTTACATCAACAAATTATTCAGGATTAGATCCAGAATCAACAGATTTAATGGATATGGGAACCTATCCGTCATCAACTTCGGTTTTGTTTGGCGTAAATCTTAAGTTTTAATATTTTAAAAGAATTATTTATGAAAACAATATATAATAGTATAATCTTAGTATTCTTAATTGCAACTTTTATAAGCTGTAATGATGAATTAACACAGGATCCAATAGGGCTACTTACCTTAGACCAGATTGATGCAAACCCTACAATAAATACGTTAGAATCTTCAGTAAGTTCATCATACCAACTTCTTGCAAGTAGTTTGAATCTTATTGGAAATTGGGATTGGGACGGAGGAGCAGTGCTTAGAAATGATTTTATTTTACAAGACATTGCTTCTAATGATATGAATAAAAAATGGAATCCAGATGGTGATCAGGCTTGGATGGATGAATTAAGTAATTTTAGTTTTACTCCTTCCAATGGAGCATTTAACGGAATTTGGTTGTATGATTATGAAGGTATCAATAGAGTGAACCTTGCCATAAGTTATTTAACAAATACGGAAATAACTCAAATGGTTGGAATTAGTGATTCTAGAAAAAATCAACTATTAGGAGAAGCTTATTTTTTACGTGCTTTTTACTATTTTGATTTAGTGAATAATTTTGGTGATGTACCATTATTAACAGCACCTTTACAGTCATTTGAAGAAGCTTTTGATGTAGCGGTTAGAGTACCGTCTGATGAAATTTGGATTCAAATAAATGCTGATTTATCTGAAGCTAAAACATTATTACCAAATACTAAATATCCAGATCCGTCACAACCATGGAGAGTTTCAAAGGGAGCTGTTATTGGTTTGCAAGCTAAAGCAGCATTGTATAATGAAAACTGGTCTGAAGTAGTTTCATTGGTATCTGAATTGGAAGCACTTGGTTTTTACAGTTTAAATGCAAATTATTTCGATAGTTTTGATGTAAGTAAAGAATTTTCTGACGATGAGGTGATTTTTGCGTATGATCACGTTTCTAGTCAAAACCCACGAAACGGTAACGGACTTTGTGCCTTAGTCGGTTGGGGATTTATAGCTCCAAGTGATGACTTTATAAATTCTTTTGAAGCAAATGATCCAAGGTTATTGTATACCGTAGATGTACCGAATCAAAATGTTTCAAAAATTTTAGGAAATACTGTTGGGGATAACAAAGGGAATGACGATTCACCAAGCAATAAAATATTTATGCGGTATGCAGATGTGCTACTTTGGAAGGCAGAAGCTTTAAATGAAAATGGAGACTATGCTGGTGCAGTTGCAATAATCAATCAAATAAGATCAAGAGCAAGAACCAGTCCTACTGCAGATGGTTCTATGATTCCTGCAGGAACATTGCCAAACAGAGGAAGTTCAACAAGTGCCTCAGAAATTAAAGGGTGGTTAATGCATGAAAGAAGAGTAGAATTGGGCTTTGAGTCTCAAAGATTTAACGATTTAAAAAGATGGGAAACGGCAAAAACAGTGCTGACTTCACTTGGAAGAAATTTTCAAGACCATAATTATGTATACCCAATTCCACAAGGGGAAGTCGATAAGTCTGGTGGAACAATTACGCAAAATGTTGGTTATTAATATGTTTAATAAATAAACATTAAGTTTGGTAAATAGTCTTTAGAGAAGTAGTTAATTTTTTAATTACTACTTCTCTTTTTTTTATTAACCTAAAAACACTTTTGTATATTACAAAATACTAAATTAAGATAGATATGACAGATATTGCAAATCGATATAAACAAAATCCTTTATTAGCTCCCAAAGATTTAAAACCTAGTAATGATAACATGATTATTGAATGTTTATTGAATCCTGGAGTATTTGAATTTAATGGGCAAATTGGTCTTTTAGTGCGTGTAGCAGAAAGGACAGTTCAAAATGAGGGAATGCTATCTGTTCCTATTTATAACAACAAAGGAAGTATTGAAATTTTAAACTTTAAGTTAGATGATCCGAAATTAGATGCTTCAGATGCAAGAGTCATCAACTATGATGGAATGGATTATTTAACAACAATTTCTCATTTAAGATTGCTTTTTAGTGAGGACGGAATTAATTTTAAAGAATCAGAAGAATATCCTTCCATTTTTGGTGAAGGAGATTATGAGTCCTTTGGAATAGAAGATTGCCGGGTTTCTAAAATAGATAACACCTACCATCTTAGCTATACAATGGTTTCACCAAATGGTGTAGGGGTAGGCTTAAGAACAACTAAGAATTGGAAAAGTTTTGAGAAAAAAGGAATGATTTTTAGTCCACACAATAAAGATTGTGCCATTTTTGAAGAAAAAATTAATGGAATGTTCTATGCTTTGCATAGACCTAGTAGCCCTGAATTAGGAGGTAATTACATATGGTTAGCAGAATCACCAGATGGTGTTCATTGGGGGAATCATAAATGTATTGCCAAAACACGTGAAGGAAAGTTTGACAGCAAACGATTAGGGGCAGGAGCTGCACCCATAAAAACAGCAAAAGGTTGGTTAGAAATCTACCATGGTGCAACGACAGAACATAGATATTGTTTAGGTGCTATATTATTAGATTTAAAGGATCCTTCAAAAGTAATTGCAAGATCAGAAGAACCTATTATGGAACCAATTGCGGACTATGAACAAACTGGATTTTTTGGAAATGTAGTTTTTACAAATGGTCATAAAGTAGATGGAGATATCGTAAACATATATTATGGAGCATCAGATGAATTTGTTTGTTCGGCGAGTTTTTCAATTAATAAAATTTTAAAAACACTAGAACAATAATGAGGAAATTAGGAGGAGTAGGATTAAAAGATTTTACAAGAAGTGCAAAAATATTGATACTTACAAATACAATTTATGCCTTTGTACTTCCTGTGATTGATATATTTGTAGCATCTTATATTATGAGAAATTCAAATGATCCATCAAAAGTTATTTTATATCAATTGGCTATTTATGCGGGTATTCCAATTACATTTTTTATAAATGGCTATTTATTAAACAAAATTAATATCAAAAGATTATTTTCTTTGGGAATGATTTTAAGTGGTGTTTCTATGGTTTTTATGATGTCTTTGAAAGAAATTAATTATACAGGAATAGCGATAGCTGGTTTAATTATGGGAATGTCTTTTGGTTTATATTGGGCAAATAGAGATTATTTAGTGCTTGCAACAACTAAAGATAAAACTCGAAATTTTTATTATGGCTTAGAAACATTTTTGTATACAATTATTGCATCTGTTGTTCCAGTAATGATTGGTTGGTTTTTAATAAGTGGAAATGAGGGTGAAGGTAAAGTTGCCAATGATGGTGTTAATGCAGCTTACAAGGTGATTACGACCATTGTTTTTGGAATCACAATTTTAGCTTCCATTGTTTTTCATTTTGGAAAATATGAAAAACCCAAGAGTGAAAAATTTTTATATTTTACATTCCATAACCTCTGGAAAAAAATGCTGCAATTGGCTGTTTTAAAAGGATTGGCGCAAGGGTTTATAGTTACTGCGCCCGCAATGTTGATGATGAAATTCTTTAATTCTGAAGGAGCATTAGGTTCGGCAATATCTATTGGGGCAGTTATATCAGCGGTAATAATGCTTATTTTAGGTAAAATATCTAAACCAAAGCATAGATTAATAATATTCTCTGTAGGACTTATTTGTTTTTTCTTAGCATCATTTTTTAACGGGCTTCTTTTTAATACAACAGGTGTTATCATATTCATGTTTTTATTATTAATAGCAAGACCTGTACTGGATATTGCGTATTTCCCAATTCAATTAAAAGTGATAGATATACTTTCAGAAATAGAAAATAGAAATGAATTTTCTTATATTTTAAATCATGAGTTTGGTTTATTTGTAGGTCGTTTTATTGGAGCCAGCACTTTTTTGGTGATCGCTTTTTATATAAATACTGACATTGCTTTAAGATATGCATTATTGATTATTGGGGTACTTCAATTACTCTCAATACTTATAGCTAAACAATTAATAAAACAACAAAATACACTTATAAATGAGCGTAAATAATAGATATAAAAATATTTTTTTTGGAGTTAGTTATAGTTTATTTCTAATTGCCTGTAGTCCATCTAAATTTGACATAGCATCACCTGTTCAGCAAGAATCAATTCATAGAGTTGAAGAGATGCCAAATTTACCACAACCATTTAAAATTCTTGATTTCAATGAAATGGCAAAGAATTATGACAAGTTGGTATATGACCCTAATCAAACAGGTGAGTACTGGCCATTAATTTGGAAAGATAATTCTCGTAAGAATATTGATCAAGAAACGTTTGGGATCTATACGGCTATGGGAGATGTTAGGCAAGGAACTGAACATTATGAAGGTATTTTTCACGAGTCTTTAGCGAGCATAGGATCTGTTTTAGGAGGTAGTTTAGTAGGTATTGATAAATCTCAACAAAATGGAGAAAACTATGTTGGAATGCTGAAAAATTATTTCAATTCGGAAACAGAATGGAATATTATGATGAATAATACGTGTCCTGAAGTTGCTCAATTAGGAGGAGGTTATGCAAGAGATTGGTGGTACGATGTATATCCAAATGTCATGTTTTATGCAGTAGCTGATTTTTACCCAGAAGAAAAAGGGTATGAACCAAGACTTCGCTCTGTTGCCGATAAATTTTATGAAGCTAATGCTGTATTAGATGGGAATTATGCTTATTCCTTTTTTAATTATGCAACTATGGAGCCTACAAAAAATTGGATTTGTGCACAAGAAGATGTTGCTGCAGGTCACGCGTTTGTATTATATTCAGCATATCAAAAATTTAAGGAGCCTAAATATTTAGAAGGAGCAAAATCTTCTTTGGAAGCACTTTTAAATCAAAAGGAGAATCGATTTTATGAAATATTAATGCCATTTGGAGCTTATGTTGCAGCAAGATTGAATGCTGAGCAAGGAACTAACTATGATTTTTCAAAAATATTAGACTGGACTTTTGATGGTTCATCTGTTTGCAGAGAAGGATGGGGAGTTTTGGTAGATAATTGGAATGGTTATGATGTTTCAGGTATTGTTGGAAGTACTGTTGACCATGGAGGATTTGGATTCTTAATGAACACCTATGATACCATGTGGCCGTTAGTTCCTATGGTACGTTACGATCAACGGTATGCAAATACTATTGGGAAATGGATGTTAAATGCAGCCAATGCATCTCGTTTATTTTACCCTAATGAAATTCCAGATAAACACCAAACTATTCCTGAAGAGAAACATCATACTAAAGGTGTAATAGCTTATGAAGGTCTTATAAAAAAAGCACATTATGAGCAATACGAGCATCTTGAAGCTCCGGTAGCAATTGGAGATGGAATGCATTGGAATAAAGACAATCCAAAAGTATCTCAATTTAGTGTTTATGGAAGCGGACATGTTGGAATTGCAGGTGCAATTATTTCTAAAACCAATGTGGAAAACATTCTTCAATTAGATTTATTGGCAACTGATTTTTACAAAGAAAAAGCCTTTCCATCTTACTTATATTACAATCCAAACCCTGAAGAAAAGGAAGTAACAATTAATACAGGAGAACAAGAATTTAAGATTTATGATGCCATTAAAAGAGCGTTTATTGCTAAAAATGTAAAAGATAGTTTTACTTTTAAAATAAGTAAAGAAAACTCATCTTTGTTAGTTTTAGTTCCTCAGGATGCTGAAATTTTAGAAAAAGACGGAAAATTATATGCCAATGATATTGTAATTGACTATAGATATTCAGAAGAAAACTAAAAATTTATAATTAGGAAGAGGTTGTATAATCTCATTATTAAAAAAGTTGAATATGTTGAAAAAAAATACCAAATATCAAATTTTCTTTTTCTTTTTTTTCATTGGAACAAGCATTTTTAGTCAAAATATCAAATTAAAAGTCATCGGAAATGAACAGCAAGGGTTTAGTGTAGATATTTACAACGGCAATCAGTTATTGTTACATAATACAGAAGAGTTTTCACTAAAAGTTGCAAATCTAGATTTAAGTGAAACAACCGAAATTGCTGCTTGGAAAGGTTCTGAATGGATAGGAAATGAGCATCAAATAAAATTATCAAAAACAACTTATTTGTCAGATTTTGATTTGAACTTATTAATTACGGTTACATATGAAGTTATTAATCAAAATGTAGTTAAAAAAACAGTTGATTTATTTCAATCAGGTATTCCAACTTTGTATTTTACATTGGAAGAAACTTCAAAACCAGCAGAAGCACCTTCAAAATATGTAACTTTTGAGCACGATGATTTTCCAGGAGGTTTCGCTCACGAAATGAATCCATCAGCAGGTTTTGTAACTCCAAATAATTTAGTGGTTGGGTTTTTAATGGATGCGGGTTATAAAAATCACTATACAAGAACAACCAGGCGTCGTTTTAACGGACATGGTGGTGGATTTGTAGGTATGAGAATGCTACCTGATCCTGCATTAGTAGAAGTAGCAACATTGTTAGAAAGAAAAAACAACCAACATTTTATCAAACAAACATTTGGAGAACTATACAATTTAGATACCAGTAAAGAAATGGTTTTAAAGCTTGAGGATGCTTATAAAAATGTTGGAGAGGTTATTATTAACAAAAACGCAGATATAATTACACTTAATGGTGAATCTTCTAATCGCTCAGGAATTGAATTTATAACGCCTTTAACAGACCAAAAAATATATACAGTTTCTTTCTTAGCTAAAGGAAATTCTCCAATAGCCGTAAAACTTTTTAGAAATAAGAACGGCATAAAAACCGTGGAATTGGAACATGGAATTAAATACATTGATCAATTTCCAATTCAAGAAAATGAATGGACACTTTTTAAAGGAAGTATTATGGTTCCGTATATAGAGCACGATAGTGTTTCTATGTTTATTGGATCTCAATCAGGAAAAAAATATTCCCTTCAAATTAAAGATTTACAGATTGTTGAACATCAACCTTTAATACAGCCCTATAATAAAATGAATATGGGAGAGAAGGTAACTAAAACTACCTATGTTTTTGTGGAACCTTGGGTAAATCATCACGATTTTGTAATTTCTTCACAGGCTCGTTTAGCCGAAGCTAAAGAATTTAAAGGAAGTTTGATAGAGAAAATGTTATATGCAAATTTCAATATGCTAACTTGGATTACTTCTATACATGATTTTACACCGTTGAATGTGCCTAATATGAACTATGCACCTGATATGTACAATAGAGATTCATTTTTTTCGATAGTTTCAAGTTATAATGAAGAATTGAATCTTGAAATATGGAATCAATGGGCAAAAACTCAAAACGAAAAAGGTGCCATAGCAACCATTATAACACCATATATGGGTACTGTGGAATTTAAAGACAACGAGGCAACCATTCAATTTTTAATTTGGGCAATGATGAACAAAAGACGTTTTGGCGTAACACTGCCAAGAGAGAAAATTGATAAAGCGGTTTCTTATGTACTAAATGAATTTGATGAGAATAGAGATGGTATATGTTCTTCTCATTTTACCTTAAGTCAAATTGACATCAATGAATACAATCCAAAAACAAGTGATTTAGCTGTAAACCAAGGAATGTTTGCTATTGCGCTTCGTACCATCAAAGAGTTGGGGTATGATATTTCAGATTCATATTTGGAAAAAGCTGAAAAAGCATATTTAGACTTTTATGATACAGCAAGAAAGCATATGGTGTTTGACAAAGAATATCCGGATATTATAACTTTTACGGACTTAGAACCGGAATTTTTTTCTTTGTGGTTATTTAACAGGCCTATGTTAACTGATGAGATGGTAATTAATCATCTCGAACAAACTCCAATTCTTAATAAAGTTTCAAACTCACCTTTTCCAGAATATGGAACAACAGCTCCGGTATGTATAAGATTAACAGATGATGAAAAAGGATATGCTTATTTAACTTCAGATTATCAGCCTTTTAGAGAGTTTGGAGTATCTAATTATAAAAATGGAGCTAGAGATGGGATGTATTACAACGGTGGAAGTTGGATGCGTGCTGAATATTGCGGATATGTTGTTGGTTTAAGACACGGATGGAAAAAAGCAGAAGCACTTATGGAAAATAGGGCTTGGGCTGAAATTAATCTAAATCCCAATTGGCCATATAGCAAAGAATTTATTCCAACAAAATGGGAGACAACAGATTCTTGGTGGCCATCAACACGTGGATTATGCTGGAACGTTTTTATATTGATGGCTAATGAGGTTGCTGGATTTCGAACTCCAGAAATGGATCCTGATTTTTCAAAATTTAATTAAAAAAGTAATAAAGTGAATAAAATTAAAGCATGGTTTGTTACGGTAGCAATAGTAGGGTTCGTTTTATTTACTTTAACAAAGTGTACCAATTTTACTGAAGACAAAAAAACAGTTTCACAAAAAATGGATAGGAAATATACTGAAGAAGAATTGTATAGGCCAAAATTTCATTTTACACCTAAGCAAAACTGGATGAATGATCCAAACGGTATGTTTTACCTTAATGGAAACTATCATTTATTTTTTCAACATTACCCTGATTCTGCTGTTTGGGGACCCATGCATTGGGGACATGCAATTAGCACAGATTTAGTAGCATGGAAAGAACAGCCAATAGCATTATATCCAGATGAAAAAGGCTATATTTTTTCAGGAAGTGCTGTAGTAGATATTAATAATACATCTGGCTTTTCAAGTGGTTCAGAAAAACCTGTGATAGCCATGTTTACTTATCATGATCCTAAACTGGAAAAAGAAGGTAAAATTGATTATCAAAGTCAAGGAATTGCATATTCTTTAGATGAAGGTATAACATGGGCTAAATATTTGGGAAATCCTGTTATAAAAAATCCAGGAATTAAAGATTTTAGAGATCCAAAAATTAGTTGGGATACTATTCATAATCAATGGGTTTTGGTATTAGCAGCAGGAGATAAATCAATGTTTTATAGTTCTAAAAATTTAAAAGACTGGAAATATTTATCAAATTTCGGCAAAGATATTGGAGCTCATGGAGGTGTTTGGGAATGTCCTGATTTTTTTCCTATGACTGTGGACGGAACCAATGAAATAAAATGGGTTTTAATTCAAAGTATTGTTTCTGGGGGACCTAATGGAGGAACTGGAACGCAATATTTTGTTGGAGATTTTAATGGTAAATCTTTTATTCTGGATCCCTTTTTTAAAAAGGACTTAGTTAATGAAAATGTATTTTGGATTGACTATGGGAGAGATAATTATGCGGGAGTTACTTGGTCAAATATGCCTGAGAAAGATGGTAGAAAGTTGTTTTTAGGGTGGATGTCAAATTGGGAGTATGCAGAAAAAGTGCCCACTAACAAATGGCGCAGTAGTATGACAATTGTGCGAGAGCTTAAATTGGTTAAAAATGATGATCACTACAGAATAACATCACAGCCAGTTAAAGAAATAAATAATTACATTTCAAAATCAATTAAGAAAGGTGATTTTAATGTTGAAGGTGAAACAGTACTTATTACTAAACCAGAACTTGACTTTTCTAGTTTAGACATTCATTTTAAAATTAAGGATTTACAGAAAGATATTTACACTTTTTCGTTTTTTAATGCTGTTGGAGATTCTTTGAAATTTGGAGTTAACAATAAAGAAAAATTCTTCTTTCTTGATAGAATGAAATCAGGAAATATTTCCTTTTCAGATAAATTTGCACCAATAATTTCAATTGCTCCAATTAAGGAAGAATTAAAAAATATTGATATTAGAGTACTTTTGGATAAAACTTCAATTGAAATATTTTACAATAATGGAAAAACCGTTATGACAGAACTGTTTTTTCCGAAAAAACCAATTGAGGCTTTTTCTGCTAAATCTGAAAATTTCAATATTGAATTTGAAGGTATGACTATTAACCAGCTAAAGTTTGACTAAAAGAAATAATTTAATAAATGAGCAACCTAAAACTAACGGTATTAATTTTATTCATAGGCACCATGTTATCTTGTAATGAAGAAAGAGCAATTGTGTTAGAAAAAACTTGGTGGAAAGAGACTGTTTTTTATGAAATTTACATGCCTAGTTATAAGGATAGTAATGGTGATGGTTTTAGTGATTTTAAAGGGTTGACTTCAAAATTAGATTACATTCAAAATTTAGGAGTTAAAGGTATTTGGTTAACACCATTTCTTCAATCACCAAAAGTAGATAATGGATATGATGTTTCAGATTACTACAAAATTGACTCAACGTATGGCTCATTAGAAGATTTTAAATTGTTCTTAAATGAAGCTCATAAAAAAGATATTAAAATAATTATGGATTTAGTGGTAAATCATACTTCCACTGAATCAAAATGGTTTCAGGAGTCAAAAAAATCAAAAGAAAATCCATATAGAGATTACTATATTTGGAAAGATGAACCAAATAACTGGGAATCATTTTTTGGAGGATCAGCTTGGGAATTGGACAATACTACAAACCAATATTATTACCATCAATTTGATGTAAAAATGGCTGATCTTAATTGGGAAAATCCAAAAGTTGTTGAAGAAATTCAAGAAGTAGTGCGATTTTGGTTGAAGTTAGGAGCGGATGGATTTCGATTGGATGTTATAAATTTTTTAACAACTGATGGAATCAATTTAAATAATCCAATAAATGAAAAAGGAGAACAGGAGCATCTATATGATATCAATCAAAAAGGTGTAAAAGAAGCCATGAAAATAATGCGGGAAACAGTAAGTGAATTTGACAATCGCTTTATTGTTGGTGAAATAGGAAGTGATAAAATTGAGGTATTAAAACAATATCAGGGAACGGAATTATTAGATGTAGTATTCAATTTTAATTTTGGGAGCATAAAAGAATTTTCAGCAAAACGTGTTTTTGACGAATTGCAAAGCATGGAAAAAAATATGACTAATTTCCCAACGTTATTTTTTGGAAGCCATGATATGCCTCGTTTAATAAGTAGATTGGCAGAAAACAACCCTGAAAGAGCCGAATCATTAGCCGCATTAATGATTACGGCTAAAGGCATTCCATTTATTTATTACGGAGAGGAAATTGGAATGGAAAATATAAAAGCCAATTCAATTGATGAAATTAAGGATGTTCAAGGTCGTACACATTATAATTTGTCTAGAGAAAAAGGTGATTCTGAAGAAAAATCTTTAAGAGTTGGAAATGAGAATAATAGAGATAAATCCAGAAGTCCAATGCAATGGAATGATACTGAATTTGCTGGTTTTTCAAATATTGCTCCTTGGATTAAAGTAAATTCAAACTATAAACATACAAATGTTACTAGTTTGGAGAAAAATGAAAATTCAATTTTGAATACCTATAAAAAATTGATTGCTTTACGAAATTCTCAACCAGTTTTTCAATACGGTAACTATGAGGAATTATCTATTTCAAACAATTGTATATTTTTTATTAGAGAATATCAAGGAGATAAGGTTAAATGTTACTTTAATTTTAGCGAATCTTCAATAAAAATTGAATTAAACTTCAATGAAAAAGTACTATTTGGAGAAACAACAATTCACCCAAATAATTATTTAATAGTAAAAATAATTAAGTAAAAACGTAAATTAAATTTATAATAATATATAGAAAACATGCAATTATATCCCTTAAAATTTCAACCAGTTTACAGTTATCGTATTTGGGGTGGAGATAAGTTAAAAACAGTTTTAAATAAAAATTATAAAGAAGATTCTATAGGTGAATCCTGGGAAATTTCTGATGTGCCTGAAAATGAAACTGAAGTAGCAGAAGGATTCTTAAAAGGCCAAACCTTAAAACAATTGATGAAGAAGTTTAAAGGTGATTTTGTTGGAAATAAAGTATATGATATTTTTGGAAATGATTTTCCTCTATTGATAAAATTTATTGATGCAAAAACACCATTATCTATTCAAGTGCATCCCAGTAATGCATTGGCAAAAGAACGTCATAATTCATTTGGAAAAAATGAAATGTGGTATGTGATGCAGGCTGAAGATGAAGCAGAATTGATAGTTGGTTTTAATCAGAAAGTTGAAAAAGAAGTATATGTGAAGCATCTAAATAATGAAACCTTAACTGAGATTTTAAATATTGAAAAAGTTAAAAAAGGAGATGCATTTTATATTCCAACAGGTAGAGTTCATGCGATAGGAGCAGGTGTTTTATTGGCTGAAATTCAACAAACATCTAATATTACATATCGAATTTACGATTATGATCGAATAGATGCTAAGACTGGAGAAAAGAGAGAATTACACACAGATTTAGCAATTGATGCAATTGATTTTAATTTTTACGACAGCTATAAAACAAACTATACTAATAAAATAAATAGTTCTAGTGAATTAGTTTATTCACCTTATTTTAAAACCAATATTATTACTGTAAAAGGCGTATTAGAAAAAGACTATACAAATCTGGATTCATTTGTGATTTATATGTGTGTGGAAGGTGTTTTCAGTATTCAAAGCAATAACAGATTATACAATTTAAAAACAGGTGAAAGCATATTGTTACCGGCAACTACAAAGCAACTGAAAATTGAATCAGGCAGTGCAGTTTTACTAGAAATTTATTTATAAAAGAATACCTACAAATCTAAATTATTACTTTTTTAATTCTTAAAGTTTAGCCTTTAAATTGTAAGCTCGATTATTAGATTGATTCTAAAAACGGGTTTAAGTTGAAGCTTTAAAATATATTTACTATAAAAATTGTATTATTGTACTTATACTTTTTTTAATGAATTCAATATGAAATTAAGTAAATTATATTTCTCCATTGCACTACTATTTATTTTTCAATTTTGTGTGTTTGCTCAGGAATTACCTCCAATAGAAAATTATTCACAGGAAGCATATGGAGCCCAAAATCAAAATTGGGCTATTTCTCAAACTGATAATAAAAATATATATGTTGCAAATAACAGTGGTTTATTAGAGTTTAATGGTTCCAAATGGCGTTTATATCAATCACCAAATAATACCGTAATGCGTTCTGTAAATGTTAGTGATAATAAAATTTACACGGGTAGTTATATGGAGTTTGGTTTTTGGGAAAAAAATGATTTTGGTAGTTTAGCCTATACTTCATTAAGTGAAACGTTAAGTGTGCCATTAGTAGAAGAAGATTTTTGGAATATAATTGATTATGATAATTGGATATTGTTTCAGTCATTAAATAGAATTTACATTTATAATACTGTAAATAAATCTTTTAATATTATTAATTCAAAAACGCGACTTCCAAAAGTTTTTAAAGTTGATAAGAGTATTTATTTCCAAAAAATTAATGAAGGTGTTTTTAAAATTGAGAATGGAGAGCCGGTTTTGGTTTCTGATCATACAATTTTAAAGAACAATATTTTAGTAAATGTTTTTAAAGTGGATGACTTAGTTTTATTGCAAACACAACAAAAAGGGTTTTATTACTTAGAGGAAAATAAATTGTTAAAATGGGATATTTCTTCCAATGATATTATTTCTAATGTTTTTGTTTATAGTAGTTTGCAATTGTCAGATGGGAGTATAGCGCTTGGAACAATTTCCAATGGGATTTATAGATTGGATATAAATGGAAATGTTTTAAGTCAAATAAATCAGGAAAAAGGGCTAAATAATAATACAGTTTTAGCTATGTATGAAGATAGAGATCATAATCTTTGGCTTGGTTTAGACAATGGTATTAGTGTAATAAATTATAATTCTCCATTTGCAATATATAACGATTTTAAAGGTAAATTAGGTTCTGTTTATACGTCTGCCATATATAATGATAATTTGTATTTAGGAACAAATCAGGGGCTGTTTTATAAAAAATTGGGTAATAAGGGTGATTTTAATTTTATTGATAAAACAGATGGACAAGTTTGGTGTTTAAAAGTTTATGATAACACGCTTTTTTGTGGCCATAATAAAGGAACTTTTGTAGTAAAAGATGATAAGGTTTCTTTAATAACTGACATTATGGGTACCATGGAAATAAAATCGGTAATGAATAATAAGAACCTTTTAATTCAGGGTTATTATAATGGACTTAATGTGTTGGAAAAAGTAAATAATAGTTGGAAATTTCGAAATAAAATAGCAGGTTTTGATCCAACCAGTAGATTTTTCGAATTTACAGACAATGGAAGTATTTTGGTAAATCATGAATATAAAGGTGTTTTTAAACTTAAGTTAAATAAAGATTTTTCAAAAGTTTTGGATTATACTATTGTAAATAGCGCTCCTAAAGGACTCAAGTCAACAATTTCTAGTTATAATAATGAAATATTATACGCTTCTAATAATGGTATATTTAAGTATAATAATGAAAAAGAGGTATTCAAAAAAGATTCTGTTCTTACAGAAGATTTTTTGAAAAATGATGAATTTGTTTCTGGTAAACTAATAGTAGATGATAAAACAAATAAGCTTTGGGGTTTTACGGATAAAAGCATTGTGTATTTTACTCCAGGTAAATTAAACGATGATTTAAAAAGCACAAAAATATTTTTACCAGCTTCTTTGAGAAGAAATATTGCAGGCTTTGAAAGTATGATTCATTTAAACGATCAGTTCTATCTTTTTGGAACTACCAGAGGGTATATTATTTTAAATCTGGATAAATTAAATAATTCTAATTTTGAAGTAACAATAAATTCAATCGAAAAAAGCACCATCGATAGTGAAAAAATCCCCATTTCTTTAATAGAAAAAAGTAAACTTAAATCAATTGAGAATAATTTAGATTTTACATTTAGTGTTCCGGAATTTGATAAATATACTCAGATAAATTTTCAATATCAGTTAGAGGGTTTTTATGATAACTGGAGTGAGTGGAGTACCGATTCTGAAGTGTCTTTTAAAAACTTGCCTTATGGAAATTATACTTTTAAAGTAAATTCTCAAATAGGAAATAATGTATCCAATAATATTGCAACATATTCTTTTACTATTGAGCGTCCGTGGTACCTATCTAATAAATTTATACTGGTTTACTCGATTATATTTATCGGGTTGTTTTTATTAATTCATGCGCTATACAGATATTATTATTCAAAGCAAAAAAAGACGCTAATGGATAAAAAGCAGCGTGAATTTTTTATGGTTCAATTAGAAAGTGAGAAAGAGATTATGAAATTAAGGAATGATAAGCTACAACATGAAATTGATAGCAAAACAAGAGAGCTTTCATCATCAACAATGAGTAATATTAAAAAGAATGAACTATTAAATAAAATTAAAGAAGAATTATCTTTAATTAAAGATAAAGACAGAGTTAAGCCTGTTCTAAAAATTATTAATAACAATCTTACTAAAAATAATGATTGGCAAATGTTTGAAGAAGCATTCAATAATGCCGATAGCGATTTTTTGAAAAAAGTAAAAAGTGTTCATCCGTCTTTAACCCCAAATGATTTACGTTTATGTGCATATTTACGTTTAAACTTATCATCTAAAGAAATAGCTCCATTGTTAAATATTTCCACTCGAAGTGTTGAGATAAAAAGGTATAGGCTTAGAAAAAAAATGGAGTTAAATCATGAAAAGAGTCTCGTTGAGTACATTTTGGAGATTTAATTACTGCTACAAAATTAAAAGCTACCACAACATTGCCACAACATTTGGCCAACTACAAGGTTTTAGTTAATTTAATTTAACATTTTTTTAAGATTTATAAAGCGTCTTAAAAAATTATGGAAACTACTGTAAACACTGAAAGAAGTGTGCTATTTTAATCGTAAACTATGGTAAATTAATAGTGCTATATTTAATTAATGTATGTTTTTTGTATAGGTAGCTTTTTAAAAGTGAGCTAAAATTAGTAGTAGTTTTATATAAACTTAATTCAATAATTTATATGAAATCAATTTTAATATCAATTTTTTTATGTTTTGTCAGTATTTCGATATACTCACAAACAAATGAAATTAAAGGTACTATTTCTGATAGAAATGGTACCCCACTTCCGGGAGTCTCAGTTATTCAAAAAGGGACATCTCTTGGAACTACGACAAATTTTGACGGTGAATTTGCTTTATCTAACATTAATATGGGAGAGACCTTAGTATTCTCTTATATTGGTTTTTCAACAAAGGAAATTGTTGTTGCAAATTTTGAGCAATTAAATGTAGTTTTAGATGAAGACACTCAAAACCTAGAAGAAGTAGTAGTTGTAGGTTATGGTGTTCAAAAAAAGACCTTAATAACAGGTGCTGGTGTTAATGTAAAAGGAGAAGATATTGCGGCTCTTAATACAGGAACAGCAATGCAAGCCTTGCAAGGAACAACAGCTGGTGTTAGTATTACTAGAGATAGTGGTCAGCCTGGTGCTGGTACCAGAGTAACCATTCGTGGTTTAGGTACTATTGGAAACTCAAACCCATTATATATTGTTGACGGTGTTGCCGTTGGTAATATTGATTACTTGAGTTCATCCGATATTGAAACTATTGATGTACTTAAAGATGCTGCTTCTGCTGCTATTTATGGTTCTCGTGCTGCAAACGGAGTTGTTTTAGTTACAACAGTGAAAGGTAGAAAAGACAGTCCTGCAAAAATAAGTTTTGATAGCTATTATGGTGTTCAAAATATCTACAAAAACTTAGACCCGTTAAATGTACAAGAGTATATGTATATTATGGATGAAGGTCGCGTTAATGATGGTTTAGCTCCAAATAATTGGGAAGCGATGCTTCAGAATAATGACTGGTTAAGACAAAATTATCCAGGTCTTGACGAACAGTATGGCCAAGAAATTTGGGATAGAGTACAAAACGGTTGGGAAGGAACTAACTGGATTGATGAAATGACCAGCCAAGATGCTCCAGTTCAAAATTATGCGTTAAACATAACTGGTGGTAGTGAAGATATTATTTATTCATTAGGTGTTTCGTATTTGGATCAAAAAGGTATGATTGGTGGAGATATTACCAACGCAGGTTATAAAAGATTAACTACAAGGTTAAATACTCAAATGGTATTAAAAAAGAATGATGAACATGCCATTATAACTGTAGGTGAAAACTTTACATATACAAATGAAGAAAACAGAAGTGTTGCAACTGGTAATATTTATTGGAATGATTTACACAATGCTTTAGTTCAAAATCCTTTTATGCCGGCATATTGGCAACAGTCTATTGATAGCAATGTTAATGAATTTGGATTTTCACCAACTTTAGAAGGTATTGCTGTAGGTCAAACAAATCCTTTAGCAGTAATGTATTATCGTCATAATTACAATTCTGGAAAAGGAAACAAAATAATAGGAAACGTATTTTTAGAAGTTGAACCAATAAAAGATTTAAAATTTAGATCTTCTTATGGTATTGATTCTTGGTTTGGACATAGCAGATCAATGAATCCAACTTATGGATTAGGAAGATTATACAGCGATGATGTAAATGGTGCTCAACAAAGTCAATATCTTGGAAATAACTATACTTGGACAAATACAGTTTCTTACAAGCGCCAATTTGGGGATCACCAAGTTGATGCATTGATTGGTACGGAATTACTTCAAAATCAAATTAATACTGAGGTTGGTGGTTCAAGAAATAATTTATTATTCCCAGGGCAATCACAGTATGCATATATTAACAATACTGAAAGTCCAGAATCTATTAATGATATAAATACCTGGGGAGCTGATTGGGCTGCCGGTGGTGGAGGTTTAATGTCGTATATGGCAAGAGCTCAGTACAATTACAAAGAAAAATATTTAATGTCTGCAACTGTTCGTGCTGATGGTTCATCCAATTTTGCGAAAGGAAATAGATGGGGTACTTTTCCATCATTCTCAGCAGGTTGGATTCTAACAAAAGAAGACTTTATGGAAAGTACTTCAAATATTATAGATTTTGCAAAGGTTAGAGCAAGTTGGGGACAAAATGGAAATCAATCAATTGATAACTTCATTTATTCAGCTCAAATTAAATATGCATTTCCAGGATATTTCTTTGGTGATACAAAACCTGTGTCTGGAACAACAGCATACCCTGAAAAAGTTGTAAATCCTGATGTTACTTGGGAAACTTCAGAACAGTTAAATATTGGTTTTGATGTTAATTTATTAAATTCAAGATTGGGAGTAACATTTGATTGGTATAACAAAACAACTAAAGATTGGTTGCTAGTGGCTCCAATTCAAGGAACAGCAGGTGCTGGTGCTCCATTTATTAATGGTGGAGATATTGAAAATAAAGGTGTTGAGCTTGTTTTAAATTGGAAAGATAAAATTGGAGATTTCAAATATGGAGCTACCTTAACAGGAGCACATAATAAAAACACAGTAACCCGTATTGCAAATACTGATGGTTCTATTTTAGGCCCAAGTCATGTATTATCACAAGGAACTTCTTATATTTCAAGAGTACAAGTTGGGCAACCAATTGGATACTTTTACGGATTTAAAGCGGATGGTATTTTACAAAATCAAGATGAAGTTGATGCTTATGTAACTCCAAGTGGAACTCCGTATTTTGCAGACCAACGTCCGGGAGATGTTCGTTTTGTGGATCAAAATCAAGATGGTGCAATAGATGAAAACGATAAAGTATTTTTAGGGGATCCAAATCCAGATTTTGAAATGGGTCTTCAATTAAATTTTGCTTATAAAGGCTTCTATGCAAATACAACATTAACTGGAAAATTTGGAATGCAGGTAATGCAATCATATAGATCATTTGCAGATAATTTTACGCAAAACTATACTTCTGATGTATTTAATCGTTGGCATGGTGAAGGAACATCTAATACAATGCCACGTCTAAGTTCTTCATCTAATAGAAATACAAATTTTATTTCTGATATATTTATGCACGATGCTGATTATTTAAGAATTAATAATTTAACTTTTGGATATGAATTTGGAGATATGCTTGCTGATTTTCAAGAAATTTCAAATGCAAAATTATATGTTGCTGTAAGTAATTTACATACGTTTACAAAGTATGACGGAATGGATCCTGAGGTACGTTTTGGACACGACGCAAGTTGGGCTTCAGGTGTAGATCTTGGATTATATCCACAGGCTAGAACAGTGATGTTTGGATTAAGTGTTGATTTTTAATTTAAAATAAAAGAAGATAATGAAAAAAGTAATATATTTTATAGCTTTCGTAGGCATGGTTTTTATAACCAGCTGTGAGAAAGATTTAGATACTAAAAACCTATATGGAAAAAGTTTAGAGAGTTATTATAAAGCTCCTAAAGACATTGAGGAAGCAATGGCTGGTGTATATAATGCAATATATACTGCAAATGTACATAGTAATGAATCTTTAGCTGCAAACTTAATGTCAGATATGATGTTAGGTGGTGGTGGACCAGATGATAAATCAGCGAAATGGGTAGATAATTTTGAAGACCCTGCTGAAGATACATATCGTGATATGTGGACACAATGTTATAATGGAATTTCAAGAGCAAATGCCATAATTGAGAAAACTGCTGAAGCTGACTTTTCAACGTTTTTTGATACTCCGGAACTAGCTGAAGAATTTAAAAATCAAGCTATTGGAGAAGCATTATTTATGAGAGGATTTTTCTATTTTAGATTGGCTAAATTCTTTGGAGGTGTGCCGCTAATTATTGCACTTGATACTCCTAGAGATGCTCCAAGAGCTTCTTACCAAGAAACTTTTGCTCAAATTGCGTCAGATTTAAAACAAGCAATTGAAACAATGCCAGAAAAATCTTTTTCAGAGATTCCTACGTCTGATTATGGACATACAAATAAATGGATAGCTGAAGCTTATATGGCACGTGTATATTTATTCTACACAGGATATATGACAAATATGATGGGGCAATCAACTGATGTATTACCATTAGTTGATGGCGGTACTTTAAGTGCTTCTGATGTAACAGCTTATTTAGATGATTGTATTAGTAGAAGTGGATATCAATTAACACCTGATTTTAGAAACTTATGGCCATATTCTTATGTGAACACAAGCGCAGGTACTTCTGCATTGCCTTGGGCAGAAACTGAAGGTTTAGCTTGGGTTGGTCAAGATGGACATTCTCCAACTTTTGGATCAGGAAATTATGAAACTATGTTTGTTCAACGGTTTTCTTTTGGAGACTGGGGATGGGATAATGGAAATATTTATACAAATAGATTAGCCTTGTTTACAGGTATTCGTGGAAACTCAATGACTCCTTTTGGTGAAGGATGGGGTTGGGGTACTATAAATCCTAAATTATGGAATAGTTGGGATGATAACGACCCAAGAAAAGTAGGTTCTATTCTTGAATTAGGGAATAGTGATCAAGGAACTGGGAATTATCAAGCAGATAAAGGAGATCACGAAACAGGATTCTTTAATAAAAAATACATTGCTATTCAACATCAAGATCCTGAAGGAGCTACCAAAGGAATGTTTGTACAATTATATAACTGGGGTAATGCTGATATGCAATTAATGCACGCACAAGACTTTATTTTTATGCGTTTTGCTGATGTATTACTAATGCATTCTGAAATTACAGGTACTGCAGAAGGTTTAAATGCTGTAAGATCTAGAGCAGGATTAGATGCTGTAGGATATTCCTTAGAAGCTTTAAAGCAAGAACGTATGCATGAATTAGCATTTGAAGGTTTACGTTGGTTTGATATCGTTCGTTGGGGAGATGTTGAGACTGCGTTTAACAGTACTATTAATGTAAGAAATTCTGGAATAGATGCTACTTATAAAGCGAACTATAGAGCAGAAACAAAAGGCTTGGTGCCAATCCCAGAAACAGAAATGAGATTAGCCAATGGTGTTTACGAACAAAACCCTGGGTGGTAATATTAATAACTTAATAAAATTAGAGATATGAAAATTTATAAAATAATAAGTCTTTTATTTGTAGCACTTTTGCTGACAGTTTCAGCTTGTGATACAATAGTTGAAGAGGAATTTTTGAAAAACACTACAGATGTTGCTGGAGTTGAGTTAATAGCTACTCAAAGTACGCCTGGTGGAAATAAAATTACACTAGATTTAGTAACGCCAGGTATTAATGGTTATTGGGATTATAATTTAGGTAAAGCCCTAACGGATAAAGTAACATTTATTTATCCTATCCCTGGAACTGCTACATTTACTTTTACAGGAACATTAGGAGCTGAATTCTTTTCTAAAACAATTGATGTACAAATTGACCAGTTAGACAATGCTTTAGATCAAGATTGGTACGATTTAGTTAGTGAAGACACGGCAGCTGGTAAAACATGGGTGTTTGATGGAGGTCCTAATCCTGACGGTAGAATGTGGTGGTTTATGTCTGCTCCTGGTAGTACAGATAATGCATGGTCACTATGGTGGAATGCAGGTGGAGACTGCTGTCCTCCTGGAGATGCAGCTGGAAAAATGCATTTTGATTTAGATGGCGCAGCCAATTTCACTCATTATGGAGATGCTAGTAGCAGTGCAAGTGAATTAGGAAGTTTTGTGTTGGATGTTGCAAACCAAACCTTAACTGTAAGTGGAGCTAAAATGCTAGGTTCAGATGCAGGTAATGCGGATGGAGTGTATTCAATTGTTGAACTTACTGAAGACAAAATGGTTCTTTATTTAAGCAATAGTGAAACATACGGAACTGGTTGGACATTTGTTTTTGTACCTGAGTAAATGAATTTTAAAGGTTCTTTATTTAAATATAGAATTCCTGTAAAGGAAAATTACTTTCTTTTTTAGATAGTCCTTTTTTTATTGTTAAAATGATAAGAGGGTAAATATTTACCCTCTTTTTTTTTAAATTAATAAAGCATTTTTGTTAAAAATAGTATGAAAAAAAGTTTCAAATATTATAAATTAATTACGGTATTTGGGTTAGCCTTATTATTGCTATTTTCTTGTGGAGGTGGTAATGAAGACGATCCAATTATTGAGCAGGTTCCTGAGAAGGTTGTTCCATCAAATTTAACCCTATCAATTACATTGGAAGGTGTAAATGAAAATAATCCCGAAGGGGATGGGTCAGGAATCATTAAGTGTGTTGCCAATGCGACAGATGCAATTTCATACGAATTTAGATTTGGGAATGGAGATACGGTTACTAATTCAACAGGAACTGTTGAGTATACTTATTCGCAAAGAAGTACAAACTCTTATTCAGTTTATGTTTATGCATATTCCAAAACAGGTGATTTTATTAATTCTTTCCAACAGATTAAAGTTTATGTGGCGCGTCCGGAATTTAAAGATTTAGTTTTTTCTGATGAATTTGATACAGATGGAAGCCCAGATGATTCTAAGTGGGGTTATGATATTGGAAGAGGAGATAATGGTTGGGGAAATGGTGAGAAACAATATTATACTAATAGAAGTGAGAATGTAATTATTGAAGAAGGTATGTTGAAGATAACAGCCAAAAGAGAAAATTATGAAGGTGCTGAATATACTTCAACAAGGATGTTAACAGAGGGTAAATTTGATTTTACTTATGGAAAAGTTGAAGTAAGAGCAAAATTACCAATAGGTGAAGGTACCTGGCCAGCAATTTGGATGTTAGGTTCAAATATAAGAACTGCTGGATGGCCTGCTTGTGGAGAAATAGATATTATGGAACATTGGGGGCATAATCATGGAAATGTTCAAAGTGCAATGCATACTCCGTCTAGTTTTGGGAATACAACAAATCACGGTGCACAATATTTAGCTGACGTATCAACACAATTTCACGTGTATGTAGTTGAATGGGATGATCAGGAAATTGTGTTTTCAGTTGATGGAAAGGAACATTATAAATACAGTCCGGCTTTAAAAAATAGCGAAACCTGGCCGTATACTGCAAATCAATTTTTAATTTTAAATGTTGCTATGGGTGGTAGTTGGTTTTCTATCGACCCAAATTTTGTGGCGTCCACATTGGAAATAGATTATGTTAGAGTTTATCAATAAAAAATTAAAAATGTGTGCGTTAGACTAAATTTAGTTTAATGCTTTTAATGAAACAACTAAAAACTTTTGAAGATGTATAACCATTTTAAGCATCGTAGTAAAACAATTAATATGAATTTTAAAAATTTTATTAAAAATAGTTCAATGTTTTTAATACTACTTTTTTTAATTGGTAGTTGTGGAGAAAAACAACAGGAAAACAATGATAAATTACTCATAAGCAACGAAGAGAAAGTTGCTAATTTACAAATAACTAAAAGTGCAGTTTATTCAACCACTGCAACGAGTGATGTTAAATTGCAATTAACGTCTCAAAATTTGTCATTTTCTAATTTTAATCAGCCATTAGAAACCGAAGCGTCAATATTTATAAATACTTCAAAATTACATCAAACATTTTTGGGTATTGGGGCGGCTTTAACTGATGCTGCTGCTGAAACTTTTTATAAATTGGATAATGAGCAGCAAAAACTTTTTATGGAAGCTTATTATAGTGTTGATAAAGGGATAGGTTATTCTTTAGGTAGAACCATTATTCATAGTTGTGATTTTTCAAGTGGAAGTTACACTTATATTGAAGAAGGTGATTCAGATTTAAAAACTTTTAGTATTGAACATGATAAACAATTTCGTATTCCATTTACAAAATTAGCAATTGAAGCGGCAGGAGGAGAGCTAACAATGTACGCAAGCCCTTGGAGTCCGCCATCGTTTATGAAAACGAATGGAGAAATGTTAAATGGGGGTAAATTAAAACCAGAATTTGCTCAATCTTGGGCTAATTACTACACAAAATTTATTAAAGCATATGAAAGAGAAGGTATTCCGATTTGGGGTTTAAGTGTTCAAAACGAACCAATGGCTACTCAAATTTGGGAATCTTGTATTTATACTGCTGAAGAAGAGCGCGATTTTGTTAAAAATTATTTAGGACCAGCTTTAGAAAAAGAAGGTTTAGCTGATAAAAAATTAATTGTTTGGGATCATAATCGTGATTTATTATTTGAGCGCGCAAATGTTATTCTTAGCGACCCGGAAGCAAGTAAATATGTTTGGGGAACTGGTTTTCATTGGTATGAAGATTGGAAAGATGGAACTCCAATGTATAAGAATGTTGATGCAGTAAATGATGCATTTCCAGATAAAAAATTAATTTTTACTGAGGGGTGCAATGAAAAATATGATGTATCAAGAATTGAAGATCCAAAATTAGCAGAACGCTATGGAAAAGCAATGATCAACGATTTTAACAATGGAACCGTTGCTTGGACTGACTGGAATATATTGTTAGATGAAACCGGAGGCCCAAATCATGTAGGTAATCTTTGTTTTGCACCTGTTCATGGAGATACTCAAACTGGAAAATTAACATTTACCAATTCGTATTATTACATCGGTCATTTCTCAAAATTTATTCGACCAGGAGCGAAGAGAATTTCAACAGGAACTACGGCAAATCATTTAAGTGCAACTTCATTTAAAAATATAGATGGAAGTATAATAATTGTTGCTTTAAATGAAAGTGACAAAGCAATTGATTATATGCTTACGGTTGATAAAAAAACGACTAATTTAAATATGTTAGCTCGTTCAATACAAACAATTGTTTTGAACTAATTTCAAAATAGAACTGTTAAAAGATTTTAAGTATGTCAAAAAAAGTAGTATTTATAGCATTTGTAGTTTCTTTAGGAGGATTTTTATTTGGGTTTGATGCAGGAATTATTTCAGGTGTTATGTCTTATGCAGGGCCAGAATTTAATTTAAGCGATGGTCAAATGGGATGGGTAGTAAGCTCTCCTTCTTTTGCAGCAATGATTGCCATGTTGATTTCAGGGAGATTGAGTGATATAATTGGTCGAAAAAAAATATTAATTGCAGTAGCGTTTTTATACGCCATTTCGGCATTAGCTTCGGCTTATGCATCTTCGTATGAAATGCTATATATAGCTAGGATGATTGGTGGTTTGGCATTTGGAGCAGCACTTATTTTAGCACCTACCTATATAGCTGAAATTTCTTCGGCAGAAAATAGAGGAAAACTAGTTTCAATTCAACAATTAAATATAGTACTTGGTTTTTTCGCTGCTTTTTTAAGTAATTATTATTTCAATAAATTAAACACATCTGGAAACTCCTTTTTGACCGACGAAAATGTTTGGAGATGGATGTTGGGTGTTGAATTTATTCCAGCAATATTATATTTTTTATTTATGTTTTTTGTACCTAAAAGTCCACGTTGGTTGTGTTCAAAAGGAAAATTACAGGAAGCTAAAGTCGTGTTAAATAAACTATATGGTGAGCAATTAGCAAAAGTTGAAATTGAATCGATTGAAAAAAATATTAATGAAAGCCAGAAACAAGAAAAAGTTTCAATAATGGAACTTTTAAAACCGTCGTTACGATTTATCTTAATTGTTGGTTTGGTGTTGGGTATATTACAACAAATAACAGGTATTAATGCTGTTTATTTTTATGCTACTTCTATTTTTAAACAAACAGGTATTGGAACAGATGCTTCTTTTGCCTCTGGAATATTATTGAGTTTAACTACGGTATTTTTTACTATCATTGCAATATTCTTAATTGACAAAATGGGAAGAAGACCCTTGTTATTAGTAGGAATAGCAGGAATAGCGATTAGTTTATTGGTATGTGCTTATGGTTTTAACCAAGCAACTTATCAATTAACTTCAAACGAAATTGCACAATTTGAAAATATTGAAGCTGGTAAATTAACCGCTGTTGCAAACAAGGTTTATGACAATGATATCGATTTTAAAAACGATATGAAATCAGCTCTTGGAAATCAAGTATATGCTAAAAATGAAGGAGCAATTTTAGAGGCGGCAACAAATATAAATGCAACCTTGGTACTAATTGGTATTTTAGGTTTTATTGCCTGTTTTGCATTTTCTTTAGGCCCAGTAATGTGGGTAATGCTGTCAGAACTATTTCCTAATAAATATAGAGGTTTAGCAATTGGAGTAATCGGCTTTGTAAATTCATTTATAAGCTGGGTTGTACAGCAAGTATTTCCTTGGGAATTATCAAACTTTGGAAACGCTATGAGTTTCTTAATATTTGGAGTTATTGCGGTACTTGGGTTCTTTGTTTTACTAAAAATATTACCTGAAACCAAAGGAAAATCATTAGAACAAATTGAATTAGAATTAGTAAAAAATTAGACAATGATTAAAAATAAATTAAAAACCATAGTTTCAATTGTTATTTGTATCACAGTCTTTGTTGGTTGTAATTTAAAGCAAACAAAAATAGAAAAAGCGATGGTTGACAATAACGAACCTGCAAAAGTTGAGTTGAAAAAAGAGGAAGGAAAGTTTCAGTTATATGTAAACAATGAGCCTTTTTATATCAAAGGAGCAGGACTTGAATTTGGACAAATTGCGTCAGTTGCAAAACATGGAGGGAATTCTTTTAGAACATGGAGAACAGAGAACGGACAACAAACTGGGAAAGAAGTATTGGATGAAGCTCAAAAAAATGGTTTAATGGTAACTATGGGAATTGAAGTAGCCAGAGAACGCCATGGTTTTGATTATAACGATTCAATTGCTGTAAAAGAGCAATTTGACAGAATTAAACAAGAGGTAATAGCTTTAAAAGACCATCCTGCTTTATTTATTTGGGCAATTGGGAATGAACTCAATTTACGTGCAACAAATCCTAAAGTTTGGGATGCTGTTAATGATATTTCAAAAATGATTCATGAAGTTGATCTAAATCATTTAACCACTTCAACGTTAGCTGGAATTTCTCAACGTGAAATAGATTTAATTAAAGAACGATGTACAGATTTAGATTTACTTTCTGTGCAGATGTATGGTAAAATAGTTGAATTACCTCAGCAAATTAAAGATTTTGGTTGGGATGGACCTTATATGGTTACAGAATGGGGAGCAACTGGACATTGGGAAGTTCCAAAAACAGTATGGAATGCACCAATTGAAGAAAATAGCACATTAAAAGCAGCGAATTACTTAAAAAGATATAAAGTAGCAATTGAGGCTGATTCGTTACAATGTGTTGGTTCATATGTGTTTTTATGGGGACAAAAACAAGAACGTACACCAACTTGGTATGGCGTGTTTTTAGAAGATGGGAAAGAAACTGAATCTGTTGATGTAATGCATTATATATGGAATGGAACTTGGCCCGAAAACATAACACCGCAAATTGAGTTATTTACCATCAATAATAAAACTGCATATGAAAATGTAGTTTTAGAAGCTAATACAGCATATTTGGCAAGTTTGAAAGTTAAGGATTTTGAAAATGATCAATTAAATTACCGTTGGGAAATTTTACAAGAAAGTGCTGATTTACAAGATGGTGGAGATTTTGAAAATAGACCAGAAGCAGTTGAATTCACTGTTGTAAGTGATAAAGATGGTAAATTAAAATTTAAAGTTGCTGCTGAAAAAGGAGCGTATAGATTGTTTGGGTATGTTGATGATGGGCATGAACATGCTGCAACAGCTAATATTCCATTTAAAGTAAATTAAAGATAAAAAGGATAGAATATATAAAACTGTTTATAAAATTTCAATAAGGGTTTTAGATTAAAATTGAACACAATATGAGTAAACAACATACAATGTATATAGGAAATAAGGAAGCTTCTTTTGAGGCAAATGAAGTAAAAGGAAAGTTAGTAATAGCCGGGGAAGAAAGCTATTACAAGATTTCGAATGTTGACGAAATGAGACCTTTTTTTATGAGTATTGTTAGTAACTCAAACCATTGGATGTTTATATCCAGTAATGGTGGATTATCTGCAGGTAGAAAAAATAGTAACAATTCATTGTTTCCTTATTATACCGATGATAAAATAACCGAATCGGCTGAAATTACAGGAAGTAAAACAATTGTTCAGGTTCATGTTGAAGGCAAAACATATTTATGGGAACCATTTTCAAAAAGATATGAAGGTGTTTATAAAATAACCAGAAATTTATATAAAAACAACTTTGGAAACAAAGTGATTTTTGAAGAAATTAATCACGATTTAGGAGTTACCTATAAGTACCATTGGAATTCAAGTGACAAATTTGGTTTTGTAAAAAAATCAACATTGGTTAACAATACCGGCAAATCAATCCAGCTTACCGTATTAGACGGTATCCAGAATATATTGCCTTATGGTGTTTCAGCAGATTTGCAAAATGCAAGTAGTAATTTAGTTGATGCTTATAAAAAATGTGAATTGGAAGCAGATTCAGGATTGGGAATTTTTGCTTTAAGTGCCATTATTGTAGATAAAGCGGAACCTAGCGAAGCATTAAAAGCAAACATAGTTTGGTCTTTTGGAATTGAAAATCCAACGTATTTATTGTCATCTTTACAATTAGATAATTTTAGAAAAGGAAAAGCAATAAAACAAGAAGTTAATGTAAAGGCAGAAAAGGGCGCTTATTTTACGTGTACTGATATAACCTTGCAACCTGAAACTGAAAAATCTTGGATGATGATGGCCGATGTAAATCAAAGCATAGTTTCTATTAATAAAATTAAAGAGTCAATTAAAAATGAAAAAAATCTGATTGAAATTGTTCAACAAGATATTGATAATGGTACTAAAAATTTAAAAGAACTTGCTGGAAATTCAGATGGTTTACAGTTAACAGATGATAAATTAATTAATACTAGGCATTTTGCAAATACACTTTTCAATATTATGAGAGGTGGTATTTTTGATGATAATTATAAAATTGAAAAATCGGATTTTATAAAATACATGGCGAACGCCAATAAAAAAGTACATAAGAAAAAAGGAAATATTTTAGAAGGACTTCCAGAAGAATTTACACTTAGTTATTTAAAAGAATTGGCAGAAAACGATCTGGATAAAAATTTTAAAAGGCTTTGTATTGAATATATGCCGTTGAAATTTAGCAGACGACACGGAGATCCAAGCAGACCTTGGAACAAATTCTCTATCAATACAAGAAGTGAAGTTGATGGCTCAAAAATATTGGACTACGAAGGGAACTGGAGAGATATTTTTCAAAACTGGGAAGCGTTGGCACACTCATATCCAGAGTTTATTGAGAGTATGATTCATAAGTTTTTAAACGCCACAACATTTGATGGTTACAATCCTTATCGTGTTACAAAAGATGGTTTTGATTGGGAAACAATTGAGCCAGACAATCCTTGGTCATATATTGGATATTGGGGAGATCATCAAATTATTTACTTATTAAAGTTTTTAGAATTTATTGAAAAGCATTATCCAGCTAAATTAGTAAGCTACTTTAATCAAGAGCTTTTTGTATACGCAAATGTGCCTTATAAAATAAAAAGTTACGATGCTATTTTAACAAACCCAAAAGATACTATTGAATTTGACCTTGAACTAGATGAAGATATCAATAGAAAAAAGAAAGAATTAGGAGCCGATGGAGCCCTGTTAAGGGATGAAAATTACTTTATTTATAAAGTGAATTTAGTTGAGAAATTATTGGCAACAGTATTGGCAAAAGTGTCAAATTTTATTCCTGAAGGTGGTATTTGGATGAATACTCAAAGACCTGAATGGAATGATGCGAATAATGCTTTAGTAGGAAATGGAGTTTCAATGGTTACATTGTATTACTTGCGTCGTTTTTTAAATTTCTTTAAAGAAATTGTTTCAAATGCAACTATAGATGAGGTTGAAATTTCAGAAGAATTAGCATTATTTTTTAATGAAGTATCGGCAACTTTAGTCAATAACAGACAATTATTAGATGGAAAAATTTCAGATATTGATAGAAAAACGGTATTAGATGGCCTTGGAAATGCTGGAAGTAATTTTAGAACTTCTATTTATGAAAATGGATTTTCAAGTAATAAAGAAATTATTTCAAAAAAGGCACTTTTAAATTTTACAAAAATAACCCTTCAATTTATTGATCATACAATTGCAGCGAATAAAAGAGCAGATAATTTGTACCATGCATACAATTTGATGACGGTAAAAAACGAACGAGAAATAGCAATCTCATATTTACCTGAAATGTTAGAAGGTCAGGTAGCGGTTTTAAGTTCAGGTTATATTTCAGGAAAGGATTCTTTAGAGCTTTTAGATGCATTAAAAAGTAGTGCATTATTTAGAGAAGATCAATACAGTTATATTTTATATCCTAACAAAGAATTGCCAAGATTTAGTGATAAAAACAACATTTCTGCTAAAAAAGTTGAAGAATCATTATTGTTGCAGGAGCTTTTAAAAGAAGGAAATACCCAAGTTATAGAAAAAGATGTGCTAGGAAATTATCATTTTAATGGAAATTTCAATAACGCAAATAGTCTTAAAACAGCACTTTCACAATTGCCAGAAGAAAAATATCAATTGCTTGTAGAAAAAGACTCAAAATTAGTGTTGGATATTTTTGAAGAAATTTTTAATCATAAATCATTTACTGGAAGATCTGGAACTTTCTTTGGTTACGAAGGGTTGGGTTCTATTTATTGGCACATGGTTTCTAAATTGTTATTAAGTGTTCAGGAAACCTGTTTGATGGCTGTTTCAAATAAAGAAAGTGAAGTTACTATTGGTAAATTGTTAGATCATTATTACGAAATTAACGAAGGAATTGGGGTGCATAAATCACCTGAATTGTATGGTGCATTTCCAACAGATCCATATTCTCATACTCCAGGTGGAAAAGGAGCGCAACAACCAGGAATGACAGGACAGGTAAAAGAAGATGTTTTAAGTAGATTTGGTGAATTAGGAGTTTTTGTAAAGGAAGGGAAATTACTGTTTAATCCTCGTTTGTTAAGAAAAAGAGAATTCTTAATAGAACCAAAAATTTTCGCATATACCTCTATTCATAAAGAATTAAAAGAAATTGAATTGGAAAAAGATTCACTTTGTTTTACGTATTGTCAAATTCCAGTTATCTATAAATTAGCTGAGCAAGATGGATTAAAAGTAGTTTTAAATGAAGGTCAAAATCTTAAATTTGAAGGCTTAAATCTTGATTTAGAAATAAGTAAAAAGGTTTTTGAAAGAACAGGAGAAATTAGTCAAATCGTAGTGTATTTAGCTAAGTAAAATTAATTTATGAAAAAACTAATTTCTTTAACAATTATAGCCTCACTAATTTTTAGTTGTGATAAACAACAACCAAAAAACGTTTTAAAAATGGATAATGAGCGTATAATAGAAAAGAAAGTAGATTCATTGTTGTTAAAAATGACCTTAAATGAAAAAGTAGGTCAAATGTTAAATATAGGTTTGCCTTCTATTTTGAAAGGGGATTATTGGGATGAACGCGATAGTGCGGAATTTGATGAAAAAAAGTTTCAAAAGTTTATAGTAGATTATGGGGTTGGATCTATTCATAATACACCGCAGTATTTAGCTGGTAGAGGTGAATGGTATAAAATTGTAAAAAAAATACAAGATGCAAGTTTAAAAAATACGCGTTTGGGAATTCCTGTACTTTACGGAATTGACAATATTCATGGTGCTAATTATATAAAAGGATCTGTACTTTTTCCACATCAAATTGCCTTGGCTGCAACTTGGAATAGAGAACTTTCAGCAACTAATGGAGAAATAACTTCTTATGAGTCAAGAGCAGCATCTTTACCTTGGAATTTTAATCCAAATATTGACGTAGCTATAAATCCGTTATGGGGCAGAATTTCAGAAAGTTTTGGAGAAGATCCTTACTTGATTTCAGAAATGGGAGTGGCTTATTTAAAAGGTTCTCAGGGCGAAAATCTTCAAAATATTGAAAGTTCTGCAGTTTGCTTAAAGCATTTTATTGGCTATGGAGCAGGAAGAAATGGTAAGGACAGAGCAAATGCCATTATTCCTGAAAATAGTTTACGACAGTATTTTATTCCACCATTTAAAAAAGCAATTGATGAAGGAGCTGTGAGTGTTATGATTAGCTCTAATGCTGTAAATGGTATTCCTTGTCATATTAACAAACACTATATAACTGATATTTTAAAAGGAGAATTAGGATTTAAAGGCGTTGTGATATCAGATTTTAGTGATGTAGAATTTTTGATTGAAGCACATGAAGTTACTACGAGCAAGCGTGAAGCAACAAAAATGGCTGTGAATGCGGGCTTAGACATGCTGATGAATCCTTATGATATTGATGTGGTGGATTATATTGTTGAAATGGTTGAAAATAACGAAATATCAATGGAAAGAATTGATGATGCTGTTACGAGAATACTAAACCTCAAATTTCACTTAAATTTATTTAATAAACCATATAACAATCCAAAGGATTTTCCTGATTTTGGAAGTGAAAAGCATATAGCAGCAAATTACAATTCAGCTGCTGAAGCTATTACTTTATTAAAAAATAATAAGGCTGTTTTACCTTTAGAAAAAGGAAAGAAAATATTGGTAACTGGTTATGCAGCAAATTCTATGAATTTGTTAAATGGAGCTTGGTCTAGAACCTTTTTAGGTCAGGATACAAAGTACAATGATCCAAGTAAATTAACCATTTTAAAAGCTATTGAAAAAGAAGTTGGAGCCAAAAATGTAACCTATGTTGAAGGAACCAATTATACCGAAGATATAAATACTTCAAAAGCTGTTTCACAAGCTAAAAATGCAGATTATATTGTTGTTTGTATTGGAGAATTACCTGCAACAGAAAAGCCTTCAGACATCAATGAATTAGACTTGCCAAAAGCACAACAAGAACTAGTAAAAAAGTTAGCAATTTATAAAAAACCAATCATTTTAGTAATGGTTCAAGGGCGTCCAAGAATTATAAGAGAAATTGAGCCGCTTGCAGATGGTATTTTAATGGGCTATTATCCAGGTCAAGAAGGTGGGCGCGCAATTTCAGATGTGTTATTTGGGCACATCAATCCAAGTGGAAAATTGCCTTACACATATCCAAAATATTCGGGGAATGCGGTAACATATTATCATAAAAAAGCAGATATAAGAGATGTAAATTGGGGTTATGATGGCTTTTATACACAGTTCGAATTTGGACACGGGCTTTCGTACACCTCTTTTGAATATTCAAACTTTGTGATTGAACAAGATACTTTATCAGGAGATGAAGCATTAAAAATTTCAGTTTCAATTAAAAATACTGGAAATCGAGAAGGAAAAGAAGTGGTTCAATTGTATTTAAAAGACTTAGTAGCATCTGTAGCACCAGATTCAAAAAGACTGATTCGCTTTGAAAAAATAAATTTACAACCTAATGAAACCAAAACCATTGAATTTACAATTCAATCAGCAGATTTGAAATTTATAGGAATGGACAATACTTGGACAGTTGAAGAAGGAGAATTTGAACTTCAAATAGGGGGCAATCCAAAAGAATTATTTAAAAAACAATTTTATTATAAAGAATAAAAGTGATGATGAATTTTATAAGAATAGGAATTTATTTTAGTGTATTAACTGTGTTGTTTTCTTGTGCTAAAAAACCAAAAAAAATAGAAACAAATTTAACAGCCGCTGATATTTTAGGAAATCCTGAATATTTGGCAATTTCTTATGGAGGTTATCGGGAAGTAACACGTGATGTTCAACCTACTATTCCTGAGTTGAAAGAGGATATGAAAATTTTGGCAGCTATGAATGTCAAAATATTAAGAACTTACAATGTTCATTTAGCACAAGCTTCAAATTTATTGGCAGCAATTAGTGAGTTACAAAAAGAAGATCCAACTTTTGAAATGTATGTGATGCTGGGCGCTTGGATTGATTGTAAAAATGCATGGACAGAATTAGAACCAGATCACAATTTAGAAAGCGAAAGAAACGCTGTTGAAATAAAAACAGCTGTTGAATTGGCAAATAAATATCCGGAAATTGTAAAAATAATAGCCGTTGGAAATGAAGCTATGGTAAAATGGGCAGCAAGTTATTATGTGCAGCCAAGTGTAATTTTGAAATGGGTAAACCATTTACAAGAACTAAAAAAGAAAGGAGAACTTCCTTTTGATTTATGGGTAACAAGTTCTGATGATTTCGCATCTTGGGGAGGCGGAGATACTAGCTATAGAACACCAGATTTGGAAAAATTAATTAAGACAGTTGATTATGTTTCAATGCATACGTATCCGATGCATAATACCTATTACAATCCTCAATTTTGGGAAGTTCCGGATAATGAAAAAGGTTTTACCGATTTAGAAAAAGTAGATGCAGCTATGTTACGTGCCCTTGAATTTGCAAAAAAACAATATCAAGATGTTTCAGCGTATGTAAAAAGTATAGATTCAACCAAAACAATTCATATTGGTGAATCTGGCTGGACAACAATCTCAGATGGTCATTATGGAAAGGAAAGTTCAAGAGCTGCAGATGAATACAAAGCCGGTTCGTATTATAAAATGATGCGCGAATGGACGAACGTAGAAAAAATTTCATTATTCTACTTTGAAGCTTTTGATGAACAATGGAAAGATTCCGGAAACCCTATTGGTTCTGAAAATCATTTTGGCTTAATCAATTTAAAAGGACAAGCAAAATATGCAATTTGGGAATTGGTTGATGCAGGCGTTTTTGAAGGGTTAACTAGAGATAGTATAGTTATTACCAAAACATATAATGGAGATAAAAATGCATTGATGCAACACGTATTAGTGCCTCCTTCAGCAAGTGAAAAAGAAGAAAAATAAAGAAGATTACATTTATTTATAAAAATTCAATAATACGCTATGAAATTGTAAACTAAAAATAGTTAAATAAACCAAACCAAACCAAAACTTAAAACCAAACAAGATGAAACATTTTAAAATAGCACCTGAAGATATTGTTCCCTTAGGCCAGAAATTAGCATTTGGGTCAGGGCATTTAGCCAATCAATTATTTCCTGCCGCTTTAGGTGTTTTTATGGTTGTGTTGGTAATGTCTTTAGGAATGAATCCAGTTTTAGCTGGTTTGTTAGGTGCATTACCTAGATTTTTAGATGCACTTACTGACCCAATTATGGGGTTTATTTCAGATAATACAAAGTCCAAATGGGGTAGAAGAAAACCTTATATACTTGTAGGTAGTGTTATTTCTGGAATTGCATATATGATTATGTGGCAGTTAAATCCTGAGGATTCTGAAATGTATAATTTCTTTTATTTCTTGGTTGTATCCATTTTCTTTTACATAGGTTATACCATTTTTGCAACACCATTAATTGGTTTAGGTTATGAAATGACACCCGATTATAACGAGCGTACTCGGTTAATGGCAGTGTCACAATTTATGGGGCAAATGGCCTGGGTAATTGCACCTTGGTTTTGGGTTATTATTTACGATCAATCGTTATTCGAAAGCGCGCCTGAAGGAGCTAAAGTAATGGCTATTTGGGTTGGTGGTTTGTGTATGGTTTTAGGAATTTTACCTGCGCTATTCAACAAAGAAATGGAAGTTGATAAAAGTAAATTGAAAAACCTTTCAAAGAGCGAATTGGCAGCAAATACAAAAGAGTTTATAAGAGGAATTTTATTAACTCTTAAAAATAAACAGTTTATGAAATTGTGTGGAGCTACGTTCTTTATTTTTAATGGATTTCAAACAATTGCTCAGTTTTCCTTCTTTATAATTGTTTATTATTTATTTCAGGGAGATACAGATGCCGCTGGTTCATGGCCTGCTTGGTTTGGAACTGTAAGTGCTTTAGCTACCATGTTTTTAGTAATTCCTGTTGTTACCAAAATTTCTGAAAAAATAGGAAAACGAAAAGCTTTTGTAATCGCTACTTTACTTTCAATTGTAGGTTATCTTTTAAAATGGTGGGGATTTAACCCTGCAAATCCTTGGTTAATGTTTATGCCTATCCCTTTCCTTTCTTTTGGTATTGGTGGATTGTTTACATTAATGATGTCAATGACAGCAGATGTCTGTGATTTGGACGAATTAAACAACGGAGAACGTAGAGAAGGAATGTTTGGTGCTGTATATTGGTGGATGGTAAAACTAGGAACAGCATTGGCAATGCTTACAAGTGGTGTTGTTTTACAATTGGTTGGTTTTGATGAAAGCATTAAAGTTCAATCAGTAGAAACGATTACCAATTTGCGTTTAGCAGATATAATTATACCTATAGTTGCTGCTTTAATTGCCATAATTTTAGTTTGGCGGTATAATATAACAGAAGAGCGGGCTCGTGAAATAAAAGAAGCATTAGATAAGCGTCGTGCAGAACTGAAGTTAGAAGAAGTAAAGAAATAAAATGAGTCTTTTAATTTTTTGAAGGCTGACTTTATTGATTACTATAAAAGATTAAAAACCTCCTATTTATTTTCGAATAAATACTTAAAGAATAAATATGAAAAAAACAGTATTAATTTCATTCTTAGTGTTAATTACTATGAATTTAAAAGCGCAAACTCAACAAGAAATTGACATACAAAACAAAATAACGCAGTTGATTTCTCAATTAACTATTGAAGAAAAAGTAGCATTATGTTCAGGTCGTGATGATTGGAGTACAATGCCAATTGAACGATTAGATATTCCTTGGATTTGGTTATCTGATGGTCCTCATGGTTTACGTCGTGCACCAGCAACCAATAAACCAGGTTATGGAGATCAGTTGCAGGCAACTTGTTTTCCTACGGCATCAGCTCTTGCTGCTACTTGGGATTTAGATTTAGTATATAAAGTTGGTCAAACGCTCGGAGAAGAGTCACAAACCCAAAATGTAAATGTATTATTAGGCCCTGGTGTAAATATCAAACGTTCTGTTTTAGGTGGTCGAAATTTTGAATATTTTTCTGAAGACCCAATCTTATCTGGTGAAATGGGAGCTGCATTTATTAATGGAGTCCAAAGCCAAGGAGTGGGAACTTCTTTAAAACACTTTACGGCTAATAATGTTGAAACGATGCGTATGTACAACAACTCTAATATGGACAATCGTACCTTACATGAAATTTATTTAACACCTTTTGAAATTGCAGTAAAAAAAGCACAACCTTGGACGGTAATGGCTTGTTACAATAGAGTTCAAGGTGAATACGGAACCCAAAGTTCATTTTTGTTAACCGATATCCTAAAAAAAGATTGGGGTTTTAAAGGAATTGTAATTTCAGATTGGTTTGCGGTTATTGATAGAGTTGAAGCAATGAAAGCAGGGATGCATATTGAAATGCCTAAAGTAAGTCCGGTAAATAATGCCATTACAGTGGAAGCTATTAAAAATGGCGAATTAGATATTGCAGTTGTTGATGCCTTAGTAAAAGAAATATTAACGGTTGTTTTTAAAGCAAAATCATTTCAAAAAGAAGGGGTGGAATTAAATGTTGAAAAAGACCACGCATTCGCAAGAAAAGTGGCTTCTGAAGCTGCTACTTTATTGAAAAATGAGAATGATATATTACCGATTTCAAAAGATAAATATAAAAAAGCCGCTATTATTGGTGAGTTTGCTGCTGCACCGCGTTACCAAGGAAATGGAAGTTCACAAGTTCGACCAACCAAACTTGACAATGCCTTAGAGATTATTAAAAAGGAATATGGGAACGATATTGAAATAACCTACGCTCAAGGATATAATTTAGCTGATGATAATGATTTTTCATTAATAAATGAAGCTAAAAAAGTAGCTTCAGAAGCAGATGTTGTTTTGGTATTTGCAGGTTTGCCATTGCAATATGAATCAGAAGGAATTGATAGAACGCATATTAATATGCCCCCATCTCATAATAAATTAATTAGTGAAATAGCTGTTGTTCAAAAAAACACAGTAGTTGTTCTTACAAATGGAAGCGCAGTTACTATGCCTTGGTTAAACAGGGTTTCTGGTGTATTAGAAACTTGGCTAGGAGGTCAAGCTGGTGCTGGTGGAATTGCAGATGTTTTATTTGGAAAAGTAAATCCTTCAGGAAAATTAGCAGAAACATTTCCAATGTGTTTAGAGGATACTCCTGCATTTTTTAATTTCCCAGGAGAACAAGGAGATGTGCTTTATGGCGAACGAATTTTTGTTGGATATCGTTATTATGATGGAAGAAAAATTGAACCGTTGTTTCCTTTTGGATATGGTTTATCGTATACTTCTTTTGAATACAGCGATTTAAAAATGTCTTCAAAAAACACTACGGATAAAGAAGGTTTAACTGTGAGTATGACAGTTAAAAATACAGGAAAAGTTAAAGGTAAAGAAATTGTTCAATTGTATGTTTCAGATACAAAAAGCACCTTAAAACGACCTGAAAAAGAATTAAAGAAATTTGTAAAAATTGAACTGAAACCAGATGAAGAAAAAACAGTGAGCTTTAAATTAGAAAGTCGTGATTTTTCTTATTTTGATGCAAAAAGAAATATGTGGATTGCCGAAAGTGGTGAGTATGTTATTTCAGCAGCAGCTTCTTCTCGAGATATAAAATTGTCTGAAACTGTTAATTTACAATCAACACAAATAGTTCCTCTAGCATTTGATGAATATACCTTTTTTCTAGAATACTGGAATAATAAACAAACGCGTAAAATTTTAATGGAATATTTTCCAAATTGGATTAGAGGAATTGTTACCGAAGGCGATGAAGCTGAAATAAGAGAATACCAAGGTTTTATGGTAGAACATCCATTAATTAAATACCCATACATTACGCATGGAGAAATAACTCATGAACAAGTAAAAGAGTTGGTTGAAAAATGTAAAGGGTTAACATATACTCCATAATAGAGAAAAATTATTGTATGAAATATCTGAAGTGAAAATTGAATAAAAATATGAACTTTAAAATACAATCTTACTTTTTAATACTTATTTCTATTGTGTTACTTTCTTGTGAAAAAAGTAATAAAAAAGAGGTTGTTACAATTTCTGGTCGACAAATATTGGTAAATGAAATTCCGTATGTAATTAAAGGAATCTGTTATCACCCGGTTCCAAAAGGAAGTGATCAACGAAGTTTCAATAATTTATCGGAAGATTTAGCTTTAATGGTTGAAGCTGATATCAATACTATTCGTGTTTATGAACCAATTGAAGAAAAAGCTATTTTAGATGAAATAAATGCAGCTGGGCTCAAGGTTATTATTGGTTTTGGATTCAACCAAAATGGAAATTTTGATATCCTTTCAGGCTCATTTATAGATTACATAAACACTTATAAAAATCACAAAGCCATATTATTTTGGGAATTAGGGAACGAATATAATTACCATCCAGAATGGTTTGATGGTGATATAAAAAACTGGTATATAGCTTTAAATAATGCTGCTGATTTAATTCATAAAACAGATAAAAATCATCCAGTTGCAACTGCACATGGAGAATTACCTGATGAACAAGCGCTTTTGTTAGCTGAAAATATTGATGTGTGGGGAATAAATATTTATCGATGGGACAATCCAGAAAGTATTTTTCCTGAATGGAGTGCTGCAAGTTCTAAACCAATGTATTTTTCTGAAGCTGGAGCAGATAGTTATATGACCATTTCAAAAGATAGTTATAACCAAGGTTTAAATGAAAGAGCTCAGGCTGATGCTACCAAGAAAATTTTGAAAGGAGCTTTTAGTGCTCCCGATATATGTTCAGGCGTAACCTTATTCGCATTTGTTGATGAATTGTGGAAAGCCGGAAATAATGATATGCTTGACCCTGGAGGTTGGGCTCCAAATAGTAGTGGAGTTCCTTATGATGGAACCCCAAATGAGGAGTATTGGGGAGTTGTAGATATTGATAGAAATAAGAAAGAAGCTTACCATATAGTGAAAGAAATTTATAAAAGTGTTTCTCATAAAAGTAGAAGTACAAGAGATTTAAAACCATAAAAGATGTCAGTTAGAAAAGAAAAAATATTATCCTTAGCAGGAATAAACCACGAGAACAAATCCAAAGAAGAATTACAAAGTTTTTTTTCAAAGGCTTTAAATAATGGAATGCATGGTTTATGCTTTAGTCCTTATGAAGAAGGTCAACAACCAGGTGATATTATTACAGAAGAACAAATAAGAAGAAGAATGGAAATTATCAAGCCATATACAAAATGGATTCGATCTTTTTCTTGTACTGATGGAAATGAATTAATTCCACAAATAGCACATGAATATGGTATTAAAACCTTAGTTGGTGCTTGGTTAGGTAGTGATGATGAAATTAATAAAAGGGAAATCGCGAATCTTATTAAGATAGCCAAAAAAGGATATGTTGATATTGCTGCCGTTGGGAATGAAGTTATGTACAGAGGTGACTTAACAGAAGAAGAATTATTGGCATTTATAAATGAAGTTAAAGAAGCTATTCCTGAGATTCCTGTAGGATATGTTGATGCTTATTACGAGTTTGAACACCGTCCAAAAATTACGGAGGCTTGTGATGTGGTGCTTGCCAATTGTTACCCTTATTGGGAAGGCTGTAAATTGGAGTATTCTTTATTATATATGAAAGATATGTACCGTAGAGCGATGAGCGCTGCAAATGGAAAAAAAGTGATTATCACAGAGACAGGTTGGACAAATAAAGGGCAAGTTTTTCATGGAGCTGTTCCCTCATTTGAAAACGCTATGAAATATTTTATTAATACCCAACAATGGTCTGAAGCAGAAGATATTGATGTGTTCTACTTTTCATCGTTTGATGAGTCTTGGAAAACGGGAGCTGAAGGAGATGTTGGCGCATATTGGGGTATTTGGGATAAAGATGAAAATCTTAAATACTAATTAGATTACTACAACTAAATGAATTATATAAAAGAATTAGATATAGAACCAGGGAAAGCAATTTGTTATTCTGGGTTTAGAGAAGGACAAAAACCAGGAGGATCTTATCCAAGTTATGAAGAAATAAAAGAAGATCTTCTTATGCTTCAAAATCATTGGAAATATATTCGATTATATGATTGTGATCAACATTCCGATATTGTTTTAGAAGTAATTGAAAAGGAGAAACTCAATTTTAAAGTAATGCTTGGGGCTTATATTGTAGCCGAAGTCAATAATTTTGGATGCCCTTGGGGAGGTTCTTACTCAGAAGAGCAATTAATTGAAAATAAGAAGATGAATTTGGTTCAAATTCAAAAATTAATTCGATTGGCAAATCAATATCCAGATATTATATTTTCTTTATCTGCAGGAAATGAAGCATGTGTTGACTGGACAGATCATTATGTACCTGTTCAAAGTGTTATTGATTATGTGAAAATAATTAAAAAAGGAGCTAAGCAACCCGTTACTTTTTGTGAAAACTATGTTCCTTGGATTGATAAGTTAAAAGATTTGGTTGAAGAAGTTGATTTTATATCTATTCATACTTATCCGGTTTGGGAATATAAGAAAATTCATGAAGCGTTGGAATATACAAAAAGTAATTACCATACTATTGCTGATAGATATCCAAACAAACCAGTAGTAATAACAGAAGCAGGCTGGGCAACCAATTCTAATGGAAGAGGTATTTGTCCAAGTAATGTAAGTGAAGAATTGCAAGAAATTTATTACAATGATTTGGTTAACTGGTGTTTAGAAGAAAATATTTTAACGTTTGTTTTTGAAGCTTTTGACGAGCCTTGGAAGGGATCGGCCGAACCACTTGAGCCTGAAAAACATTGGGGTTTGTTTACAGTAGATAGAAAACCTAAACTGGTAATGAGAAAACTTTTTTCAAATTTATTATAATTTAGAAGAACTAATATTTTAATTGAAACTAGATTTATGATACACAACAGCAAATTTTTAAAATTAATTTTAAATAATTTGTTGAAACCTATTTGTTATTTTTATAATAAAGTTTGGTTAATTAAAAAAACGGGAGTATTCCTGCTCCTGTTTTTTTTTATTTTGCATATTAATTCCCAAACAAAAAGTTATAAAAGAGGTGTTGCATATGGATATCATTCTATAAATGATATGCAAAATTTTTCTTCAACTATTTCTTGGTGGTATAATTGGGCTTCAGAACCGGATAGTGCAATTAAAAATACGTATCAAAACTATGGCGTCGATTTCACGCCAATGGCTTGGAATGCTCAAGGAATTAGTAATGTTAATGCTTGGGTAAATCAAGATTCAAATGTAAAATATATTTTAGGTTTTAACGAACCCAATTTTATAGACCAGGCAAAAATGACGCCTACCGAAGCGGCAGAAGCTTGGATAGAATTTCAGGAAATTGCTGAATCAAATAATATAAAAACAGTTGGTCCAGCCGTAAATTATTGCGGTGATTGTGTTGAAGAAAATGGAACAACTTACAATAATCCTTTTGCATATTTGGATAGTTTTTTTGTTGCTTGTACCGATTGTAATGTTGATTATATCGCATTGCATTGGTACGGCAGCGGAAATTCAATTGTTGGATATGTAAATGAGGCTAGAAAATATAACAAACCAATTTGGGTTACAGAAATTGCTTCCTGGGATTCTTCAAATCCAGTCCAGAATGTGGAGGAACAAAAAAAGTATTTAGCTGGGACTATTAACTTTTTAGAGCGTAATCCAGATGTGTATCGCTATTCTTGGTTTATTGGAAGAACAAATTCTGGCCCAAATGTATATCCCTTTATAGATTTATATGGAGCTGATGGTGAACTAACAGAATTGGGTGAAGTGTATACGAAAATACCTGTATATGACGCAAATTATAACTTTCAAATTCCTGGAAAAATTGAGGCTGAAGAATATTATTTAATGAATGGTTTGTTTGCCGAAATCACTGAAGATACTAATGGATTTTTAAATTTAGGATGGACAGATAATAACGATTGGGCTGAGTATAAAATAAATGTTTCAGAAAGTGGAACTTATAAAATTGCAGCACGAATAGCTGGAACAAATACTGGGGTTATAGATGTTCAAGTTGATGGGATATCTGAAGTAATTATGAATACTCCAGCCACTGGAGGTTGGCAGAATTGGCAAACTATTTCAAATGAAATTCAACTTACTGAAGGAGAACATATTTTAAAAATACTTATAAAAGATGCGGGTTTCAATATTAATTGGATAGATATTTATAAAAAAGGAGTAATTCAATCAGATAATTTTAATATTGAAGTTATTGGAGAAACTTGTCCGGATAAAAATAATGGAAAAATAAGTATTAAAACCAATGAAACTTATAATTATAATGTTAATATAGATGGTGTAAACTATCCATTTACATCTAATAAAACAATTGAATATTTAGCTCCTGGCTTCTATAATATGTGTATTACAATTTCAGACAGTACATTTGAGCAATGTTACACTATTCAACTCCCTGAATCGAATTTAGTTGCAGGTAAAGCAACTGTAACTTCAAAAATTGTAACTATTGAAATGACACAAGGAACTGGTCCTTTTGATGTTTTAGTAAACGATGAAAATGTTATAAATTCAGCTGATTCTAAATTTAATATTGAGGTAAAACATGGTGATATAATTCATGTGAAATCCTCTAAAACATGTGAAGGTGTCTTTTCAAAAACTGTTGATTTATTTAACGAGATTATTGCCTACCCAAATCCAACAAATGGGCAATTTGAAATTAGCACGCCACTAGACCAAAAAGAAGTAAGCATTTCAATTTACACGATAAATTTCAATTTAATTTCAGAAAAAAAATATCAAGTTTATAATGGGAAAATTCTAATTTCTTTAGAAGATAAACCATCTGGAATTTATATAGCGAAAGTTGGTGGTAAGTATTCTAAAAATATAAAAATATAAAAATTTAAATCATCAAAAAATGAAACGTATTTTATTCATATTATTTGTATTTGGAGTTGGGGCAAAAAGTTTTTCGCAAAAAATTGAATACGAACTAAAACAAAATATTCATTATTATAACGATAGCATAAATCAATCAAACCAATATATAAATAATCGTTGTGTATTGGATATTTACTATCCAAAAAATGAAAAAAATTTTGCTACAATTGTTTGGATTCATGGAGGCGGATTAACTGGTTGGCAGAAAGAAATTCCAGAGGAGCTTAAAAATAATGGAGTAGCTATTATTGGCATCAATTATCGTTTGTATCCAAAGGTGAAAGCTCCTGTTTATATTGAAGATGCCGCTGCAGCAGTAGCCTGGACTTTTAAAAATATTAAAAAATATGGTGGAGATGACCAGTTAATTTTTGTTTCGGGCCATTCAGCTGGTGGTTACTTAGCAAGTATGATTGGATTGGATAAAAGATGGCTTGCTGTTCATAATATAGATGCAAATACTATTGCTGGCTTAATACCTTTTAGTGGTCATGCAATTACTCATTTTACAGTTCGTGAAGAACGAGGAATTGCAGGAACTCAACCTATTATAGATGATTTGGCACCCTTATACCATGTGCGCCCAGATGCTCCACCTTTACTGTTAATAACAGGAGACCGTGAATTGGAGATGTTGGGTAGATATGAAGAAAATGCATACCTCATGAGGATGATGAAAATTGTAGGTCATACTAAAACAGTATTGTATGAATTAGAGGGATATGGACACGGAATGACGCAGCCGGCATTTCCTTTACTTTTAAATGAAGTAAAAAGAATTAGTAATGAAAAAAACAATTAAAAATGAAAAAATATCTAACCGCCTTTGTAGCAATCACATTAATTACTTTAAGTTTTTCTTGTAAGGAAATAGTAACCGAAACTGATAAAAAATCTGTTAAAAACGCCCTAAGTTTTGTAAAAACAAATGGAACTCAATTAGTAGATGAAACAGGAAATTCCATAAATTTAAAAGGAACAAATTTAGGGAACTGGTTAGTTCCTGAAGGATATATGTTTAAAATGAATCAGGTAAACGCACCGCGTAAAATAGATGAGTTATTATACGAATTGGTGGGGCCAGATAGTTTACAGGTTTTTTGGAAAGGATTTTTAAATAATTATATAACTCATGATGATATTAAATACCTAAAAAGTATTGGAGTTAATCATATTCGTTTGCCTTTTCATTATAAAATGTTTACCGATGATTTGTATATGAGCGAAAGAAACTCAGGATTTAAATATTTTGACAGATTAATTGAATGGTGCCGACAAGAAAAATTATATGTTTTATTAGATATGCATTGTGCTCCTGGAGGACAAACTGGTGATAATATTGATGATAGTTACGGATATCCATATTTGTTAAAAAGTAAATCTTCACAAGATTTAATGACGAAAATTTGGGTGGATATTGCTAAAAAATATAAAGATGAACCAGTAATAATTGGTTATGATATTGTAAACGAGCCAATTGCTCATTATTTTAATGATGAATTAGAAGATTTAAATAATAAGCTAGTTATACTTTATGAGCGAATAGTTAGAGAGATTCGCGTAGTAGATAAAGAGCATACTATTTTTCTAAACGGTTCTAATTGGAGCGGAAATTTTGATGTTTTTAAAGAACTTGTAGATGATAATGTAGTGTACGAATTTCATAAATATTGGTTTGATGTAAACCAAGAAGCAATTCAAACGTATTTAGATTTTAGAGATAAAAATCAAGTTCCAATTTATATTGGAGAAACTGGTGAAAACACAGATGAATGGGTTGATGATTTTAGATCATTATTAGATGAAAATGAGGTTAATTGGTGTTTCTGGCCCTATAAAAAAATGAATAACTTAAGTGGAATTATGAATTTTAAGCAACCTGAAGATTATTTTATAATTACAGATTATGCAAATAGTGATCGTTCGTCTTTTGCAAAAATGCGAGAAAACAGACCGGATATTATAAAAGTTCAAAAAGCGTTAAATCAGTTTTTAGAAAACAGCTTGTATAAAAATAATTACGTTAATAAAGGATATACGAAAGGTTTAAATTTTAAAGTAGATTAAAATTTATATGAAAAAAATAATTCAAATAATTTTAATCTTTTTAGTTTTAATTTCTTGTAAACAAAAAGAAAATTTAAACCAAAATTTTACAAAAAACACACTTGTAGATTCTACATTTACTTACAAATTTTATGCTCCTAAATTAACCGATAAAATTATTTCAAGAGATGATTATGCCAATAAATTGTATGGTTTTTGGTTAGGAGAATGTATCGCTAATTGGACAGGTTTGGTTACCGAAATGGATAAAATTGGGGATATTGGAGAGATTAAAACAGGTGATTTTTATACAAGAGATAATTGGGGGAAACCGGATCAACCAAGTATTTGGGGGCAAGGAATTCCTAGTAACTTATCTAAGAATATAGACTTTGTTTTTGCTGATGTAGATAGTGTTTGGGGGTCTGATGATGATACCGATTTAGAATTTATGTATCAATATTTGTTATACACAAATAAAACAAGTGTGTTAACTGGAGAACAAATTAGAAATGGCTGGTTAAAACATATAAAATCTGAAGAAGAAAATTATTTGTGGGTTTCAAACCAAAAAGCGTTGGATTTAATGGTTAAAGGACTTGTGCCACCGGAAACCAGTGATCCTAAATTTACTTCTGATAGTATTTATTCAAATTATTATGAAATGATTGACGCCCAGCTAACCACTGAGATTTTTGGGTTTTTTGCACCATCTAGACCCGATATTGCTTTAAAAATGGCAAAATTACCAATCCAAACTACTGCAAGAGAAAATGCTGAATGGATTTCAGAGTTTTATGTATTTATGTATTCATTAGCTTCTTATGTAGATGAAGATTTATCAATCAAAGAAAAAATTAATTGGATGGCTACTGAAGCTCGTAAAACGTTACCAAATTATTCTTACGCTGCAAAAATGTTCGATTTTGTAAAAGAAAATTACAATCAAAATACACCTTGGGAAAAAACTAGAGATGGGCTTTATGAAAGATATCAAGTAGAGCAAGCTGATGGTTACAATATTACTTCAAAAGATATTTATTGCAATGGCTGTTTTGCAGCTGGAATCAATTTTGGATCAAGTATTATAAGTTTGTTATATGGCGAAGGAGCTATAAAAGAAACTATTAAAATTGGTGTTTTGGCTGGTTGGGATGCGGATAATCCAACTTCAACTTGGGGAGGACTATTAGGTTTTATGATAGGTAAAGAAGGTGTGGAAGAGGCCTTCGGAAGGAAATTTTCTAATAAATTTAATATCCACAGAACAAGAATAAACTTTCCAAATAATGGTTTGTTTACTTTTGAAGAAATGGCGAAAACAGGTGTATATATAATTGATAGAGTTGTTCAGGAAGAGATGTCTGGAGGCGTAGATTTGCAAAAAAAATGTTTGGTATATTCCATCAGTTGAATTAAAAATTAATAAAGAGTAATAAGAGTGAAAAAATATTTTTTAGTAATAATTGGAACATTATTTTTTACAATGGGTTTTGGTCAAGAATTAAAAATTATGACTTATAATATTCGATTAGATGTTGCATCTGATGGTGAAAATGCATGGCCAAATCGTAAAGATTATTTAGTTTCTCAGTTGAAATTTTATGCTCCAGATATTTTTGGGATTCAGGAAGGATTGCCACATCAGGTTACCTATTTAAATGAGGGATTGAAAAATTACAACTTTTTTGGAGAAGGAAGAGATGGAGGAAATGAAGGTGAATATTCAGCATTGTATTATAAAAAAAATAAATTTCAATTGGAACAAAGCGGAACATTTTGGCTTTCAGAAACACCAAAGAAAGTTTCAAAAGGTTGGGATGCAGCTTTACCAAGAATTTGCACTTATGGATTATTTAAACATAAAGAGTCTGGTTTAAAGTTTTGGGTTTTTAACACCCATCTTGATCATATGGGAGCTATTGCTCGTGTAAAAAGTTTGGATCTTATTTTAGATAGAATTGAAAATTTAAATTCGCAAAATTTACCTGTTATGTTAATCGGAGATTTTAATCTAGAACCAAATTCAGAAGCTATTTCAAACTTAAAAACTAAAATGAAAGATTCCAGAGAGATTTCTTCGGTTGCACCATATGGACAGGAAGGAACCTTCAATTCATTTAATTATAATAAAATGGCATCCAAAAGAATCGATTATATTTTCGTTTCTAATTCTGACGTAATAAAGGTTGAAAAATATGCAACTTTAAATAATTCATATAAATTGAAATACCCATCGGATCATTTTCCGGTTTTTGTTCAATTAAAGCTGAAAGAATAATTTTATAAAAAGTATAAAATTTTAAAGAGTATTAGAAAACATTACCTTCTTTTAATCAGTTTTCTTTTATTTCCATAATTTACAAAAAGCGGTTTATTTTTTATTAACAGTCTTTTTCTTTAAATATTAATAATTTTTCACTGACTTTTCAAACCTCTTCTTAAAATCAAGGAAACAAGAATATTAAGGTTGATTTCATTTTTTATAATAATCAATGTTTGTGTTTTTCGACTTTATTTAAAAAACGAATGTAATAGATGACTTTACTTTCAGAAAATCATTTGGTTTAGAGCTTAAGGATATACCAAATCAAGATTCAAATATTTAATTTGGACACGAACTGGGTTTTAATTCTTCAAATGAAGCCCAAATCAACGATTTGTTATCTTTATTACTCAAAAATTTTCTAAAATTATAAACTCATAGATTTTTGTTTGATTTTTTATATATTTTTTAAAGAATTTTGTTCCCTAAAATAAACATAAATCATTAAAAAATGATAAAAATAATGATTTTGCGGGTTCATATTTGGTAATAAATGGTATGTTTTACATAATAAATGGTATAACAAACTATATTTACAAGTACTTAAAACATAATAAATGGTTTATTATCACAAATAAATGGTATGTTTTAGCTCATAAATGGTAAATAAACCGTCTTTTTATTTTTTTTAACAAAAAATTGATATATATTTGTACCATAGAAGGAACAATACCCTACCTTTTTTAAAGATTGTTTTCTAATAGAATTTTCGGTTACTATTAAAACGATGTCACTATGAAATCAACCCCATTTAAATCAACCCTTTTAAAATTATTGGTATTTATTAAGAACGTAAGCTTTGTAGCTTTTAGCTTTTTATTGTTTTCTTGTTCACCAGAAGATGATGGTATTTATTTTGAGCATTCAACTAATGAAATTGTTCTTACCAAGACAACTTATTCTGAGATGGAATCAGAAATATTAAGATTAGTTAATGCCCATAGAGAAAGCATAAATCTTTCTAAATTAGATTTAATGGAGGCTATTTCATCTGAAGCCAATGAACATACCAGTTATATGATTTCTGAGGGACAAGCAAGTCATGATAATTTTTCACAACGCGCACAAAATTTAATTACCTACTCCAATGCCAAAGCAGTAGGTGAAAATGTTGCCTATGGTTATACTACTCCTCATGGAGTTGTTAACGGTTGGTTAGACAGTGCTTCACACAGGAAAGTAATTGAGAATCCCAATTTCACTTATTTCGGAGTTTCAATGAAGTCCGATAGCAAAGGGAAAAATTACTTCACTCATATTTTTATTAGTAAATAACTAAATAAGTGCCCCACAACTAGATTAGCTTCATGCCTAAAGCCCCACAACGGTTATATTAAGATTAATTATAAATACCTCAATTTAAATAGTATGAAATCATCAGCTCTAAAACAAAATACGAAAGAATCATGTTTAACATTAATTAAAAATACATTAAGCAATACAGATGAATCAAAGGAGAAAATCTATATTAATACCTTATCTCCCGGATTTAATTATGGAAATAAAAAAGGACAAATTATTACTCCCAAGAAGTGCATATTGCTCTAACCGCTCATTAAAGGTTCCATAAAAGTAAAGCACTGTCTACTGTTCAATATGGTGACAAATCACGATTGAAAAAACACAAAAAGATTCCAAATATTCTGATATCAGAATATTTGGAATCTTTATTATTTTAGTCTTTGATGTTGGTTTAACTTAATGATTAAATTGAAATACATATCGGATTATTTTCTGGTTTTTCTTCAATTAAATCTTAAAAAATAATTTTATAAAAAAATAAAAATTCAAGTAGTATTAGAAAACATGACCCGTTGTTAAATTAGGTGTATTTACAGTTATGATTATTTTTTCGAGTCTTATATGTACTATTAAAATAGCATTATCCAATTTTTAAATTAAATTGTTTATGTTTGAAAAAAAAATTAGATAAAACTTAATTACAGGTTTAATGTTTAAGGAAAAATCTTTTTTAAAATCTTTAAGTATTTTTATAGTTGGTATAATTATATCAGTTATAGTAACTTACTATGTTAAAAAAGAAAATGACAAAAGTACTAAGCAGGAATTAGAAATAAGTTCAAATGATATAAAGGCTAAAATTCAAAATAGGCTGAATGTCTATATTCAATTTTCAAGAACAAGTTCGTCATATATTATGTCTTCAGATACCATTACAAGGAATGACTGGAGAAACTTTGTTGAAAAAAGTAAGGTTGCAGAACATTTAAATGGATTTCAAGGGGTTGCATTTATAGAAAGTGTTCCCGATTTTAAATTAGAAAAGCATATTGCCCGTTTTAGTCAAGAATTAGGTAAAAATTATGCTATTTTTCCAAATAGAATTCATAAAACATATACACCTATAGTTTATATTGAACCATTAATAGATAGAAATCTTAAAGCGCTAGGTTTCAATGTTTCTTCTAACCCTTTAATGAAATTTGCAATTGAAAAAGCAAGAGATTCAAATCAGGTTATTTTAACTGATAAAGTAACTCTTATTCAGGAAGGCTCGAGTGAACCTCAACCAGGAATTGTTATTTATTCTCCTATTTATAAGAAAAACCTACCTATTAATACTGTCAAAAACAGAAGAGATGCAATTGCAGGTTGGGCGGCTATTTCATTTAGGATGAATGATTTTATGGAAGGTGTAATTGGAAATCTTGATGTTAATAAGCCACATAAAATTGATCTTAAAATATATGACAGGGATAGTATTTCAAATGAATTTTTATTATTTGACAGTTCCAAAATTAATGAAGAGAGTAGAAGTAAATCAATAACAAGTACCCTTCTATTGCCTGTTGAATTAAATGATAAGAATTGGACATTACAATTTTCACAACCTAAAAACTCTTTTTTTACATCAGTAAATTTTATTGTTCTTTTAAGTGGAATTGCCTTTAGTTTTTTATTAAGCTTTCTAATATTCTCATTGCTAAGTACTATTTCACTTGCCGAAAGAATGGCTAATAATTTAACAATAAACATATCAGATAAAAATAAGGAATTAGTAAGTACAAACAACTTATTAAAAGAAAGCTACTCTGAACTAAAGATTGCTAAAGAAAAATCAGAAGAAAGTGAAGAAAAGCTAAAATTAATAGCTAATAACCTGGTAAATGGTATGTTATATCAAGTAATTATGCTTAATGATACAAAAAGAAAATTTAATTATGTAAGTGATGCCGTTTCACAATTATACGGCTGTGAGGCATTTGAAGTTTTAGAAAACGCCAATTTAATTTATGACAAAATACACAAAGATGATATAAATGAATTAACGAGAAAGGAAAAAGAGTCGCTAGATAAAATGTCTGTTTTTAAAACTGAAGCTCGGGTAATTAATCCAAATGGGAGTATTAGATGGTCATATTTTGTATCCAAACCGAGAAATATTAATGGTTTGGTTTGTTGGGATGGAATTGAAGTTGATATAACTGAACAAAAAAAGGTTGAAAAGGAATTACAACTTGCCAAAGAAAAAGCTGAAGAAAGTAACTATTTAAAAACTGAATTTCTAAACAACATGTCACATGAAATTAGAACTCCGTTGAATGGAATTTTGGGTTTTTCAAATTTATTAAATAAGCCTAATTTATCAGATGAGAAAAGGAAGAATTATGTTAAAATAATTCAAAGCAGTGGACAACAATTACTTCAAATTATTAATGATATTTTAGACATATCAATTCTTGGAACTAAACAAATTAAAGTTATAGAAAATGAAATTTGTCTAAATGATTTAATGATGGAGCTATTTTCAATTTTTGATATTAAAGCTAAGGAAAATAGAACACCCTTATATCTTAAAAATGAGTTGTCTGACAGAAGAAGTACAATCTTAACCGATAAAACAAAACTTAATAAGGTAATAAGTAATCTCTTAGAAAATTCATTGAAGTTTACAAATGAAGGAAATATAGAGTTGGGCTATCATTTAATAAATAACCAACTAGAGATTTATGTAAAAGATACTGGAATCGGAATTGAAAAAGAAAAACATGAGTCAATTTTTGAACGTTTTTCTCAAGCTGAAAAAGACTTATCTAAAAAAACTGGAGGACTTGGATTAGGGCTGTCAATTGTAAAAGAAAATATAGAATTATTGGGTGGTAATATAAGGCTTGAATCTGAAAAAGGAGCAGGCGCTACTTTTTTAGTCACAATCCCTTATAAACCTGTATTTATAGATGATGAATCAGATAAAAAGAAAAGTAATATTAAAAATACAATTTTAGTTGTTGAAGATGAAGAAGTTAATTTTCTATATGTAGAAGCATTACTTAATGAATTAGTGAATTTAAATATTAATATACTTCACGCTAAGAACGGATTGGAAGCTATTGAATTTTGTAAAATTAATGATAAAATTGATTTGGTATTAATGGATTTGAAAATGCCAATACTGAATGGATATGAATCAACAGCTCAAATAAAAGAGTTTCGCCATAATCTGCCAATAATTGCACTTACTTCATACACAGCAACAGAAGAAAGGGAGAAAGCAATTTCTGTGGGTTGTGATGATTTTTTATCGAAGCCAATAAATGTTAAAATTTTTAGTAATTTAATTGAAAAATATTTAGTACAATAAATTAAGTTTTCCCAAACTGGATTTAGGTTCTTTCTAAAACTGATTTAAAATAAATTCAGCAAAGTAAAAAATCTAATTAGACTTCTAATAATTAGAAAAATAATTTCGAAATATTACAATTTAATATAAAAGTCGCTCATAAGTTTGTCATCGTATTTTTCTTGATCAAACTTATATAAAAATGATCCTTTTGTAGAGGAAGTCATATCTTTTTCATCCAATTTTATTAAAATATCCAAAGAATTTATTTTATTGATAAAATTTCTTTTATCTATTTTTTTATTTAAAATAGCTTCATATAATTTTTGAAGTTGAAGCATTGTAAATTTTTCTGGTAATAGCTCAAAACCTATTGGTTTTATTCTGGCCTTTCTTTGCAGCCTTCTAATGGCCTTCTCTAACATTTCGTTATGATCAAAAATTAATTTTGGAGCCTTAGATAGACTAAACCATTTTGCATTAAAATGTTCACTTAATTCTTCATTATGATTTTCAATATTAATTAATGCATAATAAGAAACGGAAATAGTTCTTTCTACAGGGTCACGATCAACTTCACTATAAGCATAAAATTGTTCCATATAAATATTATGAACCCCAGTAAGTCTATGAAGAATTCTAGTTGCTGCATTGTCTAAAGTTTCATTCTTTTTTAAAAATCCACCAATTAATGACCATTTTCCTTTTTCTGGTTCAAAATCTCTTTTAATTAAAAGAATTTTTAAATCTTCATTATCAAAACCAAAAATTATACAATCTACCGCAAGTAAGACCTTATCTTCAGCACTGTAATTCTTTAACATGTACAAATATTTTGGGCTAAGATATAAAGTTACATAAAATATTCATAATAAAAAGAGAGTTGTTTTTATTAAGTTTTGACAAGAAACAGACTTACAAGTGTAGATAAAACATTTATATAAAAAAATTAGGTTATGTTATTTTTTTTTCATTATTTTACAAATGTAATTATTACACTTATAATTTAATTTAAACCAAATAGTATGATAGCAATCAAACAATTATTTTTTAATTACAAGTTATATTGGCCTAAAAAAGAGTGGCTTATGGCAATTGTAATTATGTTTATGTACACAAATAATCTATTGGCACAGCAAAGCAAGGTAATAGAGGGAGTTGTTACATCTGTAAGTGAGGGAGCTCCGTTACCAGGTGTTAATGTATTAGTAAAAGGAACATCAAATGGAGTTGTTACCGATTTTAATGGAAAATATTCAATTAATGCATCCTCAAACGATGTACTTGTGTTTTCTTATATCGGTTTTGCAAATAAAGAGGTTAATGTAGGGAATCAAATCGTAGTGAATGTTTCTTTACAAGATGATACTACTTCATTAGATGAGGTCGTGGTTGTTGGTTATGGTACTCAAAGAAAATCAGATTTAACAGGTGCGGTAAGCGTTGTAAATGTGGATGAGGCTAAAAAAACGGTTTCATATGATGTTGGTAAAATGTTGCAAGGACAAGTTGCTGGGGTAACTGTTCAATCTTCAGGAGAGCCAGGTGGTTTTGTTAATATTAAAATTAGAGGAATTACTTCATTTAATAATAACAATCCATTATTTGTTATTGATGGGATGATTGTAGATTCTCCTTATGATTTTGCTCCGGGAGAAATTGAATCTATGCAAGTTTTAAAAGATGCATCATCGGCAGCTATTTACGGTGTAAGAGGTGCAAATGGTGTAATTATTATTACCACTAAAAAAGGAAAAACAGGAAAAATTGATTTGAGATATAAATCAGTTGTTGGTTTTCAAAATGTACCAAATAATTTATCTTTAACAGATAGGGTTGGATATCAAACTATTACAAGTGCTGCTGAGATAAATGCAGGCTTGTCTGTAGTGCCTGGAAATGACCCTTCAAGTCCATTGTATATTAACAACGTTGATACAGATTGGCAAGATGAAGCTTATAAAACAGGAATTATTCAAAATCACTCCTTAACTTTTGCAGGGGGAGCTGAAAGTTTAAATTATAGTATGAATATCGATTATTTTGATAATTCGAGTTATTTTGAAACACCTCAAAATTACGATCGTTTATCTACTACATTAAATTTAAATGGTGAAAAAGGTAAATTTAGATATGGGGCAAAAATTGGATACACAAAATCTGATAAAGAAAATTTTAATGAATACCTGCCAGGTACTTCATCAGTAATTCAATTGCTTCAGGCAATACCAACTATGCCAGTATATGATGAAAATAGACTAGGTGGATATGGTGGAGCAGATAACTTAACTCAAAGAGCTATTACTTTAAATGTTATTGGTTTTAATAACTTAATTGATAATAGTAATCAAAGAAATAGATTTATTGGAAATGTTTGGGGGGAATATGAAATTATAGAAGGCCTTAAATATACTTTAAGAGCAAGTGCCGATCAATTAGACTGGCAAACAAAATTTTTTAACCCACCAAGTGATTTAGGTTGGTATTATTTAACAACCAATGAAGAATCAGCTTTAGATTTAACAAGTGGAAATGAAACAAGAACAATTGTTGATAATTTATTAAGCTATTCAAAAGAAATTGAAAAACATAAATTTGATGTTTTATTAGGTTGGGTTCAAGAAAGATTTGATCATTATAATCATATTTCAAGAGGTGTTGGATTTGAGCCAGGAGAAATTAGCCATATAGAATATGCTGATGATATTTCGGCAAGAGAATATGAAAGTACCATTACTTCTCTTTCTTATATTTCTAGATTAAATTATTCTTATGATGACAGATATTTATTAACAGCTAATTTTAGACGTGATAGATCTTCTTTATTTCCATCTAAAAACAATACAGGGGATTATTTCTCGGTATCAGGTGCTTGGAAAGTACATAATGAAACTTCTATAAATCTTCCTGAGGTTATTAACACTATGAAAGTTAGAGGAGGTTATGGGCAGTTAGGGAATAATACAATTGCAAATTACGGTTATACAGGTACAGTAAATGGTTTTGCCAGTTATGCATTTGGTAACAATTTAGCTCCAGGAACTACTGCTGTATCTTTAAAAGACCCTAATATTAAATGGGAAGATACTGAAACAATAAATGCTGCTATTGAGTTAGGAATGTTGGATAATAAGTTAAATGTAACTGTTGAATATTTCGAAAAAAAATCGACAAATCTTTTAGCTGATGTACCGCTACCATTTTCTACAGGTTCTTTTCCAGCAAGTATAACTACAAATGCCGCTGCAGTTAAAAATAATGGTTTCGAATTTGTTGTTGGTTATAATAATTCAGACAATGAATTTAAATACAATATTTCTGCTAATTTAGGTACTCTTAAAAACGAAGTATTAAAAATTGGCTTAGATGGTAACCCAATAAATGGTACTGGTTCAAGAACTGAAGTAGGTAGATCTATTGGAGAGTTGTATGTATATGAAGTTGAAGGAATTTTTCAAGATCAAGCAGAAATTGATGCACATGCATTTCAATCTTCAGCTGCTCCTGGAGACATTAAATACAAAGATTTAAATGATGATGGTTTAATTACAGATGATGACAGAAGTTTCCAGGGAGTTTCAATTCCTAAATATAGTTTTGGGCTAAACTTTAGTAGTTCTTATAAAGATTTTGATTTTTCTTGTTTCTTCCAGGGAAGCGGAGGAAATAAAGTAATAAATGGAACATATCATGATTTAATGTTAGGAGATTATGTAAACCACCATACAGATATGTTAGATTTTTGGACACCTCAAAATACGGATACAAATATTCCAAGACCAATAATTGGAGATCCTAATGGAAACAACAGACTTTCAAATCGTTTTATTGAAAACGGTGATTATATCAAACTTCAAACACTTGAATTAGGATATACTGTTCCATTAAAAGATACTAAAATAGTACAAAGAGCAAGAGTTTATGTTTCTGGTCAAAATGTACTAACAATTAGTAATTATAAAGGTTATGATCCAGATTTTAATAATGGCGGGTTATTTTCAAGAGGTTTTGATTTCGGTTCTTTCCCAAATCCAAGAGGTTTTATGTTTGGAGTAGAAGTTGACTTTTAATTAGACGATAAATAAATTTAAAAATATAAAAAAATGAAATATAACAAATTATATTATCTACTTGTTTTTCTTTCAATTGCGCTTGTTACTGCGAGTTGTGTTGAAGAATCAGATTTAATTCAAGTTGATCCAAATACATATACTGAAGGATCTTTTTGGAAAACAGACGATGATGCACTTAAAGGTGTAAATGCCGCTTACGGTAGTTTACTTACCGATGGGACGTATATGAGAAGTACTCCGCTTTTATTAGATTTAAAAGGTGATGATTGTAGAAGTCAAAGCCCTTGGGGAGCAATGTTTAATGTTGGAAGATTTAATTCTAGTGTTGCAGATGCCGCTATTTATGGATGGGCGTTTGAAACTTATTATCAAGGTATTTACAGAGCAAATCAAGTTTTAGAAAATGTTCCTGAAATTGAAATGGATGAAGCATTAAAAAACAGAATTTTAGGGCAAGCTTATTTTTTAAGGGGCCTATATTTCTTTCATGCAGTAAATATGTTTAAAAGTGTTCCTTTACCTTTAAACAATAGTGAAATATACAATGAGCAAAAATCAAATGCAGATGGTTGGGCTCAGGTAATTTCAGATATGCAAATGGCTTCAGAAATGTTGCCGGCATCATATAATAGTGTTTCTGGTGCAGATGCAGGAGAAACAGGTAGAGCAACAAAAGGTGCAGCCTTAGCTTATATGGGAAAAGCATATTTATTTACAAATGATTTTGCAAATGCAAGAGATACCTTTAAAAAAATTATTGATTCAAATGTATATTCATTAGTAGCTAATTATAGAGATAATTTCACAGATGTGAATGAAAATAATTCAGAATCTGTGTTTGAAGTTCAATTCAGCAGAGATGCTGGTGGTGTAGATTTAGGTTGGGGTGGAGCTCCTGCCTCTGGATGGGGAAAAACATCTGCTAGAGCAATTACTTATGGACCTAGAGGTTTTGGATGGACAGATGTTCAGCCAACAAGATCATTATTTGATGATTTTCATATTGAAAAAACTGTTGATGATGAAGTTGATCCTAGATTAGACGCAACAATGTTTTATAACAAGCCAGAAGGCATGATGCTATACGGACAGGATTTCGCAACTTTTTATGGAGGTAATCAAGGAGATTTAAATGATTTGTTCTGTAGAAAATACCAAAATTCTGATGGAGGACAACCAGATGAATTTGATTGGAGATCTGGAATTAATGAACGTATCATGCGTTATGCTGATGTGCTTTTGATGTACGCTGAAAGTTTAAATGAAACAGGTGCAACTGCAACGGCATATACTTATATTCAAATGGTGAGAGATCGTGTAAATTTACCAGATTTAGCAACAACAAAACCAGGAATGTCTCAACAACAAATGAGAGATCAAATAGCTCATGAAAGGTTGTTAGAGTTTGCTTTGGAAGGTCACCGTTTTGATGATGTTAGAAGATGGGGTTGGTTGCAAAATTCATCAAAATTAGATTGGTTAAAATCTAGAGATTATGAATATGATACTTATAAAGCAGGTAGAGAATATTTTCCAATTCCACAATTAGAAATGGATAATAACCCGGGAACAATGCAAAATGACGGTTATTAATAATAAAATTTAATTTGAATTTGTTAGATTGAGTTAATTTTTTATATGGCAAGTTTTATAACTTGCCATATAATTTTAAAAGCAAATAGTATGATAAAAATAAAGAGAATAATTTCAAATTCTTTAGCTATTTTTTTAATTGGAACACTTAGTGTTTTTTCACAAAATAATGCGACTACAGTTACAATTAATAGTGATGATAACGCACCCATAATTAGCAAACATATATATGGCCATTTTGCTGAGCATTTAGGACGTTGTATTTATGAAGGCCTTTACGTTGGTGAGGAAAACAAAATTATTCCAAATACCGATGGAGTTAGAAATGATATAATTGAAGCGCTTAAAGAATTGGGGATTCCTAATTTAAGATGGCCAGGCGGTTGTTTTGCGGACACCTATCATTGGAAAGATGGTGTTGGACCAAAGGAAGATAGACCAACAATTGTAAACCTTTGGTGGGGTGGAACCACAGAAGATAATAGCTTTGGGACACATAATTTTTTAAATTTATGTGAAAGCTTAGGAGCTGAACCTTACTTATCAGGTAATGTTGGAAGTGGAACTGTCCAAGAACTAGCAGATTGGGTGCAATATACAAATCACGGACAAATAAGTCCTATGGCTGATTGGAGAAGAGAGAACGGAAGAGAAGAACCTTGGAATGTAAAATATTGGGGTATCGGAAATGAAGCTTGGGGCTGTGGTGGTAATATGACCGCAGAATATTATGCTGATGTATATAGAAAATATGCCACATTTATGTCTAGTTGGTCTAACGATAATAAAATTGTTAGAATTGCATCAGGTGCTTCAAGTGAAGATTATAATTGGACGGAAGTTTTAATGAAAAATGTTCCTTATCACTTAATGGAAGCAGTTGCTTTGCATCATTATGCTGTAATTGATTGGACAGTAAAAGGACCTTCAAAAGATTTTAATGAAGAAATTTATTTTAAATCAATGAAAGAGGCAACCAAAATGGAAGAATTAGTTACTAAACATTCTGCGATTATGGATAAGTATGATCCTGAAGAAAAAGTTGCACTTTTTGTTGATGAATGGGGTGGCTGGTATGATACAGAACCAGAAATAGCAAATGGAGTATTATTTCAACAAAATACAATGAGAGATGCTATGATTGCGGCAACAACATTAAATACTTTTAACAATCATGCACGCAGAGTTAAAATGGCTAACGTTGCTCAGGTAGTAAATGTGTTACAGGCAGTTATTTTAACGGATAAAGAAAAAATGATTTTAACGCCAACATATCATGTAATGAAAATGTACAAAGTTCATCATGATGCACAGTTGTTACCAACATCATTTGAAAATGTAGATTATTCTTTAGGTGAAGAAAAAATCCCTGCATTGTCCGTTTCTACGTCAAAAGATAAAGATGGTCTAATCCATATTTCTTTAGCGAATATTGATTCTAAAAAGGAAAATACAGTTGAAATAAATATTGAAAACTTAGGAATTAAAAAAATTACAGGAACAATTCTAAGTTCATCAAAATTACAAGATCATAATACTTTTCAGAATCCAACTAAAGTTCAGCCTGCTGATTTTAAAGATTTTAAAGTTAAAAAGGGAATTCTTACAGTAAAAATCCCAGCATTTTCTGTAATTGTTTTAGAAGGTAAATAATAGTTAGATTTTTTATGAAAAACTTGAACAAATATTTAAAACTAATATCAATTTCTATATTTTATTTATTGATACTATCAATAAGTAGTTGTTCAGGTGATGATAATTTAGAACCTACCCCAAATCCGGATCCAGATCCAATTGTTGTTGTTCCAGAAACTTTTCCTGGACCGGATTATGCAGATGATTATACACCAATTGCCTCTTGGAACGACCGTTCAAAATGGAATTTGGCGAATGTACATGACCCAACAGTGGCAAAAGATGGAGACTATTATTATATGTACCAAACGGATGCTTCCTATGGAAATGCCCACGATGGACATGGGCATTTTCCATACAGAAGATCTAAAGATTTAGTGAATTGGGATTATATGGGAGCTGCTTTTCAAGCTGCACCTGCTTGGGTAAAAGATTCTTTAAATAATAAACGAGCTAGAATGAATCCGGCTTTACCTCCAATAGAAAACCCGGACTATGGTTTTTGGGCTCCTTATATTCAAAAAGTAGGGAATAAATTTAGATTGTATTATAGCATTGTAGTAACAAATCCCATTGTTGGAACAGACACAAATACCTCTTGGAGTGAACGTGCCTTTATAGGTTTGGCAGAATCAGATGATTTAGCTTCAAATATATGGGAAGATAAAGGAATGGTGGTTTGTTCTGAACCTGACGGGCTGGAAACGTATACAAGAACTGGAGGAAACGATTGGAGCGGTTATTTTAAATTTAATGCAATAGATCCTAGTATGGTTATTACACCAGAGGGAGAACATTGGTTAGTGTATGGTTCCTGGCATTCAGGAATTGCTGCTTTAAAATTAAATCCCGAAACTGGTAAGCCCTATAAATTAGAGACTATTGAAGATTATGGAATTAAAATAGCAAAAAGAGGTAATAGTCGTTGGCAAGCATCTGAAGGTCCGGAAATTATTTATAATGAAGATACAGGATACTACTATTTGTTTTTAGCATATGATGAGTTATCTGTTGCCTATAACACAAGAGTTGTGCGTTCCTCAAATATTACAGGTCCTTACTTTGGAATAGACGGTGGTAATGTTACAGAAGGTGCCGAAAGTTGGCCTATGGTAACACATCCTTATTCATTTAACAATCATACAGGTTGGGTTGGATTTGCACACTGTTCAGTATTTCAAAATCCTGATACTAAAGAGTGGTTTTATGCTTCACAAGCTAGATTACCTGAAAATGTATCTGGAATTAATGTTTCAAATGCTGTTATGATGGGGCATGTTAGAAGTATTCAATGGACGGATGATGGATGGCCAGTAGTAGCTCCGGAAAGATATGCTGCTGTTCCAAAAACTGATATTTTAGAGGCTTCAATGGTTGGTACTTGGGAGCAAATTACAATGGATTACCAATATAAAGTAATCCAAAAATCTGTGAATGTATCTTTAACAAGCAATAATAAATTTAGCGGTGGCGGTGTTACTGGAACTTGGTCTTTCGATAGCGTAAACGAAATTATCACTATAAATGGAAATCAATTTAATGTTTCCGATGCATGGGATTGGGAAGCTTCTCCTAGAAAAACAACAAAAACTTATTCAGGATTTACACCAACTGGTCGTCCTGTTTGGGCAAAGAAATTATATTAAAATTATCTTCTTTCGATTGATTCTTTAAACGAAGAAGAATTATAAAATAAAAATGATGAAACATATTTTTTTATTCATAGTGTCTATGCTACTTTTTGCGGCTTGCAATTCTAAAAAAGCTGAAGAGGTTTCGGTTTCAGAACAACCTGCAAAAGTTGAAAAGCCGTTAAAAATAAATAACCCAATAATTAAAGATAAATTCACAGCAGATGCTGCTGCAATTGTTTCTAATGATAAAGTGTATTTGTATGCTGGTCATGATGAGGCTCCAAACGATTTCGATTTTTATAAAATGAATGAATGGTTGGTGTATTCATCATCTGATATGGTTAATTGGGAAGAGCATCCAGTTCCGTTAAAAACATCTGATTTTTCTTGGGCATCAGGTGATGCATGGGCTGCACAAGTAATTGAACGAAATGGTAAATTTTATTGGTATGTAACAGTTTCACATGCTACTATTGAAGGTAAAGCAATTGGTGTTGCGGTTGCCGATAGTCCAATAGGACCTTTTAAAGATGCTCTAGGGAAAGCCATAATTACCAATGATATGACAACACATACTGATATTAGTTGGGATGATATTGATCCGTCTGTAATTATTGATGACGATGGTCAGGCTTATTTATTTTGGGGCAATACAGTATGTCATTATGCGAAGTTAAAAGAGAACATGATTGAGTTGGATGGACCAATAGAAACTATTGAATTGCCAAACTTTACAGAAGCACCTTGGATACATAAAAGAGGAGAATGGTACTATTTATCTTATGCGTATCAATTTCCTGAAAAAATAGCCTATGTGATGAGCAAATCTATACACGGGCCTTGGGAATTTAAAGGTATTTTAAATGAAGTTGCTGGAAATAGCAACACAAACCATCAGGCAATTATTGAGTTTAAAGGACAACCTTACTTTTTTTATCATAATGGTAGTATTCAACCAAATGGAGGAAGTTTTAGACGTTCAGTTTGTATAGATAAGCTGCATTACAATGAAGATGGAACAATGCAGCGAATTGTGATGACTTCAGAAGGAATTCAGTAAAAATTTAAAAATAATACTAATGAAAATCAATTCAAAATTTATTAAAACCATATTTTTTTTATTAGCAATTTTTGTGGTTTCAGTTTCTTGTGCTCAAGAAAGACCAATTACTCACGATCCTGTAGTTGCTAAACAAGGAGATACATTTTATCTATTTTGCACCGGACCAGGAATTACAAGTTTTACTTCTAAAGATTTAAAAACTTGGACACAGGCGGCTCCTGTTTTTGCAGAATCACCTGAATGGGCTTTAGATGTAGCACCAGGTTTTAATGGACATATATGGGCTCCGGATATTACGCTTCATAAGGGGACTTATTATTTGTATTATTCAGTGTCAGCTTTTGGTAAAAACACCTCTGCAATTGGATTAGTAACCAATTCAACTTTAAACCCAGAAGAGGAAAATTACAAATGGGAAGATCAAGGGATTGTCATTCAATCGGTACCAAACAGAGATTTATGGAATGCAATAGACCCAAATTTAATTTTTGATGAAAACGAAATACCATGGTTAGCATTTGGCTCGTTTTGGAGCGGATTAAAAATGGTAAAATTGAATGACAACTTAAAAGAAGTTGCACAACCAGAAGAATGGACAACCATAGCAAGGCGAGACAGAGAAAGCGGTTTAGAAGATTCAGATCCAGGTAACGCAGCTCTAGAAGGTCCTTTTATCTTTAAAAAGGGTGACTATTATTATCAGTTTTTATCTTGGGATTATTGTTGTCGTGGAGAAAAAAGCACTTACAAATTAGTGGTTGGTCGCTCAAAATCTGTTACTGGACCATATGTTGATAAAGACGGAAAAGAACTTAATAAAGGTGGTGGATCTATAGTGATTGAAGGTAACAAAAACTGGTATGGTGTTGGTCATAATAGCGTGTTCACTTTTGATGGTAAAGATTATACATTTATGCACGGATATGATGCTAGTGATAATGGAAAACCGAAATTGATTGTAAAGGAAATGTCTTGGGTAGATGGATGGCCAATAGTAAAACCAATGGATTAAATATGAAATTATCAAAAAACATACTAATTATAGCATTTTCACTTTTACTGTTTAATTGTAAAACAGATAAGAAGGAAAAGGTTGAAGTAGAAGAAACAAAAACAGGATATCCTATTGCATCAGTGAATATTCAACATGTGAAATTGACAGATGAATTTTGGCTGCCAATTATAAAAAGAGTTCAGGAAAAAACTATTGATTATGCAATTAACAAATGTGAAGAAGAAGGACGTTTTGATAATTTCCTGATTGCAGGAAAAAAGTTAGAAGGTACTGTGAAAGGTGCAATGCCTTTTGATGATACAGATGTGTATAAAATAATTGAAGGAGCTTCAAATTCTTTAATAAGTGCACCTAATAAACCACTTGAAAAATTATTAGATTCTTTAATTAATATTGTTAAAATTGGTCAGGAAAGTGATGGTTATTTAACAACTTGGAGAACTATTAATCCTGCCAAACCACCTGCTCCTTGGGTAAAAGTTGATGAAGGAAAAAAATGGGAGTCATTATTTATGAGTCATGAGCTTTACAATGCGGGTCATTTATATGAGGCTGCGACGGTTCATTTTGAAGCAACTGGAAAGAAAAACTTTTTAAATGTAGCATTGAAAAATGCAGATTTAATGGTAAAAACTTTTGGTGATGGAGAAGGTAAAATTCAGGCAGTTCCTGGGCATCAAATTATAGAATCTGGATTGATAAAATTATATCAAATTACAAAAAAAGAGGACTACTTAAACTTAGCAAAATACTTTTTAGACAATCGTGGGAATCCAGAAAATCATGAATTATTCGGTCCTTATTCCCAAGATCACATTCCAGTTACAGAACAAGACGAAGTTGTAGGTCACTCTGTGCGTGCAGTATATATGTATGCTGCAATGACCGATATAGCTGCTATAAAAAAGGATACAGCCTATAAAAAAGCAGTTTTAAATCTATGGGAAAATATGGTGAACAAAAAAATGTATATCACCGGTGGTATTGGAGCAAGACATGATGGTGAAGCTTTTGGAGAAAATTATGAATTACCAAATCTAACTGCTTATAATGAAACCTGCGCATCTATTGGAGATGTGTATTGGAATCACAGACTTCATAATTTATCTGGAGATGTAAAATATTTTGATGTAATTGAAAGAACGCTCTATAATGGATTAATTTCTGGTTTGTCATTAGATGGCCAACAATTCTTTTATCCAAATGCTCTAGAGTCTGATGGTGTTTATAAGTCTAATAGAGGATCTTGCACTCGTCAATCTTGGTTTGATTGTTCTTGTTGTCCAACAAATGTTATAAGGTTTATCCCTTCAATTCCTGGTTTGATTTATTCTAAAACTAACGATGAAATTTATGTGAATTTATATGCTTCAAATGAAGCGTCAATTGCATTGAAAAATAACAACATTCAAATTACACAAAACACAAATTACCCTTGGGATGGAAAAGTTTCTGTAACCATACATCCTGAAACTGAAACGAATTTTAGCATAAAATTACGAGTACCTGGCTGGGCAAGAAATGAAGTTCTTTCGGGCGATTTGTACAGCTATCTAAAACCTTCAAAAAAAATAATAAATGTAACAGTTAATGGAGAAAAAGTTGCTGTTCAAGAAAACGAAGGTTATGTTACTATCACGAGAAATTGGGAAAAAAACGATCAAATTGAATTGGATTTTCCTATGAAAGTAAAAGAAGTAATTACCAATTCAAAAGTACTAGAAAATAAAAATAAAATTGCTTTAGAAGTTGGTCCAATTGTTTATGCTATTGAAGAAATTGACAATCCAGAAAATTTCTACAACATTAGAATTGATAAAAATGAAGTTTTTGAAGTTAAAAAAGAAAATAATCTTTTAGAAGGAGTAAATACAATTCAAACAAAAAATATGACAGCAATACCATATTACGCGTGGTCCAATAGAGGTATTGGCAAAATGAAAGTTTGGATTAAAGAAAAAGAGAAAAATTAAACTAATTAATAACAGAAGTGATTGACGCTTAACTGTTGAATATTTAAAATATTTAGAAAATAATTTATGAAATCTAACAATCAAAAGTTAAGCATACTTGAAAAAATAGGATATGGATCAGGAGATGCAGCAGTGAACGTCGTTATTTCTTCAATGTTCCTAATTATTACGTTTTTCTATACCGATGTTTATGGTTTAAAACCCACAGACATGGCATTAATGTTTCTTTTGGTAAGGCTAATTGATGCGATCTCCGATCCGCTTATGGGACTTATTACCGATAAATTCACAACAAGATGGGGACGCTACAGACACTATTTTCTGTACCTATCAGTGCCTTTTGGTATCTCAGTTTTTTTGACATTTACAACTCCGGGATTTGATTATGCTGGTAAATTGATTTATGCTTATGTCACGTATATTTTTGTAACCCTTATGTTTACTTCGGTTACAATTCCATACATATCCTTAATAGGTGTATTGACAAGTGATCCAAAAGAACGATTATCTGCAAACGGTTATCGACTTTTCTTTGCAAAAATAGCAGCCTTTCTTGTTTCAATCGTAGTTCCTATTATGGCAGAAACTTTAGGTAAAAATGATTTAGCCAGAGGTTACCAGTTAGCAATGGGATTAATGGCACTTTTGGGAACACTTCTCTTCTTATTTAGTTTCTTTACAACAAAAGAACGAGTTGAACATGTAGTAGATAAAAAACCGCTATCAGAACAATTTAAATTATTGATTAAAAATGGTCAATGGACTCTTTTATTCGGCGTTTGTTTTACAGGAACAGTAGGTTATGTAATTCGTGGTTCTGTAGCTATTTTCTATGCAAAGTATTTTCTTGGAGGTGATGCTAGCGTGCAGTCTACTTTCATGGCAACTGGTGTTACTGCTGCAATTTTAGCAATGCCAGTATCTACATATATTACTAAACGCTATTGTAAAGTAAAACTCTTTAAATACACACAGCTTGCAGTTGGAGCTATTAGTTTAGTGATGTTCTTTGCCATTAAACCGGGTGATATGGTTTTAGCTTATGTATTATATTTTATACTATCCTTTGTGGTTGATTTACATGCACCAGTATTCTGGTCAGCGATTGCAGAAGCCGTAGATTACGGTCACGCAGAATCTGGCAAACGAGTTTCAGGATTATCATTTGGAGGAATTTCTTTCGCTCAAAAAGCTGGAATGGGAGTAGCTGGAGCAGCAGTTGGATATTTGTTAGACTTTTTTGAATATATTCCAGATGGTGTGCAAAGCGAAACAACATTGCTTGGTCTTGCACTTATGCTAACTATTATTCCTGGTGTATTTCATGTAATTATGGGTTTACTAATGTTCCGCTATAAAATTACCGATGAATACTATGAAACCATTAAAACTAAATTGAATATATAAAATGGAAAAAACAGCAACAAATAAGCCTATTGTTGAACAACGTGCTGATCCGTTTATTTATAAACACACTGACGGTTATTATTATTTTACGGGTTCAGTGCCATCATACGATGTTATTGAGCTTAGAAGAGCTAAGTCGATAAATGAATTGCAAGAAGCCGAAACATTTAATGTTTGGCATAAACACAAAACGGGACCAATGAGTCAGCATATTTGGGCACCAGAAATTCATTATTTAGATGGAAAATGGTACGTTTATTTTGCGGCAAGTGAAGTTGATGATATCTGGAAATTAAGACCATACGTAATTGAATGTAAAGGTCAAGATCCTTTAAAAGATGAATGGATTGAACTAGGACAAATGCAACCAGCAGATGGTGATAACAAAACATTCATTGATTTTTCATTAGATGGAACAGTTTTCGAAAATAATGGAAAAAGATATTTCTGTTGGGCTGAAAAAACAGGCGGACAGTTTGCTGCCTCAAATTTATATTTAGCTGAAATGGAATCGCCAATTAAGCTAAAGACAGCTCAATTTATGTTAACAACACCTGATTATGATTGGGAAAGAATTGATTTTTGGGTAAATGAAGGTCCTGCAGTTATAAAAAATAAAGGTAAAATATATATTACATTTTCTGCAAGTGCTACCGGTGCTTGTTATTGCATGGGTATGATGGAAGCAGATTCAGTATCTGATTTATTAAACAGAAACTCTTGGAAAAAATCGAGATACCCTGTATTGGAGACGGATTATGAAAAGAGAATATTCGGACCAGGGCATAACAGCTTTACTGTTGCAGAAGATGGAGAAACGCCATTAAGCATTTATCATGCTAGAGACTATGACGAAATTGTGGGTGATCCTTTATACGATCCAAATAGACATGCAAGAGTTATGGAAGTGAAATTTGATGATATCGGAAAACCAATATTTGAATTTTATTAAAAGTTAATGAGATGAAACAATCGTTTTTAAAATACACTCTTTTAGTTGCTATAACAGTTGGTAGTTTATTCAGTTGTAATGAAAAAGGTGAAAAAGAAACTTTTTCTAAAACTACTGCATCTTCTAAAGAAACAACCAATTTAGTAGTTGATTTTAAAGATACTGGGATTAAAATACAGCCAACTATGTATGGTGTCTTTTTTGAAGATATCAATTTTGCAGCTGATGGTGGATTGTATGCTGAAATGATTAAGAACCGCTCATTTGAATTTACAAATCCCTTTATGGGATGGCTTCAGCCTAATAGCAACAAGCATTCATTCAATTTAAAATCTGGCATTGCTTCTGCAATTAAATATGTAGGAAATCCAAGTAATAGAAATTATTGCAGAGTTAAAATTAATAGCGATAAAGGATATGCTTTAATAAATGAGGGATTTCGTGGAATGGGAATTCATAAAGATGCTAAATACAATTTTTACATAGCCGCATTAAAAAGAAGTGGAGATATTAAAAAAATAAGCATTCAATTTATTGATAAAGAAGGAGTTGTTTTAGGTGAAACTAATATTGTTCCAACTTCAACAGATTGGAAAAATTATACAGCACAACTTATAGCTTCAAAAACAGAAGAAAAAGCACAACTTAAAATCACTTTTGAAGGAACTGGGGAAATTGATTTAGATATGATTTCTTTATTTCCAGTAGATACCTGGAAAGGAAGAAAAAAAGGTCTTCGTAAAGATTTGGTACAATTATTAGAAGATATGGATCCAGGTTTTTTGCGTTTTCCGGGTGGTTGTATTGTTGAAGGTAGAACTTTAGCACGTCGTTACCAATGGAAAAAAACAGTGGGCCCAGTTATAGATAGAGAGATTTTAGTGAACAGATGGAATACCGAGTTTGCTCACAAACCAGCACCAGATTACTACCAAAGTTTTGGATTAGGTTTTTTTGAATATTTCCAACTTTCAGAAGATTTAGGAGCAGAGCCATTGCCAATTTTAAGTTGTGGTATTGCTTGTCAGTTTAACACAGGAGAATTAGTTCCAATGGAAGAGTTGGCTCCTTATGTACAAGATGCATTAGATTTAATTGAATTTGCAAATGGTTCAATTAATACTCCTTGGGGTAAAGTTAGAAACGAAATGGGGCACCCAGAAAAGTTCAATTTAAAATATATTGGAGTTGGTAATGAGCAATGGGGACCAGCTTATATTGAAAGATATAAAGTTTTTGAAAAAGCAATTAAAGCTAAATATCCAGAAATAATTATTGTCTCGGGAAGCGGACCTTTCCCTGATGGAGATTATTTTGAATATGGAATGGAGGAATTGAAAAAATTAAATGCTGAAATTATTGATGAGCATTATTATAGAAGTCCAGAATGGTTTAGAGAAAATGCAAATAGATATGATAGTTACAATAGAAACGGACCAAAAATATTTGCAGGTGAATATGCAGCTCACCCAAAAGAAGTAGAAGATGGTCCGAAGGAAAACAATTGGGAAGCAGCGCTTTCTGAAGCTGCTTTTATGACTGGTTTAGAGCGTAATGCAGAGGTTGTACAATTAACATCGTATGCACCTTTAATGGCTCATATTGATGCCTTTCAATGGGCTCCAGATATGATTTGGTTTAACAATTTGCAATCCTATGGAACGGCAAATTATCAGGTTCAAAAAATGTATGCAACCAATAAAGGAACTGATTTGCTTTCTATAACTAAAGACGGTAAACCTTTAACAGGTCAGGAAAATTTATATGCAACAGCAGCGAAAGATGCAGATAAAAAAGAGGTGATTATTAAATTGGTAAATACATCAAATAATTCTCAAAATGTAATTGTTAATTTATCTGATAAAAGATTGAATTCAAAAGGAACAATTACAATTTTAACTAGTGAAAAATTGGTAGATGAAAACTCTTTTATAGCACCAAATAAGATAAGCCCAAAAGAAACTGAGTTTGAATTAAAAGGAAGTAGAGCAGAGGTAAACTTACAACCAAATTCTTTCACTATTTTGAAATATAATGTGAGGTAACCATTTTTGAGAGAAAAAAGGTTAAACAGTGTATAAAGCAACTAAAATTTAATTATTGATGAATTAATACTAACATTTGAACAAATTTAACAAGTGTTTTATTTACACTTGTTAAAAAATATGTTATATTTGTATCAGTGTATAAAGAAAATGAAATGAAAAATTATGTAATTGGATTAGATTATGGTTCAGATTCTGTTAGAGCAGTTCTTATTGATACTGAAACAGGACAGGAATTAGCATCAAATGTTCACTATTATCAAAGATGGAAAAATAATGAATACTGCAATGCAGCTATAAATCAATTCCGTCAACATCCATTAGATCATATTGAGGGACTAGAGAATACCATAAAATCAGTTGTAAAAAATGGAAAAGTAAATCCAGAGCTCATAAAAGGAATTTGTATTGATACTACTGGTTCTTCTCCAATTCCTGTAACTGAAGATGGAACTCCATTGGCTTTAGTAAAAGGTTTTGAAAACAACCCGAATGCCATGATGGTTTTATGGAAAGACCATACTGCAATTGGTGAAGCCAATGAAATAAATGAATTGGCATCAAATTGGGGAGGTGAAGATTTTACCAAATATGAAGGAGGAATTTATTCATCGGAATGGTTTTGGGCAAAAATATTACACGTTATAAGAGAAGATGAAGTAGTTAAAAATGCAGCTTTTACTTGGTTAGAGCACTGTGATTTAATGACTTATCTTTTAATAGATAATAAAGATTTAAAAACTTTTAAAAGAAGTAGATGCGCAGCAGGGCATAAGGCAATGTGGCACGAAGACTGGAATGGGTTACCACCAGAAGAATTTTTACGTCAATTAGACCCATATTTAGCAAAACTTCGGGGAAACTTATATGATGAAACTTATACTTCAGATGTTGTTGCTGGAAATTTAAGCACTGAATGGGCGAAAAAACTTGGATTAAGCACTAACACAGTTATTTCTGTTGGTACTTTTGATGCGCATTCTGGAGCGGTTGGGGCTAAAATAGATAATAACACATTGGTTCGCGTTATGGGAACTTCAACTTGTGATATTATTGTTTCTCCTAAAGAAGTTATTGGAACTAAAACTGTTAGAGGTATTTGCGGTCAGGTTGATGGTTCTGTTATTCCAGGGTTAGTTGGTTTAGAAGCTGGTCAGTCTGCTTTTGGTGATTTATTGGCCTGGTTTAAAGGAGTTTTGGATTGGCCGATTGAGAATTTGGTATTGAATTCTCAAATTTTAACTGAATCACAAAAAAAACAATTAAAAGAAGAAATTGATTCAAATTTAATAAAAATATTGAGTGAGCAAGCTGAAAAAATTCCCTTGTCAGAAAGTATTCCAACAGCTTTAGATTGGATAAACGGACGAAGAACTCCAGATGCTAATCAGGAATTAAAAGCAGCAATGTCTAATTTATCTTTAGGGACAAAAGCACCACATATTTTTAAAGCTTTGGTAAATGCAATCTGTTTTGGTTCTAAAAAAATAGTGGATAGGTTTGAAGAGGAAGGAGTAAAAATAGACAGTGTAATTGGAATTGGTGGTGTGGCTAGAAAATCAGGTTTTATTATGCAAACGTTAGCAAATGTTTTAAATAAACCTATTAAAGTTGCAGAATCTGATCAGGCTCCAGCTTTGGGTGCAGCTATTTATGCAGCAGTTGCAGCAGGTATTTATCCAAATGTAATTGAGGCTAGTAAAAAAATGGGAAGTGATTTTGAAGCTGAATATTTCCCTGAGCCAGCTAAAATTGAAGCCTACAAAGATTTGATGCAGTCTTATACAGAACTAAGTTCATTTATAGAAAATAATTCACTTAAAAAGTTAGCCCATGAGTTCCAAATATAAAGCCTTAAAACAAGAGTGTTATGAAGCCAATATGGAGCTAAATGCTTTGGGATTGGTAATTTACACTTTTGGAAATGTGAGCGCAGTTGATAGAGAAAATGGTGTTTTTGCAATAAAACCAAGTGGAGTTCCATACGAAGTTTTAAAGCCAGAAGATATGGTGGTTTTGGATTTTGATAACAATATAATTGAAGGAACAATGCGACCATCATCCGATACAAAAACCCATGCATATTTATATAAAAACTGGGATGATATTGGAGGTATTGCACATACGCATGCAATGTATTCAGTTTCTTGGGCACAGTCTCAATTAGATATTCCAATTTTTGGAACTACACATGCAGATCATTTAACAACAGATATTCCTTGCGCGCCTCCCATGAGTGATGAGTTGATAAAAGGAAATTACGAGCACAATACAGGAATTCAAATATTGGACTGTTTTAATAATAAAAATCTTTCTCATAAAGAAGTAGAAATGGTGTTGATAGGAAATCACGGTCCGTTTACTTGGGGAAAAGATGCTGCAAAAGCGGTTTATAATAGTAAAGTATTGGAAACGGTTGCACAAATGGCCTATTTAACATTGCAAATAAACTCAAATGCACCTCGATTAAAGGATTCATTAATAAAAAAACATTACGAACGTAAACACGGAAAGAATTCGTATTACGGTCAATAATAAATTTAAATAGTTATTTCAAATGATTGATATATCTCAAAAAGAAATTTGGTTTGTAACAGGAAGCCAACATTTATACGGAAACGAAACGTTAAAACAAGTTGCAGAAAATTCTCAACAAATTGTAAAAGGATTTAATGCTTCTAAACACATTCCAGTAAAAATAATTTTTAAACCAACAGTAACTACTCCAGATCAAATTTTAAATGTTTGTCAGGCAGCAAATGCTAAAAAAAACTGTATTGGGATAATTGCGTGGATGCATACTTTCTCACCTGCAAAAATGTGGATTGGTGGTTTAAGAATTTTGAATAAACCTTTATGTCATCTGCATACGCAGTTCAATGCTGAAATTCCTTGGGAGACAATTAATATGGATTTTATGAATCTGAATCAATCTGCTCATGGAGATAGAGAATTTGGTTTTATTATGTCTAGAATGCGTAAAAAACGCAAAGTAGTTGTTGGTCACTGGCAAGAAGAACGTGTTCAGAAAAAATTAGGAATTTGGTCTAGAGTTGTATTAGGCTGGGATGAATTACAGCATTTAAAAGTTGCCAGAATTGGTGATAATATGCGTGAAGTAGCCGTAACGGAAGGTGACAAAGTGGAAGCTCAAATTCGTTTTGGTTTTACTGTAAATGGATACGATTCGTCTGATGTTGTAAAACACATCAACAAAGTTTCTGAAGGTGATTTAAATGATTTATTAGCTATTTATGAAACTTCTTATCAATTAACTCCATCCATTAAAAAAGGTGGAGCGCAAAGAGATTCTTTGGTTGAATCGGCCAGAATTGAGCTAGGATTAAGAGCATTTTTAGAAGAAGGTGGCTTCATGGCATTTACGGATACTTTTGAAAATTTAGGAGAATTAAAACAATTACCTGGTTTAGCTGTTCAACGCTTGATGGCCGATGGTTATGGTTTTGGTGGTGAAGGAGACTGGAAAACAGCTGCAATGGTTAGAGCCATGAAAGTAATGAACTATGGCTTAGAAGGTGGTACTTCTTTTATGGAAGATTATACATATCATTTTACACCTCAAAAATCATATGTTTTAGGTTCTCATATGTTAGAAATTTGTTCATCAATTGCTGAAGGAAAACCGACTTGTGAAGTACATCCTTTGGGAATTGGAGGAAAGGAAGATCCTGCAAGATTGGTATTTAATGTTGCTGCTGGAAATGCTATCAATGCTTCTTTAGTTGATATGGGAAATAGATTTAGATTAATTGTAAACGAAGTTGAAGCAGTAAAACCAATGGGCGATTTACCAAAATTGCCGGTAGCGAGAGTTTTATGGGACGCAAAACCAAATTTAGAAGTGGCGGCAACGGCTTGGATTTTAGCCGGAGGTGCTCATCATACAGTATATAGCCAAGTGGTAACAACTGAATATATGGAAGATTTTGCCGATATTGCAGGTATTGAATTATTAGTAATTGACGATAAAACTACAGTAAGAGAATTTAAAGATAAAATTAATTCAAATGAAGCTTATTACCATATGTTTCAGCACGGTCTATAATTAACTAACTAAAACCAACTATTATGAATGTATTGAAACGATCCTTAGCAGTTTTAAGCTTAATTAGTTTTGCTTATATAAGTGTGCAGTGTAAAGAAAATAAAAAAGATAAAAGTAATGAAATGGTTAGTGAAATAAAAAATCCAATAACGATAGCAAAAGAAGCTTATGGTGTAACTTCTGATAGTATAAATGTTGAGAGTTATACTTTGAAAAATGAAAAGGGAATGGAAGTTACCATTATTACTTATGGAGGGATTATTACAACATTAAAAGTTCCAAATAAGGATAATAAAATTGAAGATGTTGTTTTGGGTTATAATTCAATTGAGGAGTATCAAAAAAGCACGCCATATTTTGGAGCATTAATTGGTAGGTATGGTAACAGAATTGCAAAGGGTAAGTTTTCTTTAGATGGAATTGAATATACTTTAGCTGCAAATGATGGCTCAAATCATTTACACGGGGGTGTTAAAGGTTTTGATAAAGTAGTTTGGACTGCAGAAGTTTTAGAAGATACAGGTTCTTTAAAACTATCTTATTTAAGTAAAGATATGGAAGAAGGATATCCTGGAAATTTGGAAACTGTGGTTATTTATAAATTAACTAATGATAATGAATTAGAAGTTTCTTATGAAGCAACTACTGATAAAAAAACCATTGTTAATCTTACGCAACATTCTTATTTTAATTTATCCGGAGATTTTTCTAAGCCTATTTTAGATCACGAAATAACAATTAATGCAGATAAATTTGTTCCAGTTGATGCTATTTTAATTCCTACGGGAGAATTGAAAGATGTAGCGAATACTCCTTTTGATTTTAGAGTAGCAAAATCAGTTGGGCAAGATATTGAAGTAGAAAATGAGCAACTTAAAAGAGGTTTAGGATATGACCATTGTTGGGTTTTAAATAATCAAAATGAAGGGATAAGATTAACTTCATCTGCTTATCATAAAGAAAGCGGACGGTTACTTGAAGTTTTTTCGGATGAACCAGGAATTCAGCTTTATACAGGGAATTTCTTAGACGGAACTTTGCCTAATAAGCAGGGAGGAACTTATGGGCATAGAACAGGTTTTTGTTTGGAAACTCAACACTATCCAGATTCTCCAAATCAGAAAGACTTTCCGTCAGTGGTATTAAATCCAGGAGAAAAATATAAAACAACTACTTCATTTAAATTCTCTGTAAAATAATAATATGAAAACATTAGACACATTTGATTGGATTTCCATAAGTATTTACTTTCTAATATTGATTGGTATCGTTGTTTGGGTTGTTCGAAAAAAACAGGCAAATACCGAAGATTACTTTTTAGCAGGTAGAAATGTTGGTTGGTTTGTAGTTGGAGCATCTATTTTTGCCTCAAATATTGGATCGGAACACGTTGTTGGATTAGCAGGAGCGGGAGCAGGAAATAAATTACCAATGCTTATTTATGAAATTCAGGCTTGGGTAGTGTTGCTTTTGGGTTGGGTTTTCCTTCCTTTTTATGCTAGAAGTGGTGTGTTTACAATGCCTGAATTTTTAGAAAAACGTTTTGATGCGCGCTCTCGCTGGATACTTTCAGTATTTTCAATTATAGCATATGTACTAACTAAAATTTCGGTTACAATTTATGCAGGTGGAATAGTGGTTTCTGCTTTACTTGGAATTGATTTTTGGACTGGTGCAATTGCAACGGTATTATTAACCGGTTTATACACTGTTTTAGGGGGTATGAGAGCCGTAGTTTATACAGAAACACTACAAGCTATAATTTTAGTAATAGGTGCAGGAGCATTAACATTTATAGGTTTACAACACGTAGGTGGTTGGGAAAGTATGAAAGAAACGGTAACACCAGAATACTTAAATATGTGGCGTTCTGCTTCAGATCCTGAGTTTCCTTGGCCGGCCTTATTTATTACAAGTACTATAGTTGGAGTTTGGTATTGGTGTACTGATCAATATATAGTGCAACGAACTTTAACTGCTAAAAATATTAAAGAAGGTAGAAGAGGAACTATTTTTGGTGCGCTTTTAAAATTACTTCCAGTATTTTTATTCTTAATACCTGGTGTAATTGCAGTGACTTTAAAAATGAGAGGTGAATTAGAATATGACAGTCCAGATCAGGCATTTCCTGTATTAATGAGTAATTTATTACCTTCAGGATTAAGAGGTTTAGTTGCTGCTGGTTTGTTAGCTGCTTTAATGAGTTCTTTAGCTTCTGTATTTAATTCAGTTTCTACCTTATTTACAGTTGATATTTATAAAAAATTAAGACCAAATGAGTCAGAAAAAAAATTAGTTCGAACTGGACAAATAGCAACTGTTGTTGTTGTAATTATTGGTATTATTTGGATTCCAATTATGGCAAATATTTCGGGAGTGTTGTATGAATATTTGCAAAAGGTTCAATCGTACATTGCGCCTCCAATAACTGCGGTGTTCTTATTAGGTATTTTCCATAAAAGAATTAATGCACAAGGTGCTTTTGTGACTTTAGTTGTTGGTTTTGTGGTAGCTGCGTTTAGAATTGTATTAGAGTTGATAAAAGGTTCGTTAGATACAAGTAGTTTCTTATTTAAACTTGGAGATATGAACTTCTTAACTTTTGGAGCTTGGTTCTTCTTATTCTGTATTGTACTTACAATTGTAGTGAGTTTAGTTACTAAAGCACCAACAGATGAAAAAGTAGAAAATTTAACTTTTGGAACAATTTCAGAAGTAGAAAAAATTAAAAATAAAAGTAGTTATGGTTTAATAGATATAATAATTTCTGTTTTAGTTGTGGCTTTAGTTGTAGCGGTAATGATTTTCTTTAACGGGAAATAAGTTAACGATATATTTGATTTGGTTTTAAAGAGGCTTTTTGAAATGTGATTTTCACTTTTAAAAGGTCTCTTTTCTTGTTGATAAATAACCTAAAGAACAGATTGCTTCACTTCATTGCGTTTTGTTCACAATGACAAATCAATCAGAATGTTGATAGGTTTTAGAGTATTTCGTTGACAATTATGTGAAATATGTCATACTGAGCCTGTCGAAGTTAATTTTAATTTCAACGAATTATAATACTTCGACAGGCTCAGTATGACATAAGAATTTTATATTAAAAATTTATTATAAATCTAGGATGAAGTTTCATTTTTTCTAATACTTTAGAATTTGTTGTAATTGTATTTTTGAATTAAGAAGAAAGTAATTTAACCTCTTGGTAAGGGTGATTGCAATATTTCAATTGATTTTGTGCGAAATGATAATAAATATGTTAAACTGAGCGTGTCGAAGTTGATTTTAATTTCAACTAATTATAATACTTCGACATGCTCAGTATGACATAAGAGTTTAATTCATAATTAAAACTTCATCACAAATCCACCATAAGGTTTCATTTTCACTAATAGCTTGGCATCTGGTGTAATTGTATTTTGAACAAATCCATTTTCATTTTCAGAAATGATAAAGCCATCTTTAGAAATAAAAGATAGATCAATAGTAAATTCTTTATCCATATTCTCACCATTTATACCTGTAATATGCCATGTATCGCCTTTTCTTCTAGCCATAATTACATCTTTTCCAGGAAAACCTTCAATAAATTTAGCAGCATCCCAATTTGTTGGAATGTCTTTTAAATAGTCTATAACATATTGAGGTTGTTTCGCCATTCCTTCAGGGATTTCAGCAATATGTTGAATACCAGATAAAAATAATACAGGTAAAGCCAAATCAAAACCAGCTGTAGTTCTTTTTGTAATATTTGGAATAACATCTAACACCATTGGGGTAAAATCCATTGGGTCAAATGCATTTCGGGCAAATGGTAACACAGTACAATGGCTTGGTGCAGTATCAGCATTTTCTTGAACAAACGTTATAAACTCTTCCCCTTTTATGGCTTCCATAGTTAATAGATGAGGATATGTACGTTGCCAACCTCTTGGTAAAGTTGCCCCGTGAAAATTCACTAATAATTTATGTGAAGCAGCATCTTTTAAGATACCGTGATAATAGGCAATCATAGATTGTCCGTCACCGCCAAAAAAATCAATTTTAACTCCTGAAACACCAATTTCATTAAGTTTTGTAAATTCATGAATTCTATCTTCTTGTGTTAGTAGCTTGCTTTTTGGATGATATGGTGTACTGTTCCAAGAACCAGAAGAATTATACCAAACCAAAACTTTTACGTTTTTTGAAGTCGCATATTTAGTTAATTCCTCCATTTTTTCATACCCAATTTTAGTATCCCAATCTGCATCAATCAGACAATAAGGCCAATTCATTTCAGAAGCGTAGTCAATAAATTTTATGGAAGTTTCAAAAGTTGTAAAATCATCTTTTAGTAGCACCCAACTCCAGGAAGACAATCCACTTTTTATAAATGAAGTATCCATTTCAATGGCTTTATCTGCTACATCCGTACCTAAAGTACTTTCGGTAATAGTATTTAAATTTCCAATTGTAATAATTCTCCAAGGTGTAAACCAAGGTAAATTCGATTCAGGATTTAATTCTCCTTCTGGAAAAATTTCTTCTGTTTGTGGAAATGTAACTTGTAAAGCTTCCATTTCATCGTTATATTTTAATCTAGTTCCACAATATTTTTCATGCAAACCAGCCTCGGTAATTAAAACCCAAGATTCATTTGTATGAAATAAAGCTGGATATACCCAGCCTTCACCAATAGGAGAAGCCGTATTTACTGGAATGTCCATCATATAATTTTCTTCATAGGAAGGGTTTGTTTCACTCCATCCTGTTTTTGCTTTAGACATTGGTTGTAGCCAAGCTTTTGTACTCTCATTAAAATTATAAGTTGTTTTTTCTTCGGTAATCTTTTTATTTTCTTCTGAAGTTTCAGGAAAGTGATATCTAAAAGCAACGCCATCATCTGATAATTGAAAAATAATATCCATTAAATTTCCAGTTTCATTTTCTAAATGAACGATATATTTATTTGCATTGTATTCTATGTTTTTTTGTTTTCCTTGAACCATAGAATATGTATCGGAAACCGGAATGGATTCTGAAATACTTTTGACTTTTAAATTGTTATAAAAATTAGCGTCTTCTCTAATTAACCCTAATTTAGAAGAATCGAGAACAATTTTGTTATTATAAAAAACCTGATAAAAAGGAGTTTTATCGGCATTTAAATTGAATTCAACCTTAATAGTTTTGGTGGAGTTTTCAAAAGTTGTATTGTTTTTTTTAATGTTACAGGAAAGTAATAAGATACTTGTAATGAGTAAAATGATGCTGTTTTTCATAAGTAAGTGTTTAAAATACACTTGTAAAAATACTGAAATAAAACAAATACTACCAGAAATTAATCATAATTAATTTTTGGTAGTATTTATTAAAATTTGAGAAGAGTAATTTGATCGTAAAATATTATTTTTTAATCCCTTTTCCAGTTGCTGCCCAGTAGATTCCACCATAAATATGATGTAAAAACCAAGGGTCGCTATATATTAAAGGAATATGACCTAAAGCTGTGTAAAACGATCTCCCATTATCATAATCCTGATACCAGGAAATTGGGTGGTATCCCATACCTTTTCCAATTTTTTCTCCCCATTGTGCATTTGGATTATAGGTGTTTTCATCTATAGTAAGTAATACTTTTAAATTTTTAGAGTATTCTTCTTTTTTGAATTCGTACCATTCATCAGTCCACATAAATCGCTTAGGGAAAATTTCCATTCCGGGGAAATTGCTATCAGTAACTTCTAACATTGCTGTTTGTTGAGCTGGGTGAATATGAAACATTCTTCCAACTAATTTAGTATACCATTGCCAGTCGTATTCAGTATCTGAAGCACTATGTATGCCAACAAAACCTTTACCAGATTGGATGAATGCTTTAAAAGCATTTTGTTGTTCATCATTTAAAATGTCTTCAGTTGTATTTAGAAAAATTATAACATCAAATTGTGCTAGAAATTTGTTGTTAAATTTTTTCGCATCTTCATGCCATTCTACTCCAAAATTATGTCGTTCAGCCAAAGCTTTAACTGCAGTAACACCTTCATTAATGGATTCATGATGATATCCAGCCGTTTTTGTAAAGAGCAGTGCTTTAAATTGTTGTTGAGAAAATACTTGAAGTGAAATGCAACTGCAAATTAAAAAAAGAATGATTGATTTTTTCATATTCATAAATGGATTTTTGAGTGATTTATTTTTGAAAACCGATGATTTTAGTTTTTCAATTTTTTTATTTCTTATCGTAAAAATCTTTTAATACAAAAAAGGCTTTTTTCTTTTTGCCTTCAGATGAAATAAGCCCTTTTCTATTCCATTCATCTTGTATTACAGGTAAATGTCTTCTTGGAGATTTAAAATCAACCAATATCCAAGGTGAAAAACCTCTTAATTGAGGAATTTTATCTATCATATTTAACGTTTCTACATATAAATATTCTTGATATTCTTCTGTCCATCTATCTAATTTATCACCGTGTAAACCTTGTTTTGCACCAGCTCCAAATTCTGAAATAAGTACAGGTTTGTCTTGTTTAATATTCCAAATAATCTCTTTAGACCTTTCAGGTAAACCAACATACCAACCAATGTATTGATTAAAGCTTAAAATGTCTACATAATCAGCAAATGGATCTTCAATATGCATAACATTAGAATTGTTTTTGTTGGTATTTTGTTCCAATGCGGCACTTATAAGTCTGGTTGGATCTAATTCTTTAGCAACTTTCATTAATTTTATTAAAAATTCAGTTCTGGCTTCACTAACCGGGGTTTCATTTGCCATTGACCAAATAATAGTTGCAGCTCGGTTTTTATCTCTGCTAATAACTTCAGTTAATTGATTTTTGGCATTTTGATAAGTAGCTTCGTTTTCCCATTGAATTGTCCAATAAACAGGATTTTCTTCCCATACCAGAATACCCATTTGATCGGCAAGTCTCAACATATGTTCATTATGTGGATAATGTGCTAGTCTCACATAATTACAGCCCAATTCTTTTGCCCAGGTCAGTAATAATTTTGCATCTTCTAATGTATTGGCTCTTCCACCTTTAATTGGATTTTCTTCGTGAATAGAAATACCTTTTAAATAAATATTTTCACCATTTAATAGAATGTCTTGTCCACTTGTTTTAATAGTTCTAAACCCTATTTGGTCGGTAAGTTCATCTTGGGAAGCTTTAATGGTAACATTGTATAAGTATGGATTTGTATCTGACCAATAAGTTACTTTTTTCAACTTAATTTCAAGTGGTGCAATTCCTTCTATATTGGTGGTAACTTGAGTTTTTATTTTAAGTTCAGGAATATTAATTTGTACTTTTTTATTTGCAATGTCTTCTCCTTTAAGTTTTACATACCCTTTTATTTGTTTGTTGTTATCAGGATTTAGTTGAATAAAATAATCTTGAATGTATGTGTTTGGTGTTTCAATTATTTTAACATCTCTGGTAATTCCACCATAATTCCACCAGTCTGTATTTAAAGTTGGAACCGCTTCTTTTTTACGTTTGTTGTCAACTTTTACAATTAAAAAATTATCCTTTTCATTTATTAAATTAGTAACATCAAAATTAAAAGGAGTGAAACCACCTTCGTGCATTCCAATTTTTTTACCATTTAAATAAACTTCTGCAATATAATTAACTGCTCCAAAGTAAATAAAAACACGATTATTTATGTCGGTTTTTGTGTAATCAAACGATTTTTTATACCATACAGTTCCTTCATAATAATACAGTTTATCGTCTTGTGTATTCCAATCTCCGGGAACCTGAATTTCTTTCGAAGTATCAAAATCATATTCAATTCTATCAGACCTGTCTTTTGGTTTTGAATTTAAAAAATAAGCACTTACATCTGGATTTTCTTGTTGATCAAAAGCATCTCTTCTGTAATTGTAATAGCCGTTTTCATATGGATCTACTATGTAATTCCAAGTTCCATTTAAACTTTGTGAAGGCCTGTTGTAGGTGTTAATTAATAATTGTTCTTGGGAAGTTTGTGCTGAAATTAGTGTGTTTATAAAAATAAAAAGAAATAGAAAATAGTGTGTTTTTCTCATGGTTTTAAAAAGGAATTATAAAGTATAAAAAACAATAAATTTACTTTAATTTTTCCGTTTAAAAAAACACGGGAATCTGTTAAATTTCTAACTCATTTTTTTAGACACTTATTAAAATTATTCAGAAATTACAATAGGCGATCTTTTAGAAATACCGTTGTTATTAAATGCCTCTATTTGAAAATAATAAGTATCGGTTCTATCCATTCCTGTGAAAAAATAATCATTTACACCATAAACCATAATGCTTCCGTATAATTTATCGGGAGATTTTCCAAAATAAATTACATAGCCATCAGCGTCATTATTTTGTTGCCATTTAATCCAAGAACTTCTTCGTTCTCCATATTTTTTAGGATCTGCACGTAAAACTATAAATTTTTCTACTTCTTTAGGTTTTTCTCCATTTCCAAAACCAAAAACTCTAAAACCGCTTAAGGCAAATTTACCTGTTGGCATTGCTATATTTTCTAATTTTAAATAACGAGTTTTTATAGGTTTTTCTAATTCAACGTATTCATGAGGAACATCGGTTTTATTCTCGCTTTTATCAACAAGTAGTTTCCATCTTTTACCATCGTTAGAACTGTAAATTTTATATTGATGAAATTTATCCAATGTTTTGCCTAAAAATGCTACATCTTGATCGGCATAATTAAGTTGAATTGCATTTATAGTTGAAATCTCTCCCAAATCAGTTTGAATCCATTCTCCTTTAGCTCCAGTTTTTGCAGACCAATAGGATTTCATATTTTCATCAACAGCATTATTTGCCTGAAAACCGCCTAATGTAGATGAAACTTGAACAGGTTTATTGTAATTTAATAACATCCAACCACTAAATAAACCATCAATATGATTGGCATTTTTGGTTGGTAAAAAAGTTGGATAATCTCCATAAGCCGTATTGCAAAATAAAACATCATCTTTATCAAAACCAGCAGGCCAAATACCAATTCTTCGCTCAAAATTATTTTTAACACCTAAAATAACTGTTGAAACGTGCCACCAATTACCAAAATTATCTTGATAGGTTGCACCGTGTCCGGCACCTCTTGCAAAGCCACCAGGTTTATAAGCAAATGGATTATGAGATTGATAAGCAAAACCATCTAACGGACTTTCACTTACATAAACACCATCTGCATAACCACTAAATTCAGTTGCCGGAGCTCCATATTGTAAGTAATATTTATTATGATATTTAGTTACCCAAGCACCTTCCATAAATGGTTGTAAAAAAGTATTGTCATTATATTCTCCAAAACGCTCCCATCCGTGATCTTCTGGATGTAAAGATATTAATGGTTTTACAAGCCCATCAGATTGTAAAGTTTTTGTATTTATTTCAGTTCCTAAAAGCGGATATTCATTACTTGATCCCCAATATAAAAATAGTTTATCAAGTTCATTGTCATATAAAAAACCAGGATCCCAGGCGCCAACTTTTAAGGAATCAACAGCAATTTCCCATTCATCCTTTGTTGGGTTTTTACTTTTCCAAATAGGAAACGTTGGATTGTGAGTAGATCCAATAACATATAGTTCATCTTTCATAGCAAATACTGCTGGAGCGCATAATTCATCGTAAACTTTATGTTGCGGTAATAAAAATTTTCTTGAAATAAAATTCCAATTTAACATATCATCACTCCACCAATATCCCCATTGATTTGTTGAAAATAAAAAGTATTTACCTTTAAAATTTACTATTACAGGATCGGCAGTTGCTCTGTGTTTTCCTTGTTCAGCAAAATTAGGAATTGGCGTGTAACCGTAATCTATGTTTATAGGGTTGCAATATGTTTTTTGTTGTGCATTTATTTGAAATGAAAAAAATGAAATCAATAGTAAAGTTGCCCAAACTGTTTTTTTAAATTCGGTTTTTAATACCATTTTAAATGTTTTTTATAGAAAATAAATCTTTAATTAATAAGTTCAAACTCTGATTTTAAATTACTTACTGAGTTGGTTCCAACAAAAATTTCAAATTTTCCGGGTTCAGCAACAAAATCTAAATTTGAATTGTAAAATTTTAAATCCTCAACAGTTATTTTGAAATTTACGGTTTTAGTTTCGCCCTTTTTTAAAGCTATTTTTTGAAATCCTTTTAGTTCTTTAACGGGTCTTGTTACTGAGCCAACCAAATCTCGAATATACAATTGTACAATTTCTTTACCATCATAATTTCCTGTATTTTTTACAGTTACGGAAACATCTATTGTTTCGTTTTTTGAAATTTTAGAAGTGCTTAATTTTAAATCTTCATAATTAAAAGTAGTATAACTTAACCCAAAACCAAATGGAAACAAAGGTTCATTTCTTTCATCAATGTAGTTTGAACGGAATTTCTCAAATTTACCTTCGGAATTTACCAAAGGTCTTCCTGTATTTTTATGATTGTAAAAAATTGGAATTTGACCAACACTTCTTGGAAATGTTGCGGTTAGTTTTCCTGAAGGGTTTACAGCTCCAAATAAAACATCAGAAATAGCTAATCCAGCTTCACTTCCTGGAAACCAAACATTTAATATTGAATTAACCGTATTATTTTCTTCTGTTAAAACCAAAGGTCTTCCTGTAAATAACACTAAAACTACTGGTTTTCCAGTTTTTATCAATGCTTGTAATAAATCTTTTTGTGCTTGTGGAATTTCAATAGTGGTTCGGCTGGTACTTTCTCCACTCATTTCTGCAGATTCTCCAAGCGTAGCTACTATAACATCGGCCTTTGAAGCTATTTTTAAGGCTTCATCTAATAATTGTTTTGCTGTTCTGGTATCTCGGTTTAGTTCTTTACCAAACATGGTTGCAATTTTTTCAAACTCGGCATCATGATCTAAATTACTTCCTTTGGCATATAGAATTTTTGCATTGTCACCGGCAATTTTTTTGATTCCATCTAAAACAGAAATAGATTGATCTTGCTTTGTTGCAACACTCCAGGTTCCTGCCATATTTTCTTTTGCATCTGCCAATGGTCCTATTAGAGCAATAGTACCTGATTTTTTTAGAGGTAACAACTGATCGTTATTTTTTAATAATACCATTGATTCTGCCGCAACTTCTCTTGAGAATTTTCTATTTTCAGAAGTGTATATTTCTGTTTTAGCTCGGTTTTCATCACAATATTTATAAGGATCCTCAAAAAGACCTAATTTATTTTTAGCTGTTAATATTCTTTTTACAGCAGCATCAATTTGTTCAATAGAAACATTCCCTTCTTCAAAAGATTTTTTTAAAGTTGTTAAAAAACCTTCACCAACCATATCCATGTCTGTACCTGCATTTAATGCTAAGGCCGATACAGTTTGTAAATCTCCCATTCCGTGTTCTATCATTTCATTTATGCCTGTATAATCTGTAACTACAAAACCATTAAATTTCCATTGATTTCGTAAAAGATCTGTTAGCAACCATTTATTACCAGTTGCTGGAACTCCATCAATTTCATTAAATGAAGCCATTACAGAGCCAACTCCTGCATCAACTGCTGCTTTATACGGCGGTAGGTATTCGTTATACATACGTATTTTACTCATATCCACGGTGTTATAATCTCTACCTGCTTCAGGAGCTCCATACAATGCAAAATGCTTTACGCAAGACATAATAGTGTTATTGCTATTTAAATTATTACCTTGATAACCAAGAACCATGGATTTAGCAATTTCACTTCCTAAATATGGATCTTCACCTGAACCTTCTGAAACGCGTCCCCATCGTGGATCTCTTGAAATGTCAACCATTGGAGAAAAGGTCCAGTTTATTCCATCTGCACTTGCTTCAATTGCTGCGATACGCGCTGTTTTTTCAATTAATGGCATATTCCAGGAGCAAGACAATCCCAATGGAATTGGAAATGTTGTTTCATAACCGTGAATAACATCCATACCAAAAATTAAAGGAATTTTTAATCGACTTTTTTCAACAGCAATTTTTTGTATTTCGTTAATGTTTTTAACCGATTTTATATTAAAAAGAGCTCCAACAAGTCCTTTTTCAATTTTACCTCCAATATCTGAATTTGTTGCCTGACCGGTTGTAAATTGTCCGGCACTTGGTAAATTTAACTGACCTATTTTTTCATCTAACGTCATTAAACTTAAAATAGAATCTACTTTCGCTTCAAAAGAAGGTTTACTATTGATTGTTACTTCTGGGGTTTTATTGGTACAAGCAACTGTTAGAAGTATAATTAAACAACTAATTGAAAGCTTTGTTTTTATAAGGTTTTTCATCTTTTAATTTTATTTTTTTGAAAATAACCAAGGTAATAGGTTAGGTTCTGCAAATGCGGAATCCCAACTATTATGATTGTCGTTACTATATAATGTGAAATTTGGATTGCCTCCAGCATTTAAAATACCTGAAACCATTCCGATTGATAATTGCGGACTTACTACATCGTCTTTTGCTCCATGAAAAATCCAAAGTGCTGTAGTTGTTGCATATGAAGCTGTAGTTTCTGGACTTCCTCCGCCACAAATTGGAATTGCAGCGGCAAATGTTGTTGGTTTTCTATTTAAAATTTCAAATGTTCCCATTCCACCCATAGAAAGTCCCATAACATAAACCTGTTTTTTATTGGTGTATGATTTGGTTAATAAATCATCTAACAAACCTATTACTAAACCAAGAGATTTTGTTGGTTTTTCACCATTTTTAAATTCAAAAGTAATTGGTTTGGTAGTTCTGTCAGCTGTTAAATTAGCCCAATAATCATTTTTTGGACATTGAGGAAAAACAACAATTGCCGGAAAATTAGTTCTGCTTTCATTCGTTAAAAAAAGAGCACTTCCATGTGTAAGTTGAGTTTCATTATCACTTTCTCGTTCACCAGCGCCGTGTAAAAAAAGTACCAGTGGATATACTTTCTCTTCTGAAAAATTTAAAGGATACATAATTCTATATTGCAAAGTATCCAACTCTTTAATAAATTGTTTTTTTTCAAATAAAGAAACTTCAGCAATTTGTGAAATGGCACCAAAAAAACTAAGAAATAGGCAACAGCTAAAAATTATTTTTTTATTCATAGTTAAAATTTAAGTTATTTAACCCTTTTTGAACATCTTCATTTTGCATAAAAAGATTCCAAAGAAGTCCTGTTCTATAATTTTCAATCATAATAATTATTGGGCCTTGATCAATTGCCAAATAAGCATTGGCAACCCAAAAATTATTTTGTGGACTAAATGCATCATAAAATCCTGCAGGACCCAAAAGTTTGTCTTTATTTTTATAGAAATACCGGAGTGCTTTTAACGATTCTGTTGGTGTGTATGGCATAGAACTTAATGCTGCAGTTGGTGAAATTACACCAAGATCGTTGTTAGGTTTATGCGCTGCATAGCCAATACTACCGTCTGAATTTCTGGAATAACTTGCCGTTAACCCCCAACAATCTGCACCGTAATCTTTATAATTTAATGGATTTTCTACACAATAATTATAATTAATTTTAGAGTGGTTTGTAGTAACATTCCAATAATTCACGTACTCGTCGGATAGGCCTTTTGGTTTTAATCCTAAATAAGAATAATGTGCCCAAAAAAGTGGTCCGCCGTATTCTGCGGATCCAGCGTGATTCACTAAAAGCGGATAATTATATTTAATATTTGCAGATTTAATTCCTCCATTAGAAGCCCAACCATTTGAATAAACTTCTTTAGAAATTGCATAATCTGGAGATGCTGCCCCTAAAACATAGGTTATAAGCACTTCATTATATCCTTTTAATTTTAAATTTTTAGAAAATCCAAAATTTGGACTCCAGTGCCAATATAAAGTATTTTGATTTTGAGTATACCAATTCCATTCAATGCCTTTCCACAACACATCTGCTTTATTAGCTAAAGTTTTTTCACTCGTATTTCCTGTTTTAAAATATTCTTTTATACAAATAAGACCTTGCGCCAAAAAGGAAGTTTCAACAATATCACCACCATTATCATCTGCACTAAAAGGAATTACATTCCCATTTGTTCCATCAATCCAATGCGACCAAGCACCATGAAAACGATCTGCGTTTTCTAAAAAATTTAAGATTTTTTGTAATTTATTGAAGCCTTCTTCTCGGGTTATAAAACCTCTTTCAATTCCAACCAAAATGCTCATTAATCCAAAACCGGTTCCTCCAGTTGTAACTACATTTTGGTTTAAAGTTGGATTAGTTGGATGGTAACGTTCTTTAGCCGCTCCAGAATTAGTTTCAGCAAAATTCCAAAAGTATTTAAAAGTTTCTTTTTGAGTTAAATCTAACAATTCTTCATCACTTAAAGAAGGTGTTTCATCTGGGTTTTCTTGATCTGTAGGAAATTCAATTGGCTCATAAACATAGCCATCATCACCACACGAATTAAAACTAAATAAAATAACAACTAATATTAGAGAAATGTTCTTCATTATTTTTATTGAATTAACTTACTTTTGAAATTTAATTTTTTCAAACCATTTTGAAGGTCTTTATTTTGCATAAATAAATTCCATAATAAACCTGTTCTGTAATTTTCAATCATTACCGGAATTGGACCTTGATCAATTGCTAAATATCTTGGTAAAACCCATTTATGTTCAATACTAAAAGCATCATACGGTCCATATTTACCCACCAAACTATCAGCATCTTTATATAAGTACTTCAGCATTTGCATGCTTTCTTTTGGAGTATATGGAAAAGAAGACAGCGCTGCAGTTGGAGAAATTACACCCAAATCATTTCCAGGTCTATGTCCTGCATATCCTTTCATAGAATAACTTGATGTTAAACCCCAAACATTTTCTCCATAACCTGTATGGTTTTCAGGATTTTCAACACAATATTTATAATGAATTTTAGCCTGATTTTGTGCAAGCTTCCAATAATCAGCATATTGATCAGATAACCCATTTGGATTTAAGCCTAAATACGAATAATGTGCCCAAAATAAAGGTCCAATTGGTGCATCATTGCCTTCAAAATAATTTAAAACCAATGCTTCACCATATAAAGAATCTTTTGAAACAATATTTCCATTTAATGCCCATCCTTTTTCATAGACATCTTTAGTTATTGAATATGTTGGCGATGCTGCGGCTAAAACATACATAATTAAACACTCATTATAACCACCTACAGGAAAATTCATATCCCAACCATCAGTTGGAGACCAATGCCAATAAAGTACATTTTCTCCGTTTTTAGTGTACCAATTCCATTCAACCTCTCGCCAAAGTTTATCAATTTTGGAAACCAATTCTTGTTCATGTTCATTGCCATCTTTAAAATATTCGGAAACTGTTAATAAACCTTGTACTAAAAAAGCAGTTTCAACTAAATCTCCACCAGTATCTTTATTACTAAAAGGCTTAATTCTACCAGTTTTTCCATCTATCCAGTGTGGCCATGCTCCGTGAAATCGATCCGATTTTTCAAGGAAATTAGTAATTTTTATAAATCGGTTGTATGCATCTTCTCTAGAAATAAACCCCCTTTCAACGCCAACCAAAATTGCCATTAAACCAAATCCAGTTCCTCCAGTTGTTACAATATCTTTATCATTTGAAGGGTAAATATTATCTAAGTGAATTCTTTCACGTGCCATACCAGAAGTTGGCTCGGCACCCTCCCAAAAATAATTAAACGTTTGTTTTTGAACTAAAGTTAAAAGATCTTCATTATCTGAAGCAACTTCAGTAATGTTATCTTTTGGATGCTTATCTTTTTTTGAGTTACAACTTGTACTGCATATTAAAATAAATGCAAAACTTGCAACTATTGTTTTTGAGAAATTCATAAATTATTATTTCCTTATTTTTTTATCTAAAGTTGCACACAATAGGTGTGCAACCTCAAATAAAACCTAATCTCAAATTATTATAAAAAACTAATTAGTTATTCATTAGGGTCTGAATTTCTTCAACTGAAAGTGTTTTGTCAAAAAGGAATAAATCATCTATATAACTTATATCGGATAAATGATTCCATCCTGAAAAACGAGGTGCTCCAGAACCAATTGAAAGGATATCACAGCCTGTCCAATCTATAAGTTTACCTGTCATATCACCTTTATTGGTAGCTGCTACACCGTTAAAATAGATTAAAGTTTCAGTTTCAGAAACGGTAAAAGCTATATGTACCCAGTCTCCAACAGTAGCGTCTATCACATCACCATCATTCCAAACATCTCCGCCATCAGTTCCCAGATGCAGTTTTATTCGTTGTTCAGTACCACTACCTTCTCTAAACAGTCTAAAGCCAGATGTTAATACATTATCTACGCCATTCATTGGTGGTCCAACTGTTAATATGCCTGCTCTATCTGGATCTGCATTTACTTTGTACCAAAAAGCACCACTAAATTGATTTGCAAACAAACCATCCGTTGGGAACGTTAAATATGAATCTACAGCTCCGGCATAGGCGTTTGAACCAATAATACTTTCACCTGCAAAATCAGGAGTACCAACAACAGTTGCATTTATATTGTTGTTAACTTCAGTAGTTGTTCCATCAAACGGCATATAAAATGTTGAACCATAATTTTTAGGAACATAAACACCTCCAGAAACATCTGATACTTCTTCAGGAGTTAAGGATTTATTGTAAAATCGTAATTCGTCAATTTCACTTCCATCGGAAGCATGTCCCCAATAACTAAAGGTTTCACCACCAGATCCAATTGTGAATTTTTCACAACCAGTCCAATCAATTGGAGCTGGCATATCTGAAGATCTTGCTTCAACACCATTTAAATAGATAGTGTTTTTTGAATTAGAAATAGTAAGTGCAATATGTACCCATTCTCCAGCCGTAACATCAATTACATCACCATCATTCCAACTTTCACCTGTTCCAAATCCAATATTTGCTTTAATTCTTTGCTCGGTTGCATTTCCTTCTCTAAACAATCTAAATCCTTGATTTCTGTTTTCAGGGACGTCATTTCCTACAACTAATATTCCAGCTCTGTCTGGATTTGCATCTACTTTATACCAAAATGTTGTGCTAAACTCAGTGGTTAATAAACCCTCAGCAGGATACGTTATATAAGAGTCTAAAGCTCCTAAATAAGCTCCTGATCCTTCATAAGAATCATTTGTTATTTCAGGAGACCCAATTTTTTCAGCTGCTTTGCTTCCAATTAAATTTAAATAACCACCATCAAAAGGCATGTAAAATGACTCTCCACTATACTTTGGAAAGTAAGGATTGAAAGCATTTATCATTAATTGAATATCGTTTTGAGAAAGTGCTTTATTAAATACGCGTAACTCATCCATATTGCTATTATCAGATTTATGATTCCAATAGCTAAATGTTTCTCCTCCAGCACCAATAGTTAAATTTTCACATCCTGTCCAATCAATACCATTAGGTAAATCGGCTGAATTCATTTCAATCCCATTTAAATAAATGGTACTTTTTGTTTGAGAAATAGTAAAAGCTACGTGAACCCATTGTCCTGCATTTACATCAATTACGCCCCCATCATTCCAACTTTCACCTGCACCTGTTCCAACATTAAGCTTAATTCTTTGCTCCGTTGTATTTCCTTCTCTAAATAATCTAAATCCTTGATTTCTGTTTTCTGGAATATCATTACCAACAACAAGTATTCCAGCTCTATCTGGATTTGCGTCAACTTTATACCAAAATGCAGCACTAAATTCACTACTTAGTAATTCTTGAGCGGGTAATGTTAAATAAGAATCTGTAGCACCTTTATATGCATTTGCGCCAGCGTAACTAGAGCCAGCAAATCCTGGGGTTCCAATTTCAGAAGCAAAATCAAATCCTATTAAATTCATATAATCTCCATCAAATGGCATATATAAAGATTCGCCATCAAACATTGATGTATAAGGTGGTTCTTTGATAAAGTTAATCTCTTTAGTTGATATTTTACCTTCTAAATCGGTAGCCATAACTGTTAATTTATGAGTTCCATCAACTAAATTATCATAAGTAAATTCTTTTAAAGCTCTTCTATAATCTAAAAAAGAAGTATAAGAAGTAATTTCAGAATCATCTATAAGTACAGAGATATCAGCAATTTCAATATCATCTGTTACTTCAATTTTAATATTTATTGATGTAACTTCTTCAAAGACCTTGATAGTAGTTCCTTCAGAAGGGTATATAATTTTAATTATTGGCGCAGAAAGATCTGCACCCGGATCAACTTTGGTAATATCATCTATTCCTTCATTACAAGCTGTTGCAAGAACAATGGTTAGAATTCCAAGAAATATATTTTTTAATATTTTCATTTTTTTTGTTTTTAGTGATCAAATTTTATTAGTTACCTTTTAATATTGGCAACTTGTCAACCTGAGCTTGTGGATAAGGAAGGAATATTTTGTCCTCTGAAAAAGTTCTTCCATCATAACTTAGCTCGTTATAGTTTTCAAGGCGTACCATATCATAATAACGAGTACCCCATTCCATTGCTAGTTCAGCAAATTTTTCATCCATTACTTGCGCATTGGTAACACCAGATATTGAAGCCAATCCAGCTCTTAATCTTACAGCATTAACAGCTTCATCCGCAGTCATTCCTGTACCTGAAGCACCTTGGGTCAACGCTTCTGCATGCATCAACAAAATTTCTGAATAACGGATACACGTAAAGTTTTTATTTGTACCATAATCTGTTCTTCCTGAAGTAAGTTGGTTGGAAGGTAAATACTGCTTACCACTTGCAAATAAAGCACGTGCATAATCATTTATTTTATCTCCATCTCTAGTTGTATTAGAAATCCAGGCTGGTAATGTTGCGTAAGCAGGATCTGCTTTTATTTCATTGATACCACGATCGGTAAATAATACGCTTGTTTCTAAACGAACTGTTTCATTTCTATCAAGCATAAATTTAACATACTTTATACTTGGCTCGTAAAATCCCCATCCACTTCCTGCACCAGTTATACTTGGAGTCCAGTTTTCTGGTCCAAAAAATGCAAATAAGTAACTTTTTGTACTTCCAGCTCCTTGACCAAAGTCAGAATATTGAAATTCAAGCAAATTTTCATTATTCAATTTTCCATCTAATTTAAAAAGTTCATAAAAATCAATTTCAAGATCAAATTTATTAGAAGTTATAATTTTTGAAGTTGCATCTGCAACAGCCTGATAATTTTTTAATTCAAGATTAGCCAGTGCTTTTATTGCCAGTGCTGTATATTTTGTAATTCCTCCTCTAATATCTGTACGTTCATTTGGACGCATATCTGGCAATAAAGAAATTGCTTCATCCATTTGGTCAGAAATGTGTTGCATTACTTCATCTTTAGAAGATACATTTGCAACAAGAAGTTCAGAAGGATCGGAACTTGTAGTGATAAAAACGTCTCCCCAAACACGTGCTATTTGAAATAATAAAAATGCACGGAGTGTTTTTGCTTCTGCAATATACTGATTTGCAGTTGTTGCATTTGCTCCATTTTCTTTATACAATTCAATTTGCTCCATTGCAGAATGCATTGTTAAAATATCTCCATAATAGTTTTGCCATACAGAATTGTACATCCAATAATCTTTATTATAATTGAATTTATCTGTTTCTGCATAGTCTTGTTGATCTCCTAATCCTCCTGCATTAACATCATCTCCTCTAACTGAAATTAATGGAAATTCTTCCCAGGCTCTAGATTGAAATTCTGAGTATGCACCAATAAGAGGTAAAATCATGTCTGATGAAATGGTATAATCTATATCTTCAGTAAATGATCTGTTCTCTGCTAACTCATCTAACTTATCATTACAGGCAGTAGTAAAAAATAGTACTGCAAGTACAGCTATGAGTTTTGTTAAATTAATTTTATATTTCATAATGATATTTTTAAGAATTAAATTTTAATATTCACTCCAAGCGTATATACAGCTGGAATAGGATATGTTTGCGTGTCTATACCATTTGCTACTTCAGGGTTGAAACCATTATACTTGAAAGAAGTAAAAGGTCGTTCTGCCGTTAATGAAACTCTTATATTTGGCATATTAATAGTTTTAATATTATAGGCCATTTGGATGTTTTGAATTCTAAAAAACGAACCATCTTCAACAAAATAGTCACTCATTTTTTGATTCCAGCCTTTTCTTAATCCTGCGGATGATGGATAAGAATTAGAAGTTCCTTCACCATGCCAGCGATTAATTGCTAAATCAGCATCTAAATTCCCATCAGAAGTCCAAATTAATTCACCACGTTTACGGTTTAAAATTTTATTTCCTGTTTGTCCCATCATACTTGTTGAAAACTCAAAATCCTTATAAGTAAAACCAATGTTTAGTCCATACATAAATGAAGGTAAATAAGAGCCTAATACTACACGGTCTTCATCATCAATAAAACCATCATTATTTTGATCTTTGTAAATTAAATCTCCTGGAACCAATCCGTTTGCTACTGCAGCGGGATCTGCTTGTACTTGTGCATCATTTTGATAAACTCCAACTACTTCGCGTCCATAAAAGGCAAGTAAAGGTTCACCTACGTAAGATCTTTGACGGAATTCTGCAGAACCACCATCTATATATTCTTGTCCGTATAAATCAAGCACTTCATTTTTAAGTGTTGAAATGTTTGCACCAATGGTATATTTAAAATTATCGGATACAGAACTGTTCCAATTCATTGCTAATTCAAAACCAGAATTTCTAATAGAACCAACACTTTTATTTACACTTCCTGCAATTAGTGGAAACCCAACAGGAATAACCGCTTCCTTAGTATCACGTATAAAATAATCGGCATCAATAGATAATCTATTATCTAATAATCTTGAAGTTATCCCCACATTTGTTTCTTCCGTAAGTTCCCATTTTAAAGAAGAGAAAGTACTTGAAGATACTGTTCCGGAAACAAGTACGCCATCAATTGCTGTATCAACTATACTTGTTGTGTTTGCGCCATCACTTGCAGGTACATTGCTATTCCCAAGTTGTCCCCAGCTAGCGCGTAATTTTAAATAATTTAAAATATCGTTTTCTTTTAAGAAATCTTCTTCAGAAAGTATCCATCCAGCACCAATTGTTGGAAAATAGCCCCATTTCTCTTGGTATTTAGAAGAACCATCTGCTCTTAATGTTCCATATAATAAATACTTGTCGTTGAAATTATACGAAACTCTTCCAAAATAAGAAAGCCCATATTGTCTACTTCCTCCATCATTTACGCTATCAACATTAATAGTTCCTGCCTGACTAATGTACCAGGCAACTTCTTGATCAATTGAAGGAATTTCTTCTCCCCTGGCGGTAAGCATATCCCAGGCATCATCTCTAAAAGAGGTTCCAGCCATAACCGTTAAGTCATGATCTCCAAATTTATTGGTATATGTAAGTACATTATCCCAAATTTGGTTTGAAAAATTTTCTGCTCTTTTGGTAACTGCCGAAATTGGTCTTTGAAAACCGTCTGTAATATAATATGGCAAGTCTACATTTCTAGTGTTAAATGTTGAATTACTATGATTATAAGTTGTTTTAAACGTTAATTTTTTAGGAATTAAATTAAATTCCATATAAAAATTAGCTAATATTTTTCTGTTTTTAGATCGGTTATTATTGTAGTCCAAAGAAGGAAAAGGGTTTTGACCACCCCTATATCCAATACTTTGAGCACTTGCATAATTAATTGGCCAAGCTTCTGTATTTGCTTCGTCATGAATAGGTAGTATTGGCACTGCAAAATAAGCCTGATTCCAAGCACTGGACTCCGGACTGTACTTTGTTGCATTGCTCAAAATCATATTGCCTCCAACAGTTAACCAATCAGTAGCTTTAAAGGCTATTTTTGAACGGAGGTTAAAACGTTCATATTCATTTTTTGTATCTAAAACACCTTCTTGTGCAAAATAATTTGTTCCAATTGCATAAGAAGCATTTTCACTTCCTCCTGAAATGCTAATACTATGGTTTTGAATTGTTGCAGCACGTAAAATTTCCTGATACCAATCTGTATTTACATCTGGTACATTTGGATTAATTCTGCTTCTTCCAAAACGTTGCATTGCATTATTAATAAAACTAACGTCAGCAGCAGAACCGGATTCAATTGCCATTGTTGTAAATTGTTCAGCATTTGCCATTTTTAAAACATTTTGTGCAACCTGAACACCAGAATATCCATCATAAACAACTTCTGTTTTTTGGTTGTACCCACCAGATTTAGTTTCAATTAATACAACGCCATTTGCAGCTTTAACACCATAAATTGCTGATGCAGAAGCATCCTTTAATACTGAAATAGAAACAATATCTGAAGTGTTTAAAAAATCAATATTGTCAAAAAACATACCGTCTACAACATATAAAGGTGACGTGCTTCCGCTTCCTGGATAAGAACCAATACCACGAACACGAATTGTTGGACTTTCACCCGGGCTACCAACACTTACTACTTGGAGACCTGCAACTTTTCCTTGCAAAGCTTGCATTGCTGCACCTGTGGGCGTTTTTGAAATTTCATCAGACTTGATAGTTGTTATTGAAGAAGTTAAATCTTTAACATTCATTTTTCCATAACCTATAACCACTACCTCATTTAATGCTTGAGAATCTTCCTTAAGTGTTACATTAATAGTGCTTTGTCCGTTTACATTTTGTTCAATAGAAATGTAACCCAAATAGCTAATAACAAGAGTTGCTGAATTGGATAAATTATCTATTGTGAATTTTCCATCAAAATCGGTTTGGACACCAATTGTTGAATTTTTTACAATTACGGAAGCTCCTGGAAGTGGATTTCCACTTTCATCACTTACTGTTCCAGTAACTTTTAATTGTTGTGCAAAAATAGTTGCACAATTAAATAGTAGAAGGAGTAAAAATGTTACTTTGTTCTTCATTGTGTGAAATTTTAAATTAATTAAAGTAAATGTATCTTTAATTTTTATGAAGTATAAAAAATATCCACTTCTTAACTACATCATTAAAAAAAAGCCTCTAAAATAGCAATTTTAAATATGTTTATATAAGCTTATGATGCATAACTAAATATTACGAAAACGTTTTTTGATGTAGTATTGATGTAGTGAATATTTTAATTTTATGCTTTTTTATGGTCAAAATTAATAGATAAGTGATCTAATTTAACCAAAAATTAGATTTTCATGAAATATTCGTTCAAATTTTGATTGTTATCAATATTTAGTTTTTTGCGCAATCTATATCTGTGAATTTCAACACCACGTGCAGAAATTCCCATAAGAGGGGCAATTTCTTTTGTTGTTAAATTCATTTTTAAATAAGCACATAATTTTAGATCTTTTGCAGTTAATTGGGAGTGGTTTTTTATCAATGATTTAAAAAATGAGTCATGTATTTCGTTAAAATTAGATTCAAATACTTCCCAGTCTTTTGAAGTGTTTATGTTTTTATTAATGGTTGACAGTAATTTATCAAGTTTAGGTTTGTTAATAATTTCCTTTTTAAAATAATGCAACTCTCCTTTAATGGTTTCTAAAAGTTCATCTTTCTTAGTCATACCCATTGCAGTATTTGCTAATTCTTTTGTTTTGGAATCTAACTCAATTTCATGTTGCTTTTTTTGAAGTTCATTTAATTTAATTTCATTTTTTAACGCTTCTTCTTTTCTATGAATTTCTTGTTCGTGTTTAAATTGTTCATCTAAATAATTTTTGTGCTTTATAAGTACATATTTATTTATGGTGGTTATTAAATATATTACAAGTGAAATAAAAGCTAATAAAATGAGAACGCCCCCAAAACCTAAATACCAGGGAGAATTTATATATAATTTAATCGTTTTTGTATCGCTGTATACTTTAAAATTTAAAAAAGAACGAATTGTTAAATTAATTGAACCATATGGTAATCCAGTAAGTTCAATTTTACCATTTGTACTTGTCCAATGGTTGTTCCCTAAAGAATATTCGATGGAATTATTTGATAATAGGGGTGAGTTTAACTCAATTAAAACGGTATCTTTTTGTTCTAAGGAAACTTCAGAAAGTAAATTTTGTTCTTTGCCGTTTAAATACAACCTACTTACTGAAGGTGCATTCATTTTAGTGTTCTGACTCAATTTATTTGGATTCACAACTAAGATATCGTTGTAAAGGGAAATATAAATTAAGCTATCATTTACAACTACAGCTCTTTGATCTCCTTCTCCACGAACTAAACGACCGTTATAATATTTAACGGGTAAATAAATCTGGGATAAACTATCCTGAATGTTTTTTCTAATAAAAATGGTGTTATCACTTCTTTTAAATACAGTTGAACTACCTGAATCTTTATTTAAAATAATAGAATTCTTGTCCTTTCCAAGTACTTTATTAAGTGATTTGAAATCTTCAATTTTATCTTCTAAAGAATTGTACGCATACCATTTATCATCACTATAAAATGCTATATTACCTTCTACATTATATAGTTTTATATCGTATACATTTTTAAAAAAGCTATTGTACTGTTCATCAATTTTTAAAATTTTATCATAATTTTCTGAAAAAGACACCCTGTGAACTCCTTTAGAAGCATGAGACACCCAGGCTACATGCGATTTTTCAAAAGCAATATTTTTAATTGGAATATTAATATTTTTAACGTCACTCACTTGCCAATTTTCACCATTCTTATCATAGATAGTTAATCCTGAATAATTTCCTTGTATGTATTTGTTTGGATATCCTGGTATTATTTTAAAAACATACCCACCATTTTTAGGACTTACCAAAGATAATTGGTCGTTTAAAATTTTATAAGTTCCCGAATTATGTCCGCAAATAATTTCATTTCCCACTAAATTTAGCGACCAAATATGGCCTTGAGAACCTTCAATAAAACTCACTCCTTTTGAGGTTGATTTATAAATTCCCGTATTTGTTGCTAAAAAAACTTCATTATTTAATTGAACAATGTCGTAAACAGCTCCAATATCTTCTTTAAATGGATTTAAATAATATGCATAAAAATCTATTGGAATTGCTGAAATTCCATTATCTAAAGCGAGCCATAAAATTTTGGAAGAATCTATTGTACATGCTAAAACAGTATTGTTTTGAAGGCCGTTTTTAACTGTTAAATTAATAAACGTATTTAAATTTATATCATATTCATAGATTCCTTTTTTTATGGTTCCGGCATAAATTTTACCTTCAAAATATTGCAATGAATTTAATTGATGTTCTTTTAATAAATTATTAAATGGGTTTTCCCATTGTACTAATTCGTTATTAGAAAACGTATATAATCCGTGAAGAGAAGTGCCAATTAAAAGTTCATTATTTTTATATAAACAAATAGATTGTACTCGATCATTTGCAATTTGCTCGGTATTCTTAATGACTTCTAATTTATTACCTATTAACTTAAGTAATCCTTTTCCAATACCTTGAACAATAAATTGATTATCAATTACAAAGCCAGCCATTATAGTGCAATCTGCCTTTAAAATTTCGATTTTCCCATTTTCATATGTAAATAGTGTACCAAAAGATTTGAACAAAATTTGGTCATTTACCTTGTAAATTCCCCAAATAGACTGAGATACGATTTGAGAGGGTAATAAAGTTTTACTTAAACTGGTATATTCTAATTTTCCGTTATTTAACCGTGTCCAATAGCCAAATTCTTCATATGAGCCTGTAAATATTTTATCATCAACAACTTTTAAAGATCTAATTATGGTCTTATTAGGAAGTTTATTTAAATACCAGTTTATTCCATCAAATTCTAAGAGTCCTTCGTTATTTGCTACATACACATGAAATTCGTCAGTATCTATACTCCAATTTTGATTTCCTCCACCATAATCGTTAGCATTAAAATTACTAATTGGCGGCAATTTTATTTGACCAAAAACAGCTGATGAAATAAATATGAGACTAAAAATAAATGCACTTGACGCTATTTTTTTTAACATAATTTACCAATATTTATGAGATAATATTAAAATAGATCCTACTTACTTTGTTGAGTGAACTATTAGATAAAATAAAATTGTATTTGCAAATGAATTATGAAATATAGGGAACTTTATAGTAATTTGCGATAGAATAAATAATTATTTTAAACATATATAAAAATATCAATTCATAACTTTATCTGCCTATTTGGCAATTGTAAAGTTTTGGCTTAATATTCGTCTACAAGAAGTATGAGTAAAACAAAAGTATCATTTTGGTGGGCCTTTAAAGAATTTATTTGGCCGAGAAAGAGAATTATTTTTATAGGGTTGGTTTTAATAATGGCTAAAAGTTTGTCCAGCCTTGTATTGCCTTATGCAAGTAAAAACTTAATAGATGATGTAATTCCTTCAAGGGATATGAATGCATTAACTACGTTAATTATTATTGTATGTGCTGCCATTCTTATTCAGGCGGTAACTTCATTTTCTTTAACACGTTTGTTAAGTGTAGAGGCACAACATTTGATATCGCTGCTAAGAGCAAAAGTTCAAAGAAAATTATTAACCTTACCCATAAGTTTTTTCGATAACAATAAATCAGGAGCGCTGGTTTCTAGAGTAATGACAGATGTTGAAGGTGTACGTAATCTAGTTGGAACCGGATTAGTTCAATTGGTAGGAGGTACTATTACTGCAATAATTTCCTTGGTAATTTTATTAAAAATAAATGCGTTAATGACCTTATTTGTATTAGCTCCTGTTGCAATTTTTGCAGTGGTGGCTCTTAAGGCTTTTGGATATATACGACCTATTTTTAGAGCGCGTGGAAAAATTAATGCAGAAGTAACAGGTAGGTTAACAGAAACTTTAAACGGAGTTCGTGTAATAAAAGGTTTTAATGCTGAAGATCAGGAAAATAAAAGTTTTGAAAAAGGAGTGGAGCAATTGTTTTTAAATGTAAAAAAGAGTTTAACCGCAACTGCACTTATGACAAGTTCTTCAACTTTTTTATTAGGATTGGCATCAGCTGGGATAATGGGAATTGGAGGGTATTTTATTATGAAAAATACAATGACTTATGGTGAGTTTGTGTCTTTTACGTTGTTTTTAGGTTTTATGATTGCTCCAATTGTACAAATGAGTAATATTGGAAGTCAGTTAACAGAAGCGATGGCAGGTTTAGATCGCACAGAGGAGTTAATGAATATGACAGAAGAAGACAATCCTGAAGTTAGAACTGTTCAATTAGATAAAATCACAGGCGATATCATATTTGAAAATGTTTCGTTTAGTTATGAAAAAGGCAAAGAAGTGTTGCATAATATTACATTTAAAGCGCCAAAAGGAAGTGTAACCGCATTGGTTGGTTCTTCTGGATCTGGTAAATCTACAATTGCCGGTCTGGCTGCTACTTTTTTAAACCCTTCAGAAGGGAAAGTTTCTATAGACGGAATAGATATGTCTACTGTTAATTTAAGTAGTTTTAGAAGTAGGTTGGGGGTAGTGTTGCAAGATGATTTTTTATATGAAGGAACTATTAAAGAGAATATCTTATTTCCAAGACCTAATGCAACTGAAGAACAGTTATTAAATGCTGTAGAAGGTGCTTATGTAAACGAGTTTACGGATAGGTTTGATGATGGTTTAGAAACTGTTATTGGTGAAAGAGGTGTTAAATTATCAGGTGGTCAGCGTCAAAGAATCTCAATTGCCAGAGCGATTTTGGCAAACCCGAAAGTTATAATTTTAGATGAAGCAACTTCAAACTTGGATACTGAAAGTGAATCTTTTATTCAAAAAAGTTTACATACTTTAATGAAAGACAGAACCACTTTTGTAATTGCGCATAGATTAAGTACTATACAACAGGCAGACCAAATTTTAGTTATTGAAGAAGGAAATATTGTAGAAAGTGGAAAACATGATGAATTATTAGCTAAAAAAGGAAGGTATTTTGATTTGTATACGTATCAAAGTAGAATTTAAAAATAAAAAGCTTCTCATTTTTTGAGAAGCTTTTTATTTTGAAGCAAATTACGAATTATAATTTTTCAAAAATTCATGAAACGGAATTGGTATTAATTGCCGAGATTCATAATGTGCTACATAGGTTTTATAGTTTTTCAAAGCAAATTCTTTAATAAATGAGGAAGATTTTTTATCATCTTTTTTTGTACTTTCCATTTAGAAAAAAAAATTAGAGGTTAACAGTTGGTTTTTAAAGATTTAAAAATAAGAAAGAAATTCTTAATAATCAAACTGAAATCGATGATTTTTCACAATTAGCACCTGAAATTTAGAGAATTAACCATTTGTTAATGAGTATTTACCTTCTTTTTTATAAAAACGGGTAAATTGATGAATAAAAATTTGTTCTGAGAAAAGTTTTTACACAACAATTTTAGTAATTTTCATGGATCCAAAGGAATCATCTAAAATATATTCCCCAGCAATTTTAGTCAAAAATTCATCTGTTGCTTTCCGGCATCCTCCCCAGTCATGGTAATCGTCTAAAATAATGCTGCCTCCAATAACAAGATTTGGGAAAATACGTTCTAAACAAGTTTTAACGGGCTCATACCAATCCACATCAATATGGGCAAAAGCCACTTTTTCTTCAATTTTCATGGTGTCTTGCAGCAAACCTTTTATTAAATAAATTGACTCAGATTTTCTGTCAATTTCAAAATTATGAAGATTGATTTTAACTATTTCATACAAATTATCTTCATAACCATAATATTTGTCGCCTTTAATCCCTTTAGATTTTCCTTGGGTTATTGTTTTGTATCTATCGTGTACATCTTTTGTATCATCTTCTGTGGGAGGCGGTATAATTCCAAAAACATCATAAATAAGGAATGGACGTTCTTTTGACTTTAGTTTCGAAATTAAAATTGAAGAACCACCTAGAGCACAGCCGGCTTCAATAAAAATACCAGGTAAATTAGCCTCTTTTATGGCATTACAAGTTGATGTGATATTTACCAATTTTTTATTAGTTAGATAGGTAAGTTTTTTATCACGAATTTCTGCAATTAAATGTTGGTTTGTAATTGATAATTTTGATAATAATGCTTTTTCTTGATATATATTTACTACCTCTTTTAATATTTTATTTATTCTTTTTATCATAATAATTTTGAAAAGGAAACCTAAATTATTTAACAGTTGAAGGCTTAAAAGTACAACTAATTGTTGGGTTTTTGAATAGGGGAATTTTGGAAAGTCAATTTATAGGGTTTGATTATTTGGCATCCTAAATTGTATGACAAATGAAGATAAAATGGTAACTATCCCTATAGCTAATACAGCATATTCTACGCCAAATAAATCTGCAATTATACCAGAAACAATTGCACCAATAGCATAACCTAAATCTCTCCAAAGTCTAAAAACACCAATACTTTCGGCTCTTTGATTTGGAGATGTAGCATCTGCAATTGCAGATAAAAACGTTGGGTAAACGAGCGCTGTTCCAAAACCTAAAACAGATGCTATAATTGCTAGTTGATAAAAATCTGTGAAATAAGGAATCAATAAAATGGCAATTCCTTGTAAAAACATTCCCCAAAAAAGCATCTTTTTTTTTGAATAAAGATCAGCCATTCGGCCTGTTATAAGTTGACCAATCCCCCAAACTGCAGGGTAAATGGCAGCAATAATTCCAATGCTTTTTGAATCATAATTGAGAGAAATTAAAAGAATAGGCAGGAGGCCCCATATCATTCCATCATTTAAATTATTAACTAAACCAGCTTGGGTAATCGAGCTTAATGTTTTGTTTTTAAAAGAAGTTTCAACAAATACATTGCCTAATTTATTTGTTTGAGTTGATTGTTGTTCTTTATGAACAAACTTTCTTGTGTCTTTAACAAAAAATAATGTTAGTAATAATCCTAAAACAGAAATACCAATACCTAAATAAAATGGATAAGGTGTAACTCCATATTTTTGAGCGATAATACCAGTAAGAAACGCAACAATTCCAACTGCAAAATAACCAGCAAATTCATTTATTCCCATTGCCAAACCTCTGTCTTTTTCACCTACCAAATCAATTTTCATGACTACGGTGCTACTCCAGGTTAACCCTTGATTGATTCCTAAAAGAATGTTTGCAAAAATTACCCAATTCCATGAAGTTGCAGTTATTAAAATAAATGGAATTGGAATAGCAAAGAGCCAGCCTAAAATCAATAAGTTTTTTCTGCCAAATTTATTAGCTAGTTTTCCTGTAAAGTAGTTTGTAATCGCCTTGGTTATTCCAAAAGCAATTATAAAAGATAGAATAGCAGTTTTAGAAGCAATCCCAAATTCTATTTCGGCAAACTTTGGGAAAATGGTACGTTCTAAACCAACCATACCACCAACAAATGCATTTACAACTACCAAAATTGTAAATTGCTTCCAGTTTTCTTTTAGGCCAAGATTTACGCTATTTTTCACTGTTTTGACTTCTATCTTTATTTTAGTTTCTCTTTCTAACTAATTCTTATTAAAGTTAATTTATTCTTTATAGTCAAGAAGGTTTGAATATTTAAATCTATAATTTAATAGAATTTTTAATTTTTCGGAACTTACAATTTTATACTCATTTATTGAGTTTTCATCAAACAAAGGTGTTTTTCTTCCTAATTTGTGGTTTTCATTGGTGTAAAAATCTCTTCTTTTTGGATGCGAATCAGAACAAGCGTTAAATACTTCACCCCAAACATTTTTCAAAATAATTTGTTCTATTATTTCAACGCAATCATCTCTATGAATAAAATTTATAAATCCTTCCGGATTTTTAATTTCTCTGTTTGGCGGAATAAAATTTACAGGTTTTCTATTGTAACCAAATAAACCTCCAAATCGTAAAACAGTTGTTTTAAAATGAGTGTTTTCTGTAAATAATTGCTCAATAGTTTTTAACGGACAATCTTTGGTTGGTGTTTCTTCAGTTACAGTTTTATTAGCGTTATTATAAACGGATGTAGAACTAACAAACAACACTTTTTTTATAGTAGATTTTTCAATTTGCTGAATTAATTCTTTAAAATTATCGATGTTTTTGGTTGTAACTGAAATAATTAAAATTTCAGCATTTAAAATTTCAGAACTACTTTTTTCTAGGTTGCTTAAATCAATTAAATAGGGATTTACACCTTCCTTTTTAAGTGTTCTTAATTTGTTAATGGAAGTAGTTGAGCCATTAATTTTAAAGTCTTTTTTTACCAAACTAGATGCCAAGGGCATTCCTAACCAGCCACATCCTAAAATGCTAATTTCTTGTTTCAATTTAATTTTATAGTTTTATTTATTTTTAATTAGAAAAATACTTTGTAAGTATAGACATAAAATTGTTTTTTATAATTGGTTTTGAAATATGTTCATTGCATCCAGATTTAAGAGCCTTTTCTTTATCACCTTCCAGTGCATAAGCCGTTTGTGCAATAATTATTGAATTGTTGTTAAATTCTCGTATTTTATTGGTAGCTTCATATCCGTCCATTACGGGCATTTTTATATCCATCAAAATTAAATCGAGATCCAGATTTTTTTTGCAGATTTCAATTGCTTCAAATCCACTATTTGCATGTAAAATTTCTCGATTTATATTTTCCAGCATAATCGATATAAGTAAATCCGATGCCTCATCATCTTCTACAATTAATATTTTTAGTTTTTTTATTTTGTGATCAAGTTCTTCATTAGTAACAATATTTGTACTCTTGGTTTTTGGCTTAAATCTTGTTTTGTAAGGAATTGTAAAATAAAAGGTTGATCCTTTTTCTTTTTCACTTTCAACCCATATTTTTCCTCCAAGAATTTCCGCATATGCCTTGGAAATAGCTAAACCTAAACCAGCACCTTGTCTCGCCATTGTATCTTTTATGTCTGCCTGAATAAACCTTTTGAAAATAGCTTTTTGTCGCTCTTTTGGAATTCCAATACCATGATCTTTCACAAAACACTCAAGATATTCGCCTTTTTTGTTGTAGCCAAATTCTATGGAACCATTTTCGCTAAATTTAATAGCGTTTTTTACAAGATTAGTATAGATAGCAAGTAATTTTTCTTTATCGGTTTTAATAATTGATTCATTTAAAGGCAGTGGATTTTTATAAGATAGTTGCAATCCTTTAGCTTCCACCTCTGGTTTAAAAAAGGTGTAAATAAATTCAAGGTGTTCATTTATGCTTGTTTCTGTTAAATTAATATCAATCTGTCCAGATTCAATTTTTGAAATACTTATTATATCATTAATAATATTAAGCATTCGAGTTCCACTTTTTTCAATAATTTTAATATAATTCTGTTGTTCAAAACCCGATAAATTAGGTGTTTTTAACAATTCAGCAAAGCCCATTATTCCATTCATTGGAGTTCTTATTTCATGGCTCATATTTGCTAAAAATGCAGATTTTAATTTATCACTTTCTTCGGCTTTATTTTTGGCAATTACCAATTCATTTTCGGACTCTTTTCTATCAGTTATATCATAAGCTGTACCTATAATTGAAAATGGCATTCCATCATCATTTAAAATTACAATTCGTGTGTCACTAATCCATCGGTAGCCTTTTTTGGGATGATTAAAACGATATTCTACAGTAGTTGGGAATCCATTTAAATTTTTTGCGAAAATATTTTCTGCATAACTTTGCATTTTTATGGCATCCTCAGGATGCATTTGTTCAAATACATTTACAATGCTACCCGACGTAAAGAAATCAGGTGAATATCCATAGGTTTCTATTACTGCTGGACTAACATAATCGTAATTTCCTGTTATTAAATTGAAATTATAAATTACAGATATGGAGTTTTGTAAAATATATTTAAAGAGCTGCTCTTCTCCTTTATTGGAAGTCTCCTTAAGAGAGTTGTACTTTTGCTGTAATTCTCGGAGCTCCTCAATTATTTCTTCTTTTGTTTTATTTTGGTAATCCATATTACATGATGTTCAAATAATAAAAATATCTAAAGCAAATCTGTGTATCTTGAATTAATTGTTACGGTGAGGTAAAGAATTTTTTCATTAATTAGAAAACATTTCTGCTTTTTAAGTTTAAGTGGTAAAAATACGATAATCTTTTAGTTTGTAAAAGGTTATAATTATTTTGATATGGATATATTAATGGGAAATGTTTTTTTGACCAAATTTGATTCTAATGATATTCCTAACCAGCTAAATCCTAGAATGCTAATTTCTTGTTCAATTTAAGTTTATGATGTTAGAATTTATTAATTAGTTATTCTGCTAATGCAAATTCAATTGCTGATTTTCCGTGAATTAGCGTTGTGTCAAAATATGGTAAATCAATATCGGTTTGATTAATAATCAATGGAATTTCTGTACAACCAGCTATAACACCTTCCGCACCTTCGTGTTTTAATTCTTCGATTATTGATAAGTATAGTGCTTTTGTTTTAGATTTAATGATTCCTTTTCCTAATTCATCTAAAATTGTTGAATGCATAAAATTTATGTCTTCTGGATTTTTAGGTACTATGGCCTCAATTCCAAATTCTTTAAGTTTAGATTTAAAAAAATCGTACTCCATTGTAAATCTGGTTCCAAGTAGTGCCACTTTTTTAAGTTTAGATTTTTTAATTTCAATGGCAGTTTCAGTAGCAATATGAATGATAGGAATGTTAATTTCACTTTGTATTTTATCGGCAATATAATGCATTGTATTGGCGCAAAGAACAATTCCTTTGGCACCACTTTTTTCTAATTTTTTACAAGCGGTTACAACCATTTTTAAAATAGCATTCCAATCGTTTTTATCAAGATTGTTTCTAATGTCCTGAAAATTGAAAGAATAAATGATACATTCAGAAAAATTATTTCCACCTAATTGTTCATTTATTCCTTGATTGATTAGTTTGTAATAATCAACTGTAGAAACCCAACTTGTTCCGCCTATCAAACCTAATATTTTCATAGTATTTTTAGTTTTTTCTTTGAATCAATTTTCCACCAAGCCAAGCCATTGGAATATATGCTCCAATTAAATCTACAATTGTGTACCAAGTTGGTGAAGGAAGTAAAAAAACATTTGTAATTCCACCAATTAAAAAAAGAACTCCAATACTTAATGCAAATTTCAGTTTATAATTGGCAGCAATTAGAGCCGTAATTAGCGCGCCAAAAAAGGTTCCTAAAGCGTGGGCTAAAAATGGGAAAATAAAATGCTTGGGTTCAAATAAATGCATCGTTTCTTTTAAACCTTCCATAGTTGTCACATCTGCTCCGTTTGGAGGTGGAATAATTGCACCGCTTATTGATATAATACCCATATTTATAGCGCTTCCAATAATTAAACCGACAATTACTGCAAGAATGTTTTTTACTGTTGAATTCATTTTTTTAATAGTTTAGACAAAGAATAATAGGTAAATAAAAGATGCTGTTTTTCTGATGTTTAAATATAATCATTTTAATTTTTTAAGAAAACTTATTATTTTAGAACAGCAATTGGATCTCCTGCATTTAAGTGTAAAGTATGATTTTTCTCCATTCCAACTTTTGGTAGTTTTAGCCAAAGTAACAACCGTTATTTGTTCAACTTTATTTTTATAATAAGAGCTTAAGAATAGTTATATTAAAAACATAGGAATTAGTAGTTTTTTCATTTGATGTAAATTAATAGGTTTCAATAATTTTTCTAATCCAATTATTTGGAATCATATCTATAGTTAAATTTATTCGTTCCGTTTCTCCGAAGTTTGTTATTTTATGGGGGTCGGTAAGTCTTAAATACCAGCATTCTCCTTGTTTCATTGGAACTGGAATCCCATTTAAAAAGAATGTTACCTTGTCATTATTTAGAATTGGAATTGTAAGTCTTATAACAGATTTTTCAATTTCTAATCCAAGAGTAGGGTCTGTATGTTCCTTAACAATTGAACCTGGGGCTAATCTCAGTAATCTAACCAAGGTAACTGTAGTATTTTTTCTAAAAGTATCTATCACACTCATTAAGTATGGCGAGTTTTTCAAATAAGAAGTATCAAGCCAATTTGTCCAAGAACCATCGGCATAATCATTTGAAGGTTGCGGGAAAGGAATTGTATGGTCTACCATATGTGCAGGAGCCCTCAAAGGAATCACATTATAGTATTCAAAATTATCTAAATCTAAAGTATTAAATTCAGCGAGCATTTTATCAGTATCAAATACAAACGGTAATTTAATACAATCATTTCTAAGTTGATTTGGTTCCTTTCCGTTAATCATTTTTCTTTATATTTAATAGTTAGCAACTTAAAATTATTTATTTTTAAGAGATAAAGAATACGGCACATTTTCTGGTTGGCTTCCCCATTCTTTATTTGGCTCATTTGCTAATTCAAATTTAAATTCTCCTCCATTTTGAATGGCATCAAAAGTTAAAAAATTATTAGAATAATTCTTGCCATTTAAACTAGTAGATTGAATGTAATAATTTTTACTTGAATTATTTTCAGCATTAATTATAAATGTATTTCCATTTTCTAAAGTTAAGATTGCTTTTTTAAATAGCGGACTCCCAATTACATATTGATCAACGCCAGGAGTTACCGGATAAAATCCTAAAGAGCTAAAAACATACCAGGCCGATGTTTGGCCATTATCTTCATCACCACAATATCCATCTGGTGTTGCTGCATATAAATTGGTTAATACATCTCTAATTTTTTCTTGTGTTTTATAAGGAGTATTCGCGTAATTATATAAATAAATCATATGCTGAATTGGTTGATTTCCGTGCGCATAATTCCCCATATTTACAATTTGCATTTCTCTTATTTCGTGAATTGTTCCACCATAATAAGAATCATCAAAGTCTGGAGGCATATTAAAAACATTATCCAGTTGACCAGTAAAAGCATTGTTTCCTCCCATTAAATCAATTAGACCTTGTACATCATGAAATACCGACCAAGTATAATGAAGACTATTACCTTCTGTAAAAGCATCTCCCCATTTTAAGGGATTAAAAGGAGTTTGAAAAGCGCCATCTTCATTTTTTCCTCTCATTAAATTTGTTGAAGGATCAAATACGTTTTTATAGTTTAAAGATTGTTTGAAATACTTTTCTGCAATGTCTTTTTTACCCATTTTTTCAGCCATTTTAGCAATGGTGAAATCAGCAAAAGCGTATTCTAAAGTTCTTGCAGCATTCTCATTAATACCAACATTATATGGAACAAATCCAAGTTTATTATAATAATTTAAACCTTCTCTTCCAACTGAACCTTTTGGTCTACCTTCCTCTATTGTTGCATTTTTTATGATTGCTTCAAATAAAATTTCACTATCCACATCTAAAGCGCCTTTTAAAAAGGCATCAACAATTATAGGAGCAGAGTTGGAGCCAATCATACAATTTCTATGGCCAGGACTTGCCCATTCTGGTAACCAACCAGATTCTCGGTATGTGTTTGCCAATCCTTCCATAATGTTTCCATTCAATTCTGGATACATCATATTAAAAAATGGATACACGGCTCTAAACGTATCCCAAAAACCGTTGTCTGTGAACATATATCCAGGTAACACTTCTCCGTTGTATGGGCTGTAATGAACAACTTCATTGTTCTCGTTAAATTCATAAAATTTTCTTGGAAACAATAAAACCCGATACAAACAAGAATAAAATGTTTCAATATTTGCAATGTTATCGTCTTCTATTCTTATTTTATTTAACTCTTTTTCCCAAGCTAATTGTGCTTTTTCTTTGGTTTGTTCAAACGTATCTTTCCCTATTTCTCTATTTAAATTTAGTTGTGCTTGTTCCGGACTAATAAATGAAGATGCAACTTTTACATTTACAACTTCTCCTTTTTTTGTTTTGAAACCAATAATAGCACCAACATGTTTTCCTTCACTATTAAGTCTGTTTTCTTGTAATTCCCAATCGTCTTTCCAAGTGTGTTGTATTTCAAAATCTTTATCAAATTCAGCAACAAAATAATTATGAAAATTATCAGGTACACCACCCGAATTATTTCTACAATAACCTATGATTTTTCGTTCTTCAGGAATAATTTTCACCATAGAACCTTTAAAAAAAGCATCTAGCATAATATAAGAGGAGTCCGCTTCTGGAAACGTAAATTTAAAATGCGCAGCTCTTTCAGTTGGAGCAACTTCAGCAATAACATCATAATCTGCTAAATAAACTTTATAATAATATGGTTTTACGGTTTCTGCTTTATGAGAAAACCAAGATTGTCTTTCTTCTTCCTTATATTTTAAATCACCAGTTATAGCCATAAAGGAAAATGCGGCATAATCATTAATCCAAGGGCTTGGTTGATGGGTTTGTTTAATACCTCTTATTTTATTTTCGTTGTATTTATAAGTCCAGCCATCACCCATTTTTGAAGTCATAGGAGTCCAGAAATTCATTCCCCAAGGTGTTGCAATTGCAGGATAGGTGTTCCCGTTTGATAAGCTGTATTTTGAATCGGTACCCATTAAAGGGTTTACATAATCTACTAAAGAAACCTCTTCTGTGTTTTTTGAAATAGTGTTGTTATCTGTTTTTTTACAAGAAAAACTAAGCGATAGAATTAAAATACAGAGTGCTATTTTAAATTTCATTTTATACTTTATTATTGTGTTAGAACCATTTTTTTCTTTTAAAATAAATTAAAGGGAAAATAAAACTTAAAATCAAAGCAATAACTATAATTGGATATCCAAATGCCCATTTTAATTCGGGCATATTTTTGAAGTTCATTCCATAGATTCCTACAATTAAAGTGGGTAATGAAATACAAACAGTAATTATAGTCAGGATTTTAAAGATATTGTTTTGTTCTAATTCTATCTTACTATTTATATTCCCATTTAAGTCATCTAGTCTATTAAAATTATATTGTAAATAATCTGCTATTACACTAAGGTCATCAATTTCTTCACTAATTTCACCAAACGTGTCTTTTCCATTTTTATCACTCTTTTTTAAAAGTAGCAGAATTCTTTGAAACTCAGAAAGAGATTCCCTTATAAGTAGATTATTATACCTTAATTCCGCAATATAATCCAAGTCGTTCTCCTTAAATTGTTTAGATTTTAGTGTTTTTAGGAAAAGTTCTTTAATTTTTTTGGAAATCAACTCTACAATATCGGCATAATAATCAGAGATTACTCCAATTTGAAAAATAAAAAGTTGATGATATGTGTTAAATTTTGTGTTTTCAAAATTATAAATAAATTGAGTTAACTGATTTAAACTTTCTTCTATTTCAGATGAAAGGAATGTAAATACTATATCGTTTTTGATTAAAATATAAATATCCTTTTCCATAAAAAAATTATTTGAAGAATAGTTTGGAATCTTAAAGTTCAAAGATAGCTGGTCTGTTGATTCAATATAATGTGAACTTATCTCTAAATCCTTTTTTTTGGCAAAAGAAGTTAGATCAAGATTAAATTTTATAGAAATTAATTCCAAATTTGAATCAGTGAAATCAATAAAGCGAATACTAAATATTTTTTTTGGTAAATATTCAATTTCATCAATAGACTTGTATTTTTTTATAATATTATTTTTAAAATAGATTTCAATCATAATTGGTTTATATACCTGGTTCTATAATGGAGCAAAGGGCTTATGAATAATTTGCGCAACTAGAAAATCAAAGATTTTAGCTTGCAGCAATTCGGTTATTGAATTTATGTTGATTTGAATTTAGTTTAAAAGTAAGAATAAATTTTATACATCTTAAGTTTACAAAGTCTTAAATTTAGATTCTTAACCTTTCGCATCCTCTACCCAAAGAAATAATAACTCTTTTTCTAAGAAACAGATATACATATTTATTAAATCGTTTCAAGATATAAAAGGTCTATTTGGAGTTAAACTATAAATTCCAAAAATATTAATGTGTATCATTGATTATTTGCTATAATGTTTGGCTATATAGGAAATATTGGAGATAATTAATTTTGTGAAGGTAATAATCAGAATATTTAAAAAATGCACAACTTTTTTTCTAAAACTGACCAAAATCATTTCTTAGTGTTGTAGTTTTTAAGTAAATTAATAGGTGTAATTATAATTTAAACTACTATTATGGAACGTGTTAAATTCGTAAGGCAAACCATTAAGGAACGAGAGTTTGCCTATCAGGTGAGAAAACGGGTACGCGCCTATTTTAAAGATAATAATAAGTCTATTTATGGTAACTTTAACATGTATTTAAAATCGGTTGTTATTTTAAGTATTTATTTAGTGCCTTTTATCGTGTTGCTCACTAGACCTTTATCTCCATGGATTGCATTGCTTTTAGCTGTTATTATGGGTATTGGGGAAGCTGGTGTGGGAATGTCAATTATGCATGATGGGGTACATCATGCATATTCTTCAAAAAAATGGGTAAATGATCTCGCTTCGTCTACCATGTTTCTTTTAGGTAGCAATATTTTTAATTGGAAAATACAGCATAACATTAAGCATCATACATTTACCAATATTTACAATTATGACCCTGATATTTCTAACTTAAAAATTATTCGTTTGTGCCAATATGGGCCACTTAAAAAGTACCATCGTTTTCAGCATATTTATGCCTTTCCACTATATGGTCTCATGACATTTTCTAGATTGTTTGGTGAAATTGGAGTATTGCTGGAGTATAACAAAAAAGGCATCACCAGAGAGCAAAATGTTAATCCAACTTGGCAACTGCTGAAACTTATTTCCATTAAGATAGTTTACTTTGCAGTTATTCTTGGCCTTCCCTTATATTTTACAGATTTCACTTTCTGGCAAATAATAATTGGCTTTATTGTTTTACACGTAACCGCAGGTATGATCATGAGCACGGTATTTCAAATGGCACATGTGGTAGAAGGAACAAATCAGGTTATTACTGATAAAGATCACCAAATTAAAAACGATTGGTTGGTACATCAACTTAATACCACATCAGATTTTGGTAGAAAAAACGGGCTATTCAGTTGGTATATAGGTGGTTTAGATTTTCAAATTGAGCACCATATTTTTCAAAATATATGTCATATACATTATCCCGCCATTGCTGGTATTATTAAAACAACTGCTGAAGAATATGGATTTACATATAACCTGAAGCCTAATGTTTTTAGTGCACTCGCTTCTCATTTCCGTAGGCTAAAGGAATTGGGTAATGTGAAAAATCCACCTGCAACATTTGCAAACATGGCATCTATAAATTAGTTGCCTAACAATTGTTTTAATTACATGAAAAAGGTAGTTGTTGAATTTATTTTCAGTAAGCAATCTTTGTATAATTTTGAAAATAATTTTATTATTGATTAATTTTGGTCAAAATTGCAGATAACGGTTTACAAGATGAAAAACAAGAGTTTAAAAACATAATGTTAGAATGTTTAAATTTAGTTTTTTTGCTTTTCAACTCATTTTTTTTAAAATTTGTATCAAAAATTAGATAAGCAATAAATAACAATATATAGATAGTCAGATAGAATAAGTAGAAGTTTCTAAACCTTTTATATTTCAGATTTTCAGGATAGATATTTATAAAAAGACCCTTAATTTCTTTTCAGAAAAATGGTTGAATGTTTATTATCCAACTATCTGTTTTATAGATTATTTTTCGGAATTTGCTCCTGTAATAACCTAATGGTAAACCCCAAACTACAAAAAGTATAAACCAACTATTTTTAATGATAAAATCCATTGTCATTTATTTTTTGGGAACCATGGGAAAAAAGAATTGGTTTTTTGGATGTATTCTCTATACTGCGGTTTTGTATGGTTTAAAGTTTTTTCAAGCAATGCGACTCCTGATATTTTAATTATCAATAATGTCATAACAATAGAACCTATAATCTGCCAATAACTACCTGCTGCGATACTAAAAATGGCATATGCCCACCACACTGCAGAGTCACCAAAATAATTTGGATGTCGAGTATATTTCCAAAACCCTATATTTAAAACTTTTCCTTTATTTGCTATATCCTTTTTAAAACGCGCCAACTGAAAATCGCCACCAGCTTCAAAAGTAAATCCAATAAGCCATACCGCAATTCCTATGTAATCCAGCGCCTTAAGGTTCCCGGAATTGGCACTAGAATTAATTCCTAAAAGAGGTAAAGAAACAATCATAATTAAGACTCCTTGTAATAAAAAAGTTTGGAAAAAACTAAACCACCAATAACGTTTTGGCCCATAATTTTTTCTAAATTCCTGATATCTGAAATCTTCTCCTTTGCCAATGTTTCTAATTGCAAGATAAATGGAAAGCCTAAACCCCCAAATGCTAACCAAGACTAAAACCAATATTTTTCTAGCATTAAGTTCCCCAGACATAAATACGTAAAACGAATTAACAACTACAAACCCAAAGCCCCAAAAAATATCGACAATACTTGCATTTTTAATAAAAACACTCCATACCCATAACAATGTTACAAGAAATAAAATTATTAAAGCTGCCTGTAAAAATAGTGTCATAATTTAAAAGTATTAATTGTTAAACAATAATGATAAGACATAGTAAAGCTAATTTAATAAAGATTAAAATAAGCGGGTAACTTTTGATAATACTTTTTAACTCATTTGTTACCGGATGGGTGTAGGTATAATTATATACGATTTACTTAGTTGATAATTAGTATATTTTTCTACCCTAATTTCGGATTAAATTTTTAATTTGAGACGGTCATTATTTACTTCAGGATAAAAGCGTGTTTTTGTTTTATTTATCAGTTTGCAATTTTTTTAATAGTTTATGAAATATTAGTGAAAAATCACCTTAAATCTCGCTCTGTTGCAAAAATCTCCTTAATGGCTAGGTCGTATTTTTTAATATTTTTTGCCTTCTTAATTTTCTTTAAAGTTTTGTGAGGATTATTAAAAGTAGTTGAAAAATATTCCCACAAATGATACATTTTTAAAAGTAAGTGAGTTTGTCCAGATAACGATTCTCCGTAGCCTTGGTAAAGTGTGTCATGAAATGCTCTAAATAACTCCAGCCTGTTTTCAGGATAATCTGTAGTGTTGTTTTTTATCATACTTGGTAAAAAAGGATCTGCAATAAGTCCTCTTCCAATCATCCAGTAATCTATTGTTGGAAACCGCTGTTGCATTTCCCTAAATTTGGCTACCGAAGTAATGTCCCCATTATAATATAATTTATGTTTTGTAAGGTCTATACATTTTTGAAAAGCATCTAAATGTACACCGCCTTTGTAAAGTTGTTTTCCAATACGAGCGTGTATGGCAATATTTTTAAGTGGGTAAGTATCTAAAATTGGCAATACATTTAAAATTTCTTCGGTATTTTCATAGCCTAAACGCATTTTCATTGAAACTATAATATCAGATTCCGAATGTATTTTGTTTAAAATCTGGTTAATTTTTTCAGCATCGTTAATAAGCCCAGAACCCATTCCGCATTTTGTAACCATTGGATACGGACAACCTAAATTCCAGTTTAATTCCTTATATCCAAGTTGTTGTACGTAGTTGGCAACAAATAAAAATTCATCTGCATCATTGGTTATAATTTGAGGTATTACTTCTAAACCAATATTATTTTCAGGAAGAATATCTCTTTCATAAGCACGTTTTATTACTAATTTTCCATTTAATCTAATGTATGGAGAATAGAACGTATCAATACCACCAAAGTAGTTGTTGAAAGCATTTCTAAACCTAAAATCGGTAAATCCTTGAAGTGGTGATGATAAAAGTGTATAGCTCATGTATTTTTTAGTTGTGCAAATATACTACACTTTAAATTGTACGCTCATTTTTTTGATTGTAGATTTTTAAATATAGCTGTGATTAAGTTAACTTTTTTAAGTAAAGTGTAAATAATATCCTAAAAAGATTTTAATCTTACAATAATTGGGGAGTTTCTATATTTTATCCCTATTAAGCGCTCATTATTTTGTAAATTTGCAAATTCAAAATTGGAGCTAACAAAATAGCTCTAATTAGTAAATGACAAAACAAGATTAAAAAAATATGAGTTCTACATTATTTGACAAAGTTTGGGATTCGCATGTGGTGCGTAAAATTAAAGATGGACCAGATGTGTTTTTTATTGACAGACATTTAATTCACGAAGTAACAAGTCCTGTTGCTTTTTTAGGGTTAAAACAGAGAAACAATTCAGTAATATATCCGTCTCGTACGTTTGCTACAGCAGATCATAATACACCAACAATAAACCAACATTTGCCTGTTGAAGATCCGTTATCAGCAAATCAACTAAAAGCTTTAGAAGAAAATTCAGCCGAATGGGGAATTTCTCACTGGGGTTTAGGTGATGAAAAAAATGGTATTGTACATGTTGTTGGACCAGAATACGGAATTACATTACCAGGAGCAACTATTGTTTGTGGAGATTCGCATACATCTACGCACGGAGCTTTTGGAGCTATTGCCTTTGGTATTGGTACTTCGGAAGTTGAAATGGTATTGACTTCGCAATGTATTATGCAGCCAAAACCTAAGAAAATGAGAATTAACATTACAGGAGGCCTTGGAAAAGGAGTTACTCCAAAAGATGTAGCGTTATTTATTATTTCAAAATTAACAACTTCAGGTGCAACTGGTTATTTTGTTGAATACGCAGGCGAAGTATTTAAGCAAATGTCTATGGAAGGCCGTATGACGGTTTGTAATTTAAGTATTGAAATGGGTGCTCGTGGAGGTATTATTGCTCCAGATGAAAAGACTTTTGAATACGTAAATGGTCGTTTATTTGCTCCTAAAGGTGAAGCTTGGGATACAGCAATGGAGTACTGGAAAACATTGAAAACAGATGAAGATGCGGTTTTTGATAAAGAGTTGACTTTTGACGGAAGTGAAATAGAGCCAATGATTACTTATGGTACAAACCCAGGAATGGGAACTGGTATTTCACAACATATTCCAAATGCTGAAGATGTTGAAGGTGGTGTGGCTACTTACAAAAAGTCTTTAGCATATATGGGCTTTAATGAAGGAGACGCTATTATTGGTAAACATGTAGATTATGTATTTATTGGAAGTTGTACCAACGGTAGAATTGAAGATTTTAGAGCATTTGCATCTATCGTAAAAGGAAGAAAAAAGGCAGATAATATTACAGCTTGGTTAGTGCCAGGTTCACATATTGTTGAAGCAAAAATAAAAGAAGAAGGTTTATTAGATATTTTCCACGAAGCTGGGTTTGTATTACGTGAGCCAGGTTGTTCAGCTTGTTTAGCAATGAATGATGATAAAGTTCCTGCAGGTAAAGTTGCAGTAAGTACTTCAAACAGAAATTTTGAAGGTCGTCAAGGACCAGGATCAAAAACATTATTGGCAAGTCCGTTAGTTGCAGCTGCTACAGCGGTAACCGGAGTTGTAACAGATCCTAGAACGTTGTTATAAAAGCTGTTGGCTTTTAGCTATTTGCTATTGGCCTTTAATTTTAGTTCATTGAGAAATTTTAGAAAATATCAAGTTTGGGAATTAGGACATCAAATTACATTGGATGTTTATAAATTAACAACTAGTTTTCCAAAAGATGAACAATATGGCTTAGCAAGTCAAATGAGAAGAGCTTCATCATCAGTTCCTGCAAATATTGCGGAAGGATGTGGAAGAGAAAGTGAAGTTGAGTTTAAAAGATTTCTTGTTATTTCAAATGGCTCAGCAGCAGAATTGGAATATTTTTTAATTCTTGTGAATGATTTAAAATTGGTTTCAGAAATAGAAATTAACAATCTAGCAAGTAAAGTAGATCAGCTAAAAAGAAGTTTAAATAAATTAATTAGTAAAATAAATACTACTAGTAAATAGCCAAAAGCAAACAGCTAGTAGCCAAAAGCAAATAATATGGCTTACGATAAATTCGAAATATTAAAAAGTTCTGGGGTTCCGTTACCAATTGAAAACGTAGATACAGATCAAATAATTCCAGCTCGTTTCTTAAAAGCAACCGAGCGTAAAGGATTTGGAGATAATTTATTTAGAGATTGGAGATACAATCCAGACAATACTCCAAAAGAACAGTTTGTTTTAAACAATCCAATGTATTCTGGTAAAATACTAGTTGGAGGTAAAAACTTCGGATCAGGTTCATCTAGAGAGCACGCTGCTTGGGCGGTGTACGATTATGGATTTAGATGTGTAGTTTCTAGTTTCTTTGCAGATATTTTTAGAGGAAATTGTTTAAATATTGGAGTATTACCAGTTCAGGTAAGTGCTCAATTTTTAGATAAAATCTACACAGCAATTGAAGCTGATCCAAAAACTGAAATCGAAATTGATTTGCCAAAACAAACGATTACAATTTTAGTTTCTGGAGAGCAGGAATCTTTTGAAATTAATGATTATAAAAAACAAAATATGTTAAATGGTTTTGATGATATCGACTATTTAACAAAAATGAAAGAAGAAATTCAAAGCTTTGCTGCAACAAGACCGTTTTAATTAAATGTTGTTTTGTCATTCCTGCGAAGGCAGGAATCAATATTTTTATTGGTGCCATTAAAATAATTAATTAAAAAAGCAAAACCTTTGTCATATTGAGCCTGTCGAAATATTTTAATTAGCAGAAATTAGATTCAACTTTAACAAGCTCAGTTTGAAAATAAATTATAAAATACTTTTTTACATAAAACGACTGTTTTTAAAATGAAAAAAAGAAAAATTGAAATAATGGATACTACGCTTCGAGATGGAGAACAAACATCTGGAGTATCATTTTCTTCACCTGAAAAATTAACGATTGCAAAACTTTTGTTAGAAGAATTGCACGTTGATAGAATTGAGATTGCATCAGCAAGAGTGTCAGAGGGAGAATTTCAAGCAGTTAAAAACATTACTAGTTGGGCAAGTGAACACAATTATATTAATAAGGTTGAAGTATTGACGTTTGTTGATGGAGGAAGGTCTATAGATTGGATGAAAGAAGCAGGAGCAAAGGTTCAAAATTTATTAACCAAAGGTTCTTTAAATCATTTAACGCATCAACTTAAAAAAACACCTGAACAACATTTTTCTGAAATAAAAGAAGTTATTGAATTAGCTCAAAAAGAAGGAATTGCAACCAATGTTTATTTAGAAGATTGGAGTAACGGAATGCGAAATTCTCAGGAATATGTGTTTCAATTTTTAGATTTTTTAGTAACTCAACCAGTTGTTAGAATCTTATTGCCAGATACGTTAGGCGTTTTAACTCATACTGAGACGTATGAATATTTTTCTAAAATAACCGCAAAATATCCAAATACACATTTTGATTTTCACGCACATAACGATTACGATTTAAGTGTCGCGAATGTTATGGAAGCCATAAAAGCAGGAGCTAGCGGTTTACACTTAACTGTTAATGGAATGGGTGAAAGAGCTGGAAATGCTCCTTTAGCAAGTGTAGTTGCAGTAATAAATGATTTCTTTAAAGATGAGATTGAAATTCAGGTTAAAGAAACCGCTTTATATTCAGTTAGTAAGTTAATTGAAGCATTTTCTGGTTTTGGAGTTCCGGCAAATAAGCCAGTTGTTGGTGAAAATGTTTTTACCCAAACCGCAGGTATTCACGCCGATGGAGATAATAAAAATAACCTATATTTTAACGATTTAATGCCAGAGCGTTTTGGTAGAAAACGTAAATATGCTTTAGGTAAAACTTCAGGAAAAGCAAATATTGAAAAAAATCTTCAGGAATTAGGCCTTGAATTAAACGATGAAGATTTAAAGAAAGTTACACAACGTATTATTGAGTTGGGTGATAAAAAGGAACAAGTTACAAAAGAAGATTTACCATATATAATATCAGATGTTTTAAATAGTAATTTAATTCAAGAAAAAATTACTATTGATTCTTATGTTTTAACACATTCAAAAGGCTTACAACCATCAACAACTGTTTCGGTTTTAATTGATGGGGAGCGTTTTGAAGAACATGCACAAGGAGATGGACAATTTGATGCCTTTTTGAATGCACTTGGAAAATTATATAAAAAGAAAAAAATGGTGTTACCTAAGTTGGTAGATTATGCGGTAAGAATACCACCGGGAAGTACATCGGATGCATTGTGTGAAACAATAATTACGTGGCAAAACAAAGATAAAAGATTTATAACAAGAGGTTTAGATTCAGATCAAACAGTATCTGCAATTAAAGCCACTCAACGAATGTTAAATATTTAGATAGTGCTTTTAGCCTTTTGCTATTAGCTTAAATACAAATTAAATTAATATAAATTATAGCTGTTTATTGAGCAAATTGCCAAAATCGAACAGCCAAAAGCTTAAAAAAAATGAAATTAAATATTGCACTTTTAGCAGGAGACGGAATTGGTCCTGAAGTAATTGATCAAGCTGTGAAAGTTTGTGATGCTGTAGCAACAAAATTTGGACATGATATTAACTGGACACCTGCATTAACTGGAGCAGCTGCAATTGATGCTTGTGGAGAACCATATCCTGATGAAACGCACGAAATCTGTTTAAATGCAGATGCCGTTTTGTTTGGAGCTATTGGTCATCCAAAATACGATAATGATCCTTCAGCAAAAGTTCGTCCAGAACAAGGTTTGTTAAAAATGCGTAAAAAATTAGGCTTATTTGCCAATGTTCGACCAACATTTACATTTCCTTCTTTAATTGATAATTCGCCTTTAAAACGAGAACGTATTGAAGGTACTGACTTAGTTTTTTTAAGAGAATTAACTGGTGGAATTTACTTTGGTGAAAAAGGAAGAAGAGACGGTGGAGAAACTGCTTTTGACAATTGTGTGTACACAAGAGCTGAAGTACAACGTCTGGCTAAAAAAGGGTTTGAATTAGCAATGACACGTACAAAAAAATTATGTTGTGTTGATAAAGCTAATGTGTTGGAAACTTCTAGATTATGGAGAGAAACAGTACAAGCAATGGAAAAAGACTATCCAGAAGTTGAGGTTTCTTATGAATTTGTTGATGCAGTTGCAATGCGATTGGTTCAATGGCCAAATTCTTATGATGTTTTAATTACAGAAAACTTATTTGGAGATATTTTAACTGATGAAGCTTCTGTAATTTCAGGATCTATGGGATTAATGCCAAGTGCTTCTGTTGGTTCAGAAAATCAATTGTTTGAGCCAATTCACGGTTCATATCCACAAGCTACTGGATTAGATATTGCAAATCCATTAGCAACTATTTTATCTGCTGCAATGATGTTTGAGATGGCGTTTGGTTTAAAAGAAGAAGCTGAAGCTATAAAAGCTGTAGTTAATAAATCATTGGATGAAGGTGTTGTTACTGAAGATTTATCAGGTAAAAATAAGTCTTATAAAACAAGTGAAGTAGGGGATTGGTTGGTAGCTAATTTGTAAACTATTTTATAAATAAAATTTGTAAAAGCCATTTTCTTAAGAAAATGGCTTTTTTTATTTGTAACCTTTTTTTGTAACAAATAAAACTAAGAAGTTACTTATATTGTAACCTAAAAATAAAACATCTATGAAATTAACTATTCAAAATCTATCAAAAACTTATAAAAACGGAGTAAAAGCTATAGATAATTTAAGTCTTGAAATTGGAACAGGAATGTTTGGACTATTAGGTCCAAATGGAGCTGGAAAATCATCTTTAATGAGAACTATTGCAACATTGCAAAGTCCAGATTCAGGTTCCATAACTTTTGGAGATATTAATGTGTTGGATGATAATATGGCATTAAGAAAAGTGTTGGGTTATTTACCGCAATCTTTTGGAGTATATCCAAAAATGTCTGCCGAAGAACTATTAGATTATTTTGCCACTTTAAAAGGAGTAAGTTCTAAACTTGATAGAGAAAAGTTAGTTAAAGAAGTTTTAGAGATTACTAATTTATATGAAGTTAGAAAAAAACACGTAGCAGGTTATTCTGGAGGAATGAAACAACGTTTTGGAATTGCTCAATTATTATTAAACAATCCAAAATTAATAATTGTTGATGAACCAACGGCGGGATTAGATCCAGCAGAACGTCATCGGTTTTTAAATATATTACGCGAAGTTGGTACAAATTGTACTGTAATATTTTCTACGCATATTGTTGACGATGTAAAGGAATTATGTAATGAAATGGTAATTATTAATGGAGGTAGAATTTTAAAACATACAACTCCAATAACTTGTGTTCAAGAAGTGAAAGATCAAATTTGGACTAAAGTAATTGAACGAGACGAATTGGAATTAATGGAAGCAAATTTCAACATATTATCTTCAAACTATAACCAAGATAATACGCTAAATATTAGAGTCCATTCTTTAGAAAAACCAGCAGAAGATTTTAAAGAGGCACAACCTCAGTTAGACGATGTGTATTTTATCGCTTTAAAAGAAGATGAAGCAAATTTAGTTTCAGAGTAAGTCCTTTTTTTAACAATTTAAATGTACATATATGTTTTCCACAATATTTAAACACGAATTAAAATATTGGTTTAAAAAACCATCATTCTATATATATCTAGCTATCTTTTTTGTAATTTCAATGTTTGTTACAGCTAGTTCAGCGGGTATATTTGACTCGCTTACTATGAGCACGGGCTCTTCAAAAATTGTAAACTCTCCAATAAATTTAAATGGAATGTTTAATGCATTAACCATTTTAATTTACTTTTTATTTCCTTCAATAATAGGTGTGTCTATTTTTAGAGATTTTAAAAGTGAAATGCACACCATTTTATATTCTTACCCGTTTACAAAATCAGATTACTTATTTGGCAAATTTTTTAGCTCATTTTTAATAGTTACTCTAATTGTGCTAGCTATTGGTTTTGGAATGTTTATTGGATTTAGACTGCCAGGTACAAATTCAGAAATTATTAGCTCTTTTAGGTTTGCATCTTATTTACAAGCATATTTTATTTACATAATTCCAAATGTATTTTTGTTTGGTGCTATTGTATTTGCAACTGTAACTTTTACTCGAAATATTTCGGCAGGATTTATTGTTGTTGTAATGTTAATGCTTATACAAGGTGTTTCTGAAAGTTTATTGAACGATATTGATAACAGATTCCTTTCTGCAATGTTAGACCCATTTGGGTCTCAAGCGGCTAATTATTATACACGTTATTGGACTGTTGCCGAACAAAATGAATTATTACTTCCTATTAAAGGAGTTGTTATTTACAATCGTTTATTATGGTTGGCAATTGCAACAGTTATTTTTGGATTGGTGTTCAAATATTTCTCATTTAGTCAAAATGCATTGTCATTTAGTTTTAAAAAACAAAAGGCGGAACGCGTTACAAAAAGTAATTTTGGAGGTATTACTAGAATTGAACTTCCAAAAGTTTCGTATGATTTTTCATTTATACAAAATTTAAAAACATCTTGGAAATTATCAAATTTAGATTTTAAATTTATTATAAAAAGTTGGCCGTTTTTAAGCATTTTACTTGTCGGACTTATTTTTATTTTAATAATGTCTATTTCTTTAGGTGAAATTTCAGGGACAAAAACATACCCAACTACTTGGCAAATGTTATTATATCCTGGAAATACCTTTTCTTTATTTATAAATATTCTTACCTTTTTGTATGCAGGAATGCTTGTTCAAAGAGCAAAAATGGCAAAATCTAACCATTTAATTGATGTAACTCCAATTCCAAATTGGAGCTTATTACTATCAAAATTTGTAGCCTTATTAAAAATGCAAGTAGTACTGCTTTTTGTAATTATGGTTGGAGGAATTATTTTTCAAATTTATAGAGGTTATTATAATTTTGAAATAGACCAATATTTGTATGAATTATTAATTATAAAATTTATTCATTTTGCAATTTGGGCATTTTTAGCATTGTTTATTCAAACACTAGTTGGCAATGCTTATTTAGGGTTATTTATATTGTTGGTGATTTCTATAGGCCTACCATTTTTAAGTTTTGCAGGTATAGAACAATCTATATTTAAATACAACCAAGCACCTGGTTATTCTTATTCAGATATGAACGGTTATGGTTCATTTTTTAGTAGGTATATGACCTATAAAATTTATTGGGTTTTTGCAGGGATTGTATTGCTTATTGTTTCAGCCTTATTTTGGGTTAGAGGCTTGCCTCATTCATTTAAAGAACGTTTATCAATTGCTAAATCTCGATTTAAAGGGGCCTATTTAATTGGTTTTGTTGTGTTTTTAGTTGCATTTTTATCGCTGGGTTTCAGAATTTATTACGAAAACAATGTGCTGAATGATAGAACTTCAATAAAAGAAAGAGAATTATTACAAGTTGAATGGGAGAAAAAATATAGGAAGTTTGAAAATAAAACACAGCCTAGAATTGTTGCCGTAAATGTTGCCATGAATATTTTTCCAAAAGAATTAGATTTCAATGCAACAGGAACCTATATTATGGTAAATAAATCTTCAGAGAAAATTGACAGTATTTTATTAAATCATAATAAATACCCGAGCACTTTTACTTTTAATAAAAAGAATACACTAGTTTTAGAGGATACCATTCATAATTTTGATATTTATAAATTAGAAAAAGAATTATTGCCTGGTGATAGTTTACAGTTAACTTTTGAAGTAAAAAACAAACCAAATACATTTCTTAGAGTTCATTCAGATGTAAATGAAAATGGAACATTTATTAACAACAAAGTACTGTTTCCTTCTTTGGGTTATGCAAGCGGAGGAGAATTAAGAGATGATAAAGTTCGTGAAAAGTACGAGTTGCCTAAAAATGAATTAAGACCATTTCCAACCGATTCATCAGCTTTGGGCGGTACTTATATTTCAAAAGATTCTGACTGGATTGATTTTGAAGCAACTGTAAGTACTTCTAAAGATCAAATTGCAATTGCTCCAGGATATTTACAAAAAGAATGGGAAGAAGATGGAAGACGATATTTTCACTATAAAATGGATAGTAAAATATTAAATTTTTACGCGTTTAATTCTGCTAAATATGAAGTTAAAAAAGACACTTGGAACGATGTTAATTTAGAAATTTATTACCATAAAGGACACGAATATAATTTAGACAGAATGTTAGAAGGGATGAAAGCTTCTTTGGATTACAATTCTAACTATTTTAGTCCGTATCAACATAAACAAGCACGTATTATTGAGTTTCCCAGAACCGAAGGGAGTTTTGCCCAATCATTTCCAAATACAATTCCTTTTTCTGAAGGAGTAGGTTTTATTGCAGATGTTGATGATTCTGATAAAGGTGGTGTTGATTATGGTTTTGCAATAACAGTGCATGAATTGGCACATCAATGGTGGGCGCATCAAGTAATTGGAGCCGATGTAAAAGGTGCTACAATGCTATCCGAAAGCATGTCCGATTATGTGAAGCTGAAAGTGTTGGAACATCAACATGGAAAAAAGAAAATGCGTAAGTATTTAAAAGAATCTTTAGATGAATATTTGCAAGGTAGAACGCTGGAACAAAAAGGCGAAAGTCCGTTAATGTATAATGATGGTCAAATGTACATTCATTATAAAAAAGGTTCTCTGGTTTTTTATGCTTTAAGCGATTTTATAGGTGAAGAAAATTTAAATGCAGCCATTAAAAAATATGTTGAAAAAGTGAAGTTTCAAGAACCTCCTTACACAACTTCAATTGAAATGGTTGATTATATAAGACAAGCAACACCAGATTCGTTACAATATGTAATTAAAGACATGTTTGAAACAATTACACTCTATAAAAATAGAGTTGTAGATGTGAAATCAACTGAATTAGAAAACGGAAAATATCAGGTTGATATAGAGTTTAACGTAAGTAAATATAGACTTAGTGATAAAGGAAAACGTATCTATGGAGAAAAAGTTGGAGATACACTTTCTTTTAAAACCGAAAAAATGAAAAAGCCAGAAATGTCACTTCCTTTAGAAGATTATGTTGAAATAGGTATTTTTTATCAAGAAGAAATTGATGGCGAAAAAGATGAAGTTGAACTCTATCTAAAGAAGCATAAAATAACTTCAATAAATAATAAAGTAAGTATTATTGTTGATAAAAAACCGACTGAAGTTGGAGTAGATCCTTATAATAAATTAATAGACAATAATTCTGAGGATAATAGAAGAGAACTCTAATAGTTATTTAAAATATAAAAGCCATTTTCAACTTAAAAATGGCTTTTTTTATGTTCTATTATTTAAAAATTATTATTTTTTTGTTCCTTCAAAATGATAATTACCGTGGTCTGTTGTAAAAGTATAGTTAAAAGAATGATGCTGCATATCAAAACCACCAAAATGCTCATCTCCAGATTGGTGATCGTTGTTTAGATGTTGCATCCACTCAGAATCCATATTTTGCATATTCCCATTCATATTTGATTGTCCCACCATATGTCCATACATATTTTCAAATTCAGTACCTGTTAAACAAACACTAATATCACTTCCATTCTCGTAAATATCGAGCATTATTGTAGTATCAAAATTATCTCCAAAACAATGAACTTCAATTTGATCCCCAACCATACTAACAATAGCTGTAGCTATGTTATTTGTAGTTTTAGAATTATCTGTTTTTTTACCTAAATCAATTGTTAAAGTACCTTCGTAGGTCCCAGCAACATCATTATTAATTAAATCATCACTTTTCTCACAAGAAACTATAAATGTTAGTAGTGTAAATGAAAAAAGTAGTCCAATATTTTTTAAGGTGTTTTTCATAATGTTATTTTCTTAAATAGTTAATATTTAGTGATTGTGACCACTATGATCTTCTTTATTTGCTTCAGTATTTTGATTCATTTCCATTGAATGGTTGTATTTACAACATCCTGGTAAACCACTATAAGCATCTAAATTTCCTTTTACTTTTTCGGTATCATAACCCGAAGCGGCTACTGCTTTTTGAATTTCCATCTCATTGGTTTTTGAGCTGTCAAATGATACCATTATCATTTTTTTGTCTTTATTCCAATTTGCTTTTGAAACACCTTTAACACTGTTTGCCGCTTTTTCAATTGTTTTTTTACACATATTGCAGTTACCTCTAACCCCAAAAGTTATCCTACTTAAGGATACCTGCTCGGTTTTCATTATTTCTTTGTGTGTTTGACTGTATCCAGTGGTTAAGCCAATTGCAGCAAAAATTGCTACTCCTAAAATTAGTTTTCTCATTTGTTAAATATTTAATTATTAATTTATTATTTCTTTTATAGTACCACATTTCAGCATCATTTCACCAAAATATGGATTTTCAATATTTTCTTCAGTACTTAACCAAATAGCTCCTTTATCATTATTTGCCATTGGGCAAAATTGTTTGTAAACTTTTTGATTAACTCCAAAAATTGTAACACTTTTTGTAATTGTATTTGATAAAGTGATGAAATGTGTTCTTTGATTTTTAATATCTGTTGATATTGCTATTTTTTTAGAAGAGGATTTTAACTCTTTTAAAAGTGACATCCATAGATTATGAGATTTTGAATCTGTTAATAATTTCATGTCTATTTTATCTAAGTTGCTAACTATTAAATCAGCAGATTTTTGAGCTAAATTGCTATCATCATTTACCAAGGCTTCTTTTAATTCAATGTAATTTGTAAATACTATTTTAAGTTGATCTTGAAATTTCGAAGATACTTTAAGGCGTTCAATCATTATTTTACTTTCTTCTGAATTTATTGGCTCTTGCATTCCAATATGATTTTCGTGTCCGGTCATTACTTTTCCACCAGCATTGTTCATCATACTTTTTTTACCTTGTAATTGTGCTGCAGCATCCACTGTAAAAGTACCATTGGTTACAATTTCTTCGTTCTCAGATAACCCATCTAAAATCTCATAATTTGTTGCAATTTCATTACCTAATGTAACTTCTCTCATTTCAAAAATGGGCTCATTTCCTTGTTTTTTAACGTAAACTACAGATCTTTTTCCTGTCCATAAAACGGCCGTTTTAGGAATTTTGAGTAAATATTTTTGATCCATTTCTTGAGGTGTCAACGCACCTTTTACAAACATTCCAGGTTTTAATTTGCCTTTGCTGTTGTTTAATTCAGCTCTAACAATTACAGTTCTGGTTGAAGTATTTAAAACAGGATTAATAAATGAAATTTTGGTTTTAATTTCTTTGTTTGGATTTGCATTGGTCGTAATACTTATTTCATCACCTTCTTTTATTAAGGAAAGTTGTTTCTCATAAGCATCAAAATCTGCCCAAACAGTATTCAAATTTGAAATCATGAGTAAACTTTGTCCTTCTTTTACGTAATTACCTTCTTCAACCATTTTTTTTGTAACAATTCCACTCACATTTGAATATACCGGGAAGTTTGTAATAATGGTTTTAGATGCTTCAATTTTATCAATTTGCTGTTCAGAAAGTTTCCAAAGTTTTAACTTATTTCTAACGGCATTGTATAAAGAAATATCTCGTGATTTTGATTCTAAAGCAGTTAATAATTCTTTTTGAGCAGTAACTAACTGAGGAGAATATATCAATGCTAATTGTTGACCTCGGTATATTTTTTCACTGGTAGAATTCACAAATAATTTTTCTATTCTTCCTCCAAAGTGAGCTGTTTGAATTGAATTTGTTTTTTCATTTTCCTTAATTTTTCCTGAAAGCATTAAACCGCTTACTTCATTTGAAATAGTGCTTATTACTGTTGTTTCAATATTAGCTAATGCCATTGCATTTACAGTCATTTTAAACTCGTTTGCAATTAGCCCATCTGCCGAAGTTTCTGCGGGAATTAAATCCATTCCACAAATTGGGCAATCACTAGGTTCTGGCTGAATAATTTGCGGATGCATAGAGCAAGTCCATTGTTGTTTTTTTGTTTCAGAAGTTTCGTGATTGTGTTTATCTGCCGAGGTTGAAGAATTTCCAAATATCAACCAGCCTAAAACTAGGCCAGCAGCTAATATTCCAATGTAAATTATATATTTTTTCATGATTTCTTTTTTTAGTTAGATAACATCCAAAATGCCATAAATAACATAATAGCATTTTCGATAAACGTGGCTTTGGTCATTGGTAATTTTAATGCAGTTCCTAAACAAGCACATTGGATAGATTTTTTATCGATTAATATTTTTGTAACTCCAATAGTTGTTATTACTAAAACTATAATTGTGATAATTAGCGCTAATTCAATTTTAAAACGCAATAAAAATAGCAATCCTAATGCAGTTTCAACGAAAGGATAAATCCAACCATATATTGGAATTTTTTTTGCGATAGGATCGTACATACTAAAAGAATCTGGAAACCCTTTTAAATCTAAAAGCTTAAAAAAGCTAAAGACAATGTAAAATAAACCCATAAAATCTAGCATAAATGAGTTTAAGTTAAGACTAGTTCTATTTATAAGCAGCGAAGCAATTGAGATATATCCAATAATTAAAAATAATGGGAGCAGTTGCCTAAATCCACTTTTAGGTTTTTCAATAATTTGGTTTGAAACTATCTCTGTTACTTTAAGTTCTTTTATTTTAATAGTATATTTATTTGAAATCTCCTTTTGAAATATTTCAATTGGAATTTGCTTTTCCATTTCAATGATTGCTTCTTCATTTTTTAAATTAACAGTTGCTTTTTCAACTCCATTTACATTGTTTAATGCTTTTTCAACGTTGGTTCTGCAACCATCGCAAGTCATTCCAGATATTTTATAATTTAGTCTCATTTCTTATTCATTTTTAGTTAAAAATTCTAAAGTCGATTTCTGAATTGCATATTCTTTTTCTGAAACCACTTTTTTTAATTGAAATTTTAGTTTTAATTGTTGAATTTCTAAAAGTTGATCAAAATCAATTATTGAAGTTTCATAGGCAACAAATAATAATTTTTTAGTATTATCAACCTCTTTTATGTTTTCAATTTGAGTTTTAATTGAGGTTTTAGCATTTACCATTTTACTTTTTGCTTTTTCAAAAATTGTATATAGTTGATTTTTTGCATTAATTTTGATAGTTTCAATAGCTTTTTGATCTAATTGTAATTGTTTTTGCTTGGAACTGTATTTTTTTGAAAATAATGGAACTGAAACAGTAATCATAGGCATAATGATATCTTTACCATTATCCAATAAATTTTCAACAGCCCTGTTTTCAACAATAGCATAATCTAAACCAATTCCAATAGTTGGCAGTCCTTCTTTTTTAGAAACTAATTCAGCTTTTTCTATTGCATTTTGCAGGTTGTCTAGTTTCAATAGTTGTGGATTATCTGAAATCATTTCTTTTTTAAATAGATTACTGTCATCTATAATTTCAATATTCTTTGGGATGTTCACTAAAAGATTCTCTTCTCGGTTAAGAATTAAATTAAAAGTAATTTGGGCGGTTTTTAAATTTTCTACAATCTCACTTAATTTATTAGAAAGCTCATTTTTTTCCATTCTAATTTTGAGCACATCAACCATTGTGGATCTGTTATTCTCCAATTCATTTAATGCTAGATCTTCAAAAGTTTTAAGAATATTAATGTTTTTTTTAATTATCCGCTCTTTTTCATTTAATTCATACAATTGAAAATAATCAGTTTTAACGTTTAGAAATAATTTTCTTTTTGATAAATCAATTGAATTTGATTGTGCATCAGCTTTAAAAGAAGCGCTTTCTTTTTTAGCTTGTAGAGTTCCAAACCAAGGCATCATTTGTGATACTGAAAGCTTCGCTTTTTGAGCACCAACCCTCGTTTCTGCTTCTTGAATAAGAAACCCAGCTCCAATTGTTGTATTAGGCAAGCTTCCTTCTTCGTTTACTTTCTCCAAAGCACTTTCATATTTATATTGCATAGCTTTTAATTCGGGATTATTTTTTTCTGCAATATTTAAGTACTCTTTCATGGATTGGCCATAACTAGAGATAGTTATAAAAAATACTATTATATATCCTATTTTAATTTTCATTGTTTAATTTTTTTAATGAAACTTCTTTTTTCCAACTGAACAAAACGGGTACTACAAATAGCGTTATCAAGGCTACTAACATCCCTCCAAAACTTGGTATAGCCATTGGAATCATTATATCTGACCCTCTACCTGTTGATGTTAGCACAGGTAATAATGCCAGTATTGTAGTAGCTGTTGTCATTAAACAAGGGCGGATTCTTTTTTCACCTGCTTCTACAATAGAAGCTCTTATTTCTTGCTTAGTTATTGGTTCATTTCTTTCAAAAGTTTGTGTTAAATAGGTTGCCATAACAACACCATCATCAGTTGCAATTCCAAACAAGGCAATAAACCCTACCCAAACAGCCACACTTAAATTAATTGGATGTATTTGAAATAAATTACGAAGGTTAATACCAAATATTTCAAAGTTTAAAAACCACGATTCTCCATACAACCAAATCATCATGAAACCACCTGCAAATGCAACAGCAATTCCTGTAAAAACCATTAGTGAAGTTGTTACAGAACGGAATTGGAAATACAGTATTAAAAAGATGATTACCAATGCTAGAGGTACAACAACGGATAATGTTTTTTCTGCTCTAATTTGATTTTCATACGTTCCAGTAAATTGATAATTTAATCCTTTTGGTATTGCTAACTCGCCTCTCTCTATTTTACCCTGAATTGCTGCCTGAGCTCTTTCAACAACCGTTACCTCAGCTTCGCCATATAATTTATCAAATAATACATAACCCACTAAGAAAGTGTCTTCACTTTTTATAACCTGTGGGCCTTGTTCATATTTAATAGTTACAATTTCCGATAGGGGAATTGGGTTCCCATTTGGTGTTGGAACATAGATTTTTTCGAAATCTTCTGGACTTGTACGTTGTTCTCTTGGGTAACGAACTCTAACTCCATAGCGTTCTCTACCTTCTACAGTTTGAGTAAGTAATTTACCGCCAATAGCAACTTCTAAAACACTTTGAACATCATTAATGTTTAGACCATAACGGACTAATTTCTCTCTGTTGATGTCAATTAATAAGTATGGTTTTCCAACAATTCTATCTGCAAATACAGCTTCTTTTTTAACTCCAGAAACTTGTTTTAAAACAGTTTCTAATTCTAAACCAAAAGCTTCAATTTGAGCTAAATCTTGTCCTTTAACCTTAATCCCCATTGGCGCACGCATACCAGTCTGCAACATCACTAGCCTAGTTTCAATAGGTTGCAATTTTGGTGCTGAAGTTACTCCTGGCAATTTTGTAACTCGAACAATTTCATTCCAAATATCATCAGCGGAATTTATAGTTTTACGCCAGTTTCTATAATACTCCCCAGCTGAATCTTCAATTAATTTATTGGTTTCAACTTTTGTTCCTGATGCAATAAATTGGCCTGAAGTTGTTTCAAACAAATTACCATTAGTTACTTTAAATTTCAATCGTTTTCCATCTTCATTTAGTTTGTATTCCGGCTTATAAATTATAATATTTTCATACATAGATAATGGAGCTGGATCTAATGCACTTTCAATTCTTCCGGCTTTACCAACTACCGTTTCAATTTCAGGTATAGTTGCAACAGCCATATCTAATTGTTGTAAAACACGTTTATTTTCAGCAATTCCTGAATGAGGCATGGAGGTTGGCATCAATAAAAAGGAACCTTCATTTAAGGCTGGCATAAATTCTTTTCCCGTGTTTTTCCAAACTCCAACACCTAGAACAATTATTAAAGTTGGAATACTTAAAAATAGTAGTTTATTGTTTAGTGCCCATTTTAAAATGCTCACATAAGACCTTCTAAATAAAATAAAACCTCCCAGCAGTCCAAAACAGATAACACCAACAAATAGTAGGTTTGTAAAAATTGAATTATCAACTCCCAATGGTCGCCAATAAATACTTAAAAATGCAACTATAGTAAATGATGAAATAATTATATTTACAAGGTTTGCCTTTTCATCAGAAAGAATTCTTCTTAATTTTAAAATGTTGGAAATTCCAAAGGCAATTAGCAATAAAGCTATGTAGTAACCACCAAATACTCCAATAATACCAGCTATAATTAAACCAATACTACCTATAGATTTTCCTTTTTTAAGGGATGGTTTCCAACCGAATAACCAAGCGGCAAAGGCAGGGATTATAAATAAAGCTACAATTAAAGAAGAAGTTAAAGCCATTGTTTTGGTAAATGCCAAGGGTCTGAATAATTTACCTTCGGCACCTATCATTGTAAATATGGGAATAAAACTTATAATGGTAGTCATAACTGCAGTAACAATTGCTCCGGAAACTTCTGTAGTTGCGTTATAAACTAATTTATTAATAGGTGTTTTATTACGATCTTCATCCAAATGTCGAATGATATTTTCAGATAGAATTACACCAACATCAACCATAGTTCCAATTGCAATTGCAATACCTGACAAAGCAACAATATTAGCGTCTACATTAAATAGTTTCATAGAGATAAAAACCATCAACACAGCAATAGGTAATAAACCAGAAATTAATATGGAAGCTCTAAGGTTAAAAACCATTACGATAATTACTAATATTGTAATTAAAATTTCAAGGGTTAATGCCTCGTCTAAAGTGTTCAATGTTTCCTTTATGAGTTCAGTCCTATCATAAAAAGGCACAATAGTTACTTGAGAAGTACGTCCATCTTTTAAAACTTTTGAAGGCAACCCAGCACCAATTGTTGCTATTTGCTTTTTTACATTGGTTATTACTTCCATTGGATTTGCTCCATAACGAGCAACCACAACACCACCTACAACTTCAGCTCCTTCTTTATCTAAGATTCCTCTTCGTTCTGCTGGGCCTAATGAAACTTTAGCTACATCCTTAATTAATATAGAAGTGAAATCTTTTGAAGTCACCACTGTATTTTCAATATCTTCAGCAGATTTTATATACCCCAATCCACGAACTAAATACTCAGCTTGATTTATTTCAATGGTTTTTGCCCCAATATCTTTATTGCTATTACGTGCTGCATTTACAACTTGTTGTAAAGAAATGCCGTATTCTTTTAAAATTTCAGGATTTATATCTATTTGATATTCTTGAACATAACCACCAATAGATGCAACTTCAGATACTCCTGATGCTGACGAAAGTCCATATTTTACATAGTAATCTTGAATGCTACGCAATTCGTGTAAATCCCATCCACCTGTTACATTTCCGTTTTCATCCCGGCCTTCTAATGTATACCAATAAATTTGACCTAATCCAGTAGCATCTGGACCTAAAGCAGGTTGAACATCATTTGGTAATAATCCATTAGGAAGTGAATTTAGTTTCTCTAAAATCCGACTGCGACTCCAGTAAAATTCTATATCCTCTTCAAAAATTATATAGATGCTTGAAAATCCAAACATAGAAGAACTTCTAATTGTTTTAACTCCAGGAATTCCCAATAATGAAGTTGTTAAAGGGTAGGTAATTTGATCTTCAATATCTTGTGGTGATCTTCCGCTCCATTTTGTGAAAACAATTTGCTGATTTTCTCCAATATCAGGAATGGCATCAACAGCCACAGGATTTCTAGGAATAAGTCCGGTATCCCAATCAAACGGGGCTGTTGAGATTCCCCATCCAATAAATAGTGCTAATAATAATACAGCTACTAGTTTGTTTTCTATTAAAAATTTAATGCTTTTATTTAGCATAACTATTTGATATTAAGTATTTAGTAAAATAAATATTGCTATAAAAACGTACAGCAAAACAAGCCCGAATTAGAAGTGCTAATTGGGTTTTTAACTAAAAACTTAAAATCAAATTAAGAATACTTCGTCAAGTGTTTGAATATCCCTGACTATAAATGGGGGAGAATAATTTTTAAAAGGAATAATGTTTTGGTCTAATCCTTCAAATAAATTTACATAAGAATAAATAAATGAGGCAACAAAAACTTGTTGTTCAAAAGTTAAATTAGAAAGATCAGTTTTTAAATTTGTTTGACCTTCAAATTGTTTTACAACATCACTACAACAATCTTTTTTATCAATATTACAATTGTCAGTTGGTGATGGTTTTTGCATTTCCATACCACAAGATTCAGCTTTTGAAAATAATGCACTATCCACTAAGTGATCACCACAATAGTGTTCACTTATACTAAATGACATTGTAGAAAACAATACTACAAATGCCATTAAAATAGCTGATATTTTCTTAAATACTTGTTTCATAATAATTCACAAAGTTATAAAATTTTAATTAGAGTATATTAAAACCATGTTAAATGATATTTCATTTGTTGTTCTTTACTTTCTAAAAGAATATGGATAATTTGTGAAATTTAATAAATCTATGCAGAATAAGATAATAATTGTTTGAATGGTTCAATTTTAACTTTTTATTAAATCATACAATATTTTAATCGCCATAAATACTTTATATTTGGTAGTTTATTTGCAATAATGAAAAATTACGGGGTTTATATTTTTCTATGTTTATTAATTTCTGGATTTTCAGTTGAAGCTCAGGAAACACTTCCAATTTATTCAGATTATCTGTCAGATAATGTTTATTTGGTGCATCCTTCTGCTGCCGGATTTAGAGATTGTAGTAAAATTAGATTAACTGGTAGAACCCAATGGAGCGGTATTAAAGATGCGCCATCATTACAAACAATAAATATTCATTCAAAATTTGGAGAAAAAGCAGGGCTGGGTTTAATTGTTTTTAATGATAAAAACGGGTATCATAGCCAGCAAGGAATTCAGGCTACTTATGCTTACCATTTAGAATTGGGGCGTCTTGAATATTCACGTCAGTTATCGTTTGGACTTTCTTTAATGACAGTTAGTAGTAAGTTAGATATAAGTGAGTTTGTAATTGATGATCCTATTGCTGATCAATTTGTGAAAAGTGCTGGTTATTTTAATGCCGATTTTAGTATGGCTTTTCATGACGTTGATTTTTTCGCTTATTTCACGGCAAAAAACATTATGTTAAGTGCAAGAAATTTGTACAATGCAGATTATGAATCCTTAAATTTAAGACGATATTTATTGTCGCTGGGTTATTATTTTGACTATTATAAAAATGGTAAAACAGTAGAGATTGAGCCATCAATAATGATTCAATATATTGAAAGAACCAATGAGAAATTTGTTGATTTTAATATGAAGGTGTATAAAAAATTACCAACAGCGAAATTGTGGGCCGCTTTTTCTTATAGAAGAGGTTTTGATGGTGGAGATACCCAAGAGTTAAATTATTTAACTCCTATTGTAGGGGTTAACTTTGAGAAATATATGATTTCGTATACTTATACCAAACAATCTGGTGAAATATTATTTGACGATGCGGGCTATCATCAAATAACTTTAGGATTTGATTTTGGCTGTTTTAGTCCAAGAAAATTTTGGAACGAACGTGGTGGAAAAACAAATAGAATGTTTTAATTATTTAGTGCAATTAGAATTTAAAAGATGATAATAAAAGAATTAAATGGCAATAAACCTGTTTTAGGAGAAGATTGCTTTATAGCTGAAAATGCTGTAATTATTGGAGAAGTTGAAATGGGGGATAACTGCAGTATTTGGTATAATGCGGTGATAAGAGGTGATGTTCATTATATAAAAATGGGTAATAAGGTGAACGTTCAAGATGGAGCGGTGATACATGCAACTTATCAAAAACATCCAACAAATATTGGAAACAACGTTTCAATAGGGCATAATGCAATGGTTCATGGTTGTAACATTCATGACAATGTATTAATTGGGATGGGAGCAATTGTTATGGATGATTGTGTTGTAGAAAGTAACAGTATTATTGCTGCTGGAGCTGTTGTTACAAAAGGCACTCATATTGAGTCTGGAACTATTTATGCAGGTGTTCCTGCTAAAAAAGTGAAAGATATCAGTCAGGAATTAATTTCTGGTGAAATAAATAGAATTGCTGATAATTATGTAAAATATTCGAGTTGGTATAAATAAAGGTTTTTAAAAATCTAGTTTATCAACCTTAAAATTTAGCGAAACATCACTTAGTATTGTCGATAAAACTTCGGTTTGTGTATTAGTATAAAACTGATGAATGTTGATATTTTGATTATTTGAAAGCATATTATTTTTTTCTAAAATAGCTTTGGTTTGTTTAGCAACTGCCTCACCAGAATCGATAATATTTACTGTTGAACCTATAATTTCTGTTATTTGTGGAATTAAATAGGGGTAATGCGTGCAGCCTAACACCAAATGATCAATATTAAATTGTAGCATCGGTTTTAAATACTTGGAAAGTAATTGATTTAGTGCTGCTGAATTTAATTTTCCAGCTTCAATTAGTGGAACTAGACCTTCACCATCTTGTTCTATTGTAATAATATTTTTAGCGTATTCTCTTGTTGTTTTTTCAAAAAGTTTACTGGATAAAGTTCCTTTTGTTGCTAAAATACCTATTGCACCTGTTTTGCTGTAAAGTGCTGCAGGTTTAATTGCTGGTTCTATTCCAATAAATGGGATGCTGTAGTGGTTTCTTAAATAATCAATGGCATTTGTGGTAGCAGTATTACAAGCCACAATAATAAGCTTACAACCTTTTGAAATCAAAAATTCAGTATTTTTAATACATAATTCAATAATTTCTTCGGTAGTTTTTTCGCCATAAGGAGCGTTTTTACTATCAGCTAAATAGATGGTATTTTCATTTGGTAATAGCTTAACAACTTCTTTCCAAATTGAAGTGCCACCTATACCAGAATCAAATAAACCAATGGGTTGATTATTCACTTTAAATTATAAAATTTTTGAATTATAAATGTATAAAAAAATCCCGCTATTGCGGGATTTAATTTTATATGATATTTAATTTTTTATTGAATACCTAACTTTGTTTTTACTGCTGGTAATAAATCAGTACCATTAGCAACAATAATACTTGAAGCGTCTAAAACATAAGTAAAACCTTGTTCGTTGGCAACATCTTCAATAGCTTTTCTCGCTTTTTCTAAAATTGGTTTTAACTTTTCATCTCTATTTTTTCTAATTTCTTCTTGAGCAATTTGAGATGCTTGATATAAACTTTGTTGATCTTGTTGAACCTCTACTTGTCTTTGTTGATTTACTTCGTCGGTTTGAGAAGCTACTTCTGCTTCATATCTTTTTAATTTAGCAGTAAGCTTATCATTTTCTGCTTTTAATTCAGATTCATAAGTTTTACTTAGTTTCTCTAAATCAGCATTTAAAGTTTTAGTTTCAGGCATAAGACTTAGTAATAAATCAGTACTTATATGACCTACTTTAGTTTGAGCTTGAATTGAATTAAATCCTAAAGTAATTATTGCAATTAGTAATAAAGTTCTAAATTGTTTCATTTTATTGGTGTTATTTAAATTAATTATTCTTGTTTTTTTCTTCTTTTGCTTTTTTAGCGTCTTCAATTTCTTTTATTCTTTTTTGTCTTTTTTCTTCAATAGCTTTTTTAAGTTCTTCACGTTTTTTTAATTGTTCAGCTCTTTTAGCCGCAACTCTTTTTTGTAATTCAGCTTTTTTAGCTTCACGTTCGCTTAATACTTTTACTGCGTTTTCGTCTTTTTTAGTGATAGTTTCATTTGTGCCATCTTCTTTTTTGCCACCAGCTTGTTTTTCTTTAGCTGCATCAATTTTTTTAGTTCTTGTAATGCTATTAATTACTAATTCACTAATATCGTATTGCTTATTTGTGTAAAGCATTATTAAATCACTTGATTTGTCTAACACAAAATCATATTTTCTTTTAACTGCAATTTCTTGAATAGCATTGTAAACTAAATCTTGTATTGGCTGCACCAATTGTTGTCTTAAAAAAAATAAATCTCCATCAGTTCCAAAATATGAATCTTGAAGATGTTTTAATTCTAAAGATTTAATTTGAATATCTTCTTCCTTTTCTAAAATTAATTCATTTGTTAATAAGGCTTTTTCAATATTTAATTCAGACTTTAAAGATTCTATTTCTTTTTGTTGAACTTCAATATTACTTTGCCATGTAATAACTTTAGAATTTAATTTAGATTGAGCTTCATTATATTCAGGAATATTTTCTAAAATATATTCCATATCTATATATCCAATTCTTTGAGCTTTTTGTGCTATTGACGAAAAGCTTAAAATTAAAAATGCAAATAAAAGAACTTTTTTTATCATATCTATAATGTATTTAGAAAAAACCGTGCCAATTTATTATTCATATACAAATATAACAGATTTACATTAGAATTGTTGTCCAATTATGAAGTGAGTTTGCCATCCAGATTTTTCAATGCCTCCAGGTAAAGGATCAAAACCGTGAGCAAAATCAATTCCTAATAAACCAAAGGCTGGCATAAAGATTCTAAGTCCCATTCCTGCTGATCTTTTTAATTGAAAAGGGTTGAAGTTGCTAAAGCCATCATAAGAATTACCAGCTTCTAAAAACCCTAAAGCATAAATTGAAGCCGAAGGTTTTAATGTAATAGGATATCTAACCTCCATTTGAAATTTATTGTAAATAGTTCCACCTGCAATTGAAGAGATTCTTCCGTTTTCGTAACCTCTTAATGCTATAGTTTCTCTACCATCTAATTGGTATGAAGCCATTCCATCTCCTCCAACAAAAAACCGTTCAAAAGGAGAATCTCCTAGTTTTTTGTTATAATTACCTAATATACCAAATTCAGCGTTTGTCATTAATACTACGTCCTTGGTTAAAGCAGTGTACCATTTTCCTTTAAAACTTGCTTTGTAATACTCTAACCATCTATATTTTTCTTGATCTTCCAGCGTTGAATAGTCTTTATTATTCACTAAAGAATATGGGAAAGTAATTTTAGCTCCTATACTAAAATCAGATCCTGATTTTGGAAAAATTGGATTTGGTCCTGCTGAACTTCTTCCTAGTGTAATATTATAAGCTAAGTTATTTGATTGCCCTGTCGAAAATGAAAATGTTGAAATTGGGTAATCTTTTAAATCGTATAATTGGTAACTAATACTTTGTGATAATGTAAAATAGTTATCTGGCCATTGTAATCGTTGTCCTAATCCTATTGTTGCTCCAACAATATTTAATCGTTGGCTTTTATCTACTTTATTTGAAAAATAATCATATCTAAATTGTTTAGAATTGTAAACCGAAAAAGATAATGATCTTGGTTTTTTACCACCTAGCCAAGGCTCTGTAAAAGAAAAACTAGATGTTGTATAATACCTGCTTTTTTGTAAACGTAAAGAAAGCGTTTGTCCATCTCCCATTGGCAATGGTCTATATGCTTTTTTATTAAATATATTTCTAGTTGAAAAGTTATTAAAAGACAATCCTAAAGTTCCAATAAAAGATCCACCACCATAACCACCTTGCAATTCTATTTGGCTAGACCCTTTTTCGGCAACCGTATAATCTATATCAACAGTTTTATCTGTATAATTAGGATTAATATCTGGTGTTATTGCTTCAGCATCAAAAAAGCCAAGTTGTCCAATTTCTCTAATAGTTCTAATGATATCACTTTTACTGTACAAATATCCTGGTTTAGTTGCTATTTCTCTATAAACTACGTGGTCGTTAGTTCTATCATTACCATTAACCGTAACTTTTCTGATTTTTGTTTGTTGATCTTCATAAATTCTAATTTCAACATCAATAGAATCGTTATTAATTCTAGTTTCAACAGGTAAAACTCTAGAGAATAAATAACCGTTATTTTGGTATACTGTTGAAATATCTTCAGAATCTGGAGATCCATCTCCGGTAACTCGTTCTTTTAAAACTTTACCATTATAGGTGTCTCCTTTTTCAATTCTTAAAATTCTTTGAAGTTGTTCATCGGTATATTTACTATTTCCAATAAACTTAATGTCTCCAAAAATGTATTTTTTACCTTCTTCTACTTTTAAGTTTAGGTTTAAAGTATTGTCATCGTTCCAAGTCATTGAGTGATCAATTATTCTGGCATCTCTATGTCCTTGTTCGCTATAAGTAGTAATTATTTTTTCTAAATCCTCTTTAAAATCTGCATCTATATATTTGGAGCCTTTCCAAAATCTACCAAACATTGATTTTTTAGTATTTTTCATAGCCTTTCTTAGCTTTTTATCGCTAAATGCTTCATTCCCATCAAAGGTTATATTTTTAATTTTTACTTTTTCGCCTTTGTCAATATGAATTAACATATTAACAATATTTACATCTGAAGTATCTGCTTTAGTGTCTAAAGTAACTTTAGTTTTTAAGAATCCTTTTTCTTGATATTTCTTTTTAAAATAGTTTGTAGTAGTAACAATTAAATTGTCTGTTACCATAGCACCCTTTTTAAGCTCAGCATCCTTTTGTAATTCTTTAGCTTTACTTTCTTTTACACCTTGAATTGTGATTTTATTAAGTTGAGGAAGTTCTTCAACTTCAATCTCTAAATAAACTACATTTCCATCAATTTTTGCGATATATACTTCAACGTTGCTAAATTGCTTTGTTTCATACAATTTTTTAATAGCACTTGTTAGTTTATCTCCTGGAAGTTTAATTTCTTGTCCATCCTTTAAACCACTAAAAACTTTTACAGTTTGTTCTTCAAACTTTTTAAGTCCCTTAACAGTAATTCCTCCAAGTTCGTAGGAGCTATCTTTAACATAAGCAGTATTTAAATTAACGGGAGTAATAGTATCTTTTTTGATAGTATCGTTGGTAATCTCTGCATTCTTAATTTCAACAGTTTTATCATTATTGTTTTGTTCTTCCTGAGCATTTGCTGAGTTAAAACCTAAAATAACAGTAAAAAGTAAAAGGGCTATTTTTAATTTAGTCATTGATTTTTTCAATTTGTTCACTGGTTTTTCCAAACCGTCGTTCTCTATTCTGATATTCTACAATTGCATTAAAAAGATTTTCTTTCTTAAAATCTGGCCAAAGTGTATTTGTAAAGTACAATTCGGCATAAGCTATTTGCCATAATAAAAAATTGCTGATTCTTTTTTCACCGCTTGTACGGATCATAAAATCAACATCAGGCAAAGAAAACGTATATAAATGATTATTTATAATATTTTCATTAATTTCTTCTACCTGAAGTTCATTATTAACAACTTTTTTTGATATATTTTTGATAACATTAACAATTTCATCTCTAGATCCATAACTTAAAGCTAAAGTTAGGGTTAAAGCGGTGTTGTTTTTTGTTTTTTCAATAACTTCATTTAGCTCTTTTCTTGCATTTTCGGGCAAATCTAAAAGGTTTCCAATTGTATTTAAACGAATGTTATTTTTTTGAAGTGATTTTAATTCTTTTTTTAGTGATGAAACTAATAGAGACATTAATGTTTTAACTTCTAATTTAGGGCGATTCCAGTTTTCTGTTGAAAAGGCATACAATGTTAGATATTTAATTCCTAATTCTCTACAGCCTTCTATTGTTTCACGAACCGAACTAACCCCATTTTTATGTCCAAAGACTCGGGGTTTATTTTTAAGTTTTGCCCACCTTCCATTACCATCCATAATAATGGCAAGATGATTTGGTACTTTATTTTTAAGTATGCTATTTTTTAATGCTTCCATTAATAAGGTGTTGAGTAACATGCAGGTCTTCCAAAAGAATAAACTAAGGAAAATCCACTAAAAACATACCAGTCGTTACTATTTGGATTTCCAAAATTTAAAGATGGTATTTCACTGTTATTATAATCTAAGTCATCAACAAAAGTATATCTGGCTTTTATTTCTAAAGCTAAGGCAAAGTCACCAAATAGTTTTGTTTTATAACCTATACCAAAAGGCACAGCAAATGATGTATTTGTTCCGTATTCATAATTAGAAGGATCCGTTCCATCAATTATTGTTTTATAATTAAATGCGGCTATTTCTATTAATATGTATGGAGTTCTGGTTTTGCTATAATCATCTAAATTATATTCAAAATAATTAAACTCCAGGCCTAGTGCTATTTCCTTTAAACTATTTGTAAAACTAATTCCTCTTAAGTGACGTTCATTATTGGTCGCATTAGCATCATCTGAAGTTAATTTTGCAAATGTAAAGGTACCTCTTAAAGCAATTCTTGGGTTTTTATTCCATTTATAAATTACACCTCCCATTAAATTATTTGGGTTAATGTAATTTTCCGGACCTATATCTCCAATATAATTACTACCACCAGCAATAATTCCAATTTCATTTATTTGAGAAATGGAAGTTGTTGTGATACAGATAAATGCGATAAAGAAAATTAATTTTTTCATATATAAAATAGCGTGCAAATATAATTAATTCTATTTGCTTATAGAAGTTAAACAAAGTCTTTTTTGATAAACTGCTTATAAATGAAAATATTGTTATATAAACCGTATTACTTTTTTAAAGTAAACGGTTAAACTAATTGCGTGTATCTTGCCCCCAAAGTAGTTTGTCTCTTAGCGTTTTTATAAATGTTTGTTGTTTGAATTGAACCATTTTTAAATTAAAATCAGCTTTCTGCACGGAAATTTCTGTACTATTATTAATGGTTGTAATTCTGGAATCTAAAGACATTAAAAACTCATCCTCTCTACCGCTTACCGTAAAATTTATAGTTGTATCTTCTGGTATTACAAGTGGTCTTGCATTTAAATTATGTGGTGCAATTGGTGTTAAAACAAAACTTTTAGCTTCTGGAGTTATAATTGGTCCGCCACAGCTTAAAGAATAACCCGTTGAGCCGGTTGGTGTTGCAATTATTAAACCATCTGCCCAATATGAATTTAAAAAATCATTATCTAAAAAAGTTTTAATAGTAATCATAGAAGCTGTGTTTTTTCTACTTACTGAAACTTCATTTAATGCAAAATTTAATGAGGCTAAACTTTCAATTTTTGGAGAAGTTTCTACACTTAAAAGTGTACGTTTTTTAATAATGTATTCTTTTTTTAGAAGTAATTCTACAGCATTAGAAATATTCTCTTTTTGAATGGTTGCTAAAAAGCCAAGCCTACCAGTATTAATACCAACAATTGGAATGTCTGATTCTCTTACAAATGTTACAGCTCTTAAAATGGTGCCATCGCCACCAATTGTAAACATAAAATCAAAAGAATCATCTAATTCTTTGTGAGAAGAAAAGGTTTTTGTACTATCTATATTAATATGATTTTTTAATTCTAAATAATAAGTATGTTCAATAATATAGTCAATATTATATTTGTGGAAAATTTTAAATAAATCTTCAACATAACTTTGATCTTCAGTTTTATAATATTGTGCGTAAACAGCAACCTTCATCCTTAAATGTTTAAGTATTTTTGTAAGTATTCAGACCTATCTTTTAAATCTTCTAAATAATAATCTTCTTCATGCTTAGATAGTACATTATATTGGTAACGTCTAAATGATTGAATAATCTCATTTATATCTTGCGCATTAAATTTAAGGGTAATTTTTACTGTTGTAGCAGATGTTTCTGAAATATAGGTTCCTAAAACTTTCCCATTATTAGATTCAACAATTTGGCATAATTGGCTAAATGAAAAATCTTTAATTTCTTTTTCTAACAATAATACAGTTCCTTCACTATTTAAAAATGGAGTGCCATTATAAAGATGCAAAATATCAATTAAGTCAAAATACCCTAAGTAGTTTTTTTTATCGTCAACAGCAGGTATTATATTTGCTTCACTTGAAGCAAAAACTTTTAGGAGATCTAATAAATTGTTTGTTTCCTCGGTAAAAAAAAGGTTAAACAAATATTGAAAATCTCCAATTTCTTTTTCATCTTCATCAATTCCTTGAATGTCAATTTCAGAAATTAAACCTATTAGCATATTATTTTTTACAATAGGAAAATGAGAAAAAGCGGTTTTATAAAAAAACGACTTAACTTCTCCAACCTTTTTATCTAAGGTGAAAGGTTTAAATTCTTTTAAAATGTATGGGGCTATTTCCATGTTGTTTGTTATTATACTACAAATTAATCAAAAATAAAACCAAAAACATATTCTTAGTTCGTAAATTTGCGCACTCATTTAAATTTAAAGGGTTTTAGAAATGACAAAGTTAAGTGTAAATGTTAACAAAATAGCAACTTTACGAAATTCCAGAGGAGCAGATTATCCAAATGTTGTTAAAGTTTCTTCTGATATTGAGGAATATGGTGCAGAAGGGATTACGATCCATCCAAGGCCAGATGAACGACATATAAGATATCAAGATGCATACGATTTAAAAAAAATAGTTACTACCGAATTTAATATTGAAGGAAATCCAATCCGGAAATTTATGGATATGGTATTGGCTATTCGTCCAACACAAGTTACTTTGGTTCCAGATTCAATAGATGCGGTTACTTCAAATGCGGGTTGGGATACTATTACACATCAATCTTTTTTACAGGAAGTTATAGCTGAATTTAAATTAAAAGGAATAAGAACTTCAGTTTTTATTGATCCGGATTTTAAACTTATAGAAGCTGCTGCAACAACCGGAGCAGATAGAATTGAGTTGTATACTGAAGATTTTGCCACACAATACGCACTTGGAAATAAAGAAGCAATAAAAACATATACTGAAAGTGCTATTTTGGCAAACAAATTAGGTTTAGGAATTAACGCCGGGCACGATTTAAGCTTGGATAATATTCAGTTTTTTGCTGAAAATATTCCAAATTTATTAGAAGTTTCAATTGGGCACGCTTTAATAACTGAATCTTTGTATTTAGGTTTGGAGAATGTTATAAATATGTATAAGTACAAATTAAGTGTAGCTAATAGATAATGGAATTGCTACATTCAAAAATATTAGGTGAAGGATATCCACTACTCATATTGCATGGGTATTTTGGAATGGGTGATAATTGGAAATCACTAGGAAATAAATTTGCTGAAAATTTTGAAGTGCATTTAATAGATCAACGTAACCACGGACGTAGTTTTCATTCAGATGAATTTGACTATGAATTATTGGTTGAAGATTTATACAATTACATTCTTCATTATAATTTAGAAAAAGTTCATTTATTGGGTCATTCAATGGGTGGAAAAGTAGTAATGTTATTTGCAGTCACCTATCCAGAATTGGTTGATAAATTAATAATTGCAGATATTGGCCCAAAATATTTTAAACCACATCACCAAAATATTTTAGCAGCTTTAAATGCTGTTAATTTTTCAATTCAAAATACGAGAAATAAAATTGAAGATGTGCTAAAAATTTACATTTCGGAACCTGGAATTTTACAGTTTTTACTTAAAAATGTATTTAGAAAAACAAAAAATCAATTAGCTTTTAGATTTAATCTGCAAAGTTTAACAGAGAATAATAGCGAAGTTGGTGCAGCTTTACCATCGTTTACTCATTTTGATGGTGAAACATTATTTTTAAAAGGAGAAAACTCAAATTATATTTTAGAAGAAGATATTCCACTAATTACAGCGCATTTTTCAAATTCGAAAATTGTAACTGTCAAAAATGCAGGACATTGGCTTCATGCAGAGAATCCTACCCAGTTTTATCACGAAGTTGTCAGCTTTTTAGCCTAATTAATAATTTGGCATAATTATAGTTAAATTTAAATTTCATTATAAATATTAAAAGATGAAACGAGCATGTTAAAAAGTTTATCATTTAAGTGGATGATTATTAGCGAACAACATGTGACTATTAAAAAACAATAAAGAATAAACACATGAAATTAATTTTGCGAATATTATTAACTGCAATAGCTGTAGTTGTTTTAGCTGAGTTTTTACCAGGAATTACATTAACTGAAGGATATAAAAGTGCAATTATTGTTGCAATTGTTTTAGGAATATTAAGAGTAACTGTAAAACCGTTGCTTATATTTTTTACGTTACCCGCAACCATTGTAACGCTCGGCTTATTTTTACTTGTTATAAATGCAGTAATAATATTGTTGGCAGGTTATTTTGTTGATGGGTTTACAGTTTCCGGATTTTGGACAGCATTACTATTTAGTTTATTGTTATCCATATTTCAATCTATATTATATTCATTTTTGAAAGAAAGTAAAGAAAAATAGTTGAAATAGAACGAATTAAATATTTGCCAAGTGCTTAAAAAATAGTACTTTTGCAGCCAATTTTGAATTATTTAAGTTAAAAAATAGCATAAGATGAATATTACAAAAGAAAGTGTTGATGCTTTAAACGCAGTAGTGAAAGTTGAGATTTCAGCTGCAGATTACCAAGAAAATGTAGAGAAGATTTTACAAGATTATCGTAAAAAAGCGGATATCCCAGGATTTAGAAAAGGACAAGTGCCAATGGGAATGGTAAAAAAACAATATGGAAAATCTATTATGATTGATGAAGTTAATAAATTACTTCAAGAATCATTAAATAACTTTTTAGTTGAAGAAAAATTAGATATTTTAGGAAATCCATTGCCAAAAATGCAAGACGATTTTAATTGGGATGCTGAAGACTATGCATTTGAATTTGAATTAGGATTAGCTCCTGTATTTGATGTTGATTTATCTGCTAAAAAGAAAATCACACAGTATAATATTATTGCTGATGAGGAATTATTAGGAAAAGAAGTTGAAAATATTCAAAAACGTTTTGGTAAGATTGTTCCTCAAGAAGTTGTTGTAGAGGGAGTAAATATTGCAGGAACTTTTGTAAATGAAGAAAAAGAATTAGAAAAAAAATCAACTATTGAATTAGCTTCAATTAAAGGAAAAGCAAATCAAAAGAAATTTTTAGGTGCTAAAGTTGGTGATGTAATTGAATTAAAATCAAAAGGACTTTTTGATGATGACCATAAATTAATGGGAGCTTTAGGAATGTCACATGATGAAATTCACGATCTTGATATTCCATTAACATTTACAATAGAGGAAATTACTGTTACTGAGCTTGCTGAGGTTAACCAAGAATTATTTGACAAAGTATTTGGACCGGATATTGTAAAATCTGAAGAAGAATTAAAAGAAAAAATAAAAGAAGATGCTGAAAAGCAATTTCAAACGCAAGCAGATCAGCAATTATTAAACGCTGTAACTGAATATTTAGTTGAAAATACAAAGTTTGATTTACCTGCAGAATTCTTGAAAAAATGGTTGGCTGTTGCTGGTGAAAAACCAATGACTCCTGAACAAGCTGCTGAGGAATTTGAAAAATCTGAAAAAGGATTACGTTACCAATTAATTGAAGGTAAAGTTTTAAAAGATAACGAAATAAAACTTGATTTTGAAGAATTGAAAGACTTTACAAAAGGTTTTGTAAAAGCTCAAATGGCTCAATATGGACAATTAAATCCTGAAGAAAAAGAATTGGATGATATTGTTCAAAGGGTTTTAAGCAATCAAGAGGAAGCTAAACGTTTACAAGAGCAATTAATGAGTCAAAAATTATTGACTTTTTATAAAGAAAATATCACTTTTAAAGTGAAAGAAATGAATTATGAGAGTTTTGTAAAAGAAGTTTACAAATAGAATAATTTATATATAAAAAACTCCTTAATTTTAAAATTAAGGAGTTTTTTTATGGGTTATTTTGAACTAAAAGAGAACAAATTTACTTGCGTTTTTGCCCTCTTGTTTTGGGTTTTTTATATTTTTTGGCAATTTCTCTTCTATAAGAACCTCCTAAATTAACACGGCTGTTTTTTTCTTTTTTCTCGTGAAATGCAGCTCCTCTTGGCTCTTCAACCCTTTTCTTTTCATTGTTTCTCTCAAGTTCCGCTTTAGGTATTTCATCATCAATCAATCTTGTGGAAATTTCAATAGTTTCAGGCAAATCTAATACCTCAATTTCTTTAACCATTAATAATTCAATTTCACCTAAATAATCAGCTTCTTCTTCTGTGAAAAATGAGATTGCGATTCCTTCTTGTTCTGCTCTTCCAGTTCTTCCAATTCTGTGAATATAATTTTCTGGTTCTTCGGGAATGTCAAAATTAACTACATGGCTTACATCGGTTAAATCCAGACCACGAGCAATAATATCAGTTGCAATTAATATATTGAAAAATCCCATTTCAAAGTTTTTAACGGAGCGTAACCTGTAATTTTGAGTTTTATTTGAATGAATTACATCGGCATCATTTGGTAATGCAATTTCTAATTCTTCATATAAAATATTGGCTTGTTTTTTGTTTTTTACAAAAACCAATACCTTATTAAAAGTGTCTTTATCTTTTAATAAATTTACTAAGAAACTCACTTTTGTATAAAAATTAGGGACCGGATACGCTAGCTGTTTTATGGTGTCTAATGGACTCCCGCTACTTGCAACTTCAATTTTTATTGGAGATTTAAAAAAGTCATCTAATAAAGAATTTACTTCTTTAGTTAAAGTTGCTGAGAATAAAATATTCTGACGTTTTTTAGGTAATAAGTCCAATAAAGTTATTAATTGTGCTCTAAAACCAAGGTTCATCATTTCATCAACTTCATCTATAACTAATTTCTGAATTTGTTTTAGTTTTAAGATACCATCCAAAGTTAAATCTAACAATCTTCCTGGAGTTGCTACAATAATATCCTGTCCTTGATAAACTATTTGTTTTTGTTTATTAAGGTTGGTTCCACCATAAACACCAGTAAACCGAACATTTATATATGGAGTTAATTTTTCGAGTTCGTCAACAACTTGCACAACCAATTCTCTTGTTGGAACCACAATTAAAACACGTGGAAATTTTTGTTCAGAATACGACAGTTGTCGTAATATAGGTAATAAGTATGCGAAGGTTTTTCCTGTCCCGGTTTGAGCAATACCAACAACATCTTTACTACTCATGATAACATTGAAAGCTTTTTCTTGAATTGGAGTAGGAGTAACAAACCCCATTTCATCTAGGGCATCTAATAAAAAGCGGTTTAGATTTAAATCGGCAAAAGTCATTTTTTTAGTTTTTGCAAATATACAGCTTAAATTAAACTAAAAAAGGTATATAATTTATATTCACAAAACCCGTTGAAAATCCTGAATTTTAATTTATTAAATAAAAAGAAGTCAATGTTTTAAAGGTTAATAATCAACTTTAATTATTCAACAAAAGATTCAAATAATAAAGACATATTTGGATCTAATTTTATGCCTGTTACTTCTCCATTTGTTTCAATAGCGTAAGGAGCCATTTTTTCTGTAACATTTATAGTTTTTATTTCAGAAGATCCATCTTTATAAATTAATTCTATATCCAGAGGAAATTCAAAAGTATAATCTTGAGTTTGATGTACTAATAGCCTTAATTTATTAGGGCTATATAACCAGCTTGTTTTTAAAATCGGTTGCCCCGATTTTTCTAACCATTGCATAAAGAACTTGTCTAAATTTTGTTTAGAAACTTCAGCCATAATATTTTTAAAATTGGAAGTTGAAGCATTACTTAACTTATATTTATTGTAATATGTTTGAATGCCCTTCCAAAAATTTTCATCACCAATTTTAAGTCTTAACATATGTAAAACCCAACCGCCTTTCTGGTATGAATTTGGGTTTAACAAACTCATATAGTTTTTAGTTTTTGTATCAATAATAGGAGTTTGTTGTTTTTTATAAAAATTTAAAACTTTTTCACGTTCTTCGTTTAAACGTTTTTTAAAAGCATCCTCTCCATCACTTTTTAAAATATATAGATCGGTTAAATAAGTTGCAAATCCTTCGCTTAGCCAAATATGAGGCCAATCGATTTCTGTTGCTGAATTTCCAAACCATTGGTGAGCTATTTCGTGCGCTATTAAATCTTTATGATCTTGATTTCCGGTTACAGATTTTTCAAAATAAAAGATATTTCCAGCATTTTCCATTCCGCCAAAACGAGTTTTTGATTGCACATTTGCAAGTTTTAAAAATGGATATTCTCCAACATTTTCAATAAAGAAATTTAGAACCTCTTTAGCTATTGAAAAGTCATAAAAACCTGCTGCTTTAGTTTGAGGATATACCCAGGTAGAAACTGGAATATTGTGAGTTTCACCAATATTTTGAACCGCAAATTTAGCAATTCCAACAACCATAACTTTGGTTGGTAAAGGAACTTCAGTTTTCCAATGATATAATTTTAAATTGTTATCTAAATTAGTTTCTTCAATTTGAAAACCATTTGCGATAGTTTGATAATGATTTGGTGCTTTTATAATGTATTCTATGGTTGCTTTATCTGATGGGTGATCTATACAAGGAAACCAATTATGTGCTCGATTAGGCCAATTGTCTCCAAAATAAGTACGATCGTTATAAAGGTTTTTACCAATAACTAAACCATCTTTAGGTATTCCATTATATTTTATTTTATAATTGAAAATACTATCCGTATTGATGTTATTTGGTGCTAAGTTTATTTTATCATTCGAATGAGTAAATTGAATTGTATCGTTATTTTGTAGAATATATTCAATGTGCATTCCTTTTCCAGTTGAATCTTTTTTAACTAAATCAAAATAAAATGGTGCTGTATGTTGTTTAAATTTAATTGTAATGTCCATTGTAGCATCAATACTGTCGATAGAATCATTAACTTCAATTGCAAGTTTGTAATGTTGCACATCTAAAACGCTAAAAAGTTTGTTGTTGGTTTGAGCTGTAAGAATTGTATTTAACCCCAAAAAAAGCATAATTAATTTGTGCACTAATTTCATATTGACATAATTTTAAAGAGTTCAAATATACTTAAAAACAAAGTTGATTTAAAATAAAAAAGTCCGAAGATTTATACCTTCAGACTTTTTCATTAAAACTAAAAACTAATGATTAACCTTCATTATAAAGGTTAACAATTTCTTTAATGTCTTTCAATTCCTGAGATGCAATTTTATCAGAAATTTGTGGAGCATCACTTAAAAATGAACCAATAACTTTTTTAAATTTTTTATTTGATGAAGGTACTTTAATTAATTCATCATATACTTTTTCAATATAAAAAGTTGCTCTACCGTCTACATCTCTTTCATATAAGTTTAATTTTTTACCATCAACTAGTTGTTTTGCCATAATCATTTCCCCAGAATTGTAAATACGACAAAAAATTTCTGCCCCTCTGGAATAGCATTTAATAGTTTCAATTTCAGGAGATTGCTCTGCGCCATCCTGATCAATATAAGTTATGTGTAATAAGCTTTTTGAATCACTAACTTTTTTAATTTTCACGTTAGTAATTGTGTCGTAACGTTGCGTTACAATAGTTCCATTTTCAAATTCCTGTCCGTAAATACTTATTGTAAAAATAAATAATAAGATTACTGTTAATTTCGATTTCATTGTGTGTTGCTTTTAAAATTTTTCAATATTGAAATTCCTAATCAAAGATACTAAATAAATACTATGCGCGCATAACAAAATTTAACTATTTTATTAAAATATCCTTATATAAAATCATTCTAAATTTGGTTAAATTTCATTCTATTTTTTAATTAGGTAATAATTCATGAATACTTCTTATCTTTACACCCTTAATTTTATAAAACTCTATAAAATGAATTACGGAAAAGAATTTAAAAAATTTGCGACTAAAGATCAAGGAATAAGTAGTATGTACTACGATAAAATAGTAAGCAGCGTTACTCCATATATTATTGAAGAACGTCAATTAAACGTTGCACAAATGGATGTGTTCTCTCGTTTAATGATGGACAGAATTATATTTTTAGGAACTGGAATTGACGATTATGTAGCTAATATTATTCAGGCACAATTATTATTTTTAGAAAGTGTTGATAATTCTAAAGATATTTCAATTTATATAAATTCTCCAGGAGGAGGTGTTTATGCAGGATTAGGAATATATGACACAATGCAATTTATAAAACCAGAAGTTGCAACAATTTGTACAGGGATGGCTGCATCTATGGGGGCAGTTTTAATGTGTGCAGGTGAAAAAGGAAAGCGTTCAGCTTTGCCGCATTCACGTATTATGATTCATCAACCATTAGGTGGGGCTCAAGGTCAAGCAAGTGATATTGAAATTACTGCTCGTGAAATATTGAAATTAAAAGATGAATTATATCAAATAATTTCAAAACATTCTGGTCAAACTATGGAAAAAGTTCATGGAGATTCAGATCGTGATTATTGGATGAAAGCCGAAGAAGCGAAAACATATGGTATGATTGATGAAATATTAGTCAGAAAGTAAAAATAATAGTTCTAAACTATAAATTAATATATTGAATAAATGGCGAAAGATGAAGTTTTAGAATGTTCGTTTTGTGGAAGAAAAAAACCAGAAACGGATTTATTAATAGCAGGTTTAGATGCGCATATTTGTGATAAGTGTATTGAGCAAGCTCACGGAATTGTTATGGAAGAAATTGCAGAAAGCAAATCTAATACCGTAACTTCTGAATTAATTGTAAACAAACCCAAAGAAATAAAAGCTTTTATAGACCAATATATGATTGGTCAGGATCAAGCAAAACGTGTAATGGCTGTGGCAGTTTACAACCATTATAAGCGTTTACTACAACCTGAATCAAAAGATGAGGAGGAAGTAGAAATTGAAAAAAGTAACATAATTATTGTTGGTGAAACCGGTACAGGAAAAACATTAATTGCCCGTACAATTGCAAGAATGCTAAATGTGCCTTTTTGTATTGTTGATGCAACTGTTTTAACGGAAGCTGGTTATGTTGGTGAAGATGTTGAAACTATTTTAACTCGTTTATTACAAGCTGCAGATTATGATGTCTCCAAAGCAGAAAGAGGCATTGTTTTTATTGATGAAATAGATAAAATTGCTCGTAAAGGTGATAATCCTTCAATTACACGCGATGTTTCAGGAGAAGGAGTTCAACAAGCATTGCTTAAATTATTAGAAGGATCTGTAGTAAATGTTCCGCCAAAAGGCGGAAGAAAGCACCCTGATCAAAAATTTATTGAGGTAAATACTAAAAATGTTTTGTTTATTGCTGGTGGTGCTTTTTCAGGCATTGACAAAGTAATAAGTAAACGTTTAAATCGTCAGGCAGTTGGTTATAGCGCATCTATAAAAGTAGATAAAGTTGATGAAGAGAATCTTTTACAGTATATAATTCCAAGTGATTTAAAAACTTTTGGACTAATTCCTGAAATTATTGGTCGTTTACCAGTATTAACTCATATGGATCCATTAGATGCAGATACGTTAAGAGCTATTTTAACTGAACCAAAAAACTCCATTATTAAACAATACCAAAAATTGTTTAAAATGGATGGCATTGAATTCACGATTAACGAAAAAGCGCTGAATTACATTGTTTCTAAGGCTGTTGAATACAGATTAGGAGCAAGAGGTTTGCGTTCACTATGTGAGGCTATTTTAACAGATGCAATGTTTGAATTGCCAGGAACTGAAGAAAGCAAATTAAAAATAACTGCGAAATACGCTGAAGATAAAATTAACAAGTCAACTTTAAAAAAGTTAAAAGCAGTTTCTTAATATTAATAAGAAATAAAATATTTTAAAAGAAGCTATTTAAAAAGTCGTGAAAAGGTCAATCTGAAAATAAATTCAGAAGGACAGTAATTTGATTTTTTAGAGAGCTTCTTTTTTTATCTAAATTTTGTAATTTAGAAAACTTTAAAACACAAATTAAAAATTGATTTCCAGAAGTACCATAGATAGAGTTTTTGAAACTGCTCGAGTTGAGGAGGTAATTGGTGAGTTTGTTCAGTTAAAAAAGTCGGGAAGTAATTTTAAAGGATTAAGCCCGTTTTCAGAAGAACGAACACCATCATTTATGGTGTCTCCAGTAAAACAAATTTGGAAAGATTTTAGTACTGGTAAGGGAGGTAACGTAGTTTCATTTTTAATGGAACAAGAGCACTACTCTTATCCAGAAGCAATTCGGTATTTAGCAAGAAAGTACAATATTGAAATTGACGAGATTGAACAAACCGATGAGCAAAAGCATCAGGCAGATGAGCGTGAAAGTATGTTTTTGGTTTCAGAATATGCACGAGATTATTTTCAAAATATTATGTTTGAAAATGAGCAAGGAAAAGCAATTGGGTTAAGTTATTTTAAAGAACGTGGTTTTACCGATGAAATAATTAAAAAGTTTCAATTAGGATATTCATTAAATGAATGGGAAGCTTTTACTTCAGAAGCCCTAAATAAAGGTTATAATCTTAAGCATTTAGAATCAACGGGTCTTACAATTGTTAAGCAAGATATCCTTGCGTCAAATGGCACCAAACAATTTGATAGGTTTAAAGGCCGTGTTATGTTTCCAATTCATAGTATGAGTGGAAGGGTACTGGGGTTTGGAGGAAGAATTTTAACGCAAGATAAAAAAGCTGCTAAATATTTAAACTCACCCGATAGCGATATTTACCATAAAAGTAATGTGTTATATGGTATTCATTATGCAAAACAAACCATTGCAAAAGAAGATAATTGTTTTTTAGTTGAAGGTTATACCGATGTAATTTCTATGTATCAATCGGGGATTCATAATGTGGTTGCCTCATCTGGAACTGCACTTACTGAAAATCAAATCCGATTAATAAATAGATTAACTAAAAATATTACCATTCTTTTTGATGGTGATGCAGCTGGAATTAGAGCATCTATAAGAGGTATCGATTTAATTTTGGAGCAGGGAATGAACGTTAAAGTTCTAATGTTTCCTGATGGTGATGATCCAGATAGTTTTGCTAAGAAAGTTTCAAATGAAGAGTTAAAAGAATATCTAAATAATAATTCTCAAGACTTTATTAATTTCAAGGTTTCCTTGTTAATGGATGAAGCAAAAAATGATCCAGTTAAAAAGGCGGGATTAATTAGAGATATTGTAATTAGTATTTCAAAAATTCCAGATAGGATTCAGCAAGAAGTTTATGTTCAGGAATGTTCCAGAATAATGGATATTTCAGAAAGTGTATTGTTTAGCGAATTGGCTCAGATAAATAACAAGGTTAAAAGAGATGCTGCTAAACCATCATATAAACCCAACAGACCAGATCCAAACGAACCACCACTTGATGTTTTGTACCCAGAAGCGTTTCAAGTTCAAAAAACTTCAAAGTTTGAAAAAGTTGATGAACTTAAAAAGTATGAACGTGAAATTATAAAGATTTTATTGTTGTATGGAAATAACGAAGTGGATTTTGTAGATTTCGTTGCAGGGGAAGATTCAACCAGTGGCGATTTTCATTCTTTAAAAAAGGAACATTTTCAAAATGTGGTTTCCAAAGAAATTTATTTGAATTTGCAAGATGATGAGATAGAATTTACGGATGAAACATTTAAGCATATTTATTATGATGTAATTCATCAGCTAAATCAAAGTGAAAGTATTTCTGTTGATGTATTGGTAAATCATCCAAATTCTGAAGTTTCAACATTGGTAACCAATATTTTAATGGATGATGAAAAACATGTATTAAGTAATTGGGACCGAAAAGATATTGTTGTTAAAAGTAAAGAAAGTGATCTTTCTAAAATGGTTTTAGATGCAATTTATAATTTACGCCGTGTACTTATTGAACAAAAAATCAACTCTTTAATTACAAATGTTAAAGATGAAAATGAGCGTGAGCAAATTTTAGAATCTGTAGTTAATTATACAGGTTTAAAACAGCGTTTATTTGAAAGATTGAATAGAGTTGTTTAAATTTTATCTTCTAAAACAATTGCTCCAGAGAATTTTTCTTTAATAATTAAAAATGCGCGATCAGCCTCTAACCTTGTTTCAAAATTACCAACTTGTGTTTTCCACTCAGGTGATTTATATATAATATCTGTTCTATATTCAGGAAAAGAAGACTGAAAACTATTTCTAATTTTATAGGCTTGTGACTCACTTCCGTTATAAAGTTGTATTTTAAATATAGTAGAATTCTTGTTTTGCTTATTAAAACTTCTCTTTTTTTCAATCAAATTATTTATTTTCTCATTTTCACTTTGAGAATAAGAAAAAGAAATGTTTAAAAGAAACATTAAAAAAGCCCCAATTAATATTTTTTTTGATAAAATATTCATAATAATTTTATTTTTTTCAAATTTATAATATTTCATTCTAATGTAAATGTTAAATTTTATTATTTAGAATCAATATAAATTAACTTTAACATAATTTTTACATTTTTAGTTTTAGTTATTAATAGTACTTTTGTCAAATCATTTAAAAAATGACATAAGTCATATATTTTTATATGAAAATATTGTACCAAACAAGAAAGAAAAGATTTTTTTTAAGTATGAAAAGTGTGAAACAACACAGTCCATTATCAAGATTAGTCATTAATAGTCTTGCTTTCCTTTTATTATTTTCAATTAATTTGTCGGCTCAAGAGGGCGATGTAGCTAATGGAGAAAAGCTCTTTAAGTCTACATGTGCAGCTTGCCATAAATTAGATAAAAAATTAGTAGGCCCTGCATTAAAGGGTATAACGGAAAAAAGAGAACAAGAGTGGTTAATTGCCTGGATTAAAGATAGTCCAGGAATGATTAAATCAGGAGACAAATTAGCAATTCAAGTTTTTGAAGAAAACAATAAATTGCCAATGACAGCTAATCCGCATTTATCTGATCAAGATATTGTTGATATTTTAGCTTACACAAAAGGGGAACCTGCAGCTTCAAAAGAAGTTGTTGTTTCACAAGAAGTAGATCCAGGAGTAGAACGCGGTAAGAAAATTTTTAAAGCAAATTGTGCAGCATGTCACAAGTTAGAAGGGAAATTAATAGGTCCTGAGCTTTTGAAAATTGGGGATAAGCGTGATGCTGATTGGTTAAAGCTATGGATTAAGGATAATAACGCTTTAGTTGCATCTGGAGATAAATTGGCAAAAGAAGTTTCGGAAAGCAATCCAGCTGCGATGACAGCTTTTCCACAGTTATCTGACGAAGATATTGAAGATCTATTAAAGTATTTTGCTGTAGGTGATGTAAAACCTGCTGCTGCAACTACAACATCAGCAAAAGACGATGAAATTTTCAACAAACCTGGAATAGGAATTTTACCTACACTTGGTTTAACAATTCTAGCATTTTTATTATTATCATTAATAGTTGCTGCGACTACCAATAAAAAAGTAGTTGAAGGTGAAGAGGGAACGGGAAGTATGTTAAAATCGTTGATTTTTAACCCTTTCTTACGTTTCTTAGGTGTAATTTTTGTATTGTTAGCTGGTGCTTGGTTATTATTTGCGTGGTTGTTACAAATAGATGTTAATGAAGGATATCAACCAATTCAGCCAATAGCATTTTCTCATACAGTTCATGCAGGTGACAATAAAATAGATTGCCAGTATTGTCATTCTTCGGCAAAACATAGTAAAGCTTCTGGGATTCCAACAGCTAATGTTTGTATGAACTGCCATAAGTCTATTTCAGAATATAACGGAGAATTATTTGATGGTCATTCTAAAGAAGATTTAGATAATGAAATTCAAAAAATTTACGATGCAGTTGGTTGGGATAAAGAAAATGTAAAGTACATAGAGGGGTATGAACAAAAACCTATTGAATGGGTGCGTATTCACAATTTAGCAGATTTTGCTTATTATAATCATTCTCAACACGTAACTGTAGCAGGGTTAGATTGTCAGAAATGTCACGGTCCTGTTGAAGAAATGCACGAAATGCGTCAATTCTCACCACTTACAATGGGATGGTGTATAGATTGTCATAGAGATACTGAAGTTGATTTAACAGAAAATGGATATTACAAAAATATTCACGATCAGTTGGCTAAAAAGTATGGTGTAGAAAAAGTGACAGCTGCTCAAATGGGTGGTTTAGAATGTGGAAAATGTCACTATTAATATTAATTACGAAGTAAATAACAGAATATAAAATGGCATCAAACAAAAAATACTGGAAAAGTGTTGAGGAGCTAAATGCAAACAGCTCTATTGTTGATACGTTAAAACAGAACGAGTTTGTTGAAGAAATTCCAACGGATGAATTTTTAGGTAATAAAGAGAGTTTAGAAACTTCATCAACAACGCGTAGAGACTTTTTAAAGTATGTTGGGTTTACAACAGCGGCTGCATCGTTAGCTGCTTGTGAAGGTCCTGTGGTAAAATCAATTCCTTATGTAATTAAACCAGATGATATTATTCCTGGTGTTGCAGAATATTATGCAACAACAATGGCTGACGGATTTGATTTTGCAAATGTATTAGTAAAGGTTAGAGAAGGGCGTCCAATAAAAATAGAACCTAATAAAGATGCAAACGGAAGTACAAATGCACGTGTGCAAGCTTCAGTTTTGTCATTGTATGATAGTCTTCGTTTAAAAGCGCCGAAAGCAAATGGTTCAGAAATTTCATGGGCAGATGCAGACGTTCAAATAATTTCAAAATTAAATGAAGTTAAAGAGTCTGGATTAGCCATTGCCGTTTTAACAGGAACTTGTGCGAGTCCATCTACAAAAAAGCTAGTAACTAAATTAGGTGAAACTTTTGGAACAATAAACCATGTAGTTTATGATGCAGTTTCGGAATCATCAGCATTAGATGCTTTTGAAGAAATGTATGGAACTAGAGCTTTACCAGATTATAATTTAGAAAATGCTGAAGTTATTGTTTCTATTGGTGCAGATTTCTTGGGAGATTGGCAAGGTGGAGGTTTTGAAGCTGGATATGCAAAAGGGCGTGTTCCAAATCATGGAAAAATGTCTCGCCATATTCAGATAGAATCTAATATGACATTAACAGGTGCTAATGCAGATAAACGTTTAATGGTAAAACCATCTGAACAAAATTTAGCACTTATTAAATTATACAATGCAGTTGTTAAAGGGATTTCAACAAAAGAAGCTACTCCTTTAAGTAATGCAGTTCAGAAAGCTGTTTCTCAAATTAAAAAAGCAGGAAGTAAAGCAGTTGTATTAACTGGAATTCAGGATAAAAATGCACAATTATTAGCATTGGCAATAAACCAAGCTATTAACAGTGAAGTAATTGACGTTGTTGCAACTAAAAATATTAGAAAAGGAAATGATGCTGAGGTTGCAAAATTAATTTCAGATATGAATGCTGGTAAAATTGGTGCTGTAATTATTAATAATGCAAATCCAGTATATTCTTTACCAAATTCAGCTGATTTTGTTGAAGGATTGAAAAAAGTAAAGTTATCGATAGCATTTTCAATGCAAGATAACGAAACAGCAAACGCTGTTCAATACGCCTTAGCTACACCACATTATTTAGAGTCTTGGGGAGATGTTGTTATTAAAAAGGGACACTATAGCTTAATGCAACCTACTATTAAACCATTGTTTAATACACGTCAGTTTCAAGATGCATTATTAGCTTGGACTGGCAGTTCTACTACTTATTATGATTTCTTAAAAGAATCTTGGAATGATGAAGTATTAGCTGGTAAATCTTGGAATCAAGCTTTACATGATGGAGTATTTACAGCTGAAGTTGAGGAACAAGAAGTTATTATCAATGAAGTAGATATTGATGCTGCAGGTTCAGAATTAGCAAAAGTTAAAGGGAGTGATTTAGAACTTGCTTTGTATATTAAAACTGGAATGGGTGATGGTCAAATGGCAAATAACCCTTGGCTACAAGAATTTCCAGACCCAATTACAAGAACTTCTTGGGATAATTACTTAACAATTTCTAAAGCAGATGCTGAAGTAATTGGTGCTGTTAATCATAATGTTGCAAATGGTGCATTAAATGGAAGTTTAGTTGAAATTACAGTAAATGGGGTTTCAGAAGTTTTACCTGCATTAATTCAACCAGGTCAAGCAAAAGGTTCTATTGGATTAGCGCTTGGCTACGGACGTACTCAAGGTTTAAAAACTGAAATGCAAACAGGTAAGAATGCTTATCAATTTTATAAGGACTTTAATAATTATCAATCGGATGTTTCATTAAAAGTTGTTACTGGAGAGCATGAATTTGCTTGTGTTCAGTTACACAATACTTTAATGGGTAGAGGTGATATTATTAAAGAAACTACAATTGAAGACTATAATAATGTAGATTCCAAGGAATGGAATAGTGTTCCAATGGTATCTTTGGATCATAATGAAGTTGAAGCCACAACTGTTGATTTATGGGATTCATTTGATAGATCAATTGGGCATCATTTTAATTTATCTATTGATTTAAATGCTTGTACAGGATGTGGAGCTTGTGTAATAGCTTGTCACGCTGAAAATAATGTTCCTGTAGTTGGTAAAGAAGAAATTAGAAAATCTCGTGATATGCACTGGTTGCGTATCGATAGATATTATTCTCACGAAGAAGATTTTAAGGGTGATAATGAAAAGAAAGAAAATGGAAAAGGAGTAATTGGATATAAAACAGCAATGTCTGAATTAGAAGATCCATCTGAAAACCCTTCCGTTGCTTTTCAACCAGTAATGTGTCAACACTGTAATCATGCATCTTGTGAAACAGTTTGTCCGGTAGCTGCAACATCTCATGGTCGTCAAGGTCAAAACCAAATGGCATATAACCGTTGTGTAGGAACTCGTTACTGCGCAAATAACTGTGCATACAAAGTTCGTAGATTTAACTGGTTTAATTATCCAAATAATAGTGAGTTTGATTATAACATGAATGATGATTTAGGTAAAATGGTATTAAATCCAGATGTTACTGTTCGTTCTCGTGGAGTTATGGAAAAATGCTCAATGTGTATGCAAATGACTCAGGCCACTATTCTAAAAGCTAAAAGAGAAGGTAGACCAGTAAATACAAATGAATTTGAAACAGCTTGTTCTAATGCTTGTAGTACTGGTGCTATGGTATTTGGGGATATCAATCACAAAGAAGATACTGTTACAAGTTTAACTCAAGATAAAAGAGCTTATCATTTATTAGAGCACATTGGTACAAAACCAAATGTGGTTTATCATGTTAAGGTTAGAAATATACAAGAAGGATAAAATATTAATAAAAGATAATAATTAGATTAGATTATGTCGTCTCATTACGAAGCACCTATTAGAAGACCTTTAATTATTGGAGATAAAAGCTACCATGACATTACCGTGGAAGTAGCAGCTCCTGTAGAAGGTAAAGCAAATAAATTATGGTGGACAGCATTTACAATTGCACTTTTAGCCTTTCTTTGGGGTATAGGTTCAATTATATACACCATTGGAACAGGAATTGGAGTTTGGGGTTTAAATAAAACCGTAGGTTGGGCCTGGGATATTACAAACTTTGTTTGGTGGGTAGGTATCGGTCATGCTGGTACACTTATTTCTGCTGTTTTATTGTTATTCCGTCAAAAATGGAGAATGGGTATTAACCGTTCTGCAGAAGCGATGACAATTTTTTCAGTTGTTCAAGCAGGATTGTTCCCGGTAATTCATATGGGACGTGTTTGGAATGCTCACTTTGTATTACCAATTCCTAATCAATTTGGTACACTTTGGACAAACTTTAACTCACCATTATTGTGGGATGTTTTTGCCATTTCTACTTATTTATCAGTATCGTTAGTTTTCTGGTGGACTGGTTTATTACCTGATTTTGCAATGCTACGTGATAGAGCAGTGAGACCTTTCCAAAAGAAAATATATAGTTTATTAAGTTTTGGTTGGACTGGTAGAGCAAAAGATTGGCAACGTTTTGAAGAAGTTTCTTTAGTGTTAGCAGGTTTAGCAACACCTTTAGTACTTTCAGTACATACAATTGTATCTTTTGATTTTGCTACATCAATTATACCAGGATGGCATACAACAATATTTCCTCCTTATTTTGTGGCAGGAGCCGTTTTCTCTGGATTTGCAATGGTAAACACCTTGTTAATTATAATGAGAAAAGTTTCGAATTTAGAAGCATACATTACTAAACAGCACATTGAATTAATGAACATTGTAATTATGATTACGGGTTCTATAGTAGGTTGTGCATATATTACTGAGTTATTTATCGCTTGGTATTCAGGTGTAGAATATGAACAATATGCATTTTTAAATAGAGCAACTGGACCTTACTGGTGGGCTTATTTGTTAATGATGAGTTGTAATGTATTCTCTCCACAATTTATGTGGTCTAAAAAATTAAGAACAAGTATTACTTTCTCTTTCATTATTTCAATTGTTGTAAACATTGGAATGTGGTTTGAAAGATTTGTAATTATTGTAACTTCATTACACAGAGATTATTTACCATCATCTTGGACAATGTTCTCACCAACATTTGTTGATATTGGTATTTATGTTGGAACAATTGGTTTCTTCTTTGTATTATTCTTATTGTATGCAAGAACTTTCCCTGTAATTGCTCAGGCAGAGGTGAAATCTATATTGAAATCATCAGGAGAAAATTATAAATTACATAGAGATGCAGGAGGTAAAAATCCAGCTCCTACAGTTACAAAAAGCGCTATAAATGTAAAAACTGAAACTGTAGTTGATTCAAATGCTAATAAAAATAGTTTACTAGGTACTTTAGGAGTATTTGATAAAGAAACTCAAACAGCAGATGATTTAAAGTTGATAAGTGGAGTTGGTCCTAAATTGGAAAAAACATTAAATACTATTGGAATTTATAGTTTTGAACAAGTAAGTAAAATGACTGATACTGAATATGATTTGCTAGATTCTATTTTAGATTCATTTAAAGGAAGAGCAAAACGTGATGATTGGGCAGGTCAAGCTAAAAACTTAAAAAAATAAAGAGTAATTATGAGCTCAAAAGTAATACAAGCAATGTATAATGATGATGATATCCTTATGGATGCCGTAAAAGAAGTTCGTGCGGCTCATTATCATATTGAAGAAGTTTATACACCATTTCCGGTTCATGGTTTAGATAAAGCAATGGGGCTAAAAGGTACAAGAATTGCAATTACTGCTTTTATGTACGGATGTGTTGGTTTTTCATTTGCAGTTTGGATGATGAATTATATGATGATAGAACAATGGCCACAAGATATTGGTGGGAAACCAAGTTTTAGTTTCTTTCTAAATATGCCGGCTTTTGTTCCAATTATGTTTGAACTAAGTGTATTTTTTGCGGCGCATTTAATGGTAATTACTTTTTATATGCGTAGTAGATTATGGCCTTTTAAAGAAGCTGAAAATCCTGATCCAAGAACTACGGACGATATGTTTGTGATGGAGGTTGCAGTTGATGGGAATGAAAGTGATTTAGTATCATTTTTAGAAAAAACAGGAACTGTTGAAATTAAAGTAACTGAAAAGCATTAATTAAAATGAAAAACATTTTAAAAATTACAATTGTATTGGTTTTCCTATTTACGTTATCATCTTGTTGGAGTGATAAATCAAAACCAAATTACCAATATATGCCAGATATGTATAAATCTGTAGGATATGAGACTTATAGTGAAAATCCTAATTATGCAAATGGAATGACAACTCAACTTCCTGTTGATGGAACAATAGCAAGAGGAAAAGTACCTTATGATTATGAAAATTCAAATGAAGGGTATGAAGCAGCAAAATTAAATTCTAAAAACCTTTTGGAAGTTAACGAAGCCAATTTGTCAAATGGAAAAAAAATGTACGATATTTATTGTATTTCTTGCCATGGGAAAACTGGTGCTGGAGATGGGATATTAGTTCAAAGAGATAAGTTTTTAGGAATTCCAAATTATAAGGATAGAGATATAACAGAAGGTAGTATTTATCATGTTATAATGTATGGAAGAAATATGATGGGATCACATTCATCTCAATTAACAGCTCAAGAGCGTTGGCAAGTTACAATGTATGTTCAAGAGTTAAGAACAGAATTATTAAAATAACACTTTTACTAAGATAGAATTTATTAATATGTATACCTTTTCAAGTAAATTAAAAACATTTTCATTTGCCTTAATGATTTTAGGTTTAATTGGTGTTGCTTACGGTTTTTTGTCTACGCCAAGTTCGGTAGAAGATGTTAAAGTGATGTTACAAAACAGCCATGATTCTCATGGTGAAGTTGCTGCAAATCATGATGTTGATACTCATGTTGTTGAGGCAGATGCTCATGGTGCTGAACAAACTGAATCAGCTCACTCTGATGATACACATGCTGAACACGCATTTCATTATTTAAAAAATAAACCTTGGTCGGCATTATATGTTGCGCTATTTTTCTTTTTTATGATTTCATTAGGGGCCTTAGCTTTTTATGCAATTCAACATGCGGCACAAGCCGGTTGGTCGGTTGTGTTATTTAGAGTTATGGAAGGAATAACAGCTTATTTACCTGTAGGAGCTATTTTATTGTTTGTGTTTTTTGTGTTATCATCTTTACATATGAATCATTTATTTGTATGGATGGATCCTGAGGTTGTTGCTCATGATGAATTAATTCAAAATAAAGCAGGATATTTAAATGTGCCTTTCTTTTTAATAAGAGCTGCAATTTATATGGCAGGATGGGTATGGTATCGTCAACATTCAAGAAAATTAACTTTGGCACAAGACAATGCTACAGATATTAGTAATTATACGAAATTATTTAAACGTTCTGCTGCTTTTCTAGTATTTTTCTTAGTAACAGAATCTATGATGTCTTGGGATTGGATAATGTCTTTAGATCCACATTGGTATAGTACTTTATTTGGATGGTATGTATTTGCAAGTATGATTGTTTCTGCAATAACAACAATTGCATTGGTATCAATATACCTTAAAGGAAAAGGATATTTGGAATTTGTAAATAATAGTCACTTACATGATTTAGCAAAATTCATGTTTGGATTCAGTATTTTTTGGACATACTTATGGTTTTCACAGTTCATGTTAATCTGGTATGCAGATATTCCAGAGGAAGTTACTTATTTCGTCTCTAGATTTAATGAATATAAAATTCCATTTTTAGGAATGTTAGTGTTAAATTTTGTATTCCCTTTATTGGTTTTAATGAATAGTGATTTTAAACGAGTAAACTGGTTTATAGTTTGTACTGGTATTGTAATTCTAATAGGACATTATATAGATATTTATGTAATGGTGATGCCTGCAACTGTTGGAGATCAATGGTTTATTGGGATTTCTGAAATAAGCTCAGTATTATTAGTTCTTGGAATTTTTATTTATGTAGTATTTACGGCATTATCAAAAGCACCATTATTAGCTAAAGGAAACCCATTTATTAAAGAAAGCGAACAATTTCATTACTAAATGTTAAAATATTAATATAGAAAGGAATCCTGAATTCAATTTATTCAGGATTTTTTTTATATTTGACACCACTAAAAAAATCAAAATAAAAAAATGACAGCATTACTTTACATCTTATTGGCAATTGTTGTTGCCGTAGCTATATGGCAGGTTGCAAGTATATTAAATTTAAAAAGTGTAATTGCTACAGAAAAAGATAATAATACACAAGGTATTTTATTTGCAGCTTTTGGAATTTTCTTTTATGGATTAATGATATTTTCTTTTGTGAAATATTCATCAATTTTATTACCAGATTCGGCGTCTCTTGAAGGAGAAAAATATGATACGTTGTATATGGTTACAATGGTATTAATTCTAGTAGTTCAGGCTATTACCCAATTTTTATTATTCTATTTTGCCTTTAAATATAGAGGTGTAAAAGGAAGAAAAGCATTGTTTTATGCCGACAGTCATAAATTAGAAATGATTTGGACAATTATTCCAGCAGTAGTGCTTGCAGGTTTAGTTCTTTACGGACTTTCTGTTTGGATTGATGTTATGGATCCTTCAGATGCTGAAAACCCGTTAATTGTAGAAGTATATGCAAAACAGTTTCAATGGGAAGCTAGGTATGCAGGAGAGGATAATGAATTAGGATTGGCAAATGTTAGAAATATTAAAGGAATTAACACAATGGGTGTTGATATGACAGATAAGAATGCGTTAGATGATGTTCCGGTAAGAGAACTACATCTACCAAAAGGAAGAAAAGTAATATTTAAATTCCGTTCGCAAGATGTTTTACACTCTGCATATATGCCCCATTTTAGAGCTCAAATGAATTGTGTGCCTGGAATGGTTACTCAATTTGCATTTACACCTTCAATGACAACTGAAGAAATGAGGTTAAATGACAAGACCATTACTAAGGTTGATGGGATTAATAAAATTAGAGCTGAAAAAGGTGAAGACCCATATGAATTTGATTACTTATTGTTATGTAATAAAATCTGTGGATCATCACATTATAATATGCAAATGAAAATTATTGTTGAAGAAGAAAGTGAATTTAATTCTTGGTTAAGCAACCAGAAAACAATGGCACAAGTTGTTCAATAAAAATTAACTACTATACTACTAAAATAAAATATATTATGTCAGATCATCATCATAAAGAAACATTTGTAACGAAGTACATTTTTAGTACTGACCATAAAATGATTTCTAAACAGTATTTAGTTACTGGTATTTTTATGGGAGTTATTGGGGTATTCATGTCAATGTTATTCCGTTTACAAATTGCTTGGCCAGATACTTCATTTAGTATTATTGAAGCGTTTTTAGGCCGTCATCAAGATGGAGGTGTTATGTCTCCAGATATTTATTTAGCGATTGTAACAATACATGGTACTATAATGGTATTCTTCGTATTAACAGCAGGATTAAGTGGAACTTTTAGTAACTTATTAATTCCATTACAAATTGGAGCACGTGATATGGCATCTGGATTTTTAAATATGGTTTCATATTGGTTATTCTTTTTGTCTAGTGTAATAATGGTTATTTCTTTATTTGTTGAAGCAGGTCCGGCATCAGCTGGGTGGACTATTTACCCGCCTTTAAGTGCGTTGCCTCAGGCAATTCCGGGATCAGGTATGGGAATGACTCTTTGGTTAGTTTCAATGGCAATATTTATAGCTTCTTCATTATTAGGAGCTTTAAATTATATTGTAACCGTTCTTAATTTGAGAACTGTTGGAATGAAAATGACAAGATTGCCATTAACAATTTGGGCGTTTTTTGTTACTGCAATTATAGGGGTTGTTTCATTCCCAGTATTATTATCTGCTGCCTTATTATTAATTTTTGATAGAAGTTTTGGAACGTCATTTTTTTTATCAGATATTTTTATTCAAGGAGAAGTTTTACATTATCAAGGAGGATCACCAGTTTTATTTGAACACTTATTTTGGTTTTTAGGTCATCCAGAAGTTTATATTGTATTATTACCAGCATTAGGTATAACGTCTGAAATTATATCAACAAATTCCAGAAAACCAATTTTTGGTTATAGAGCTATGATTGGTTCTATAATAGCAATTGCATTTTTATCTACAATTGTATGGGGTCATCATATGTTTATTTCAGGGATGAATCCATTTTTAGGTTCGGTATTTACATTTACAACATTATTAATTGCAATTCCTTCGGCGGTTAAAGCATTTAATTATATAACTACACTTTGGAAAGGAAACCTTCAAATGAATCCGGCAATGCTGTTTTCAATTGGATTGGTTTCTACATTTATATCTGGAGGTTTAACAGGTTTAGTACTTGGAGATAGCGCTTTAGATATTAATGTTCATGATACTTATTTTGTTGTGGCTCACTTCCATTTAGTAATGGGTGTATCTGCTATTTATGGAATGTTTGCCGGAGTTTATCACTGGTTTCCTAAAATGTATGGAAGAATGATGAACAAAACATTAGGTTATTGGCATTTCTGGATAACTGCTGTTGCAGCTTACGGAGTTTTCTTCCCAATGCATTTTATTGGATTGGCAGGTTTACCACGTAGATATTATTCAAATACAGCTTTTCCTTTATTTGATGACGTAGCTGATGTAAATATTGTAATTACACTATTTGCAATTCTGGGTGGTGCTGCGCAAATCATATTCTTAGCAAATTTCTTTATTAGTATATACAAAGGAAAAAAGGCAGAACAAAATCCTTGGAGATCTAATACTTTAGAGTGGACAACTCCGGTTGAACATATACATGGAAACTGGCCAGGAGAAATACCAGCTGTTCACCGTTGGCCATATGATTATAGTAAACCAGGTCACGATGAAGATTTTGTATCTCAAGTAGTACCGTTATACGAAGGCGAAGAGGAATCTTAAAAGATTAAATAATATATTGAAAACCTTTCTAATTTTTTTAGAAAGGTTTTTTTATTTCTGCTATCTTTGTTTTTATGAACGAAAACTTGAATCCTGATAAAGAACATTTTTCATCCGAAGAATTGGATGTAGAAAAAAAATTGAGACCTTTAAGTTTTGAGGATTTTACAGGACAAGAACAAGTTTTAGAAAATTTAAAGATTTTTGTTGAAGCTGCAAATTTACGTGAGGAAGCATTGGATCATACTTTATTTCATGGACCACCTGGACTTGGAAAAACTACACTAGCACACATTTTAGCAAATGAATTAAATGTTGGATTAAAAATTACTTCCGGACCTGTATTAGACAAACCAGGGGATTTAGCGGGTTTACTTACAAATTTAAGTGAGCGTGACGTTTTATTTATTGATGAAATTCATAGGTTAAGTCCAATTGTGGAGGAATATTTGTACTCAGCTATGGAAGATTATCGTATTGATATTATGATTGAGTCTGGACCAAATGCTAGAACTGTACAAATAGATTTGGAGCCTTTTACATTGATTGGAGCTACTACACGTTCCGGATTGTTAACGGCACCTATGCGTGCTCGTTTTGGAATTAGTAGCCGATTACAATATTATAATACAGAATTATTAACTACAATTGTTCAAAGAAGTTCAATCATTTTAAAAGTGCCAACTTCAATGGAAGCTGCAATAGAGATTGCAGGAAGGAGTAGAGGAACCCCTCGAATTGCGAATGCGCTACTTCGTAGAGTGCGTGATTTTGCACAAATTAAAGGTGATGGTACAATTACAATTGAAATTGCAAAATATGCTTTAAACGCTTTAAATGTGGATGCACATGGTTTAGATGAAATGGATAATAAAATTTTAACAACTTTAATTGATAAATTTAAAGGAGGGCCTGTTGGAATTAGTACTTTATCTACTGCGGTAGGTGAAAACTCAGAAACAATTGAAGAAGTTTACGAGCCTTTTTTAATACAAGAAGGTTTTATTATGCGTACTCCACGAGGTCGGGAAGTAACAGACTTAGCGTATAAACATTTAGGAAGAATTAAAGGTACTTCACAGGGAGAATTGTTTTAAATGTATTGTGACTTATGTCACAATACTAAATTAATATCATATTACTTTTGTAGTACTAAAAACTCTAAATATATCTATATGAGTTTAAAAAAAATATTCCCTTTTTTAATTTGGTTACCATTAACCAAAACGACCTGGAAAGATGATTTAATTGCAGGAATAACAGGTACAATTATTGTTATACCTCAAGCAGTTGCTTTTGCAATGATTGCGGGCTTACCACCAGTTTATGGGTTTTATACCGCAATGATAACACCAATAATTGCTGCACTTTTTGGATCTTCATATCACTTGATATCTGGACCAACTACAGCTATTTCAATTGTGGTTTATTCAACATTAGTTAAGTTTGTAAGTCCGGAAACGGAATTAGAAACCTATATTTCACTGGCTTTAGTTCTTACCTTTTTAGCTGGTTTCTTTCAATTTATGATGGGAATACTGCGAATGGGTAAATTAGTAAATTTCGTTTCTCATTCGGTAATAATAGGATTTACCGCTGGAGCAGGAATTTTAATTGCTTTTAAACAACTGCAACATGTATTTGGAATAAAAGTACCTCAAGGGAGTACAATTCTTGAGATATTAGCATATATAGCCAATCATCTTTCAGAAACAAATTGGTATGTTTTTATTGTAGCGACCGGAACATTATTTATTGCATTGATTATAAGGTTTTTAATAAAACCTTTGTCAAAATATTATATGCTAATAGCAATGGTATTAGGAAGTGTTTTGGCCATTTTATTAGGCGGCGATGTTAATGGAATTGAAACAGTTGGAGAAATACCATCAAACTTACCACCATTTAGAATACCAGATTTGAGTTATGATAATGTTAACACATTGAGCTCGGGAGCAATGGTGTTAGCCCTACTAGGATTAATTGAAGCTGTTGCTATTGGAAGGTCAATTGCTTTACATACACATCAAAAAATTGATGGAAATCAAGAATTTATAGGTCAGGGAGTATCGAATTTAGTAGCCAGTTTTTTTTCAAGTTATGCGGGTTCGGGTTCATTTACAAGATCGGGTGTTAATCATCAGGCAGGAGCAAAAACCCCGTTATCTGCTATTTTTGCATCTATTTTTTTAATGATAGTGTTGTTGCTCCTGGCTAATTATGCTTCTTATTTACCAAAAGCCGCAATGGGAGGTATTATTTTATTGGTGGGATACAACTTAATAGACTTTCATCATATAAAACAAGTATATAAAAGTAGTGGTAAAGAATTAATAATTTTAGCTATCACCTTACTAGGAACGCTGTTTTTTGATCTTGAGTTTGCATTATTGGCCGGAATTATTACTTCTTTTTTCTTTTATTTAGATAGAACTTCAAAACCAAACATTGCCGTAATTGCACTTAATAAGGAAAAGAGATTTGTAAATAAAATTAGGGATTTAGATGCTGTTGAATGTTCAAATTTAAAAATTATTAGAATTGATGGATCTATATATTTTGGTTCAATAGAAAAGATTTCAGATTTCTTATCAAAACTTTATGATGAGAATAAAATTCAGCATGTTTTAATTGCAGGAGAAGGAATAAATTTTATTGATTTGGCGGCGGCAGAATGGTTATCTAATGAAATTCTAAAATGGCAAAAAAACAGGGGAGGGATTTATATTTCAGGATTAAAAATAATAAGTCAGGATGTTTTAGAAAAAGGAGGTTTTATTGATAAAATTGGAAAGGATATTTTCTTTAAAGATAAAAATACTGCTATTGCAGAAATTCATAAAAGAATTAATAAACCCTGCGAATTTAAAGTTTTTGAGGAGTGTAACGTAAAAGTTGAAGGTTAATGAATCTTAAAAACATTTTGCCAATTTTAGAGTGGCTTCCAAATTATAAAAACGCTTGGCTAAAAGGAGATCTTGGGGCGGGTTTAACTGTTGGAATTATGTTAATTCCACAAGGAATTGCTTATGCAATGATTGCGGGTTTACCCCCAATTTACGGTTTGTATACAGCAATGATTCCTCAAATTGTGTATGCTATTTTTGGAACATCTCGTCAATTAGCAGTTGGACCTGTCGCAATGGATTCACTTATAGTAGCCTCTGGAGTTGTGGCATTGGCTCAAATTGGAACTCAGCATTTTATTGAATTTGCTATTCTTTTGGCGTTTATGATGGGGGTTTTACAGGTGTTTTTTGGTTTTTTTAAGTTGGGTTTTTTGGTTAATTTTTTATCGAGACCTGTTATAAGTGGATTTACTTCGGCGGCAGCTTTAATAATAGGCTTAAATCAATTGAAACATTTATTAGGGGTTAATATTCAAAGGGATAATAAAATTCAGGGTATTCTTATAGATGCATTTCAAAATATAAAAGATATTGAATGGATTACAGCTGTAATAGGAATAATTTCAATACTTATTTTGCTTTATTTTAAACGATTGTCGAAAAAGATACCGGCAGCATTGGTTGTTGTTGTTTTAGGTATTTTAGCTGTTAGAATATTTCATTTAGAGCAGTTAGGAGTTCAAATACTTGGAGAAATACCAAAAGGATTACCAGATTTTGTTGTTCCTAAATTTGAAAAAGACACATTAATTAAATTATTTCCAATTGCGTTAACATTATCATTAATTGCTTTTTTAGAAGCTATATCAGTTGCAAAAGCAATTGAATTAAAACATAACGATTATAAAGTTAATCCAAATCAAGAATTAATTGCAATTGGATTAGGTAATATTGTCGGCTCTTTTTTTCAAACATATCCGGCAACGGGAGGTTTATCTAGAACAGCTGTAAACCATCAGGCTGGAGCGAAAACGCCTTTAGCAGCAATAATATCTGGGTTAATTGTTGGGTTAACCTTGTTATTTTTAACACCATTATTTTATTACTTACCAAAAGCTGTTCTTGGTGCAATAATTATAGTTGCGGTAATTGGATTGTTAGATTTTTCAGTACCAAAACAATTATTAAGATATTCAAGAAGAGAACTTATTATTTTGAATACAACACTTATAGTAACTGCAACGGTTGGCATAAAAGAAGGAATTTTAATAGGGATTATCTTGTCTATGGCAATGTTAATTTATAGAAGTACAAAGCCACATATTGCAATTTTGGGAAAAGTTCCTGACACACATTTTTATAGAAATGTTTCAAGATTTGAAGGCTTGTTGGAAGTAAAGGAAGATATTTTAATTGTAAGATTTGATGCTCAAATATTTTTTGCAAATGTGGCATTTTTCAAAGATAAATTAGAAGAATTTGTAATTGAAAAAGGGGATAAAATAAAACTTATTATCATTGATGGAGAAAGCATTAATAGTATTGATAGTTCGGGTATTTATATGTTGAGAGATGTAATAAATAAATATAAAAGGATGAATATCGAGATTGCTTTTAGCGGAATGAAAGGACCTGTTCGAGATATTTTGGATAAAAGTGGAATCATGAAAAAAATAAGCTATAGTAACTGTTTTATGAGTATTCAGGAAGCCATAGACACTTATGAAGATAGTAAAAAAAATAAAGATATTGAAGTGAAATATTTTGATTATCTTAAACAAACAAATAATTAAAATATTCTTAAAATTATCAACTATGTAACCTCGATTACAAAAAGATAATGTGTTTCATGTAGATTTGGAAAGTTACAATCAAGTTTAATAATATTAAAATCAGATTATTATGAAAGTAGAACAATTATTTACGGGCTGCTTGGCAGAGATGGCTTATTACATCCATTCAAATGGAGAAGCAGCAATTATTGACCCTTTAAGAGAAACTGAACCATATATAGAAATGGCAAAAGCGGATGGAGCTAAAATTAAATATGTATTTTTAACACACTTCCATGCTGATTTTGTTTCTGGACAAGTTGATTTAGCAAAAAAAACTGGAGCAACTATTGTTTTTGGACCAAATGCTAGACCAAATTATGATATTCACCAAGGAAAAGATGGCGAGAAATTTAAAATTGGAGATCTTACACTTAAGTTATTGCATACTCCTGGACATACAATGGAATCATCATCTTATTTGTTAATTGATGAAGATGGTAAAACACCATATGTGTTTACAGGTGATTGTTTATTTATAGGAGATGTAGGTAGACCGGATTTAGCTGTAAAATCAGATTTAACTCAAGCCGATTTAGCAGGTCATTTATTTGATTCTTTACGAAATAAAATTATGACTTTACCAGACGATATTATTGTATATCCAAATCATGGTGCCGGTTCAGCTTGTGGTAAAAACATGAGTTCAGAAACTTTTGATACCTTAGGAAATCAAAAGAAAACCAACTATGCTTTAAGAGCAGATATGACAAAAGAAGAATTTATTAAAGAAGTTACAACTGGTTTAAAGCCAGCGCCTCAGTACTTTGGAAATAATGTTCGTATGAACAAAGGTATAAATACTAGTATAGATGAAATTTTAAAAAGAGGTACAACTCCAATTGATGCCGATTCATTTAAAGAAATGAGTGAGCAAGATGATATATTAGTTGTTGATACACGTACAAAAGAATTGTATGCAGAAGAAGGAACAGTTCCTGGAGCTTGGTATATTGGTGTTGAAGGTGGTTTTGCACCATGGGTTGGAGCCTTGATTTCAAATATCAATCAAAAAATAATTTTTATTGCTGAAGAAGGAAGAGAGCATGAAGTTGTTACACGTTTCTCTCGTGTTGGTTACGATAATACCTTGGGGTATTTGCGTGGAGGTATCCATTCTTGGCTTGCAGCGGGACATGAAGTTGATAAAATTGGATCAATTTCTGCAGTTGAATTTGCTAACAGATTAAAAAAAGGAGAAATAGAAGTACCATTAGATGTTAGAAAAGAATCGGAATACCTATCAGAACATGTGGAAGGTGTTGAGAATTTTCCTTTAGATTTTATTCATTCAAATTTTGCGGAAATTAACCCAGATAAAGAATATGTTTTACACTGTGCAAGTGGATATCGTTCTTTAATAGCGGCATCAATTTTTAAAGCTAATGGTGTAAAAAATGTGACAGATGTTAGAGGTGGATTTAAAGATATTAAAGATACTGGTGTAAAACTAACAGATTATGTTTGTCCAACAACATTATTGTAAATGTTCTTTTTTAATTTAATGCTTAGGGAGTTTTTTAAAACTCCCTTTTTTTATTTAAAAAAATCCGTAACTTAGGTTACTATATGAGTTAAAATGTAAATTTACATTTGCAAAAAAATCAAACAAATGAAAACTACTCTAAAACTATCATTATTAATTTTTATTTCTGTTTTAAGTTTAAATTGTAATAATAGCCAATCAACAAAGTCAAAAGCACAACAAGGAGCGATAATAAAATTATCACCAAAAGAGTTTAAAGAAAAATCACAAAGTCAAACAATTATTGATATTAGAACTCCACAGGAATTTGCTCAAGGACACATAGAAGGCGCTGTTAATATTAATTATTTTGATAGGTCGTTTTTAGAGCAAGTTTCTAAATTTGATAAGAATAAACCCATTTTTATTTATTGTAGATCTGGAAGCAGAACCTCTTCGGCTTCAAAAAAAATGATAAACCAAGGTTTTAGTGAGGTAGCAGATTTGCAAGGAGGAATTATGAATTGGGCTAAAAACAAAAATAAAATTGTTAAATAATTATAGAAATGATTAAAAAAGTATTCATATTATTTTCATTAATAATTTTAGTAGCTTGTGATAATTCTTTTTCAGAAAAGGAGCAGCAAAAATATATTTCAAAAGGAAAGGAGATTGCAGAAGCAAGTTTTAATGAGTTAAGTTCTCAATTAATGTCCCAAATGAAAGAAGGTGGTCCAGCACAAGCAGTACCTTTTTGTAAAGAAAATGCTACTGTTATTTTAGGAGAACTTTCTAACAAATATGATGCGACAATTAAAAGATCATCCGATTTATTAAGAAGTTGTAAAATAGAGCCAACGGAAAGAGAATTGGAGATTATTTATAGATATCAAAAACTAATTTCAGAAGAAAAAGAATTAGAGCCTATTGTTGAAATTGATTTAGACAACAAAAAACATTTTTATGCTCCAATAAAAATTAAAGCCAATTGCTTGGTTTGTCATGGAAAACTGAATGAAACTTTAAGTGTACAAACAGATTCTATTATAAAATCAATTTATCCTTTTGATATTGCAACAGGCTATAGTGAAGGAGATTTAAGAGGTGTTTGGAGTATTACATTTAATAAGTAATTTAAAAGTAGTAATTTTGTCAAATAAATAACGACTCAAATTATAAAAATATATGACAACTTTAGAAATATTAAATTTAAAATGTGGTGGTTGTGCCAATACAATAAAAAAAGGAATTTTGTCAATAGATGGAGTTACGGATGTTTCTGTAGATGTAGAAGCTTCCAAAATTACTATTGATACTAAAGATAATTCTGTTTTAACCAAAGTAAAAAATAAATTATCAATGATGGGTTATCCAGAAGTTGGTGATTCAAATACTATAATTCATAAGGCAAAATCGTTTGTAAGTTGCGCAACTGGTAAAATGTCACAATAACTTTTTAAGTTGGAAAAAATTATTTTAAGAGATTTTTTAGCATTAGAAAGAACAAAGCTGGCTAATGAACGAACTTTTTTGGCTTATTTTAGAACTTTTATTGTTTTTTTAAGTTCTGGTTTTGCTATACTAAAATTAGAATTTTTACAAGAACTTAAAGCACTTGGTTATTACTTTTTAATTATTGCACCAATACTTCTTTGTATTGGAATAGTACGATTTTTTTACGTAAGAAAACGTATTAGAAAATATTATAAAATGGACGAAATAACCTGAAAAACAGGTTATGTAAAGTATAAATAAACCGAGGCTTGGCCTCGGTTTATTGTTTTTAGAACTTTAATGTAGCTCCAATTAAAAAGTTAGTTGTGGCTTGTGGGTAATAACCAGCTCCATCTAAAGTAGTGGTTTGCCCAGCAACCGACCAAGTATCATCATAGGTGTAATAATAACCATTTGAAATATATTCGGTATTAAAAATGTTATTTATTAAGGCACTTAGAACAATTGATTTTACAATTTTAGTTGGTTTTATTTCGTAGGAAGCATTAAAATCATTCACAAAATAACTATCTAATTTTGAGTTTGAATTATCAATATTCCCCATAAATTGTTCTCCAACAAACTTAGATAATAATGAAAATTGGACATTTTTTGAAGGCTGAAAAACAACTGCATTTGCTGCAATTAAATTAGGTGAAAAAGAAATGTCTGTATCTCCTAAATCTACCAATTCTCCATTCCAAGAAGTTACAAAATCAACATTTTTATTACTACTAATTGCAACATTTGGTTGTAGTGTTAATTTATTTGAAAGCTTAATAGAAGCATCAACTTCTAAACCAAGTCTATAACTTTTTCCGCTAGTCGCTCTTAATGGTGCTCCGGTATCATCAATGGCGCCAGTTAAAACTAACTGATCTTTATACAACATATAATAAATATTAGTATTTACTTTTATGTTTTGGTTATTAAATCTCCATCCTAATTCAAAATCATTTAATTTTTCTGAGGTATTTACACCATTTTCAAAATCATTTCTATTAGGTTCTTTATTGGCTTTTGCATAAGATAAATAGAAACTGTTATTATTGCTCAATTTATAAGTTAAACCAGCTTTAGGATTGAAAAATGAATAACTTTCATCAACATTTATTGGATATCTATCAGAGGTTAATCCAGTAGTTTCAAATTTTACGAAACGAGCTTGCAAATCAGTAAATAATATCCAGAAATCGTCTAAATTATAGGTCAGTTTTCCAAAAATATTGGTATCATTTTTCTTGGATTCACTATCATAATAATGATCTCTTATTTCAGAATTACTGGCATATTCAGCCCAAATTATTTCTCCAAAATGATCCCCTTTATAATTGCTTAATGAAGTCCCAAAAATAAACTCTAAATCACTGTTTTTATAAGTTGCATTTGCATTAAAAACATAAAAATCATTATCTAACCAACGTCTTCTTATTAGATCTGTTTGGTCAATAGTTTCACCTCCTAAAGTAATTGGAGTTAAATCATAATCAGCGAAATCTTCTCCATCTTTAAATTGTTCAAAATAACCACGGCCGTATGTGTAATTTAATCCAATATTTGTAGCCCAATTTTCTGAAATTTTCTCGTTCCAATGAAATTGATAGTGATCTTGTTTGTAGTTATCAATTTCATTTTCATAAGTATATGGATTGTATGTTCTTCCTAAGGTTTCCATTTCGTCAGTGGTAACACCATACCAAGCTTGGTACGTTTTTTCGTGCCCTCCAAATGTTAGGGCTTTAATCAAGGTGTTATCATCTACATATGCAGCTTGTAAAAAATATGATTTTAAATCGGACCAGGCTCTGTCTATATATCCATCTGAATCTATTTTTGAAAGCCTCCCTGAAAATTCGATATGATCGTTAATTTTACCTGTACTAAATTTAACTGTATGTTTTCTCGTATTATAAGAACCAAAAGAATTACTGATTTCTCCAAAAGCTTCTTTTGAAACAGCATCTGTTAGTAAATTTAAACTCGCTCCAAAAGCACCAGATCCATTAGTAGAAGTTCCAACTCCACGTTGTAACTGCATACTCTCTGTGGAAGAGGTGAAATCAGGCATATTTACCCAATAAGTACCTTGGCTTTCAGCATCGTTATAAGGAATTCCGTTTATTGTAATGTTTACTCTTGTAGCGTCACTTCCACGTACTCTTATTCCTGAATACCCGACACCAGCTCCCGCATCTGATGTGGTAACAACAGAAGGTAGATAATTTAGTAACATTGGAATATCCTGTCCTAAATTACGTTTTTCCAAATCTTCTTTTGAAACGTTACTGTGGGTAACAGGAGATGTGGATTTAACTCGAACTGCCGATACTAAAACCTCATCAAGATTTACAAAACTATCTGCCATATTTATTGAGATAAAAGTATCTTTTGTTAAAGTTACTTTTACTTCTTTTGGTTGGCTAATAGCACTTACGACTAACGTATAACTTCCTTTTTTTAGAGAAATTGAAAATTTTCCATCAAAATCTGAAGTTACACCATTTGTTGTTCCTTTTACTAGAATACTTGCTCCTGGAAGTGGATTGGTTCCATCAGTTACTTTTCCTGAAAGCGTAAATAGTTCTTGTGCGTTCGCATTTATTGAAAATGCAATAATTAAAAAAGCTACTAAGTTTTTTACTTTTTTAAAGTTTAATTTTAAATATTGTTTCATTTTTTTAAAAATAAAACGATTTAAAAAGAGGTAATTAATCGATGTTATGAATAATTAACTATTGTTCCATTAAACACTTTTTGTGTTTAGTTTTTCCCTTAACAGCATTATCTGTTCAGGTTCATTGGGTTTGATCTCAGCCGTTTTAGGCACCCCTTTTGAGACGATGCAAAGCTAATTAATATTTACTTATTTTAGTTAAGTTTTAAAAAATATTTAAATTTTTGTGATTTATTAAGCCATAGCCATACTAATTAGATATAATTAATTTTTGATGCAGAAACAAAAAGAGTTTATTAAAGTAATTAAAGAGAATGAAGGGATTATTTTTAAAATCACCTTGGTTTATTCCTCAAATGAGGAAGATCAAAAAGATTTGTATCAAGAAATAGTTTATCAGCTTTGGAAGTCATTTGATTCGTTTAGAGGAAATTCTAAAATAAGCACCTGGCTTTACAGAATTGCTTTAAACACTTCAATTACATATTTAAAAAAGGAAAAGAGAAACGGAAATAGAGTTTCGCTAAATTCAGTTCTTTCAAATAAAATTGATCAATTAGATACGATTATGGAAGAACGAATTAAAGTTTTATATGCTCAAATAAAAAAATTAAATACTATTGAAAAAGGTGTGATTTTACTGTATTTGGAGGGGAAAAACTATCAAGAAATAGGTGTAATTACAGGATTTACGGTGAGTAATGTTGGGACTCGTTTAAATAGAATCAAGCAAAAATTAAAAGAACAAATTATTAAATAGTAAGATTATGGAATTAGAAGAGATGAGAAATGAATGGCAGGAAATGTCTAAAAAAATGGAAAGGCAACAATTATTAACAGATAAATTAATTATTGAAATGACTCAAGAAAAATATAAAAATAAATTAAAATCTATTTCAATTCCAGAAACTGTTGGAACTGTTATTTGCTTTTTATCTGCGTTTTACATTTTAGTGCATTTTAATAAATTAGATACTTGGTATTTAGTAGTTTGTGGAGTCTTTTCGATGTTGTATCTTATAATTCTTCCAGTTAAGTCGATGCGTTCAGTTAAAAAAATGCAGCGTATCAATATTTCCAATAAAAGTATAGCACAAAATTTAATTGATTTTGCAAGAAGTAAAAAACAATTTTGGTTAGTGCAGCGCGTAGGTTTTTATTTGAGTTTTATTTTTATAATTACCATATTACCAATTTCAGGTAAATTACTAAGTAATAAAGATTTGTTTTTAGAGAATAAACTATGGTATTTTTATGTTCCTGTTCTAATAGTTTTTATGTTGGTGTTTTCAAAGTGGGGTTTAAAACATTACAAAAAAGCTACACAATCTGCTGAAAATTTATTGAAGGAATTAGAATAAATTAATCAAGATCAGGTCTTTTTCTATAAGCCTTTTTGTAGGCTGTTTTTTTCTTTTTCTCTAATCTTTTTTGAATACTAGATTTGGTTGGTTTAGTGGCTTTTCTTTCTTTAGGAACTTTTAACCCTTTTGTAATTAGATCTAAAAATCTTTTAATAACAATTTCTTTATTTTTATGCTGACTCCTGCTCTCATCACATTGTAACAAAAAAAATCCTTCTTTGGTAAGTTTTGATTTTAAGTTTTTAAGCAGCAATTCTTTTTCTTCAATAGACAATTCTTCAGAATTTTGAAGATCAAAAATCAACTCCACTTTTGAAGAAACTTTATTCACATGTTGCCCTCCAGCTCCGCTACTTCTAACAGCTTTAAATTTCAATTCTTTTATGATTTTCTCAGTATTCATAATTATTGAATTGGAGAATTGTGATCTTGTTGATGTAAAAAATGTAAGTCTAAATCAAATAAATTATCAGAAAAACTTTGTAAATTTTGTTTTGACTTTAATATTTTATCAATTTCGCTTATTGCAAATTTCATTCTTGATTTCAAGTCACCTTTAAGTATAATATAATTCTTGTTGTGTTTTTTTAAAGAGCTTTCAAAAGAATTAAACATCTCTAAACGCTTATGTGGTTTATCTCTTAGATCGTCCTTTTCCCAGGGAGTATCAATATATGTCAGTAAGTATAAGTCGTATTTATTATTTAATGTTGCTTCTTCTAATTTTGGATCAACAGATCCTTTATAATATTCTTCAAAATAAACTTTAGTTTCCAATAGATCGGTATCACAAATTAAAATTTTATCAGCTTTTTTAGCTAGCATATTTTCAAGTTTCATTTGTCCATATGCTATTGGCATTTGGTCTTTATTTGTGCAAGTTTTACGTTCGTTATTCCATTTGTCTTGTAAATATTCTCTTGCGTATTCTGGTGCCCAAACAGTATTATAATGTCTGGCTAGTTGTTTAGATAAAGTTGTTTTTCCCGTACTTTCTGGTCCAAATAACACTACCTTAATAATATTTATGTCGTCTTGTTTAAGCGCTTCTTCCATTCTAAGTATCCTTGTATTGCTAACACTAAAAATATTGTGTATTGTATGCCGGTAAAACCATAACCTTTTATAAAATATAAAGGTATAGAAACTATATTACCCGCAATCCAAAATGTCCAGTTTTCTATTTTTTTATTTGCCATTAACCACATTCCTGCAAAAAATATTCCTGTCGTAAATGTATCTAAAAATGGAGTTATTTTTCTAAAATTTTCCAGACTACCGGAATTTATATTTGTATATGCATAGTTTATGCTTTCAGTAAAATTTAAATTGTTTGGCACTACATTGTAATATCGGTATACAATAATTACAAATATGGAAGTAAATAGAAATATACCAAAAGCCTTCAATTTATCAGTTTTATTTGTTCTGGAAATTGGAATGTGATGTTTTTCATCATCAATTATTTTACTCCACATATACCAGCCGTAAATACTCATAATAGTATAATATATATTAATGATTAAATCACCATATAAATTCCATTTTGATAATAAATACACATAAATTACAGTGCTTATAATTCCTGTTGGAAATACTAGAATATTTTCATTTTTAGCATATAAAACACTTGCTACACCAAAAATTGCGGCAATTAATTCTAACAAAATTTTTATGGTGCTTGCAGATTGATAAGGCCCAGTAAAAAAGTCTATAATTTCATTCATAAATCAATATTATTTTCAAAAGCGGTTCCAATAACCACTAAATCAGCACCGTTATTATAAGCTGCTTTTAGTTGTTCTTTCGTTTTTATTCCTCCACCAACAATTAGAGGAATTGAAATATTTTTTTTTACTTCTGAAATTAGCTTTTCATTAACAACGGTTTTGGCTCCGCTTCCAGCTTCTAAATATATTAATTGTTTGCCTTTATACATTCCCGCAACAGCCGTGTCAACCGCCAATTGAATGTCGTTTTGAGAAATAGCTGTTGTTTTACTTACTTTTAATACTGAAGAATTTGTACCACCATCGATTAAAATATAACCTGTAGGAATAATTTCTAATGTTGAATTTTTTAAAAAGGGAACAGACTTTATTTGTTGTTCAATTAAATATTCAGGATTTCTACCTGAAAGCAAGGATAAAAATAATAAAGCATCCGCATTATTAGTAACTTGGGTATAATCTCCAGGAAATAAAACAATAGGAATTTTAGTATGTTGTTTTAAAGATTTAACAAAAAGATCTGTAATACCGTTTTCAATAAGACTTCCACCAACAAAAATAAAATCAGCTTTTAATTTTTCTATTCTTTTTGAAATAGCAGGAATTTCTTTAATAGTTGTTTTATCAGGATCCAATAAAATAGCCAATAATTTTATACCTTTTTCAGAAACTTTTTTGATATGTTCTAAAACTGATTTAGTCATTTTTTGAAGGATCTATAGCATAAACTAAGGTAAAACCATCTATTTGTTCAAAACGAATATCATAATTTTTATCCCAGCCTTCAACCTTAATATATCCGGTAGTTTTTTTATCAGCAATTTGAAAAGAATTAATATCAATATCGTTTTTAAATGTTAACCCACCGTGAGGAAAAATTTTATACAAACTTTCTTTTGCACCCCAAATAACCGTTAGTTGCTCTATATAATCATCATCTTTGTGAATAAAACCTCTTTCAAAATTGACAAATTTATGTTGAATGATTTTTATTTTTTCTCGGTTCATTTCAATATCAATACCAACTTCATTGTCACTAATTATTAAAGCCGAAAACGTAAATGAATGTGTTATAGAAATGTGTTTTCCATCAGTTAAATGAGGTTTTCCATTACCATTATAATACAAATCAAAGTCGGTATAACCAGCTTCTATTAGTAAATGACGCACACTTAAAAAGCCACGACGATGCAATTCAGATTTCATAGAAAGCAATCTATTTTCACTTCTTTCAGTTAGAGAAATCCCTTTTGAAAGCTCTTCAAAAGATTCTTCAATTTTCCACACAAAAACTTTTGTATGTTTATTTACATTAATGGTTTTATATAAAGGCATTTATATTCTCAAATGGATTTTGTACTTTTGCAAAACTTTAAAACAAAATTAAACTTGTTTTAAATAAAAATACAAATTTAATAAATATGAGTTCAGAAACATCAACTTACGTAAAATATAAGGTAAAAGACATCAATCTTGCAGATTGGGGACGAAAAGAAATTCATTTAGCCGAAGCAGAAATGCCAGGATTAATGAGTTTAAGAGAAGAGTTTAAAGGGCAAAAACCTTTAGCAGGGGCTAGAATTGCGGGTTGTTTACATATGACAATTCAAACTGCAGTTTTAATTGAAACTTTGGTTGATTTAGGTGCTGAGGTAACTTGGAGTTCTTGTAATATTTTTTCAACACAAGACCAAGCTGCTGCTGCAATTGCTGCTGCTGGAGTTTCGGTTTATGCCTGGAAAGGTTTAAGTGAAGAAGAATTTGACTGGTGTATTGAACAAACTTTATTCTTTGGTGAAGATAAAAAACCACTAAATTTAATTTTAGATGATGGTGGAGATTTAACGAATATGGTGTTAGATAAATATCCAGAATTAGCTGCAGGAATTAATGGTTTATCAGAAGAAACTACAACTGGTGTTCACCGTTTATATGATAGAGTAAAAGCTGGAACATTGCCAATGCCAGCAATTAATGTAAATGATTCTGTTACCAAATCTAAATTTGATAATAAATACGGATGTAGAGAAAGCGCTGTTGATGCTATTAGAAGAGCTACTGATGTAATGTTAGCTGGAAAACGTGTAGTTGTTTGCGGTTATGGAGATGTTGGAAAAGGTACTGCCGCTTCATTTAAAGGAGCAGGTTCTATTGTAACGGTTACTGAGATTGATCCTATTTGTGCTTTGCAAGCTGCAATGGATGGTTTTGAAGTTAAAAAATTAGACTCGGTTGTTGGTAATGCAGATATTGTAATTACTACAACAGGTAATAAAGATATTGTACAAGCAAGACATTTTGAAGCAATGAAAGACAAAACTATTGTTTGTAACATTGGACATTTTGATAATGAAATTGATATGGCTTGGTTAAATGGAAAATATGGTTCAACAAAAGTTGAAATCAAACCACAAGTTGATAAATATACTATTGGTGAAAATGAAATTTTGGTATTGGCGGAAGGTCGTTTAGTTAATTTAGGTTGTGCAACTGGTCACCCAAGTTTTGTAATGAGTAATTCATTTACAAACCAAACATTGGCGCAATTAGAACTTTGGAATAACAGAGATGCCTACCAAAATGAAGTATATATGTTACCAAAACATTTAGACGAAAAAGTAGCGCGTTTGCACTTAGCTAAAATAGGAGTAGAGTTAGAAACTTTACGTGAAGACCAAGCAGAATATATTGGTGTAAAAGTTGAAGGGCCATTTAAACCTGAATATTACAGATACTAATTTTAGTAGTTTATATAGCAAAAAAAACCATTCAAATTTGAATGGTTTTTTTGTTTGCAATTCTCCTATAATTCAGAACAATATATAATCTTTTTCTATTGCAAATATAGGGTTGAGGTTTAATATTGGTTAGGGGTGTAAGCCTAAAAATGAAGGGGAAAAACCCCCTTTTAATTTGAGGTATTTAATTTTGCACTAATTATTAGATGATTTTAGTCAAGCCAACCTTCTCTGTCTAAACTTCTAAATCGGCAATTGTTCTTTAAGCATTAATTAAAGTTTTTAGTATAAAATAGAAAATGCAGATTAGATGTTATTAAATTCATTTATCTCAATTTTTTGAAGACGTTTTGTTTTTGAAATTCAATTTAAGGTGAAAGAAAATAAATACAATACTTATTAATGAATGAATATTTATTCATATATTTGCTCCGTATTTAAAAAAGAAGATATGGCACGTAAAATTGATGAAGATAAATTGTTAAGAATTAAAAATGCTACGATGAAAACAATCGTTGATTGTGGAATTGAAAAAACTACGATTGCAATGATAGCCAAAAGTGCTAAGGTTAGTGGCGGTTATTTATACAGAACATATAGTGGTAAACAAGCTTTAATAGATGAATTGTATTTTGATAAGGTATCTTCTTTAAATAGCGAGCTTTCATTTTTAATTGGGTTGAATCCAACGAGCATTACTTCAATTTTAGAAACTTTTATACAGAACAGATTGTTATTCGCTCTAAATGAACCTATAGCTTCAAAATTTTTCTATCAACTTCTTCATAATGATAATTTTACTTTAACAGGGGAGATAAAAAAAGAAACTATCGATATTATAGAAAATATAAAACAAATTGGAGTTCAATCTGGAGAAATATCTAAAAGTACAAATCTCACACAAATACATTATCATATTTTAGTATATGTAGTTGACTATATTCAATTTATTAGATCCAATTTTTTTGAAAATCAAGAACTCAATACTACAGTAATTGATTATTTAGTAATTAATATTTTAAGCATTTTCAAAAAAGATAATTAATGAAACTTTATTTCAAAAAAATAGTTTTAACATCAGCTACAAGTTTTATTTATTTAATAGTATTATTAAGTAGTAACATAAGTTATTCGCAGGACCTTTCCTTAAAAGAAGCTCATCAGTTAATGCTTCAAAAAAATGGAGACTTAAAAGCTTCTCATTATGAAGTAAATGCTTCAAAAGAAGAAATGAAAGCAACTAAAGGATTGTTTTATCCGAAAATAAGTATTTCTGGAACTTATATGAATTTAGATAAAGACATTAGTGTGGATTTAAATCATACCCGTGATTTAGCTGGTGGTTTATTGGAAATTTCCAATCCGGCAGAAACTCTTGGGAATTGGGATATTACATTACAAGATAAAAACTTTGGGTTTGCATTCTCAAGTATCAATTGGCCCATTTTTGCAGGTGGAAAAATAAAGGCTGCCTATGAAGCTGCAGAAATTAAGTTCGAACTGTCTCAAAATCATCATCAAATAAAAGAGAATAGTTTAACCGTAAACCTAATCAATTATTACTATTCTTTAAAACTGGCAAAGGAAGCCGAAAACTTAAGAAAGAAAGTATATGAAACTGTTAAAATTCACTATCACCACGCTGAAAAATTATATGAAAATGGTATTATTCCTGAAGTTGAAACTTTAAATGCTAAAGTAGCTTTGTCAAATGCAAAAAGAGAATTATTGGCTGCTCAAAAAGATGTTTCATTGGCTAAATCAGCTATTAAAAATTTAGTGGGAGGCTCAACATTTAGTTCAACTTCAACAAGTTTTATTGAACCAACCATTTTGGCTTCATTAAATGAATTTCAACAGCAAATGCTACAAGGTAATGAACAGCTTCATTTTTTAGAACAAAATAAAAAGTTAGCCAAAGTAGGTGTTAAGGTTGAGAAAAGCGACTATTACCCTAAAGTAGCATTAATGGGTTCTCATAAGTTATGGAAAGATAACATGCCTTTAATTGAAACCAATTGGGCTGTTGGTGCAGGTGTTACTTGGGATTTGTTTGATGGTTTTCAAAGAGATCACAAAATAAAAGCCGCCAAGTACAAAGTTTCTCAAGTAAAGATGTTAGAAAAACAAGCACAACTTAATCTAAATACATATACTGAAAAATTATACAATGAAATGGCTAAACAGCAGGAACAATATTTAAGCTTGAATAATGATGAAAAATTAGCTGAAAGATTAAAGTTTATGCGAGTACGTGCGTTTGAAGAAGGAACAGGAACTTCATTAGAAGTTATAGATGCAACTTTAAAACAAACCCAAATTATATTGCACAAATTAAACGCACTCTACCATTATAATATTGCTTATGGAGAGTTAATGGTAAGTTTAGGAAAAACAGAAACATTTTTAAATCAAATTTAATATTGAAATGAAAAAATCAAATAATATAAAATCCGTTATAAGCATTATTGTTATTGCAACGTTGCTATTAATAAGTCTTTGGTTTATTAGCAAGCCAAAGGAAGTGGTATTGCAAGGTCGAATAGAGGCGAAGGAAATTTACCTTTCTTCCAAAATTCCAACTCGTTTAAAAACGATTGAAGTTTTGGAAGGAACAAGTGTTACTAAAGGTCAGTTATTAGCAACTCTTGAAAGTCCTGAGATCGACGCAAAAGAGTTGCAAGCAAATGCAGCTAAAGATGCTGCAAATGCACAGGTAAAAAAAGCAAAAAATGGAGCTTTACAGGAAGAGATTAATGCATACAAAAGTATTTATGAAAAAGCTGTTGCGGGTGTCAATGTTATGGAAAAAACATATGAACGTATTGAAAATTTATTTAAAGATGGTGTAGTTTCTGAACAAAAAAGAGATGAAGTTTTGGCAAAAAAAGAAGCTTCCTTGAGTGATAAAAATGCAGCATATAACAAATATCAGTTAGCCTTAAAAGGCGCGAGGAAAGAAGATATTGAAGCTGCAAACGCTCTTTTAAGAAGAGCTCAAGGTGCTATAATAGAATTGGAGAGTTATAAAAGTGAACGATTTATTATCAGCCCAATAAATGCTGAAGTTTTAAATTTTTTACCTGAAGAAGGCGAATTAATTGGAGCTGGTTACCCTGTTGCACATTTGGTTGACCTTTCAAATTCATATGCTATTGTAAATGTAAAAGAAACCAACCTTTACAATTTTAAAAAAGGATCTGAGTTTACAGCAACTATTCCTGCTTTAGAAAATAAGGATGTTACTTTCAAAATTTATTATGTAGCTGCTTTAGGAGATTACGCAACCTGGAATGCCACCAAATCATCTGGTGATTTTGACATTCGTACGTTTGAAATTAAAGCGTTGCCTGTTAATAAAGAAATTGAATTACGCCCAGGTATGAGTATTTTAATTGACTATTCACAATTTAAAAATTAGAATGAAATCATTTCTTCTTATTGCTAAACGTGAAATTAGATTATTATTTCATAACAAATCAATTTTCATTTTTTCGGTTGTTTTACCTTTTATTTCCATCTTATTTTTTAATACACTTTTAAGTGAAGGTGTTGCTAGAAATTTGCCAATTGCTGTAGTTGATTTAGATAATTCATCTGTTTCAAGAAATGTAATTAGCCAATTAAATGCAACTCCAGAACTAGAGGTTAGCAATCAGCCTATAAGTCAATTAGAGGGTGAAAATTTAATCCAACAACTTAAAGTCTATGGATTGGTTACCATTCCTAAAAATTTTGGAAGTGATTTAAACCAAGGAAAACAAGTTTACGTTTTAAATCAATATAATAGTAGTCTTCTTTTACCATCAGGGTTAGAAATTAAAGCTGTTAACCGCGTTATTGGGGAACTCTCTGCAGGGCTAAATATTAAAAAGCAATTAAAAAATGGAGTGTATATAAAACAAGCAAAAGTTAATCTTCAACCAGTAACGTCTAATAATCATATTTTATCAAACCCATACACCAATTATTCTTACTATTTAAACTCAGGATTTTTAACTTTATTTTTTCAAATATTCGTTATTTTAACAACTATTTATTGTTTTGGTACCGACTTAAAATATAAAAAGGGAGAGAAATTATATAACATTGGAAATGGAAATCTGTTAACTATAATATTGGGTAAAACCTTGCCTTATACATTGTGGTTTTACTTTGTTGGATTAGTAATGTACTTCAGCATGTTTGTATTTCAAGATTTTCCTTTATTTGGAAGTAAATGGGCTGTATTAGTAGCTTTACTTTTGTTAATTATTTCAACACAGGCTGTTGCTATATTCTTTATCTCAATAAGTAAAAGCTTTAGAGAATCTTTAACTTATGGTTCTGGTTTTGCCGCTATAAGTTTATCATTTTCGGGGATAACTTTTCCAATTTTTGGAATGCCAAAAGTATTACAATGGTTGAGTCAAATATTCCCTTTTACACATTTTTTCGAACTATTTTTAGATCAAACTCAAAGAGGCTTTCCGTTATTTTACTCGATTAAACCAATCATAATTTTAGTACTTCTTACTATTATTCCAGTTTTATTAGTAGCTAAAAAATTAAGAAATTTATTAAAACAAGGCTCATTTCTACAACGTATATAAAATGAAATCATTTTTCAAGAAATACCAGCAGGCGAAAACTTCATTTTGGAATACAGTTTCAACTGAATGGAAAGCAATAAAATATGACAAAGCAGTAATAAGTGCTTTTTTTTCAGTTGCATTTGTAATACTTATTGTTTACACTTATATCTATTCTAACGAAGTTATTCATGAAGTTCCAGTAGCAATTGTAAATCAGGATAATTCTAAAGCCAGCAGAGATTATATTTCAATGCTAGATGCATCTGATGGCATTAAGTCAATATCAACTTATTCCGATTTACAACAAGCTAAAACTGATTACTTTGCTAAAAAAGTGATGGGAATTGTAATTATTCCTAAAGATTTTGGAAAAGATATAAGAAGAGGAAGACAAACAACCATTACCACATTTGCTGATGCTTCAAACATGATATTTTATAAAAAAGTATTGGTTGATGTTTCGGTAACAACCGGGTATTTTAATGCAGGCATTGTTATTAAAAAAGAAATGGCAAAAGGAAATTCAATAGCTGTGGCTAGTCAAAATTATAGTCCTATTAAAATTATCTCAACTAGTTTATTTAACGCCTCTTCGGGCTATGCAACTTATATTATACCAATGCTAACAGCTTTAATAGTTCAATTAGTTTTACTAATGGGAATTGGAATTATTAATGGTTCTAGAAGAGAAGATAATTTATTACAAAAAAACTTCCCAGAACTTCATCATAACGGAGGAGCTATCCCGGTTTTACTAGGAAAAGCTTTTTTATATTCACTAATTTTTGCAGTAATACTGCCATTACAGATTGGAATAGTTTATACCATTTTTTCAATTCCAATTCGTTCTTCATTGATTCTTATTTACTTGTTTTCAGTTCCGTATTTATTTTCAGTGGTTTTTTTAGGAATTGCTATAAGTTCGTTTTTTAAAAGAAGAGAAGATTCCATTGTATTTTTAGTGCTTTTATCAGTGCCGTCACTTATGTTAAGTGGCTTGTCATTTCCTACTGAAGGTTTTTCAAACTTTTACCAGCAACTTGCAAAGTTAATTCCTTCTACACCCGGAATGAATGGATTTGTAAAATTAACTCAAATGGAAGCCTCCTTTTCAGAAGTTTTAAGCGAATGGAATCATTTATGGTTATTAGCTCTAATTTATTTTTGGATCGCATTGATAACTCTTAAATTTCGCATTTCAAGTGAAAAAAAACGCAATCAGTCACCTATTTGAGGTTGAGATTTTAAATAAGAAATTATTAAGAATCGTGATATTTTAAAAAGAAATTTAAGGAAAGCATTTACCCCAACCAACCTTCTCTGTCTAAACTACGATATTGAATTGCTTCAGAAATATGATTTGAAGAAATATCAGGGACACCTTCTAAATCGGCAATTGTTCTTGATACTTTTAGAATCCGATCATAAGCTCTGGCTGATAGGTTTAGCCTTTCCATAGCATTTTTTAAGAGTGTTTTACTCTCTTCCGTTAAAACACAAAATTTTCGAATTTGTTTGACACTCATTTGCGCGTTATAATGTACATTTTCAAGTTCTAGAAATCGTTCAGATTGTTTTTCGCGTGCTTTTGTAACACGAGTTCTAATTATTTTGCTTGGTTCAGCTTGTCGCTCCTCTGTAAGTTTCTCAAAAGGAACTGGATTTACTTCAATATGAATATCTATTCTATCTAAAAGTGGACCTGAAATTTTGCTTAAATAACGTTGCATTTCAGCAGGTGAAGAAGTTACTGGAGCATCGGGATCGTTAAAATATCCACTTGGACTGGGATTCATACTTGCAACCAACATAAAACTGCTTGGGTAAGTTACTGTAAATTTTGCTCTTGAAATTGTTACTTCTCGGTCTTCTAAAGGTTGTCGCATCACTTCCAAAACAGAACGTTTAAATTCAGGTAATTCATCTAAAAATAAAACGCCATTGTGAGATAATGAAATTTCACCTGGTTGAGGATATTGCCCTCCACCAACAAGTGCAACATCTGAAATTGTGTGATGAGGAGAACGAAACGGACGTTGATTCATTAAACCACTTTCTTTTACCTTGCCAACAACAGAATGTATTTTAGTTGTTTCCAACGCTTCTTGTAATGTCATTGGAGGCAAAATAGAAGATAGTCGTTTGCTTAACATTGTTTTTCCACTTCCTGGAGGTCCAACAAGAATTATATTATGTCCGCCAGCTGCTGCAATTTCCATAGAACGCTTCACAGATTCTTGTCCTTTTACATCAGAAAAATCAAATTCTGGATTGTCTAAATCTTTATAAAATTCGGCGCGTGAATCTATTATAGTTTGTTCTAACTCGGCTTTTTCATCAAAAAAATTAATAACTTCAGTAATATTTTCTATTCCATAGATTTTTAAATCACTTACAATTGCAGCTTCTTTTGCATTTTGTTTTGGTAAAATAAATCCTTTAAAACCTTCTTCTTTGGCTTTAATGGCAATTGGCAAAGCACCTTTTATTGGTTGTAAACTTCCATCTAAAGAAAGCTCTCCCATTATTAAATAATCACCTACTTTTTCTGACTTAATTTGATTTGAAGCAGCTAAAATCCCAATGGCCAAGGTTAAATCGTAGGCAGAGCCTTCTTTACGTAAATCAGCCGGAGCCATATTTATGGTGATTTTTTTCCCAGGAAGTTTGTAGCTGTTATTATTTAAAGCAGCAGAAATTCTGTAGCTACTTTCTTTAATAGCATTATCTGGCAGACCAACTAAATGGTAACCAATTCCTTTATCAATATTTACTTCTACGGTAATAGTTGTGGCTTCAACACCGAAAACGGCGCTGCCATAAGTTTTCACTAGCATAACAATTTTTTCTTTTTCTTTTAAAACTTAATAAAAAGTTTTTTTGTTGATTCTCGCTCAACTAACTGAGTTCTAATTATTTCAGTTTTTATATCGTCAAATTTAACTTTACCTTCCAATTTATCTATTAAACGAGTTGCAGCAACTTCACCAGTTGTATGTGCAAACCTGTTTACACTTGTAAGTGGCGGAGAGCTATATCTAGATAAAATTCCATTTGTAAAACCTACAATGGAAACTTCATCAGGTATTTTAATATTTCTTTTATTTAAAACTTGTGTTGTAATTGCCCCGGAAATTTCATCAACTGTAAAAATACCATCAACTTTATTAGAGTCGAGCATTTTATTGATACGTTCTGTTAATCCATCTTCACCATCCTGTATAATTATTAAATCTTCATTAGGTACAACGTCATATTTTGTAAGCGCTTTTAAATACCCTTTAACTCTAAACTTATTAATATTTATTCCTTCTGAAGTTGAAATTATAGCAATATTTTTACATTCGGACTTCATTAAAAATCGAGTAGCTTTATAAGCACTTTTTATATTGTCAGTTACAACTTTATCACAATTAATGTCTTTATGTACACGATCGTACAAAACAATAGGCGTTCCTTCATTAAGAATGTCATTAATATGCTCAAAGTTTTTCATTTTTAAAGTCTCAACTGAAATACATGCAATAAAACCATCAATAGTTCCATTAGACAACATTTCCATAGTGTTTACTTCCTTTTTGAAGGATTCGTTTGTGATACAGGTAATAATATTATAACCTTTTTCAGTTGCTACTTTTTCAATTCCGCGCAATGCTCGTGCAAAATAATAATTAAGAATATTAGGAATTATAATACCAATAGTTTTAGTTTTTTTGTTTTGTAAGCTTAATGCAAGTGTGTTTGGCTTGTATTTATGCAATTTTGCATATTCTTGTATTTTACTTTTAGTTTCGTCGCTTATTTCGTAACTATCGTTTAAGGCCTTAGAAACAGTAGAGATGGAAACGCTTAATGCTTTCGCAATCTGTTTTATAGTTATTCTTTTATTCATCTTTTGGTAGAATAATTAATTTGGTTGAACTATTTATTATTTCTTCTTTATTTAATTTCATTTTTCTGAATTCACCCTTGTTATACATTTCCGCCTGATCTTTATAATGTTCACTAAAAGGATTTCCAGATTGACCAGTTGGCAATATACTAATACTATTTTCAATATCCGAAAAATCTATAATTCTTCTTGTTGAAGGACCTGCAGTAATCTTGTACAATCCCGAATTGTCATATAAATAACCACGATTATCTATAACTTCACGAGCTCCTTTCATTGGAAATGGACCTACATTAAAATAGTCTTTTAAAGCAGCTACAGATCCAAGTGGATGTTCATGCTCTAAGGTATGAACTTTTCCCCAATTCCAATCATTAATTTCATCTCCAAGTTGATTTTCTAACATAGAAACAGTTTCTGTTAATGATTTTGATAAAATCGCTGTTTTTGTTTCTTTATTATCTGAAGTAGTTACATTGTCCCACCAAATTGAAGCATCTCTTTTTAAATGGTCTGCAACAACTCTTTTCATTAAATGTGTTTCTAGTAATTGTGTAAATAATTTTTCACCTAATTCATCTTCAAAAGTGTTTTTTAGGTATAAGTAAATCCATTTATTATATATTGTTGGAGCTACTTTTTCAGGAGTGTTTGAACCATCCCACTGGTTTAGTAAGTTTATAGCTTTTTGTTCTTTTTCACTAAAAGAATTAATATCTATAATTGAAGTAAATTCTTTGATATTACTTGGCGCAATTGAGGAGGTTACATCATTAATCATTACCCCCATTTCATCTTTAGTCCAATCGTTTTTTGGTTCTAAAGTTTCCACAATGCGTTTTGCTCTGTCTTCTGGTAAATAATATCCAGGATATAAAATATTGGCAATTGTATCTGGTTGGTTATTTGCGGAATACACATAATTCCATTCAGGATTTTCCGCCATAGGATTTTTACTAAAATCTAAATATTCAATAGGATCATCTTCACCAGAAGCGCCATCTAAAATAAATTTAGTATTTACATGTGGTTTGTGTTTATATAACTTTCCAGATGCCCACCAAGCAACATTTCCTTTGGCATCTCCATACATAATATTTAGTCCGGGAGCGTGAATCATAGAAGCTCCTTTTTTAACATCAGCCATTTTTGTAGCTCGTGAAATCGTATAAAGCGCATCGAGAACTTGACCGTCAAACTGTGTGTAAATCCAAGACATTGCAATTGGACTGGTTTGTGATATTTCATCCACAACATTATTCATTATTGGACCGTGTCGTGAACTTTTAACATCAATTATTACGTCTTCAGCATCTTTTACCTTTATAGTCTTAGAAACGGATTTATAAGTTGAAAAACCATTTGGTGTTTTGTATTGATTAGCATCTGTTGGGTGATTTTCTTCTTTATAAAAATCGATGTCATCATTTTCAAACATTGTTACACCCCATGCATAATCTCTATTATGACCCAATAACGGAAATGGAACTCCGGCAATATGGTAACCATACATTTCGTAATCTGGTGTTACAATATGGGCTTCAAACCAAACAGAAGGCTGTGAGTAACCAATATGTGGATCATTTGCAAAAAGCACATTTCCAGTAGCCGTCTTTTTTGCTGAAACCACCCAACTATTGCTTCCGATAAAAGGCGGAATTGGTGATGTGTTCAAAATGTCATTTACATTAGAAACTAAAGCCGAAAAATTTTCTAAATCTTGTTTAGAGTTTTTTATCAACGTTGTATTTGGGTCTATTTCAATGTTTAATTCTTTTAAATAATGAGGTCCTAATTTTTCTTTAACAATACTTAATAAAGGATCGGTTTTATGTGCCATTGCAAAACTAAAGGACATATAGCCTAAAATATTATAAACATCTTTTAATTTATATTGCTCTTTTTCAATTCCAATTAAATTAAACTCAATAGGAGTGGGACCATTTTCAATAAACTGATTTACGCCACTTAAATAGGCTATAGCCATTTTGTAAACTTCCCCATTTTTATCTAATTTTTCAATAGCTATTTTGGAAGCTTCTTCAACACCCAAGCTCACAAAAAACTGATCGTTTTTAAGCATGTCTTTTCCAAAGATTTCGGATAATCTGCCAGGAGAAATTCTACGCATTAACTCCATTTGCCAAAGTCTATCTTGCGCATGAACATAACCTAAGGCAGTCATTGCATCTTGCTGATTGTCAGCATAAATATGTGGAATGCCAAAATCATCAAAGTAAACTGAAGTTTCATTATCAATATTGGTTAAACTAACCGAGCCAGAATAATCTGGCTTTAGACTGTTGTAATACATCCAGCCACTAATAATACTTATAGCTAGTAATACAATAACAATAATTGCTATTTTTTTAAAAATGCGCATTAGGAAAAAGAGGTTTTTTTTAGTTGTTTCAAAGGTAATATTTTAAACGTTACGAAACTAAATAGTAAAAAATATTTGTCTAAATGTAAAAAATACTTTACATTTAAATATAATTTAAAATTATCAAAATGAAAACAAGATTTTTATTTTCGCACAAATACAAGCCTCTAGGTTGGTTTTTATTTTTAACAGGAATGGTTTTAGGAATCGTTTTATTGTTAAATGACATTGATTTTCCCAATTGGGAACTACAAGTTTTTCCTTTAATTAGTGAAAATGATATTTTTTCAAATCCTTCATTCGAATGGAATACGAATAACATTGCAGATGAAGTAGCTTCAATATTAGTTATTCTCGGCGGAATTTTAGTGTCTTTTTCAAAAACAAAAGATGAAGATGAGTATATTTCCAAAATTAGAATGGACTCATTAATTTGGGCGACTTACGTAAATTATAGTGTGCTAGTTTTAGCAATACTTTTCGTTTTTGATTTAAGTTTTTTCAATGTGTTAATTTACAATATGTTTACGGTATTGTTATTTTTTATGTTGCGTTTTCACTATGTATTGTACAAATCTAAAAGAGTGTTAAACAATGAAGAATAATATAAAAGTAGAGCGCGCCAAACATAATTTAACTCAAGCAAAATTGGCTGAAATGATTGGTGTAAGCCGACAAACTATTAATGCTATGGAATTGAATAAATATGTACCTTCAACTGTTTTGGCGTTAAAAATCTCAAAAATATTTAATAAAAATGTGAATGATGTTTTCTTTTTGGATAATGAAGATTGATTAGGTGCATTTATTATTAAATAGACATTTGAAAAGGGGTATATTTAATTAAGTCGTAATCTTTTTTATAATTGCTTGATATATACTTAATAAAAATTTATATTTACGAGTGTTGAAACAGCCTTTATGAAAAAATCCCTATTAGTATTCTCTTTTTTTTTAACATTTATTTTATCAGCCCAGGAAATAGAGAAATCTGTCAGAGAATTAAAAATAAAAATTGAACAAACTGAAAATTCTGAACGATTAATATGGTTAGATAGTTTAACTAAAGTAACACGTTATAGTACTGATTTTAAGTATGATTCAATAGCTACAGAAACCATTAATTATGCTTTGTATTTAGACTCGCTAAATATGGCAGCTTCACATACAGCAGATTTAATTTATTATAAAAACAATATAATTATTAAGCCTGAAGAAGGTTTGCAAATTTTTAAAAATTTTATGGCTAAAGGAGTAAACTTAAAAAATAAAAGAGCCTTGGCACTTTTGTATTTAAATTGTGCTGATAGTTATTATTTTTTGAATGATTTTGAATCAGCTCTTGAAAATTATGAGGTTTCAAAAAAGTATGCAAAAAAGGCTGACGATATAAGACTGCTAGGATTAGTTAACTTATATATGGGTTATACCCACTCAGATATTGGTGATTTTCCAAAGGCATCTATAGAATTGCAAGATGCTGAGAAGTTGTTTCAACAAATAAAAGATACTTTTAATATTATTGGGGCTAAAAATTCATTGGCCATTTTATACAGTCAAAATGCGTTTTATGAAGTTGCTGAACAAGAAAGAGAAGAAGCTATTGTACTTGCAAAAAAAAATAATAGGTATCGAAATTTAGTGTCTTTATATGCAAATCAAGCAGAAGATTTTAGAAGAGTTGGAAAAGGAAAAGAATATATAGCTAATTTATTAATGGCACTCGAATCTCATGAGAAATCAAAAAATGATTTTTATATGCGTCCCATTTTAATTTGTAAATTAATAGTTGCTAATGCAGAAGAAGGTTCTTTAGAAGAAATTGAAAAATATAAAAAGGAAATTGAAAGTGATATCAGTTTATATACTAATAATGCTAATAAAGAAAATTATATAGAAGCCATGAAAAATATTGCCTTTGTTGAAGGTGATTATAAAAAAGCGCTACTATTAGGAAAAGAGCATTTAGCTTTAAAAATTGAAGAAAAAAAACCTGAAGGAATCCAATATGCGGAAAAGTTTTTATCAAAAGTCTACAAAGCTCTGGGTAATAAAGGGGAAGCAAATTTACATTTAAATAATTATTATGTCATCAAAGATTCTATTTCGAGTGTACAAAAAATAAATGCATTGAGTTATTACCAAACATATTTTGAAACAAAAAAAAGAGATTTTAAAATTGAAAACCAAGAAAAAGATATTACAATACTTGGTGAAATAAGCAAGGTAAAAACTCAAATAATGCTTTTTGGAGGTGCAGGACTCATATCAATTTTCGGTTTTATATTATTATTTAAATCCCGTAATACAGCTAAAAGAAGGCAAAAATTACAAGAATCCTTTTCACGAAATTTAATAACAGCTCAAGAAAATGAGCGAACAAGAGTAGCAAGGGAACTTCATGATAGTGTAGGGCAAAAATTAATGCTATTAACAAAAAAAACAAAAATGGTTGAAAATAGTGATCTTTCCACACTTTCTGAAAATACGCTGGAGGAATTAAGAGCTATTTCACGCGGCTTGCATCCTCCAACAATTGAAGGTCTTGGAATAACAAAGGCCATCATTTCTATGATTAATGAAGTAGATGAGCATACAAATATATTTTTCACTAACGATATTGAAAATATTGATAATTTACTAAATAAAGATTGCTCACTTCATGTGTACCGTATCATACAGGAAGTTTTAAATAATATAGTAAAACACGCCAATGCAAAGGCCACATTTGTAACTGTTGAAAAAAAGAAAAAATATATAAAATTAAGTATTAAAGATAATGGAAATGGCTTCGATTTTTCAAAAGAGTTAAATAATAACTTAAGTCTCGGTATGAAAACGCTTAGAGAGCGCGCAAAAATTATAAAGGCAACATTAAAAATTTATTCTGAACACAATAAAGGAACTGTAATTCAACTAAAAATACCAATTTAAATGAGCCAAACAAACAATTGTACAATTGTAATTGCAGATGATCATCCAATGATATTAAAGGGCTTGTTTGAAGAATTAACTTCAAACGGATATATAGTTGTTGGGCAGGGAACAAATGGTTTAGAAGCGTTAGAATTAATTTTAAAATTAAAGCCAATGTTGGCTATTTTAGATATAGATATGCCTTTTTTAAATGGGTTTGAGGTGGTGAAAACAGCAAAAGATAAAAATGTTGAGACCAAATTTATAATACAGTCTTTTCATAAAGAAGCAGATTATGTTATGCAAGCAAAATCTATGCAATTAAAAGGGTATTTGTTAAAAGAAGATTCTTTTATTGAAATAGAAAAGTGTATAAAAGCCGTACTCAACAATGAAAGTTATTTTAGTACTTCCTTTGAAAGCGGTTTTTTACAAAACATGAGTAAAGAACTTCAGCAATTAAAATTATTAACACCTTCAGAAATAACTATTTTAAAGCAAATAGCACAACAAATTACAACAAGTGCTATAGCCGATGGTTTGGGGATTTCGGTAAGAACCATAGAAAAACATCGCAGTAATATTATTAATAAATTGAACTTAAAAAACGAATCTAACTCTTTAACCTCTTGGGCCATTTTAAATAGAAATACAATTATAACTTTATAAATTTCTATTAAAATAACAATATTTTAGTTTTGCTTTTAGGAGAAGCTGTTTTGCCAATTTTAACTTTCTTACCATGTTGTATACGTGGTACCACGTATAAAATTACGTGGTGCCTCTTATTTACTATATTAATATTCATTACTACCTTTCCAAAATATCATGCCTTGGCCTTAAAAGGTTAATTAACAGGTAACTAATAAATCAAAAAACTAAAATAAATACAAATTAACTATCAAGATCTACTAACTATGAAATCAAAATTACTTTTACTATCGTTTTTAATGTTGTTCACTTTTACAACAAATTATGCACAATCATCTGCTGAAACTTCTGGTATTGCCATACAAGGTATTGCCAGAGATATAAATAATACGGCAAGGGCAAACGAAGATATTAATTTAACATTTTCTATTTATTACAAAGTGTTAGAAGTGGCGCAGCCACCAATTGTTAATTATACAGAGCCGTTAACAACAGATGCTTTTGGTGTTTTTTCTCATGTAATTAACAATCCATACACAAATAATAATTTATTTGAAAAATACCAAATGTGGCTAAAGATTGATGAGGGCGGTACAATTATATCTGATGAAAAATTAAAGCATGTTCCTTATGCTATTTCAGCAAACAATGGTGTGCCCGTTGGTTCTATTATGCCATTTGTGGGTACAGTTGCTCCAGCAGGTTGGGCATTGTGTAATGGGCAAGATTTAACGGCAATTGATGGTTCGGAAGCTTTAATTGATTTGTTGGTTAATGACTATGCACCAAACTTAGGTGGTATGTTTTTAAGAGGAACAGGAGGTTCTGGAGACCATGTTGGGCCAGCTTTAAATACTACACAAGATGATACAGCTGGGCCGCATACACACCCTAACGATATTGTAATAACAGGAGGCGAGGCCGATGCTGAGGCGCAAGGGCAATTTACCCTACCTACTGGTTCGCCAGGAATTTTTAACAACGGACGTGGGTTCTTTTTTACTGACATTTTAAATGGAGAAACTGCAACCATAGGAATTAATTCTGATGTGCGAGTATATGAACATGAAACAACTAAAACTGGAGGAGTACAAACCAATACAGGGGTTGTAGAAACCCGCCCAGTAAGTTATGGTGTAAATTATATTATAAAATTATAAGTTATAATTATGAAAAAAATAATTATAACATTGGGCTTATGGCTGTTGGCAACAGGGCTATGGGCACAAAATGATACCGGGGCTAAAGTAGTTCCCGTTTCGCAAGCTATACAAAATAATGGTTATACCATGCAAGTAGGTGTTCCCTATTTAGTTGATACAGAACAGTCATCGACTATAGTAGATGTATCAAACCCAAACATAAACGATGACATATACCCATTTGACATAAGATTCCCTTGGGATGCTTTGTATTTATTTCCAACTTTTGCTGAAGAATCATTTGATGTTTCAAAAGGATATTTTGGGGATAAAATATTAATTAATTGGACATTAAGAGCCAATAATGAACTTGTTACAAATATTAGAATACTTCGCCAGGAATATGTAGATGGTATATTAGACGATGAAAATTATGTTCAAATAGGAAATGTATCAAAATTTGATACCGAATTTGAAGATAAATATGTAGAAGGCGGTGTATTATATGCCTATAAAATAGTAGCTGATGGTGTAAGTGAGATAGAAAGTGAGTTTAGTACTTTTATTACAGGAATTGGATTTAGAAGTCCAACAGCAATTGTAACAGGAAATGTAAGTTATAAAGGAGGTAATCCTGTAGAAGATGTTACTATAAAAGCAACTTCAGAAGGAAGTACAATTAATTTAGGAAGTGCATTAAGAATTCCAAGTGCAGGTAAATTAGATTTTGGTAAGCTAAGCAAACCAATTGATACAGCTGCAACGCTGCAGGTTTGGATGCGTCCGGAATCAGCTTATTCGGGTGATGCAGGACCAAACATTCGTTTGTTTCAATTAAAAGAAATTGAAGGAGCAACAACAATTAATGTTGAGGTAAACTTATTAGAAGCTTCTAATATTTTAAAAGTAAACATTGGAACGGCTGAATATAGAATTCAAAATTTTTACCCTTCAGGCGTAATAGATGAAAGAGGAGATGATGTTTTGGTTCCTGTTACCGATTTTAATAATAATTATGTTCATTTTTCGGTTGTTTTAAGTGATGGAAATGTTCCGTTATTATACATTAATGGTAGAGGGATGACGGTAGCTTATCAAACTGAAGTGAACCAAAAGATAGTTGAATATGATACTGATTACGATGGGGTTTTTGAAGATTATCCAGGTACTTTAGTAGCTATAACTATTCCAACAGCAGTAAATGTATTAGCACTAACACCAACAACTAGTTGGAATAACCTTAATATAGGAAGTGGTAAAGATATTTTAGTTGATGAAATTAGAATTTGGAATAAAGCCAAAGAACCTGCAAATATTAGAACAAATTTTAGACGTTATATAAACGGAAATAATGTAAATTTAATTTCGTATTTAAGCGCTAATGAAGGTGTTGGAGATTTTGCATACGATTTATCTAGAAGTGGTTTTAACTACAATAAAAATAATGGAAAATTAATAAGTGCTATTGCAGCCAACAATGTTACTTGGGTTGCAGGTTCTGGAAATATTCCTAGCGCGAGTCAGCTAGGTATTTTAGGGGTTACAGATGAATTTGGAAATTATGAAATTACTGCAATACCATATTCGGGTACGGGTGAATCTTTTAATATAACACCTTTATTTGGATTGCATCAGTTTGAACCTGGGCAACAGCTAGTTTTCCTTGGGCAAGGAGCAGAAGTTGTTAATAAAATTGACTTTGTTGATATTTCTTCATTTAGCTTTAAAGGAAAAGTATTTTTTGATACTCGAGGCGTATTTAAATCTTTTGTTGAATTAGATGGAGCAGGTATTGAAGGTGATACTCAAATAAGTGGACCAGGAATTTTAGATGAAGGCTATAATTATTATCAAAAAGGTTCTGAGAAATTTTATAAAGGCGCATATTGGTATAATGAAGTTGAAGATCGCCTAGAGCGCTATGCAACAGTTTTTGCTGAAGGCGTAAATGTATACGTAGATGGAACACCTCAATTAGATGAAAATAACGTTCCATTAGTTACAGATGAGAATGGAGAATTTGAAGTGAGCGTTCCAATAGGAAAGCATTTTATCACTTTAAAAAAGGACGGTCATATATTTAGCTATGATGGGCGGTTTCCTAAAAAACCAGCAATTGATGCAATAGATGATGATGGTTTATATGAATTTTTTGAAGATTCTAATGAGCCGGTAATTTTTATAGATAGCACACGTGTTACCGTTGTTGGTAGAGTTGTTGGAGGTGGTGTACAAGCTCAAAAAGTTATTGGATTTGGTGAAGAAGGGTTGTTTGAAAAAACAATTGAAGATGCCGAAGGAGATTCTAAAACCATAACCGTAAGTTCTAAAAATAATATTGGTGTAGCAGATATAACTTTAGGGTACGATCCTCCTGGGGATGGAAATGTGACTGAATACACGAAGTATAATTTTGAAACAAATAGTGAAACGGGTGAATTTAGAGAATCATTATTACCATTAGATTATGAATTATTAGCTGCTGATATTAGAATTCCAAGTTCTACCGATCCAATTGAAAATACAATTTCAATATTAAAGGCAGGAACTAAAGAAGATTTTCCTTTATCAACTGTTGGAGAATTAACAACACCTGAGTTTATATTTGAAGATGGTACTGAAGCATTTGGAGAGCCATACCACCATGTAATTGGTGGCCTTAATTATAGAGTAGATCCTGTATTAAAGGTACTAGAGCAAACCTCTGATGCCACAATACAAATTGGAGAAGAAATATTTAACACAGATGATTTTTCATATCCAGTTTTTACTCAATTTAGGGAATATAAAATTCAATTAAATAGTTTTGAGCGTTATGTAAATTATGATGATGGTGGTGAGGTTGAAGACATTGTACCTATAGTAGATGGGGAATTATTGATTACTAATAATTTAGAATTACCGGGTTCAAAAATATTAGAAAGAGACCCGAATGATTTAAGTATTATTAATTATACGTTTAGAGCTGGTCAAATTAGTATTTCACGACCTTTTACAAAAAGTATTAATATTAAATATAAAGATCCTAAAGGAAATGAAAAAGAAGCGGATATAGATTCTTATAGTCCCAAAGGAATTATTCTAGGTGGACAAGCAGATGATGAACAAACATTTGTAACTGCTGCGCCAGATATACCAGATATTATTTTAAGAGACCCTCCAGGTTCTAATAGTTTTGCTTCTATAGAAAGTGGAGAATCTTTTTCTTTTACTACATCAAGTAGTATTACAGATACAAGTGGAACTGATTCGGAAGTTACTTTATCTTTAGGAGTAGATTTTGAATTAGGAGGAGGTCTTGCTGGGCCGGTAGTTGAAACAAACGTGACCGCCGATGCTAGTGTTGGAATTTCTACTTCAACATCGTCTTCAGATGGTGAGAGTATTACAAAAACGTATTCGTTTTCACAAACTATTTCAACCAGTGATGATCCAAGCTATGTAGGATCTAAAGGAGATTTGTATATAGGACAATCCAAAAATTATTTTTATGGTAGTTTTGATAAGGTTAAACCTTCAAAAACAATACCTACAAAAAATGTAGATGGCAGTTTAGTTCCTATGCCTGACTCTGAATATTTGGTTTTAGGAACTGGCGAAAATCAATTATACATAAGTAAGCAAAAGTCCGTTTTCTTTTTAGAGGAGCCAGCTGAGACATTTTTTATATATTCTCAAAAGCAAATTATAGATGCTTTAATACCAGAATTACAGTTGCTTTCTACACAAGCTGTTACCCAGGCTGAGAAAGAAAACGATCCTGCAATAAAAGACAAACCAGAAATTTTAACGCAAGAGCAATATACAGAGCAAGTTAGTTTATGGCGTAAAATGATTTTAGAAAATGAAAGGTCTAAATACTTAGTTAAGAATGACAGAGCTAATGTAAAGGAGTCATTAGTTACAATTGTGAGTGCCTTTAAAAGTAAATTAGAAGAGGCTTTACAAAGCGATAATACAGATGATCGTTTACAAGGTATTTTAAATGATAAAAAGATTGTTACAGATAAAATACAAACGTTACTAAACAATAATTTTGATGATAATATTTCTTTTGATGCAGGGGTAGGAGAATTTACACGAAGTATTGAAACCAGTCTTGTTGCAGCAAAATCAACTGAATTTAATTTATTTTTAAATTCATCAGTTTCAGGAGAAATCGGTTTTGCATTTAATGGTGTTGGTGGATCTGTTGGTATTTCTGGTTTTACTGATAAAGATTTAAATTCAGCTTTATCTGAAGAAGAGCAAAGTACAGTAACTATTAGTTATACTTTAAAAGATAACGATCGTGCAAATTTATTAAGTGTCGATGTAGTTAATTTATTTGATGGTAATGGACCAATTTTTAGTGTTTTAGGAGGTAGAACTTCTTGTCCTTATGAAGGTCCGGAACTTTCTAATTTTTATAATAATGCCCTATATGATCCTAGTGCCGAAACAATTTCAACATTACCAGAAGGTCTAAGAGAGCAATTAAGTTTTGCAACTCAAAGAGTAGAAGTTCCATTGCTTAGTGTTGAAGTTGCTGAAATAGGAAATGTTTTAGAAGGGAGAAATGCAGAATTTGAATTAATTTTAGAAAACAACAGTGTTTCTGGAACCGATGCAGTTTTTTTATTAAAAGTTGATAATTTAACAAATCCTTATAACGCTTTAATTAATATTGAGCCAAACGGAACCTTGGTAAATGTACCATACGGAGAAAAAGTATATTATACTTTAACATTGGCAAAATCAGTTTCAGATGTATATGATTATATAGGAAGTAATGATGGCGAAGGATTACCACTTGATGATGGTATTAGAATTGTATTGCAATCGCTATGTGATGGTGAAAGTGTAAGTGATGATGTGCGGATAAAAGCGCATTTTCTTCCAACTTGTTCAGAAGTAGTGTTAAGTGCTCCTCTTGATAATTGGGTGTATAATAGAGATGCAGCCTATAATTTAGATGGTTCAACCAATCCGTTAACAATAAATATGATTGGTTTTAATACATCTTTTGCTAGTTTCGAGAAAATAGATTTAGAATATCGTTTGGCAACCTCTCCAAATTGGACACGATTACAAACGTATTATGGGAGCCAGGAATTTAAGGATGAAGCTGATGCAAATAGTGAAACTAATATTGCATTAATTTCAAGCGCAACATTGTTCTATTCATTAGATATTGCAGCATTGAAATTACAAGATGGCTACTATGAAATTAGAGCTAGAAGTTCTTGTACAAATGATACAGAGTTTATCTCAGATGTGATAACCGGAAGAGTTGATTTAAATTCTCCTCAAAAATTTGGAACTCCATTACCAATAGATGGGATTTTAGGAGTTGGAGAAGATTTAAGGGTTGGTTTTAATGAAAATATCTTTTACAATTCAGCAGTTAGTTCTATTGAAATAAAAGGTCAGACAAATCAACTTCCAATTAATAATAGTGTTTCATTATATTTTGAAGGCGCAACAAATACAGCTGTAATAAACAATCCAAAAATTACATCAGGAGATTTAACGTTGGAGTTTTGGATGAACAATAGTACAATTGCCGGAGCTGCTGATATAATTAAGCAAGACGGCGGTTTAAATATTGGGCTCAATAATGGTGAACTATTCTTTACACTGGGTGGTGTTACCGCACAAGGTGGTATTGCAAGTGATGGCTTATTCCATCATTATACATTTACACATAAAAACAGTACAGGAGAAATTAGTATTTATCAAGATGATGCTGAAATTGCAGGTGAAACAGGAAATGCCAATATAGATTTTACGAACAATAATCCATTAGTAATAGGAGGAAATACTTTTATTGGTAATATGCATGATTTACGCTTATGGAATAAAACGATAAGTTTAGAAAATGCCTATGCTAAAATGTATGACAAACTAATTGGGAATGAAGCCAGTTTGATTGGATATTGGCCAATGGATGAAGGTAGAGGTGAACTAGCAAAAGACTTGGCACGCTTTAAACATGCGCAAGTTAATGCAGATTGGGATATTAAGCCAAAAGGAAAATCTTATGATTTTAATAATGGACAATTTTTAGAGTTAGACAATGTAGGTTTTGTTCAGTTAACAAAAGAAATGGATGCTACTATCTCTTTTTGGTTGAAAACTGGAGCAACACAAGAAGCTACCTTATTTTCAAATGGAAAAGGCGATGGATCTGATGTTGTTCAATCAAATGGGTTAACAAATAAGTGGGCTATTAACATTTCTAATTCGGGTATGTTATCACTTGAAAGTGAAGGCAATTCTTATATGTTAACAAGTCAACCAATAAATGATGATACATGGCATCACGTAACTTTATTGTTTAATCGAATAGGATCCTTAAGAACCTATGTAGATGCAGAGCCGGTTACTTCAAACCAAATGGCTGCTATTGGTGGTTTTTCAGGAAATAAAATTTGGTTAGGTGCGAGAGGCGCTAAGGATTTAGCAGGAACTGAAGCAGTAGATAGAACATTTACAGGTAAATTAGACGAATTCCGTTTATGGAATACCTTACGTAATGTAGAGCAAATTAGTAGAGACCGTTTTAATGAAATGGATTTCGAAAGTATAGGTTTACTATTATATGCAAGAATGAATGCTCCGGATGTACAAACTGGAAAAGGACCAAGGTATTATCATGCATATAGCAATCAGAATGTGATACCAAGTGATGCTGTTTTAAGTTCTGGTGAGGTCAATTATTCTGATGATGTACCGGCCATTAAACCGGAAAGAAACTTAATTAAGTTTTTAGTGAATCATGTTATTAATGAAGATGAAATGATTTTGGAACCCGTAGTTACAGATTGGGCTTCGCTTGAAGGTCAGATTTTGGATATTACGGTACACAGAATGTTTGATGATGCTAATAATATGCAACAATCTCCTATAACATGGACCGCTTATGTGAAACGTAATGAGGTTAGCTGGTTTGTAGAAGGATATAATGAAATTGTTGATATTGTTAAAGATAGTGGAGAAGAGCAATCATTTGAAATTACCTTAATAAATAAAGGAGGAAATGGGCAACCATATACTATTAACAATGTGCCAAGTTGGTTGAAACTAAGTAGTTCTTCAGGTACATTAGAACCTGATAGTAGAGTTATAATTACTGCAACTATTGATAAGGAAATAACTCCTGGGGATTATCTTGAAAATTTATATTTACAGACCGACTTTGGTTATGATGAGAAATTAACTATTCAAATAAAAGTGCTGGCAGAGGAACCAGATTGGGAAGTTGATCCAACTGATTTTGATTATAGTATGAACATTGTTGGTAGAATAAAAGTTGATAGTAAATTCTCTGAAGATTCTTATGATAAGATAGCTGCATTTTATAATGGAGAGGCGAGAGGTGTAGTTAATTTAATTTACCTAGAATCTTTCCAGGAATACTATGCATACTTAACAGTTTATAGTAATAATGTGTTTGGAGAAGAACTTGAATTTAGTATTTGGGATGCGTCTCAAGGTAAAATTTTAGTGGCCTCAATTGATTCAAATTCAACTATAACATTTAAAGAAAATGAAGTGATGGGAACTTTAACCAATCCTGTTATTTTTGAAAACTCTGATGTATTGGTGCAAGATATTGAATTGAATAAAGGGTGGACTTGGGTTTCTTTAAACGTAAACGATTCAAAGTTTACAGATCTAAACGCACTTACACAAGGTATGAACTTAGATACTGATGACAGAATATTAAGCCATTCTCCAGCTCAATTAGAAACGTATTACAAAGATGAATCTAATTCAGGAAATAGTACTTGGTCGGGTACAGTAAGTGCAAATGGAGGATTGTCAACTTCTAAAATGTACAAGGTGAACTTTGATTTTGAGCAGTCATTGGATGTTAAAGGTATTCCTATAGATATTTCAACCTGGAGTTTTCCAATTAAAGCAAATTGGAACTGGTTACCGTATCCATTACTTGGAAATCAATCTACAAATGAAGCATTGGCATATTTTGATGCCGTAGATGGAGATGTAATTAAATCTCAAAATTTATTTGCAATTTATGATCCAATTAATGGTTGGAATGGAACTTTAAATTATTTAGTTTCTGGAAATGGATATATGATAAAATCCAGTAAGGATCAGACTTTTTCGTATCCAAACTATCTAGGGAAGCCAATTAGTGGTAAATCAAGTGAAATTGTAATTAATGAAAAACAGGATAAGATAGCTGATGAATTTACTAAATATGCTGAGAATATGAACGCAATTGTTCAGTTGCCAGAAGGCTATAATGAGTTATTTGTTTATGATAGTGCTGGCGTTTTAAAAGGTAAAGCAACGAATCAAATAGTTAACGATGCAGAATTAAGTTTTATAACTATTTATGGTGATACACCAGAGACATTAGTGTTTTATATTGGAGATGGACGTGCTAAAAAAGTAACTGTAAAAACGTTTAACTTTAAAAGTAATAACGTGCTTGGTACTGTTTCCAAACCAATAATATTAGAAGATTTTTCTAACACTATTAGTGTGTTTCCAAATCCGTTTGAAAATGACCTAACTATTAAGGTTGATGCGGTTGAAGGACAAGTAGTAACTATTCAATTGTATAATTTAATGAGTCAATTGTTATTTACTAAAAAGTTCGAAGTTACAGAAGGAGTTAATTTGTTGAAATTCTCACCAAAAGTAGCTACTGGAACGTACCTGTTACAAGTGAAAATGAAGGAGAGTACTGTAATTAGTAAGATAATTAAAAACTAGTATTCAAATTATGTAGCACCTGGAATTTGCATTTTGGGTGCTACTATTTTAAATAAAATAATAAATATGAAAAATTATATATATAGTACATTGGTACTGTTTTTTATAGGGTTTAATGCATTTGGCCAGACTCCCAGTTGGTCGGTAAATGAAAACGATTTTCAATACACAATGTCTTTTGTGGCATTTGTAAATGTTGATGGAATTAACTTATCAGATTCAAATGACAAGGTTGCAGCTTTTGTAAAAGGAGAATGTAGAGGTGTAACAAATTTAACGTATGTAGCTAGTGAAGATAGCTATTATGCGTATTTAACTGTTTTTTCAAATGAGAATAATGAAACATTAAATTTTAAGATATATGATTCTGTAAATGATGTTGTAAAGGAAGTTGCAAAAACAGAAAGTTTTGAAATTAACGAACACAATGGAAATTTGTTTCAAGCATTAAGTATAGCAAATCCTGCATTAAGTAGTAATGCTGAAATTTTAGATTTTGGTTTTAATGGGGTAATTATTAATGATATGTCAATTTCAGGAACTCAAATTACTTTAGATATAAACAAAAGTGAAAACATAACAGACCTTAATGCCATTTTTGAGTTAAGCTCAGGGGCGCAATTATATATTGGAACAGAGAACCAAATTTCAGATGGGAATTCAATTGATTTTAGTAATCCGGTTCAATTTCAGGTGTTATCTGAAGATCAGTCTGTTCTAAAACAATGGAAAGTAACAGTTAATTTAAGTGCAGGTATTGCAACTTATTATAAAAAAGATGCAGTATGTTATCAAGGAGGAGTTCTTAAAGTAGTTTTTACAGAAAATAATTTAGAGGCGGTATTATCAAAAGATGGAAGTACATATGCAACACAAACTATTCACAATGGCGAGGCTATTTTTAGCGACCTGGAAGTTGGGACTTATAATGTTAAAGTTGGAGGAAATGTAAAAGAAATAACTATTAATTTAAAAGAATAATTATGAAAATTAAAATATATAGCATTTTTATAGCGTTATTATTGGTGTTTATAAGTTGTTCTAAAGATGAAGAATTTATAACTATTTCACCAGCAAACATATCCTTTGTACACGAGGATGGAACTGATATTCCTATAAATGAGTGTATAAATCCAGATGGGAAATATGCCGTAAAAATTGAAACTAAAGCAGAAGGTTCGGGTACATATAAAGTGATTAGTGTAGATTATACTATAAATGGTGTTTTAAGAACAATGACATTTTTAAAAGAAGGGGCTCAAATAAACCCGATAACACTTATAGATGGTTTAAACACCGTTCAAATTGTGGAAAGTGGTTATACAAGTAATATTAATTTTGTTGCCCAAGGCGATTTTGAATTGGTAGAGTAAAAAATATAGTATTTTAAAAACAAAAAAACCAGTAGAATTGATTTTCTACTGGTTTTTTTATATTTATATAAAAAAAATGATTCTTTTAAAGATACTTTTCTTTAATAATTTTTAAATGATGTATTTGATGGCCTGCAATTATAAAGCCTAATGCTCTAACGGACATATCTTGTTCGTTAAGTGAACCTGTTGTTGCTAACATTTCAGTTGTAAAACTTGAAAATAAGGTAATATTAGATTCTCTTAAATAAGTAAATTCTTCCAATAATTCGTGAAAATTTCTATTATTGGCGTTTGAATTTTCAACATACCAGTCTTCATTAAAACCAGGAAGGTTGGTAAGGTCGTTTCTTGCAAAACATAATGCTCTGTAGCTTAAAACTCGTTCTGCATCAACAATATGTTGTACAAGCTCTTTTATGGTCCATTTACCAATTTCATACCTGAAAAGTAATTTTTCTTCAGGTAAATCTTTCAAGGTCTGCATTACATCATCTAAAGATTTACTTAATACTTCAATTAAATTTACAGCACCTAAAGCTTTAATATAACCACTGTAAAATGGTGGATATTCGCTTTTTGTTAATTGAGATGAATTCATAATTATGCTGAGTTTCTACTTGCATTAATATTTCCAAATAAAGATCTGGTTACTATTTTTTCGTAAACTTCGATCAGTTCTAAATCTGGATTTTCGTCTTTTTGTAATTCTTGTATTTTACGTAATGCAAATTGTTGAATTGTAAGTAAAGGCAATACAATATTCTCTCTAATATCAATTGAAGCTTTTCCATCAGGGTTATTTTGCATTAAAACATCATAACCAGATAGTTTTAGAATCAATCTTTTAGAAGTTAAATATTCTTCGTGAATAATTTTCCAAAACTCACCAAATTCTTGGTCTTCAGACATATATTCAGTCAATTCAAAAAATGATTTTGAAAGTGCCATCATACTATTTCCAATAAGTGCTTTAAAGAAATCTGAGTTTTTATAAAATTGTTTAATTTTTTCAAAATCACCACTATCTTCATACTTTTTTAAAGCAGTACCAACTCCATAAAATCCAGGTACATTTTGTTTTAACTGACTCCAGGAACCAACAAAAGGAATTGCACGTAAATCAGCAAAATTTAATTCTTTTGATTGTGAGCGTTTTGATGGTCGGCTTCCAATATTGGTTTTTGCATAATATTTTAGTGTACTCATGCGCTCTAAGTAAGGCATAAATTTTGGATGATTTTTAAAGTCTACATATGCCTTATAGCTAGTTAAAGCCAAATCATTCATAATATCTGTATCATTCTTTGTCATGATATTATTAGCATTGCTAAATAATTCATTTGAAATACCAGAACTTAACAATTGTTCAATATTGTATTGAGAAGAGTCTAATGTTCCAAAATTAGAACTAATAGTTTGCCCTTGAACTGTTAATTGTATTTCTTCATCTTCAATTGTTGGACCTAATGATGCATAAAATTTATGTGTTTTTCCTCCTCCACGAGCAGGTGGACCACCACGACCATCAAAAAAGATAACTTTAATACCAAATTCTCTTGATATTTTAGTTAAGTTTTCTTTGGCTCTAAAAATAGACCAGTTTGCCATTAAATAGCCTCCGTCCTTAGTTCCGTCAGAGAACCCTAACATAATAGTTTGTTTGTTGTTTCGGCTGTTTAAATGCTTTTTATACGCTTCATTAGTGTATAATTTTTCCATTACCACAGCTGCATTTGTTAAATCATCAACTGTTTCAAATAATGGAATAATATCTGCGGAAATATCATGATTGAAACCACATAAATTAAACATGGCAAAAGTTTCCATTACATTTAAGGCAGTTTGGTTATTGCTAATAATGTATCTGTTAGCACCTTTTTCACCATTTCTTTCCTGTATGGTTTTAACAGCATAAATAGAGCCTAAGGTTTTGGAGACCATTTCATCTTTAAAGATTGAAATATCAACATAGTCAGAAACCTTTGAAAGGATTTCTATTTGTTCATTTTCAGAAAGATCAAGATAATCTTTTGGAAATAATTTACTTCCATTGTTTTGCAAAGTGGTTACAATATCAGAGAACACATTGTGATGAACTCTACTATCTTGTCTAATATCTAAAGTGGCAAAATGATAACCAAAAATAAAGACCTTGTTTAGTAAGTCGTTTACATCCTGTACATATAAAGATTGGTGTTCAACTACCAATGTTTCCTTTATTTGCTCCAGTTTTTCGATAAATTCATTCAAAGGAAGCATCGTATTTAATTCAGGATTTACACTGTTTTCAAACAAAATTGCTTCTAATTCAGAAATAGCTTGTTCAACACCTTTAAAAGTTAATTTTCTTTTTAAAATACGTATATCTCGGTAGTAATTTTTTAAGATGGTTTGCTTTAATCGTTTAGCTACATTTAAAGTCATTTCTGTTGTAACAAATGGGTTTCCATCTCTATCTCCACCAGGCCAAAATCCAAGATTAATTATTTCGTTATCAACAGGTTTATTTTCAAAAATATTACTTTTTATATAATCATAAACTTTTGCAATTGAGTGATAAAAAACATTTTCCAGGTACCAAATTAAATTTACAGCTTCGTCATAAGGTGTAGGCTTTTCGTGCTTAAAAAATGGAGTTTTACCTAATTGAGCTAATAATTGATTAATTTTAAGTAAATCATTTTTTTCAATTGCAGCGGTTAAATCCGTAATAATTCCTAAAACGGTTCCAGGGTAAAACTGAGTTGGATGTGCGGTTAACACAACACGAACTTTAAATTCTTCGAGGTGTTTTTTAAGTGCTTCTTTTTTATTTTCTAAAGCAGCAGTTTCTTTACTATTACGCAAAGTACCAACTCCATCCATATTATTTACAATAGGGAAAGCGGCATCTTCAATGGCATCAAATAAAACAACTTGACGTTCTATATATTGAATAAATTTAAAGAGAAGTTGTATTTTCTCATTTTCAGTTGGATTTTGCTGATAGGTTTTAAAGAAATTTTCTACAATTTCTGTTGGGTTTTTTTTATTAGAAAAACCATTTTTGCAAATATCATGAAAGAGAGGCAGTAATACTCCTGTTTTGGTAATAGTGTCAAAAGGAAGTGTCATAAATATACTATTGTATATTTGATATTTAGACAGTACATTCTCGTTAAACCTTTCAAGTTTTGGTTGTTTATGCATAGTTTTTTAGTTATAAGTGCGAAAATTACAAAAGCTTCACTAAAAATAGTGTTTTTGTTGCATTAATTTTACGAAATCGTTTTTTTTGTGAATGCTTTATTTATGAGGGATATAGAGCCTGTATAAGTCAGATACTTTAAAAAAACTTTTTTCCATATTAAGTTGATGATAAACATTGGCATAGGTTTCATAAATAAATTTACTTGGAGTTCTATCCATTCTTTCAATTGGAATAGTAAAGTAACCTTCTTTTATTTTTTTTTCATCTAAAAAAACAAACCTATATGAGTTTAAGTTTAATTTATTATTGATTGAAAAGGTGCTATTTATTTCTGTTGATTTATTTATTAAAGTGAAAATACTAATAGGTACTAATTGTTTTTCATTTTCTTCAATTGTTTCTTGTGAAAACATTCCAAAAGAAGCTAAAATAAAGAAAATACAATAAATCTTATGAAATCTCATACGAATAGATGCTAACTTTAACAAGTTAAGTTAGTCAAATTAAAAATAGTAAACAAATTATTATTTGAATTTAGATTTAATTTTTAAGATTTTTGAAGTTGTTTTAGTAACTTTAAAACGATCATCCAATCTTTTGCCAATTACCCACACAATATCATTATTTGAACATAGCAACCAGGTATTTTCTTTATCGATTAAAGACATTTTAGTGTCCTTAAAGAATTTGCTTAATTTCTTTTTTCCAAGTAATCCAATTGGGTAAAAATAATCTCCTTTTTGCCACTTTCTAATAATTAACGGGAATTTAATTTTATTGTAATCAACTGTAATTGTATTAAGATCATTAAAAATCAATTCCTCAAAAACTTTATTTTGGTGGTTTTTTGTATCAAAAGGAATATCAATTGTTTTAAATTTTAATTTGATAGGTTGTTTTATTTTTAACGTATTTTCTGGGATTTCATAAATAGTTTGTTTTTCTGAAGGTGTAATTTCAGATAAAATTAAAGCAGTTCTATCTTTTAATAAACGATGTGTTTCACTAAAAACTTGCTTACCGCTTTGAGCATCTAATAAATCAGAAACGTCACCCCATTCTGTAAAATTATATTCCTTTAAAAGTTCATACAAATATATTTTAGGATCGCTTAATTTCTTTAATTCTTCAATATTAAAATGTGTTTCATTTGTATGAATACTAACAATTTTTTCTTTAACATTTTGAATTCTATCCTTTATAATTTGCTGACTTCCTTTTAGATTTTCTAGTGTATTGCTTAATGTATTTAATAAATTTGGATTTATTTCTTTCAAAAAAGGAATAACTTTATGTCTAATTTTATTACGAACATACTTTGTAGATATATTGCTCTCATCTTCACGCCAATTTAACTTGTTTTTTGTTGCGTAAATTAATATTTGATTTGTAGAAAAAGGCAATAAAGGTCTTACTATATTTTTGTTAATTGTAGGAATTCCGGTTAATCCATCTAATCCAGTTCCGCGCGTAAAATTGATTATTATAGTCTCTAGTATATCATCTTTATGATGTGCGGTAATCACATAATCTAAGTTGTTATTTAATGCAATTTCCTGAAACCAATTATAGCGTAGCTCACGTGCTGCCATTTGAGTAGAAAGACCATTTTCTGAGGCGTATTTTTCGGTTTCAAATTGAATGGTGTATGTTGGAATTTGTAAATCTTCTCCTAATTCTTTCACAAATACTTCATCCTTATTGCTTTCTTTTCCACGTAAAGAGAAGTTACAATGTGCTAACGAAATATTATATTTAAAAGAATGCAATAAATGAGTTAGCACAACACTATCTATTCCGCCAGAAATAGCAATTAACAATTTTTTATCCTTAAGAAATGGTAAATTTTGATTAAGATGTTTTTGTACTGCTAATTTCATTGGGTAAATATAATTAAATGGTGTTTAACAATACTTGTTTCATTGCTTTAGCCTTTAACAAGCATTCTTCATATTCTTTTTCTGGAATTGATTTTGCAGTTATTGCACCACCAACTGAATAAGAAACATATTTTTTTGTTTTGTTGTACAAGATACTTCTAATAATTACATTAAAATCAAAGTCGCCTTTTGGAGTGAAATATCCAACCGCTCCAGAATATAAACCACGTTTGGTTTCTTCCAATTCTTCAATTATTTTCATTGCTGAAATTTTTGGAGCACCGGTCATACTTCCCATTGGAAAGGTATCTTTTATAAGATCAACCGGGTGAACATTTTTATCCACCTTACAAGAAATGGTTGAAATTAACTGATGTACTTGTTCAAAAGTATACACCTTGCACAGCTCATCCACTTTTACAGAACCTTTTACGGCCGACCGAGATAAATCATTTCTAACTAAATCTACAATCATTATGTTTTCGGCTCTCTCCTTTGGATTTTGCTCTAATTCTGCAATGAGTTTTAAATCTTCTTCCTTATTTAAAGCTCTTTTCTCTGTTCCTTTTATTGGCTGAGAAATTACGTTCTCACCATCCTTTTTTAAATATCGTTCTGGGGAAGCAGAGAGCAAAAATTTATCATCTAATTTTAAAAATGTGGCAAAAGGAGGTTTAGAAATTTCATTTAAATTTTGGTAAATTTCAACAGGATTTATAGTTGAATTTATACTATAAAATTCCTGACAAAAACTAACTTCGTAGATGTCACCTCGGTGGATGTGATTTAATATCGAATTCAATTTTTGATAATATTCGTCTTTATGAATTCGAAGTTTTATCTTAATTGGGTTATTTACTTTTTGCTTTTTGCTTTTAGCTTTATACAGGTTTATTTCTGATAAATCTGTTTCAATTTCTTTCTTAAATTGAGAGATATATTTAATAGTAACAGTAGTTCCTTTTATAAAAAATATTTTTTTAGGTTGAAAAAAAAACAAGTCAGGAAAATCTAATTCATCTAAATTATTGGAAGTTAAATTTTCAAGGTCATTTTTTAAATCGTACCCTAAATACCCGAAAATATAATCGTTAACATTTGTTTGATATTCTTTAAGTTTTTGGAATGCATTTTTATAATCAGTTTCAATTTCAGAAAATGCATCAATAGCCAAAACCGCATCAAAATTTGAGTGTTTTTGATGGTAATCGTTACTATCTAACCAAACAGCAGTTTTAAATTGCTGTGCCCAAACCAATAATTGTGATTTAAATTCAGAAATATTTGAAATCTGAAAAGTTTTTCTTGTTCGTTGCATTGAAGCAAAAATATAAAAGTCCTTTCAATTTGAAAGGACTTTTTTGGTATATGTCATTCCTGTGAATACAGGAATCTATTTATTTTATAAGATTAACTATGTAAAGCTCTATCATGTACAGCTAAACAAGCTTCTTTAAAAGCTTCTGTAAAAGTAGGGTGTGCGTGTGATGAACGTGCTATATCTTCTGATGAAGCTCTAAATTCCATAGCAATAACAGCTTCAGCAATCATATCTGCAGCTCTAGCTCCAATCATATGAACACCTAAAATTTCATCAGTTTCTGCATCAGCCAAAACTTTTACTTGGCCGTCAGTATCCATACTTGCTCTTGCTCTGCCTAATGCACGCATGGCAAAAGATCCAGATTTATAATTAACACCAGCTTCTTTTAATTGTTCTTCAGTTTTACCAACTGCAGCAACTTCTGGCCAAGTGTATACAACACCTGGAATTAAATTATAATCTATATGTGGTTTTTGTCCGGCAATTAACTCTGCAACCATCGTTCCTTCTTCTTCAGCTTTGTGAGCTAACATCGCACCTTTTACCACATCTCCAATTGCATAAATGTTAGATGCATTTGTTTGTAAATGTTCGTTTGTTTCAATTTGTCCTCTTTCGGTAACTTTAACACCAGTATTTTCAAGACCTAAACCCAGCGTGTAAGGTTTTCTTCCAACTGATACTAACGTGTAGTCACCTTTAAATTCAGTTGGAACTCCTTTTTTGTTATCAGCTGTTACAATAACTTCTTTTCCTTTAGTTACAACGGAAGTTACTTTATGACTAGTAAAGAATTTAATACCTTGTTTTTTCAAAGATTTCTGTAACTCTTTAGAAAGCATACTATCCATACCAGGAATAATGGTTGGCATATATTCAATTACTGATACTTGTGACCCTAATCGGCTATAAACAGAGCCAAGTTCTAAACCTATTACACCACCACCTATAATAATTAGATGTTTAGGAATTTCTTTTAAGCTTAAGGCTTCTGTTGAGGTAATTACTCTTTTTTTATCTAATTTAATAAATGGCAACGTTGCTGGTTTTGAACCCGTAGCAATTATTATTTTAACAGCTTCAATTTGTTCTATAGAGTCGTCAGCTTTTGAAATATTTATATGTGTTGCATCAACAAAACTTCCAAAGCCTTGAAATACATCAACTTTATTTTTGTCCATTAGAAAATTAATCCCGCCAGAAGTTTGTGCAACTACTTCATTTTTTCGGGAAATCATTTGATTAAAATTTATTTCTAATCCTTTTACGTCAATTCCATGTGTTGCAAAATGTTTAGTAGCATCATAATAATGATGCGAAGAATCTAACAATGCTTTTGATGGAATACAACCTACATTAAGGCATGTACCTCCTAAAGTAGTGTACTTTTCTATTATTGCAGTTTTTAATCCTAATTGCGCACACCTAATTGCCGCAACATATCCGCCAGGTCCTGAGCCAATAATGGCTACATCATATTTACTCATAAGTTTTAACTAAAGTTAAGCTACAAAAATAGATTTTTTTATTTATTCAATGCAATATTTAACTAATTAATAAAAGATTAGAAAATAATACCACTTTGATTTTGAAATAATATAATCTTGAGTTTGCAATTTAATTAAAACTCTAGTAATCAAGCGTATAAAAAAGTGTTTTTGAATTTTTAGAAAAGAGCTGTTCAATTAGATGATATTTATCACCATTTGTTAACTAATTACTTCCATTTGTTAAATTCCTTAATAATAACACCCTAGAAACTCAGGGATTTAACAAATCTAAAGTATATTTGTTGTAGAAATGAAAATGTTTCCCCGCAAGAATCATAAGTTTTTTACCCCACAGATTTAAAATATTTTTTATTAAATAGTATAAGTTAGACCCCATACCCCAACAAATTTAGACCCCTAAATAAGGATCTAAATTAGATATATGGTTTTGGTGTTTGCAGCTTTTTTACAAGAGCTAAACTAGTTTTAACTAAATAAAAAGATTATGAAAAAAATTACTTTAGTAGCTGTCTTAGTTTTATTGTTTTTTTCAGCAGAGGTTTTAGCTCAAAAGACGAATGTGTCATCAAGAGTCCCTGAAAAAGTAAAAAATAAAAATATTTCTTCTAAAAATAGTTCTGCCGCCGGGGTATTATCTGTTGCAGGGTCTATAGCCGTAGCTGAAGACGCGACATATAATTCTTATAATGTTGAGCAGTTAGTTAATAACTTATTAATTTCAGGTTGTCTTAGTACAAGTAATATTAGATATGGTTATTATGAAAAAATTTCGTCATCTTGGGTATGGAAAAATCATAATTGGTCTTCATCTCCAGGTGCAAGACAGTTAGGTTATTTTAATCAATCTTCATCAACATTTCCAATTGATGAAGGATTAATTTTTACTACTGGTAGAATTGATTCTGCTGAAGGAGCTAACGATACGGGAAGTAAAACAGATGCAATGAATAGTAAGGCAAGTGATCCTGACCTTGCAAGTATTACAGGAAGAACAATGTATGATGCATCTGTTCTTGAATTTGAATTTGTGCCAAAAGGAACAATGGTTGAATTTAAATTTGTATTTGCTTCTGAAGAATATCTTGAATATGTAGAAACAAAATTTAATGATGCTTTTGGTTTTTTCTTAAGTGGACCAGGAATAAATGGTACTTATACAAATAACGCAGTTAATTTAGCAGAATTGCCAAATGGAGACGCGGTTACAGTTAATAATATACACTCTGCGGGTACAAATGTGGATAATGTAACTTTTGGTCCGAAAAATGAAACTTATTATATTAATAGCCCAAGTGGTTCAACTACAATGCAATATGATGGTATGACTACGGTTTTAACAGCTTCTTATACAGTTGTACCTAATACTACTTATAAAATAAAAATGGCTATTGCAGATGCATCAGACCAAAAATGGGATGCAGGTGTGTTTTTAAAAGCAAAAAGTTTTAATACCAACACTTTAATTGTTAATAATCCGGATGCAGTATGTGCGCCTTTAACAGTAAATTTAGAAAATGCTGCTATAACTGCTGGAAGTTCTGCAGGATTATCATTCTCTTATTGGGAAGATGAATTTGCAACTTTACAAGTTTCTGACCCTACTCAAGTTGGTGATGGAACATTTTATATTAAAGCTTATGATGCAGTTTCTGGATGCTCTGAAGTCAAGCCAGTAATTGTAACAGTAAATAATGTTGAAATAATTGAAGAGTCTAATGTTGATTTAATATGTTTTGGAGGAAATGATGGTTCATTTATAGTATCTGCATTTGGAGGTACGGCACCATATTCTTATAGTTTGGATGATATTGATTATAGTAATACTTCTGGTATGTTTTCAAATCTTATAGCTGGGACGTATACGGTTTATGCCAAGGATGCTATTGGTTGTAAGGATTTAACTCCCGTTACAATTACATTGTCAGAGCCGTCGAGTGGTACATGTAGAATTTCAACAACTAATTGTCCGCCAACAGATATAGAACCAGTTTGTTATGATGGTGATGGAGGCACACCTGTTTTATGGTCTTCTCCTCAATTCTCATTTAATTGCTGTACAACAGGTTCAGCAGGAGATTCATATTCGGCTGTAATGGATTTTAATTTTCCAGAAAACAAATTTATTTGTTGGAATTTTGAGAAAGTTCAAAGAGTTGGAACTAATAATTTAAGACTTTGGCAATCACAAGGTTCTGATAACTCTTATACAACTCCATTTTTTTATTTCAATAATGATATTGATTATGACAACGACAGTAATATAGGTACAGAAATTGTAACAGAACTTTTAGCTTTAGATTCAGATGATGTTATTGATTGGACAATTGAATTAATTGATAATAATAATGTAGTGATATTTACAGATACTTATATAAATATTAGTAATGCTTTGAACGGTTTACCAATATCTATTTTAATACCTACGAGTGTTTCTAATGGAGTTTATAAAATTAAACATAGTTTTAGTGAGGTAAGTGGTAATCCTTCACAATCAAATATTGTAGTGGATAGATTATATTTTAATGGAACTGTTACAAGTGATTGTACAGGAGGCTTAAACTTTTTTGTTACATCTACTCACAACCCGGGAGATGAATTTCCTGTTGGGACAACTTCAATTGAGTATACTGCTACTTTAGTGGAGCCAGGAAATGGAAATGGAGATTCAATTGTTATATCTTCAGATTCTTGCTCATTTAATGTGAATGTAATTGAATTAAAAGCTTCAGGATCTACACAAACCAATCCTACTTGTTCTAATACAAATGGACAGATAGATTTAACAGTTACTGGTGGTTCAGGTTATACTTATGATTGGACTACAAGTGATGGTAGTGGTTTGGTAGATGATGCGGAAGACCAAACAGGTTTATCAGGAGGAACATATAGTGTAACAGTAACAGATGAAAATGGATGTGAAGTTACAAAAGAATTCGTTTTAATTCAAGGAGAAGGCCCAAATCCTCCAACAGGAGATGCCGTTCAAACTTATTGCTCAACCGATAATGCTACTATTGCAAACTTATTAGTAGGAGGTGTTGCTATTAAATGGTATGCTACGGCTGATTCAAGAGATGAATTAGCTAGTAATGAAGCTTTAGAAAATGGAGAAAATTATTTTGCTACTCAAACAGTTGATGGATGTGAAAGTGAACGTTTTGAGGTAACAGTAACAATAGAAGATAGTGTAAAGGCAGATGACTTAGAAGATGTTACAGAATGTGATAGTTATACATTACAGCCATTAACGAATGGGTCATATTTTGA
>NZ_FZNX01000003.1:7500-504831 GCF_900188355.1 Lutibacter flavus
TCTTCTCGTGCAACTGGAACAGATACAGATGCTTTCGCATATAGTAATGGTGGAGTTCCTTCTGCATTAATATCTTTAGCATTAAGATATATGCATACAACTGTAGAAATGGTTCATAAAGATGATGTAGAAAATGTGATTCGTTTAATTTATGAAACACTTTTAAAAATTGAAGAAGGTGAATCGTTTAGTTATTTTAAATAAATGAATTTATTAAGATATGTACTAGCAATTACGAGGCTCGTTATATTTGTGCTAGTTACATCTACTATTTTTGTTTTTTTATTAATTACAAATATTTTTTATAAGAAAAAGGAAAAGAAAATTCAACGGGGTATTATTTACAGGCGAGAAATTATTAGAATATTACATAAAATTTTAGGTTCAAGAATCACGGTATATGGTAATGAGCCAAAAATATCTGGATTAATTATATCAAATCATAGAACCTATTTTGATGGTATTGTTATTTTAAAAAATATTTTGGCATATCCCGTTGCAAAAAAAGAAGTTGAATCATGGCCTTTGGTTGGAATGGTAGCTAAATCAACAGGAGCAATATTTGTAAAGAGAGAATGTAAAGATAGCAGAGCTTTTACTAAAAATAAAGTTCGTGAAATTTTAGAGAAAGGATTCTCAATATTAAATACGCCAGAGGGAACAACACATATCGAACCTAAAACTATCGCATTTAAACCAGGAGCATTTGTTTTGGCTGCAGAGTTGGGTGTACCAGTTATCCCTATTGCAATTGATTACAAAAATTTAAATGATGCTTGGGTAGGTGACGATACCTTTGTTCCACATTTTTTAAGATGTTTTGGAAAATGGAAAACTGAAATTAAAGTCAGTTATCTTCAGCCAGTTACATCTAATAATGTAGATAAGTTAATTTCAACTTCAAAAACTAGCATTGATAATGAACTTATTCGCTTTAGAAATGAATGGAATACAAATAATAATTAAAATTTGTAAAAAGTAAAGAACACATATTCGATTTTTAAAAAAACATGGACGAATATATTGACATACTAAATGCGGATGGCAAAAAGACAGGGGAAACTTGTTTGAAATCTGAAGCACATAAAAAAGGGTTATTTCATGCAAGTGCTCATATTTGGATATTTAATTCAGCTAAAGAAGTTATAATTCAAAGAAGAGCTGCTAAAAAAGATACCTTCCCAAACCTTTGGGACGTTTCTGTTGCCGGACATATTTCCGCAGATGAGCAACCAATTGTTTCTGCATTAAGGGAAGTTGAAGAAGAAATTGGTTTGCAATTATCTGAAAATGATTTACATTTTATAGGGACTTCCAAAAAGAAAATCAAACATCATAAGAATCTAATTGATTACGAATTACACCATATATATATATGTGAAAATAATTTTGATCTAAATTCTTTAAAAATTCAATTAGAAGAAGTTTCTGAAATAAAAAAAATCAGCCTTAAAAAGCTAATTAATTCAATTAATAATCCATTAAATAATTTTGTTCCACACGGAAACGATTATTATACCTTTGTATTTAATGAAATAAAAAAATACAACTGCATTTAAAATAATACAATGAAGAATACCATCGCAGAAAGAATTCTTGATTTTTTAAAAGATTATCCGCCATTTAATCTTTTACCCAAATCAACTTTATTGGAAATAGCTAAAAATGTTGAGATTCATTATTTTGAAAAAGATCAAATAATATTTAGCCAAAATGACAATCCTCATAAACATTTCTATATTGTTTATGAAGGCGCAATTAGATTATATAGGTTTGGAGCAGATAAAAAACATGTGATAGATATTTGTGACGAAGGTGATTTGTTTGGTTTACGTCCATTAATTATGAAAGAGAATTATTTAATGGGTGCCGCTGCTAATGAAGAATCTATATTATATGGTATACCTATTGACCTTTTTAATGATATCATTTTAAATTACCCAAAAGTAAGTCAATTCTTAATTGCAAGTTTTGCAACAAATACAAGAGATCCTTTTTCGGATAAACATAAAGGGAAATTATTTGCAAATATTAAAGCAATAAAAAAGCCTGAGACCAATTTTATTGAAGCACAGAGTGCAAAATACACCCGAAATCCAATAACTTGTTCTTCAGATATAACTGTGCAAGAAGCTGCTTTAACAATGACAAAAAACATTATAAACTCAATTGTTGTTACTGATAATAAAATTCCAATAGGAATTATAACTGATAAAGATATGAGGACTAAAATAGGAACTGGTCTTTATAAAATTACAGATACTGCAGGTGATATAATGACAAAGCCGGTAATTACTTTTCCCGAAAATATAACCGTTGCTGAAGCTCAAATTGCTAGATTAAAACATAAAGTTTCTCATTTATGTATTACAAAAGACGGTACAAATACATCTGAACTTGTTGGAATTTTATCTGAACATGATTTAAATTTAATTCAAGGAAACAATCCTTTATTGCTAATAAAAGAAATTAAAAATGCTAAAGACGCCGAGACATTAAAGTTTATCAGATCCAAAGCAGCTGACCTTACAAAAGGATACATTGAACAAGAGATACCTATTTATTTTGTGACAAAGGTAATTTCAGAAATAAATACAGCAATTACAAAACGAGCAATAGAACTTTCAATTAATGAAATTGGTAGTAAACCACCTGTAAATTATTCTTGGTTTGCAGTTGGAAGTCAAGGAAGACAAGAGCAATTATTAATGACGGATCAAGATAATGCATTGGTTTTTGAAAATGTTAAAGAGGAACAATATGATAGTGTAAAAGCTTATTTTTTAAAACTAGCAACCAAAGTAACTGAAAAATTAAATATTGTTGGTTTTGATTATTGCCCGGCAAATATAATGGCTAGTAATCCAAAATGGTGTTTATCAATTGATCAGTGGAAACAACAATTTAAAGAATGGATTAAGGACCCAATTCCTGAAAAAATATTATTAAGTATCATATTTTTTGATTTTGAATTAATTCATGGAAATCAAAAATTATACGATGAAATGGCTAGAAGTGTACTGAAATTTATTAAAAAAAATCAGATAATCTTAAGTTTTCTAGGTAAAGCAACATTAGACAACCCTCCGCCACTTGGCTTTTTTAAACAATTTTTAGTTGAACAAGATGGAGAAAATAAAGATAATTTTGATATAAAATCCAGAGCAATTAGACCATTGGTTGATGCTGCCAGAATATTCTCACTATATCATGGTCTTCAAATTAATAACACTATTGCTAGATTTGAAAAATTAATGGAAGTTGAACCACAGAACAAAGATTTGTTTGAATCATGCTCTAATGCTTTTAAAATATTATTAACCTTTAGAACTTCTCAAGGTTTAGCAAATAATGACACAGGAAGGTATGTTGATATAAATAGTCTAAGTAAAGCTGATAGATTAAAACTAAAAAGCTGTTTTAACCCTATTAAAAATGTTCAAGAAGCAATAAAACTTCGATTTAAAACAACTCAAATTGGATAATTATGCTTGGTTTCTTTAAGAAAAAAAAATACCCTCAATTTTGGAAAAATCATATTAAAAAAGTTTCAGAAAGTATAAAATATTCAAATTTTGAAAACATACGATTTGTTGCTCTAGATACCGAAACAACGGGTTTTGATTACGATAATGATCGAATATTATGTATTGGAGCTGTGGCTATTAAAAATAATAAAATACTCGTTTCAGATTCTTTCGAGGTTTATATAAAACAAGATGTTTTTAATAAAGAAACCGTGAAAATACATGGAATTAGAAAAAATGGTAACGAAATTAAAGTAAGTGAAGAGGAAGGACTTATCAAATTTCTTGAATATTTAGATGACGCCATAATTGTTGCGCATCATACAAAATTTGATATTTCAATGATTAATGAAGGATTAAAAAGATTAAATGTTGGACCATTAAAATCTAAACAACTTGACACTAATTATATTCATAAAAAAATTGCATCTGAACATCGGTTTAAAAAATTATTTTCATTAGATGAACTTTGTACAATTTATAATATAAAAATGCACGATAGGCATACTGCTTCTGGTGATGCACTTTTAACAGCCTATTTGTTTTTAAAATTGACAAATAAATTCAAAAAAAATAACGCTCTTAATTTAAATGATTTAATAAAAACCAACTATTATTTAAATAAATAACCTTCTTTTTTAAAACTTAAAATTTTGTAACTTTAGTGTTTATCATCATTCCAAAAACATGAAAAACACCATTGCCGAACGCATTTTTGATTTTTTAAAAAACTTCCCTCCTTTTGACATATTAAATAAGGAACAATTATTAAAAATCTCAACAAATGTAAAAGTAATATATGTTGAAAATAATACGTTTGTTTTTAAGCAAGAAGAAAACCCTCATCAAAATTTTTACGTTGTTAAAGATGGAGCCATTGGTTTATATAGAGCAATAGAAAACGACCAAATATTAGTTGATATATGTGATGAAGGTGATATTTTTGGGCTTCGCCCCTTAGTTCAAAATGATCATTATTTAATGAGTGCCAAAGCAAATGAAGAATCTATTTTATATGCTATTTCGGTAGATATCTTAAAAGAGATTATCGCAAGCAATGACAAGGTAAATAAATTTTTAATTGCTAGTTTTTCATCAAATATTAAAACTCCATATGCCCAAAATAGTACTAGGCATTTATTTGCAAATGTTGAGACACTAGAAAGCAACAATTCAAATTTAACAGATTTTCGTACAGCTGAATACAGTAAAAACCCTGTAACTTGTTCAAAATCCACAACAATTAAGGAAGCTGCTCTTATTATGAGTTCTAAAAGGGTTGGCTCAATTTTAATTATTGAAAGCAAGAATCCAATTGGAATAATTACAGATAAAGATTTGCGATTAAAAATTGCTACTGGATTGATTTCCATAGATGAAAAAGTATCTGAAATAATGTCTTCTCCTGTAATAACAGTTTCTGAAAAAATTACAACAGCTGAGGCTCAAATAGCAATGTTAAAACATAAAATTACACATTTATGTATTACAAAAGACGGCACACCAAATACTGAACTGATTGGAATTATGTCCGAACATGATATTGTGGTTTTACAAGGAAACAATCCTTCGGTTTTAATGAAAGAAATAAAACGTGCAAAGGATGTAAATACCTTAAAATATATAAGAGAAAAAGCTTCAACCTTATTAAAAAGTTATATTGAGCAAAGAATCCCTATCACTTTCATTTCAAATATTATTTCAGAAATTACTAATGCAATTACCGTCAAGGCAATTGAACTTTCATTAAATGAAATGGATACAAAACCACCCGTAAAATTTGGATGGCTAGCATTAGGAAGTCAAGGTAGAAAAGAACAATTACTTATTACTGATCAAGATAATGCTTTGGTGTTTAATGATGTAAAAGAGGAAGATTATAGTAAAACAAAATCCTACTTTTTACTGCTGTCAAAAAAAATTACAGAAAAATTAAACATTGTTGGTTTTGAATATTGCCCTGCAGAAATGATGGCAAGTAATCCAAATTGGTGTTTGTCACTTTGTGAATGGAACGCTCAATTTAATACTTGGATTACAAAACCAACCGAAAAAGCGATTATGATGTGTACTATCTTTTTTGATTATAATTTAATTTATGGTGACAAAGAATTAGTTACCAAAATGTCTGAATTTATTTTTAAAACAATAAACTCATTTGAAATATTTTTAAACTTTTTAGGCAAAAATGCTTTAATAAACCCTGCTCCTCTTGGTTTTTTTAGACAATTTTTGGTTGAAAACGATGGTAAACATAAAGATCAGTTTGATATTAAAAGTAGAGCTTTAATGCCATTAATTGATGCTGCTAGATTGATTTCACTTTCACACAATTTTAAAGATGAAAACAATACTATTGCAAGATTTAAAAAAATTGCTGAACTGGAACCTCAAAATAAAGATTTATATCTTTCTTGTTTAGACGCTTTTAAAATATTATTGAGATTCAGAACAGAACAAGGAATAAAACACAACGATTCTGGTAGATATATTGCTTTAGACAATTTAAGTAAATCAGAAAAATTAAAACTTAAAAGTTGTTTTAAACCTATAAAAGACATTCAAGATTTACTAAATATAAGATATAACTTAGCTCAAATGATGTAATGTTTAAATTGGCAGTCAAAAAAAGAGCTGCTTTACGCAACTCTCTTTAAATAGAAAATAAATCCACCCCAAAGATTAATTTTCTCAACTTCTCTTTTTCAAATATGTTTTTAACTATTTTTATTTATTTTCACCTCCTAAATTTTAGCTGCTTTTTATTTTTTTGTAACCTGTAATGTTAACTCGAGCAACCTTATTTTTTAAAGATAAATAATGACTTAATGGTTTTAAACCAAAAATTATAACGAAAATAGATAGACCAGACCTATAACCAGGAGAGATTAGAAAAATGGATAATATTAGAACAAATAAATAGTAATTAAATTTATAAATATAATCCCCAAACTCCTTCTTATTAGATTTAAAAGTATTTTTAATATGATCGTCTTCTTCTGTAACAAAAAGATTAAATTCTTTCCCTAGTAAAAATTTTTTTACAGCAGTAGACATTTCTAATTTATTTTTTCTTAAATAAGTTTCTATTTTCATAATTATTTATTCATTTTTTAGAATTCAATATTTTCTCCATTGAAAAAATCACTAATTTCAATGTCAATATTTTTTTTGTTTTTTTGTTTATTATTTACGCTTATAATAGAAGCAACTTCTTCAAGAGAATTTAAACCATTCGATAGCATCTTTTCAACCTCATTGAAATCAGATTTATTTTTAATAATTTGAAGTTTTAGATTTTCTATTTTTTTTGAAAAATTATTGAAAAATTTTTCCTTAATTATTAAATTTGAGATTCTCAATATATCCTTTTCTTTGTTTAAAACAAGAATATCAATTTCATTTTGAACAACTTCAATTCCTAAATTTATCAAGGTGTACTTTTGATTATCCGACAAAAAAGACATATATTCATTACGATCAATCTTGATTTTAAGTCCGTTTATTATTTTTGTTTTATTTTCTTCTTTAAAAAGAATCTCACATGAAACACGCTTTATATTCTCAAAGAGAATTAATTGGCTTTGATGCCTTTCTAAATAATCATAATTGTTATCTGCTAAGTTTATTTTATCCATATTTTAATTAAAAGATAATGAAACTTCTTTTTTCTTTAGTTCTGCGGATAATACTGTTTTTGAAGCATCTGAAATTATTTTGACACTCTTCATTAATGCTTCTAATTTATCTTTCGAGTAATTACTCTCACTAAATTGATTAAAAATCTTAAATGAATTTTCTTTTAACAAACCTTCTAATTTCAACTTTCTTTCTTCTAAAAGAGTAATGTCATTTTCTGCGATTTTCTTTAAAACATCTTCATCTTTTAATGCAACTTCCCACGATTTATAAAGCTCTACAAAAGGCTCACAATTTTCTTTCCATTCCTTTTCTACTTCATTATATAGTTTATTTCCATTACCTAATGAAATTATAGAATATAAGGTTGACGGCTTTTTTGGTCTTATGGTGAAAATATAATTATATTCAAAGTTACTATTGCTTAACAATTTAACATACTTTTCTTTTTCTTCATCTATAAAACGAAAGTTCCATTTTATATCCACTAATTCTCTTTCTATATCCCGTTTTTCTTTCAGTAACTTTGAATTTTTATCTCTAAGCTCATTTACATTCCCTATTGTAAGAATTTCAGTATATAAAGGCTTAATATCTGTAATTACAATTTGAGAAATACTATCAATAAATAATTTAAAACTTGGTATTAATTTATCCTTCAATTTTGAATAAAGCCCTCCCAATCGTAATATGTCAGATATAATTTTTTCACTATCATTATGCATCTGTTCCTTTATTAATTCAATATCTCTATATATTTTAGCTACAGTTTTTTTAGATTCACTTCTTGATTTCAACACACTAAAAGTCGCATCAATTGCAAGGCCAACAATGGCTCCTGAAACTTTCCCTTTAATATCTTTTTTTGAAATTGCACCGCTCTTTTCAAATGTATTTAATGTATTATCAAAAATCTTTTTTCCACTACTTAACCCAGTGTTAAGCAATGTTTTCATTTGAGCATTAAAAGCCTCATCAAAAATTTCCAAATCTTTATTTAAGCTCAAAAAATAGAGGTCAATTTTCTCCCAAGCATCTTCAAAATCTAACCATTCCACACTATTAAAATCAAATAAATCTGGATTCGTTTGTTTTATTCTATCCCCAAATAAATCAATTAAAAGTTGAATTAAATCTTCTCTTAATAGTTTTAATTCATTTCGCAAAAATTCAAAATCACTAATTACATTTAAATTAAGATCCTTTATATGTTCATATTCCTCAATAAGTTTTTTATAACCTGAAACTATTTCTCTTCCATATTTATAGGCGGCATCAACCTTACTACTTCCTGTAATTGAAAAAACTTCGTCTTCTCTAATTTCTTCATTACTTTTTAACAGATTATTAATTACACCAACTGAATTATTGTCTTTAATTAAATGAATGCTCTTTTCAATTAAATTAACATTATTGCTAAATGACATTTGATACTCATCTGTAAAACTTAAAGAAGAACAATTTATAAATATTCTGTCTGGATTATAAATCCTATCATTTCCTATATTTTCCTTGAAATTATAAATAATAGCATCACTAATTGTTTTGGAATGTAGAGAATTTGTATAAGCATCTTTTAATAGATTTTTTATAAAAAGACCTTCCTTCAGATCAAGGTCATCATATTTCAAATTAAGATATGACACAAGTCCCCTTCTGTTTAATATTTCTCCACTCTTTGATAATTGAATTGCTAACTCTTGAATTGTTTTTACCAATCCAGGATAATGAATTCTCAAATTACCCATTAAAATTTTTTCATAACTCATTTTATATTGTTTTATAATCTTTTAAAAAAAGCACTAACATTTCATTCAAATTAAATTGATTTCTATAAATCAATTATTTTCGTTCGATATTTTAACCCAAGAATGACTTGAAAGAGTAGCGCTAGAATTAGGTTGTTTACATTTTGTAGTAGTCCCCATTTTTGAAAGAAGAGTGTCATTTTTTGTAATTCCACAAACTCTACATTTATACGTTGCCATATTTACTATTTTAATGTTAGCTTACTCTAAGTTTTCAGCAACCCTTTTTTATAATTTCAATTTCAAAACCAGCCATCAAACCCTCTCAAACTCAAAATACCCAGAATTCAAATACCCTTCCTTTTTAAAATCAATACCGTGTACTCTTGTAAAGGCTTTGTGTATTTTTTCAACTTCATCAAAAGGGTTTGAATACATGGAACTAATTTGTACAGACAATCCTTCATTTATATATTCTCCATTAACATTAATGGTTTGCTTGGTTTTAATTTCAAATGTTGCCATAATTCCTTTTTAGGATTAAGACAAACATACCTTGCTCAAACGGACAAACAAAGTCCGTTTAAGTAAAAAGAATTATTATATATAAATATTATTTGTAGTATTCGGCAATTAAATCCAAATGTTCTTTGAAGTAATCTACAACAGGTTTTGGAGAAATAATTTTAACCCATTGGTTGTATTTAAGCATTTCCATAACAAACTCATAATTAGCTTTTAAAGTAACCTCAACTTCGCCCCACATATCAGGATTTGAATAATTATGTTCATTTGAGTCCATTTCCTTGGCAAAAGAAATTAATTTTTGACTTTTATGAATAGGGCTGGCTAATAAGTACTTTAAATGATGATTGGCTACTTTAATTCTAATTTTTTCAACTTTTAAACCTTCACTTAAAATTCCAATTGAATATCTAAAATACTCATCTTCATTAAATTCAATTGAATCTTCAACTATCTTATTAAAAATTTGAATTTTATCTAAACGTTCATCTAAGTAAAAAGTCTTTATTTTTTTATTATTAATATCATAGGCAATTAAGTGCCAAGATTTGTGCTTTTCTTTAATATGCAATGGTTGAAATTGTGTTTTTTCAACACTTTCAAACTTATTATCATCATACCAACCATTGTAAGATATATGAACTAAAAATTTATGTTCAATAGCATTTATCAAGCTCAATAAATCTATGTTAGTATTTAAAGTTGCCTTATCTAACGTTATAAAAGAACTGCTTTCTGCCGCTTTCTTACTAATTAATAAGTGTTCTACCCTATAAAACACATTTTCCATTTCTAACGAAAGCTTACCTCCTTTTATATAATAACCAAAATTCCTTTTAAGTTTAATTTCAACTCCAAAAAATTCTTTAATATAAACTAAATCTCTGCGTAACGTTTTTTCACTGTTAAATTTTAGTTTATCTAAAAAAGTATTTCCTTTAAACTCTTCAAACTTTTTAATAAGTACTTTTTGAAGTTCGTGGCGCAACACAAATTCATCATTATAAATACCAAAATATTTTGGATTTGAAACAATTTTAAGAATATAATACCTTCTAAAGAATTCAGCGGTCACTTAGATAATTTTGTAACAAAGATTAAGAAAAAACTTTAATAGTTCTATATTTGAGACAAAAAATATGCCGCAACTTTTTAGCAAACAAGATTTTTTAAATACTAAATGGTTTATTGCTGAAAAATTGACTAGTTTATTAGTTGCAATAATTATTATTCCTAAAATTTTTAACTCACTTGGGGTACTCAATATTGGCAAACTAAAATTTGCGGAAACATTTGTTAACTTTTTCACTCCAATTATATTCTTAGGACTTTCTGCAATATGCATTCGTGAACTTATTTTTTACCCTAAACGCACAAAATTTATACTTGCAACAGCATTGTATTTAAGAACTGCTAGTTGGCTCCTAAGCTTAATTGTTATATTTACTTATACTTATTTTTTTATAGATAATAATTTATTAATACTATACCTTTTAATTTGTTTTAGTTATTTAGTAAGAGTGTTTGATGTTTTTGAATATTATTTTCACGCTATAAAACAAACTAAATATGTATTTATAAGTAAATCTATCAGTTTATTAATTGTTGTACTACTTCAATATTACGGAGTTAAGAATCAAATTGGAATTGAATATTTTGCTTCACTTATTATTTTAGACTTTTTAATCCAAAGCATTATATATTATAGCATTATAAAAACTAAAAACATTTTTAGCTTTAAAGATCTTGTATTTTCTAAAGTATTGGCTAAATATCTTTTGAAAAATTCTTTTCCGTTAATATTGTCTAACTTTTTAATTTTAATTTATATTGTAACAGACGATTTTATTTTAAAATATTATCATGGCGATGAATCCTATGGATTGTATTCAACCATTTACTATTTAATAATAACTTTAACTTGGAGTATAGGTTTTTCTATTATAAACGCATTGTTTCCTTCTTTAGCAGAATCTTACACAACAAATCTTCGAGTATATTATCAAAAAATAAGTTCAATAATTATTTATATGCTAGCATTAGGAGTTTTAATTATTATTTGTTACAACTTATTTAGCTATCACATTTTAAATAATTTTTTTGATAAAAGTTTTCTTAAAATTAATAACATGCTAAAACTATTTAGTTGGGCACCTCTATTTATTTTTATAGGTATGATTTTTGAAAAACACCTAATTATTACAAATCATATTGAAAAAAACGTATATCGGTTTATTCTAGGCTGCATTTCAAATTTAATTCTTTCAATGATATTAATTCCAAAATACGAAATTACTGGTGCAATTATAGCTGTATTATTTAGCCATTTTATAACAAATATTGGTTTCCTCTTTTTAGACACTAAAAGCAGAAAACAATTAAATTTTTTGTTTTTGAAATAACTTTTTAAATATTGTATATCTTTATTAAGAAATAAAAAACTAATTGATGTTCTCTTTTTTTAAACAAAAAACATATCCTGAATTCTATAAAAACTACCTTAAAAGTTTCAAGCAAAAACCTTCAAAAAAAATAGAAGATACACGTTTTGTTATTTTTGATACAGAAACTACAGGTTTAGATCTTGAAAAAGACAGAATTCTATCTATTGGAGCAATTGGCGTTTTTAATAATACTATTGATGTTGCTGACAATTTTGAAGTTTACATAACCCAAAACGAATTTAATACCGAAACTGTTGAAATACACGGATTATTAAAAGAAGGAAAACTAATAAAAAGCAATGAAAATGAAGCAATTCAACAATTTATTTCCTTTTTAGGAAACGCTGTTTTAGTTGCGCACCACGCTGCTTTTGATATTGAAATGATAAATGCTTCATTAAAAAGAATAAATCTCCCAAAACTTAAAAATAAAAGTATTGATACAGGTATTTTATACAAAAAATTAGAAGGTAAAAAAGAAAACCATTTTAATTTAGACGTTTTGTGCGATGAATTTAATATTCCAAAACATGACAGGCATACCGCTTCTGGAGATGCTTTTATTACAGCACTTTTATTCTTAAAAATATTATCAAAATTAAAAAAGGAAAGAACGGTTCATTATTCCGATTTATTTAGAACTTCAAATAAAGAAGGTTTAATTTAAAAACGCCCTCAAAAATTTGAAGGCGTTTTTAGCTAAAGAATCTAGCATTTTATTTAACCAATGATCCATCCATTATAGCCGCAACTACATCTGGATTTAATAAAGTTGAAATATCACCTAAATTAGAGGTTTCATTCTCTGCAATTTTTCTTAAAATTCTACGCATAATTTTACCTGAACGTGTTTTAGGCAATCCTGGAACAAATTGAATTTTATCTAGTTTTGCTATCGGTCCAATAGTTCGAGCAATTAAATCGTTAATTTCTTTTCTTAAGAAATCATCATTTTCAGGAGTTTCATATACAATAACATACGCATATAAAGCATTCCCTTTTATATCGTGCGGATATCCTACTATTGCAGATTCAACCACATTATTGTGCTCATTTATTATATTTTCAATTGGTGCTGTTCCTAAATTATGTCCGGAAACAATAACAACATCATCTACTCTACCTGTAATTCTATAATTTCCTTCTAAATCTCTAAAGGAACCGTCTCCTGTAAAGTATTTCCCTGGAAAAGCCGAGAAATAGGTTTCTTTATAACGCTTATGATCGCCATAAATAGTTCGTGCCATTGATGGCCAAGGATATTTAATACATAATTTACCTTCCGAAGGATTTGACATTAATTCCTCCCCATTTTCATCAACCAAACAAGGTTGAATTCCTGGTAATGGGCGCGTTGCAAAAGTTGGTTTTGTTGGAGTTACTCCACCTAAAGGAGATATCATTATTCCTCCAGTTTCTGTTTGCCACCAAGTATCTACAATTGGAGATTTTTGTTGACCAATTTTCTCATTATACCAGTGCCAAGCTTCCTCATTAATTGGCTCTCCCACCGTACCTAAAACTTTAATAGAACTTAAATCGTGTTTTTCAATTAGCTCATTAGGTTGTGCAGCTAATGCTCTAATCGCAGTTGGTGCAGTGTAAAATTGATTTACCTGATGTTTTTCAACAATTTCCCAAAATCGCCCATAATCTGGATACGAAGGAATTCCTTCAAACATTAAAGTAGTTGCTCCTGCCGCTAATGGTCCATAAACAATATAAGAATGACCAGTAATCCAACCAATGTCAGCGGTACAAAAATAAACATCACCATGTTGATATTGAAACACATTTTTAAAACTGTATGCTGTATGAATCATATAACCTGCGCAGGTATGTACCATTCCTTTTGGTTTTCCAGTTGAACCAGAAGTGTATAATATGAATAACATATCTTCTGCATCCATTTCTTCAGCTGGACAAATATCATTTACTTTCTCCAATTCATCATGCCACCAAACATCCCGACCTGCTTTCATTGTTACTTCAGAATTGATTCTATTAAGAACAATTGAAGTTTCAATTGTTGGTGTAGATTCTAATGCTTCGTCAACAATTCCTTTTAAATCCACAGCTTTTTTACCTCTAAAAACTCCATCTGTGGTTAATAAAACTTTACATTCTGCATCATTAATTCTTGTTGATAATGCTACTGATGAAAATCCTGCGAAAACCACTGAATGCACTGCTCCAATTCTTGCACAAGCCAAAACTGCAATTGCCAATTCCGGAACCATAGGCATATAAACACACACTCTATCTCCTTTACCTACATTATTATTTTTTAACACATTAGCAAACCTACTTACTTCGGAATGCAACTCTTTATATGTGAAATTTCTATTTGCCTCATTTGGATCATTTGGCTCCCAAATAATAGCTAAATCATCTCCTCTTTTATCTAAATGACGATCCAAACAATTTTCAGTAATATTTAATTTGGCTCCCTTAAACCATTCGAATTTTGGGGTTTCCCAATCATATTCAACTACTTTATCCCACTTTTTACGCCAAGTAAAAGTATCCGCAATTTGAGACCAGAATCCCTCGGGATCATTTACACTATGTTGATAAGACTTATAATATTTTATAAATGAATTCACTTGTAAATCATCAAGTGTTTCCTTTTCTTCAATTGTAGCGTGCTCAAAAATTCCAATTTTATGTAACTTGAATTCGTGAGTGATTTCTGAAATAATTTCAGGATCATCAATTGTTGAAGGAATTGTATATTCAACTCCATCAGCAATATTTCTCAATAATTTTCTTAGAATTTTTCCTGATCGAGTTTTAGGTAAACGCTTTACTATTAATACTTTTCTTAAAGCTGCAACTGCCCCAATTTGTTTTCTAACTGTTTGAACAATATTGTATTCTAACTCAAAACTTGATACATAATCTCCAGATTTAAGAACAACTAGAGCTAAAGGAATTTGCCCTTTTAATTGATTCTCAATTCCGAAAACTGCACATTCGGCAACGGAAGGATTCGAAGAAACAATTTCTTCCATTTCAGCAGTAGACAATCTATGACCGGCAACATTTATTACATCATCTACCCTACCTGTTATAAATACATAACCATCTTCATCTATGTAACCGCCATCACCAGAAAAATAATATCCCTCAAATTTTTTCAAATACCCCTCTACAAATCGATCTGTGTTTTCCCAAATATTTAACAAATTTCCAGGAGGAAGTGGCAATTTTACAGCTACAAACCCTTCTTCATTTGCACCAACTTTCTGTCCATCCCTATTTAATATTTGAATATCATAACCACTTACTGGTTTTGATGCAGATCCCGGTTTAACAGGTAGCGCCTCCACTCCCATCATATTTGAAGCCATTGGCCAACCAGATTCTGTTTGCCACCAATGGTCGATTACAGGAACTTGTAATTTATCTTCTAACCAATTTAATGTAGCAATATCACAACGTTCTCCGGCAAGAAACTGATATTTCAAACAACTTAAATCGTATTTTTTCATTAACTCACCATCCGGATCTTCTTTTTTGATAGCTCTTATTGCCGTTGGAGCAGTGAACATTACTTTCACATTATTCTCACTAATTATTCTCCAAAAAGTACTTGCGTCTGGAGTTTTAATTGGTTTTCCTTCATATATTATTGTAGTATTTCTGTTTAAAAGTGGTCCATAAACTATATAACTATGTCCTACAACCCAACCAACATCAGATGCAGACCAAAACACATCTCCTTCTTCTACTCCATAAACATTTTTCATTGAATATTTTAAGGCAGTAGCATAACCACCACTATCACGTAAAATACCTTTTGGTTTTCCAGTGGTCCCTGAAGTGTATAAAATATATAACGGATCTGTTGAAGAAACCTCAACACATTCTGCCGGTTTAGATTTTTCAACTAATTCTCTATACCCTACAAAACGATGTGTTTTTGTCATTAGCGCTCCCAACCTGCGTTGAAAAACAATTACTTTATCTGGTTTATGAGTTGCTTTTTCAATTGCTTCATCAACCATTGGTTTGTAAGCTATAAGTCTATCAACCTCAATTCCTGAAGTAGCAGTTATTATCACTTTTGGCTTACAATCGTCTATTCTAATTGCCAATTCATGAGGTGCAAAACCTCCAAAAACAACTGAATGTATTGCACCGATTCTAGCGCAAGCCAGCATACTGAATGCCGCATGTGGAATCATTGGCATATATATTATTACAGTATCTCCTTTTTTAACTCCTAAATCGCGAAGCCCCCCAGCTAAGCGTTCAACTTCACTTTTAACCTCATTAAAACTATATTGTAATTTTCGTTGAGTTACGGGTGAATCATAAATTATTGCAGTTTGCTCTCCATATCCATCTTCAATATGCTTATCTAATGCTAAATAACAAACATTTAATTTCCCATCAGCAAACCAACGATCAAAACCATTTTCATCTTTTGATAAAATTGATTTTGGTTGTTGATACCATTCAATATTTTTCGCTTGTTCTTCCCAAAACTGCTCAGGGTTTTCAATACTTCTATTATAATGTTTTTGATAGCTCATATTTAATATGGTTTTTGTTGTTAAATCCAAACTACATTGGATTCTAATAATTTATTTTAACAATTCTTTTACCTCTTTCATCAATTTTTTTGTAGAAAAAGGTTTAGCGATATACTTATCTGCACCCAATTGCAAACCTAATTCTATGTCGGATAATTTATTTTTTGCAGAAAGAAAAATCACTTTAATTTCATTTAAATTCTGGCTTTGTTTTAAATAGCTAAGCACCTGATAACCATCTACATTTGGCATCATAATATCCAATAATATGATATCTGGAATATTATTTTCCGCTATTTCAATAGCCTCGGCTCCATCACGTGCAATAAACACTTCAAAATTTTCCTTTTTAAAAATGTATTCTAATGACATTACAATGTTAGGTTCATCATCAACAATTAATATCTTTTTCATTTTATTCTCTTTTTATTGGTAATGTAAAAGTTAATCTTGCTCCCAGAGGTTTTATATTTTCTGCCCAAATTTTACCATTATGACTTTTAATAATTTGCTTAGTTATAGCTAAACCTAAGCCACTTCCAATTGGTTTTAAAATAGTTTGATTTTTAGCTTGATAAAACTTATTGAAAATTGATATTAAATCATCTCCTTCAATTCCTTTTCCATTGTCTTCAACCAAAACTTCAATAACATTTTTATCTATTACTGTGAAAATATAAACTTTGCCGTTTTTATTGCTGGAAAATTTTATAGCGTTAGATAATAGATTGATTATAACTTGCTGAATTCTATCATCATCATAAAATAATTTAAAATCTTGCACACCTTCATCATTAATATAAACTTGATTATTGTTTGCTAACTGCCTAACAGCATCAATTGATTTTTGAATTGTATTTTTAATTGAATTTTCAACCAATTCTAATTTTTCGTTACCGGCCGCCAGCTTTTCTAAATCTAAAATATTATTAATTAACCTACTTACTCTTTCGCTTTCGCTTAAAATACTTGATAAAAATTTCCTTTTAGTTTCATTTTCAATTTCATCGTCATCTAGCAATATTTCAGAAAGTGCTCTAATAGAAGTTATTGGCGTTTTCAACTCATGAGCAACTGTATCTAGAAAATCATCTTTTTGCTTGTCACGTTCTTGCAATTCTTTATTAGATTCTTTTGCTTTTTGAGTTTCATCTAAAATATTTAATACTTCAGGTAAACTTATTTCTTCCTCTTTAACTACTGACGAAATTAAAATTCTAGAAGAAGCACTTCCAATACTTCCAGTAAGTAGTTTTTCACTAAAATTAACCAATCTGGCATCTGCAAATAGTGTTTTTTCATTAATATCATATTTCATAAAGAATAATTTTAATGCTCTCTCTGTTCTTTTCTCACCTAAAAACCGAGTTAAAACCTTTCTAATATCCTTAACATAAGCTTCTCCTTTCCATACATAAGCATTTTCATGCAACGATGCGTATTTATTATTATCAACAAACATTTCTGCAAAATTCCGTTCTCTATAATTACCAGCGGTACCAACTGAAATAAGGGAATATACAATCACATTAAAAAACAAGCTCCAAAAAAACGAATGTGGAACAGGTTCAAAAATTTGCAATCCAAAAAGCTCATATGGTTTTAGTAAATTAATACCAAATAAACCTTCATTTATAAAGGATGTTGAATACAATTGAGAATCAATTGTAAAGGGTATAATTAAGGTATAAACTGTAATTAAAAACCCGATTATTATTCCATAAATTGCTCCTTTTGAAGAACCTCTTCTCCAAAATAAACCACCAAAAAATGAAGGTGCTAATTGCGCAATTATTACAAAAGAAATTAACCCAATAGAAACTAAAGACCTATCTAAAGTAAAACTTCTATAGAAAAAATATGCAACAATTATTAAAATAAAAATAGCTAATCTTCTAATGGTTTTAATCGATTCTGTATTTTCATCAGACTCACCTTTACTAAATTTCCCTAAAAAACCATATGGTATAATTAAATTATTACTTAACATGGTAGACAGTGCTAAAGTAGAAATCACTACCATAGAAATTGCAGCTGAAAAACCACCTAAAAAAACTAACAATGCTAAAAACTCATTGCCATTTTGCAAAGGCAACATTAATGTAAATAGATCCGCATCAACCTGTTGGTTTTGAAAAACTACATTTCCTCCCCAGGCAATAAATATTACAAAAATGTTAAATAACAATAAATACAATGGAAATAACCAAGTCACTTTTTTCAAATATTTTTCTCTTTCATTTTCAACAACAGTTACCTGGAATTGTCTTGGAAGTAACATAATAGCAATCATTGACAATAAGCTTAAAAAAAACCAATTAAACCCACCTTCTAAACCATTAATTTTTTGTTGGATTTCAAAATTTGGCAGTACTGAAGCTCTTTCATAAATATCTGAGGGTCCTTCAAATAAATAAAATGTTACATAAACTCCAATAACTAAAAAGAAAATCAATTTTATAATTGATTCTAAGGCAACTGCAGTAATAATTCCTTTATGCTTTTCAGACGCATCTGTATGTTGCGTTCCAAAAAAGGCTGCAAATATTGCCAGCAAAATTGCGATATAAAAAGTGGTATCATTAATTATAGAATTTGCAACAATATTGTGATTTGTAATTACATTAAAAGTTTCAGAAATAGCTTTAAGTTGTAATGAAATATAAGGTACAATTGCCAGCACACAAATTATGGTAACCAATGCTCCTAAAAACCGATCATTTCCATAACGCAGAGAAATAAAATCAGCCAAAGATGAAATTTTATTTCCTTTAGAAATTCTAATAATTTTTCGCATTAATATTATCCAGGTAGGAATTATAATAACTGGTCCCAAATAAATTGTTAAGAATTTTAAACCAGAAGTAGCTGCCAATCCAACACTTCCATAATACGTCCAAGCTGTGCAGTAGACTGCTAAAGATAAAGTATAAACATATGGGTTATTTACCCATTTACTTTTTGAGTTTTTTTCTGCCCAATAAGCAACATAAAAAATTACTCCTAAGTAAACTAATATTATCGATATGACTAAAAAACTACTCATAATATTTTTTTAGAACTATATATGAGATAATAATACTAGCAATCCAAACAAAAAATATGTAAAAATACATTACAGGAAAACTAAAGATAGTTTTACTACTATTAAAGAGTAATATTATTGGGATATTAAACAAACACAATAATATAACCGAAAGTACAATTAATTTTTGCTGATGTCTTTTTTTCACTGCTTATTAAATTATATCTAAATATAATAAAAACAGCACTATATTATTTATAGTGCTGTTTTGAAGATTATCTATTCTTTAATGACCACTTGCCTCTCCGGCTCCAGAAGGTATTCTAATATGTTCTACAATATCTTGAACATCTTGTGGTGGTGCTGGTGTTACTCTAGAAACTACTAATGAAACTACAAAGTTCACTACCATAGCTACTGTACCAAATCCTTCAGGTGATATTCCAAACCACCAGTTTTCAGCAGTATCCACTGCAGGGTCACCAATCCAATGTAATTTATATTTTGCCATATAAAAGAACATTAATGTAAGTCCAATTATCATTCCTGATATTGCTCCCTCTTTGTTCATTCGTTTATCAAAAATACCTAGCAAAATTGCTGGAAAAAATGATGCAGCTGCTAATCCAAAGGCTAATGCAACCACTGCGGCGACAAATCCCGGCGGGTTAATACCAAAATACCCTGCAATTAGAACGGCAACGAATGCACTTAATCGCGCAGCCATTAGTTCTCCTTTTTCAGAAATATCTGGTTTTATAATTTTCTTAAATAAATCGTGTGAAATTGATGAAGCAATAACGAGTAGCAAACCTGCTGCTGTTGATAATGCAGCAGCTAAACCACCGGCGCCAACCAAAGCAATTACCCAATTTGGTAATTGTGCAATTTCTGGATTTGCCAATACCATTATATCACGGTCAATTGTTAATTCATTAACTGATTTATCAGCAACATATTGAACAACACCATCTGCATTTTTATCATCAAACTTTAATAAACCTGTTTTTTCCCAGTTTCCAAACCATTCAGGTAATTCTGCATATTCAGCATTACTCACTGTTTCTATTAATTTAATTCTAGCAAAAACAGCTACGGCTGGCACAGTTGTGTATAAAATTGCAATAAATAATAATGCCCAACCAGCCGATACACGTGCATCTTTTACTTTTGGTACTGTAAAGAATCTAACAATTACGTGAGGCAGTCCAGCAGTCCCAACCATTAATGCGGTTGTAATAGCAAATACATCAATCATAGATTTACTTCCAGAAGTATATTCATGAAAACCAAGTTCCGTTGACAAGCCATCTAATTTATCTAGCAAATAAATACCATCTTCACCGCTTCCTCCAAATCCTAATTGTGGAATTGGATTTCCTGCCATTTGAAATGAAATAAATATTGCCGGTACCATAAATGCAAAAATCAACACACAATATTGTGCTACTTGTGTATAGGTAATTCCTTTCATTCCACCTAAAACGGCATAAAATAAAACAATTGCCATCCCAATATAAACTCCAGTATTAATATCTACTTCAAGATAACGAGAAAATACAATTCCAACACCTCTCATTTGTCCTGCAACATATGTAAATGATACAATTAAAGCTGCAATAACAGCTACAACACGAGCAGTGTTTGAATAATATCTATCACCAATAAAATCTGGCACTGTAAATTTTCCAAATTTTCTTAAATATGGCGCTAATAAAAGTGCCAACAGTACATAACCTCCAGTCCAACCCATAAGGTAAACTGAACCATCATATCCAGTAAATGAAACTATTCCGGCTAAAGAGATAAACGATGCGGCTGACATCCAATCTGCCGCTGTAGCCATACCGTTTAATATTGGAGGAACTCCTCCACCTGCTACATAAAATTCTTTTGATGATCCTGCTCTAGCCCAAATTGCAATCCCTATATATAGTGCAAATGTAATTCCAACAAGTATCCATGTCCATGTTAATATCCCCATGATTATTTTATTTTTTTAAATTAATTATTCGTCAACACCATATTTTTTATCCAATTTATTCATCAATTTTACATAGACGAATATTAAGATAACAAATACATACATTGATCCTTGTTGCGCAAACCAAAACCCGAGCTTAAATCCGCCCATCTTAATGGAGTTTAACTGATCTACTAATAAAATTCCGAACACATAGGAAACCAAAAACCATATACTTAGTAATATTGCTAAATATCCAAGGTTTTCTTTCCAATATGCTTTCATATCTTGTTTTGACATAATAGTTGTTTTTTAAATATTATAAATAAATCATTGCCTGAAGTGTAACAGTGCCAGTTGTATTCTCTCCAAATTTTTGATTCTTGTATTCTAAAGTAAATTTTGAATTGTGCCCGCTCAAAAACATGTTTGTTCCTAAACCAAATACATTTCGACTATCATCTAAAGCGTCGTAGCTATTTGATCCATAAGATAAGTAAGGCTGAAATCTCGCCTTTTTAACATCACCCGAAATCAAATACCCAACGTGTGAATAAAACATGTTTCCAGTTCCGTATGCACTATACATATAATCTTTCCCATAATCATTTGTCTGATATGTAGCATAAGCCGTAATTGCACTACCATCATCACTTAATGGAGCATCGTAAAAAGCATCAACTGCTAAAATTGAAACATTGTCTCCCTCCATACTTCCTGATGAAGTTGCCACAACAGAACCTTTAGGATGAGTAAAAAAACCTGCACCTAAATTAAATACTTTCTTTGTTCCTAAATAGGTTCCAACTTTATAAGGTAATGTATTTGATTCTTGATCTAAAAAGTTATACTCAAAATATCCTGCATAAGCAAAACCAGCATCTTTAGAACCTAAAATTCTCTTACCGCCATATACAGCAGACCCTCCGTTTTCTGGAGTACGCATATCCAAACCATTTGAAATGGCATCGTTTATGGCTAATTGATATTTAAATTTATTTAATTTCCCTTTTACAAAGAATCCCAAATGACGAGCAAACTGATCTGATAATCCAATTGTTGCCCAAGATTGACGATTATTATCTAGCGTTAATAAATTTAAGGTACTTTGGTTATTCAATCTTGAAATACCATTCCAATAATGCAATCCACCTCCAACGGTATGATTGTCGTTTAAATTCCATTGCCCCCATATTCCATGCATAAAAATTTGGTTCCCATCGCCTTTCCCAACAGGGTGTAAAGTAGCACTGTTTAATCCATTCAATCCAAAATGAGTAAGCAATAAAAATTTCTTTGATATTTGAGATAGCAATAAAACTCGAGCTCTTCTTACATTAAAACTTAAGTTACTTGCTGTTTCAGGAACATTATCATTGTATGCAGCTTGAAATTGACCCCACGAGATAACCCTTAAGTACTTACTGCCGTCATCATTAAACTTAATTTTAAAACCACCGTTATAATCTGGTGAGCCTTGCGAAAAAGAAAAATGAAAAGATAGTAGAAATACAGTGAACAATAGTATTTTGATTTTTTTCATATTGATAGTTATTTGATTAATGAAATATGCTTAAAAGCATATTTTTTTGACCAATGCAATATGACAAGAAAACAAACCTAAATGAAATTCAATATATAATTTTGCTAATTGATATAGTTATTCTTTAAAACGCTCCCAACGAATCAACATATATTTGTCACCAAGCTCAGTTACAACAACCCCAGCACCAATTAAATTTTTATTATCTGTAAAATATTTTGCCAATTCCTGAGCATTCAGAATTTTATAAGTTGAGTGGTATTCAAAACTATACGGACGTTTAATATTGTATTTTTTCACCCAATTTATAATACTAACATGCGAAACGCCTAAAATTCGTTCAATCTCCCTATAGCTTAACCCTTCCAAATATAACTGTAATGCTTTATTAACATAATAAGAGTCTATCTGCTTACCAATTTTATTTACCGTAAAATAATATCCACATTTTTTACACTTAAATCGTTGTCTTTTTTTAATAATTCCACTTTTAACATACTCAGTTGAACTACAATTAGGACAGAACTCGATATTCATATATATTAATTTTGCATAAATATATCAAATTAGCATAATAAATCAAAACAAAACATATATTCTTATAAACTAAAATCTGATTATTAAACTATTTTACATCTCAAATAGTTTCTTTTTTCTTAACTTAACATTATTAATTTGATAAAATTCAAGTGCGAATTTTAATGATTTTATTTTTTTCAACAATTTAATTATTTCATTATCATAATTACAACGTTTTCGCAATTTGGTTAATAGGTTCACCATTATTTTATCTATTTTTGTGAATATTATTTAAACTAAACACAATATGATTAAACAAGGTCTTTACCTTCCAGAATTTGAAAGAGATAATTGCGGTGCAGGGTTCATATGTAACCTTAAAGGCGAGAAATCCAATAAGATTATTCATGACGCTTTAGAAATTCTAATAAAACTAGAACATAGAGGCGCAGTAAGTTCTGATGGTAAAACTGGTGATGGTGCAGGAATTCTAATAGACATACCTCATGAGTTTTTTGTAAAAAACACATCATTCAATTTACCTGAAGCTAGAGAATATGCCGTTGGAATGACATTTTTACCTCAAAGCAGCAATCAACTTAACTACTGTAAAAATGTATTAGAGGAAGAAATTAAAAATCAAGGGTTAGCCGTTTTAGGCTGGAGAAAAGTCCCTGTAAATAAAGCACACCTAGGTTATGTGGCTTCTAAAATAGAACCAGCCATTGAGCAAGTTTTTATTGGAAAAAATGGTCAGGAATTAACCGAATACCAATTTAATGCAAAACTATTTGCAGCGCGTAAAATATCTGAGCAAATAATTGCAAAATCAAAACTATCAGATAGAGATAAATTCTATTTTCCTAGTTTTTCATCTACCACTATAATATACAAAGGTTTATTAATGCCTGAAGATATTAGAAACTATTATACAGATCTTTCAAACCCTGATGTTGTAACTCGCTTAGCATTAGTACATCAACGTTTTTCAACAAATACATTCCCATCTTGGGATTTGGCACAACCATTTAAATACATGTGTCATAATGGTGAAATAAATACATTACGCGGTAATGTCAACCGTATGAGAGCACGTGAAGAATTAATGGCTAGTGATGTTTTTGGCGATGATATTAAAAAATTATTTCCAATAATATTAGAAGGTAAATCAGATTCTGCTTCAATGGATATGGTTGTGGAGTTATTACTAATGACTGGACGTTCATTACCTGAAGTAATGATGATGATGGTTCCTGAAGCTTGGGAAAAAGACAAAACAATGAGCGATGGTAAAAAGGCCTTTTACGAATACAATGCTTGTATTATGGAGCCTTGGGATGGACCAGCATCTGTACCTTTTACAGATGGTAATGTTATTGGAGCCTTATTAGATAGAAACGGTCTTAGACCATCTAGATATACTGTTACTAAAAGTGGAAATGTTGTAATGTCTTCAGAAACTGGGGTATTAGATATTAAACCTGAAAATGTTGTAAGCCATGGTAGATTAGAACCTGGAAAAATGTTTTTGGTTGACATGAATGCCGGAAGAATTATAAATGACGAAGAAATAAAAAATGAAGTAGTTTCTAAAAGACCCTATAGAAAATGGTTAAATAAAAATTTACACGGATTAAAAGATGTTCCATATACTGGAAACATGTGTCCAATTGAAGAAACCAGCTTAATAAATAGGCAAAAAATATTTGGGTACACAACTGAAGAAATAAATAAAATTATTAGTCCAATGGCAATTTCTGGAAAAGAGGGAATTGGATCTATGGGTAATGATACTCCTTTGGCTGTTTTATCTGACCAACCACAATTATTATATAACTATTTCAAACAATTATTTGCACAAGTTACCAACCCTCCTTTAGATGGAATTAGAGAAGAAGTTGTAACCGATTTTAGTTTGCCAATTGGTGGAGATGGAAATATTTTTGAGGTTTCTGAAAAACAATGTCAGAAATTAAAAATTCAAAATCCGGTAATTTCAAATGAAGATTTAGATAAAATTAGAGAAATAAACCATCCAGATTTTGAAGCTGTATCAGTTGATGCTTTGTATGATATTACAAAAGGATTAAATGGTATTGAAGCTGCTTTAAAAAATATGGTAAAAGAAGTTTCTAAAGCTGTTACTGACGGTTGTAATATTGTTATTTTATCTGACAGACACGTTAATAAAACATATGCTCCAATACCAATGCTATTGGCTTGTTCTTATATAAATACAGAACTTAGTAAATTAAAACAACGTTCTCAATTTGGAATTGTAATTGAATCTGCCGAACCTCGTGAACCGCACCATTTTGCAACATTATTTGGTTACGGAGCAAGCGCGGTTAATCCATATATGATTAATGAAATCATTCAAAAACAGGTTAGAAAAAAAGAGATTAAAGATATTTCAGAAGAAAAAGCCATTGCAAACTTCAATAAAGCTATTGCAACTGGTGTTTTAAAAATTATGAATAAAATTGGAATCTCTACGCTACTTTCATATAGAGCTTCTCAAATTTTTGAAATTCTTGGGTTAAAAAGTGATTTCACTAATGAATATTTCCCAAATACGCCTTCTAGAGTTGAAGGTATTGGATTATACGAAATCGAAAAAGAAATATACTTACGTCATAGAACTGCATTTCCTAAATCAAAAATTGCCGCTAGTGAAAGTTTAAATATTGGTGGAGATTATAGATGGAGACGTAATGCAGAAAGACATATGTTTAATCCAACAACTGTTTCTAAATTACAACAAGCAGTTAGAACAAATAGCTATGAAACTTATGGTGTTTATGCTAAAGCTATAAATGAGCAAAGTAAAAGTTTAATGACACTTCGTGGAATGTTAGAATTTAATAATTTTGACCCAATTCCAATTGAAGAAGTAGAACCTTGGACAGAAATTGTAAAACGCTTTAAAACGGGTGCAATGTCTTATGGTTCAATTAGTGCAGAAGCTCATGAGAACTTAGCCATTGCGATGAACAGAATTGGTGGAAAAAGTAATTCTGGTGAAGGTGGTGAAGATAAAAGAAGATTTAGAAAAGATTTAAACGGAGATAGCCGAAATAGTGCTATTAAACAAGTAGCATCAGGTAGATTTGGAGTTTCAACAAACTACTTAACAAATGCTCAGGAAATTCAAATAAAAATGGCTCAAGGAGCCAAACCTGGTGAAGGTGGTCAATTGCCTGGCGAAAAAGTATTGCCTTGGATTGCCGAAACCAGAAATTCTACACCTTACGTAGGTTTAATTTCTCCTCCTCCACATCACGATATTTATTCAATTGAGGATTTAGCTCAATTAATATATGATTTGAAAAACGCGAACAGAGAAGCTAGAATTAATGTAAAATTAGTTTCAAAAGTAGGTGTTGGTACTATTGCCGCTGGGGTTGCAAAAGCAAAAGCTGATGTGATTTTAGTTTCAGGATATGATGGTGGTACCGGAGCATCTCCTCTAACTTCATTAAAACATTGCGGTTTACCTTGGGAACTTGGTATTGCAGAAGCTCAACAAACATTAGTATTAAACGGACTTAGAAACCGAGTTGTATTAGAGTGTGATGGGCAATTAAAAACGGGACGTGATGTTGCAATTGCCTGTTTATTAGGTGCTGAAGAATTTGGTTTTGCCACTGCTCCATTAGTAGCCTCTGGATGTGTTATGATGCGTGCATGTCACTTAAATACGTGCCCGGTAGGTATCGCTACTCAAGATCCTGAATTGCGTAAAAACTTTAAAGGAACTCCAGAACACGTTATTAACTTTATGTATTTTATTGCAAAAGAATTACGTGAAATAATGGCTGAATTAGGATTTAGAACAATTAATGAAATGATTGGTCAATCTCAAAAATTAAATACAAATGAAGCAGTTGATCATTATAAAGCTAAAGGATTAGATTTATCTTCAATCTTACATAAACCAGAAACTCAAAAACCTTTATATAATACAGAAAAACAAGATCACGGTTTAGATGAAGTATTAGACTTTGAAATTATCCGTTGGGCACACCCGGCTATTTATAGAAAGGAAAAAATGGAATATGAATTTCCAATTAAAAATACAGATAGAAGTGTTGGTGCTATTTTAAGTAATGAATTATCTAAAATTTATGGAGATATTGGATTGCCAGAAGATACATTAAAACTGAAGTTTAAAGGTTCTGCCGGACAAAGTTTTGGTGCATTTGCAACCAAAGGTTTAACAATGCAAGTAGATGGAAATACCAACGATTATTTAGGTAAAGGTTTATCTGGAGCCAAATTAATTATTAAAACTCCGGAAGAAGCAACATTTGCATCAGAAGATAATATTATAGTTGGTAACGTTTCTCTTTATGGTGCAATTAACGGTGAAGCTTATATTAATGGAATTGCTGGTGAACGTTTTTGTGTAAGAAATTCTGGAGCAACTGCTGTAGTTGAAGGTGTAGGAGATCACGGTTGTGAATATATGACTGGTGGAAAAGTTGTTATTTTAGGTAAAACTGGAAGAAATTTTGCTGCAGGTATGAGTGGAGGTATTGCCTATGTTTTGGATGAAAGTAAAAAATTCCAAAATGGTTTATGCAATATGGAAATGATTGAATTTGAACCTATTTCTTCTGATGATGAACAAGAATTAAAACAATTGATTAGAAATCACTTTAAATATACCAATAGTGAATTGGCGTTTAGAATTTTAGACAATTGGGAAAAATATCTTAAAAACTTTGTTAAAGTAATGCCTACAGATTATAAAAAAGCACTGATTAGGTTGGAAAATGAAAAATTAATTAACCAAAAAACTACTGCTTAATTATGGGGAAAGTTACTGGATTTAAAGAGTTTGAAAGACAAGACGAGGCAAACCTTGATGTTAAAAAAAGAATACAAGATTATAAAGAATTTACAATTCCATTAAAAACTGAAGAAATTGAGAAACAAGGTTCTCGATGTATGGATTGTGGAATTCCTTTTTGCCATAGTGGTTGTCCATTAGGAAATTTAATTCCTGATTTTAATGACATGGTTCATAAAGGAGAATGGAAAAAAGCATTAGAAATATTACATTCCACAAATAATTTTCCTGAATTCACTGGAAGACTATGCCCTGCTCCTTGCGAGCAATCATGTGTATTGGGCATTATAGATCCCCCAATTAGTATAGAACAATTGGAAAAAGTAATTATTGAAAAAGGTTTTTCTGAAGGTTGGATAACTGCTGAACCACCAACAAACAGAACTGGTAAAAAAGTTGCTGTTATAGGATCTGGTCCTGCAGGATTAGCAACAGCACAACAATTAAACAGAGCTGGACATTCAGTAACTGTTTTTGAAAGAGATGATGCTATCGGAGGTTTATTGCGTTATGGAATACCTAATTTTAAATTGGAAAAAGAAATTATTGACAGAAGAATTTCAATATTAGAAGAGGAAGGAATTAAATTTGTAATAAATACAAATGTTGGTGTTAATTTTCCAGTTGAAGAATTAGACGACTTTGATTCTGTAGTATTATGTGGAGGGGCTACACAACGTAGAACATTACCTGTAAAAGGAGCTGACAGCAAAGGTGTTGTGCAAGCTATGGACTTTTTAACACAACAAACAAAGGTTGTTTTTGGACAAGAAGTTAAAGATCAGGTTTTAGCTACAGATAAAAATGTTATTGTAATTGGTGGTGGAGATACTGGTTCCGATTGTATTGGAACTTCCAATCGTCATGGAGCAAAATCTGTTACTAATTTTGAAATTATGCCAAAACCTCCAACTGATAGAAGTGACTCAACTCCTTGGCCATTTTGGCCTTTAAAGTTGAAAACTTCCTCTTCTCATGAAGAAGGTTGCGATAGAAACTGGTTAATTTCAACAAAAGAATTTGTTACCGATAAAGATGGAAATTTAACAGCTTTAAAAACTGTAGAAATTGAATGGGTTTATAAAGAAGGAGAAAGACCAACATTAAAAGAAGTACCTGGAACAGAAAAAACCTGGCCTTGTGATTTGGTATTACTTGCCTTAGGATTTACAGGTCCAGAATCTACCTTAAGCGAAAAATTAGGTATTGAAACAGATTTTAGAAGCAATTACAAGGCTTCTACTGAAGAATATCAAACAAATGTTCCACACATATTTACAGCTGGAGATATGCGTAGAGGACAATCTTTAATCGTATGGGCTATTTCTGAAGGTAGAGAAGCTGCAAGAAAAGTAGATGAATATTTAATGGGTTATAGTAATTTACCAACTAAAGGAGAAGGTGATTTACCTCCAATGTAATATATTAGTATCATAAATTTTTCTCATATAATGAGAAATTATAAAAACCATCTTTAATTTTTTAAAGGTGGTTTTTCTTTTTGTAAATTTAATGCCTCAAATTAGAAACCCTTTTTATGAAAAGCAGAAAATTATTAATGATCCCAGGCCCTATTGAATTTGAACCTGAAGTACTTCAAGCAATCGGTGCACCAACTACAAGTCATGTGGCCACAAATTTTATCAATTCCTTTGGAAACTGTTTAGAAATGATGAGAGAAGTTTGGCAAAGCCCAACCGGTCAACCTTTTATAATTGCTGGATCAGGAACATTAGCAATGGATATGGCTGCTGTTAATTTAATTGAACCTAATGATAACGTATTAGTGCTTTCAACCGGATATTTTGGTGAACGCTATGCTGAAATTGTAAAACGATATGGGGCAAATGTGACAATTTTAACTACTGAGCCTGGAAATACAATTGCTTTAGAAAAAATAGAAAATGAACTATCAACAAAGGACTATAAATTACTAACAATAACCCACGTAGATACTTCCACTGGTGTTTTAGTTAATCCTGAACCAATTACTAAACTTGCTCAAAAATATAACACATTGTCAATTTTAGATGGTGTTTGTTCCGTTGCTGGTGAAGAAATAAAACAAGATGAATGGGGAATTGATGTAGTGCTCACAGCATCACAAAAAGCTATTGGTGTTCCTCCTGGATTAGCATTATTGATGGCTTCTAAAAAAGCAATGGCTGTTTTTAAAAATAGAAAAGCTCCAGTACAAAATTACTATGCAGACTTTACAAACTGGCTTCCAATTATGCAAGCCTATGAAAATAGAAACCCATCCTATTTTGGAACACCTCCAGTAAATTTAATTGCCGGTTTAGAAATTAGTTTAAAGCAAATTGTTGATGAAGGAATTAATAATAGATTTGCTCGACACAAAAAAATAGGAACTGCTTTTCGTCAAGCAATGTTAGCAATAGGAATGAAATTGTTACCAAACCATAAAAATAACTCAGCAAATACACTTACTGCTACATATTACCCCAATAATATTAACGGAGCAGACTTCCTTAAACAAATAGGAAATAACAATGTAATTATAGCTGGTGGCTTATTACCATCCCACAAAACTCAATACTTTAGAGTTGGGCATATGGGAAGTGTTAATAGCAATGATATTTTGGCAACTATTGGAGCAATTGAAAGCAGTTTAATTGCTTGTAAATTTCAATACGAACAAGGTATTGGAATTAAAACTGCTTTAAATATTATAAATACTTAACTAACTGGATTTTACACGACTAATGAAACTTAAGTAACACAAAACTAAGTGATTACCTGATTTTTATCATCGTTTTTAAGTAGAAACACTCTTAAATTAGTAGTGCGATTTATTATCGTATTTTATTAATTTAAATAACTATTATGATGAGAATAATTTTATTAATTATAGCTGCTAGCTTCACTCTATTTTCCTGTAAAACAGAAACAAAAAAGGTTGAAGAAAATTTACAAACTACAGAAGCTGAAGCTGCTGAAATTCCACTTTTAGCCCTTGGTGAATTTGATGCAAAAGCAGGTGCCTTTGTAAATAAAGAAGTTCAAATACAAGGAATTGTAGACCACGTTTGTAAACATAGTGGAAAAAAATTATTAGTGGTTACAGATGATGGTGATGTTCACATTACTTCAGATGTAAGATTTGAAGATTCGTTAAAAGGAAGTGAAATACTTTTAACTGGTGTAGTGGTTGAAGAAAGAATTGACGAATCCTATTGTTTAAAAATGGAAGAAGACAATATTAAAAGTCATTCTGAAGGAGCCTCTAACCAAGAACAATTTAATAATAAAAAGAAACATATTCAGCAATTAAGAGATCAAATGAAAGCTGAGAATGTTGATCATATTTCAAATTATTCTTTAAAATATGTTTCACATAATGATGTTGATTTAGAATAACTTTATTTATGAAACAATTGAGAAAATGGAGCAGAATCCTTCATAGAGATATTGGCTATTTTTTTATTGGAACAACTTTAATTTACGGCTTATCAGGTATCGCTTTAAATCACATGAGTGATTGGAATCCTAATTATTCTGTTCAAATAAACAACTTTACAACAGCTTTAGATTTAAGTAAAACTCCAATAGTTAAAGACAATATTTTAAAACTTTTAGATGAAGTAGATGATTCTAAAAATTATAAAAAACATTACTATCCAAGTTCTAATCAGCTTAAAATATTTTTAAAAGGTGGTTCATCCATAATGGTAAATATTAGAAATGGAAAAGGTAGAGCAGAATATTTAAAAAGAAGACCCGTTTTTTATGAAGTAAACTATTTACATTACAATCCCAATAGAATTTGGACTTGGTTTTCTGATGCATTTTCAGCATCATTAATACTTTTTGCAATTACATCTTTTTTTATGGTGAAAGGGAAAAAAGGAATGATTGGCCGCGGTGGAATTTACACTGCACTTGGAATTTTAATCCCACTATTGTTCTTAATATTTTATATGTAAACAAAACAAAAAGGCTGAAATTAAAATTTCGGCCTTTTTGTTTATTTATTTAATATCATAAAATCGGTTAATACCATTGCAGCTAATGCCTCAACAATTGGCACTGCTCTTGGGACTACACAAGGATCGTGACGTCCTTTACCGTGCATTTCAACAACATTTCCATCTTTATCAATTGTTTGTTGGGCCTGCATAATGGTTGCTACAGGTTTAAAAGCTACACGAAAATAAATATCCATTCCGTTGCTTATACCTCCTTGAATACCTCCTGAAAGATTTGTTTTAGTACTTCCATCCCCATTAAAAATATCGTTATGCTCGCTTCCTTTCATTTTAGCACCACAAAACCCACTTCCGTATTCAAAACCTTTTACTGCATTTATTGAAAGCATTGCTTTTCCTAATTGCGCGTGTAACTTATCAAAAATTGGTTCTCCTAATCCAACTGGAACATTTTGAATAACACAAGTAACAGTTCCACCAATAGTATCTCCTTGTTTTTTAATTTCATTAATTCGTTGAATCATTTTTTCAGCAGAAGCTTCATCTGGACAACGAACTATATTACTTTCAATTTTATCAAAATCTATATCCTGATATGGTTTTTCCATAAAAATATCACCAACTGAAGAAGTAAACGCATTTATTTTTATTGAAGGTATTGCCTGTTTAGCAATTGCACCTCCAACAACCCAATTCGCAGTTTCTCTTGCCGAAGTTCTTCCACCTCCTCTATAATCTCTATTCCCATATTTTTTATCATAAGTATAATCTGCATGAGAAGGGCGATACGAATCTTTTATATGCGAATAATCATTGGAACGTTGATGCACATTTTCAATAATAAACCCAATTGAAGCACCAGTTGTTTTTCCTTCAAAAATTCCTGAAAGAAACTTTACTTCATCTGGTTCTTTTCGTTGAGTTACAATTTTAGATTGGCCAGGTTTTCTTCTATCCATATCTTTTTGAATAGCATCAAAATCAAGCTCAATTCCTGAAGGACAACCATCAATTACACCACCAATCGCCGGACCGTGAGATTCTCCAAAAGTTGTTATTGTAAATATTTTTCCGAATGAATTAGACATATCAATAAATTAAGCCACAAATGTAAAAAAAAGAATCCTATTGAAGGTTGATTTGTTCTTTGAAATAAATTTAAAAAAACCATAGTTTTATTGCCATAATTACAATCATAACAATTAAAAACTTGCGAATTAATCTATCTCCTTTTTTTACGGACCATCTACTTGCTAACCAACCTCCAAGAGCGTTTCCAATAGCCAACGTTAAACCAATTCTCCAATTTATTTTATCATTATATGCAAATACCATTACAGCTGAAACAGTGTAAATTAAAACAACAGTTACTTTAATTGCGTTACTTTTAACTAATGACAGATTATTTACTGAAGACAATATTAACAACATAATAAAACCAACACCAGCTTGTATAAACCCACCATAAATACCAACAAAAAAGAAGAGTACAACGCTCAACCACAAATGCTTACCAACAATTTTTTCAATAGTATTTTCTTGTTTTCGTTTTGATTGTAAAACCATATAGACAACAATTATTACCATAATAATCGCCAAAATTTTATTAAAGGTTTCACCTTTAATATCAACAGCAATTTGAGCTCCAATTAAAGAACCTACAAGTGCAGAAACTCCTAAATAAATACTAAATGGAAATGTAATAATTCCTTTACTTTTAAATCCGGCAGTGGTAAATATATTTTGAAATAGAATAGCTATTCTATTTGTTCCATTCGCAATATTTGGTGGCAAACCTAAAAATATAAGTATAGGAAGTGTTAAAAGTGAGCCACCTCCTGCTAGTGCATTTATAGACCCTGCTATAAAACCGACACAAATTAAAACAATAATTTCTACTATGGGATTCATTATTTTTTTTGAATTACAAAAGTACTTTAAAAATTAGTAAAAAAAAGTTGAAAAAAGTTTGAGCATAACAAAAAAGGGTTTTATATTTGCCCTCGCTAAAGGAGAAATGGCAGAGTGGTCGAATGCGGCAGTCTTGAAAACTGTTGAGGGTCACACCTCCGGGGGTTCGAATCCCTCTTTCTCCGCTGATGAAGTTGTCAAATGACACTTTAAACATCAAAACCCTTTAAACATTACGTTTAGAGGGTTTTTTGTTTTTTGGTATATACTCAAAATACACTATATATATCAAAGTTCAGTTACCTTATAGGTTACCCTAGAATTTAGTCTAAATTAGGGTAACTAACTTTCTAAGGGAATGCTAGGGAATCCCTAGCCAACCTCCTGTTTTACTGCTAATTTTACAAAATAATTTAAAACGTAAAACTATGATTAAAACATTTTTCTATCTGAAAACAGACAAGCAAAACAATGAAGGAGAATCTCCTATTTATGCCAAAATTTCACTACAAGGCAAAACAACAACTTTAAGTACTCGTAAATTTATTAGTAAAGAAAGGTGGATGTCCACTAATAAATTAAGAAATACGCTTCGGATAATCACTGAAAAGAACAGTAAAACAGCATTAGATTTAATTGAAACCAAAATTGAATCTATATATTATGAACTATCTAAAAACAATCTAGGTACTACTTTACTAGATGTTAAACACAAATTAAACAATAAAGACTCTCAAACTGAAGAAAATGATATTCTAAATATATTCCAAAAACACAATAAGGATTTTGAGAAAAAAGTTAAAGTTGGTGAAAAAAGTAAAGCGTCTTTACAAAAATACAATAGGGCTAAAGATTTATTATCTAAATACATTAAATCCAAATACCGCAAAAATTCATTTAGCGTTAAAGATATAGATAATCAATTTGTTTTAAATCTGGAAAATTACCTTAAATACGAGTCTACTTATAAGAATAAAGTAGGTATAAGTCATAATTCTGTAGTAAAATACTTTCAGTGTTTTAAAACTGCAAGTATCTATGGCATTAAATATAATTTGTGTACGACTAACCCTTTTTTACTATATGATAAAAAACTAAAAATAGAAAGAGCTACTTTTTTAACAAAAGATGAACTTGAAAGAATTGAAGCTAAAGTATTTACAACTGAAAGACTAGAAAAAGTAAAAGATATCTTTTTATTCTCATGTTATACTGGTTACGCTCCTGTAGATGTGGAAAAATTGACTAAAAAAAATCTCATAAAAGATAATGATGGCTCTGATTGGATTAATACAAATCGAGCAAAAACTAATATAGAATCTGATGTTCCTTTAATACCTCCAGCAAAAGGTATTATAGACAAGTATTCCAATATAGAAGGGGATAAATTACTACCTATAATCAGTAACCAAAAAATAAATGAATATCTTAAAGAGATTGCTGACTTATGTAGAATAGATAAAAATCTAACCCATTATGTTGCCAGACATACATTTGCAACAACGATAGCACTTGGTAATGGAGTAGCAATAGAAAATGTTTCTTCAATGATGGGACACACCAATATTAAAATGACACAGCATTACGCTAAAGTTCTCGATAAAAATGTAAAAAAAGACATGGAGAAAGTAAGTGAAAAATACAGCTAATCATAATAAAATTTCTAAATTAGAAGCCCTCAACAATGAGGGCTTTTTTTAATAATTATTAATATGAAAGATATAGTAAAGCTTAACGAAGCAATTAATAAATTATTTACCCCCCATATTGTATTATATAATGATATTCATAATATTACTATTAATGGATTTTGGGCAAGTGAAATTGATTATGATTTTCATACTAAGCTAGTAAGAGAAATTGAAAAAAGAATTATACGAATAGCTGATTTAGGTAATAATAAAAAGTTACTTTATTTTAAAACTTTTCATCAAGACCTACTTGAAAAGTATAACGATTTTTTACAAAACGATTACGAAGATATAGAAGTTTTAAAGCAGAGCATTACAAGAACTGTATTTAGCTCAGAGTCTCTTAAACAGCCTAAATGGACAAGCAGAGACGGTTATCTCGTTGATGAAAACACCACAGATAAGTTGGAGTTTATTATGGATAAATTGGCTACGATGTTTCATATTGAAGGTTGGGACTCGCTGGATGTTCTTCAAGATTTAGATTGTGATATTCATGCTACTCTAGAAGAACACATCATTGAAAAGATAGAAGAGTCAGGTGACAAGAAAGACGATTACATACAAACTTATGGAAAAGAAAAGGAAATTAATTTTGAAAAACACTATGCTTTTGCCCACTTATCTTATTGTTTCGACATTCATAAAAAAACTTTAAAACACGTTGTAGAATACATTGATAATACCTATCAATTTATAAAAAAAATAGAAAATTTTGAAGAAGATAAACTAACACTAGAAGAGGTTTTTGAAGGAGACCCTAACAATATAAAATTTGAATTCAAAATAAGTAAGAAAGAAATTGCCATATTGTTCAAAAACTTAAACGATTTTGGAATTTTTCATATTGATAACAAAGGATTTAAGCACAAACATACTCAACTTAAAAAATATATTGATAATGCTAACATGTATTTTCCTCACAACGGTGAAATAAAACCAGTTAAAGGTATAACCAAGGAATTTGCCAAAGTTTATGGTGAGGAAGAAAGAGTAATGCATCAAGATATTGAAAAAGAATTCCTAAAACGATTATTAGATAATTTAACAGAAAGAATAAAAGAAATAGATTCCGAAGATTATTAATGTCATAGGGAATCGCTGGGAATCCCTAGCCGTTCCTGACAAAAACTCCGAAATTTGCTGTATAGTAATTTAAAATACAGCATATTATGGAAAACAAAAATTCGCAATTAGTTCTATTATCAACCGACAAACTTGAAAGTCTATTATATCCAGTTTTAAACAGGCTGGACGATATTGACAAAAAACTCAATAAAAAAACTTCTACGCATAATATAGCGTACTACAGAAATAAAGACCTTAAAGAAAATTTTGGTCTATCTCCTAATACCATCATAAAATATCGAGATTTGGGTATAATACCATTCACCATAATTGGTGACGTATACCTCTACCCTATTAAACAGTTGAATGACGTACTTGAAAAGAACTCTAACTGGGGTTTATTCCAAAATAAAGCTAGTTAGAGTATGCAATTTATGAGTTTAAAAAAGAAATGGAACACATATCACACCTACAAGGTCATGAAGCCTCAAAGAAGTTAATAAATAATATACTAAAACCAATCGAATATGAAAATAACTATAAACAATAAACAAATTGCTGTATGGCTTCCAAACGAATTATTCAACAACTTAAGGGAACAGTTGAACCAATACAATGAATTGGGCAATAAGCCTAAATTGAATCTAGCAATTGCTAGTTATATATTAAATCTAATGTATTATATCCCTTTGAAATCGGATGATAAATATAATGATGATTGGATACCAATCTGTAGTGATTCTTTTAAGAACTTAAAATATTTCACAACTTATATAAATTTCCTAGTTGAAAATGAATTTATTATCAAACATGACAAGGATTACAGTACATCTTCCAAGAAATGTAGACGATATAAGTTAGGTAGTTGTTATATAGATTTAACGCTTACGCATCATACCCTAGAGGATAATGCTTATTACATTAAAAAAATCAATTTATTTAAGATTGATAGGATGAAAATTGCTGATGCTAAATGCATTCATCTAACAAAATGGTTAAACCCTGAATTGTTATCGATTGATTATAATAATGCTATTAAGCATACCAATTTAAACTACTCTGGAAAGAGAAATACTAAAAAAAGGAATAAACGGGTTTTTAGTATTGAATCAATTCATAACAAGAGTTGGTCATATAGCAGAGAGGGAAAAGATGATAGGTTACATTCAATATTAACTTCTTTACCAAAAGATTTAAGATGTTATATTAAATATAACAATGAATCACTTATTGCTTATGATATTAAGAATAGTCAACCTTTTATTTATACTACAATTCTTAATCAACTAATCAATCCTAATGTTAATCTTATTAATTGTTATTTAAATAATTCTAATCATATGTTATATACCTCTATTATGTCCGACCTTTTTAGAGGCACTTTAAATAATGAAGAAATACAATCATTCATAACTCAAGTGTTAGATGGTACTTTTTACGAAGAGTATGGAAAGTTACTTTATCTTGAAGGTCTTTTATCAAAAGATGTTTGTAATAATTATTATCTAACTACCCCAACAAAATATTCAAATTCTTGGAGAATTGAATTAAAAAAGTTTGAAGGTCTTAGGAAAGCAAGTAAGTATGTAGTTTTACAAACATTATACTCTTCAGACAAATGTCATTCAAAAGAAATAAAAGTATTTAAGAAGTATTTCCCTGAAATATTTATGATAACTCAGTTTATCAAAAAGGGTAGAGAGAAGAACTTTTTCCCAATTCTAATGCAGAATATTGAAGCTAATTGCTTATTGGATTATTGTACAGCGAAGATTGCTAAAAAACATCCTAACATGCCATTATTTACTATTCATGATTCAATTATAACAACCAGCGATTACCAATCTATTCTTGAAGAGGAATTTGAAAAATATTTGAAGTTATACTTTGGATTAACCCCAAAGCTCGAAGCAGAATCTTGGAATATTAAAGTGCCTATTGCAAGCTAACCGAAAAACACAAGAACTATTTAAGAATCTTAGCAACTTTAAATATTAACATAAGGTTTGATTATTAACAGAATCAAAATGACTTCAAATAATCTTAAGATTTAATGAATATAATTCTTTAGTTAGATATTTATTATAAAACCACCATGCGCAGTTATATATTGCTATAAGTGGCCAAAACAATATAAATTATGAAAACAAAAAAAGTAACAACTTACGAAATATACAAGAGCTATATTCCTAAATTAGAACACAAAACTTTTATAATATTAAAGCATCATGGAATGCTGGGAAAACTGTTTAGGGGTGAAGAAATTGAATTAACTAGTGAAGGTATTCATATAAAAGCGTGTTGGTGGAGAGAAGAAACTTTTAACCAATCAAAACAATATGTTCCATGCGTACTAAAGGATGAAAATCCATATTGGAACTAATTAATCTAAGACCTTTTAAAAGTGCTTTTTAATAATCTAACGGAATAACATTCTGAAAGCTTTTAAGTGTTGTCATGAAGGTCCTGGGGAGTGGTATCCACCCTCTAAGATTAGCTATTGCCGTAAACCGCCTTACAAATCCAAATTTTACAACTTCATTAGAAGCCAGTCGAAAGTGCTCATGAAATTTTTAAAAAAATTTTGATACTTTTTTTAGGAGTAACGACACCTCAACGCTATAACGATATAAATTAAAAATTGAGGTTTACTAGCTGAAAAAGTAGAAGGAGTAAAAAGCAAACGGACACATAAAAAAAATTTACAAAAAATTATGGAAGAAAATAAAATAGATATTATTAACTCTAAAATCGCTACCAAGCAACTAGAGCTTAATGACGAGCAAGAGCAAGACAAAAAAAATAAAATTTTGCACCAGATAAAAATTCTAAATGTTAGGAAAGAAATGGAAGAAGCCAGAGAAAAACTAACAGAAAGAAATCACTCGTTAACGAACCTAAAAAAATACACTGGAGCTATACGCTTAAAATCTGGAGGACAACCAGTAAAAGTGTATTGTGACGCAACCTCAGCATCACAAGCTCGTAAAATTATTCAAGCTCAGTTTGATGTTAAAAGTTGGTTTAAGCAGATGACCCCAAATTTTAATATTTAAAATGAGTTTGTTTCTTGAAAATGATAAAAATCATAATTGTTTTTTTATTTTATAGGTACATTAGTAAAATAAAAATTGCTAAATAAAACCACAACATAAATAACTCTGTAATGACAATTAAAGAATTAGGTGAGAAGTTAAACTCAATGTATACTAATGCGCCAAAAGGTGATGCAGTTGCGATGATACATTTGTTTGGAATAAAATATTCAAGAGAAATTCAACGAAGTGATTTTTCTAATAAAGAAATTGCAAAAGCTGCTAGGATACCTGAATCATACGGTACAGAGATTAGTAAGGGAGTTAAGCTCTTCAAGTATGTTGAGGTAAAGGAATAAATTATTATTTAATAAAGGAGAAAATACAACCGAATTATATTATTTTTGGCTGAGAGAAAAGCTAAAACTAATTTCACTTACTTAATGAAAAAACTAAATTTTATCGATTTGTTTTCTGGAGCTGGCGGATTGTCGGAAGGATTCATTCAATCTGGATTTAATCCAATAGCGCATGTCGAAATGAACAAAGATGCGTGTGATACAATAAAAACGAGAACTGCTTATCATTATTTAAAGGATAATAATAAGGTCGAGTTATATTATGATTATTTGCATAAAAGAATTGATAGACAAGAACTATGGGACTCTATCCCATTAAATCTTATAAATTCAGTTATTAATAAGGAGATTTCCAAGAATACCTTAAATGGTATTTTTGAACAAGTTGATTCACAATTAAATGGAGACCAAGTTGATTTGATTGTTGGAGGGCCGCCATGTCAAGCGTATTCAGTTGCGGGAAGAGCTAGAGACCCAAAGGGAATGATTGGAGACCCAAGAAATCACTTGTACAAATATTATGTGGAATTTTTGAAAAAATATAAACCAAAGATGTTTGTATTTGAAAATGTTCCAGGAATTTTATCTGCCAACAATGGAGATTTTTTAAAAGAAATTTTCAAAGCTGTTAATAAAGCGGGATATAAGCTTGAAATCCCAAAGAAAAAGCATTTAAATTCCAAACATTTTAATGTCCTACAAGATAGGAAGAGAGTCATCATAATCGGATGGAAAAAGGAGTTGGATATAGAGTATCCTGATTTCAAAGAAGTAGAACCAATTTATAAAATAAAAGAAAGTATATTTTCAGATTTACCAAAGCTTAAAAATGGAGAAGGAAGTCTAGGTGTAACTAATTATTCAAAGCCAATAACACAATATCTCGAAAAAACTAATATCCGAAATGGAGTTGAGTTTACAACTCAACATATTGCTAGACCGCATAATGAAAATGATTTAGAGATTTATCGTATTGCTGTCAATTTATTGAACAAAGAAGGTAAGAGATTAAATTATGCAGATTTACCTAAAAGACTTATTAGACATAAAAATTTAAACTCATTTACAAATAGATTTCAAGTTGTTAATCCAGAGGGGGTGTCTCACACAGTTGTTGCGCATATAGCAATGGATGGACATTATTATATTCATCCTGATTTGAAACAAAATAGGTCAATTTCATTAAGAGAGGCAGCTCGAATTCAATCATTTCCTGATGATTTTTTCTTTGAGGGAAGTAGAACTGCGGCTTTTAAACAAATTGGAAATGCTGTACCTCCATTAATGGCTAAAGGTATTGCAGAAAAAATAATAGAGTATCTATGATATAAAAGAATGCTATGAAAAAATATAAAGCTGAAAACGCTAAACCCAATCCCAAATCAACAATAAATTCATATAGGAGTTTTGGATATAATTTATCCACTGCTATTGCCGATATAATTGATAATAGTATTTCAGCAGCTGCGACAAAAATCGAGGTGAACTATTTTTGGAATGGAGAAAATTCTAATATCTATTTCTTAGATAATGGTCTTGGTATGAATCTGGAAGAATTAATTCTGGCCATGACGCCAGGGAGTAAAGACCCAGATGAGGAACGAGATTTAAATGATTTAGGACGGTTCGGGATGGGGTTGAAAACAGCTTCTTTTTCTCAATGTAAAAGACTAACTGTAATAACCAAAAAGAAAGGTTATGCTACTATAAAAAGATGTTGGGACATTGATTTTATCAATAGTGAGCAAGAATGGACATTACTAGATTTTGTTTCTGATGAGGTTTTTGTTGAAAAGCTGGATGATTTCGAGAGTGGTACCTTGGTTTTATGGGAGAATTTAGATAGAATTGTTGGAAATGCTCAAAAAGATAATGAAAGTGTAAAAAATGCTTTTTACGAAGAAATGTCAAATGTTAAGATTCATTTGGGTTTGGTATTTCATAAGTTTATTGAAAATAATAAAATTGAATTAAATTCTAATACCTATAAGATTGAGGCTTGGAATCCTTTTTTGTATAACTTAAGCACAAAGCCAGAAATGGGATTACCTGAAAAATTAAATGGTAATGTTGAAGTGACATATTACATTCTCCCTCATATGTCAAGAATATCAAATGAAGAATATGATAAATCTGGAGGTCCGCTAGGTTGGTTTAATCAGCAAGGTTTTTACATATATAGAGGTGATAGACTTATTGTTTCAGGTGATTGGTTAGGGTTAGAAAAGAAAAGAGATTATTCAAAACTTGCTAGGATTTCGGTTAATTTCCCAAACGTTAATGATTTTGATTGGAATTTGGATATTAAAAAATCTACTGCTACACCTCCAATTGCTATTCGAAGAGAGCTTTCAAGAATAGCTAAAATTGCCATTAAAAAATCAGCGAAAATATATAACTGGAGAGGACAAAAATCAATTTCAGATGAAAAAAGTCAAATAGGATTAACATCTCTATGGAAAGATGAAACTAACAGAGAAGGAGTAAAGAAGTATAAAATTAATAGAAAGCACCCAATAATAAAACAGGCTTTAGATACCCCAAGTTCAAAAAAAATATTTCGTAAAACAATAAAATTAATTGAAGAAAATATTCCCGTAGAATTAATTTTATATAACCAGAATGAGAATCCTTCATTTCATGAGCTTGAGAAAATAAATGAAACTCCAAGTGATGATTTAATTGATTTAGCAGTTGATTTATATAAGATAAATGTTTCAAATGGGATTCCAGAATCTCTGGCTAGACAGCAGATTATGAATTCGACACCTTTTAACCTTTTTCCATTAATAAATGATTATTTAAAATGAGCAAAATAAATGAAACAGCAAGACTTTTCGCACATACTTTAATAGAGCACGAAAAAAAGAAGGGCGAAATAACTGAAGAAGTTATTGAAGAGGTTGTGAGTAGATTAAGTGCAATGAATATTGTGCCAGGAGAATCAATTGACGAAAATGAATTATTTGACATTTTAATTTCAGATTTAAGTATTGGAGCGGGTTCAATTACTCTTCTTTCAGAGGATATTGACCCATGGCTAAATGATGAAAAGACCAATATTGAATTTGATTTATGGAAAAGATATAAAATGCTTTTACAGAAAAGAGACCCTTCCTTTCCAGTAAATGAATTAGATGATTTTACAGATAAAATATTAGATAAATGCGTGAATCCAAAACAACTAGGTTCTTGGGATAGAAGGGGAATGGTAGTTGGTCATGTACAATCTGGGAAAACTTCAAATTACGTTGGACTTATAAATAAGGCAACGGATGCGGGATACAAGGTAATAATTGTGATAGCTGGAACAATTAGTTCTTTAAGGAGGCAAACTCAAGAAAGGATTGATGATGGATATATAGGGAGGAATAGCTCTGCTTATTTGAGGAATAAAGGTGAAAATAGAATTAAAGGGGTTGGTGAGTATAAGGTAGATACAGATATTTATCCGCTGACTTCATCATATTATAAAAAAGGAGATGAAGGTGATTTTAATACTAAAGTTGCCAATAGTTCAAATATTCCAATTGGAAAAAATCCAGTAGTATTTGTAATAAAAAAGAATAAAACAATATTAGAAAATTTAATTGATTGGTTTTCAATAAACGAAGAAATTAAATTAATCGATGGGAAGTTGAAATTAATGAATGTCCCAGCTCTTATTATTGATGATGAATCTGATTATGCTTCAGTCAATGCTACAAAAGATATTAATGAGGTAAAAACAATTAATAGGTTAATAAGGGTTTTATTAAATCTATTTGACCAAAACACTTTTATAGGTTATACTGCCACACCTTATGCGAATTTGTTTATTTCCCAAGAGTATAATGAAGAGCTAACTACCTATGTAAAAGGAAAGGAATATTTTGTAGGAAACGATTTATTTCCTAAAGATTTTATAATAAATATAAAAGCTGCCAAAAATTATATTGGTGCAGCAAAAATGTTTGGATTAGAGGACCCAATAACTGGAGAAAGTAATGAGCCTCTTCCAGTTTTTAGACCCATTTATAGTGATGAATATAATCCTCCCTTATTTGAGAAGATAAATAAAAAGAATAAAGATAACTTACCTGAATATATTCCTGAAAGCCTTGAAAAGGCTATTATGTCATTTGTTTTGACTTGTGCAGTTAGAAGAGTAAGAGGGCATAAAAAAAAGCATAATTCCATGTTGATTCATGTTGCTCTATATGTAATTTGGATAGATAGGATTTCCTTGCTAGTAAATGAAAAAATAAAGGAGTTTAAAAATAAAATTGAGGCAAATGATATTCAATTTATTGAGAAACTAAAAAGGTTGTATTTGGATGACTTTGTCCCAACCACAAGAATAGTTAGTGAAAACTTAGACTATATAGACAAAAGAATTAAAGTTGATGGTTGGGAAGATGTTAAATCTGAATTGAGAAATTCTATTTTAAAAATAGATGTTAGAGCTGTACATGGTACTACCTCAACTTCTAAATTAGATTATCATAATATTTCGAATATTGACTATGAAAGGCATGAAAATGGTCTTAATGTTATAGCAGTAGGTGGTGGTAAATTATCAAGAGGGATTACATTGGAAGGCCTATCAACAAGTTATTATTTGAGAACCACGAAAATGTATGATTCCCTAATGCAGATGGGTAGATGGTTTGGTTATAGACCTGGATATGTTGATTTATGTAGATTATTTACGAATAATAGAATTTTTGATTGGTTCAATCATATTACAATGGCTACTGAGGAAATGAGAAATGATTTTGATATTATGACATCTCAAAATTTAAAACCAAAAGATTTCAGGTTAAAAGTTCGAAATCATCATGGTTTATTAGCTGTAACTAGTGTGTCTAAATTGTATTGGTCAAAGGATATAAAAATTTCATTTTCTGGGACAAATCTTCAAACATATTTGATTAATAAAGATTTAGTCTCAATTAAGAATAATCAAAAAATACTTGCTGATTTATCAAAAAAATTAAGTAATCCAATAGTTTCAAGGATAAGAGATAGAGTTAAATATTTGATGTTTAATAATGTCAATGAAGAGCATTTAACAAGCTTTATTTATAATTACAAAATAAATATTCCAGCAATAAATAATTCGGTGATTGCTGATTACATAACTAGTCAAAAATCAATAAGTTCAATAAAGGAATGGACCATTGTAATAGTTTCAAATACAGATAAAAATGTAAAAGTATTTAAAAATGGGGATGGGAAAGGAGATAAAATGAATGTTGAACCTACTAGGTATAATTTAATTGTTGATGGGCACAGTATAGAAATGGTTTGCAGCGTAAGAAACCAAACTGAGCCAAATGAAAAGTATAAAATAACAAAAAATCAAATAGACGATATTAAGGATAGGCAAGTAGATTTAAAAGTAAAAGGGTTTACTTCAAATAAATTAATTAAGGAACAAAGAGCAAAAGAGAAAAAAGGTTTATTGCTTATTTATGCATTGGATGAAAGAGGGACAAGTAATTTAGAGAATAATATTCCTATAGTTGGATATAGTATACATTTTCCAGAAATTGAAAATGAGCAAAAAACATCATATACAGCTACAATATTTGATGATTTTGATGAAGATTTGATGGGTGAGGAAGATAATAATATAAAAAATTAGTTATGGTAGATTTGAAATCGATTTGGGAGCTACATAAACCTTCACAAGAACATATTGTTATTAAGACTAAAATTGATGATGTACCACAGTTTAAGTGCTATGCTGCAACTAATCATCTTGTAGGGAATCACTTATATCTTATGGAACTAGCTAGGCATACTGTGATTCCAGAATTTAAAAATTCTTCATTTAAAGGAGTCCGAATTGAAGTTTTTCAATACGAAGATAGCCAGGAATTAAATATTTACTTAATTGATTCAGAGTTGAAGGATATTTTCAGTTTATTCATTGAGAATATAATTGAAGATATAAAGGATTGTTCAACAGAGAATGAAGCTGTATTGATTACTTCAAACATTATTCAGAAATGGAAGCGGCTTTTTGATAAAATAAATTTTAATGGTCTTTCATTGGAACAGCAAAAGGGATTGTTAGGAGAATTATTATTTTTTGATGAATTATTGAATAATAATTTAGAATTGGAATATGTATTGAGTTGTTGGACAGGGCCAGATTTTGAAGATAAAGATTTTAATTTGAATGATTTAGGTGTTGAGGTTAAATTTTCAACTGCTAAAACATCTAAAATAAAAATAACAAGTGAAAGGCAACTTGATGTTACAAATTTTAACAATCTTTATTTAAGTGTGTACCAAGCTGAAGTTGTTAAGGAGAATGGTGTTTCGCTTAATTCTATAATTGAAAATTTACGGAAAAAAATAAGTGTAAATTCATCAGCATTGAAATTTTTTAATGAGAGATTAATGCTGGTTGGTTATTTTGAGGAAGATATTGAGTTTTATAATACTAGATATGGATTAAGAACTTGGTTCAATTATGAAGTTACTCCAGACTTCCCAAAGTTAACAATTGATAATCTTCCAAAAGGGTTATATAATGCATCATATTATATAGAGCAATCTGCTATTGAGAATTTTGTTTTGTCATTTGATGCAATCATTAATAACTTAAAATTATGAATAGAGCATATAGAAACTATGTAGATGAGGTTAAATCGGAAGTTGCTGCGTTGGTATACTCAGAAGGTGATGGTGCTAGTTTTGAGGATAAGTATACTGAGTATGGAATTGAGATACTAGACTCAATAGGGAAAACTGATGGAGCTAGAGTGTTGTCTTTTGTACATCCAAATTCAAGAGGTGGTATTGATTGGAAAATTAATGGTTATTGTTTACGGGACTCTTTTAAAGATGATAATAGTAAAAGTTATTTTGAGACTTTAGATATGTTTATTACTTATTATGATTCTAATTCTTACGACTATAATATTACAAGTGCCGATTTTACAAAAACTTTAAATCAATTGAAGAGGTTTCTAAATGGTGCTTTTAAAAGACATATAGATTATATCGATAAATCCAATAGTGAATTAAATGAATTACTAAAAATTATTGGAGGACAAAGTAAACTTTTTGATAGAGTTAATGTACATTTCTTGTTGAATGGGAGTTATAATCAAAAAAATGAAAAATTTAATCTTAAAGGATTAGAAGATTTAAATGTTACAGTCCAAATATGGGATATTCCAAGGTTTTTTAAAATAAATGAGTCAAATAGCACAAGAGAGCCTATTGAAATTGAGTTTAGTGAGTTTTTAGATAATAATGAAAAAGGTATTCAATGTTTAAAAGTTCCAAGTATAGATGATTTATATGAGTGTTATTTGTCAATAATTCCAGGTGAAGTTTTGGCTAGTTTATATAAGGAATATTCAAACGAGTTGTTAGAAAGTAATGTTCGAGCATTTTTAGGCCAAGCTGGGAAATTCAATAAAGGTATAAGAGATACAATTAGAGAAAAACCACAGATGTTTTTGCCTTATAATAATGGAATTACTGCAACGGCAAATCATGTTGAAACTGAAATTATAAACAAGGAGCTTATTATAACTAAATTGAATGATTTTCAAATTGTTAATGGAGGTCAAACTACTGCCTCTTTATACCATACTCAAAAAAAATATAAGGATGCAGATTTGAGCAATATATCAGTTCAGATGAAACTCACAGTTATCAAAGATATTGATAAAAAGAATGAAGAAGTTCCAAATATCGCAAGATATGCCAATAGTCAAAACAAGGTAACAGAGCTTGATTTGTCATCTAATAATCCATATTTTGTTCAAGTAGAGAGCTTATCTAGGAAAAAATATGTGATTAATCCTGAAAATAGAAATCAGTCTTTATTGTGGTATTTTGAAAGAGTGAAAGGGCAATATAGGGAGTCGATTAATAAACTAACTCCGAGTATGCAAAAGAAGTTCAAAGAACAAAACCCAACAAAGACAAAGTTTGTTAAATCAGATATAGCTAAGTATATAAATTTATGGGAGCAAAAACCTTTTATGGTTGCTAGAGGTGCTCAAAAGAACTTTATAGATTATACAAAAGGTATTAATGAATTGGTCAAAAAGAATAAGCTTCCAGGTGAAAACTTTTACAAGAAACTAATTTCAAATGCAATCATATTTAAGACAATTGATAAGTTGTTTGGTAGAAAGAATGTAAATGCTATTGGTGATACTAATTTAAAATCATACACGGTTGCATATACAATGTCATATTTTCATTTTCTTACAGAGAATAGATTTGATTTATGGAAATTATATGATGAGCAAATTTTAAATGATAAGTTAATAAATTGTTTTAAAAATTTATTGGTTTTTGTGTATACTCATTTGACACAAAATGCTGTTAACACATTAATTTCAGAATATGCAAAAAGAGAAACCTCTTGGAAAAAGCTTAAAGAAGAAAAATATGATTTAAATTTTGATATTCTTAAGGAATATTTAATTTCAAGTGAGGAGGCCTTAGCCCGAAAAAAACAAAAAGAAGTAAATGTCGATGATAAAATAGAGAGCAATCTTTATGTTATTAGTGAAATTAAAAAGCTTGGTTTAAAGTTTTGGGATGGCTTAAAAGTCTACATAAAAGAAAACCCATCAAAGGATATTGATTATTTTAGATTGTTGGAGTTAATTAAAAAGGTAAAAGAAAATAGAAATTTAGCAGATAGAGATATTTCTTTTGGAAAAAAAGTTTTAAAGTTCATTTCCAATAATGAACAGTTTGTAACTGAGATTAAAAATATGTCTGATTTGAAGGAAAAAGAATTTGTAGATATTAAAGCTATTTATGATAGATTTAAAATGGCAGATTCTGAAACTTGGAAAAAAGCATTAGCAATTGGTGAACAGACCAAAATTTTCAGTTATCAAGAATTATCCAATATAAAGTACGTACAAAAATGTATTATGAATAATAAACAAGTGAGAGAGGGCTCATTGCTAAAATGTTTTGAATCTTTTAAAAAAGTTAAAAAATTTGGAATAAAGGTTTAGTATAATATAAAATAGTAAGTTGGCAAGTAATCAATCATATTTAATAACTGTTAAGAACAATATAACAGAGAAGGAAGGGATAAATTTATTATTAAATTCAAAAGATAATTTTATTTTACCCGATAGTAAAAGCAAAAAATCAATTTTAACTTTTTTAGGTGTAAGTATAAAGTATATTAGAGCATTTGATTTAATTCTATTACCTAATTACCTGACACCACAAGAGGAAATTACTATTGAGAATGTTGATGATATAACTTTGGTTGAATTAAAAACTACTAAAAAGAAACTAACGAACATTCCCCGAGGGTTTTTCTTTGGGGCAACGGAAAATGAATTTAATCTTGCTCGAAAAATCAAAGAGAAATATAAATTTTGTTTTGTTTCTCTTCATAAAGATTCTTTAGGTTATGAGTTATTGTCATTATCAGAATTAGAAAAAATAATTAAAAACAAACGGATTCAATATCAAATAAATTTATAAGATTTTTACACTAATGCACTAGGAAAACAATCTATATTCTTTTTGTTTTATGATAAAATGTATATTTATTATCAATCGACTCAAATTAAGAAAAATTACAAATTACACATATCAAAGACTTAATGGGTGAATTTAAAAAACTTTATAAAAGCATTAATGCCTATTTGGACACAGAAAATGCAGTTCAAACAGCTAAACGTATTCTTATTTTCGAAATAGTTACTATAACTATATTTGGTATAATCCACAATAAAACTAATTATAATGAATTTGATGCTCCACCTATTTTAAGTCTTTTAGTTTCTGTCATTTCCATAATCATTGCTATAATTATCACTTATTTGTTTTCAAAACTTTTCGCAGAAAAATCAGAAAGAATCCAGAGAAAATATACTATTGATGAATTGTCTCATAAAGTAACCTTATTTAGAAAAATTGCATTTCATATTAAAGGTATGAGAGAGTTTTGGAGTCAAAGCAAAAAAAATGCTAAACAAAAACTAGACAATAAATATAAACGATTAACTTATCATCAATATAGGAATTTAGGTTATGACAGACTTCATTTATTCGCAGAGGAGGTGGGTGATATAGTTCCACAAGCATATTTAGCTTTGCGAGGGCTAGAGAATAATGAGAACACTTATGCTTTTTTCGCTCCTTTTAGACCAACAAATTATACTTTAGAAGAAATATCTGATTTTCATGAATATACAGGGTCTTTTTGGTCTATGCTTGATAAAGGGTTTAAACTTGATATGGTAACCAATTATGACAAAACACAGATAAAAGATTACTATAAAGGGGTTACAGGAAAAGAACTCGATAATATAGATATTACTAAAGACATCAAAACAATGTTCAATGATGTTCAATCTGAAATATTTGAAAAACTTTATTATTTAACTAAACTTAATGAAACAAGGTTTTCTAAGTTATTCTTATCTGGACTCACAAACCTTTTAATATTTTTAATAATCTTAATTGTTAGTTTGATTATCTATGTTGTAAACCCAGAACCCGTGATTAGTTATTATACAACTATAGCTCTAGTTTCATTTTTTATAGCTAATACAGTAGATTTAGTTGTGATAATATGGTTAGCTTTCAAAACTGAACTGAATATAAAAGATTTTTATAAAGTTTGATTTTTCAAGCTCATATTAAGTAACCAAAAATTTCATCAAGCTTTTATAACAAATTGCAAACATTAGTTTGCAATTAAGTCCATATTATAAAAAGTTTCACTATTCTTAGAAGTGAAACTTTTTTATTTAGTTAATATATTGTATATCAATGATTTAACTTAATTTAGCAATTAAACAATATAGGACAGTTTCACTTTTAATTATTTAATGTTGCAAGTGAAACTATTTTATCTTATATTTGTGTATCAAATTAAACGATATGAGTATTAAGGGTTCTGTAACAACAAGTGATTATTTAAATTTCGATTCAACTTTAAACAAAGCAGTAAAATTAATTAAAACTGACAAAAACTATAAATTAGGTTTTTTAGTTGTTTTCGGTATTAATTCAGGTTTAAGAATTTCTGATATACTTTCTATAAAATTTGAAGATTTAGAAAATGATTCAATTTCTTTGGTTGAAAAGAAAACTAACAAGAAAAGAACCATAAGACTAAATGATAATATTAAAAATGCTTTTGAATTATTAAAAGGTAGAGTTGAAAAGCAAGAAGGTTATATTTTTACTTCAAATCAAAATACAGTTTATAGTAGACAATATGTAAATCGTAAAATCAAAGAGCTTTTTGGAACTAAAAAACTTTCAGTTTCAACGCATTCACTTCGAAAAACTTTTGGACGGAAGGTGTTTTTAAACAACAATGAATCAGATAAAGCATTAATTTATTTGTCTGATTTATTTAACCATTCTTCACCAGCAGTTACAAAACGTTACTTAGGTATTAGACAGGAAGAACTTGATGATATTTATATGAGTTTATAATATCAAGAACTCTTAAAGGATGTCCCAATAAACTATATTTCTTAACTATTATAAAGCCTTTTTAATTTCAGCTATTAAGAACTCTAAAACATTACTCCTTAGCTTCTTGGCTTTTTTAATGTCAATATTATAATGTTCAGAATTCGTAAGACCCCTTCCGTTAGACTTGCGTTCAAGCCACTCAACTAGTGGGTATTTACTCTTCGATTTATTAATATCTCTCATTGTAAAACCTATATTTTTACGATGATTCAATATTCTAGATTGAGTCTCAAAATCCAACTTTTTAACTTCAGGAATAGAAGAAAACTCTTTAGCTGAAATTATATGCTCAAAATCCCAAGGTTCTCCTGGGTTTAATGGTTTACCTGTATAAGAATCTATATGATAATTATTGGTCTCTATATAAAGTTCTTTTTTTACTTTTGAAAAACCCTTTTCAAAAACATCTCTCCTATATGACATATTAAATCAAACTTACTAAATTATATATTTTACATGTTTTCATTTCAACATAAATTAATTTAAGTAAATTTTTAATTACTTTCAAAACTGACTTCTAACGTCATAAAAATCTGTTCTTTTTGTTTTAATGATGACTTATATCCAGCTTTAACGTACCCAACAGGAAAACTTACCTTACCAACAATATCTAGAGTGTCCTTCATTGAATGACTTAACAACACACTCTTAGTTAATACTCCTATTCTATTTTCTTCTCCTTCATAATCTTTCACCATATTAAACAAGTTTTTAAAAAACGAGTCTGTTTCCAATCTATTCTCTTTTAGTAATCTTTCAGCTTTTTCAAATTTTGGTTTTCCACCTCTAGCTGTGGCTACAACTTCAATTTGATTTTTAATTTTTTCTATTTTTGCTATTTCCGCTTTAACTTCTGGGCTGACACCTTTAGCACTACCTTCCAACGAAATCTCGGTTTGTTTATCTAAATCGGTTTGTTTAACATCAATTACTTTAATGGAGGTAGCACCAAGCAATGAACAGAACCTCACAGTCAACAGCCCTTTTTCAACAGCTAATTGAGCTCTAGCCTCATCGATTTTTACATATGTTTTGTCATTATATGGAGATAATACTAACATCATATTCGGGGCTATTCGGTCACCTCCTAAAATTGTAAATTCATCATCAAATTTTGCCACATCATCCATTGATAAAATTTTGATTTCACTATTTCTCAATAATTCTTTTCCTTCGTTATTATGTGACAATGCATCCTTTTGATTCTCGGTTGTTGTCAATATTACTTTTCTATTCCAAGTATTTTCTTTCATATAATTTAAGTTAAAATAATTTTAGTTATTGCTATGATTACAATGATAGATACAGTAATAACTAAGATAAGTTTGTTTCTCTTTTTTTTATTGAATAATTTCAAGGAATTCTCTATTTCCTCTGGTATACTCATCCATACATTTTCATCTAAAATGATTTCTTCATATTTTAAAATGTTATTTATCTTTTTAAGACTTGTAACTAATTTATTATTACTTTCATATTTCATTAATAATAACTCCACTGGTGCGAATCGACCTTTTTCGTCTTTATTAATTGTTATTATTTTGATTAAATAATTATCTCTATATTTATTAATCTTTAACTTAGATTTCTTTTGGCTTATTACAGCGCTATTATCTGCAATTTTATTGAATTTATCAATGATTCTTCTTCTGTTTATTTCATCACCTGAATTAATAATTTCATGATTTTCCAAAATAAAACTAAAGCCAGAATTTTTAGTACCTGTCGTCAGTAGATTATAATTCATTTTTGCTTGTTGCTAAATAATTTAAAATTTCACTCATTAGAACTTTTCTTTCTTCTTTATCAAATAAATTTCCAAGAAAAAATTCACTGGCTTTTATGTCTCCATCTATTAATCCTATATCCAGTTTTTTTCGTAAATCTTTATGTAATTCCTGAATATTTGACTTATTATAATCTCCTATATTGTTTATTTTATCCATATGAGTTCCAATAAGAATTACCCTCATATCCTTTTCTGCTTCTTTCTTCCAATTACCAATGTGATAAAGGGATGAATTTATTGCTTTTATAGTATCATTATTATTCTGAGATACTTCAACAGAATTGAATAGATAAAAACATATATCACCATTCACAAAAAGTGGTTTCCATTCATATTGAAAATCTTTTTGTCCTGGAACATCTTTACCTTCAGCGATTTTGAGTTTCAGTCCTTTGAGTTTGTAAACATTTTTTTTTACATTCTCAGCTCTATTAGTTCCTATATGCTCTTTAACTAGTTCACCGTATCTTAAATACTTATGTAAAGTTGTTTTACCTACTCGTGATTCTCCCAGAATTACTATATCCTTTCCCGTAAAATATTTTTTTATTTCTTTTCTATATTGATAAACTGTAACTACGCCTCCAGCTCCCCCTACAAGGGCTGCTGCAATGTAAACAAATATTGGAATTGGCATTTAATAAAATTTAAGTTATATAAAATTGATTTATATGCAATTAATTACCATTAAGATTATTATGGGAATTAGAAAGCAATTTTTCTAATTACTAAAGTAATGATTTTCTTTAGATAAAACAGATTAAAAATGAGTATCTTAAATATAAAAAACTAATTATCCATCGTTACATAATAACTTCAACATTACTTCTGAATAAAATTAGTTAGAGAAAAAATGGTCAAAGCCCATTAGAAACTCTATAATGGGCTTTTTCCTTTAGATAATACATGTTTAGATGTTTAATTATTTAATTCAGCATACCTTTTAGTATGCTCATTAACTATATTATTATTTTCAATTACACTATAATCTATTACTCCATAAGCAGTATTGGTTTTAGCGTATACTGATACAAGAACATCTCCTGTTGAACACTTATCACGTTCTCCCTTTTTAAAGGCTACAGATAACGAGAAATTATCTTTATTAAACATTGCAAAGGCTACTGGTTCTGAACCTTTAAAAATAATACCATAATCACCGTTTTCTTCTGTTAACTTAAAATTTAATTTGTTTTCTATCATAATCTAAAAATTTAAAATGTTTATATAAAATGTTTAACTCTGGTGCAAATATTTGAGAAACCTCTAGGTATAGCGTGGGGCTCCCTTGCGTTCCCTAAAAATAATTTTTACTTGACTAAAAAATAAGACGTACATTGAAATTACACTAGTGCATTTATCAACTTCTCTCTATCTTCTTCACTTAATTCTCCGTTGAAATTCATCTCATTTATTCTTTCAATTATTTCATCTATATCTGAATTAAAGAATTTATTTTCAGAATCTTCCGAATTTTTATTAGCATAAATCCAAGTTCCACCTTTAAGTAATGAATACACACCAACACACGCTCTTTTAACTTTATCTTTAATTAAGTTTTCACCCCTAACAACATAATTATCATCATTTTCATCCCATACCAATAAGTAAGACCTTAATTCTTCAATGCTCATACTCTCATACTTTGAAAAATCAAAAGTTGTAATCATCTTAGATACTTTATCATAATATTTTAAGAAATCATTTTGATTTTCTAATTCACACTGTGCTTGAATTTCAATATCAACACCTCCACAACGCACCGACATCATTTCGTCAGCTAATATGTCCTTTTTGATGTTGAAATTAAGATTCTTCTTTACACTTAAAGGTGTTGCTTTAATTGTACCATTGGCAATATAACTTTTGATTAAAAAGTTGTTTAATGCTTTTTTCATTTCTTCCTGTGTTAATGTTTCTTTTTTTCTATTCATAATCTAAAAATTTAAAATGTTAAAATTAATTGTTTAATTCTGGTACAAAGAACTGAATAATCCCTAGGTATAGCGAGGGATTCCCTAGCATTCCCTGAAAATAATTTTTAAATGGTATTGAAAATTAAAAGAAATTGTTTCTATTATACAATTGAAATTATAAGGCTATAAAATCTTCGAAAGTTCTGTTCCTAAAAACATCGAGGGTTCTGTTCCTACTTATTCAATTAAGTATCTTGTGGTATAATTGTTAAGAATTACAGTATATTAGCATTTCAATTATACATTGAAGAAATTAGAAGTAAAACAACGAGAGTTACCCTATTGGTTACCCTAAAAAGTTAACCTCTGGGAAGTACTATAAACACTAGTGTTACAAGGTAGGTGGAAGAACCTCTTTCTCCGCAAAAAGCCTTGTAAATCTTAGATTTACAAGGCTTTATTTTTTTAGATGACATTACAGGTGACAGTACCTCAATTTTAGTAATCCTAATCTGTTAATTTCCTTATAATTAAAAACCTTTTCTTAATAAGAAGTGTAAAAAAAATCTTATTTTTGAAGGTAAAACTAGTCCTTCAAAAATATTTTTAACGAAATGAAATTCCTGAAATTTACTTTAATTACAATTCTTTTTTTTCAATCTTCTATCTCAATTAGTCAAATAAAATTACCTCAATTAATAAGTGATGGAATGGTGTTACAACGAGACCAAGAAATTAAAGTTTGGGGGTGGGCTTCTCCGGAAGAATCAATAATACTTAATTTTAAAAGTAAAAAATTTAAAACAAAAGCCTCTAAAAATGGAAATTGGTCAATTATCCTTCCTGCTCAAAAAGCGGGCGGCCCTCATAAAATGACTTTTAAAGGAAAAAATAAAATAGTAGTTAATGATGTTTTATTTGGTGATGTTTGGTTATGCTCTGGCCAATCTAACATGACGGTAAAAATGGAACGGGTTAAAGAAAAATATCCTAATGAAATTGCAAATGCTAACTATCCTAATATTCATTATTATTATGTTAGTACAATAACAAATTTAAAAACACCTCAATCAGATTTACCTGCTGGAGAATGGAAATCTGTAATACCTGAAAATATTATGGAAATTGGAGCAATTCCTTATTTTTTCGCAAAAGACATTTACAAAAAATATCATGTTCCAATTGGAATGATAAATGCAAGCGTTGGAGGTACTCCTATTGAATCCTGGATTAGCGAAAACGGATTTAAAGAATTCCCTAAGGAATTAGAAACGATTAAAAAAAATAAAGATACAGGGTATACGAAAACATTTACTACAAGACCTGTATCTAATAACAATGCTAAACCACAAGACAAAGGTTCGATAGGGCCAATAAAATGGTATGAAGAGTCTTATGTTCCTAAAGGTTGGAATAATTTTAATATTCCTGGTTATTGGGAAGATCAAGGAGTGAAAAACTTAAATGGTGTAGTTTGGTTTCGTAAAGAAATTGAGATCCCTGAATCAATGATTGGGGAGAAAGCAAAACTTTTTATGGGACGAATTGTAGATGCCGATATTGTTTATGTAAACGGAACTAAAGTTGGAAATATTACGTATCAATATCCGCCTAGAAGATATACTGTTCCGAGTGGTGTCTTGAAAAAAGGAAAAAATGTAATCACAGTTCGGGTTACCAATTACGGAGGAAAAGGTGGTTTTGTTCCGGACAAACCATATAATTTGATAGCAAATGGTGAAACTATCGATCTTGAAGGTGATTGGAAATATAAGGTTGGAGAAGTGTTTGTTCCAAATACTGGTGATGGAAATGGGTTCAATCAATTTTGGTCTCAAAATCAGCCAACATCTTTATACAATGCAATGGTTGCACCAGTTTTAAATCAAAAAATTAAAGGAATTTTATGGTATCAAGGAGAATCGAATACAGGAAATCCAAAACCATATGAAGGTTATTTAAAAGCGCTTATAAAAGATTGGAGACAACAGTTAAACCAAAGAGAATTACCATTTCTTTATGTTCAATTAGCTAATTTTCAAGATGTAGATTATTTACCAACGGAAAGTAATTGGGCAGAATTAAGAGACGCACAATTTCAAGCATTATCCATCCCAAATACAGCAATGGCAGTAACTACAGATTTAGGTGAGTGGAATGATATCCATCCGTTAGACAAAGAAAATGTTGGAAAAAGATTGGCTTTAGGTGCTTTAAAGTTCGCTTATGGCGAAAATATTGTGCATTCTGGTCCTATTTTTAAATCATCAGAAATTTATGGAACTAAAATTATTATTTCTTTTGATTCAGTGGGAAGCGGACTTATTTCCAACGACGATGAACCATTAAACAGGTTTGAAATTGCTGGTGAAAATCAAAAGTTTGTATGGGCAGATGCTAAAATTGTTGGAAATACAGTGGAGGTTAAAAGTGAATCCATTTCAAATCCAAAATATGTTAGATACGCTTGGGCAGATAATCCTTTAGGAGCAAACTTATATAACATGGAAGGATTGCCTACATCACCTTTTAGAAATTATAACCCAAACACTTTAAATGACAAACCTTGGCAAGGTAAAAAAGCAGCTGTTATTTTAACTTATGACGATGCTTTGAATGTACATTTAGATAATGCAGCACTGCTACTCGATTCGTTAGGATTAAAAGGAACATTTTATATTTCTTCTTATTCTGAAGCATTTAGAAAAAGAATAAAAGATTGGAAAAAATTAGCCCAAAATGGACACGAATTAGGAAACCACACCATATTTCATCCCTGTACAGGAAATGATAATAGAACTTGGGTAAATGAAAATTATGATATGGGAACTTACACCGTTGATCGAATGGTAGATGAAATAAGAATAAACAATACTTTATTGGAAGCTTTAGACGGAAAAAAAGAAAGAACTTTTGCTTATACCTGTGGAGATTTTACTGTTGGTGGCAATCGTACTTTTATGGATCAACTTAAAGGGGATTTAGTAGCAGCAAGATCAGTTAGTCATGGCTTTAAAAAAATAGATGAAATAGACCTGTATAGTATAAATTGTTATTCTGTAAATGGACAAAGTGGAGAAGAATTAATTGCTTTGGCAAAAAAAGCTATGGAGTCTAATTCTTTATTGGTGTTTTTATTTCATGGTGTTGGTGGGGAGCACGATTTGAACGCAGATTTAGAGTCGCATAAGCAGTTATTGGAATTTTTGAAACTACATGAGAATGATATTTGGACAACCACAATGCTAGAAGTTGTTGAAAATATAAAGAAGAACCAATCTAATTAAACCTAAAACTTTTTAAAATGAAAAAATTATTTTCCCTGCTGTTTTAATATTATTTGCAGTTACACAATCGATTGCACAATCGGATTTATCATTTAGGACAAAAAAACCAAGCTAATATGATGGAACAACTTGGAATAAAAACATTAAGATCTGGACCTAGTGGTAATGCTTCAGCACCTAATTCTGCAAATTATAATGAATTATTGGCGAATCCTTGTCCTCAACTTCCAGAACTTTTAATTACAAATAGAGGTGAAAAAGTAAAAAATTCAAAGGATTGGTTTGAAAAGCGTCGCCCGGAAATTGTTGAAGATTTTGAAAGAGAAGTTTATGGAAGACTTCCAGGAAATATTCCAAATGTGACATGGTCTGTAAAAATAATAGATAATGAATTTGTACGCAGAACACCAGTTATTGCAAAACAATTGGTTGGACATGTTGATAATAGTACATATCCTTCAATAAATGTGGATATAAACGCAATGTTGGTAGTACCAACAAATGTTACTAAACCAGTTCCTGTATTAATAATGTTTGGACATCCCTCCTTTCCATCACCTGCACAACCATCTATGGAAGATCTGGAAAAAATAAATACATCCTTTAAAGATATGATGATTAAAAATGACCCTAAAATTAAGGCCATTTTTGACAAATATCCTGCTTATAGTCCAATAACAAGATTACCACCGCCAAATTTTTGGGCTCCATCACCTGAAGGAGATTTACCTTCAACAGAACAATTATTAGAAGCAGGTTGGGGTTATTTAACAATCGATCCATCAAGTATACAAGCAGATAATTCTGCCGGACTCACAAATGGAATTATTGGGCTAGTTAATAAAGGTCAACCTCGTAAACCAGAAGATTGGGGTGCTTTAAGAGCTTGGTCATGGGGTGCAGCAAGGGCTTTAGATTATTTAGAGAATGATGATTTAATTGACTCAAAAAAAGTAGGTATAGAAGGTGTATCACGCTATGGCAAAGCAGCCTTGGTGACTCTTGCCTTTGAAAAACGTTTTGCAATAGGATTAATTGGCTCTTCAGGAAAAGGTGGAGCTACACTTCACCGACGTATATTTGATGAAGCTGTTGAAAGTTTAACAGGCTCAGGTGAAAGTCATTGGATGGCCGGGAATTATATTAAATATGGGGCTTCAGAGGCTGATTTTGGAAGTAAAACTGGCTGTGATTTACCTGTTGATTCTCACCACTTAATTGCACTTTGTGCACCGCGCCCAACGTTTATTAGTTATGGTATTCCAGAAAAAGGTGATTCAAAATGGTTAGACCAAAAAGGAAGTTATATGGCTACCATTGCTGCTGGATCTATTTTTAAACTTTTAGGTGTTAAAGACCTCGGTGTTACAAATGAATATTTAACGGAAAAAATGCCTCCCTTTAATACAACTATGATGGATGGCCATTTAGCCTGGAGACAACATGATGGTGGACATACAGATTGGCCAAATATGAAATATTTTATTCCTTGGGCAAATAATTTATTGAACTACTCTAAATAATTTAGATTATTTAATAATAAAATTAGATTTATTATTAAATCCATGTGTACTCATTAATTAAGCAAAATACTTTCTCAAAAAAAACCTCCAAAATATAATTTTGGAGGTTTTTTTGAGAAAGGTTGAAATACAATTATTTCTCCCAAATTTTTTCCATTTCTTCTAAAGTTTTCCCTTTTGTTTCTGGCACAAATTTCCATACCAACCACATTGCCAAAACACCCATTAAACCATAAACCCAATAGGCAAAACCGTGATTGAATTTCTCTAATAAATAGGTATTCTTATCCATCATTGGAAATGTCCAAGATACCAAGTAGTTAGAAATCCATTGCGCTGCTACAGCAACTGCTAAAGCCCTTCCTCTAATTTTATTAGGGAAAATTTCAGATAACAATACCCAGCAAACTGGTCCCCAACTCATAGCAAAACTTGCTACATAAATTAACATAAAGATTAATGCTCCCATACCTACCGATTCCATAAAGAATGTAGTTCCTAAAGCAAACATTGATAGTGCCATTCCTAAGGCGCCAATTATCATTAATGGTTTTCTACCGTATTTATCAACCGTCATAATAGCCAATACTGTAAATAATAAGTTAACAGCACCCACTATAATTGTTTGCAACAATGCTGTATCTGTACCTGACCCCATAGTTTTAAAAATTTCTGGAGCATAGTATAACACTACATTAATTCCTACAAACTGTTGAAAAACAGAAAGTAAAACACCTATTACAATTACGGTCATCCCAAAAGAAAATAATTTTCCTGAATGACTTACAACCGTATTTTGAATATCAGCTAAAATCTTTTTACCTTCTTCAATACCGTTTACTTTTATTAAAACGTCTAACGCTTTTTCTGGTTTTGATTGTAATACTAAAGATCTTGGTGTGTCTGGCACAAAAAATAACATAATTAAAAATAAAGTTGCTGGAATTGTTTCCGAAGCAAACATCCATCTCCATCCAACGGTATTTAACCAAGTATCATCTCCTTGTCTAGCAATATAATAGTTTACAAAATATACTATTAACATCCCAAATATAATTGCAAACTGGTTCATTGAAACCAATTTCCCTCTATTTTTTGCAGGAGCAATTTCTGCTATATATAAAGGCGAAAGCATTGATGCTAGCCCAACTCCAATACCTCCAATAATTCTATAAACAATAAACACATAAATAAATGTGTGATCTGCTTCACCAATTGGTTTTACAAACATTTCGGGCATTGAAGAACCTAAAGCTGAAAATAGAAATAAAATAGCCGCTAATATTAAACCATTTTTACGACCTAATTTTTTACTAATTAAACCTCCGGAAATACCTCCAATAACACAACCAATTAAGGCACTGGAAACAACAAACCCCAAACGGGCATTGGCTCCTAATTCATCTAACCCAAAAGGTAAAACGAAAAAACTTTCAAGAGAACTAACAGTTCCCGATATTACCGCAGTATCATACCCAAAGAGAAGTCCTCCAAGTGTTGCTACTATAGTAAGTTTTAATAAATAACTAGAATTTGTTGAAACCGCCATAATTTTATTTATTAAATATATTGATTAATAATATTTTCAAATAATTCTTGCTTTCCGCTTTTTAATGATAACTCGCCATTTTCTTGAGCGATTTTATACAAATCTTGCATAGAAAGTTTTCCTTCTTCAAAAGCTTTTCCGTTTCCTGCATCAAAAGAACTGTAACGATCTTTTCTTAATTTTTCATAAGGAGATGAAGTAATAATTTTATCAGCAATTAGTAAAGCTCTTGCAAATGTATCTGCGCCACCAATATGTGCGTGGAATACATCATCCATATCTGTTGAATTTCTTCTGATTTTAGCATCAAAATTAACACCACCACCTTGTAAACCACCCGCTTTTAAGAAAACAAGCATTGCCTCTGTAGTTTCTTGAATATTATTTGGGAATTGATCTGTATCCCAACCATTTTGATAATCACCTCTATTTGCATCTAAACTTCCTAACATCCCCGCTTTTGCTGCCGTTTCAATTTCGTGTTGGAAAGTATGTTGTGCTAATGTCGCATGGTTTACTTCAATATTCATTTTAAAATCTTTATCTAAACCTTGGTCACGTAAAAACCCAATAGCAGTTGCTGAATCAAAATCATATTGATGTTTCATTGGCTCCATTGGTTTTGGTTCAATAAAGAAGTTTCCTTTAAATCCTTGTGCGCGTGCATAATCACGTGCCATTCTTAAAAACTGTCCCATATGGTCTAATTCTCTACCCATATCAGTGTTTAGTAAAGACATATAACCTTCTCTACCACCCCAAAATACATAGTTTTCACCATCTAAAGCAATAGTAGCATCTAACGCTAATTTTATTTGTCCACCCGCACGAGCAACAACATCAAAATCTGGATTTGTTGAAGCCCCGTTCATATAACGTGGGTTTGAGAAACAATTTGCAGTACCCCACAATAATTTAATTCCAGACGCTGCTTTTTTACCTTTTAAATATTCTGTAATTGTAGCCAATCTTTTTTCAGATTCAGCAAAAGTTGCACCTTCTTGAATTAAATCATAATCATGAAAACAGAAATAATCAAAGCCCATTTTACTAATAAATTCAAAAGCAGCATCTGCTTTATCTTTTGCAGCCTGAACTGGATCTGTTGCTTGATCCCAAGCAAAATTTTGTGTTCCTGGTCCAAATGGATCTCCACCTTGCCCACAGAATGTGTGCCAATATGCTATTGCAAATTTAAAATGCTCACGCATTGTTTTACCAGCCACAACTTGTTCTGGATTGTAATATTTAAACGCTAAAGGATTGTCAGATTCCCTTCCTTCAAACTTAATTTCTCCAATACCTTTAAAGTATTCTTTGTCTCCTAAAACTGCCATTTTTTATAATTTTTATTGTTAATTATTATATTGATTTTCTAAATCTTGTTTCCAAATTTCATACGCTTCGGAATATATTTTTTTATCTTTTAACGGGTTATAAGTCATTACGTGTTCGTTATCTGAAAAAGCTTCATCAAACGATTTAAAATCACCTGTACTAACACCTGCAGCCCTCGCAGCTCCAACCGCTCCAGTTGTATCTATAATATTAATATCTGTATCAACTAAAGTTGCAATCGTATTTGAAAATATTTCAGATCTAAATAAGTTGTCATTTCCTGCTCTAATTGCAGATAAATCAACACCATCATTTTTTAAGATGTCTATTCCATATACAAAGGAAAATGCAATACCTTCTAATGATGCTCTTAGTAAATGTGATTTGTTATGTTTATTGAAGTTTAAATTAAAAATACTGGCTCCTGTATTTTTACTATTTAACATGCGTTCTGCACCATTTCCAAAAGGCAAAATTCGCAATCCATCCGAACCAACGGAAACCGAAGATGCTAAATTATTCATATCATTATATGAATCCTTTGATGCTACCACATTTTGTTTCATCCAACTATATTGAATTCCCGCACCATTTATACATAGTAATTTTCCAATTCTTGGAGCTTCAGTAGCATAGTTTACGTGTGCAAAATTGTTGATTCTTGAGCTTTCTTTGGTTTTTGAACTATCCGTTATTGCGTATACAACACCAGATGTTCCTCCTGTTGCTGCAATTTCTCCCGGATGAAATGCATTTAAAGACAACGCATTATTTGGCTGATCTCCAGCTCTATATAAAACAGGAATTCCTGCTGGCAAACCTATTTCTTCAGAAGCTTTTTTTGTTACTGTTCCTTGATTTGAAAATGTTGGAACTATCGTTGGAATTAAATCTGTTGGTATTCCCAAATAATCAAACAACCAATCTGCTGGTTTATTTTGTTTGAAATCCCACATAATTCCTTCAGAAAGACCTGAAATAGTTGTAGTTGCTTCTCCTGTTAATTTTAGTGCAATAAAATCTCCAGGAAGTAATAATTTATCAACTTTTTCAAAAATTTCCGGCTGATTTTCTTTCACCCATTTTAATTTTGAAAGTGTAAAATTACCTGGTGAATTTAACAGGTTTGAAACACATTTGTCTTCGCCAACACCTTTAAAAGCATCATCTCCTATTTCAACTGCTCTGCTATCGCACCAAATAATTGAAGGCCTTAATACTTCTTGATTTTTGTCTACTACAACCAATCCGTGCATTTGATAAGCAATTCCAATACCTTTTACTTTTTCTGATGAAACTCCAGTTTGTTCCAATAACTTTTGAGTTACTTTACAAATATTTTTCCACCATAAATTAGGGTCTTGTTCTGCCCAACCCGCTTGTTCGGCTATAATAGCCATTTCTGTTTCTGGGAATTGGGTAATTCCTACCGATTTTCCAGTACTCGATTCAATCAAAGCGGCTTTGACTGATGAACTCCCTAAATCATATCCTATATAATACATAACTTATAATGATTCTCTTATAATTAATTTTGTTGCAACATATTCTTGCATTGATTTATCTTCCGTAATAAATTTAGCTGCTTTTGTACCCATTTCTTTAAAATCAGTTGAAATAACTGAAATGCCTTTATAAATAAACTTTTTCATTGGGGTTTCATTGTAAGATAAAAACCCAACATCTTTTCCTGGTTCTAAATTTACATCTCTGCATTGCTCAAGAAATACACCTAACATTCTATCACTCACACTTATGTAAGCAACATTTTTTTCTATCTTAAACTCTTTAGGGTTTGTAATAATCTTAAAGTTAAAAGAATGATTCTTACAATACCTCTTAAAATAAGTTACCGTTTCTAAAGGGTGATTTGTGAAATTGGGATATATAAAAACGAGTTCTTTATACTTTCCAAATAAGTCAGTTGCTCCTTCTAAAGCATTGTAAAAGGATTGCCCAAAATCTTGAAATACATAATTATTTTCAGGCTTAGAAAGAATGTTCCAATCTATTAATAATAGTTTCTCTTGGTTAATTTTTGAAAGTACTGGCGGAATTTCTTTATGATTAAAATTCATAACAACATACTTAAAGTATTTACCAATACTATTGTTAATTATCGTTTTAAAATTATCAATATTATAATGATGAAACTGAACGTCTGTAATAAAATTTTCTGGTAAATTATTTATAAATGAATGGTATAAAACTTCTTTATATGCTTTAAAAGTATCCAATACCAGCAATACTTTTCGAGTCTCATTTGCAACGTAATACCCTTTATTTGGGACCGATTCAATAACTCTTTGTTCTTTTAAAATAGAATAAGCCTTAAAAACAGTATCTCTTGATAATTGATTTGATTTACAAATACTATTTACTGAAGGCAGTGCATCGCCAGTATGTAAAATATTTTTTGCAATACATTCATTAATAGCAGTCACAATTTGCTGATATTTAGGAATATCGCTACTATGATTTATAATTAATTTGAAATAATCTTTTGCCATTTTAATCGTACTGTTCTGTTCCGGTAGGCTAATTTAATATTTTTTTTTAAATAAAAACCGATGTATTTAAAAAATATACCAAATAAAATTTATTTAAAAAATGTATATTTGAATAAGGAATCTCCTTTTTTTATGAAAGAAAATAAAGATGTAACTATTTATGATATTGCCAATAAGTTAAAACTTTCTAGTTCTACAATTTCCAGAGCATTAAAAGATCATAGTAGTATAAGCGAAAAGACTATAAAAAGAGTAAAAGCAGCAGCATTGGAAATGGGTTATCGCCCAAATATTTTAGCTGCAAGTTTGCGTAGTAAAAAAACAAAAACAATTGGAGTGTTGGTTCCAACCATTACTCAACCTTTTCTTTCTTCCTTAATCAGCGGTATTGAAATTACAGCACAAAAGGCAGGTTACAATGTTATTATTACACAGTCTCATGACTCTTACCAAGACGAAGTAAACAACGCCAAAGCCTTATATAACAGTAGGATAAGTGGACTTATTAGTTCTCTTGCTATGGAAACTCAGGACACATCACATTTTCAACAATTTATTGATAAAAATATTCCTGTTGTTTTTGTCGATAGGGTTCCTAAAAATTTTAATACCTATAAGGTAATGATTAATAACTATGCTGCTGGTTTTAAAGCAACTGAACATCTAATTAATCAAGGATGTATAAGAATTGCTCATTTTTATGCAGGATCTGAGTTTGGAAATTTATATAGTGAACGAAAAAAAGGTTATTTAGATGCCTTAAAAAAACATAACTTACCTATTGATAAAGAATTAATAATTCATATGAATGAAGTTACCTATGAAGAAGGTGAAAGAGCTAGCAATATATTATTACACCTAAAAAACCCTCCTGATGGCATTTTTTCCCCAAATGATACAACTGCTGTCGCCGCAATCCAGGTTGCAAAAAAATTAGGCTTTAAAGTTCCTGAAGATTTGGCAATAATCGGTTTTAATGATGATCCTATTTCTCGTATTATTGTTCCTGGTTTATCAACAATTACCCACCCAGCAATTAAAATGGGTAAAACTTCGGCTGAAATTATTTTAAAACATCTAGATTCAACCGAGAAAAATGATATCACTGAAATTACATTCTTAAATACTGAAGTTTTAGCTAGAGAATCTTCAAATAAATTATCAGAATAAAATTTATTTAGTTAATTTATAGTTATAACAGCCTCTGCCATTTTTGCAGCTCCAAGTTCAAAACTTCTTTTCATTGGACTTGAACCCCCAATTTGAATTTTAAAATCACCCGACTCTGTGCTCCTAGAACCATCATTATTTACCATCTCAAAAACTTTTGGTGAAAGTTCAAATATTACTTTTTTAGAAGTTCCTGGCTCTAAATTGATTCGTTTTGTATTAACAAGTTGTGAATTAGGTACCGTGACAGATGCTTCTAAATCTGAAATATAAACTTGGACAACTTCATCTGATTTTACATTTCCAGTATTCGCTACATTAACCTCTACAGTAAGGTTTTCTGTTTTTGAAATTGAAGATGATGAAACTTTAATATCATTATAAGAAAAAGTAGTGTAACTCAATCCAAACCCAAAAGGATATAAAGGATCTTCATTCATATACTTATAAGTTCTACCTATCATTGAATAATCATCATAAGCTGGTAATTGATCCAAAGACTTTGGAAACGTTATTGGCAATCTTCCAGAAGGAGAAACTTTTCCAAAAATAATATCTGCAACCGCCGTACCACCTTCTTCACCTGGATACCAAACAAATAAAACTGCATCGGATAATGCTTCAACTTCAGCCAAGTTTATTGGACTTCCTCCAGTAATTACAGAAACAATTGGCCTTTTATCTTCAGGATTTTGATCAGCAGTTTTTCTTAAATCTTTTAGGTAGTCTATTTGATTTTGTGGCAAATTATAATCTAGTCTGTCTCCGGCAGTATTTGAATCAATTGAATCTCCTTCTTCACCTTCTAATTGACTGGAAACACCTAAAACTACAATGGTAATATCACATTTTCCAGCATTTCCTGTAGCATAATTTATTGGATTTATGGAAGGCTTGTTAAGCATAGCCCCTAGTCTAAATTGCAATTGACTAGCAGGATTTATTGCGGCAGTTATACCTTCTAAAATAGTCACCATATTTGGGTTTACACCATAATAATTTCCTAAAAGTATTTCTATACTTGCTGCATTTGGTCCTGTGACAAAATAATTTGGTAAGTCATTCTTTAAAGGTAAAATTCCATTGTTTTTTAACAAAACAATCCCTTTTTGAGCAACTTCTTTAGCCAATAATCTATGTTCTTTACTATCTACAATATCTCCAGAAATAGCATCGTAAGGATTCGTTCCTAATGGATCAAATAATCCTAATTTAAATCTTGTTTTTAATAATATTGCAAGTTGCTCATCAATTTCTTTTTCTGTAATTAATCCTTTTTCAACCGCAAGTGGTAAAGCTCCATAAGAATTACCACAATTTAAACTTACTCCACTTTTTACCCCAATTGCGGCAGCCTCTTCAGCCGTTTTCACAACTTTATGACCGTTATCTGCATAAAAATCTACTATTGCCCAACAATCACTTAAAACATGACCTTTAAAATTCCATTGCCCAAGTAAAACATCGGATATTAAATATTCATTTGCACAACAAGGTTCTCCGTTTGTACTATTATAAGCGCACATCACTGCTTCTACATTTGCATCTTCAACCAATGCTTGAAAAGCTGGTAAATACGTTTCCCATAAATCCTTTTGTGAAACTTCCGCATTGAACTCATGTCTCAATTTTTCAGGACCGCTATGTACCGCATAATGTTTAGCACAGGCAGCTGTTTTTAAATAATTAGGGTTATCTCCCTGCAATCCTTTAACAAATGAAGTCCCAATAATACTCGTTAAATAAGGATCTTCTCCATATGTTTCCTGACCTCTACCCCATCTAGGATCTCTAAAAATATTAATATTTGGAGTCCAAAAAGTTAATCCATTATACTGAATATTATAACCTTTCGCTTTTGATCTATTATGTATTGCTCTTGCTTCATCTGAAATTGCAGAAGAAACTCTATAGGCTAAATCTGCGTCAAAAGTTGCACCCAAACCAATAGCTTGTGGAAAAACAGTTGCAGCTGCAGAACGACCTACACCATGTAATGCTTCATTCCAATAACTATAAGGTAAAATTCCCAAACGATCAATTGCGGAAGTATTGTGCATCATTTGATCTGCCTTTTCTTCTAAAGTTAAACGAGATATTAAATCTTCTACCCTTTCATTAATAGACAAAGAAGGGTTGTAAAAACCTAGAGCATCAAATTTTGTATCGATTGGATTAATTGCAACTGTCGAATTTTCAGTGTGTTTACTATTACAAGAAATTAATAATACACCTAAAATAGTTAGCCGAAATAAATATTCTACAATTGTTTTCATAAATCACTGTTTATTAGAATTATTAATAAAAAATATCTGGTTAAATTTATAAAAGTATCGAAAATATTTTTATGTTAAATTTCAATGTTTTACATTTACGCAACCGATTGCGAAATTATAAAATATTTGATAACTTTACAAGTAATTAGAACTTATATTATCTAGAATTCGAATTGAACAAATTTTACAATTTATAGTTTCTTTTTAAATTAAAGAACAAAAGAATTAAAAAATATGACAAATTTTTTATCAATAAAGAACTTTCTCGTTCAGCTATCCATACTTCTACTTTGCTTAAATGTATCAGCTAAAGATGGTTATAATTTATGGTTACAATATGATTATATTCAAAATAACGAATTACGATTAGCATATAAATCTAACATAAGTAATATTTTAGCCTTAGGAGATTCTGAAACTATGCAAGTGGCTTTGAATGAGCTGCAATTAGGTCTTTCTAAAATGCTAGGTACTGAAATTTTATCCCAAAAAGATTTAAAAGGTGAAAATTTAGTGATTTTTGGAACTCAATCAAACTTAGATAAAAAATTAATAAAAAAATTAAAAAAAGAGCTCGAACAAATTAATAATGAAGGGTTTATAATTAAACAAATTATAATTAAAGGAAAAAAACATATTATAATTACTGGAAAAACTGATGTTGGTGTTTTATACGGTGTCTTTAATTTTTTAAGAATAATTCAAACCCATAAATCCATAAAAAATATTGATGTTTTAGATTCTCCCAAGGTAGATATTAGAATGCTTAACCATTGGGATAATTTAGATAGAACAGTTGAGAGAGGTTACGCAGGTTTTTCGCTTTGGGATTGGCATAGGTTACCAGATTATATTGATAGCCGTTATGTTGATTATGCACGTGCAAATGCTTCAGTAGGAATAAATGGAACTGCAATAACCAACGTAAATGCAAATGCATTAATACTAACTCCTCAATATTTAGAAAAAGTTGAAGCTTTAGCAAATGTTTTTAGACCTTATGGCTTAAAAGTATATTTAACAGCCCGTTTTTCAGCTCCAATAGAAATTGGTGGATTAAAAACCGCAGATCCTTATGATGCTGAAGTTATTAATTGGTGGAAAGAAAAAACAAAAGAAATCTATAAACGAATTCCCGATTTTGGAGGCTTTTTAGTGAAGGCAAATTCCGAAGGTCAACCTGGTCCGCAAAATTATGGCAGAAATCATGTTGATGGCGCAAATATGTTGGCAGAAGCTGTTGCTCCTTTCGGTGGAATTGTAATGTGGCGAGCTTTTGTTTACTCAGAACATGATGCAGATGATAGAGCTAAGCAAGCTTTTAGCGAATTTGTTCCTTACGATGGCCAATTTAAAGATAATGTTATAATTCAAGTTAAAAATGGAGCTATAGATTTTCAACCAAGAGAACCTTTTCACCCAATGTTTGGTGCAATGCCTAAAACGCCATTAATGATGGAGTTTCAAATTACTCAAGAATATTTAGGATTCAGCACTCATTTAGTATATCTCCCTAAATTATTTGAAGAAGTTTTTGAAGCAGATACTTACAGGGCAGGAAAAGGTTCAACTGTTGCTAAAGTTATTGATGGATCTCTTCATAATAAAAAAATTACAGGAGTTGCTGGAGTGAGCAATATTGGTAATGATAGAAATTGGACTGGACACCCATTTTTACAAGCAAATTGGTATGGCTATGGGCGACTGGCCTGGAATCCTCATTTGAATTCTGGCGATATTGCTGAAGAGTGGATTCGTTCTACGTTTTCAAACGATACTCATTTTATAAACCCTATAAAAGAAATGATGCTCAATTCCAGAGAAACAGTTGTTAATTATATGACTCCGTTAGGATTGCATCATATTATGGATACTGGTCATCACTATGGTCCGGGTCCTTGGGTTGAAAACCTTTCTAGACCAGAATGGAATCCTGTTTATTATCATAAAGCAGATAAAAACGGAATCGGATTTGATCGTACAAATTCAGGTAGCAATGCAACAAATCAATATGCACCCGAAGTTGCTGACATTTTCAACAATACAGCAACTTGTCCTGAAAAAGACTTATTATGGTTTCATCATTTATCTTGGGATTATAAATTAAAAGATGGAAATACACTTTGGGATGGAATTGCATTAAAATATCAACAAGGAGTTAATGAAGTTGAAACAATGGTTCACACTTGGAAAAGTTTGGAAAAATATGTTGATAATCAGCGATTTAATGAGGTTGAGATGTTATTAAATATTCAACATAAAGAATCTAAATGGTGGCGAGACGCTTGTTTATTATATTTTCAACAATTTTCAGAAAAAGAATTACCAGAAGGAGTTGAAAAACCAATAAAAACATTAGAATATTTTCAGTCTTTAAAATTTCCTTTTGCCCCAGGAAATTAAAAATAATTAAATTAAATATATCGATAAAACTAAATGGAAAATAAAATAGCAATAGTTACAGGAGGAAATTCAGGATTAGGGTTTGCAACAGCCAAAAAATTATGTGATAATGGTATAAAAACTTACATTATTGGTAGAACAAAAGATAAAACTGAAAATGCTTGTATCGAAATTGGTTCAAACGCCATTCCTGTTATTTTCGACTTAAATAATTTAGCCGGAATACCTGCAATGATAAAAGATATTGCCAAAAATGGAAATATTGATATATTAGTAAATAATGCTGGAATAAATATGAAAAAAGATTTTACCGAAGTTACAGATGAGGATTTTTTAACTATAATTCACACAAATCTTTTAAGCGTTTTTGCTATAAGTAGAGAAGTTGTAAAAGTGATGAAACAACATGGTGGAGGAAACATTGTAAACATAAGTTCTATGGCATCGCAATATGGATTACCGCGAGTTATTGCCTATTCTGCAAGTAAAGGAGCAATTGAAACAATGACTAGAGCAATGGCAGTTGAATTGGCGCAATTTGGTATTAGAATTAATTGTATTGCACCCGGATTTATAAAAACTAAAATGACTGCAAAAGCATTAAACAGTGATCCGGAAAGAATGCAAAAAGTATTAGGCAGAACTCCAATGGGAACCATGGGAGAACCTTCTAATATAGCAGATGCAGTATATTTTTATTCAACTAACGAATCGAGTTTTGTTACTGGAACAGTTCTTCCTGTAGATGGCGGAAATAGTATTGGATTTTAATTAAATAGAAATATGAAAAAAATGCAACAAACTATGCGTTGGTATGGACCTAACGATACAATTAGTTTAGAAGATATAAGACAATGTGGTGTTTCAGGAATTGTTACTGCATTACATCAAATACCTGTTGGTGAAATTTGGACAGTTAAAGATATAAAAGAAAGACAGCAAATTATTAAAGATGCTGGAATGGAATGGGTTGTAATTGAGAGTTTACCTGTTCATGAAGATATAAAAAGAGCCTCTGGAAATTATAAAGAATTCATTGAAAATTATAAAATAAGCATAAAAAATATTGCAGAATGCGGGCTTAAAGTGATAACTTATAATTTTATGCCTATTTTAGATTGGGTTAGAACCAATCATGCATTTGAAAATCCGGATAGTACAAAAGCCCTACTTTATAATAAAGAAGCTTTTATATATTTTGATGTTTTTTTATTGAAAAGACCAAATGCAAAAAATGATTTTTCTGAAAAAGAAATTGCTGACTCTATTGAATATGGAAATAAACTTTCTAAATCTGAAAAAGAATTATTATTTAAAAATGTACTTCTTGGTTTACCTGGAAGTAAAATAAATTTTACACCTGAAAAAATACTTGCCCTACTTGAAAATTATAAAGATATTGATGATTCAAAATTAAGAGAAAATTTGATTCATTTCTTATCTGAAGTTGCTCCAATAGCTGAAGAATTAGGTGTTAAGTTGGCAATACATCCAGATGACCCACCGTTTTCAGTACTTGGTTTACCAAGAATTCTTTGTACAGAAGAAGATATTAAAAAGATTTTTAATGCAGTTCCAATTAACGCCAATGGTTTGTGCTATTGTACAGGTTCTTTAGGTGCCAATCCAGCTAATGATTTGGAAAAAATTATAGATGATTGGGGAGATAGAATACACTTTTTACATTTAAGAAATGTAATACGAGAAAACGACAGTGTTTTTAGAGAATCAGAGCATTTAAACGGTGACAATCCAATGGAGAGTATTGTTGAAAAATTGATTGTTCTTATGAAGAATAGAGATATAAGCTTACCTATGAGACCAGATCACGGTTTTTTGCATTCCTTGGAAGAAGGAAAAGAACAATATCCTGGCTATTCTCTTATTGGAAGATTAAAAGGACTGGCAGAATTACGAGGTTTAGAAAAAGGTATTATTTACAAATTAAACAACATTTAAAATAACATTTGGAAACAAACTATTCTCAAAATTATATTATGAAAAAATTCTTGAATAAATACATTTTTGTTTTTTCAACATTGCTACTCGTCTTTTTCATAATTGAAAATAGTTTCGCTACTAACCCAAATAATTATGTTTCAAATTTGTCTTCAAAAGGAAGTTTTCCTTTAGCTTCAAATGGAAATGTGGCTTCTATACTAATAAGTGATAATGATTTTACAGGAGTAATTCGTGTTGCAGGTCATCTTCAAAACGATCTTCAAAATGTTACAGATGTTCTTCCTAATATTTATAATAGAATATCACAACCTGAAGATTATATGGTGATTATTGGAACTGTAGGGAATAGTTCAATAATTGATCAATTAGTAAAAGAAGGTAAAATTGATGCTTCGCAACTTGAAGGGAAATGGGAAAAATTTACAACTCAAATTATTGAAAATCCACTAGAAGGTGTAAAAAAAGCGCTGGTTATTGCTGGTTCAGATAAACGAGGAACAATTTATGGCATTTATGATCTTTCAAGTCAAATAGGTGTTTCTCCATGGTACTTTTGGGCAGACGTTCCGGTAATAAAGCAATCAGAATTACATGTGCTTCCTGGAGTTCATACCTTAGGAGAACCTAAAGTTAAGTATAGAGGTTTTTTTATAAATGATGAGGCTCCAGCTTTAACAGGTTGGGTTTATGAAAAATATGGAGACTTTAACGCTCAATTTTATGATAAAGTTTTTGAACTTATTCTTAGAATGAAAGGAAATTATTTATGGCCAGCAATGTGGCCTCCAAGAAAGTTTAATGTTGATGACCCACAAAATGCAATTTTAGCTAATGAATATGGAATTGTAATGGGTACCTCTCACCATGAGCCTTTAACCCGTGCTCATGCGGAATGGGATAAATCGCTTGGAAAATGGGATTATGCAACTAACGCAAAGGGATTACAAGAATTCTGGAGAGGCGGAATGGAGCGTATGGGAAATAAAGAAACTCTTGTAACAGTTGGAATGCGTGGTGATGGTGACGAAGCATTGAGTGAAGAAACAGCAACAGAGTTACTTGAAACTATTGTAAAAGACCAACGTAAAATTATTGCTGAAGTTACTGGTAAACCTGCAGAAGAAACACCTCAAATTTGGGCTCTTTATAAAGAAGTTCAAGATTATTATGATAAAGGAATGCGAGTACCGGATGATGTGACACTGCTGCTTTGTGATGATAATTGGGGAAATATTAGAAAATTACCAAGTTTAGATGCTAAACCACGAAAAGGTGGTTATGGCATTTATTATCATTTTGATTATGTAGGAGGTCCAAGAAATTACAAATGGATCAACACCAATCAAATAGAACGTACTTGGGAGCAAATGCATCTTGCATATGAGCATGGTGCAGATAAAGTTTGGATAGTAAATGTTGGTGATATTAAACCAATGGAATTTTCTTTACAATTTTTCCTAGACTATGCTTGGAATCCTGAAAATTGGAATGCTGACAATTTACAAGATTATTATAGTTTATGGGCTAATGATGTTTTTGGTGGGAATCAGACAGCTGCTATTGCTGATATCATGAAGAAATACACCAAATATAATGCAAGAAGAAAACATGAATTGATAGATGCATCAACCTATAGTTTAACAAATTATAACGAAGCAACTAATATTGTTGAGGATTATAATTCACTTGCAAAAAAAGCGCTTGCAATAAACGATCAACTTCCAGCAATATATAAAGATGCTTATTACCAATTAGTACTTTTTCCTGTTTTGGCAAGTGCAAATATAAATGAGCTTTATGTAAGTGCTGCAAAAAACAATTTGTATGCTAAACAAGGAAGAACATCAACAAATTTTTATGCCGATAAAGTAAACCAGTTATTTGATAAAGACACAGAGTTAACAAACTACTACCATAAAGATATGGCGAATGGAAAATGGAACCATATGATGTCTCAAACTCATATTGGGTATACTTATTGGCAACAACCAAATGAAAATAATATTCCTGAAACTATAAAAATTGATGCATCAGATGACGCTGAAATGGGGGTGTCTATTGAAGGTTCTAAAGAGTGGTGGTCTGGTAATAATGAAGATGCTACATTCCCTATTTTTGATTCTTTTAACGACCAAAAATATCTTGTTGAAATTTTTAATAGAGGTAAAAAAAGTTTTAACTATAGAATAGAAAGCACAAATAATTGGATTGAAATTTCAGAGCCTGAAGGTATTGTAGAAAATAATAAAAAAATACAAGTAAGTATCAATTGGGAAAAAGCTCCGGAAAACACTCAAACCTCTTCAATAAAGGTATTTGGAGCTGGACAAGAAATACCAGTTTCAATAAAAATGAACAATTTTAAAAAAGGTTCTATAAAAGGGTTTGTAGAAAACAATGGATACATTGCTATAGAAGCAAAGAATTTTTCGAAAAAGTACGAGCCAAAACATTTTAAATGGAAAGTTGTCCAGAACTTAGGTAAAACAGGCGATGCTGTTATTTCGTTACCAATAAAAAAAGGTAGAATTGATTTGAACAAAAAATCTCCAAAATTATCTTATAACGTAAATTTTCTAAATGAAGGAATCGTAAAAGTTCATATGTATTTCTCTCCAACCATCAATTATTCAACAAGAGAAGGCATGTATTTTGGATTGTCATTTGATAAAGAAAGTCCAATAAAAATAAATTACGATTCAGATCCTACTATTTTTAATTATAATGGTAAGGTACCAAGTAATTGGCATTCTAATGTTGCTGATAATATTAAAATAATTACAACCGAATTTAAAATAAATGAAGCTGGAAATCATGTTTTGAATTATTACAGAATTGACGAAGGTTTAGTGCTTCAAAAAATAATTATAGAAACAGAAAAAAGTCAACTAAAGGAAACGTATTTAGGTCCGCCTGAAAGCTTAAAAATAGATTAAAAACAACAAATAAACATCTAATTCATACTTTCAATGATTCTGAGTTTGAAGTTCAAGTAAAAATAGACCTTTAAGTAACTGTTGCATATTTCACCTCAATAAAACGGCTATACAGGAGTCAGCACTTATAAGTTAAAAGCTATTAATGAGCGCCTTAACTCTAACAACCTACTACTGTTATTATCATGAGAATTGTAACTCTTTATCTTGCTAAATGTTATACTTGGGCACAAGAAGTCAAACCGAATACAGAAATATCTTATAATAATTATAAATTTGGTAGTCAAAGTTCTTAAGTGTATCTTATTGAAAGTAAAGACAACACATTTAAAGTAATTTCAATATTTAAAATCCCTTACAGTTAATTTTCATAAACTATAAGGGATAAATTTTTCAATAACTTTCTAAGGTTCTAGTTATCCAATTCCCCAGAAAAATCTTCACTTACATCTTTTCCTGCAAGACCATCAGCAACACCTTTATAAGCGTGTTTACGTTTGTAATTAGTATCCCATAAGTTTGGAGATTCATCTGGCAACCAATATTCATGTTCTTGAACATTATCTGACACACCCCATACAGTTACACCATATTGTTGAGCAACAGGAACATTTTTTTGAAACATTTCCATAATATATCTGTACATTTCAGCTTGTTCAGCTAATTGTGCTTCAGTTGGTGAATTTGTTCCTAACCTTACATCTAATTCAGAAATTTTAATCAACTTCCCACTAGCTGCAAGTTTTATAAACATTTGCTCAATTTTACTTTTATCACTATTTAGAGAAACGTGCATTTGTGTTCCAATTCCATCAACAGTAGCTCCTTGACTTTCAATGTATGTTACATATTCAATTAACCCATCACATTTTTCTAAAGAATACTCAAGGTTATAGTCATTTATAAATAGGACATCATTTGCATTTCCATATTCGCGAGCGTATTTAAACGCTTTAACCGCAAAATCTTCACCCATATATTTTACCCAATAAAATTCATCATCAGCTAAATCCGTAACATTTCCATCTCGAAGCGAACCACCTTCTTTCATTGGTTCATTTACAACATCCCAGGCAAAAACATCATTTTTATAATGGCCAACCATTTTAGAAATCCAATCTTCCATTGATGCATCAATAATTTCCGCCTTTTCAGCATCCGTTTTTTCAACAATAATTGGACCTGAACCTCCTCCACTTCCTGATGAAGCGTCTAAATCTGTTATAATAATATTATCAACATCAATAAGGTAGGTTACACTTGGTAATTTCCCTAAATCAAATGCCATTTTAAATGTATCACCTTGAAAATCGTTTACCGTAAATTTAATTTGTGTCCAGGCAGACGTTGTTGGAAAAGAACCTGTCCAATCTCCTCCTGTACTAAACCAATCTTTATATGGATAATTGTTTTCTAAACCATCAAATGAAATACGACCGCTACCAGTTTGATCAGATTTAATATAGAATGATATTTCATAATTATGTCCTTGAGTAATTGAAATACTTGGAGTTATTAATTGTAAATTATATTCAGCTGAAGACGTTGCACTAGCAATCATTTGAACTGCCTGAGCTGTTCCTGTTAAGCCAGAATTTTCAATTACTGAAATTCCATCACCACTATTCCATGCTCCCCAATCACTTAACGAACCATCTTTTAAACTTGATAGATTAAGTATTGCTTCTGGTTCAGCATCCAAATCAACTACATTAATATTATTAATATCAATATAATAAGTAACGCTTGGTAATTTTCCTAAGTCAAAAGCCATTTTAAAGGTATTCCCTTGAAAATCATTCACATTAAATTTAACTTGTTGCCAAGCAGAAGTTGTTGGAAAAGAACTTGTCCATTCTCCGTCTGTACTAAACCAATCTTTATATGGATAGTTGTTATCTAACCCCTCAAATGAAATACGTCCACTACCTGGTTGATCGGATTTTATATAGAACGATATTTCATAATTATGTCCTTGAACAACTGTAATATCTGGCGAAACTAATTGTAAATTATATTCAGCTGAAGAAGTTGCGCTTGCAATCATTTTAACTGCCTGATCCGTTCCTGTTAAACCAGAATTATCAATTACAGTAATTCCATCTCCACTATTCCAAGCTCCCCAACCGTTTAGTGTACCATCTTTTAATCCTGATAAATCTAAAGAGCTACTTCCGCTTGCTCCAGGAATAACAGTTGGAGCTATTAAACCATTAAGGTAGCTTGCATTTTGATTTTGATGCCAATTTAAAGTATGGCCAAACACTTTTAATCCAGCCTCTTTTGTTGCTGCTATAAAAGCATCAACTTTTGTAAAATTTAATTCTCCATTTGAATTTACCATTGGTCCATGTTTCATGTCATAACCAGCGGTAACTTCATCAAAATTTTCGTTAATTATTTTTTGATAAACTACATCTTCTAAATATAAATTAACACCAATTCCATTTCCAAGAACAAAGTCGGTATAGGTATTTAGAGCATCATAGCGTGTAATTTTTTCAGCCAACTCTAAAGGTAGTTCTGCTGTAGTTACTTCGCCATGAGAAGGGTCTTTTTCCCATTCCATAATCTGATCATCACAAGATGAAAAGATTAGAGATGTCAGGGCCAATATTGGAAATATTTTTTTGTATTTCATTTTTCTATATATTTTGGATAAAATGATTTATTTCATTAGTCTTATTAATTGATGAATTTACATTCATCTTCTTTAAATTGTTAGTCAACAAAATCACTATATTCTTGTGTTTTTAATGATACAATTCTCCAGTTATCAGTATAAACATCTATTGATGTAGCAGATGAAAGAAACTCTATACCGCTATCACTTTCTTTTCCAGTTATATTACTCAATGTAAAATCTGAGTTTTCAAAATAGATACCGAAATTTTTATATGAAGCGGCATCTCTTTGTGCTATAACATCATTAAAAATAAACTCACCATCAGAAAATTGATAGAACTCACTAAATGGAACTGTAACGGTTGTCCAACCTGCAGTTTCAAAAGGAACAACTTCACCATTTACAACCCAAGGCACATAATTATACGCATCTTTAGACCATTCTCCTCCATTAAATGCATTCTCCATACAAATTTTTAAAAATCCTGTAGAACTCCATGCATTTGGTACATAAACATCAAACTGAAATGCTATTTCTTCAACTGGAGTTCCTGCTGGGATATATGGCGTTATTTGTCCACGCCAATCGTCTACATCATTTCCTGCAGTCCAAACTTCTGTTAATCTATTTTTTGCAGGGGCAAAACTAGCAATACGCGTTGGTCGGTGTGCAACATAATTTCCTTGAGAAGTATTTCCTTCACCAATAAGCTCAGAAGATAAATCATTAGGGTGAATCATACCTTCGTCTTCTGCTCCCCAAAAACCGTGTTGTCCCAAACCATCAAAGTCTAAAATAATACCTTTTTTAAAGTTGAAATAGGCAGGAGAATATGCACCTCCATTAGCGCATTCAACTAATATTGCACCACCTTCATCTGAAATTCCACTTGGAACAACCACCGTAAAAAATTCGCCATCTACGTCAGAAACAATTCCATCTGTTACAACAACATCTCCAGGAAATGTTACTTTACTAACTTCAATTAAACCTGTACCATTAACTGTAATAGTTTCTCCAGGTAAAGGCATTGTATTTGAAATACTTGTAACTGTTGGAGCAGAAGAACGAATTTCAAAAGAATAGATTGTTTCGTTATTATCATTTGCAAAACGAATAGTATTACGTACTTCTTCATCTGCTTCTACAGTTGGTGTAGATCTTGAAATACTAACTAATATAGAGTTGTCAGATACATATACTGGGTTAAAGTACGTTGAAAATCCGTTAACATATATTTTTTTAATTCCTGTAAATCCAGCACCTTCAACTCTTAACAATTGACCCAAACGAGCAAATGTAACTTCTCTGTCTGGTACTGTTGAATTTATGTCTTCCAAAAACACTTTGTTAATGGATATTACACCTCCAATGGCGGTATCATCATCTTCACAAGCTGTAAAGAACATGGAGATAACCACCATTCCAAAGAATGCTGCGGTTCTCCAATAATTTTTATATAAAATATTTTTCGTCATATCAATTGATGTTTTAAATTTAATAATTTTCATACTAATTGAATAAATCTGTTATTCTAGTTTCAGTAAATTCATATGGAACAGCGCCTTCTCTTAATAGAGGATTTTGAACTACTTCCGATTCCGGATAAGGTAAAATGAAAATAGATGCATCAACCACTCCTACAGATCTAGATTCATTATCACGACTAGCATCTACTTCAATACCATTTGTTGCTGTGTCATATAAAAATGGTACAATAACTCCTCTTTCTTGTCCAGTAATATAATTTACTACTTCTTGTTGTCTATAGTAAGATCTACGTACTAAATCGTACCAATATTGACCTTCCATACATAATTCTACTCTACGCTCATGAATTATATCTTCATATGTTAAACTTGCTTTATTTTCAAGCCCAGCTCTTTCTCTTAATTGATTTAAATACATTAATGCCTTTGCATCAGAAGTGCTACTATTATTTCCTAAAGCAGCTTCAGCATAGTTTAAATGAACCTCAGCTAAACGCATCATATACGTGTTTAAAGCAGAATTCATTCTCGAAATGCTCGCATTATCTTTTGTTGAACCTACAACACCTTTTTTAGCCGTAAGAAAATCATCTCCGTGTTCAACAGTATATCCGCCATTTGCTTTACCAATTTCAGGATAATAATCATCGTTACCCATCCAAGTAGCCTTACGCCGAGCATCGTTTGTTTCGTATTCTTTTAAAACATCGTAAGAAGCTCTTGTCCAATATCCCCAAGCAGCATCATCACCTGTAACATCAGATCCTAATGCAAAAAATGCTTGATGCATATTATTTACACCATAATCTCCATTTGGTACCCATTGTAAGGCAAAAATAGATTCTGAATTGTTATTGTTTTCTATTTTAAATAAATCAGCGTAATCATCCATTAACATATATGGTCCTTCTTCAATTACCTTTTCTGCAGCTTTTTTAGCTAAATTAAGATACTCTTCATTTTTTGTTCCACTATTTGGATTATCGCTTAAACCGGCATATGATAAATAAACACGAGACAATAAACCAAACGCACTATACTTTGTTAAACGCCCTGCTCTAGTACCTTGTTCTGGTAAATATTTTGCAGCATATTCTAAATCGCGCATTGCAAACTCGTAAACATCTTTCGCCGAATTTTTATTTACAATTGGATTGTTTACTAACTCATTTGGATTTGTAGAAATTATTACATCTCCCCATAATGATGTTAAATACCAATAAGCTGTGCCTCTCATAAAACGAGCTTCAGCAATATAAGGGAGTTGCTTTTCTGCTGCAACACTGCTTCCTTCAATACCAATTATTACATTATTGGATTGTTGAATAACATTGTATAATGAAGCCCAAGCTTCAACTAATGGTCCTGTTAAACCCGTTTCTGTTAGATCTGTAAATGGATAAATATAGTCTGAGTATGGTGCATATAAATTATATGATCTACCGTCTCCTAATCCATAATAAAATTTCGCATTAAAATCGAACCAAACTTTATTATAAAGTGGTGAAGTTGCAGCCTGAAAATCATCTTCCGTCAGGTAAAAGTTTTCTTTTGTAATTTGATCCTCAGGTTCTACGTCCAAAAGATCATTACAACCTGTCCAAATAAAGGCAAAAACCAATATTAAACTAAAGTTAATTATATTTTTTGTTTTCATATTTCTTTGATTTTTTTGTTAAAATTTAACGTTTAGTCCAAGCGTGAAAATACGTGGCGATGGATAACGAGCGTTATCTATCCCAGTTAATAATGCATCTTGATTGATTGAACCAATCTCTGGATCTAAACCAGTATACTTAGTGAATGTATATACATTTTGTAAGTTCGTGTAAACCTTTAGGTTTTGTATTCCAAACTTTGAAACTAATTTTGGTGGAAAATTATAACCAATTGAAATATTTTTAATTCTTAAGTAAGAACCATCTTCTACAAAATTGTTACTATATCTATAGTTAGAAGTTGAAGAAGCCGATGAAGCTCCTATACGTGGCATATAGTCATTTCCTCCTATAATTTGAATATTTCTATAATCGTTAGGTCCATCAGGATTTATTAAGGCTAAATCTGCATAACCTAAAGCTGTTTGCAATAAATTAGTGTTTTCACGAGGGTTTTCTAACCATCTGCGTTGGTAGTTAACTGCATCGTTACCATATGAACCAGATAAAAACACATTTAAATCAAATCCTTTATATGAAAACGAATTTCCAATACCATAGGTAAAATCAGCTTCTGGATTTCCAATATAATCACGATCTTGTTCATTAATTACACCATCTTTATTAATATCTTCAAAAATAAAGTCACCAATCCAAACACTGTTTTCTCCAATAGCCATTCCTTCCGGTAAAGCTGTCGGTACTATTTCACCTGTACTATTTTTATAATAAAAATCTGTAGCTTTTTCAAAACGACCAATAACTTTATATCCGTAGAATTGACCAATAGATTCTCCTACAGCTGTGCGTGTTACAATTGTAATATCTGAACCTTGTTGAAGCGTTCTATTTAAAATACCTGTTTCAGTATTTAATTTAAGCACTTTATTACGGTTCATAGAGAATACAAAATTAGATCTCCATTGAAAATCATTTTTATCAACATTTACTGTATTTAAAGTTAACTCAATCCCTTTATTTTCAAGTGAACCAATATTTACCCAAGGAGCAGAAGTTGATCCCTGACCAGTAGTACCAACATAAGCTGGTAAAGGCAATTGCAATAATAAATTTTTGGTTTTTTTGTAATAAACATCAGCAATAAACTCTACTCTGTTATTAAATAAATTTACATCTAAACCAACGTTACTAGAGTAAGTAGATTCCCATTGTAAATCCTGGTTTGCTGTATTTGCAGCTAATAATCCTGTTCCCCAGTTTGTAGCTGAAGAAGTATATGTAGAAGTATATGCATAGTTTGGTACATTTTGATTACCAACTGTACCCCAACCTAAACGTAATTTTAAATTGTTAATTACTGAATTGTCTTTTAAGAAATCTTCGTTTGAAACTTTCCAAGCAAAAGCTGCTGATGGAAACCATCCCCAACGATTGTCTTTATAAAATTTTGAAGAACCATCGTAACGTAATGTTCCTGTTAACAAATACTTATCATTGTAAGAATAGAACATTCTTCCAAAATAAGAGCTAATTGCACTTGTCCCACTTCCATTTGAGTTTTTTGCAGTAGTTGCATCACCAGCATTTAAATCTGTAGCACCATTTGTTAAAAAACCTGAACGATATCCGTATAAATTCTCCCAATGAGATTCCTGAATTTCTTGTCCAAGCATCATATTAACATTATGTAAACCAAACTCTTTAGTATATGTTAAAATATTTTTCCAGTTCCAATATTTATTATATGATTTATTTCTTGAACCTTCTCTAACATCATTTGCCAATGCACCAAATGAATAAGATGGATTAAATTGGTATGCGTTTGAAAAACCAAAATCAATAGCATATTCTGTTCTTAATTTAAGATTATCTGTAAAAGATAACTCTGCAAAAGTTGAAGCTCTAATTCCTGCTTTTTCGTTTCTATTATCTCTAATTGAAGCTAAACCAACTGGGTTATTTTGCACAAACTCATCTGTATCTGGTCCATCAAAATTACCATCAGCGTTGCGAACTGCAACATTTGGAGTTTGTTTAAAGGCCGTTAATATTAAAGACTCGTCTGAAACTGTAGTTTTTTGCTTAGAATTGTTAAAAGCAAAATTAATTCCAACTTTTAAATAGTCTTTAACTTGAGAATCAAAAACACCTCTCATATTAAATCTATTAAATCCAGAACCAATTGCAATCCCTTCTTGATCTAAATATCCAACACCCATTGCATACGTACTTTTATCTGTTCCACCAGAAACAGATAAATTATGACTTTGCATCATAGCACGAGAAAACATTTCATCCTGCCAATCTGTTCCTGCTCCTAAAAGTTCTGGTCTAATAAAATTATTATCACGCTGTACAATTCCTAAATCAGCTCTTTTATTTTTATGAATAGCATATTCTTGTAGATTCAACAATTCTAATTTGTTAGGAATCTCTTGAAATCCTACATAAGAATCATATGTTATTGAAGCCTCTCCTTTTTTTCCACGTTTGGTAGTTATAATAATTACCCCGTTTGCAGCTCTAGAACCATAAATTGCTGTCGCAGATGCATCTTTTAAAACATCTATAGAAGCAATGTCAGACGGACTAATTGAAGACAATGCATTTTCATTTCCAGAACCTGTAGAACCGTCAATAATAATACCGTCAATTATAAAAATAGGCTCATTAGAACCGTTTAATGAACTAATACCTCGAATTCGAATAGATGAACCTGCACCAGGAGCTCCACTATTTTGTTGTACTTGAACACCAGCTGCGCGCCCTTGCAAAACCTGATCTATAGAAGTACTAACCGATTGTGATATTGCCTCACTCGAAACTGAAACAACTGAACCAGTTAAATCGCTTCGCTTCATTTTACCATAACCAACAACAACAACTTCATCTAAAGTTGTTGTATCAAACTCTAGGGTTACATTAATTTGATTTTTATTATTTACTGAAATTTCTTTAGCCTTATAGCCTAAAAAGCTATATACTATAACTCCACCTGATGGCACATTATTAATCGTGTATTCTCCATCAAAATTGGTAATTGTACCATTTGTTGTTCCTTTTAAAAGGACATTAGCTCCGGGAATAGGACCGTCCGCATCCGAAACTTTACCAGTAACAGTAATTTGAGCATTCATTGCAGCGGTAAACAGCAATAACAGAGTAAGCAACCGCAAGCGTTTAAAGCATCTTGATTTGCTTTTAAAAAATAAAAAGTAGGTCATAGATAAATTGATTTATAAAAAATTATATTTGATTAACTATCAGCTTTTTATCTAAAATTAGAGTAGTTACAACTTTAAAAAGTTTACTTCTATCATCCTTTTAAATAAAAAATCAACATCCAAATTTATATAATTTAATTTATATACGCAATCGATTGCGTATATTATTTCAATCGATTGCGTAATTTTTTTAGTTAGCTTTCTAATCATTCTATAATTTTCTTTTTAAAATAAGAACACTTAGTATTGTATAGCTCCTGTTTTTTCATTATTTTCATAAAAATTACTCCTATTAATTATATACGGTTAATTCTATGATTTATCTTTTACTTTTATATATAGTAATTGATAAATATCAATTATCAATCTTTTTAAATAAAAATTTAAGTTACAACCTTAGCATTTATTAGTATTTAGAAATAAATATTAAAAATATGTAAAGTTGAGAGATATCATTTCAAAAAATTACTTCTAAACCTAACTTAGTAGTATAAAAAGTATAACTTAAATATATATATTATGTCACTAGTAAAATTTAGAAGAAGACCATGGGAAAATCTACTTTCAACAGATTTGTTAGATTTAACCCCAAACAGTTTATTTAATGATAGAATGTGGTTAAAAAGAATGGATGAACCTGCTCTAAACATTAAAGAAAAAGATGATTTATTTGAAATCGAGTTAGCAGCTCCTGGATATTCAAAAAAAGATTTTAAGGTTACTATAGATGATGGTTGTTTAAACATCTCTGCAAAAAGAAGCCAAACAAAAGATGAAAAAGAGGAAAATTACACGCGTCACGAGTTTAGTTATGAATCTTTTGAAAGATCTTTAGAACTGCCAGACAGTGTATCCGATGATAAAATAAAAGCTAATTACGATAATGGAATTTTAAAGTTTAGCTTAGCTAAAAAAGAAGTTGCTAAGAAGCAAAAACCAAAAGTAATTGAAATTGCATAAGTACTGTTGCATTAAAATTTAGCACTAAAAAAGTACGTCATTCTAAATTTAGAATGACGTATTTTTTTGTGTGTAAAAAACCCTTAATAATAAATTCAGAAATTAATATGCTACCTCAAGTTCATTTTCTACATCATATACTCCAGGTGCAAAAAATGCTGTTTTTCTGGCTTCTTCTTTTTCTGCATAAGAGTGTACTTTTCCTTTTAATTTTACTTTATGCCCATCTACCTCAACCTTAATTTGATTTGCATCAAGATCTGCTAAACGCTTAAATGCTTTTGCTATTTTCTCCTTTATATCAGTAGGTTTAATAGCTTGTTCCAAAGTTATATTATTAATAACCTTTCTTACTCCAAGTAAATTTTCAACTGCTTTTCTGGCAGCTTCTTTTTGATAAAACCATTGTAATTCACCAGTTAAATAAACCCAACCATCTCTCACTTCAATTTTAACTTTATCTTTTGGTACAGATGAGTTCCATTCAAATGCATTTACAACAGCTTTAGCAATTTCTTTGTCAGTTTTTTTGTAAGCTGTTCCATATTTAACTTCAATATCATCAGCTACAGCTTTTACCCCTATTACATTTTTTACGGCTTTTTCTGCAGCCACTTTTTTAGAATAAGTATCTACAATACCCGTTAGAGTTACAACTCCTTTTTCTACAATAACACCAATTTGTGTCTCATCGATATTTGGTTGCCACATTAATTCATCAAGAACATCCTCTTTAATTTCGCTATCACTTTTCATAATTAAATAATTTTAAATTAAACAATATATAATCTTTAGCAAAGCTATATACATATTGTACTTATTAAAATGATAAGCCTCAATTGAAAGAAAATTTCATTAAAAATGTGTTTAACCCATTCTAAATCTTCACTTAAGAATTGAATTTTAAGTCAATTGTAAATACTTAATTTCTTAAAAATCAAGCTAAACTGACCCAAATCATTTTTAACAACCCATAATTTAAATTTACCTAGGACTAATAAAAAACACATGTTGAATTAAAACCTTTATTTAGTTATATTTGATTTTCTTCAATAAAACCAATTTAAATGGAAAAATATGCCTCATTTGAAACAGAAAGATTATTACTAAAACCTACTTCAAAAAAACACGCTCCGTTTATATTAGAACTTCTTAATACCCCAAAATGGCAACAATATATTGGGGATAGAAATGTACACTCTATTAAAGAAGCTGAAAAATATATAAAAGATAAAATTACACCTCAATTAGAAAAACTTGGCTTTGCAAATTACACAGTTATACTTAAAAAAGATAGCGTAAAAATTGGTTCCTGCGGACTATATAATAGAGAAGGATTGGATGGAATTGATATTGGTTTTGCATTTTTACCAGCTTATGAGAAACAAGGTTATGCTTTTGAAAGTGCACAAAAAATCATTGAAATAGGCATTCACATTTTCAACATTAAAAAATTAAGTGCAATTACTGTAAAGGAAAATTATGCTTCACAAAAATTATTAGAAAAGCTAGGTCTGCAATTTATTGAAATCATAAAAATTCCAAATGATGATGAAGAATTATTATTGTACCGACTTGAAATTTAGTACAATTGATACTGTAAAATATATTGAAAACTAGAGAAATTTGCTCCTATTAAATGAGAAACAGTATATTTACTTTAAAATAACTAGTTAACCTCCCTTTAAAAATTCAGCAATTTTAGAAATGGCTATTGTCATTTTTATAAAAGATTTTTTAAACCGAACAATATTTTTAATTATAACTAAGATTTATAAACGTGAAGGCTAGAAATCACTTTAAAAAACGGGGCCCAACTGAAAAGCCATATGAGTAGGAAAACTAAAAACTAAAAAAATGAAGAAAGGTAACATTAAAGTAAGTATTTTGTATCCAACTGGTGAAGGTAAAACCTTTGACATAGATTATTACTGCAACACACATGTACCAATGGCGGCTAAATTATTAGGTGATTCTGTACTTGGAGCAACTGTTGAGAATGGTCTTGTTGGTGGAGATCCAGGATCAAAACCTACTTATGCAGCAATGGGAAATTTATATTTTACCTCGATAGAATCGTTTCAAAATTCCTTTGGTCCTCACGCTGAAAAAATAATGGGAGACCTTCCCAACTTTACTAACATTAACCCTGTTATTCAAATTAGTGAAGTAATGATTTAAAAACATAGTGGATTTTTAACCTATAGTCATATTTTTGAGCGAGACCGAATTAACATTTCTGAAATTATGAGCCGAACCTCTAAATTAAGCAGTGATGGTAAAATTAGATTTTTACTTAATAATTGGCTCAGCTGAAAAAAACGAAGGTGTTAAAGCTAAATATCTAAAAAATTGCGATTTTTGTTCTCAGCAAAAATAAATATTAGGTTGAAACACAAAAATTAATAAATTATGACACTAAAGGAAACACTCGAGCAGCTAAAAGCAATGAGTGATGAAAAGACATTCGCTTACAACTCAAAAAATGGTGTAGGAGATAACCAGTATGGTGTAAAACTGGGCGACCTCCGAAAAGTGGCTAAGAAGATAAAGAGCAATCATGAACTTGCACTGGAATTATGGGGAACTCAAAACTATGATGCTCAAATGCTTTCAATGCTTATAATTAATCCAAAGAAACTATCAACCGATGCATTGGATGCAATTGTTCGGTCAGTGAAATATACCCGAGTAGCCGATTGGTTAAACTCCTATGTAGTAAAGATACATCCGGAAAACGAAAAACTGCGTCAAAATTGGATGAACGATAAGAATCCTATGGCAGCACGTGCAGGTTGGAACCTGACTACTCAACGCATTGTAAAAAACCCAGAAATGGTAAACATACCAAACCTCCTTAATCGAATTGAAAACGAAATGTCTAATGCTGCACCTGAGGCAATGTGGACAATGAACTTCAGTTTGGCTGAAATAGGTATTAATCATCCCGAATATAGACAACAAGCCATTGACATTGGTGAAAAGCTGGGCGTATATCGTGATTATCCTACTTCAAAAGGTTGTACATCCCCATTTGCTCCAATTTGGATAAAGGAAATGGTGAATAGAAAAGGATAATTAAAAACTAGTGCCAAATTATATTTGTATCGCTTCACTAATAACACTATTTTAGACTTAAATTTATGCGTTTAAATACACGCTACATTTGATGTTAAAAAAATTATACTTCACACATAAAACCCATAGAATAAACAAAATGAAATATATTTATATGCTTTTGTTAATTGCTATTATTTCCTGTAAAACAGAAAAAGAGCAATACAGAAAAACTATTAATTTACAAGGAGAATGGCAATTTGCGTTGGATACAGCAAATGTTGGGTTAAAAGAAAAATGGTACTTATCTGACTTAAAAGACAAGGTGGAATTACCAGGAACGACCGATACAAATAAAAAGGGGCTTCTAAATCAAGATACTACTACCATGCATTTAAATAGAGTATACAAATATGAAGGTATTGCTTGGTATCGAAAAAAAGTAACCATCCCTGAAAATTTTAATAATAAACACATTCAGTTATTTTTAGAACGTTCTAAATCATCAAAAATATGGATTGACAGTATGTATGTTGGAACCTCTCAACTACTTCAATCTCCTCAAATGTTTGATGTTTCAAACCATTTATCACCAGGAGATCATTCTATAACCATCCAAATAAATAACGATTTAAAACTAACCCCCTATGGGAATGTCCATATATATTCAGACGATAGCCAAACTAATTGGAATGGAATAATTGGTAACATTCAATTAGAAGTTTCATCAAAAACATATATAGAAAACTTGCAGGTATATCCTGATATTGATAAGAAAAAAATTGAGATTGAATTAAATATTAACAATCAATTAAATATTGAAAAATTGGATATAGAGCTTCAAGTATTTAAAACTCTAAATAACAAAACCACTCAATTAAAATCGAAACAGCTAACTATAAATTACCAACCAATTATAAAGTTGGAATATGAGCTAAATGATACCGCTATCTTATGGGATGAATACCAACAACCTATATATCATCTAACCGCAATTATAACCAATGGAGCTATTAAAGATGCTAAAACAGTTTCATTTGGAATGCGAAATTTTGAAGTTGACGGTACACAATTTTCAATAAATGGCCGTAAAACATTTTTAAGAGGAAAGCATGATGCTGCCGTTTTTCCACTTACAGGCTATCCACCAATGAATGTTGAAGATTGGATAAAAGTATATAAAATAGCAAAATCATATGGTATAAATCATTATCGTTTTCATTCCTATTGTCCGCCAGAAGCTGCTTTTACAGCTGCAGATAGAGAAGGAATATACCTTCAAGCGGAATTACCTTTTTGGGGTGGATTGGAATCGGACACAATTGCTCAAACAATTAAAGAAGAAGGTATTGCTATGTTAAAAGCTTATGGAAATCACCCATCTTTTGTAATGTTTTCTCCTGGTAATGAAATTTGGAGTGGTCATGACAATGTAGAAAAGAATTTGCTGGCTTTAAAATCTTCAGACAGTCGTCCTTTGTACACAATGGGTTCAAACAACAATATTGGCTATCTTGAGCCACGTGAATATTCCGAATTTTTTGTTGGAGCAAGAACTCCCTACAAAAAAGATAGTATCCTTACGCACACCAGACTTACACATGCATATGCCGACTCAAATGAAGGAGGTATATTAAATACACAAACTCCATCAACAACTGTAAATTTTAACTATGCAGTTTCGCAAATGAAACAACCTATTGTGAGTCATGAAATTGGACAATATCAAATTTTTCCTGATTATAAAGAAATTGATAAATATACCGGTGTAGTGCGTGCAACCAACTTAGAAGTATTTAGAGATCGCTTAAAAAATGCCGGAATGGAAAGTATGGATAGCATTTTTCAAAAAGCATCTGGTAAGTGGTCTGCACTTTGCTATAAAGCAGAAATGGAAGCTGCAATTCGCACAAAAGGAATGGCAGGATTTCATTTATTGGATTTACAAGATTTTCCTGGTCAGGGAACTGCTCTTGTAGGAATATTAGATGCATTTATGGATAGCAAAAATGTAATTACACCCGAAGATTGGAAACAATCTTGTAATGACGTGGTTTTATTACTTGAATTTCCAAAATATTGCTATTCAAATAAAGAAAAATTTTATGCTAAAGCGGTAGCAGCAAATTATTCAAACACGACAATTAACAGCAACATAAACTGGGAACTGAAAAAACAAGACGGAACAACATTAAAAAAGGATACTTTTTTAAATTCAAAAATTCCAAATGAAGGTTTATCAAGCATTGGAGAAATAAACATTGATTTTTCATCAATAAATAAAGTCGAAAAATTAATAGTTGAAATCAAAATTCCAGAAACTGAATATAGCAACTCCTACCCTATTTGGGTGTATCCTTCAAAAGAAAACGATGTTATAATTCCTGAAAATATCACTGTTGCTAAAAAATTAAACAATCAGGTTCTTGCACAATTAGAAGCAGGTGAAAAAGTTTTGTTATTTCCGCAAACAGAAGATGTAAAAAACAACAGTTTTGCAGGCCATTTTCCTCCAGAATTTTGGAACTATGGAATGTTTAAAGGAATAAGTGAATGGGTTAAAAAGCCAGTTTCTCCAGGTACTTTAGGATTATTAATGGATCCTGAACACAAGATATTTAACGATTTCCCTACCGATTTTTATACCAACTGGCAGTGGTTTTCAATTATTAAGGCCAGCAACTCAATTATTCTTGATAGTACTTCAAAAGAATACAAACCTATTGTACAAGTGATTGATAACCTTGAACGAAATCATAAATTAGGACTCGTTTTTGAATTTAAAATTGGTAAAGGGAAATTGCTTGTTTGTATGTCGCAATTAAACAAAATAAAAGATAAACCTGAAGCTATTCAATTATATCAATCAATTATTAACTATATGGATTCCGATAGCTTTAATCCGAGTTATCAAATAAGTAGCGTTGAGTTAGAAAGTATATTTAATAAAAAATAAAACCAGTAATTTCCATAATTAATTTCTTATTATGGTCTTTTTATGAAAAATACAACTGGATTATTGAACTAGTTTTTCTCTAACATTTAAAATTGCAATGAATTTACAACCAATAATAAAAACAACTAAAGAAAAAAAATTAATAGGAATACGAATTTCAATGTCGTTAAATAAACCGAAATACATTGAACTTTGGAGCAGTTTTATGCCTAGAAAAAAAGAAATTAAAAATCAAATTGGTACTAATATTTTTGATCTACAAATTTATAATAGCTCTCATTTTAAAAACTTTAAACCTACTAATATATTTGAAAAATGGGCAGCAATAGAAGTTTCAACTTTTGAAAGTATTCCATTACATATGAAAAGTTTTACTTTAAAAGCTGGGAACTATGCTGTTTTTAATTATAAGGGATTAAATACTGATACCACCGTTTTTGAATATATTTATGGTGAATGGATAGAAAATTCTGAATATGAAATTGATGACAGGCCCCATTTTCAAGTATTAGGACCAAAATATAAAAATAATAATCCCACGTCTGAAGAAGAAATTTGGGTACCTATAAAAAATAGCTAGTTATGCTATAATAGTAAGTTATTTTATTGAATAATTTTCTTGCAAAAACTTCATTCCTTTTTCGCTTTCTAAAATTTCAATGGCTTCATTATAACCTAAATTAAAAATTTCTTCAGAATTTTTTACATAAAAAGTACTATAATTATTTAAGCCTTTTGGTGAAATTAATAAATCACAACCATCAAATTTTGAAAGACACTCGATACCATTTTTTATTTTTAAAGCCCGTTCTACGACATCATAAGAATGTTTAAAATCGCCATTTTTCAATTTATTAAAAGGATTTACATAAACTCCAATTATTTGATCACAAAACTTTGAAATTAAATCAACCGGAAAATTATTTAAGGTACCACCATCTATATAATACTCATTATCAATTTTTACTGGGGTAAATAATCCGGGAAATGCTGCAGAAGCTAAAATAGGTTTGATTAGTTCTCCAGCACTAAATATTTTCAACTCTCCATTTAACAAATTTGTAGCTGTAATATGTAGACTTTTTTTAAGGCTTTTAAAATCATCTTCAGGAAAAAAGGGTGCAAGGCTATCATAAAATTTTTCAGTATCTATAAATCCAGGTTTATTTATCGCGTATTTATTTAATTCAAATAATTGAATGTTATTAAAATAATCTAACATTTCTGCCCAACTACAACCAGATGCATATAATGCACCTACAATTGCTCCTGCGCTTGTACCCGCAATATGTGTGGGATATATATTGTTCTCCTCCAAAGCTTTTATAACTCCTATATGAGCAATTCCCCTAACTCCTCCACCCGAAAGCACTAAACCTATATTCATTATTTGGATATGTTACTTTTAAATTTACCTATAATTTTAAAAGTACAGTATGACTCCCATCATTTTTAATCGCCATAAAAGTGGATTTAAAATGACTTATATCATAACTAAAAAACAACAATTTGGCATACAATATTCAAGCAAGGTTATTAAAATGGGTTCTTAATTATAATTATTTTGGTGGCTCTAACAAATTAAAAAACTGATCTAATTTTGGTAAAATAATAATCTCTGTTCTTCGGTTTATTGCACGCCCTTCAACTGTTTCGTTAGTAGATTTTGGAACGTATTCTGATCTACCTCCAGCTGTCATTCTCATTGGCTGAACTCCAAATTCGGTTTGCATTAAACGTACAATTGAAGTGGCTCTTTTAACGCTTAAATCCCAGTTATCCATCATACATTCCGTATAAATAGGAACGTTATCTGTATGTCCTTCAACTAAAACATCCAGTTCATTATGATCGTTTATAATTTTAGCTATTTTTCCAATAACCTCTTTTGCATTGTTACTAATTTTATAACTACCAGATTTAAATAACATTTTGTCTGAAATTGAAATATACACTACACCTTTTTTCACTTCAATAGTTATATCTTCATCATCAAAATTATCTAAAGATCTTTTTAAATTCATTACTAAAACTAAGTTTAGCGAATCTTTTCGTTGCATTGAAGTGGTAAGGTCTTTTATGTATTTGTTTTGTTCATTTAAAGCTTCTAACGATTTTTTAATACTTTCTGCTCCAGTTTTACTAACTACAGAAAGATCTGAAAGTCGTTCCAATAAATTAGTATTGGTACTTTTAAAGTAGTCTATTTGACTATCTAATTTACTTACTTTGCTTTTTTCATTGGCTAAATTTGTTTCCAAAACCATTTTTTCATTTTTACAAAATGATAAATCGTTTTCAAGTTTTTGTGCTTCATTTTCTAATTCGCTATATTTTTTTTGACTTACACAAGAAGTAAACAGCACAAGAAAAACTAATAATATAAATTTTATTGTTTTCATTTTATTACATTTTAAACTATTACACCTATTATTCTAATACAAAGTGAATTATACTTTTTCATATACAAAATGATTAGCGTCATTTCGGAATATATTTTTTATTTTTAATTCTAATTAAAGGTTAGTTTAAAATTTGAAAACCAACTATACCTGCAATAAAAATAAAACCATATCCTATTAGAACATATTTTTTTAATTCAGAGCTTCCTGTCCAAACTGCAATTCCAATTTTTGCAATTGTATTGGCAAGCGTAGCCAATAAAATGGCATTTTGAGCTGTTAATAATTTAATAGTTGTACCACCTAATTTAGATACTGAAATTGCAATTGCATCAATATCTGTTAAAGCACTTATAGCACTTGAAACATAAAGCCCCTTTGCTCCATAAACACTATTCGCATAACTAACCAATAATAATATTCCTATATAAAAAACACCAAAAAAAACGGCATTTTTTATGTTAAGAGGGTCACCTAAAGACAACTTATCTTTATAAGGTGGTTTTGTTAATTGCTTTTTGTAAAAGAATAAAGTAATTCCAATTGCGGTTAAAAAAATAATTAATAAAGGAATTACCAAATCACTTAACATAGGTTTATTAAAAATATAAACTAATAAAGCAATTCTTAATATCATAATACTGGCTGCAGCAAAAATACCAACCGTAAAATTTTTTGAAAGCTCTGGTGTTTCTTTACTTTTTTTAGAAAACGTATATGTTACAATTGTACTGGATACTAAACCACCTAAAATACTAGTTAATAATATTCCCCTATCGGTTCCTAAAAATTTCATCAAAATATACCCAACAAACCCAATTCCTGAAATTAAAACAATTACCCAACCAATCTCTTTTGGGTTAATTACATTATATGGTCCAAAATAATTACTTGGTAAAAAAGGTAAAATTAAAAGTGCAATTATAACAAAACGAATAAGAGCATAAATCTCTTTTTGTGTTAGTTGCCCTATTATGGTTCTCAGTTTTACTTTAAGAGATAATAATACCACTGTTATTACCGTAAGTGCCAAGCCAGCATTAATGTTTCCAATAAGTATGAATGCTCCAAGTAAAAATGTGACAATAGTTGCAAATTCGGTTGTACCACCAATATTCCCTTTTTGTGAGGTTACCCAATAAGAGATGGCTACCATAAAAACAACGCTTAAAAAACCCGCTATAAAAATCCAGTGAGTAAATGTAATACCTAAAAATGTGGTTAAAAATCCTAACAATGCAACAAGTGTAAAAGTCCTTACACCTGCAAAAATTTCTTCATTTTCTGAATAATGGGAAAATTCACGTTCTAACCCGATTACAAAACCAATACCTGTAGTTACAAGCAATCTTATTAGAAATTCAAGTTCAGAAAGTTTAAAATTTTCTAATTGAATTATAAAACCATCTTCCATTAAATTAGATTTAAACAACAATTAATAAATGGCTTCACATATATTCTGAAAGAAATTTGTAAAATTCTTTTTTAAGATTTGTATACATATTTCTTTGAACCTCCATATGGTTTCTAAATTCGATATGTTTTTTTACTAAATCTTCGTTTAGAACATCCTCTCCTTTTTTGTAATGTGCTGCAATATTGGTTTCATGTAAAAATATTTCATCATGAAATTCATTTATAACCTCTTCCTGTATCATAAACTGGTTTTGATAATGCTCCAATTGAGCCAACATGTTTTTATCTGTCCACCGTTTTACAAGTTCATCTAATCTTTTTTGAAAAGATTTTAATTCATCTTCCCAAAAAAAGAGTTCTCGTCTCCATTGTTTGTGCTCAAAATGCAAATCCGAATTAAAAATAACTGCTGTTTCCATAATAGTTGTTTTTGTTTAAATAATATTCAATCCTTTATATTTAATGGGATGTCTTTAATTCTTTTTCCTAATATTTTTTCAAGATCTTCTAGGTAAACAACCTCTTTTTTCAATAATAACTCAGCTAAAGTTTCCAACTCGCTTTCATGTTCTGTTAGTAAATTTTTTGTTCTTAAATATGCCGAAGTAATTAAATCCTGAACTTCTTTATCTATTAACACTGCCATATTTTCGCTGTATGGTTTTCCTAAAAAACGTTCATTTTCACCTGTTGAATCATAAAAACTCATAGGCCCAAGCTCGTCATTCAAACCATAAAAGGCAACCATATTATAAGCTTGCTTTGTAACTTTTTCTAAATCATCCAATGCACCTGAAGAAACTTCATTAAAAATTAATTCTTCCGCAGCTCTTCCTCCTAAAGAAGCACAAATTTGATCTATAAACTGAGATTTTGTAATAATTTGATGCTCCTCAGGTAAATACCAAGCCGAACCTAATGATTTACCTCTTGGAATTATTGAAACTTTAACCAATGAATCTACATTTTTTAAGTACCAACTTGCTACAGCATGACCGGCCTCATGATGTGCTACAATTTCTTTTTCTTTTGCTGAAATAATTTTACCTTTTCTTTCCAAACCTCCTACTACCCGATCTCTTGCCTCCATAAAATCTTTTTGTTCAACCTCTTCCTTTTTTTTACGTGCTGCAATTAAGGCTGCTTCATTACAAATATTTGCTATATCTGCTCCTGAAAAGCCAGGACTTAATGATGCCAGTAATTCCACATCAACATCTTCAGATTTTTTTATGGGTCTTAAATGAACTCCAAATATTTCTAAACGCTCTTGTTTATTTGGTAATTCTAAATAAATATGTCTGTCAAACCTTCCTGGACGTAATAAAGCTTTATCTAAAATATCGGCTCTATTGGTAGCTGCTAATACTATTACACCTGTATTTGTTCCAAATCCGTCGAGTTCTGTTAATAATTGATTTAAAGTGTTTTCCCGTTCATCATTTGTTTGAAATGAATTTAATTTACTTCGTGAACGCCCAACAGCATCTATTTCATCTATAAAAATGATACTTGGTGCTTTTTCTTTGGCTTGTTTAAAAAGATCTCTTACCCTAGAAGCTCCAACACCAACAAACATTTCCACAAATTCTGACCCTGACAATGAAAAAAATGGAACTTGAGCCTCTCCTGCCACTGCTTTTGCCATTAAGGTTTTACCGGTTCCTGTTGGTCCAACAAGCATAACTCCTTTTGGAATTTTGGCTCCAAGTTTTGTATATGTCTCCGGGTTTTTTAAAAAATCCACAATCTCTTCAACCTCACTTTTGGCTTCTCTTAACCCTGCTACATCTTTAAAAGTTATCGTGCTTTTTGTGTCTTTGTCTATTAATTTTGCAGTGGACTTCCCAAAATTAAACACAGAGCTTCCAACGTTTCCTCTTCCCATTCCGCGAAACATAAGAATCCAAAATAAAATAAGCACTCCAAATGGTAATAACCAAGAAAGAATACTTCCCCAATTTGCTCTGCTCTGATAAGTTATTTCAACTTTTTCCTCTGGTAAAAACCCTTCTTGTACCTGAAATAATTTATTTTCAAAACTCTCAACGGAACCAATTTGTATTACATAATGTGGCCCAATAGTTGACGTAAATGCATTTTTTGAAACTTCAAAATATTTTGGATCAGAAAGCCTCTCGGGTTTAATATAAATTTCAGCAATTTCTTTATTTACAACTACAATTTTAGCAACATCATGCTTACTAAGCATTTTATTTTCAAAATTTAACCAACTTATTTCTTTTGTTTTAATTAATGGGTTTATAAAAATTAATAAAACCATTGATACCAGAAAAAAAATATAAATCCAATATGGTTTAAAACCAATAGGAGGTTTCTTCGGATTTTCATTTTCCGATACATTTTTATTTTTGCTATTTTTAAAATTGCTAATCATTATTTTTCTAAAACCATAAATTGGTTTAATGCTTCTAACGCTTCACAGCCATAAATCACTGAAGCTTCTCCACCCATAAAAATGGCTACCTCAATTGTTTCTAAAATTTCTGAAGTATTCGCTCCAGCAATTAATGCATCATTTACATGAAGTGCAATACAACCCGTACTTCCCATTGAAATAGCAATTCCCAAAGCAATAAGTTCTTTCGATTTTAAAGTTAATGTCCCATCGGTTAAACTTGTTTGTTGAAGATTCTGATACCCGCTAACGGTTGTTGGAATAGCTTCTTCTAATTCATCTAATCCGCGTTTTAAGTCGCTATAATATTTACAATAATCCCTAATCATATCTTACAGTTTTAAATTTTTATTATATCAGTTGGAGTTTCAACCAAAATGGTTTTTTCCCCTCTTAAAGCAATTGGTTGCTTCATGATTTCAGGATTATTTTTAATCATTTTAATCCAGTCTTCAGAAGAAAACTCATGATGTGCAAAATGCGACATATAAGTTGGGTGTCCCTGATTTACTAAATCTTTAATTTCTATTTTTAACCTACCTGCTAATTCTGCAATTTGTGTTCCTGTTAATGGTGTTTTTAAAATATCAATTTCTAAAATTGGTAAACCTTCTGCTTTTGCATATGCCAAGGTTTGTTTTGCTCTTAACGATATTGAGCTGTAAAACAATGTAATCTGTCGTTTTGATGTAGCTATTTCTCCCATGATAATTGTTTTATTTAATTGTATGAGTTTCTAGATGATGACTTAATAATTGCTTTAAACTCTCCAAATAATCCTGTAGCTCTTTTTTATTAATTTCAGGATGATATTTTGAAGGAATTGTTTGCGGATTTTCATCTAAAAACTGATACAATTCCGGGTATTTTTTTTCTATTTTAAAGGTTAGCTCTGTTATTTCTTTAAGTAATTCCTGTAAATTTTTCATAAGATTTAAAGTTTTTTTATTCATACCTTAAAGCATCTATTGGATTTAATTTGGCGGCTTTTCTGGCAGGAAAATACCCAAAAGCAATTCCTACAAAAGCTGCAAATCCAAAACCAATTAGTATCGAATATAGCGCCGTAGGTATATAAAAATTAGTTATTTTATAAATTACGTGATTCCCAATTACACCAAGTAAAACACCAAAAATACCACCTGCCAAACTCAGGGTAACAGCTTCTATTAAAAACTGAGTTAAAATGTCACTTTCACGAGCTCCAATTGCCAAACGGGTTCCAATTTCACGAGTTCGTTCAGTTACGGATACCAGCATAATATTCATAATTCCAATACCCCCAACTAACAATGAAATACTTGCTATTGCACCCAAAAGAATGGTTAAAATACCTGTAATATTTCCCGTTATTTCCTGAAGTTCAATTTGAGTTGTAATTTCAAAGTCATTTTCTTCTCCTTCTAAAATTCTGTGTGTTTCTCTTAGTAATTCTGTAGCCTCAATTTTAGCGTCAGTAATATGGTCTTCACTATTTGCACTAGCCATTATAATATCATAACCTCTTCTATATCCAGATAATCTATTTTGAATAGTTGTATAGGGCGCCAAAATAATATCATCCTGATCTTGTCCCATTGCTCCCTTTCCTTCCTCTTTTAAGAAGCCAACCACCGTAAATGGAATTTTATCTATTCTAATTTGCCTGCCAATTGGATCTAAATCTAAAAACAATTCATCTTTAATAGTCTTACCAATTACACATACTTTTCGAGCTGTTTTTACATCTTCTTCTTTAAAATATTCCCCAGTTAATAAATCTCTACTTAAAATATCAAAATATTGATCTGACACCCCATAAATCGCTATAGATTTATACCCATTTGGGCCTATAGCTTGTGCTACAGACACAACTAAAGGCGATAGTTTTGAAATCCAAACTGAGTTCTTTTGTAACATCTCAAAATCTTTTTTATTGATTGGTTTTCCCATTCTAACATGCGCACCCGCTCGGTGTTCGGTTTTAGTGTAAATCATTAATAAATTAGTACCCAAACCTGATATTTGATCCTGAACCTGTTTGGTGGCTCCTTCTCCTGCTGAAATTGTCATAATAACCGCTCCAACACCTATAATAATACCAAGCATCGTTAATAAACTGCGAGTTCTATTCTTGTAGATCGCTTGAAAAGCCACTTTAAATGTTTTAAATAACTGTCGCATTTCACTTTATTAAGCTGTTAATTCCAAATCTCTTAAAGCACTTTCTTTAGTACTTCTATTTTTAATAATCTCATCAGTTAAAACTCGGCCATCTCTTAAATAAATCATTCGTTTTGCAAATTGTGCAATTTCAGGCTCGTGAGTGATCATTACTATGGTTTTTCCTTTATCATTTAATTCAACAAATAAATCAGCAACATCAATGCTTGCTTTACTATCTAAATTACCCGTAGCTTCATCGGATAGAATTAAAGCTGGATCATTTACCAAGGCTCTTGCAATAGCTACTCTTTGCAGTTCACCTCCTGAAAGTTGGTTCGTTTTATGGTATAATCTATCTCCCAAACCAACTTGTTCCAACGCTTTTTTAGCCAGTTCTTTTGAATCCGAAAACCTTCCTGTTCTATCATAAACCAATGGTAATTCAACATTTTCTATAGCTGTAGTTCTTGATAATAAATTATAGCTTTGAAATATGAATCCAATTTTTTGATTTCTAATATCTGCCAATTCATTTTTATTGAGATTATTTACATGTACACCGTCCAAATAATAATCGCCAGAAGTAGGTTTATCCAAACACCCTAAAATGTTTAAAAATGTTGATTTACCTGATCCAGATGCTCCCATAATCGCTACAAACTCACCTTCTTCAATTAATAAATCTACATCAGTTACAGCATGTACCTCTATTTCACCATTTTTAAATACACGACATACTTTTTTGGTTTCTATTACTTTTTTAAGTGGCATTTTTTCTACTTTTTAGATTTTATACCATTAATTGCTTTTATTTCTTCAGATAATTGAGAACCATCTAGAAATCTTATAATTTGCGACTGCAAGCCAGTTTTTATACCTGTTTCAATAAATTTAAAGTCAAGTTTTCCGTCTGAATTGGTGTAAAAGAAAATATTAATATTGGATGGTAATACTTTTTTAAAATTACCTGGCGTGTATGATTCTTCGTTGTTAATCGAATTTTTAAACTTTTGATACAATGAATCTGAAAGTACACTTTTTGAATTTTCCTCTAAACTTGATTTGATTTCTTTTAACATTACCTCATTTGGTCTAAACCTTAATGCAGAATTATTAATAAGGAATACGTCTTTAGCTGTATTGGTAATAAATTCCAAACTGGTTGTCATACCAGGAAGCAACAATCCTTTTTTATTATCAACATCAACAACTACCTGATAATTAACTACATTGTTTATCTCAATTGGTTGCAACCGTATTTGGCTAACTATGCCATAAAAATCCTTCTCTGAAAAAGTTTGAACTGTAAAGCGTACCCGCATACTATCTCGTATATAGCCAATATCGCTCTCATCTACATCCGCAAGAATTTGCATTTTTGAAAGATCTTCAGCAATTATAAACATTCTTGGAGTTGCAAAAGAAGCAGCAACAGTTTGGCCTTCTTCAACGCTCCGTTCTGTAATTGTACCGTTTATTGGTGAAGTAATACGAGCATAACCAATACTGACTTGTATATTTTTAACAGCGGCCTCAGCTGCTTTATATACGCCTTTGGCTTGATCGTATATATACTTGAAATTGGCTAAATCTTTTTCTGAAATAACATTTTTATCAAACAATCCTAAATTACGTTCATATTCTTTTTTTGAATGCTCTAATTGGGTTTTACTTACAGCCAAATTTGCTTGTGCACTTATTAAGTTGGTATTCAATAATTTTAAATCCATTTCTGCTAACAATTGTCCAGCCTTCACTTCATCATTATAATCAGCATATATTTTTTTGATAGTTCCAGATATTTGTGTTCCAACCTCGACAGTATTGATGGCTTCCAAAGTACCTGTGCTGGATACAATAGCCTCAATTGCTCCTTTCTCCAGTTTTGTATAGGTAAATTCAAGATTTTTGGCTTCTAATTTTGGCTTATAATAAAAATAAACTCCAGCCACAATAATTAATAATCCAATTAGTATCCATCTATATTTTTTCATGTTAATTTTTAATAATAAAAGGTTACAATACCCTAACTATTTGCTAACGTTACTTTTAATCTATAATTAAATGTTCTAATTTTTCACTTTCAATTACATGTTCAGTTACTGCAAAAACTTTCTTTCTATTATCTCTAAAAGTCTTCACAAAACCAGCTAATTTATCCTCTAAAATTTGATGTTCTGTTCTAAATTTATGTGAATCATATTTAAAAGGATCTTCCATTAAACCAGCAAGATGAGAAAGGTGTTTATTAACTTGAAGTAATAAAGTTGAACATAGTTTATCAGTTTCAACAAGGCTTACTTCAATCTCTCTCACTTGATCTATGTTTTCCTTTTTTGAAAGCCAAATAAAATATTTATCAATTAAATGATCTAAGAATTTTAAATCGTCTCTGTAAAATAATAAATCAGATTTCCAGTGTTTTGTAAGCACATATAATTCTTGCCAGTTGGCTTCAAAAATGTAATTACCATTTGGTCTGTTTCTAAAATCGCTCATAATATTCTTATTTTAAAATTATAAAAAAACTCTATTTTAATTAATAAGCTGTCCCTATTACCTGCCCACCTTTTGCAGTTTCACCGCGTTTTATTTTTACTTCTGCAAGTGTTCCTGAAAACGGAGCTGCAACTTCAAAAGAAACTTTATCCGTCTGAACTTCAACCAACAATTCACCTTCTTCAAAAGCTTCACCAGATTCTTTATTCCAAAAAACAATTAAACTTTCTACATCTACTCCCAATTCTTTTGGCAGTATAATTTCTTTGAGATCAGACACAATAAACTTCTTAAACTGTTACTATTTTTAAAACTGCTTCAACTATTTTTTCTGAATTGGGAATTACAAATTTTTCCATCACTCGGCTATAAGGAATTGGCACATCTGGTATTGCCAATCTACCAATTGGTGCATTTAAACTATTAAAACCTTCCGATGCCACAATAGCACTTATTTCAGCAGTTATTCCATATGATAAATAATCTTCATCTACTACCAGTAAATGATGTGTTTTTGCAACTGATTTTAATATGGTTTCCTTATCTATAGGTTTTATAGATCTTAAATCTATAACCTCTGCATCTATTCCTTTTTTTGCTAATTCTTCAGCTGCTTTTAAAGCTTCAACAGTCATCATTTGAGCACCAACAATAGTGATATCTTTTCCTTGTTTAACAACTTTTGCTCTATTTAAAGGAATTGCATATGCGTTTTCAGGAACCTCACCCAAAGAAGCTTCTAATTGATCCATCCAACCAAGCCCTTGAAGTGTTTTATGAAACATAAAAATTACCGGATTGTCATCTCTAATTGCAGAGATTAACATTCCTTTAATGTCATAAGGAAATGTTGGCGCAACCACTTTTAAACCTGGTAAATGACCAAAACTTGCGTATAAAGTTTGAGAATGTTGAGCAGCATCACTATAACCTCCACCCACTGCTGTCATTAAAACAATTGGTAATTTAACCCTTCCACCACTCATATATTGAATTTTTGCCATATGATTGTATATCTGATCCATTGCAACCCCATGAAAATCAACAAACATCAACTCAACTACTGGCCTTAAACCTTCTGCTGCAGCTCCAATAGCTGCTCCAATAAAACCAGTTTCAGAAATTGGTGTATCCATAACTCTTTCTTTTCCAAACATGCTATAAAGCCCGGTTGTTGAACCAAATATTCCACCATATTTTCCAACATCCTCACCCATTATAAATATGCTATCATCAATGGTCATTTCTTGCTCCAAAGCTTGAATCATTGCTTTACTTCCAGTAAGTTTTTTCGTTTTTTCTATTGTTGTTTCCATTTCATTCTATTTTAAAGTTATTTAGTCCCTAAAAAGTACTAACAGAATACATCTCCCAATGCTTCCTCTGGCTTAGGATACTCGCTATGTTTAGCAAACTCATAAGCTTTATCAACTTCTTTAATAATTAAAGAATCAATTGTACTTAACTCTTGAACTGTTATATAGCTTTCTTTTATTAACTTTTTTTTCAATTTTTCAATAGGATCCTTTGCTCTTAAAGCAGCTACCTCATCTTTATTTCTATAAAACTCCGGATCCCCCTGAAAATGACCTAAATAACGATCCGTTTGAATTTCAATAATTGAGGGTCCTTCACCATTTCTTGCTCTATCTATAGCTTCTTTACTATCTCTATACATTTCAATTGGATTATTTTTTTTTACATAATATCCATTTATATCATATGATTTTGCCCTAATACAATTAAAAGGCACACTGGTTGAATCTTTTTTAGCTACTGAAATTCCCCATGAATTATCTTCTACAACAACAATAAGAGGTAATTTCCAAAGAGCTGCCAGATTTAAGGATTCGTGAAAAGCCCCGGTATTAGTAGCTCCATCGCCAATAAATGCAACTGCAACCCAATTTGTATTTCTTTTCTTGTTTGCCAATGCAGCACCTGCAGCATGTGGTATTCCAGCACCTACAATACCTCCACAAGAAAACTTCACATTAGGATCAAACAAGTGCATATGTCCACCTTTACCTTTGCTTAAACCAGTTTTTTTGCCAAAAATTTCTGCAGTCATTTTTTTTAGATCTACTCCTTTAGCAATGGCTTCATGATGTGGTCTATGTGTTGCTGTAACAGTATCATTTTTTGTTAAATGAACAATCATACCAGCAGCTGCAGGCTCTTGTCCGTTAGATAGGTGCATTTCACCAGGAACTGGTCCCGCCCCTATATTAAAAACGGGTTGTTTTCCTTCTAAATATGCTTTTTCCATTCGTTCTTCAAAGTATCGTGAAGTTTTCATAACGCGATACATCCAAAGAAGGTCTTTTTTTCTTATGTTATTCATGATACTAAAATTTATATATAAAATTACTAATGCTTGTAAGGGCAAAAAATGACCACAATCATTAATAAACATTCACTTAATGAGAGATATCATTTAATACTTCTTTATTGATGGATAACTTTATTTTATTAAAAAATGATTCCAATGAAAACTATAATACATGCAACTGATTTTTCTCAAAATGCCATAACTGCATTAAAATATGCGTACGCTTTAAGTAAAAAAATAAATGCTAGTTTATGGGTAATACATATTTTTGATTCTACTAGATTAAGTTCTAATCTAGATGAGCCATATCTTTTTACAAAAGAAGAGTTAAAAGAGCAAAAGGAACTCAAAATCAAAAACTTATGTATTGAACATTTAGAAACTAATTTTGAGAAAAAGAATTTTCAAATTGAAGCTATTGAAAATAGTTCTGTTGTTAATGGAATAATTTCAAAAACAGACGAATTATATGCTTCTTTAATAATTACCGGAATGAAAGGCAAAAGTGATTTGAAAGACTTTCTAATGGGTAATACTACTAAAGTATTAATTGAAAAAGCTCCATGTCCAGTTTTAGCAATTCCAGAAAACGCCTTTCTAAATAACATTGAAACAATTGTTTATGCATCCGATTTTGAACAGGAAGATATTAGTGCAATTTACAGACTTGCAGAAATAGCAAAGATTTTTAAAGCAAAAATTAAAATAATTCATATTTCTACTAAAAAAGAATACAATGCAGAAGAACAAATGCAATGGTTTAAGGAAATATTAGAACAAAAAGTAAGCTATAAAAAAATTGAATATGCTTTATTTTACTCTGATGATATTTTTAATTTTCTAAAAATATATTTAACAGAAGTAAATGCCGATTTAGTTGCTATGCTAGAACGAAAGAAAAAAGGACTTGTTAAAAAATTATTCCATACCGATTTAGTTAAAAAAATGAAAAATCAAAGCAATGTACCTTTAATTAGTTTTAATGAAGTTAATTATTGACGCAAACACAATTAAAAATGAAACTATTCATAAAAAAATTTAGTGAAATAGGTTTAAAAGATTTAGCTATAGTTGGAGGTAAAAATGCTTCATTGGGCGAAATGTATACAAAACTGGTTGGGAAAGGAGTTCATATTCCAAATGGATTTGCAACAACATCTGAAGCATTTTATTCATTTCTTGAAGAAAATAAATTACAAAATAAATTAAATGCTATTTTAAATGAACTAAATAAAAAAGACTATTCCAACTTAAATACAGTTGGGCTAAAAGCTAGAGAACTAATTTTAAATGGTGTTTTTTCTAAAGAGTTTTCAAATTCAATTATTGAGGCTTATAAAATTTTATGCTCTGGAGATTATTTTGAAGTTGCAGTAAGAAGTAGCGCAACAGTTGAAGATCTACCTGAAGCAAGTTTTGCCGGTCAACACGAAACTTTTCTTAATGTTTTAGGAGAAACAGACCTGCTTAAGGCTGTTAAAAATTGTTTTGCTTCATTATATACAAATAGAGCAATAAAATACCGAGAAGATAAAGGATTTAAACATATTAATATTGCCATTTCTGTAGGTATTCAAAAAATGGTTCGTTCAGATAAAGGGTGTTCTGGGGTTGGGTTTACATTAGAACCAGAATCAGGATTTGAAAACATAATTTTACTGTCAGGAGTATGGGGTTTAGGGGAAAATATTGTGCAAGGAATTGTAAATCCAGACGAGTTTTATGTTTTTAAACCAACGCTTAAACAAGGTAAGGATGCAATCATTCAGAAAAAATTGGGTAGTAAAGAAAAAACAATGATTTATTCAGAATCTAATAAACCTATAGCTACCTTAAACGTAGAAACTCCATTATCAAAACAAATTCAATATGTCTTAACTGATGTTGAAATTCATAAACTTGCAAAATGGGCACTTGTAATTGAAGAACATTATAATAAGGCAATGGATATTGAGTGGGCTAAAGATGGTATTACCAACAAATTATATATTACCCAAGCTCGACCAGAAACAGTGCATCAAACCAAGAAGAAAAACATACTTTATGAATATGAACTATTGGAAAAAAGTGAGATTCTTTGTACTGGAAATGCTGTTGGATCTAAAATTATTGTTGGTATAGCAAGAGTTCTAGAATCACCTAAAGAAGCCTATAAACTAAAAAAAGGTGAAATTGTAGTAACCGATACTATTACGCCTGATTGGGATCCAATATTAAAACAATGTGGTGGTATTATAACTAACAAAGGAGGACGAACCAGTCACGCTTCTATTGTAGCAAGAGAACTTGGTGTTCCAGCAATAGTAGGCTGTAATATTGCAACAAAAGTGATAGTTAATGGACATATAATTACTATTTCTTGTGCTCAAGGTAAAACGGGTTTTGTTTATAAAGGGAAACTTTCTTTTGAAAAAAAACAACTTGATTTTACAAATCTTAAAATGCCAAAAACAGAAATGAAACTAATTTTGGCAGATCCGGAAAAAGCATTTCGTTTATCTTCTTACCCAAATAATGGTGTGGGTTTATTACGTATGGAATTTATAATTACACATACTGTAAAAATACATCCAATGGCATTGATAAAATTTAATGAGATTAAAGATACTGTTGTAAAAAGTGAAATTAGAAAACTAACTGCTTTCTATTTAAATAAAGAAGATTATTTTGTTGATCAATTAGCTCAAGGCATCTCTCTTATTACTGCAGCTTTTTATCCTAAAGAAGTAATTGTAAGAACAAGTGATTTTAAAACCAATGAATATGCAAATTTAATTGGAGGTAAACAATTTGAACCTCAGGAAGAAAATCCTATGCTTGGTTTTAGAGGTGCATCCAGATATTATCATGAATTATATAAGGAAGGTTTTGGATTGGAATGCAAAGCGATTAAAAAAGTTAGAGAAACTATGGGATTTACCAATCTTAAAGTAATGATACCTTTTTGCAGAACTGTAGAAGAAGGTAAAAAAGTAATTCAAATTATGGCTAAAAATGGATTGATACAAGGTGAAAATGGATTGGAAATTTACACGATGGTTGAAATTCCAAGCAATGTAATTTTAGCTGAAGACTTTGCCGAAATTTTTGATGGTTTTTCTATAGGTTCTAACGATCTTACGCAACTTACATTAGGAGTTGACAGAGACTCTCAGTTAATGGCCAATCTTTTTGATGAAAATGATAAAGCTGCAAAAAAAATGATTGCAATGGCAATTGAAAAAGCTAATAATACTGGTACAAAAATTGGCTTTTGTGGTCAGGCGCCAAGTGATTTTCCTGAATATGCCAAATTTTTGGTTGAAAAAGGAATTGACAGTATTTCGTTTAATCCAGATGCATTGTTAAAAGGAATTGAAAATACCTATAAAGCAGAAAAACAAAAGTTAGCTATGCAACACTAACTTTTGTTTTAATTCAATTCTTATAATTTTAACTTAATAATTTAACTTAACAATTAAGTTTTCTTTTTCAAGTTGTTTAATTATTCTATCAACATAATCTTTCACTGTTGATGAGATTGTTTGTGGGTTAACAAGATCTAATGCTCCTACCCAAACCAGCGATTTATTTTCAGCTCCGTTAAGGTTATAAATTGAAGTTTCAACATGATAAACATTGTAGGTATCATAATATCTTGGTGTATAATAAATATCTTGATATCTATAATAGTAACGCCCAAAACGAGACCATCTGTAACCTATTGTATAATAACCATCATCATAACCTATTTTTTCATCAACACCCTTAATGGCGGTAATTACAACAGCATCAAATCCATCTTTGGAAATTTCATTTATCATTTCATTTATTTCCGCTTCAGTTTTTTTAGAACTTGTAAAAGTATTGTCTAAAACAGTATTGCTTTCTATTGCATTTATGTTTCTTTGAACAAATGCCTTTTTCAAATCTTCTTCAAAAATTTTACGAGCAGTTAAGTTGTCTGTAATTCCAACCACCAAAACTTTTTCTGGTTTGAATGAAGTTACTTCAGGATTTTTCCAACTATCAACAAATCTAGTTGAAGAACAAGATACCAAAACCAAAAGTCCAATTATTACTATTATTTTTTTCATGATTCAAAATTTTAGTTTAATAAAGTTAGGATACATTGGTTTTAATTGTACTGATTTATATCAATTAGAAAGAATGATTTATATCATTTAAATAATTTAATTCTCAAGAAAAAATAAATTCACGCCTTGATTTGTATCATATTAAGGAATTAATAATAATGATAAATTAGTATAAAAATAAAAGTTATGTATATCTCGAACAACCATCCGTTACCACTAAAAACTTTTAAATCTTTAGCAAAAGATCATAACTTACATTGTGTATCTATTTATTTACCTATGGATAAAAATGGGAAAGAGCAAAATGAACATTTGGCACAATCTAAACTAAGTAAATGTATAAGAGATGTGCATAAATCACTGCTCGAACATGAAATTAACGAAAAGGAGATAACCAATTATCTTATGCCTATACAAGCATTAATAGTTGATTCAGAATTATGGAGAAATCCATCAGATGGTTTAGCTCTTTTTCTCGATAAAAATGGTTTAAAATATTATACTTTACCAATTCCTTTTGAAGCTTTTACTTTTGTTGCTGATCATTTCTATTTAAAACCATTGCTCCCTTTATATCATGATGATGGTCTTTATTATGTATTAGAATTAAGTGAAGACTATGTGAAACTATTTGAAGGCTCTAGGTATAGTTTTAAGGATCTTTATTTTGAAGATTTTACACCAGATCAATTGGAAAAAGTAGTTGGGTCTGATTATAAACCAAAAATGTTTCAATTTAGAAGTGGGCAAAATGCATTCGGATCTGGATCTTTTCACGGTCATGGTGAAGGTAAAGATGATAAACAAAAGGAACTAACTGCATTTTTTAAAGCAATTGACAAAGGTGTTAATAAAGCTATTAAAAATAAAAAAGCACCACTACTTATTGCAGGTGTAAGCAAATTATATAGCGGATATAAAGAAGCGAATACCTATCCCAATTTTTATGATAAATATATTTCAGGAGACCCACAATTTAAAGATAAAAAGAAATTACATGAAGAGTCCTGGAAACTGATGGAAGGATATTTTGAAAAAACAAAAAAAGACAAACTAAATCAGTTTACAGAATTATATAGTACCCCAAAAATATCATATCAAGTAAATGAAATTATTCCGGCAGCATTAAATGGCAAAATAGATACCCTTTTTGTGCAAAAGGATATTGATATCTATGGTACTTATAACAAAGAAAATGGGTATTTAACTCTTAATTCAAAAAAGAAATTGAGTAATGGTTCACTTACAAATTTATCGTCTATAAAAACTTTTATGCAAGGTGGTAATGTTTACATTTTAGAACCTCAAGATATGCCGGAAAAAGGACGCCCACTAAATGCAATTTTAAGATATTAATTTTTTGTATGAATTGAGCAATATCATTTCTTATTAGTAATAGAACTTATAATTTTATTAAATATTAACAATTAAAACAAAAACAATGTCTGTATTAAAAGTAATTGAAATCTTAGGGAATTCAAAAGTTAGTTTTGAAGATGCCGTGCAAAATGTAATTAATGAAGCATCAAAATCTGTAAAAAATATTAAGTCGGTGTATCTAAAAGATATGCAAGTGACAGTTAACGATAACAAAATCAAAGAATACCGAGTGAATACAAAAGTAACATTTGGTATTTTAGATGATTAGTTCTTTTTAGTTAGTAGTTAGTTGAGTTAATGAGGCATTTTCAAATTTGCAAATAAACTAATAGGTTAATTAGTTGAGAATGCCTCTTTTTTTTTATGAATTTTATAACTCGAATAAATTTAATAACATATGAAAAAGTCAGTACTATTTAATACACATGTTAAACGATATGAAGATTGGTTTAAAAAATATCCAGAAGTATATCTATCTGAAGTTGCGGCTATAAAAGAACAACTTATAAAGTTACCTGAAAATATTAAAGGAATTGAAGTAGGCTTGGGTACTGGAAGGTTTGCACAAACATTAGGAATTAAGGAAGGTATTGAACCTTCACCAGAAATGGCTGCCAAAGCAATAAATAGAGGAATTGAGGTAGTAAATGGTTATGCTGAAAATTTACCTTATAAAGATTTACACTTTGATTTTGTGCTTTTTGTAACTATTTGTCATTTAGATGATATAAAAATAGCCTTAAAAGAAGCACATCGTGTTTTAAAACATTTTGGAAGTATTATTATTGGTTTTATTGATAAAGATCAAAAAATTGGTAAAGCTTATGAAGAAAAACGAAAACATAATAGTTTTTTAAAATATGCTAATTTTTATTCCGTAAATCAGGTTGAAAAGTTACTAATCGAAACAGGTTTTAAAAAACTGGAATTTAATCAAACATTGTTTGGAGCCTTAGATGAAATAAAAGAAGTGCAATTACCAAAATCAGGTTTTGGAAAAGGTTCTTTTGTAGTTGTAAAAGCAATTAAAAAATAAATTCTAAATACCTTTTTAATCATTTTTCCAACCTGTTAAACCAGCTGAAACAATAAATTTCATTAATTCACTAGAATTAACAGTAATAGGTTTAATATGTTCTTTTGGAACAATAAATAATTCTCCAGAAAAATTATATGAATGCGGAAAGTATACTGCAACCTTATCCTTTTCACCAAGAACAGTTAAATTTTCTTCAGTAATAAACCCTAATTTTTCAAGGTTAGAAACTAAGTTTACCTTTACTAAAACCGGTTGATTAAACTTTTTCTCTTTTCCAACAAATGCAGAAAATAAATCATTAAAAGCAGAATAAACAAAATTTATTAAAGGGATTCTTTCTATCACTTTTTTAAAGAATTGTTTTAAAGGATCTGCAATTATATATCTTCCAATAAAACCAACTAAAATTAAAAACACCAACAACGATAATATTCCTAAACCTGGAATTTCAAAATCAAAAAATTTGGCAAGTAGTTTTTGTGAAATCCCGTCTAAAAACATAAAAAAGGTATAAATAATATAACCCGTTATTGTTAACGGCGCTATATATAATATTCCCTGAAATAAATAATTGATAAGTTTTTTCATATTCTTAAATTTTATACAACTCAATTCTAAAAATAGAATTTATATGCTATCTTGAGTTTTTTAAATTTAACTATAATTTACTTAATAATTTGAAATATTTAAAGAATCGTTTTAATTATTTCAAAAAATTCTAGATGATTTAAAATAAGAATATTTAGTAACTTGCACCCCCAAATAAAAGTTTGTGGAAAATATCAACAAAAATTCAATCAATTTAAACAAGTACATAAGTAGTACGGGTATTTGCTCTCGAAGAGAAGCGGAAAAATTGATTATTGATGGCAAAGTTACAATCAACGGTAAAACAACTCAATTAGGAAACCGAGTATTTGATGGAGACGTGGTTAAAATTAACGGTAAACCATTACAAGCCAAGCCTAAAACTTTATACATTGCTTTTAACAAACCTGTTGGAATTGTTTGCACAACCGATTCTAAAGAGCGAAATAATATTGTAAAATACATTAATCACCATGAGAGGCTTTTCCCAATTGGGCGACTTGATAAACCCTCTGAAGGTTTAATTTTTTTAACCAACGATGGCGATATTGTAAATAAAATTTTACGAGCTGGTAATAATCACGAAAAAGAATATATTGTAACTGTTAATCAGCGCATTACTGATGATTTTATTAAAAAAATGAGTAATGGATTGCCAATTTTAGGGACTGTTACAAAAAAGTGCAAAGTTACTAAGATAAATGACTTCACTTTTAAAATTATTTTAACTCAAGGATTAAACAGGCAAATTCGTAGAATGTGTGAGTATTTAGAATATGAGGTTACCAAGCTGCAACGAACTCGTATTATGAATGTAAATTTGGTGAATTTAAAAATTGGTGAATGGAGGGAATTAACAAAATTAGAATTGGATCATATCAACAAAATGGTTTCAAACTCTTCTAAAACAGAAGAAGCTTCAAAAGATACTTCTAAAAAGAAATTTGTACCAAGAAGTGAAAAAAAGTTTAGACCAAAAAGAAAGAGGTAGTTTACGCATTCAACAATAATTTACCTGAAATTTCTGAAAACAATCTCATTTTATTTAAATTTAAATGATTCGAAAAATTTATTTTAATAATATTTTTCTTATTTAATAAATATCTAAACCCAACTTTTAAAGCTGCATCTTCTCCTTTGTTATTTTTAATATTAACAACACTTAAATTTTTCGGAAATTTTTTATTTAATAATTCCAAAACATTTAGGGTTTTATCTGTGCTGCCATTATTTACAAAGCAAATATTGATCTCCCTGTTTTCATTTAAAAAGCTCTCTATTCCTTGAGTATTGATTTCTTCTTCCTTATTTGTTAATACAATTACAATTCCTGACTTCATATTGATTTAAATTTTAAATAAAATAATTTTTATTTTGTAATAAATATTTGAGTGAAATAATTTATCCCTTCTATATTTGTTTCTGTTGAAATACCAAAATGAGTGAATTTCCCTTCTTCTATTACAAGTCTATGAGTATCGTTAAAAATCCAAGCATTAAAGACTCCTTGAGCTGAATTGTATCCATACCCCACATTTTCCCCAACAGATTTAGCGCTTGCATTATTAACTAATTTTTTATGACGATCAGAAAAATTATCATGACTTACTTTTCCAGTTTCAGCCATATGTTTTGAATGTGTTAATGCTACTGCCGAAACTATATCTAATTTATTTAATTTTGTAAGTCCCAAGCTATCTCTGTAATTGTTAACCAAATTTAAAATCTCTAATTCAATTTTAGAATAAGCGTTTTTTGACTCATTTATTTGGTAAATATAAATTTCGTCTTTTTCTTGAGTGCAAGAGGCTAAACTGCTTAAGATAATTAATGTTAAAAGTAGTTTGTAGATTTTCATTTTTTTGATTTCTTTTAGTTATTTACACTTCAAAAGTACTCTAAACACTGCCTTTCCATCAATTTATTAGATTAAGAAAAAGGTTGTTACGACGAATGGTAATTTTCCTTCGATTAACAAAAAAAAAGATGGTTTCAATGAATTTTTAAGCCCTTAAAATTCAAATATTCTGAAAGTATAAAGCACAAAAAAATGCAGCTTAGAACTGCATTTTTTTAAATCATTTAATTATTTTAATTATTTTTTCAAGATTATTTATCTTAAAACCCACGCAATTTGACCAAGTTGTCCAATAATTTTAATTGAGTCTTTCATAGACAGTTTTGAACCATCAGCATGGATCCATCTTTTTAATGGTTTTTCACATAATATTTGTTTTGCTTTTTGAAGTCCGTACTGTTTTCTAACTCTAATAAATATCTCAACATCAAATAACCACTTTGTTAAAAATTTTGAACTAAACGCTGTATTAATAATGTCTTTATGGAATATTTTGGCTCCGCACTGCGTATCTTTAAATTCCATTTTTAATATTTTTCGAATTATAAAATTAACTGTTAGACTTATAATTTTTCGAGCAGACTCTTTTGTAATATCAGCTCCCATTCTAGCAATTCTAGATCCACTTACAATTTTATATTCAGAGTTTTCTATTGTTGAAACTAAGTCATCAAAATCTGCTAAATCTGTTGAAAGATCTGCGTCTAAAAATCCAATATAATCTAAATCTTCTTTTTTAGCCATATGAAGCATTCCAAGTCTCACAGCTTCTGCTTTACCACCATTCTTTTCACAATCATAGACAGAAATAAAACTTTCTCTTCCTTTTCTTAAATTATTTAAAACTTCTAAAGTTTTATCTTTACTTCCATCATTTACAAAACATAGGTGATAGCCCGAATGTTTATCCACAAAATCTAAAAACTCTGAGCTTAACAACCTTTCCTCTTCATTGTAACAGGGTATTACTACTCCAACACATCTTTGTTCTATAATAATATTATCATTATTTTCAACCAAGTTATTTGTTTCTGGTGCACCAATAAGCCTTTTTACTCTTGCACTAATTTCATTTAAACTTAAAGGTTTTTTCATGTAATCATTAATACCCAAGTCAAATCCTTCAGTTATAACAGCATCATCTGTATTTCCTGAAAGTACCATAATTGGAGTTGTTGATTTTTCTTCAACTCTAATGAATTTAACAACATCAATTCCAGACACTTCTGGCATATTAATATCAACAATAACTAAATCTGGTTGAAATGATTTATAGGTTTCAATTCCAGTTTCTGCATTAACTTCGATTTTTACTTCATAACCTAATGCTGTTAATCTTTTTTCAAGTGGCAACAAAACTAATTGTTGATCGTCAATGGCTAATATTTTCATAATTACTTGTTTTTTAAATGATTTATACCCCAAAAGTAATTTTGTAAGTCGTATGTTTTTTAAAAATTAGATGAATCAAACTCTAATTTAGTTGAATGGTAGTTTTATGTAGATAAATAAAATTGAACAAGTAATCAAATTCTTTATATTTACATAATAGAAGAAATTTTTATTCTTAATGCAGGAAAAGACAAATAAATATTTAATTGTTGCTTTATTAATTGGTGTAATCTTTCACGGCACTTCTATATTTTTCACTTTAGAAAACACTTACGACGCATTAATTCATTTATTTTTTGCAGAACATTATTCAACCAGTTGGTTTGAACCTTGGAATTACAAATGGTATACTGGTTTTACAGTAATGGGGTATCCGCCTTTAGTGCACCAAACTATTGGCTTATTATCATTAATTGGAGGTTTAAAATTTGGAATGTTCACAGTAGCAATTATTGCTGTAATACTTTTTATTACTGGATCTTATCGATTTTCATTATTAATAACAGCAGATAGAAAAGCCGCTGGTTATGCCGCTATATTGGCGACAATATCTTCTTCATTTGTAGAAACGCTGCATATTTTTGGACAATTACCGAGTATTATAGGTATTTCAATTTTAATGCATTCCCTCCCTGAAATATATCTATGGATTAAAACTGGTAAGTACCGCTATTTAATAACATCCATTTCTTTAATAGCAGTTACCGTAACATCTCATCACGTTACGCCTATTTTTGGAATGATCTTCTTTATTTTTCCGTTGATTGGAATGGTAATAATGGACCATTCAAGAGACAACGTAAACTCTATAAAAGAGGTAACATTTAAAGTGTTTTTACAATCATTTTTTAGGTTATTTAAAAGAATTGTAGGTTTTGGTGGCCTCTCTCTTCTAACAATTGTGTTTTGTATTTTACCGTATTGGATAAACTCTAAAGCAAATCCAATTACACAAGTTCCAATTCCACACGGAAGTAGAGATAATTTTTTAGAAATAACCTCTTCGGGATTGGTCTTTTTTCTAATTCCTTGGGGAATTTTATTGTTTATTTTACCTTATATTTATTATAGATATTACTCAAAACGTTATTTATTTTTTGGCCTTTCATTTACAATACTTTCAATTTTAGGCACCGGTGGAACCACTCCAATACCTTTAAAACTATTAGGGGAAACGGCTTTCAATATTTTAACCTTAGACAGGTTTACATTATGGGCTTCAATTATGGCAATACCAATGTTTGGAGAATTTGCTTATCGCTTTGTTGAAGGTGACTTAAAAGAAAAAATTCAACAAAAATTTGGTGCTGTTTACCATAGAATTTTAGGAGGTGCTTTTATGGGCCTATTCTTATTTTTTACAGCTTTTACAATTACTTTAGGTTATTTTAGACCAACGCAACCACAACAAATTAAAATGCTGCCAATTTTAAATTTCCTAAATCAAGATCAACACGATCATTGGAGATTTTTACCATTAGGTTTTGGTGATCAAATTGCCTGGCTTTCGGCTCAAACAAACGCAATGACTGTTGATGGAAATTACCACTCAGCCAGAAGGTTGCCAGAGCTTACAACAAGAGCGGTTGAGAGACTGGAAAATTCAAAATTTAGAGGTGTTGAAGGAATTGGAAGTTTACAACAGTTTCTTACAGTTCCCGAAAAGTATAATTTAAAATACGTGTTTTCTAATGATAAGTTCTATGATCCGATTTTGTATTTCTGTGGTTGGCAAAGATTAAGGCAATTAGAAAATGGCATTATGGTTTGGGAAAAATTAAACGTTCCTCCACTTTCTAAAATACTTCCTAAAGATGAAGTTCCTACATTTTTAAAATTAATGTGGGGAATCATTCCTTTGTTAACGGTTCTAATTGCATTTATTTTAAACATTCAAATGGTTTGGTATCAAACCCTGAAAATAAAGATTAAAGAATCTCCTTCATTTTTAAAATTTAAAAATAATTACACCAACTTTCCTAGTAAATTAATCCTAATCAGTCATATTTGGGCTGTTATTTTAACTGGTATTTTCGTTTTTGGTATCTATTTATTTTATGTTAAAAATACGGCACAAATAAGCCCTAAAAATGTAGTTAAAGCTTATTACGACGCTCTTGATTTCAAAGAATTTGAAAGAGCACATTCTTATATAAATCCGGATAGCGATATTGATATATCACAATATATGTTAGAAGTTTCGGTAACCGATGGTATTTTAAGTTCGTATGCAAAATTAGATGCTATTGATGTAGAAATTGTATCAAAAACCAAATCAAACGCAAAAATAATTGCTAATACTAAATGGATTACACCTCTAGAAATCATTAGTAAAACTTATAATCACGAATTGATTAAAAAGAATAATAAATGGTATGTTATCCCAAATTCGTACGATTTAGATATTCCACCTGACCAGTTATTTTCAGATAATATCCCCGAATATTATAACCATGGTAGAAGGAGAATTACAACTCAACAAACAAACCATGAAGATGTTCTTAAACAACCAGTATTAGAAATTTTATCCGCTTCATTGGTGAAATATAAAAATCAATATGCTATTGTTGGTGAACTTCAAAATATAGATAATGTACCTGCAGATGTGGTTTTAAAAGGAACTTTATATTCTGACAACAATAAAGAATTAGCTAGTTACAATGCGAAATATGTAATTAAGCATAAATTATTACCTAAAGAAATTACAAGCTTCAGAATAGATTTTGAAGGAATTGCCTGGTTAAATCCAAATGAAAAAATTCCAGCAACTTTTAATCCCGATGAATTTACTCCAATAGAATTAGAGGAGCAACCAACTAAATTCAATTTACAAGCCGCAGGAAATGTTGCAACAACAGATTTATATAAAAATGTTGCAATTACAAATTTGGAAATTGATAATAAACATATTGACGGAACCTTATTTAACTATGGAATACAAGAAGTTACTATTCCACAAATTTTGGTTTCCTATTACAACAATAAAAAAGAAATAATTTGGGTTGAACATCAATTTTTAAGAGAAGGTGTTAGAGTACAACGAAAACAATATTTCAATTATCCACTTCAACAAAATGACAGTATTGAAGTTTTAAATAACAGTATAGAAAATTGTTTTGTCAATGGTTTACCAAATAAATCAATTGCGCAAAAAGTAGTTCCAAGCAGAAACGAAAAACATTTAAAAGAACAATTACAACCTATTAATAACGTATCCGATTTTAAATTTATTAAAATTGAAATTAATAATTATATAGGGAATCCAAAATAATGAGAAAAAGTAGCTACATATCGTTTTTTATAGTAATTGCTATGCTAATTTCTGCATTCTCCATTAAAACGGTGAATCCTAAAACTATATTTTTTAAACTTGAAACAATTGAAAAAACGTTTTTAGCTGGTACAGAAGTAGCCTTAACTTTTTCTACTGAAGATGGTAAATCACCGCTTCTTTTTATTAATAATTCATACGGTAGTACATTAATAAGTCCTAAAAAGAAAGAAACAAAACTAATTTTTATAATACCATCTGTTTTTTCTAAAAAGGCTGGAATATTAAATTGGTCTTTAATTTATGAGGGAAAAACTCAACTAAAAAATAGCATTGAAATCCTTCCAAATATTGCTACTAAAACAATTATTGAAAGCTATTTGGGGCCAAGAAGCATTCAGGCTGGAAAAAGAGATTATTCAATGTTTGTTATAATCCCTACCGATATTTATGACAATCCACTTCCAGCAAATACTTCAGTAAAAATAAATGAACAATTTTTAGACAATATTACCTCAACAGAAGAAAAAACTAAAAATTTAATTGCTTGGAATACTATTATGGCAAAAGAAAAAACTGGATCTATTTTAGTTTCGTCATCTTGTAAAACAACAAATTCAAATGAAGTAACAACAGTTATTTATCCTTCAAACCCAACAAATTTTTTTATAAGCTTCAACAGAAATCACAATTTTGCTGATGGCAACCAAATTACTGAAATTACAACTTCTAAAATATTAGATGAGTTTGGCAATACAATTAGCGATGGAACTATTGTTGAATTTAATATTGAAAATACTGAAAATAATATTTTAAAAACCAGAGCAACAACTATAAATGGATTTGCAAAAGCTAAAATTTTACATCCTGATTCTAAAGATAATTGGAAAGTAAAAGGTTATGTTAATGGCTTAGCCGAAAGCAATACAATAACCATAAATTATGAACCAATAACAACTAATTTTAATGTTCATTTTTCTGAAAATAACAGAGAAATAAAAGTGGGTCCAATTCAAAGTTTTATGAACCAACTAATCCCAGACGGTGCATTGGTTAAACTTAAAATTTTTAACAACAGTAATTTAATAGAAACAAAAACAGAAACATCTTTTAAAGGTTTTGTAACATTTGAAATTTCTGCTGAATTTTACACAGAAAAAAGTTATTCATTTATTGTAGATGTTTTAGGTAATTCAAAAATGATTGAAACAAAAAATTATGCAACAAAAACTGAATAAAAATATTTATAGAGGAATTTTAATTCTGTCATTTATTGCTATAAATATTCTTATTATTTATGGTGTAAGTTCTGTTTTAGCTTATTTAAAAACTGGAGCTGACAGAGCAAATATGTTGCATATTGATGTTAAAAGTGAAACCGTTTATTCCCCTGAAATAAATTGGATAAGCCTAGATAATCCTGGAAGAGAAATATCAAAACAAGAACTAAAAAGTATTGAAGATCATTATTTAAAATCTTGGTATATAAAAAATATTGCCTTTAAAAATAATAGTCCCTATGGCATTGAAGATTTTTATACGGATAGTGCACGTGTACATATATTTAATACACTTAAGTTAAATAAAAAACAAAAAATTTCTATTGAAGCTACAACTATTAGTCATTCCCCTAAATTAGAATTTTACAGTGAAGATGGAAAACTAGCTGTTTTAACCGATAAAAATGTGGTTGAATTTCAAAAAGTATTTCAAAATAACAAGTTGGTTTTAAGTACAACCGACACAAGTTCTTATAAAGTTATTCTGCTATTAGAAGATGGTTTTTGGAGAATTAGACACAAGGTTAAAATTGAAAATGAACCAGAAAAAGATACTCTTAAAACAACACAAATTAATCAAATTAGAGATTCAGAAATTTTAGTTGAAGGAAAACCATTTACAATAAAAGGAATTAACTATTATCCCAAGGAAACGCCCTGGGATATGTTTGGAGAAAATTTTGATTTAGAAATAATTGAAAAAGACTTTAAGCTTATTAAAAACTCCGGACTAAATAGTATTCGGATTTTTATTCAATATGAAGATTTTGGGAAGGAAAAAGTACCACCAGCAAAATTAGAAAAATTAAAAGAAGTTTTAAATACTGCCGAAAATACAGGTTTAAAAGTTGTTGTTACTTTATTTGATTTTTACGGAGATTATTCGGTATTAAACTGGACACTTACGCATAGACATGCTTCTCAAATTGTTTCAACCTTTAAAAACCACAAAGCTATTTTAGCTTGGGATCTTAAAAATGAACCTGATTTAGATTTTGAAAGCAGAGATAAAAAAACAGTTTTGGCTTGGTTATCTCAAATGATTAAAGAAATTAAAAAGTTTGATCCAAATCATTTAGTTACTATTGGTTGGTCTTCTCCAGAAGCTGCTATTCATTTATTAGATGAAGTAGATTTTGTTTCATACCACTATTATAAAAGTATAGATAATTTTGAAAACGATTTTAAAATCTTAAAAGAGCAATCTTTAAACAAGCCAATTGTTTTACAAGAATTTGGACTTTCATCTTACACGGGTATTTGGAATTTATATAGTAGTAGCGAAACTAAACAAGCAGAATATCATAAAGAAATGCAAGCAATCTTTAAAAAAGAATCACTTGCATTTATGTCCTGGGGTCTTTATGATTTTAAAGAGGTACCAACTTCTGTAGCTGGACGCCTACCCTGGCGAAATACTAAACAAAAATATTTTGGTTTTATGAATGAAAACGGAGATAAAAAACCTTCCTTTTTATATATTACCAACTAACTCCATACCCGCATTTCTAGCTGCAATCGTATTGAAGTGCTCAATATACATATCAGTAATAGTTTCCATTGGTAATGAACACGCTGCTTTATAGTTATTTTTTCCTAATGCCATTCTATAATCTTCTTTAGTAATAATTTCTTGAATAGCATCTGCTAAAGAAGCTGTACTTGTAGGGTTAAAAAATTCACCTCTGTAGCCTTCATCTTTAACTAATAAACTTAAATCTCCTAAATCTGGTAATACTACTGCTTTTCCGTAACTACCTGCTTGGTGCAAAACTCCTGAGCTTCCAGTTGTTGAAGTGTATGGAAATACCACTACTGCACTTTCATCAAATATTACGGGTACATCACTTTCTTCTACATAACCAGTAAATGTTATATTTGGAACGTGCGCATATTGCTTTTTAACATTTTCTAAATAACCTGGGGTATTTGGGCTATCAGTTCCTGCAATAACAATTTCAATATCTTCACTTGTTCTTTTTCTTATTTCCTGAACAGCTTCTATCATTATTTCAACTTTTTTATAAGTTCCAAATTTTCCAAAAGTCATTACTTTTTTTGGTCCTTTTGGTAATTCAAAGCTTGGCTCTGGTGGAGTTTCAAAAGCTCCGTGAGGAATTAAAACAACATTATCAGCTTTATATTTTTCGTTAAGAATTTCAACATATTTACCAATTGTTACAGCAACTAAATCTGCTTTCAATAAAAATCTAGTTAATGTAGTTCCAATAAAGTTATAGGCTTTTTGCAACAATTTATTACTTGCAAAACCAGCACTATTTAAATCTACTTGCTCTAAAATATTATGTAATAAAACAATAGAAGGAATTCTTTTTAATTTAAAAATCATTGGTAATAATAACCCTAAAGCTGCAGGTATTTTTTTATCACCAAACTTCATAAATTGAAGGTTGAATAACACCGCATCTGGCTTTTCTTCATTTATAGCTTTGTAAATATTTACAACATTTTTATAGCTGTTAAATTTCCAAGAATCTTTAACTGTAATTTTACAATTATTAGTTTTAAAATCAATTTGTTTTTCTTCTTCTGTATGATCTGTAATTAAAACTATTTCACTTATTTCATCTTTTTGAGCGAAGTGTTTTACTAAATGGTAACCGTACTCTGTTAAGGTTACTTTACTAGGTGGGAACGCTGTTACTATTGCTATTTTCATAATTAAATATTTTAAGTTTTTGTTTAATTTCTATTCAAAAGTAGCGGAACAAAACAGCTTAAAAATTAATCTTCGATAGCTCGAAAGTAAGTGTCGACGAATGGAAAAAAGGTGTTGATAAAAGAATTTCAACTATACTAAAAATTAGTTCTCTTTGAAGATTATTAGGTTAAAAAACAATGCCCATTTCATTTTAAAATGCACTGTTTATTATATCAAAATTGAGGTCTAATAAAATTGAAGAAGTAAAAAAAATATCTAAAAATAACAGCTACTATTCTATCTATTGAATACAATCTAAAAAGATCAAGAAACTACAAATTTTGTAGCCGCTTAATCTCAATTAAAAATCAAAAAAAACAATTATGAAAATTCTCCTGTGCTACTCTTTTATTTCTCTACTATTATGATAGAAGAAATAACCCAACTGAAAAATTAATAATATTATCATTGTTAAAACCTGCATTAAAACAACTTGTTCTAATGAATTGTGGTATAACATTATTAATCCTATTTGAGTTAGACCTAAAAATGCAGAAACTATTACTGGGATGTATTTGCCAATTGATAAAAAATAGTAGGCAAATATATTGGCAATTGCAAAAATTGAAGTTGCTAAAGCGTATTTCCAAAGTAAAGGAGAAATTGAAATATATTGTTCTCCAAACATTAATCTCACAACAAATTCTGGAAATAACCAAGTAAAAGATACAATTAAAGTAGATAAAATAATTATATAACCCACGTATTTTAATAAAATTGGCAAGGTGTTTTCACCGTCTTTTTTTAGTTGAATAACCTTTGGTAATAATAACATTACAAACATCCATGATACAAAATAAACAACTCTACCAATTAAAGCTAAAGAAGCATATAACCCTGCTTGTTCATTATCAAAATAATGTTTTACTAAAATAATATCGCTGTTATTAATAATAATTTGAGTTAACTCATAAAAAGCGGTTAATCCAAAAAAGATGATAATACTTTTTGTTTCAACTAATTTTTCGGTTACAACCCTGCTAGATTTAACAATTCTTTTTTGAAAAGGAAACAATCCAAAAATAAATGAAATTACAATTCCTATTGCAATTGCAATTGAAGATGGAATAGCTGGAATTAATAATACAATTCCAATTGTTAAAACCAATCTACTAATCATTTCAGATTGATAGGTAACAGATAATTTATTTAATAAATCTTTTCCCTGATACAAACCTCTGTTAACACTCATTAAAAAATAAAGAGGAAGACCTAAAGCAAAAATCCAAAACATAGACGATGTTTGGGTATGAAAAATTTGTTGTAATTCTTTGTGAAAGAAAAATATTAGAGCTCCAAATAGGAGCCCAAAAAAAGTTGCATATTTTGTAATTAACTTTAAAAAAGTAGTTAGTTTTTCTTTTTTAAATAAAACTGCATATTTAGCTGTTACAATTTGAAATGTCATCCCTACAAAAGATAACACCAATAAAAATGTAATTAAAATGGCTGCATCAGCAAATTCTGAAGGACCTAAAATTCTACCTAAAAGTAAATTATAAATATAATTACCCCCGTTCACTAACAAAATAGACAACATGAAAATTTGCTCTGTACTAATTTGCTTTGGAAATATTGAATTTTTAAATGCTAATGTTTTCATAATTGAGGTTATAAATTGGTGTTTATTAATAAGTTGTTATTTCTTCTTTTTTAAATAACTGAACAACCTCTTTATTATTTAAGCCAACAATAAAAAACACTTTGTTTTTTGCAACTGCTTTTCTATATAAAGAAGCAATAAATTGAACTCCGTTTATATCTAAATCAATAATTTTATTTAAAGACATTTTAATATATGTTGATTGCTCAATTAATAATTCAAAATAATTTTTAATAGAACTCATGTTTTGAGGGTCCAACGCTCCATTTATTTCATAAATACCCGATTTTTTTGTAATTGCAAGTGCCATAATTAATTGTTTTTATTGTTTATTTCTGATACAAATATCATCAACATCTACTTGAAAGGGTTTTGTTATTCGATGAAATGCGCCTTTTTATCGATGAATTATTAGTTCTTTATACTTAAATTGCAATACTTAATAACTTAAAAAAATGAGAATGAAATTTCTTGAAAAAATATGCTTTTCAATAGCTCTAATTATTACGGCTGCGTGTTTTAGTCAAAACATGCAAGAAGGTTTTCAATACTTAGAAACAGGAAAATTTGATAAAGCTGAAGTCTTTTTTCAAAAAATACTAGTTGATTATCCCGAAAACAAAACCGCAAATCTATGTTATGGAAGAGCAGTTGGTTTAAATGGTAATGCTCAGAAAGCTGTTGGAATATTTACCGAATTATTAAAAGAATACCCTAAAGATCTTGAAATTGAATTAAACTATGCCGAATCTCTTTTATGGGGAAGCCAGTTTGAAAAAGCAAAAGGTTACTACACAACACTTGTTGAAGAAAACCCAACTAACTTCGCTGCTTTACTTGGATTTGCAAATACCTTTTCAAATTTAAAAGAATACGAAAACGCACTTATTTATGTAAATAAAGCGCTAGAAGTTTCAGTTAAAAACCCAAACGCTATGGTTTCTAAAAAATACATTCGTTTAGGTTATGCAAATGAGTTTGTTCAAAAACAAAATTATAACAAAGCTCTTTCTCTTTTAAATGAAAATTTAATAGATTTTCCAAATGATAAAGAAACCTTATTAAATAAGGTAAATATTTATTTAATGACAAAAGAAACAGCTAATGCTACTAAAATTTATGAACAAATAGCAACCAACGCTAAAGACAGTTTACTTGCCCTAAACGGATTGGCTTTAGTTGCACATATTGATGAAAATGATAAAAATGCTTTGGAAATCTCTAAAACTGCTTTATTAAAATCGGAAATTGTAAAAGACACTACTTTAACAAAACAAACTTTTGAACGGTACACACAAGCACTTATTTGGAATAGAAAATTTAAAGAGGCAGAAACCAACATCCATAATTTATTAACTGATTATGGAACTGAGAATTGGATATTAGCTCTGCGTGCAACTTTAGGAATGTATAGAAGCGATTTTAAAGAAACCATTGCTGATTATAAACAAATATTAAAAAAAGATTCTCTCTCTTTTGATGGAAATTTAGGAAGTACTAACGCGTATTTTGCAAATGGAGAAATAAATAAAGCATACAAGGGAGTATTTAAAACACTGGGTATTTTTAAAAACCAAAAAGATGCTCAGGGATTTTTAGAAAAAATAAACAAAAATTACACTCCTTTTATTGAAGAAAAACTGAGTTATACTTTTGATAACGGAGATAACGTTGCCTATTCAACTTTCACAAAAATTACGTTTCCAATTAATACAAGCTTAAGTTTTTCTGCCAATTACGAATATAGAAAAACCGAGAATACTGTTTCAAAAAATGAAGCAAAATCAAATAATTTTAATTTAGAATTACAATATCAATTTCATCCAAAAATTATATTTAATGCTAAAGCAGGTATTTCTCGAGCAAATTCTTACAGTAACGAATATAATCAACTTTTAGCTGAAGTGTTTTTTAAAATGAAACCTCTTAAGCTTCAAGATTTAGAAATTGGATATAAAAGAGAAGTACAAAATTTTAATGCCGACTTAGTTGACAAAGAAATTGCATCCAATAACCTTATTCTAAATTATAATCTAAGTACAAATTTTAAATTTGGCTGGTATACTCAGTATTTATATACAACACAAACAGATGATAATGAAAGAAATCTTTTATTTACTTCCTTGTATTATAATTTTTTATCAAAACCAGCATTTAAGGGAGGTTTAAATTTTCAACATATAACATTTAAAAACCAGGTGCCAACTGTTTATTTTAGTCCTGAAAAATTTAATGCTGTAGAAGTATTTATTGAAATTTCTAAAAATGATAAAAAACTATTTTATAGTTTAAATGCTGCCACAGGTTATCAATATATTGAAGATCAACCAAAGCAATCTACTTATAGAATACAAGCTAAATTAGGCTATAATGTATCCGACAGATTAATAACAAATGTTTATGGAACTCGAAGTAATATTGCTTCTGCAACAGCAGCTGGTTTTACTTTTACAGAAGTTGGTTTTGTTTTAAAATGGTATTTAACCAGACAACCTAATTTCTTAAAGAAGTTTATAAAATAAAAAAAACCGAAGAAAACTTCGGTTTGAATTGGGGTTGATTGGGGTATTAAATAATTTATTTATCTCATTATTAATTTAACCTAATTAATAAGCGCACTTCAAAATATGTTTTATAATAACTAATTTTATAAATTTCGATTAAGCAATCCATTTTTTCAGACCAATATATTTTAATCCGTTTTAAAATTCCAAACCTGTCCAATTGATTGTGCTCCTTTCGAATCTTTAACAACTACTTTCCAATAATACACTTTTGAAGATGCTACTTCAACATTTAAGATTGTTTCAGATTGATTAGCACTTAACTTTTGTAAAGGTGGATTATCTGTCCCGAAAAATATATCATACACTAAAGTATCATTATCAACATCATTAGCTGTCCACTCCAAAGTTGCAGTAGTTGTTTGAACTACAAAGCTTAATTCTGGGGAAACTAAATCAGGTGAAAATGGCTGGTGATTTTCAGAAGCAATACCTTCAGTATAAAATTGAAAGGTAGATGAAAAACTACTTGAGTCATTTTTACTATCTGTTGCTTTTACTCTCCAGTAATATGCCTTTCCTATATCTAATGCAAAAACTGTTGTTGTTTTTTGAATGCTAGCATTGTGAACCATTTGTAAAAACTGAATATCTTTTGCAATTTGAATTGTATAATTAATAGTATCTCCATCCAAATCTAATGAAGATTCCCAATTAAAAGTAACTGTATTATCAATACACAGTAAATTATCAACTGGAGCCATTAAAACCGGTACAGAAGGCGTTCTATTTTCAACAACAGAAATTGATTCTGGATCATCTCCTGATTCCCCGCAAGCTATTAAAGAATTTACTACTAAAATTAAATATAAATATTTTTTCATTTTTTATTGTTTTACAATTTTAAGAACAACTGGCTTATCTAAATTCAACTTAGCCAAATAAACTCCTTTTGGTTTATCATCTAAATTTAATTGAATGGTTCCATAAACATTTGAATAATTCTGTTTAGAAATTAACTGTCCATTCATATTATACATTTCAATAGTTACTTCTTTTTGTAAAGAAGGCATTGAAATTTGAAACATCCCATTAGTCGGATTAGGATATGTAGTAAATAAATCTGTTGTTTCTATTATTTTTGAAAAAACACCTTCACAAATCACATCCGATTTAACTATAACCTCATCACCAGAATTAACATCTAAAGCAAATGAAGTTGATAGTGTTTTTAAAATACTAATCCCATTTACAAACACATTATATGGTGCTGTTCCTTCCTCAATATCAATAGAAACTTTACCAGAATTCATACTCGCTTTACCTGCTAAAACATTTCCATTTAATATTTCAATAGAGAAGCAATTACTAACCTTTTCATTTGGATCAAAATCACCTAAAACATTAATACAAAAATTATATACACCTGGAGATAAATCGGAAATCGTAATATCTTCAGTTGAAAAATTATATTTCACTCCGTTAATGGTAGTTTCGTAATTATAATTTTTATTAGCTGAAATTATTAATTGTCCATTTTTTATATTTGGACAAGTTTCTCCAAATGCAGTAATATTAAAATTATCTGAAGGTAAATTAAAACAACCTGAGGTATTAATATCTGCACCATATGGAGTATTCATACAATTATCAAATTCATCTAAAATACCATCTTGATCTGAATCTTGAAGAAAAGAAAGCTTACCTATTTCTAAATTAAAGGCCTTAAATTGGTTAAAATCACCTATTACCGAAAATACAACACCAACTATTTTAGTGATTTTTTCAGGTTTACCATTTCCATTTTTAAAATTCTTAAATGCTATCTTATATTCTTTTTCGGATTCATTTGGTTCTATTTGAAATCTTAATCTATTATTCCAATCTGTTAAATCCTCAGTAACTATAACCACCTCAATAGGCAAATTATTTATAGTACTAAACTCCAAAACCCCAAATTCCGCTGCTTCAAAAGCCAAATTACCAGCAATAATATTTCTAAATAAATTTACTACACCTTTAACATTACCTTTTACAGAAGATTTTCTTTCAATTTCATATTTAGTAGCATTTACTTCAACAGCTCTTTGCTGAACGTCAAATTTAATAGTATTGGCTTGATCTGCTAAATAATCAATTCCCCAAGGCCCATCCGCCAAATAAATAGCATCGGTTTGCATAGAGTTTTCACCTTTTATAGAAAATCCAATATCAAATAAGTTTCCTGTTTCTAGAATTATTAATTCCTCACTATTACCGGATAATTTTATGTTTTGCGATAAATACTCAGAATTAGACTTTTCTGTACTTCTTTTATTACCTTCAAAGTAAAAAGAACCATCATTTGATTTATTTTTTATATTTAAATATAACTTTCCATTTTTATATGATCCTTTTTTTACAAAAACAGAAGGAACTCTATTTTCATCCATTATAGTATCGCTAGTTAAATTTACAATTGTAGAAGACTCTATATTTGTAATAATTTTATCGGCAATAAAATGTACCTGATCTTTGGTGCTTCCCCAAATTTGGAAATTCATATAATCGCCTGCTGGATATTGTTCAATACTCCAGTAACTACGTAATTTATTTTCATCAATTAAAAGTTCTATCGAAAAATTTAAAGCATATTCTATCAATCCATTATCACGCTCTATTTGAAGCATAATTACTTGATGTTCTTTAACCATAGAAACTGTGGCATCAATTAAAGATGAACTATTTAATCTATCACAAATAACTTTTGAATGATCATAAACTTTGCTTGTTGTTTCAGTTGCCAAAACAGCGGCAACTCTGTTTTCTGTATTACCTAGATAATAATCAACTCCAAAAATTTGTATTGCATTTGTAACATTTAATAAATCTTCAGCTGTAGATATATGCGCAGTTTCTGTAGTATTGAATCCAGTTTCAGGGAATAAAGCAGCCAAGTTAATACCACTTTCACTTGATTTACTTTGAATTCCTTTTTTCGAAAATTTAGATTGTTTTTGCTTTTTATTTAGTTGATTGTTAGTTCTTATTCTATTAAAATTTCTTCTAGCAATAAGGTTTGCCAAGTCTCCATTACTCTCTAATCCTCCATCATTTGCAGAAGTAACTGTAGTAGTTGGTGGAGCTAAAATGACTACTTCTAAAGTTGTAGCATCTGATTTAGATTGACCATTGGATAACCTACTGGTTGTTGCTACAACCTCATAACTTCCTTCAATAAATTCTGGAGCTAAAATTGATAAACTCCAAGATGTGTTATCTATAAGTAAGCCATTTTCTAAACCATATGTATATCCGTTAACGGTAACCGTTAAACTATCATCGCCTAACATCTCTCCACCCCAAGTACCTGTAAGAGTTGGTGTGGCATCTTCTGTTGTTAATTGATTTATTGTTGGTCTTAAAATTTCACCAGATGTAATATTATTTAAAGTCCCGTTAATAATAATCCCTAATTCTGCCCACGTTTTATCTAAAACACCAGGTTCCTTATCATTAATACCGCCAATATCACCATTTGATGTTTGACTTGTTGATGTAAATCCATATAAAGCGATTGCAGAATCGCCATTTATAGCAATTCCAAAAGTATTTAAAACATATGCTTTAATACTTTCTTCAGTAAAACCAAATTCTAACCAGGAATCTGCACCTGCTCCATCAATATCCGTTCCTGCAGCATAGTTAAATATTCCTGCATTTCTATTTGTTAATTGTAGTTCAGCATTTTTTGTCCCATTTAACCAAGCCGTTTGAGATGGTGAAAGTCCTGTTTTTGAATAATCTCTTTGGTGAAAAGACACATAGGGAGTTTGGCTTTTCCAATTGGCTTCAACAAAAACATCGGCAATCATATCTCCAGAAACATCAATTCCTAAATAAAAGGATGTTAATGGATTCATTTCTGCCATTCTTACTCTGAAAAAATAAACATCATCTGTAATTCCATCACTAAAAGTAATCGTCTCTTTTTTGGTCTCTAGCAATGCATAATTCTCATTACCTACAAAGTCCTGATCTGCATTTGATTGTTGATCATCATTTGGATCAAAATTATCACCTTGCATAATTGATATCCATGCTCCACTTGTTTGTTCAACAATACTAGTAGTTTGTGAAAAACCAACTTGCATAACCAGTATTAAAGCAATAAAATAAATGAAAAAGTATTTTTTAATCATATCTATATAAATTTCTATGTAAAAATATGTATAGAAACTTATTATAAAACGAATTTTCGCTGATTACAAAAATACTATCGGTAAAGAGATGATATGTAAAGATGAATGAATTAAACTACAGTAAATTAAGACGCTTCATTAATTCTGGTCTATTGGATCGGCTAACCGGAATAACATTATTTCCTATAAGAACACTATTATCTTCAATATCAATAATTTTTGTAGTATTGATAATAAACGATCTGTGTACTTTTAAAAATAAATCATCAGGTAATTTTTCTTCAATCTTTTTCATTGTAGAATGTACCGTATAATTTTTAGAATCTGTTTTTATTAAAATATAATCACCTTTTGCTTCAATTAAATTAATTGTCGCAAAATTTATTTTAACCAATCTTCTATCAATATTTACATACAGTTCATTAATAACTTCGGTATCCTTTGGTTTTGACTCAACTTTATTGGTTTGAGAAAATAAAGTTGCTTTTTGAACTGCCTTATCAAAACGTTCTTGTGTAACAGGCTTCACTAAATAATCTACAATACAGTCGTATTCAAAAGCTTCAATTGCAAAGTTTTTATCGGAAGTGGTTAGAATTACTTTAGGTGGATTTTTTAATGTTTGCAACAAATCGAACCCTGTAAATGTTGGCATATGAATATCTAAAAAGATAAGATCTACACTATTTTGATTTAAATATTTAATGGCCTCAATTGCATTAGAAAAAGATTCAATTAAATTAAGATTTTTATTATTAGAACTTAATTTATCGATAATAGCTCTTGCCATTTCTTCATCATCAATAATAATACTTTTCATACCAAAAAATTTAAACCATTTTTATAAAACAAATCATAGAATTTAAGATCTCTTCAAATTCTAATTTAAGATTTAAGTTATCTTGTTTTAACTCTTCTTCATAATCTATTGCAACCTGATAACTCTTTTCGAGACCTAAAATACTAATTTTATGTTTAATTTTATGCACAAGTTCTGCAGCTTGTTTAAAATTATTTTCGTTTAGAAATTTTTTATAGCTATTTATTTCTTCTGGAAGTTCTTTTTTAACAATTATAAGCAGCTTTTCTTCAAATTCTAAATCGCCTCCAGAAATTTCTTTTAAATAATTTAAATTAGGTTTTTCGTATATCATAATTATTTTGGAATTGTAAAATAAAATGTGGTTCCTTTTGAAACTTGACTTTCAAGCCAAATTTTCCCTCCATAAAAATCAATAATTCTTTTTACAATGGCTAAACCAATACCTGTTGCATTCTGATTATCATCAATTTTCTCAAAAATTTTAAATATTTTATTGAAATATTGTTCTGAAATTCCTTCTCCGTTATCTTTTACATAAAATTCCCAATAATTCTCTTTTTCAACAGCACCAACCTCAACAAAACCTTTTTCTTTTTCAATACTTTTTATTGCGTTTTGTATTAAATTTTGAAATAATTGTTGGAGCCTAAATTTATCTCCTATTATTACAGGTAAATTATTTTTAATAGTTAAGGTTACGTTTTTTGGCACAAATAAAATCTCACTTAATTCTGTTACTAAGTAATGAATATCAACATCATATCTATCCAATTCAGCCTTATCAATGGTAGAATAATTAAGAATCCCACTAATTAGGGCATCCATTTTTTCAACATTTTTCAATATTAAATCTAGATGGCTTTTACTTTCATCATTAACAACATTTTTATCGTCTTCTAAAACCCAGTTAATTAATGAATCTATGCTTCGCAAAGGAGATTTTAAATCGTGTGAAACAATGTGTGCATAATTATTTAATTCCCCATTTTTATTTTCTAGATGTTTTAATAAATCTTCTCGCTGTTTATTTACTCTTAAGATTTCTTTAGATTGTTCTTCTATGAAGCTCGTTAAATCAACAGCTCGCATAATTTCATCATTATTATCGAAAGGCTTTAACTTTAAAACTCTTACAACGTAATTAAGGCTTTTAATTATTTTCTTTTGATTTTCAGCATCCTCTCGAAGCTTCGAATTTGCTTCAAAAAGTTCATCAGAGCTAATTCTCATTGCTCTTTGCGACATATTTAGCTGATCTTCATAATTATTATAGGAATTATTAATAGCCTCAAAAAAGTTTTTAAGATTTTCGTCCTGTGCTAATTCAGCTGGTAGATGTTTTTTTAATTGTCTAATTAATAACGAATTCACTATTCACTAATTAAGGTTAAAGTCATTGTTTGATTGTGCAATTCACAATTTTGCGCTCCATAAAAAGGGGCCATTTCACCATAAGAGTAAAAACCTGCTATACTTGTTTTATCTCCTATACTATTAATTACCTCTTCTATTTCTTCTTCAACTCTTTGATCTAAAACCAATTTACGTCCAATACAACTTACCAACAATGCCAATTGTGGATCATTTTTTCGATGTTCCATAGCTAATTTTGCGGCGTCATAGGCACCACCAACAATTGCATCAACAGATGCCATCATTAGTTGAACTTTTGAACCTTCTGGAACATCTCCTGCTAAAGTCATTGAATTAATTTCCTTATCTATTGATAAAATAGTTCTTACCACGGGTTTAGATTTTCCTTTTGGAGTTACATTTAAAGGAAAAAGTAAAGATGCCTGTGGAAGTTCTGAAGCTTTATCACCCAAATATTTTGAATACAAATCTAACGCTGGTAAATTGTCAATTTCAAATAAAACATTTCCTTCAGATTTTGTTATTATTCGTTCAGGACCAAAAGGACTCCAACCTCCAACACTGGAAAACGAAATTTCTAACCATGCTCCATAAAACCCAATAATTATAACTTCTCCTTCTTTAGGATCTTCTTTAAAAGACGCAACTGTTTTTTCAAACCTTGCATCATCACCACACATTCCGCCAGTTAAGGAAATATTATTTTTAAAAGAAGTTTCAATGCCTTCAATTAAAGCGCTTCCATTTACAAAACTTCCTTCGGATAAAACAAAAACGTGTTTTAAGTTTTTTGATGGCAGTTCACTTATTAATTTTTCACCTAACTGTTTTGCGTTCTTATCAAAATCTAAAATATTCGCTCTTTTAATTTCAAAAGTACTTTTCTCAAACTCAATTGCAGTTACAACAATTGAATTATCATGTACATTTCCCTCTATGATTTCTCCTGAAGTTGATCCAAAAACAAGGTTTTCATAAGGAAATTGATTTCTAATATCATTTATTACTTCTTTTTGTTCTAATAAAAATCTATTCCCAAAAATTAATACTAATGGGTTATTTAATGGGATGTTTTCTGATAAAAATTCCCATTCTAAATTATTTATTTTTTGTGCTTGTACTACCTTCATTCTTTTATTTCTTAATGCTAAAAAAGAAGGTTGTTCCAACGCCTACTTTACTTTCTAACCAAATCTCCCCTTTATATAATTCTACAACTTTTTTAACAATACTTAGACCAATTCCTGTTGATTTTTCATAATCACCAAGTGTATTAAATATTTTAAATATTTTTTCATGGTATTCTTTTGGAATTCCAACTCCATTGTCTTTTATGGAAAAAATATAAAAATCTTTAGCATCTTCAAAATCGACCTCTACCAACCCTTTTTCTTTATCAATATAATTAATAGCATTACTAATCAAATTTTGAAAAAGTTGTTGCAATCTGGTTGAATCAGCCTTTATTATAGGTAACTTATTTTTAATAACTACTTTAATATGATTTGGAATAAATATGGTATCAATAATTCTTTCAACAACCTCATTAACATTCACATCATTATTATTCATACCTTGATCTTCAATGCTAGAATAATTTAAGATATCTCCAATTAATTTATCCATTTTTTCAACCTTATCTTCCATCATGTTTAAATTGATAAGACTATCCTCTCCAATTTTTTCGGCAAAATCTTCTTTAGTCCAACTTAATAGCGCAGAAATACTTCTTAAAGGCGATTTTAAATCGTGAGATACAATATGCGCATATTCATTTAATTGCTCATTTTGTTTTTCTAAACTATTTAATAATTCTTCTTTCTGTTTTTCCAAATTTTTTTGTTCAGTGATATCTAAATGAATTCCTATAGAACCTATTAACTTTCCATTTACATTGTAATTTGGAGCGCCACTTATAAGCCAATTCCGTGTTTCTCCACTTTTAGATGTTGCTTTTACTTCATAGGAATCGGAAATACCTCTTTCTCGCCTATTCATTTTTGAATCAAATACTACTTTACTATCATCAGTTAAAATTAAATCAGCTGCTTTTTTACCAACCAATTCGTTCAATGAATATCCGCTTATATCACAAAAACTTTGGTTTGCTAATAAAATCACATCATTATTATCAACTTCAAGTAATCCTAAATTCATATTAGCAATTATACTGCTGTATTTTTCTTTTTGAGCTTCTAAACTCTCCTCATATCTTTTGCCAATAGTAATATCATAATAACTCCATAAATATCCTTTATAAACTCCATCCTGAACAATTGGAATACCGTTTCTTTCAATAACTCTGCCGTCTAAAAGTTCTAATTCTTGCTTATAAACCTCATCATTTTTTTGCATTACAAGGCTATTTATATCTAAAAATTGTTCAGGATATTTGAATAAATGTTTCACTTTCTCATGAAAATAAGAAACTTTTGACCCTTGGAATGAATTGTCATTTTCACATTGGCCAAATAACGAATTGAACTTTTTATTTACTACTTGAATGTTTTTGTGGTTATCTTCTAATAGAATTCCTGATTGAAGATGAACAATTAAAGTTGACAATCTATTTTCAGAGTCTTTTAACTTTTCTAAAGCTCGCTTTTCTTTGGTAATATCTTCAATGGTTGTAACATGAAATTTCACTTTATTATTAGTATCCTTAACACCTGTTACAGAAGTTTTTGCCCAAACAATTTCTCCACTTTTTTTTATATACCTCTTATTTAAAGAATAAGATTCAATCTCATCATTATACAACTCACTACGTTTAATTTCTGAAATTTCTTTATCGTCATCAAAAGTTAAATCTTGAAGTTTTATTTTTTTAAATTCTTCCTGAGAAAAACCAAACATTTTGGTCAACGAATTATTTGCCATGAGTAAACCAATGTCATCTTTTCTAGATAAAGAAATTCCAATTGGTGAATGATCCACAATTATATCTAACTGTTTCTTTTGTTGCTCTATAAGTTCTTTGTAAATATTTTCCTGAGTAATGTCTCTTAAAATACCTTGGGCGGCAATAGGTTTTCCTTCTTTATTATAAATAATACTTGAATTTACCTGAACTAGTTTCTCTTCGTTGTTTTTGGTTTTAATTATTGCTTGGTAATTTTTATAAAAACCTTTTTCATATAAGTCTTTAAACGCTTTTTCTGTATACTCTAAATACTCTTCCTTAACAATTGCAGTTAAGTTAAATGATTCTTTGCTTGCATCATACCCTAGCATTTCAACAGCAGCATCATTCATACTTAAAACATTACCCATAATATCCATAACTATATAGGCATCAATAATATTTAAGAAAACACCTTCTAATTCAGACGTTTTTTGACTTAAAGATTCTTCTAGCTTTTCATTTGAAACTTTTAATTCTTCAGAAACCATATAAAGTTCCCGAGATTTCTCTTCAAGAATTTTTTCAGCTGCCTTTCTTGCTGCCTTTTGCCTTTCTAGTGCTCTTTCTAATATCTCAATTTTACTATTTTCCATTTGGTTCAGAAATTAAAAATCGAACCTCGGTTCCGTCTTCTTTCAATAATTCAAGAGTAAGATTAAAGTTTTTACCATAATGTTCAAAAGTTTTCTCAATTAACGCTTTTGCAAACATATAAAGCCCCCTATCCGAATAATAAATCATTTCTAATGATTCATTATCTTTCCTTTTAATTTTAAAAGTTGGTAGTTCTGCTCCCGGATATAATTTTCTAACTTCAACATGAATATGATTCTCAATAGATTCTAATAAATCCATCGGTGTTTTGTAATATTTAATAATATCTGGGTGATTACTATGTAATACTTTAAAAAAGTATAAACCATATGCATAAATTAAATCTTGCACGGGGACATTAACTTTTTCACTCAAATTTGAAATTAAACTTAACATTTCACCAAAATCATATGTTCCAATTGATGTATAAACCCCTTTTGATTTTAATTCTGATTTATAAATAATATAATCAACTGTTTCTAGTCCAAAAGTTTCTTCAACCATTTCTAAAAACTCCGTAAATACAATTCCTTTCATTTTTTAACCTTTTATTAATTCGTTACAACTCCAATAATCTAAAACTCTTTTGATCAATTCAACATAGTCACCAAATTTTAAAGGCTTTATTACATATCCTGCAACCCCAATTTTATAACACTCTAAAACATCCTTACGATTATTTGATGTGGTTAAAATAATAGTTGGTATATACCTTAATTCGCTATCATTTTTAAGAATGCTCAAAAATTCTATCCCATTTAATTTTGGCATGTTTAAATCTAATAAAATAATATCAGGTAATCGATCTTTTTTAAATAGAATACTCAACGCTTCTTCGCCGTTTTTAGCCTCAATAATTTTATGTGGATATTCAAGTTTCGAAATTGTTCTGTTCAATTTCATAACTTCTATCATATCATCTTCTATAAGAAGAATTGTTAAGTTTTTTTTCATTTTAAATGGTGAATTCTAATTAATACATGTAAAAATGCTGAAATAATTGGTATTTAAACCATAAATATCGTTAAAAACTTAATTAACTATCGATGAATGGTAGATAAGTATCGTTAAATGGTAAACAATAAATTAAATTTAAACTAATTACTGAAGTTAATTATATTTTTTCTTAAACAAAACCGATTCTGTATCTTTGCCGACTATGCAATTTGAACTAAAAACTAAAGATCCTAACAGCAAGGCTAGAGCAGGAGTTATAACAACCGATCACGGTACAATTGAAACTCCAATATTTATGCCTGTTGGTACTGTTGGAACAGTAAAAGGGGTACATCAATCCGAATTAAAAGACGAAATAAATCCTGATATAATTTTAGGAAATACCTACCATTTATATTTACGTCCACAAACTAAAATTTTAGAACAAGCCGGTGGTTTGCATAAATTTATGAATTGGAACAGTAATATTTTAACTGATAGCGGTGGTTATCAGGTTTATTCACTTTCTGAAAGAAGAAAAATTAAAGAAGAAGGGGTGAAATTTAAAAGCCATATTGATGGTTCTTATCATACATTTACTCCAGAAAATGTGATGGAAATTCAACGATCGATTGGAGCAGATATTATTATGGCTTTTGATGAATGCACTCCATATCCTTGTGATTATAGTTATGCAAAACGATCGATGCATATGACACACAGGTGGTTAGAACGTTGTATAACACATTTAGATAAAACACCTTTAAAATATGACTACAATCAAACATTTTTTCCAATTGTACAAGGAAGTACTTATAAAGATTTAAGAAAACAATCTGCAGAATATATTGCATCTGTTGGTGCTGAAGGAAATGCAATTGGTGGACTCTCAGTAGGTGAGCCTGCCGAGGAAATGTATGAAATGACTGAGGTTGTAACAGCTATTTTACCTGAAGATAAACCTCGTTATTTAATGGGAGTTGGTACGCCAATAAACATTTTAGAAAATATTGCGTTGGGTATAGATATGTTTGATTGTGTAATGCCAACACGTAATGCCCGAAATGGAATGTTATTTACTGCTAATGGAACAATAAATATTAAAAATAAAAAATGGGAAAATGATTTTTCTGCTATTGATGAAATGGATATAACATTTGTAGATACCATGTATTCTAAAGCATATTTAAGGCATTTATTTATTTCAAAAGAACTGTTAGGAAAACAAATAGCCTCAATCCATAATTTAGGATTTTATTTATGGTTGGTTCGCGAAGCAAGAAAGCATATATTAGCAGGAGATTTCACAGATTGGAAAAACAGAATGGTAAAACAAATGGATAAGAGATTATAACCCTCTTTTTTATTTATTAAATAATATCAAATTACTATAATTGAGAATTTTAGATAAGTATATATTAAAAAAGTTTTTATCCTCTTTTGCTTTGGTACTGATTTTATTATTACCTATCGCAATTGCAATAGATGTTTCTGAAAAAGTTGATAAATTTTTACGCCATTCGGATCTCTCTGTTGGTGAAATTATCAATGATTATTATGTGAATTTTATAATAATCTTTGGAAATACATTTATGCCATTGGCATTATTTATTGCAGTTATATTTTTCACTTCAAAAATAGCTGGTAACACTGAAATAATTGCCATTCATTCTGCTAAAATTTCATTTACACGATTTTTAAAGCCATATTTTATTGGTGCCACTCTAGTTACATTATTGGCTTTAATAATGAATCACTTTTTTGTTCCAAATAGCAATAAAATATTTAATGAATTTAGTAAAAAATATTTAAAAAAGAAGAACTATAGCCAAGATGTTTTAACAAATATAAACTTACAGTTGGGTCCAAACGATTATATTTATTTAAAAAGTTATAATTCAAAATCAAATAATGGACATAAATTTTCATTAGAAAAATTTGAAGGCACCAAATTGAAGTATAAATTAATGGCTGAAAATATACGTTGGATTGAAAAAGACACGGTTTTTAGATTAAATACTTATAAAAAAAGATACATTTTAAATAATCGTGATTCGATAGAATCCGGAATCAAATTAGATACATTATTATCTTTCTCACCAAAAGACTTAGTAAATGTAGACGGTTTAGCAAAAGAAATGACTTCATTTAAATTAATCGAATTTATAAATCAAGCTGAAGATCGAGGAATTAGTAATTTAAACACTTATTTAGTTGAGCTTTACAAAAGAACTAGCTTACCTATTTCAACATACATACTAACATTTATTGCGGTTTGTTTAGCCGCAAAAAAGCGTAGAGGTGGTATGGGAGTTAATTTAGCAATTGGGATATCACTAATGTTTATATACGTGTTTTTCTTAAAAATAGCTGAAGTTTTAGGTGCTGGCGCCGAGACAAATTCACTAGTTATGGTTTGGCTTCCAAACATGTTTTTTGGAGCATTGGCAATTTACTTATATATAAAAAATGCCAAAAACTAGATTAAAAAATTATCTCCATCTCCATTTACTTGTTTTTATTTGGGGATTTACAGCTATTTTAGGTGCGCTAATAACCATAGACGCCATACCATTAGTTTGGTATAGAATGCTACTCGCCACCTTATTTGTTTTTATATATTTATTATTTACCAAATTACCTTTAAAAATATCACCAAAAAATATGGTGAAGTTTATAATTGGTGGAATTTTAATTGCATCACACTGGATCTTCTTTTTCTCTGCAATTAAAGTTTCAAATGTTTCAGTTGCTTTGGTTTCAATGAGCACAGGAGCTCTGTTTACATCACTTATAGAACCTTTCTTTTTTAAAAGAAAATTAATTCCAATGGAGCTCATTTTTGGACTCATCGTAGTTTCTGGATTGTACCTTATTTTTAATGTGGAAAGTGAATATACACTTGGTATAATTTATGCCCTAATAGCGGCTTTTTTATCGGCACTTTTCACCGTTTTAAATGGATTATATATAAGAGATAACGATGCTTCTGTATTGTCATTCTATCAACTTTTGTTTGGTGTTGTATTTATTACGATCTATATTTTAGCAACTACCGGATTCACTTTTGAAATTTTTAACTTAACAAAGTCTGATATAATTTACTTATTAATTTTAAGCAGTATTTGTACGGCCTATGCCTTTGTTATTTCTGTAAAAATAATGAAGCATTTAACACCCTATACTGTTATGTTAACTATTAACCTAGAACCTATTTATGGAATTGTTTTAGCAGTAATAATATTTGGTGAAAAAGAAAAAATGAGCCCACAATTTTATATTGGAGCATTGATTATATTTATAACCGTAATTATAAATGGAATATTAAAAAATAAAAAAAGGCTGTAATTTAACAATCAAAATTGCAGAAGTTGTTATATTTGTAGTTACATCCAAAATAAAAAATATGGAATATTTAGATTTTGAATTACCAATTAAAGAGTTAGAAGAACAACTTGATAAATGCGAATTAATTGGTAAAGAAAGTGATGTTGATATGACTGAAAGTTGTAAAAACATTGAAAAAAAACTGCTAAAAACTAAAAAAGATATTTATAAAAACTTAACTGCCTGGCAAAGAGTTCAGTTGTCCAGACACCCAAACAGACCATATACTTTAGATCATATTAACTATCTAACAAATGGTTCTTTTATGGAATTGCACGGTGATAGAACCGTAAAAGACGATAAAGCAATGATTGGGGGATTAGGTAAAATTGGAGATCAATCATTTATGTTTATTGGTCAGCAAAAGGGTTATAACACAAAAACTCGTCAATACCGAAACTTTGGAATGTCTAATCCAGAAGGCTATAGAAAAGCGCTACGTTTAATGAAAATGGCTGAAAAGTTTAGTATTCCAGTAATAACTTTACTTGATACTCCTGGGGCGTACCCTGGCCTTGAAGCTGAAGAACGTGGACAAGGTGAAGCTATTGCACGAAATATTTTTGAAATGACACGATTAAAAACACCTATTATTACCATAGTAATTGGTGAAGGCGCATCTGGTGGAGCATTAGGAATTGGTGTTGGAGACAGAGTATTTATGATGGAAAACACTTGGTATTCTGTTATTTCACCAGAATCTTGTTCATCTATTTTATGGAGAAGTTGGGAGCATAAAGAAGAAGCTGCTGAAGCCTTAAAACTTACAGCTGAAGATATGAAAAAACAAAAGTTAATAGACGGAATAATAAAAGAGCCTCTTGGTGGTGCTCATTTTGACCGTGAAGGAGCTTTTAAAGAAGTTGAAAAAACGATCCTGAGTACATTTAAGGAGTTAAAAGATTTAACACCTAAAGATCTCGTAAAAAAGAGAATGGATAAATATGCTGAAATGGGCGTTTTTAAAGGATAAAAAAATAGTTAAAACCTCTCAAATTTGAGAGGTTTTTTTATTAATTTTATTCTATGTTTATTCTAAATTCAAAACAAATTTCTGAAGCTGATAAGGCAACCATTTCCATCAATAATATTTCCTCTATTGATTTAATGGAACACGCTGCAACACAATGTTTTAATTGGCTTCATAGTAGATTACAAGGACAAGGAATTAAAATTCATGTATTTTGTGGTATTGGCAATAATGGTGGAGATGGCTTGGTAATTGCCAGACATCTTTATCAACATGGCTATAATGTTAGTTGTTATATTGTAAATTTTAGCGATAAAAGAACTGACGAATTTTTAATAAATTACAATCGTTTAAAAGAATTAGGAGAATGGCCGCCTATAATTAAATCTGAAAAAGATTTTCCCAAAGTAGCTTTTGAAGATATCGTTATCGATGCTATTTTTGGAAATGGATTAACAAGAGAACCTGAAGGTTTTACAAAAAAATTAATTCAGTATATTAATCATACCAGGGTATTTACCTTGGCTATCGATTTCCCTTCTGGGTTGTTTAGTGACGAATCCGTTATAGATACTGGGGCTGTGATAAAAGCTGGTCATACCCTAACATTTCAAACTCCAAAATTAGCTTTTCTTTTACCTGAAAATAAAGATTTTGTAAATACCTGGGAAGTTATTGATATAGGTTTGGATGAAAATTTTATTAAAAATTTAAATCCTAAATCACACTATATTACAAAAAACGAAATAATACCAATATATAAATCCAGAAACAAATGGTCTCACAAAGGCACTTATGGTCATTCACTTATAATTGGTGGTAGTTTTGGTAAAATAGGAGCTGTTACTTTAGCAACAAGGGCTGCACTAAAAATTGGCAGCGGATTGGTTTCTGCTTATCTTCCTAAATGTGGTTATAATATTTTACAAATTTCAGTGCCGGAAGCAATGGTTGAAGTTGACAATGATGCTGCTTTAGAATATTATAACTTTAAAACAAAAGCAACTATAATTGGAATTGGACCTGGAATGGGAACTGTTGAGAAAACGGCTCTGGGCTTTGAACTTTTTATTAAAGAAAATAAACTTCCACTTGTTATTGATGCAGATGCAATTAATTTGCTTTCAATTAATAAGTCTTTACTAAAATATTTACCAAAAAACACTGTTCTTACACCACATCCAAAAGAATTAGAACGCCTTATTGGGTCTTGGAAAAATGATTTTGAGAAACTTGAAAAAATTACTGATTTTTCCAAAGACCATAATGTAATTGTTGTTTTAAAAGGTGCACATACTATTATAATTAATGAAGATAACAAATATATAAACTCCACAGGCAACCCAGCTCTAGCAACAGCAGGAAGTGGGGATGTTCTAACTGGACTTATAACTGGATTAATAGCTCAAGGATACGAGCCTATTAATGCTGCCATTTTAGGTGTTTATTTACATGGTAAAACTGCAGATTTAGCACTTCAAGAAACTAGCTATGAAACTTTTACTGCATCATCTATTTTAGACTATTTATCTGATGCAATTTTGGATATTTTTAAACAAGATATGGACCAAGAAAAAATTGAAGATGATGAAGAAGTTGAGGATGGCAATTAAATTAATGATTTTTAAAGACATAAAAAAAAGTGCTATTAAATAGCACTTTTTTTTATGTCTTTATTTATTCTAAATTCCTAGCTCTAAAAGTAATTCCCTAAGCTCTGGATTAGAAGGTCTATTTGCATTTGCATCAACAATATTTCCTTCTGGATCTAATAAAATAAATCGTGGAATAGAATTTATTCCATAAGCAGTTATAAAATCTGATTCAAAATTATTATCTGCAAATAATTGTACTCCTTTAAGATCTAAATCTTTAACCATTTTTTTCCAGGTTTCATAAGCATTTAATTTGTCTACAGAAATACTTACAAATTCAATGTTTTTACCATGAAAATCGTTTTCTAAAATTTTTAATGAAGGAATCTCATCTTTACAAGGTTTACACCAAGTTGCCCAAACATCTATATAAACATATTTACCTTTTAAGTCAGATAATGAAGTTGTTCCGCCATTAAAATTCTCATAATTTACAAATTCAGGAGAAGAGGTTCCCTTAGCAAAACGTAACAAATTTTCGTGCACTTTTTCATAATTAGATTCAACATATCTAAAAAACATTTGATCATTTCTTGCATCCATTACACCAATAATCGAATCTAAATTTGGAGCATCATCTTTATAACTTTTTAATAAAGATTTGGCTGCTGTTAATTTGGCCTCATACTCCTCTTTATCTAATTTAAAATAAGTTTTAGGATTTGCGTCCTCACTAACATAGAACATTCGTTTATTTTCAATAAAACTATTTGTTTCTGCTCCATTCCCATTAAATAATGCTCCATCAGAAAGTTTTTCTCCTTTAAAATTCACATTTAAATTATATCCATTCTTTAAAAATAAAGTCAGTCTATCATTCCCATTTGAAATGGCATAAACCCCATCCAAAACTTTAAGAGTATCAGAAAAACTACCATCTTTAGATACTAAAATTTCTTTAGAGTAGTCTTTTCCTTGAACCAATAATTTTTCAACACCTGAAGTTTTCAATTTCCCATTAAGCGTAACAAAATCGTTCTGTTCAGATTTACAAGAAACTATTAAAACTGCTACAAACAGCCATATTATTTTTTTCATCTATTATTACCTTATTAAATTTTAAATATTATTTTCGTTAAACATTTTAATCAATTTTGGGCTAGATGGTCTTGGTGCATTTGCACTAACAATATTTCCATTAGGATCAATTAAAATAAAGCGAGGAATACCTTTAATTAAATAACCATTAACAAAGTCCGAATCCCAACTTTTATCTGCAAATAATTGAATTCCTTTTAACTCATCATCTTCAATCATTTTTTTCCATTTATCATGATCTTTCAAAGCATCAACAGAGACACTTACAAATTCAATGTTTTTCCCATGATATTTTGCTTCAACTTCTTTTAAAGCAGGTATTTCAGCTTTACAAGGCCCACACCAAGTTGCCCAAACATCCACATAAACAAACTTCCCTTTCAAATCATCTAAAGACGTTGTTCCTCCGGCAAAGTTTTCATATTCTTCAAATTTAGGAGATGGTTGACCCTTAGCAACTGTTTTTAATTTATTATAACTATCTGTAATTTCTTTTATGTGCTCCTCATTTGTAGAGTTTTCCATAAACATTTTATAGTAATCCTCTAAATTTTCAGTATATGTTATTCCATATTTTGCATCGTCATAAATTAAGTGGTTTTTTATTGTTTGATTTTCTGAATTAATTGCTGCAGATAAAAAGGCTAAATCTTCAGAAATAGAATCCACCTCCATTAATTTTTTTGCTTCTTTTCTAAAATGACTATTTACAATACTTTTATAACCTTGAGAAAATAAAAAGTCCTCTTCTTTATTAAAATCCGAAACCTGTTCAACATCTTTTAAAAAATCATCCGAAACTTTAAACCCTTTTTTCTTAGCATAGTGTTCATGATAACGTTCATACCGATTTAAATCTGAAATATAATCATATTCAATATTTCTCAATTCTTTTGCTATAAAATCGGCAGGAAGGTCTTGAGCATTCTGTAATAACTGGGATACTGTATTTTTTAATTCTAATCTATTTACTTTATAGTCATTTTCTTCCTTTTTGTAAATTTCAGTTCCTTCACCAGTTAATTCGGTATATTTTTGAGATTTCAGCCAAATGTAATTTGAAATTTCAGATCCTTTTCCAGAAATTAAAAGTGTATTTTCAAAATCATTTATATCATAATTAATCCCTAAATTATCTCCATAATTAATATATAATTCGGCCATATTTTTACCGTCATAAAGAATATAAGTTCCTTCCTCAGTTGTTAAGGTATCAATAAAACTACCATCTTCTAAAACTTTAACTTCTTTTTTAATACTTCTATCAGTGCTATTTAAAGTAAAACTATCAATACTACTATTAGTAATTTTACCTGATAAAATTGCATAATCAATTTTAGCTTCTTCTTTGCAAGAAATAAAGGTTAAAATAGTAATTATCAGGGCGATTTTCCTCATGATTTTATGTTGTTTTTGAATTAATCTCTCAAAGATAAAACTATTTATTTAATTTAGTATTCTACAAATTACTTTAACAAATAATTTGCATATCTTGTTTGGATTCTTCAATTTTGAATAAGCAAAAATCATATATGAACAACGTACATTATATAGATCAAAAAATATTAAATTTTGAAATATTACAAGACCTAATTTATACAAAAAAGAAATTAGAACTTTCAAATAAAGCTATTGAAAATATTGAAAAATGCCGGAATTATCTAGACCAAAAAATTAAAGAGAATAGCGCTCCCATTTACGGAATTAATACAGGGTTTGGATCTTTATGTAATGTTAAAATTGACGCTAACAATTTACGTCAATTACAAGAAAATCTGGTAATGAGCCATGCATGTGGTACTGGTAAAAGAGTTCCTAAAGAAATTGTTAAGCTAATGTTATTGCTTAAAATTCAATCTTTAGGTTATGGTTATTCAGGTGTACAATTAGAAACAGTAAAAAGACTTATAGACTTTTATAATAATGATATTATTCCTGTCGTTTTTACTCAGGGCTCTTTAGGAGCATCTGGAGATTTGGCTCCTTTAGCGCATTTATCTTTACCTCTAATTGGTAAAGGAGAAGTTTATTTTAAAAATAAACGTGTTTCTAGTTCCAAAGTTTTAAAGAAATTTAAATGGAATAAAATAGAATTAAAATCTAAAGAAGGTTTAGCACTGTTAAACGGTACACAATTTATGAGTGCATATGGTGTTCAGTTAATTTTAAAATCTTTTAAACTTTCTTATTTAGCCGATTTAATTGGGACACTTTCACTAGAAGCATTTGATGGTAGAGTTTCACCTTTTAACAAACAAATTCATGCTATAAGACCTCATAACGGCCAAATAAAAACCGCCAAACGTATAAATGAATTTTTAGAAGATAGTGAATTAATAAATCAATATAAAGAACATGTACAGGATCCTTATTCATTTAGATGTATGCCACAAGTTCATGGCGCAAGTAAAGATGCTCTAGAATATTGTAAAAATATTTTTCTAACCGAAATTAATTCTGTAACAGACAATCCAAATATTTTTATTGAAACTGATGAAATTATATCAGGTGGAAATTTTCACGGACAACCATTAGCATTGGCTTTTGACTTTTTAAGTATTGCAATGGCAGAACTTGGCAGTATTTCAGAAAGAAGAACATTTCAATTAGTTTCAGGACAACGAAATTTACCTCCATTTTTAGTTAAAAACCCTGGATTAAATAGTGGTTTTATGATTCCACAATATACAGCCGCAAGTATTGTAAGTCAAAATAAACAATTAGCAACACCTGCATCTGTAGATTCAATAGTTTCCAGCAACGGACAGGAAGATCACGTAAGTATGGGTGCTAATGGAGCAACCAAAGCAAAACAAATTGTAGACAATATAGAAACCATATTAGCAATAGAATTGTTAAACGCTTCACAAGCTTTATATTATAGAATACCAACAAAAACATCTCCTTTTTTAGAGTCGTTTTTAAAAGTTTATAGAAGTGAAATTCCTTTTGTAGAAAATGACATTGTTTTAAGTACAGAAATTAAAAAAACAGTTTCTTTTATCAACAGTTTAGATATAGATAACGAAGAATTATTTTAAATAAAAAAAGGGTTTTAAACCCTTTTTTTATTGATTAAACTTTTTAAAAATTATACTATTATTTCTTAATATTATTCTGTAATATTTTCCAAATCAAACATAAATGCATATGTCAAAGCCGTTCGTTTATACCTTTCAAAACGTCCAGAAGCTCCTCCGTGTCCAGTTTCCATATTACAATCCATAATTAATAAATTATCATCTGTTTTTAATTCCCGAAGTTTTGCAGTCCATTTTGCAGGTTCCCAATATTGCACCTGACTATCCCAGTAACCAGTTGTTACTAAAATATTAGGGTACTCTTTAGCTTCAACATTATCATAAGGAGAATATGATTTCATATAATCATAATATTCTTTAATCTTAGGGTTCCCCCATTCGTCAAATTCAAAAGTAGTTAACGGAATTGTTTCATCTAACATTGTTGAAACAACATCAACAAATGGTACGGCAGCCACAACACCATTCCATAATTCTGGTTTCATATTTAATATGGCACCCATCAATAATCCACCAGCACTTCCACCATAAGCATACATATGTTCGCTACTTGTATAACCTTGGCTTACCAAAAATTCACCAACACTAATAAAGTCTGTAAATGTATTTTTCTTTTTTAATAATTTACCCTCTTCATACCAATACCTTCCCATTTCTTGTCCTCCTCTAATATGAGCAATCGCATAAATAAATCCTCTATCTAATAAACTTAATCTGGTAGAACTAAAAGTGGGTTCAGAACTATTGCCATAAGAGCCATAAGAATATAGTAATAATGGAGTATTCTCATTTTTATTAATTCCTTTTTTATATACCAATGATACCGGTATTTTTGTTCCATCGTTTGCTGTGGCAAATAAACGTTCTGATGTATAATTATCTATTGAAAAATTAGGATCAATTACCTCTTGTTGCTTAAGCAATACTTGATCTTTTGTATCCATATTTATTTCAAAAGTACTTCTTGGAGTTGTTAATGATGAATAATTATAACGTAAAATTGGAGTATTAAAATCCAAATTTGAAGTTGGATTTGCTAAATAAGCAGGATCACTAAAATCCAAATAATATTCATCTCCTGCCCATTTTTTAATTCGAATAGCGGTTAAGCCTTTAATTCTTTCGGTAAGTACTAAATAATTTTTAAAAATATCAAACCCTTCAAATAAAACTGATTCTCTGTGCGGAATAACATCTACCCAATTTTCTTTTGAAGTTTTAGAAATTGGTGTTTTTACTAATTTAAAATTCTTAGCATTTAAATTTGTTCGGATGTAAAAATTATCTTCAAAGTGATCTACATAATATAATAAATCTTTTTCTCTTGGTTGAATTAGTGTCCAACTTCCATTAGGATTGTCAGCATCTATATAGCTGTATTCAGTTGAAAGAGTATGATAACTTACTGTCATTATATACTTTTTAGATTTCGATTTAAAAACACCACAGCCAAAAGTTTCATCTTTTTCTTCAAAAACTAATACATCTTCAGATTGGTCTGTACCCAAAACATGTTTATAAACTTTGTCAGTTCTTAAAGTAACTGGGTCTTTTTTAGTGTAAAAAACTGTTTTATTATCGTTTGCCCAGATCGCTCCCCCACTTGTATTGGTAAGAACATCAGGTAATAATTCTCCTGTATTTAAATTTTTGAAATAAATTGAATACCTACGTCTTGAAACGGTATCTATTCCATAGGCCAATAAAGTATTGTCTGGGCTTACTGAACGCGTACCAATCCCATAATACGAAAAACCTTTTGCCATTTCAGGGCCGTTAAGTAAAATTTCTTCCTCGTCATCATTAATTTTTTTTCTACAATATAATGCATAATCTCCACCCTCCTCAAATCTCGAATAATATGAATATCCGTTATCATTTACAGGAACGGATTGATCATCTTTTTTTATTCTTCCAACAATTTCATTATATAATTTTTCCTGAAACAAGTCAGTATGTTTCATGGCCTCGTTTAAATAAGCATTCTCAGCATTTAAATAATTTAAAACGTCATTTGTTTGATTATCATGAGTTTCAGATTTTTTTTGTTCATCACTCAAACGCATCCAAAAATAATTATCTATTCTTGTATCACCGTGATTTGTTAATTGTTCTGGTATAATTTTAGCTGTTGGTGCATGTGGTATGCTAATTACTGATTTTTCCTCATTTGTTTTACACGAAGATAAAAACACTAAAATTGTAAAAAGAAAATATAATGTATTTTTCATAATTTATTTAAGTTAAAATTTCAATTTAACTAAAGTAGTGAAAAAAAATGAGGGAATAATTTTAAACTATATTTTACCCTTAATAATAACTAAAAAAGCGATAGGTATGCCTATCGCTTTTAATTCAAACAATTTGTAATGATATTTGTGTCTACTCTTATATACCGAATCTTCTTTTACTATTCCATGTTATACTTTTAGCATTCTTAAAATCGACTGCTGTCATTCTTTTTTTCTTGTCCTGAATTTTTACTTTTTTGATAATTTTCATATCGTGTTTTTTTTAGTAGTTATTTATTGTACAAAATTACGATATATTTAATATGTGGCAAAATAATTATTACATATTTTGTAATTTTTTAACATAATAAGACATCATAATTAAATTATCCACAAAGTATGAAATATTAGCTTAGAATATGTTTAACAAATACAATTGTCACTCTATTTAACGCTATTTAAAATTTCGACAAAATTTGCTCTATTACTGTAGTCTGGATCATAATGAGCATAACTTATTTTTTTATTATTATTTATTATATAGGTAGCAGGCACGGGTAGTATATTATTATTGATTTCGTTGTACTCTGTTATCTTTTTTTTAGTAAATGATAAATATTTTGGAATATTCTCTTTATTAACTTCAATAGCAACCTTATAAGCATTCATAATTTTATTGTCAACATCATGAATAATTGAAAATGTAGCATTGAAATTTTTAGTAGTATTTAAAATCTTATCAACTTTTTCAGGAGTTACTACAATAACATAAAGTCCTTTTTTAGTTAATCCCTCAAGGTTTTCCTTTAAACTTAATAAATGTTTTTTGCAATGCGGACACCAATTCCCTCAATAAAAAAGTAATAAAACTTTGTTATTTTTTAATATTTCATCAGAATCAATATTAGAGTTAAATTAATCCATGCCAGTAATTCTAGGTGTATTTTCACCAACTTTTAAATAATCATTATTTATTTGTGAAAAACTTTTGCCAAATGAAAACAAAAGGAAAAGCATTATTAAAATAATATCTCATTTTATTGTTTTTAAGATGTATGTACACAGTCGTAAATAACATAAAACAATTACAATAAAATTTAGTCTTTAGAAGAATCAATAGAAATTTTTCCCGAAAGAATATCAAAATACATTTTAAAGTCTGATTTTAAACTCCAAAGTGGATATTTGAAAGTAGCAGGCTTATTTTTTTCAAAAAAGAAATGACCAACCCAAGCGAACCCATATCCGGCAATTGGTACTAAAATCCACAGTTTAGGGTTATTATGATATAGTGCTGTAATTGCCAATGCAAAAACAAAAGTAGTTCCTATAACATGTAATAATCTACATGTTTTATTGCTATGCTGTTTTAAATAAAATTTATAAAACTCATTATAAGATTTAATTCTTTCCTTCATAATTTATTTTTTTTAACAATTACAATTTACAACTAATTACCAAATTGAAAATAAAAAAAGACGCACCTTTAAATTCGACTTTTATATTCGGTTACTAAATGCGTTCATAAATCTTATAAATAACACCCAACATTACATTCCCTTTAAGAATTGTAAATAAACTAGTTATGATATAATTTGAATTAACTTTACTGAAATTTCTCGCCTCTCATTTCTGATTAGGATCATCAAGATCTGTCTTAGTCCAATCAATTAAATCTTCAGCATCTCTATTAAAAAACCTTATAATTTAAACCAAGCATAAAATTACTTTTTGGCATTGGCAAAAAACCAGATTCTATATAATCTGCATCAAAAATATTATTGGCAGTAGCTATAAAACTGAATTTATTAACGTCAACAATTATAGAAGCATCCCAAACATTATAACTAGTTCCTATTGTTCGTTCAGCGTGTTTGTAAATAATGTTTTGTCTTACATTTTTAAATATTTTACTTGTAAAGCGTGTAATAAATTGATGTTTTAATGTATTTAAAGAATAACGTGATAAATCTTTATTTTGATCTAAAATATCATCATCTAATAAATTATATGAAAAAGATAAAGTTTGATTGAAATTATTTATCTTAAAACGATAATCTGTATTTAACTCAAAGCCTTTAGTATTTACTTTTGCAAAATTAGTGGCTACATATTTAGTTGCTGTAACATCTGGCTTCACAAAATCAATTAAATTAGTTGCATTTCTATTAAAGATTGCCACAGAAGAAGTAAACCTTTCTGAATTATATTTCAGCCCTAATTCTTGTGCAAAAGCTTCTTCTGGTTTTAAATTAGGGTTCCCATTTGTACTGCTATCATTGTAATACAAATCTGTATATGTTGGTATTCTGTAAGTTATCCCTAAATTCCCATATAATTTTAATTTATCCGAAAATTGGTAACCAATATCTAACCCTGGAAATGCATGAAATTTAAAGTCCGAAAAGTAAGTTACAGCAACTCCTGGAGTTATATCTAATTTATCATGAGCCAATTTAAAACGATGTTCTAAAAACAAATTTGCCATTGTTCTATTTCTGTTCCCTAAATTATTACTACTAATAAAAACTCGAGAAACATCAATACCAAAACCTGTTATTCCAAAATCTGATGTGTAAGCCGCATTTGTTTCTAAACCTACTTTATTAGTAATGTGTAAATTTCTATAAAAACTTGGATCGTCTCTTTTCAATAAAAATATGTCTTGACCTCTTTTCCAATAAAATCTAGGTGTAATTTTAAAATTTTCTTTTTTAAAGGTTGATGAAACACCTAATAAACTGCTCTGAGTTTCTTCATACTCCTTAAAACCCCATGAAATTGGTGTGTAAAAATTTTGTGCACCATATTTCTTGTCGAAAAAAGTAGCCAATACTTCTATAGGTTGCTTTTTCTTGTTGAAAACCCCTTTTAAGAAGTAGTTATAATTGTTATAATCAGAATTATCTCTATAACCATCTGAAGTTAACGCACCAACATGTACAATGATTGATGAATTTTCAAACTCCTTTCCTACAGTTAGAGAACCGTTTAATTGTCCAAAAGAACCTGTTTCCATATTTGCAGAAACTGTGTCTTCTAATTTCTTTTTAGTAACAATATTTATTGCTCCAGTAAATGCATTCTGACCAAAAATTCTTGCTGCAGGACCTTTAATAATTTCTATGCGTTCAATAACCTCAATTGGTAAAGCAGCATTCATTGTGTGATGTCCTGTTTGAGAATCATCCATTTTAATACCATCAATTAAAAGTAACGTTTGATCAAAACCACCGCCTCTAATATATAAATCAGCTTGACTTCCTGCTGTTCCTCTTCTTCTTATATCTACACCTGCAACTTGTTGTAATAAATCAGCAACATTGTTAGCTGCACTATTATTTATGTCTTTTGATGTGATAATATTTATTGTTCTAGAGTTTTCTTTAAAAGGTAAATCTATTCTTGTAGAAATAATAATAACTTCTTTTAAGGTGTCTCTTTTTATAGGCTTATCTTGTGCATTTGCCTGTAAACCATAAAATAATATGGTAATTATTAATGTAATTTTAATTTTCATAAATAGTGATTTAAAAACGATGCAAAAGTAGTAACTTTCCGGACGATTAACATAGTCCAGTTTTAAAATGATAGATAGTCCGGTTAATACTCTTTTTAAACAGCTAATTAGTTTAGATAAATCTTTATCACAACCTCTATATTTACAGGTCTCGGTACAAATTATAAATGCTATACAGCGCCGCTATTTAACTAAAGGTACAATGCTGCCAGGAACCCGTGTATTAAGTCAATTATTAAAAGTCCATAGAAATACTGCAGTTGCAATTTACGAAGAGTTATCTTCACAAGGTTGGGTTGAAATTATACCAAATAAAGGCACATTTGTTTTAGAACCAGAGAAAAATACAGCAAAAATAAAAGCAACTTCTCAAAAAATAAATGAGGCATATACATATGCTAAAACAACAGGATTTCATTTTCAAAATTCTTTTCATTTAGCATCAACTGTTCAGTATACAAATGCTAAGTATACAATTAATGATGGTAAACCAGATTTACGCTTGCATCCTGTACATCAATTTACAAGATGGTATAGTGCTGCCATGAAACGAAAAACGTTAATAAATAAATGGAACAGATCACACGAAGTTTTCAACTCTTTATTCCAAACGCAGTTATGTAATTACCTAAATGCAACTAGAGGCTTTCATATAAGTCCAAATAACCTAATAAATACGCGTAGTACAGAAATGAGCTTGTACATTGTATCTCAACTCTTAATAAAACAAAACGATATAGTGTTAGTAGGACACTTAAGTAATTATGCATCTAATATGATTTTTCAACAAACTGGTGCAACCATAAAAACAATTCCTGTAGATAATGATGGTTTAGATATTGAGTACATAAAAAAACATTTTATAAAACATAGCATTAGATGTGTATATATATGCGCCCATAGAGATTATCCGACAGTAGTAAAATTAAGTGCAGAACGTCGTTTAGAGCTACTACAACTTGCTAAAGAGTATGGATTTGCCATTATTGAAGATGATTTTGATTACGATTTTCAGTTTGATGGTTCAGCAATGTTACCTATGGCAAGTGCAGATGCAAACGGTATGGTTATTTATTTAGGAAAAATTGGGCAGTCCTTATTTCCTAGTTTTCAAACAGGATTTGTAATAGCCCCAGAAAATCTGATCGCAGAAGCTAAGAATTATTTAGAATTACTAGATAAACAAGGCGACCTAATACAAGAACAAATACTATCAGAATTAATTAATGAAGGTGAAATATACCGCCTAATGAAAAAGAATATTGTGATCTATAAAAAAAGGCGAGATTTTTCATGTAATCTTTTAACTAAATATTTTTCAGGAACTGCACAATGGGAAATTCCTATCGGTGGATTAGCCATTTGGTTACAATTTCATCCTAAAATATCGTTACTTAAACTAGCTGAAGAATCCGAAAAAAACGATTTACTTCTACCAAAAACAATTCTTTATCAGAATAAAAACACTTGTGCCATTCGTTTTGGTTTTGGACATTTAAATGAAGAAGAAATAGAACTGGTTATTAAAAAATTAAAAAGAGCTTATGATAAGGTGATTTTAAAATAAAAAAAGCCGAACATTAAGTTCGGCTTTTTTATTTTATGCTTGCCCTGTTGGACCAAAATTCATTGGTATTGGAGGTTGTTCATAATCTTTAATTTCTCCATGACTTTTCTCAAACCTTTGTACATTATCCGCTAAGGCTTTAACCAATCGCTTCGCATGTTGAGGAGTTAAAATTATTCTTGATTTTACTTTAGCCTTTGGTTGCCCAGGCATTACGCTTATAAAATCAACGATAAATTCTGAAACAGAATGATTGATTATAGCCAAATTAGAATAAGTTCCTTCAGCTATTTTATCATCCAATTCAATATTAATTTGCCCTTCTTTATTAGGTTTTTGATCACTCATAATTAAAAACTTGAATCCATTTCTTCTTTAGACCCCACAATAATATTATCGTAAATTCTCATACCAGTTCCGGCAGGAATACGTTTACCAACAATTACATTCTCTTTTAGACCTTCTAAATCATCAACTTTACCACTTACTGCAGCTTCATTTAAAACTTTTGTTGTTTCTTGGAATGATGCCGCTGAAATAAATGACTTCGTTTGTAAAGAAGCTCTTGTAATTCCTTGTAAAATTTGCTCACCCGTTGCTGGATTTGCATCTCTGGCTTCAACTAAAGCCTTATCCTCTCTCCTTAACACTGAGTTTTCATCACGTAATTGACGAGGTGTAATAATTTGTCCTTCTTTTAAAACAGTTGAATCACCAGCGATCTCAACCACTTTCATTCCATAGATCTCATCATTCTGCTCTATAAAGTCATTTTTATGAACTAATTGATTCTCTAAGAATAATGTATCTCCTGAATCAATAATTTTCACTTTACGCATCATTTGACGAACTACTACTTCAAAATGCTTATCGTTAATTTTTACACCTTGTAAACGATAAACCTCTTGAATTTCATTTACCAAATACTCCTGGACTTTTGCAGGTCCTTGGATATTTAATATATCATTTGGTGTAACTGAACCTTCCGAAAGAGGCATACCAGCTTTAATGAAATCATTTTCCTGAACTAAGATTTGATTAGAAAGTTTAACTAAATACTTTTTAACATCGCCTAATTTAGATTCAACTATTATTTCACGATTACCACGTTTAATTTTTCCAAATGAAACTACACCATCAATTTGTGAAACAACTGCTGGATTAGAAGGGTTACGCGCCTCAAATAACTCAGTTACACGAGGTAAACCTCCCGTAATATCTCCAGATCTACCTGATTTACGAGGTATTTTAACAATTATCATACCTGATGCTATTTCATCGCCATCTTCAACAATTAAATGAGCACCTACCGGTAAGTTATATGATCTAATAACGTTATCATTTTTATCTTTTAACAATAAAGTTGGTATCGTTTTCTTATTTTTAGATTCTATAATTACTTTTTCTTGGAAACCTGTTTGTTCATCAATTTCAACAAGATAGTTAATTCCTCTTTCAATATTTTCAAATTGAATTGTTCCTGCAAATTCAGAAACAATAACACCATTAAATGGATCCCATTTACAAATTAATTCACCTCTTTTTAGCTTTTGACCATCAGCAACATAAATATATGAACCATAAGGAATGTTATTTGTACTTAATATCAAACCAGTTTTTTCATCAATTATTTTAATTTCTGAAGTTCGTGAAATAACTATATCAACATCATTTCCATCATTATCTTTTCCTTTTACAGTATTTAAATCTTCAATTAATGCTTTCCCTGCAAATTTAGTATCTACTGTATTGTTTTCAGAAATATTACCAGCTACCCCACCAACGTGGAATGTTCTTAAGGTTAACTGTGTACCAGGCTCACCAATTGATTGTGCCGCAACTACTCCAACTGCTTCACCAATTTGCACCATTTTTCGTGTTGATAGACTATGCCCATAACATTTAGAACAGATACCTTTTTTAGCTTCACAAGTTAATGCAGAACGAACTTCCACTGCACTAATAGCTGAGTTTTCAATGCGTTTAGCAACTTCAGTTAAAATTTCTTCACCTGATTTTACATAAACTTCTTCAGTTATTGGATCTATAATATCATGTAATGAAACACGACCGTCAATTCTTTCACTTAATGTTTCTACAATTTCATCATTCTTTTTAAGTGGCTCAACATTAAGTCCTCTTAAAGTTCCACAATCAAATTCATTAACAATAACATCTTGAGAAACATCAACCAAACGACGAGTTAAGTAACCAGCATCTGCTGTTTTTAATGCTGTATCTGCTAATCCTTTACGAGCACCGTGAGTTGATATAAAGTATTCTAAAATTGATAAACCTTCTTTAAAGTTTGATAAAATCGGGTTTTCAATAATTTCACCACCACCAGCTGTAGATTTTTTAGGTTTTGCCATTAATCCACGCATACCTGTTAACTGGCGAATTTGTTCTTTAGAACCCCTTGCACCAGAATCTAACATCATAAACACAGAGTTAAATCCTTGTTGGTCTTCACGTAAACGTTTCATTGAAAGTTCTGTTAAACGATTGTTAGTCGAACCCCAAATATCAATTACCTGATTGTAACGCTCTTTATTAGTTAACATACCCATATTATAGTTTGCCATAATATTGTCAACTTGTGCGTTTGCTTCAGCAATCATTGTATGCTTTTCTGGCGGAATAATAATATCACCTAAACTAAATGATAAACCACCTCGGAATGCGAATGTATATCCCATTCCTTTCATATCATCCAAGAATTTTCCAGTAGTTGGAACATCCGTCAGTTTTAAAACATGACCAATAATATCCCTTAACGATTTTTTATTTAAAACTTCGTTTACATAACCAGCAGCTTCAGGTACTACTTCATTAAATAGCACTCTACCAACTGTAGTTGAAATTATTTGATTAACAAGTTTTCCTTCTTCATTAAAATCTTTAGTTCTAACCTTTATACTAGCATTTAAGTCTACTGCCTTTTCATTAAATGCAATAGTTACTTCTTCAGGAGAATAAAAAGTTAAACCTTCACCTTTAATTGGATATTCTGGAGTCGATTTTCTTTCTTTAGTCATATAATATAAACCTAATACCATATCCTGTGAAGGTACAGTAATTGGAGCCCCATTTGCAGGGTTTAATATATTATGTGAACCCAATAATAGTAATTGACACTCTAAAATAGCTTCAGGTCCCAATGGTAAATGAACTGCCATTTGATCCCCATCAAAATCGGCATTAAATGCCGTACATGCCAATGGATGTAATTGAATTGCTTTCCCTTCAATTAATTTTGGTTGAAAAGCTTGAATTCCTAGACGGTGTAACGTAGGAGCACGGTTTAACATTACAGGATGTCCTTTTAAAACATTCTCTAATATATCCCATACAACTGGTTCTCTTTTATCAATAATTTTCTTTGCAGATTTTACTGTTTTTACAATTCCTCTTTCAATTAATTTTCTAATTACAAAAGGTTTGTATAATTCAGCTGCCATATCTTTTGGCAATCCACATTCGTGTAATTTTAATTCCGGTCCAACAACAATTACAGAACGTGCAGAATAATCAACACGTTTTCCTAAAAGGTTTTGACGGAAACGTCCTTGTTTACCTTTTAATGAATCTGATAATGATTTTAATGGACGGTTAGATTCCGTTTTTACAGCAGAAGATTTACGTGTGTTATCAAATAATGAATCAACAGATTCTTGTAACATACGCTTTTCATTACGTAAAATAACTTCAGGAGCTTTTATTTCAACCAATCTTTTTAAACGATTGTTTCTAATAATTACTCTTCTATATAAATCATTTAAATCTGAAGTTGCAAAACGACCACCATCTAATGGTACTAATGGACGTAATTCTGGTGGTGTCACCGGAATTACTTTCATTATCATCCATTCCGGACGGTTTTCTCTATTTTTGTTAGCATCTCTAAAAGACTCAACTACGTTTAATCTTTTTAATGCTTCAGTTTTACGTTGTTTAGATGTTTCTGTATTTGCTTTGTGACGAAGTTCATACGACAACTCATCTAAATCAATTCTATTAAATAAATCAATTAAACAAGACGCACCCATTTTAGCAATAAACTTATCTGGGTCATTATCATCTAAATATTGATTTTCAACTGGGAACGATTCAAGAATATCCAAATATTCTTCTTCCGTTAAGAAATCCATTTTTTGCAATGGTTCTCCTTCCGCATTTTTTGCACCAGCAGGTTGAATTACTACATAACGTTCATAGTAAATTATCATATCTAACTTTTTAGATGGTAAACCTAAAAGGTATCCCATTTTGTTAGGTAATGATTTAAAATACCAAATGTGAGCAACAGGAACAACTAAATTAATGTGTCCTACTCTATCTCTACGAACTTTTTTCTCTGTTACTTCAACACCACATCGATCACAAACTATCCCTTTATAACGAATTCTCTTGTATTTACCACAAGCACATTCATAATCTTTTATAGGGCCAAAAATACGTTCACAAAACAACCCATCTCTTTCAGGTTTGTGCGTACGGTAATTTATAGTTTCTGGTTTTAATACCTCTCCTTTTGATTTCTCTAGAATTGCTTCTGGAGATGATAAACCAATTGAAATTTTATTAAACTTTTTTACAGTGTATTTATCGGTTTTTCTTGCCATAATAATATTGATGGATTCGAATTTTAAAAATGTAAAAATATATTAATAGTTAGGAGTGTTTAGCTCCTAACTATTTTTTAGTTGTTATTCCTCTAATCTAACGTCTAATCCAAGACCTCTCAGTTCATGCATTAATACGTTAAATGATTCTGGCAATCCAGGTTCTGGCATAGGGTCTCCTTTTACAATAGCCTCATATGTTTTAGCTCTTCCTAAAACATCATCAGATTTTACTGTTAAGATTTCACGTAATGTACTTGATGCACCATATGCTTCAAGTGCCCAAACCTCCATTTCACCAAAACGCTGACCTCCAAATTGTGCTTTACCACCAAGTGGTTGTTGCGTAATTAAAGAGTATGGCCCAATTGAACGAGCGTGCATCTTGTCATCAATCATATGACCTAATTTAATCATATAAATAACTCCAACCGTCGCTTTTTGATCAAAACGTTGTCCCGTTCCACCATCATACAAATATGTATGACCATATTGCGGTACACCAGCATCATCCGTTATTTGATTAATTTGATCAATTGTAGCACCATCAAAAATTGGTGTAGCATATTTTTTATCTAATTTTTGACCAGCCCATCCAAGAACTGTTTCATAAATTTGACCAATATTCATACGAGATGGTACACCTAATGGATTTAATACAATATCAACTGGAGTTCCGTCTTCCAAGAAAGGCATATCTTCCTGACGAACGATACGTGCAACAATACCTTTGTTACCATGTCGTCCTGCCATTTTATCCCCAACTTTCAACTTACGTTTCTTAGCAATGTAAATTTTTGCAAGTTTTAAAATCCCTGCTGGTAATTCATCACCAACTGAAACTGTAAATTTCTCACGCCTTAAAGAACCTTGTAAATCATTTACTTTAATCTTATAGTTGTGAATCAATTCAGTAACCAAAGAATTTAAATGAGTATCTGTAGTCCAAACTCCTTTTGTTAAGTAATTGAAATCAGGAACTGCATTTAACATTTTTAAAGTAAACTTCTTTCCTTTTTGAAGAACTTCTTCACTTAAATCATTCTGAACACCTTGAGAAGTTTTTCCACTAATTAAAGTGAATAATTTTTCAATTAGAACAGTTCTCAAATCTTCTAGTTTTGCTGTATACTTACTCTCTAAATTAGCAATACTAACTTTATCCTGAGCTCGTTTAGATTTATCTTTAACGGCACGTTCAAATAATTTCTTATCAATAACAACACCTCTTAAAGATGGTGAAGCTTTTAATGATGCATCTTTTACATCACCTGCTTTATCACCAAAAATTGCTCTTAGTAATTTTTCTTCAGGTGTTGGATCAGATTCTCCTTTTGGTGTAATCTTACCAATTAAGATATCTCCAGGTTTCACTTCTGCACCAATACGAATCATTCCATTTTCATCTAAATCTTTCGTAGCTTCTTCTGAAACGTTAGGAATATCATTAGTTAATTCCTCAGCACCCAATTTAGTATCTCTAACATCCATTGAATATTCATCAATATGAATAGAGGTGAAAATATCTTCTTTAACAACTTTTTCAGAAATAACAATTGCATCCTCAAAATTATAACCTTTCCAAGGCATAAACGCAACTTTCATATTTCTACCAAGAGCTAATTCACCTTTTTGTGTTGCATAACCTTCACAAAGAACTTGTCCTTCAACAACTCTATCACCTTTTTGAACAATTGGTTTTAGGTTTATAGAAGTTCCTTGGTTTGTTTTTCTAAATTTAATTAAATTGTAAGATTTGTTGTCGCCATCAAAACTTACCATACGATCTTCATCAGACTTATCGTATTTAATTTCAATCGTATCCGCATCAACATATTCTACAACTCCAGCTCCTTCAGCATTCATTAAAATACGAGAATCTTTTGCTACCCTTCTTTCTAAACCTGTACCAACAATTGGAGATTCAGGTTTTAATAAAGGAACTGCCTGACGCATCATATTTGATCCCATCAATGCACGGTTTGCATCATCATGTTCTAAAAATGGAATTAAAGATGCCGATATAGAAGCAATTTGATTAGGAGCTACATCCATAAAGTTAACCTTTGTTGGCTCAACCACAGGATAATCCGCTTCTTCTCGAACGATTACTTTATCTGCCACAAATCTCCCTTCTTCAGTTAAAGGTAAATTTGACTGTGCAAATTTCATTCCTTCTTCTTCCTCAGCACTTAAATATCTAGGCTCTTCAGTAATATTAACATTACCATCAATCACCTCTCTATAAGGAGTTTCAATAAATCCTAAATTATTTACTTTGGCAAATACCGCTAATGATGATATTAACCCAATATTTGGACCCTCAGGTGTTTCAATTGGACATAAACGACCATAGTGAGTGTAATGAACATCACGCACCTCAAAACCTGCTCTTTCTCTAGATAAACCTCCAGGTCCTAGTGCAGATAATCTACGTTTATGAGTAATTTCAGCTAATGGATTCGTTTGATCCATAAATTGAGATAGCTGATTTGTTCCAAAAAATGAATTTATTACTGATGATAACGTTTTAGCATTAATTAAATCAATAGGTGTAAATACTTCATTATCTCTTACATTCATTCTTTCTCTAATGGTACGAGCCATACGAGATAAACCAACACCAAATTGACTAGCTAATTGCTCTCCAACAGTACGAACACGACGATTTGACAAATGGTCAATATCATCAACTTCTGCTTTTGAGTTTACTAATTTTATTAAGTTTTTAATAATAGTAATAATATCAACTTTAGTTAAAACTTTTTGATCAACATCTTCATTCAAGTTTAACTTTTTATTCATTCTGTATCGTCCAACTTCACCTAAATTGTAACGTTGCTCTGAAAAGAATAATTTATCAATAATACCTTTAGCCGTTTCAAAATCTGGCTGTTCAGCATTACGTAATTGTCTATAGATATGCTCAACAGCTTCCTTTTCAGAATTTGTTGGATCTTTTTGCAATGTATTATGAATAATGGCATAATCAGCCATTTCATTATCTTCTTTATGAAGTAAAATGGTTTTTGTACCTGATTCAATTATTTCTTCAATTTGCTCTTTTTCTAAAATTGTATCTCTATCTAATACAATTTCATTTCTTTCAATAGAAACAACTTCTCCAGTATCTTCATCCACAAAGTCCTCAAACCAAGTTTTTAAAACACGTGCAGCTAATTTTCTACCTAAATATTTTTTAAGACCACTTTTTGAAACTTTTACCTCTTCAGCAAGGTCAAAAATTTCAAGAATATCTTTATCTCTTTCATAACCAATTGCTCTAAATAATGTGGTTACCGGTAATTTTTTCTTTCTATCAATATAAGCATACATTACTTGATTGATATCTGTTGCAAACTCAATCCAAGAACCTTTGAAAGGAATTACTCTTGCTGAATATAATTTTGTACCGTTTGCATGGAATGACTGTCCAAAGAATACCCCTGGAGAACGGTGTAATTGAGAAACTACAACTCTTTCTGCACCATTTATTACAAAAGTACCACTGTTAGTCATATAAGGAATTGTCCCTAAATATACATCTTGAACAATTGTCTCAAAATCTTCATGTTCTGGGTCAGTACAATAAAGTTTTAAACGCGCTTTTAAAGGAACGCAATAAGTCAATCCTCTTTCAATACATTCTTGAATCGAATATCTTGGAGGGTCAACAAAGTAGTCTATAAACTCTAACACAAATTGGTTTCGAGTATCTGTAATTGGGAAGTTATCAAGGAAGGTCTTGTATAATCCTTCCGTACTTCGTTCGTCAGCTTTAGTTTTTAATTGGAAAAAATCTTGAAACGATTTTACTTGAATATCTAAAAAATCAGGATATTCAGTTACCAATTTAGCTGATGCAAAGTTTATTCTTTCGGTGAAATTTTTTGATGCCAATGGACAAAAACTTTAAGTTAAAAAACTATTAAAATATAAGAACGAATATATACGCAAAATGGTTTAGGTCTTAGGATTACCCCAGACCTAAACCTTAAATTGTTTTAGCTGTTGAAAGCTTATTTAAGCTCAACCTCTGCTCCAGCTTCTTCTAATGATGCTTTCAATGCTTCCGCTTCATCTTTAGAAACACCTTCTTTTACAGGTGCGGGTGCGCTATCTACAACACCTTTAGCTTCTTTTAATCCTAAACCAGTTAATTCCTTAACTAATTTTACAACTGCTAATTTAGATCCACCTGCCGCTTTTAATATTACATCAAATTCAGTTTGTTCAGCTTCTGCTGAATCTCCTGCTGCTGCTGGTCCAGCTACTGCTACTGCAGCTGCTGCTGGTTCAATACCATATTCATCTTTCAAAATATTAGCTAACTCGTTTACTTCTTTAACTGTTAAGTTAACAAGTTGTTCTGCGAAATCTTTCAAATCTGCCATTTCTCTTTGTTTAATTTTTATTATTTAGTTTATTAGTGCGCTTGTTTTATTTCTCTGATAATGTTTTAATAATACCAGATAGTTTATTACCACCAGACTGTAATGCTGAAACAACATTTTTAGCTGGAGATTGTAATAATGTAATAATATCTCCGATAAGTTCTTCTTTAGATTTAATGTTAACTAAAGCATCTAATTGGTCATCCCCAACATAAATTGCCTCTTCAACATAAGCACCTTTTAATAAAGGCTTATCAGATTTTTTACGAAATTCTTTTATTAATTTTGCTGGAGCATTTCCAGTATCTGATACCATTAATGAAGTATTTCCTTTTAAAACTGAAGGTAATTCTCCAAAATCTTTATCAGACTTTTCCATTGCTTTTTCTAACAATGTGTTTTTAACAACTGCAAGTTTAATATTTGCTTTAAAGCAAGCTCTACGTAAGTTAGAGGTTTGTAAAGCATTTAATCCTGAAATATCTGCTAAATAGATAATATTTCCTTCAGTTAACTTTGTTGTTAAAGCTTCTATTACTTGTGATTTTTCTTCTCTCGTCATAATTTCTGAGTTTTAACAATTAAACTGATTTGATATCAATATTTAAACCTGGACTCATAGTACTTGATAAATAAATACTTTTAATATAAATTCCTTTTGAAGCCGTTGGCTTCAACTTTATTAAAGTATTTATTAATTCACTAGCATTTTCAGCAATTTTATCTGCATCAAAAGACGCTTTTGCTATACCTGCATGTACAATACCTGATTTTTCAACTTTAAAGTCAATTTTACCAGCTTTTACTTCTGCAACAGCTTTTGCAACATCCATAGTTACAGTACCTGTTTTAGGGTTAGGCATTAAACCTCTTGGTCCTAAAACACGGCCTAAAGGACCTAATTTACCCATAACACTCGGCATTGTAATTATTACATCAACATCTGTCCATCCATCTTTAATTTTTTGAAGGTATTCATCTAACCCAACATAATCAGCGCCAGCTTCCTTAGCTTCGTCTTCTTTATCTGGAGTTACTAATGCTAAAACTTTAACATCTTTACCGGTTCCGTGAGGTAATGTTACAACCCCTCTTACCATTTGATTTGCTTTACGAGGATCAACTCCCAATCTAACAGCTAAATCAATAGATGCATCAAAATTTACATTAGTAATTTCTTTTACTAAAGCAGAAGCATCTTTTAAAGAATAAGCCTGATTTGCATCAATCTTTGCTTGCGCTTCTTTTCGCTTTTTAGTTAATTTTGCCATTTTTAATAACTGTTTTATTTTTTAACTGGAGCTACTCCTTTTACTCTAATACCCATTGATCGTGCAGTTCCTGCCATCATTAACATAGCTGATTCTACAGTAAATGCATTTAAATCTACCATTTTATCTTCAGCAATTGTTTTCAATTGATCCCAAGTAACTGTAGCTACCTTATTTCTATTAGGTTCTGGAGAACCTTTTTTCACTTTAGCTGCTTCTAAAATTTGAACAGCCGCCGGTGGAGTTTTAATAACAAATTCGAAAGATTTATCTTTATAAACTGTAATTGCTACAGGTAAAACTTTCCCTTGTTTATCTTGAGTTCTTGCATTAAATTGCTTACAGAACTCCATTATATTAACTCCGGCAGCACCTAAAGCTGGTCCAACTGGTGGTGACGGGTTTGCCGCACCTCCACGAACTTGTAATTTTACTACTTTACTAACTTCTTTTGCCATTTTTAATTCTTAAATTAGATACTACACTTTTTTGGAAGCAAAATGCAATACCACATTATTTATGTAACTATTATGAAATTTTATCTACTTGCATATAACTTAATTCTAATGGTGTTTTTCTACCGAAAATTTTAACCATTACTTCAAGTTTACGCTTTTCTTCATTTATTTTTTCAATAGTACCATCAAAACCATTAAATGGTCCATCTATTACTTTTACCGTTTCACCAACTACATAAGGTATTGAAAAATTATCATTTTGAACTGATAACTCATCAACTTTACCTAGCATACGGTTTATTTCGTTAGGTCTCATAGGAACAGGGTCACCACCTTTCACTTCACCTAAAAACCCAATAACACCGGTAATTGATTTAATTATATGCGGAAGTTCACCACTTAAGTTAGCTTCTATCATTACATAACCCGGAAAATAAACACGTTCTTTGTGAATTTTTTTTCCATTACGTACTTGAATAACCTTTTCTGTCGGTACCATAACTCTATCAACATAATCTGTCATACCTAAACGAGCAATTTCATTTTCAATATAAGTTTTAACCTTATTTTCTTGCCCACCGATAGCTCTTACTACGTACCATTTTTTTACAGAATCAGACATACTAAACTTTAATGATTAAAATAATTTAAAATACTCACTTAAACCTGTTTGGAAAAACTTATCTACCGCAAATACCGCTAATGCAAACAATACTGTAAATATAGCAACAACTACTGTAGATTTTTGAGCTTCAGCCCAAGGTATCCATGAGACTTTATTACGTAACTCTTCAAATGAGTCTTTTATATATTTAACTAAATTCATTTCATTAATTTTTGCACGGGTGGAGAGACTCGAACTCCCGACACCTGGTTTTGGAGACCAGTGCTCTACCAACTGAGCTACACCCGTAAATATAAGGTGCCCCCAATAAAGAAGCACCTTAATTTTATTATTACTAGGTATATTTTTTAGTCTAACATCTCAGTTACCTGACCTGCTCCTACTGTTCTACCTCCCTCACGAATTGCAAAACGTAGACCTACGTTTAATGCAATTGGTTGGTGTAATTCTACATGAATAGTTAAGTTATCACCTGGCATTACCATTTCAACTCCTTCAGGTAACATAATAGTACCTGTTACGTCAGTTGTACGTACGTAAAACTGTGGACGGTAATTGTTGTGGAATGGCGTGTGACGACCACCTTCTTCTTTTTTAAGAACATAAACCTCAGCCTTAAATTTAGCATGAGGAGTTACAGAACCTGGCTTACAGATTACCATACCTCTTTTTATATCTTCTTTTGCAATACCTCTTAATAAGATACCAACGTTATCTCCAGCCTCACCTCTATCTAATATTTTACGGAACATTTCAACTCCTGTTACAGTAGAAGTTAATTTCTCTGCCCCCATACCAATAATATCAACTGCATCACCAGTATTGGCAACACCTGTTTCAATACGACCAGTTGCAACAGTTCCACGACCAGTAATTGAAAATACATCTTCAATTGGCATTAAGAAATCTTTATCAACATCACGTTTTGGTAATTCAATCCAAGTATCAACGGCATCCATTAATTCCATGATTTTATCCATCCACTTTGGTTCTTTATTCAATCCACCTAAAGCAGAACCTTGAATAACAGGAGTATTATCACCATCATAATCGTAGAAAGATAATAAATCTCTGATTTCCATCTCTACCAATTCTAATAGTTCTTCATCATCAACCATATCCACTTTATTCATGAATACAACTAATCTAGGAATACCTACCTGACGACCTAATAAGATATGCTCTCTAGTTTGAGGCATTGGTCCATCCGTTGCAGCTACAACGATGATTGCACCATCCATTTGAGCCGCACCAGTAACCATATTCTTTACGTAATCCGCGTGACCTGGACAGTCAACGTGAGCGTAATGACGATTAGCAGTTTGATACTCTACGTGTGCAGTATTAATTGTAATACCTCTTTCTTTTTCTTCCGGTGCATTATCGATTTGATCGAAATTCATTATTTTAGAAAGTCCCTTCTCTGCTAATACAACAGTAATAGCAGCTGTTAAGGTTGTTTTACCGTGATCAACGTGTCCAATAGTACCAATGTTTAAATGTGGTTTCGAACGATCAAAGGTTTCTTTAGCCATAATTGTTAATTTTTAAATCTTAAGTTATATATAATGTTTAATTCAATTCTTTACTTGAGCCAATGACGGGATTTGAACCCGTGACCTCTTCCTTACCAAGGAAACGCTCTACCCCTGAGCTACACCGGCCAAAAAAATTGAGCGAGAGACCGGGCTCGAACCGGCGACAGTCAGCTTGGAAGGCTGAAGCTCTACCAACTGAGCTACTCTCGCAATAATTTTTTTTCAAATCATCACTGGTAATAAATACTTTATTCCAATTTTTTACTTGTGGTGAGAGAAGGATTCGAACCTTCGAAGCTTGCGCAGCAGATTTACAGTCTGCCCTCGTTGGCCACTTGAGTATCTCACCAATAATTTCAAAGATCTGAGTATAATCGAAGCCTAAGCCTCAATAAAACTACTCTTTCAATTTTTCAATAGATAAAATTAATTATTTTTATCTATTTTTGAGCCGATAGAGGGACTCGAACCCACGACCTGCTGATTACAAATCAGCTGCTCTAGCCAGCTGAGCTACATCGGCATTTTACTCCATAAAAGAAGCCCGCTATTTCTAACGGACTGCAAATGTATTAAAGTTTTAATTTTAAACAAAACTTTTTCTAACTATTTTTTATAAATTATTTTGTTCTTACTTTTTCTTTAATCTGCTTTAGTTTTCTTTTTAGCGAATCCACTGCTAACATTGCCCCTTCCTCAAATGTTTTACACTGTTTTTTCACTACAAAATCATTCCCGGAAATGTTCAATTTTACATCTACAGTTTTATTTTCTTTCTCGCTTGTTTGTTGAACCTTTAAAAATACTTCTGCATCCACAATTTTATCATAAAATTTTTCTAAACTTCCTACCTTTTTTTCAATGAATTCAATAAGTGATTTGTCCGCATTGAAATTAACAGATTGTACATGTACTTTCATAAATCTAAATTTTTTTGGCTCCTTGGATGAGCTTGGTTATATATTTCTTTTAATTTACCCAAACTACTATGGGTATAAACTTGTGTTGACGCTAAACTTGAATGCCCAAGTAATTCTTTTACTGAATTTAAATCAGCCCCTTCATTAAGCAAGTGTGTTGCAAAAGAATGTCTAATAACATGAGGGCTTTTTTTAACTTTTGACGACACACTACTAAAATAATTATTTATTATACGATACACAAGTGTATCGTAAACTTTTTTCCCTTTTTTGGTTATAAACAAATAAGGTTCTTTATTTTCTATTCGCTCTCTAAACTCTAAATATTTTTTTAACGATTGCAGTACTCGTTTTATTAACGGAATAATGCGTTCCTTATTTCGCTTACCAACAACTTTAACAGTTTCATTATTAAAATCTATACTACTTATTTCAATGTGAATCAATTCACTTCTACGAATGCCTGTCGAATAAAATAATTCTACAATTAATTTATTACGAATCGATTCAAAATTAATTTCTTCATCATGTAAATTTAACACATCAATTATTTCTTTTTCCGAAAAAGGAACCTGAATTTGTTGTGAAACTTTTAGCGCTTTGTGCTTTGACAAAGGACTTATTTCAATTTGTTTTGTTTTTTGAAGAAATTTATAAAACGATTTTAACGAAGATATTTTTCTATTAATAGTTCTATTAGATATTTCTAAATTAACTAAACTAACTATATAACTTCTAATTTGAGAATAATTTACCGAAGTTATACTCTGATCTTCACATTCACTAATACAAAATAATTGAAAATCATTCAAATCCTTTTCATAAGCAATTATGGTATGCTTAGAATATTTTTTTTCAATTAATAAATAGTCAAGAAAGGAATTTATAAGCATAAAAAAACCGTTAGAAAACAAACATACAAATTGTAAATTGTTTTAACTAACGGTTTTAAAGTTTTGGCTAAAATTTTTAGCCTTGCTCTTCTATTGTTCTTAAATTCTGAACATATTGAGCTTTTATGTTTTGTGCGCGTTTTATAACTGAAGGCTTGTTGAATTGTTTACGATTTCGTAAATTTTTCATTGTCTTCGTACGATCAAATTTTCTTTTATAACGCTTTAACGCTCTATCGATATTCTCTCCGTCTTTAACTGGTATGATTAACATATTTTAGCACCTCCTTTCAAGTCGTTCTCTTTTAATTTTTGGACTGCAAAGATACTATTATTTTTAATAAACCAAAATAATATTACTTTTTTTAACCATAATAAAAATTCAATCTTAAAATACCTGTAAACTGCTTATGTAACTGGCTTATATTCTTTTTTATCAATTACAATTTTTGAAATTATTTCTTTCAATATTTCTGATGTTCCACCTCCTATTGGACCTAATCTGCTATCTCTAAATAATCTTGCCATTGGATAATCTTCCATATATCCATATCCTCCTAACAATTGCAAACATTGATATATAACTTCATCAGCGATTTTAGTAGCCTTTAATTTAGCCATAGTTGCCTCTTTAACAACATATTGCCCTTTATTTAACCTATACACTATAGAATAATTAAATTCTTTACACATTTCAATTTCACTTGCCATATCGGCAACCTTGTGACGTAATGCTTGAAACTGGTTAATTGTTTTACCAAAAGATTTTCTTTCAGACATATATTGAATTGCATAGTCCAAAGCATATTCTGCTCTTGCATGCGCATTTACAGCCATAACAACTCGCTCCAACGCAAAATGCTGCATAATATATGGAAATCCTTTTCCTTCTTCACCTAATAAATTTTCAGATGGAATAATCACATTGTCAAATGCTATTTCAGCTGTATCCGAAGCTTTCCAACCTAGTTTTTCTAAAGTAGTTGCTGAAAGTCCGGCAGACTCTCTATCTACTACAAAAATACTCAACCCTTTATTTCCTAACTCAGGATTTGTTTTTGCAGCAACTACTAAATAATCTGAATAAACTCCATTTGTAATAAACGTTTTGGAACCATTTAATATATAGGTATCACCTTTTTTAGTGGCCGTAGTTCTCATTCCAGCAACATCAGATCCTCCAAATGGTTCTGAAATACAAAGGCAACCAACTTTTTTTCCACTAATACTTGGTGCTAAATAATTTTCTTTTATTTTTTGACATCCTTCTTTTTCAAGATGTGTCATGGCTAAATAAGTATGAGCCCACATTGCAGCAGCGAATCCTCCAGAATTCACTTTTTGCAGTTCTTCTAAAAAAATAACAGTGTAAAAAAGATCTAAGTTTAATCCCCCAAATTCTTCAGGATAATTCAGTCCGAAATATCCCATTTCTCCAAACTTGGTCCATATACCTTTATCAATAAACCCTGCTTTTTCCCATTTATCAATATTAGGAACAACTTCTTTTTGTAAAAAATCTCGAAAACTTTGTCGAAATGCCTTGTGCTCTTCAGTAAAATACATACTATTCATTTACAGGCTAACTATTATAATTATTGTGAATTTATTCTGCGACCAAATATAAGCTTATTCTCTCGAATTTTTCAATTGGAAAACCATCTATTTTCTTAAATTCATTTAACGATTGAATTTCAGCAACTTCATCTCTGTAGCTAAATATTTTCTTAGTTAGCTCATAATCAATATAAGCAATTGCTAAAACCTCTTTAAAAGTCGCTGTATTTATGTTTATTTTTTGAATTTTAGGTAATTCAATAACCTTAAAAAAATTTAAAACTTCGTCAGCTACATTTTTATCTAAATACCAAACTTCATAAAGCTGATCATTAAAAGAAAACCCTTGCAATTTAGTTCTATAATCTAGTATTCTTTTAGCTAATTTAACTCCAACGCCTTTTATTTTAATCAAATCTTCCGAATCAACTAAATTAATATCTTTCTCTTTAATTATTACAAGACTTTTTTGAATATACTTTGTGGAAGGGCTTTCTTTTTTTGAATTAACCCATTCAGGAAATTTAAAATTGGGACTTATAGTATTTAACAAACTATCACTAACTTTAGTTAAAGCTTGAAACTCTTTAGCAGAGTTTACATATTTGCCAGATGCCCTAAAATTTAAAAGCCTATCAATTTCATCAACAGACATTCCTAATTGATAACCTTTAAAATCTGATATATAATTTGGGTTAAACGGGTATATTTTTGGCTTTCTTTTTTCTAATTCAGCAATTTTTAAAGAATCCATTTCTTTTTTAAAATGAACAAACTCACTTTGTGAAACATCAATAGGTTCATTTGATGAAAAATCAACAATAAAGAAACCAATTTGAAGAACGATAATAATTAATAATAAAAAGAAAATCCCATTTCGTTGGCGTTTGTTATACCTGAAATGGGATTTAAAAAAATTCATTTTATGATAGAATAGTTTAATCTTAAATTATCAATTTATTTTTTAACTGTCACAGTTTTAATAGCTTCTATATAGGTTTCCATTTCTTCTCTAACTCTAGGGAATAACAAAAGTAACCCAATCATATTTGGAAACACTAAAGCTAAAATCATAGCATCCGAGAATTTAATTACAGCATCAAGGGTTGCTGAAGCACCTATTACAACAAAAATTAAAAATAAAAATTTATAAACTAAATCAGCGCTTTTACCTCTACCAAATAAATATTTCCAAGATTGTAAACCGTAATAAGACCAAGATATCATAGTTGAAAATGCGAATAAAATAATAGCAATTGTTAACACATAACTAAATCCTGGGATTACAGAATCAAAAGCCATAGAAGTTAAGTCTACTCCTCCAATATATTGTTGAGTTTCATTTAATAATACGGCGCTATTTACAGAATTTCCGTAATCAAAGGCTCCAGCATCCATATTAAAAAAGATAATAACTAAAGCTGTCATAGTACAAATAACTACAGTATCTATAAAAGGCTCTAGTAATGCTACAACACCTTCACTTGCTGGATATTTTGTTTTCACTGCTGAATGTGCAATTGCGGCAGATCCTGCACCGGCCTCATTTGAAAACGCCGCTCTTTGAAATCCAACTATTAATACTCCGAGAACACCCCCTAAACCGGCCTCAGGAGTAAATGCACCAGAGAATATCATTGAAAATGCATCTCCAACATATTTTATATTTGCAAAAATAATTACTAGTGAAGCTATAATATAAATTCCAGCCATAAATGGCACTATTTTTTCGGTAATCTTAGCAATTCTCTTAATACCTCCAATAATCACAATTCCAACTAATATTGCCATAATTACACCAATAATAAATCCAGAAGCTCCACCTTCTAAACCTAACATTGATTCTATTTGAACTGCTGCCTGATTGGATTGAAAAGCATTTCCCCCTCCAAATGAAGCTCCAACACATAATACTGCAAACATTACAGCCAAAATCTTACCTAAAATAGCCTTATTCTGTGCTTCAAGCCCTCTTTTTAAATAATACATTGGACCTCCATATACTGTACCATCTTCACCTACATCTCTATATTTTACTCCTAATGTACATTCTACAAATTTAGTTGACATACCAATTAAACCACAAACAACCATCCAAAATGTTGCACCAGGCCCACCAACAGCAATTGCTACTGCAACCCCCGCAATATTACCTAATCCTACGGTACCTGAAACTGCTGTTGCCAAAGCTTGAAAATGACTTACTTCACCATCTTTACTTTCATCTCCTATAGTATCAACTAAATCTCCATCAACAATATTCAAATCTGCTTTTTCCACACCATGATGATCAATCTCATCGTATTTACCTCTTACTGTATTAATTGCCAACCTAAATTTTGTAACTGCTGGAAATCCAAAATATATTGTAAAAAAAGTTGCTCCAATAACCAAAAGCAAAACTACTAAAGGAACATTATTTCCAGCGATAGGAACCGTAGTTAATACAAAACCTTCCCACCAAGTGGCGAAAGGCATAAAACCTTCATTTATTCTTTCATCTAATCCTTTTTCTGCTGATTCTTGGGCAAATGTTAAAAATGGCACTACTAATAATAGAAGTGATAGAAGCTTTTTACTCATAATTTTTTGGTTAATTTTTAAAAGTTGCTGCAATATGGCGAAAAAATGATGTTGCTACAAATAAATAATAACTAAATCTTAAAAATGTTCGTTTTTTATTCCTTTTTTAAAAAAGCGCTCGTAACTTCAGAATTTGGTCTTTATCTCCTAAAACAATTAAATAAGTATCTTTTTCTAATTGAGTTTTTGCATCAGGATTTATTAAGTAATCACCTGCTTTGGTTTTAAAACCTATTACATTACATCCCGTTTTTTTGCGCAAATCAAGATCCAAAATTGTTTTATCAATATACTCTTTAGGTAATTCATTTACAGAGATTTCTTCTAAATTAGCTTCAACATCGCCCGCAATAGTAAGTCTATCAACAAATTCAACTAAATCTGGAGTCACAACTAATGAAGCCATATGCGCCCCTCCTAATTTATCTGGCATTATAACATTTGTAGCTCCCGCAAATTTTAGCTTCCCGTATGAAGATTCATTAGAGGCCCTACTTATTATAGTGAAATCCTTATTAAATTGCCTTGCTGATAAAACAACAAATAAATTATCAGCATCAGATGGCAGAGCTGTTATTAAACTTTTTGCCCTATCCAAACCTAGTTTAGCCAAATCTTCATCTTTGGTAGCATCTCCATCAACAAACAAAATATTATCTCGTTCTAATTCAGCAATTTCAGCCGTTCTTTTTTCTATAACCACACAAGGCTGATTAAATTGAATTAATTTAGCAACCGCTTGTTTTCCATTTCTGCCATAACCACAAACCACCGTATGGTTATTCATATTTTCAATTTTCTGTTCCACCTTTTTAATTTTTAATTGTTCTAAAAATTTTCCACTTGCCAAATATTCTGTTATTGCAGTTACTGCATAACCATAAGCTACTATACTTATTAATATTAAAAATATTGTAAAAAGTTTTTCACTCGGGCTAAAAGAGTGTATTTCACCAAAACCCACAGTAGTCATGGTAATAACAGTCATATAAAGAGAGTCTACAAAATTATCTCCTGAAATTATCATGTAGCCAGAAATTCCAATAGCCATAACTATAAGTAATAATGCAATTGAAATAGATAATTTGGGTCTCAATATCATATATTATAAATCAAATACTGACCTTCTTTTAGTGTAAAACAAATCTTTTAAACGCAATAAAAAAGCCAATGTTAAGTATATCCCAAAAGAAAAACCTAAAGTTACAAATGAGATATATATAAAAAACAAACGAACGTTTGATACATTTATACCTAATCGATCAGCAAATCTTGAAGAAACAGCAAAACCGTGTTTTTCAAAAAAATGTCTTAAAGAATCTATCCACTTCACAGGCTTTAAATTTTAATGCAATATACTAATTTTCAAAATAAGATATAGTTGAATATCTAAATTGTAGTTACAATTTTTTAACTTTGCAACTTTCCAAAAATCTAATGGCAAAACACGAAGAGTATATTGAAGTATTAGGAGCCCGAGTTCATAATTTAAAAAATATTGATGTTCGTATTCCTCGAGAAAAATTGGTAGTTATTACTGGCTTAAGTGGTAGTGGTAAATCTTCATTAGCTTTTGACACTATTTATGCCGAAGGCCAAAGAAGATACATTGAAACTTTTTCTGCTTATGCACGTCAATTTTTGGGTGGATTAGAAAGACCTGATGTTGATAAAATAGATGGGCTTTCACCAGTTATTTCAATAGAACAAAAAACAACCAATAAAAGTCCGCGTTCAACAGTTGGAACCATAACTGAGATTTATGATTTTTTAAGGCTACTATTTGCCCGTGCAGCTGATGCTTATTCATACAATACCAATAAAAAAATGGTAAGCTATTCTGATGAGCAAATTAAAGAATTAATTCTAAGCGAATTTGAAGATAAAAAGATAGTAATACTTGCTCCAGTAATAAAATCGAGAAAAGGACATTATAGAGAATTATTTGAACAAATTGCTAAACAAGGTTTTGTTAAAGTTAGGGTTGATGGTGAAATTAGAGAAATTGAAAAAGGAATGCGTCTTGACCGTTACAAAATGCATGACATTGAAATTGTAATTGACAGATTATTGGTAAATACAGCTTCAGAAAAAAGATTGGAAGAAACAATTACAACTGCTTTGTATTCTGGTGAAAATGTAATTATGGTTTTAGAGCACAATACAAATACTCCTAGGTATTTTAGCCGAGATTTAATGTGTCCCGAAACAGGAATTTCATATCCAAATCCAGAACCAAATACGTTTTCATTTAATTCGCCAAAAGGAGCTTGCACAACTTGTAACGGATTAGGAAGAATTAATAAGGTTAATGTTCAAAAAATTATTCCTGATTCAAAAATTTCAATAAAAAGCGGAGGAATTGCTCCTATTGGAGAAGAAAAAAATAGTTGGATTTTTAAGCAATTACAATTAATTGGAGATCGCTATAATTTTAAACTTAGTGACCCTATTTCAAGTATTCCAAAAGAGGCTATTGATATTATTTTAAACGGTGGAAAAGAAAAGTTTGACATTGCTTCAAAAACAATGGGAATTACCCGAAATTATGAAATAGATTTTGAAGGAATTATCAATTTTATTGAAAATCAATATAAATTAAGTGAATCAACTTCCATAAAACGTTGGGCTAAAGATTTTATGAATGAAATGAATTGTGACTCTTGCAATGCAAATCGTTTAAAAAAAGAGGCTTTATATTTCAAAATAAATGATAAAAACATTTCGGAACTAGCACAGCTTGATGTTTTAGAACTTGCTGAATGGTTTTCAAAAATTGAAGATAAATTATCAGAAAAACAACTAAAAATAGCTTCAGAAATATTAAAAGAAATTAGAACCAGAATTCAATTTTTATTGGATGTTGGTTTAGATTATTTAACGTTAGACAGAAGTTCTAAATCACTTTCCGGGGGTGAAGCTCAACGCATTAGATTGGCTACCCAAATTGGATCTCAATTGGTTGGAGTGCTCTATATTTTAGATGAACCAAGTATTGGGTTACATCAGCGTGATAATGAAAAACTAATTAAATCGCTTATAAACTTAAGAGATATTGGTAATTCTGTAATTGTTGTTGAACATGATAAAGACATGATTGAGCACGCCGATTACGTTTTAGATATTGGCCCGGGCGCAGGTGTACACGGGGGAGAAATTGTTAGTGAAGGAACTTTTGAAGAGTTAAAACAGCACAAAACTTTAACAGCCGATTATTTAAATGGAACTAAGGAAATTATGGTTCCTAAAAAGAGAAGAAAAGGAAACGGAAAAAAAATAAAATTATCTGGTGCAACTGGAAATAATTTAAAAAATGTAACCGTAGAATTTCCATTAGGGCAAATGATTTGTGTTACTGGAGTTTCAGGAAGCGGAAAATCTACCCTTATAAATGAAACATTATATCCAATTTTAAACAAGCATATTTATAGAGGTGTAAAAAAACCAATGCCTTACAAATCTATAGATGGATTAGAACATGTAGATAAAGTAATTGATATTGATCAATCACCAATTGGAAGAACTCCCCGATCAAATCCAGCAACTTATACCGGGGTTTTTAGTGAAATTAGAAGTCTATATACCAAAACAAGTGAGGCTGCAATTAGAGGCTACAAAGCTGGCAGGTTCTCTTTTAATGTTAAAGGTGGAAGATGCGAGACTTGCCAAGGAGGTGGAGTTCGTGTTATAGAAATGAATTTTTTACCAGATGTTCATGTGGAATGCGAAACGTGTCAAGGGAAGCGTTTTAATAGAGAAACTTTAGAAATTAGATATAAGGGAAAATCAATTTCTGATGTTTTAAAAATGACTATTGAAGAAGCTGTCGTGTTTTTTGAAAACATTCCGAAAATTTACAGAAAACTAAAAACAATTAACGATGTTGGTTTGGGTTATATAACGCTCGGACAACAATCTACTACACTTTCAGGTGGCGAAGCACAACGGATTAAACTAGCTGCAGAATTATCTAAAAGAGATACAGGAAATACTTTTTATATATTAGACGAACCAACTACAGGCTTACATTTTGAAGACATTCGCGTGTTAATGGAGGTACTTAATACGTTAACAAATAAAGGAAATACGATACTTGTAATTGAACATAATATGGATGTAATAAAATTAGCAGATTACGTTATTGATATAGGTATGGAGGGTGGAAAAAATGGTGGCCAATTAATATGCTGTGGAACCCCAGAAGAGATTTGTTCTGATAAAAGAAGTTATACTGCTAAATTCTTAAAAAAAGAATTACATTAGGCTCCTAATTTTTTTAAAATTAAATTATTAATATCATAGAAAAGACATTTTTGAAATATGACACCAAATGACGATAAAAAAATAAGAGAAAAGTTTCAACAAAAAACATGGAACCAAATTAAAGCCAATGACTCTTGGGCCATTTTTAAAATAATGGCAGAATTTGTTGAAGGGTTTGAGCGTTTGAGTAAAATTGGCCCTTGTGTTAGTATTTTCGGTTCTGCTAGAACCAAAGAAGACCACGCCTATTATAAATTGGCAGAAAATATAGCTTATGAGTTAACAAAAAACGGTTATGGAGTTGTAACTGGTGGTGGCCCTGGAATTATGGAAGCAGGAAATAGAGGTGCGCATCGTGGTAAAGGAACCTCAGTTGGCTTAAATATTGAATTACCATTTGAACAACATGACAATCCTTATATTGATTCTGATAAAAGCTTAGATTTCGACTACTTTTTTGTTAGAAAAGTGATGTTTGTAAAATATTCACAAGGATTTGTAGTAATGCCTGGTGGATTTGGAACAATGGACGAATTATTTGAAGCCATTACGCTTATTCAAACAAAAAAAATAGGAAAGTTTCCAATTATTCTAGTTGGGCGAAAATTTTGGGCAGGTTTATTTGAATGGATTAAAAATACCCTACTTGAAGAAGGAAATATAAGTCCAAAAGATCTAGATTTAATTTCATTAGTCGATACCGAAAAAGAAGTACTTGAGGTTATTGATAATTTCTATAAAAAATACAGTTTAAGCCCTAATTTCTAAACTTAATTCTCTTGAAAAAGCACGCATTTTTATTCTTAATTTTTATAACTATTTGTTTCAATAAAATAAATTGTCAAACAAATAATATAAGAATATTTGCGGCATTAAACTCAGAAACAAACGAAATTAAGATTCAACAAGAAACTATTTTTTATAATAAATCTAAAAGTGTTCTAAATGAAATTTATTTTCATAATTGGCCTAATGCTTATAAAGACAAAAAAACTCCTTTAGCAAAAAGATTTATTGAAAATTATTCGAAAACATTTCATTTTGCAAACGATAAACATAGAGGGAATACCACCATTAACGGAATTTCTGCAAACTTTAACACAGCAAATTTTGAAATTACTGAAGAAAATCCAGATTTTTTAAAGGTTAATTTATATGAACCTCTAAAACCAAAAGATTCAGTTAAAATATCTATCACTTATTTAGTTAAAATCCCAAACGATAAATTCACTAAATACGGAGTAAATGAACTCGAATATAATTTAAGGTACTGGTATTTAACACCTGCCATTTTTGATACAAAATGGCAACTTTATAACAACTTAGATTTAGATGATTTGTATGTTGATTATACAGATTACAACATTAGTTTTAAAGTTCCAAAAGATTATGAAATAACTAGTGATTTAATCGGCTCCTATTATGTGAAAGATTCCATTAAAAGTTATGGCTTAACAGGTAAAAAAAGATTTGATATTGAATTAAATATTTCTAAAATTAATGGCTTTAAGGATTATACTTTTGATGGTCAAACAATTACTAGTAATATTATTTCTGAAGATTTAAATGACGATGTAAAAGCAAGCATATTAAAACGAGAATTTTATTTTATTAAAACATTTTTAGGTAATTATCCACATGATAAAATAGTGCTAAGCCAGATAGAATATGATAAAAATCCAGTTTATGGCTTTAATCAATTACCTTCATTTTTAGCTGCTTACAATAACGCTTTTGAGTGGGATATTAAACTTTTTAAAATGCTTTCGCAAGAATATATAGACCAGCTTTTTCTTTTTAATAAAAGAGAAGATTATTGGTTAGCTAATGGGTTACACACTTATTTAATGATTAAATATGTTGAAAAATATTATCCAGAAGTAAAAGCAATTGGAAATATATCAAAACTTTGGGGAGTTAAAAATTTTAGCATAGCAAAAATAAATTTTAACGAAAAATATCATTTTGTATATCAATTTGCAGCACGAAAAAATTTAGACCAAGCGTTAGAAACACCAGCTGACTCTCTATCCAATTTTAACAGAAAAGTAGCTAATAGTTATAAAGCTGGTTTAGGTTTAAAGTATTTAGAAAATTATATGGAAGACGCTTTTGTACCCTCATTAATTTGGAATTTTTCTTATGCAAATTCTGGGAAACAAGTAAAAAGTGAGCAATTTTTAAATTATTTAAAACAAAAAACAGAGAAAGATTTGTCTTGGTTTGAAAATGATTATTTAAAGACCAACAAAAAAATAGATTATAAAATTCAAAAAATTACTGAGAAAAATGATTCACTAGAAATTAGCATTGCAAATAGAAGAAATTTTACAGCACCTATTCAATTATATGGAATTCAGGATAAAGAAATAAAATTTAAAAAATGGCTTACAGGAATCGATTCTTTAACTACAATTACAATTCCTAAAAGTGGTTTTAATAAACTTTCATTAAATTATGAATCACAATTACCCGAATATAATTTAAGAAATAACTGGAAAGATCTAGATAGAAAAATATTTAATAGACCCTTACAATTAAAATTTCTAAAAGACATTGAGGATACTTACTATAACCAATTATTTTACACTCCTGTTTATAGATTTAATTATTATGATGGTCTCGTTTTAGGTATGGCTTTATCAAATAAAACACTTTTAAATAAAAATGTAAACTATAAAATAACACCATCATATAGTACTAAAAGTAATACGCTTTCTGGTTCTGCCTCTTTTCAATATGAATACCTGCCAGAAAACAAAAAAATAAATCGATTTGCTTTAGGAATATCCGGTAGTAGCTATCATTATGCCCAAGATTTATCTTATACAACAATAAATCCATATGCATTATTAGAATTTAGGAGAAAAAGTTTAAGGGATGTTAGAAGTAAAGCTTTAGTTGCATCTTATACATTAGTAGATAGAGAAAAATCCCCAACACAAACTCAACATATAGAAACTAATAAATACAATATTTTTAGACTTGGTTATGGATATTCTAAACCTGCAATATTAGATGATGTTAGATTTTCAACCGGATTACAAGTTTCAAATAAGTTTAGTAAACTTTCATTAACAGCTAGATATAGAAAATTAACTGATGCTAACAGACAGTTTGACTTTCGGTTTTTCGCGGGTGCATTCTTAAGGAATAAAACAGAAACAAACTATTTTGATTTTGCACTGGACCGACCAACAGATTATTTATTTCAATATGATTATTTGGGAAGGTCTGAAACTTCTGGTTTTTTCAGTCAGCAAATAATAATAAATGAAGGTGGTTTTAAATCTAAACTTCCCGTTTCTTATGCAAATCAATGGTTATCTACTTTAAATATTAGCGTTGGATTATGGCGTTGGTTTGAAGTTTATAATGACGTTGGCTTTGTTAAAAACCGAAACCAAAAAGTATACTTTGCACATGAAAATGGTGTTAGACTTAACTTTATTCAGGATATTTTAGAAGTATATTTTCCATTTCATTCTAATTTGGGATGGGAATTAGGTGCTCCTCAGTATAGTTCGAAAATTAGATTTGTATTGGTAATTAAACCAAAAAGAATTTATAATTTTGTTAAAAGAGGGTTTTATTAAATTTATCGATTTTATAATTTAATTGAATTATCCTTATTCTTTCTTTGCTTTTAATATGTATTTTACAACAATCATCTGTTCTAAAGCTTAGTTTTTAATTATCATTTAGAATCTATACCTTTGCAAAACTAAAAAAATTAAAAGTATGCCGCTAGAATCATCTAAAACAAATCATGAGCAACTTTCATTTAATCAATTTAAAAAGGAAGTTTTACATGATTATAAAATAGCCGTAATTAGCAGAGAATGCAGCCTACTTGGACGAAGAGAAGTACTTACAGGAAAGGCAAAATTTGGTATTTTTGGAGATGGAAAAGAGATTCCTCAATTGGCTATGGCCAAAGCTTTTAAAAAAGGAGATTTTAGATCTGGTTATTACAGAGACCAAACTTTTATGATGGCAATTGGTGAACTTACACCTCAACAGTTTTTTGCCGGATTATATGCACATCCAAGCTTAAAAGATGAACCTATGTCTGGTGGGAGGCAAATGGGAGGTCATTTTCTTACACATAGTTTAGATGAAAATGGTGAGTTTAAAAACTTAACTGAACAATACAATTCAACGGGTGATATTTCACCTACTGCAGGTCAAATGCCAAGAATGTTAGGTGTTGCATATGCATCAAAATTGTTTAGAAGAATTCCCGATTTAGAAAACCCAAAATTTTCTGTTAACGGAAATGAAATATCTTGGGGAACAATTGGTAATGCAAGTACATCGGAAGGTGTTTTTTTTGAAACCATCAATGCTGCGGGTGTATTACAAGTTCCAATGGTTATTAGTGTTTGGGACGATGCTTATGGGATTTCCGTGCCTGCTAAATTTCAAACAACAAAAGAAAATATTTCAGAAATTTTAAAAGGATTTCAAAGAGATGAAAACAATAAAGGTTATGAAATTTTTATAGTAAATGGTTGGGATTATCCTCAACTTATTAATATATATATTAAAGCTTCAAAAATTGCTAGAGAAGAACATGTACCGGTTTTAATTCATGTAAAAGATTTAACTCAACCACAAGGACATTCTACCTCTGGTTCTCACGAACGTTACAAATCTAAAGAGCGTTTAGTTTGGGAAAAACAGCACGATTGTATTGCCAAAATGCGAGATTGGATTTTTGAATTTGAATTACAAGATGAAAAAGGTAATCTTTTAAAGTTTATCGATTCTGAAGCTGACCTTATTCAAATTGAAAAGGATGCTAAAAAATTAGTTTCCCAAGCAAAAAGGGATGCCTGGAATGCATTTTTAACACCTATAAAGGAGCAAAAAATTAGATTAATAAATCTTTTAGAAAAACTTTTATTAAAAAGTGAGAACAAAGTATTTATAAATAAATTAAAAAATGAATTATCAGCTATTTTAGAACCATCTAGAAAAGATCTATTATCAACAGCTAGAAAAGTGGTGGTTTATGTAAGAAATGAAAATTCAATAGAAAAAACACAACTTCAAAATTGGATTACAACGTTTTTAAGTTCGGAACAACCAAAATTCAGTTCACATTTATACAGCCAAACGAGTAAAAAAGTTTCGCATGTAAAAGAAGTTTTACCAACTTATAATGAAAATGCTGAATTGGTTGATGCCAGAATAATTCTAAAAGATAATTTTGATACAATTTTTTCAAAAAATAAAAACGTTTTTATTTTTGGTGAAGATTCTGGAAATATTGGTGATGTAAATCAGGGATTAGTTGGACTGCAGGAAAAGTATGGAAAACTAAGAGTTTCCGATACTGGAATTAGAGAAGCTACAATAATCGGACAAGGAATTGGTATGGCGTTAAGAGGTTTACGCCCAATTGCAGAAATACAATATTTAGATTATTTGCTATATGCAATACAAATATTAAGTGATGATTTAGCATCTCTTCATTATAGAACTGTTGGAACACAAAAAGCACCGCTAATTATAAGAACAAGAGGCCACAGATTAGAAGGTATTTGGCATTCTGGATCTCCAATGGGAGCAATTGTTCATTTATTAAGAGGTATAAATATATTAGTGCCAAGAAACATGACAAAAGCGGCTGGTTTTTACAACACATTGTTGGAATGTGATGAACCAGCATTAGTAGTTGAAAACTTAAATGGATATCGTTTAAAGGAGAAATTTCCTAATAATTTAGGAGAATTTAAAACGCCAATTGGTGTTGTTGAAACAATTAAAGAAGGTACAGATATTACAGTTGTATCCTATGGATCAACTCTAAAAATAGTGGAAGATGTTGTTAAAGATTTAAATCAGGTTGATATAAGTATTGAAATAATTGATATACAAAGTTTACTCCCTTTTGATGTAAATCATGACATTGTTAAAAGTGTTAAAAAAACCAACAGATTAATTGTTATTGATGAAGATGTGCCAGGCGGTGCATCGGCTTATATTTTGAATGAAATATTAGAAAATCAAAATGCTTATGAATATTTAGATAGCAAACCAATAACTTTAGCAGCAAAATCACATAGACCTGCTTACGGTACCGATGGTGATTATTTCTCTAAACCAAATGCAGAAGATATTTTTGAAACAATTTACAGCATTATGCAAGAGACAAATCCATCAAAATTTAAAAAATTATACTAAGAAACAATAGTTACATCCACATAAAACATCAATAAAAACCCCTTCTCTGGGGTTTTTTCATTCCCAAAAACACCAAAATTATATGATAATTATCATGTAATTGATATATATCATACTTTTTACAATAAAATAGCTATAACTTTGAGGATAATAGAATTACAAGTCGATATTCACTCAAAAAATTATTAAAATGGCAAAAGTTAAAGGAGCGATTGTAGTTGATACCGAAGCGTGCAAAGGATGCGAAGTTTGTATTCCGGTTTGCCCAGAAGATGTAATTGGTATGACTTCAACTGTAAATAGAAAAGGATATCATTATGCTTATATGAATAATCCTGAAGCCTGTACAGGTTGTACTAATTGTGCAATTGTTTGTCCAGACAGAGCAATATCAGTATATAGGGTAAAAGTAACTGCATAACTAAAAACATTAATAAAAATGTCAGAATTAAAATTAATGAAGGGAAACGAGGCATTAGCTGAAGCTGCTATTAGAGCAGGTGTTGATGCTTATTTTGGTTACCCGATTACACCACAATCAGAAGTTATTGAATATTTAATGACTGAACGTCCAGAGGATAGAACTGGAATGGTTGTGTTACAAGCTGAAAGTGAAATTGCAGCAATTAATATGGTTTATGGAGCTGCCAGTACTGGAAAAAAAGTATTGACATCCTCTTCTAGTCCGGGAATCTCCCTAAAGCTAGAAGGAATATCTTACTTGGCTGGAGCAGAATTACCTGCTGTTATTGTAAATGTTGTTCGTGGTGGACCAGGTTTAGGAACAATTCAACCTTCCCAGGCAGATTATTTTCAATCAGTAAAAGGTGGTGGTCATGGAGATTATAAATTATATGTATTGGCTCCGGCATCTGTGCAAGAAATGGCAGATTTTGTTGAAGATGCATTTGATATTGCATTTAAATATAGAGCTCCTGTTTTAATCTTATCCGATGGATTAATTGGACAAATGATGGAAAAAGTTTTTCTAAAAGACCAGCAAGAAAGACTAACAGATGAAGAAGTTATAAAAAGACATGACAGTTGGGCTGTAACAGGAAAAACTAATAGAGAAAGAAATATAATTACATCGCTAGATTTACAATCTGAAAAAATGGAAGCTCGTGTTCGTAGATTAATGAAAAAATATGAGCAGATGGAAAAAGAAGATTTACGATATGAAGAATATCAAACTGAAGATGCTGAATATCTATTTGTAGCTTATGGATCAAGTGCAAGAATTGCTCAAAAAGCAGTTCAATTAGCACGAGCAAAAGGAATAAAGGCTGGTTTATTAAGACCAATAACTTTGTTCCCTTACCCAAAACAAGTTTTATTTGATTTAGCGGACCAAGTAAAAGGAATATTAAGTGTTGAATTAAATGCTGGGCAAATGGTTGAAGATGTTCGTCTTTCTGTTGAACATAAAGTGCCTGTTGAACATTTTGGAAGAACTGGAGGAATTATTCACACACCTGAAGAAGTATTAGAAGCATTAGAACTAAAAATAATAAACAATGAATGTATTAGACATCATTAAACCTGAAAACCAAGTATTTTGTAAGTCAAAATTAATGACTGACAATACATTATCATATTGCCCTGGTTGCGGTCACGGAACTGCACATAATTTAACAATGGAAGTAATTGATGAAATGGGAATTTCTGAAGATACCATTGGAGTTGCTCCAGTAGGCTGTTCGGTATTAGCCTATGACTTTATGAATATAGATATAACTCAGGCAGCTCACGGACGTGCACCTGCAGTTGCAACAGCAATAGCGCGTACCTGGCCCGAAAAATATGTATTTACGTATCAAGGAGATGGTGATTTAGCAGCCATTGGTACTGCTGAAACTATTCATGCTTGTAATAGAGGTGAAAATATTGTAATTATTTTTGTTAATAATGGAATTTATGGAATGACTGGTGGTCAAATGGCACCAACTACTTTAGAAGGAATGAAATCTTCAACTTCACCATATGGTAGAGAAATTGAATCAATGGGTTCACCATTAAAAATGACTGAGTTAGTTGCCAATCTTCCAGGTGTGCATTATGTTACGCGTCAAGCGGTACATACACATAAACACGCTCGAAAAGCAAAAAAAGCAATAAAAAAAGCTTTTGAAAACACACGATTAAAAAAAGGGCTATCTTTTATTGAAATCGTTTCAAACTGTAATTCTGGTTGGAAAATGACTCCACTTGAATCAAATATTTGGATGGAAGAAAATATGTTTCCATATTTTCCACTTGGAGATATTAAAGTAAATGGAGTTTTAAAATAAGAAATTATGACAGAAGAAATTATTATCGCAGGTTTTGGTGGTCAAGGAGTATTATCAATGGGAAAAATATTGGCATATTCTGGAATAATGCAAGATCAAGAAGTGAGCTGGATGCCTTCTTATGGTCCGGAAATGAGAGGTGGAACAGCCAATGTTACCGTTATTTTAAGCGATGAAAGAATCAGTTCTCCTTACTTAAAGGTTTTTGATACTGCCATAATCTTGAATCAGCAATCTATGGATAAGTTTGAAGAAAGTGTTAAGCCAGGTGGTATTTTATTATACGAGCCAAATGGGATTTCACAGCATCCTACCAGAACTGATATCAACATTTATCAAATTGATGGGAATAAAATTTCCACTGAAATGGGAAATAAAAAAATATTTAATATGGTTGTTTTAGGCGCCTATTTAAAAATTAAACCCACAGTTGAATTAAACAATGTTATAGAAGGATTAAAAAAGTCTTTACCTGAACGATATCACCATTTAATACCTTTAAATGAAGAAGCAATTACAAAAGGTATGAACAGTGTTAAACTTTATACAATAGAAAATCAAGTTTGCTAAATTAATTAACAGTGTTAATCATTTTTAATATCGGTTATTTTGTAATATCTTTTCCTACAAAATAACCGATTTTATATGGCTTCAATTTTAGTAACTGGTGGCACCGGATTAATTGGCAAATATCTATGCAATTTATTAAGACAAAAAGGACATTCAGTTTCTATTTTAAGTAGAAACAAAACTTCTCAATTAAATACTTTTTATTGGAATGTTGATGCTAATTATATAGACCCAGAAGCTCTAATAAATATTGATTTTATAATTCATTTAGCAGGCGCAGGAATTGTAGATAAACGCTGGACCAAGTCAAGAAAAGTTGAATTAATAAATAGCAGAGTAAATTCAACAAATTTATTATTTGAAAAAATTAAAGAGCATAATCCAAATTTAAAAGGTTTTATTTCAGCTTCAGGAATTGGATATTACGGAGCAACAACCACTGATAAAATTTTTAAAGAAGAAGATAAACCAGGAACCGATTTTATAAGTGAAATTTGTATTCTTTGGGAAAAAGCTGTAAATCAATTTAATTCAATAGGCATAAAAACTGTAATTTTTAGAACTGGAATTGTACTAACAAAAGAAGGAGGAGCACTTGAAAAAATATCCAAACCAATAAAACTAGGTTTTGGATCTGCTCTTGGAAGTGGACACCAATATATGCCTTGGATTCATATTGATGATTTATGTAAAATGTATCTTGAAGCTATTGAAAAAGATAAATTTAATGGAATTTACAATGCTACAGCTCCTGAACATATAACTAATAAAGCATTTACAAAATCTATTGCTAAACTACTGGGAAAACATATTTGGTTACCTAATATTCCTTCTTTTATTCTTAAAATTATATTGGGTGAAATGTCTATAATTTTATTAAAAGGAAGCCGAATTTCTTGTGAAAAGTTAGAAAAATTAAACTTTCAATTTAAATATCCTAAACTAAAAATTGCACTTGAAAACTTAGTTGAAAAATAATTAAAAGGACTCTTTATTTTTCTTTTTAAATGGTCTAATAATTAGTCTTGTTTCCCTATCAAATCGAATGTAGTTATACACCCAATTAAAAAACACAACCGCTTTATTTCTAAAACCAATTAATGACAGTAAATGAACGAACATCCAAACAAACCAAGCAAAAACCCCCTGAAATCTAATCTTTTTTAAATCTACAACCGCTTTATTTCTTCCTATTGTTGCCATAGAACCTTTGCTTTTATATGCATAAGGAATCATAGGCTTATTTTCTAATTGAGCAATAATATTTTTTGCCAATTGTTTTCCTTGTTGCATCGCAGGTTGCGCCATCATTGGATGCCCTTTTGGATAATGAGAAGTTTCCATACAAGCAATATCTCCAATTGCAAATACGTTTTTGTGAGTTTTTACAGCATTAAATTCATCAACTCTAATTCTTGCGGCTCTTTCAATTACACATTCTTGACCCAATCCACCAATAGTGGCTCCTTTTACACCTGCAGCCCAAATTAGAGTGCTGGCTTCGAATGATAATTCTGTATTAGTTTCTACATTATAGCCATTATAATTGGTAACGTGTGTATTTTTCCAAACATTAACTCCAAGTTCAATTAAAAAATCTTCAGCTTTTTCAGAAGCTTTTTCACTCATTGCTTTAAGCAACCTATTACTCCCCTGAACTATATTAATTTGCATTTGTCTTATATCCAAGTCAGGGTAATCGTTTGGTAAAATACCTTTTTTCATTTCAGCCAATGCTCCGGCCAATTCTACACCTGTTGGCCCTCCCCCAACTATTACAAAATTCATTAGAGCATTTCTCTGTTCAAGATCTTTGGTCAGTAATGCATCTTCAAAATTTTCAATTATTAAGCTTCTTAAATTTAAAGATTGAGGCACATCTTTCATTGCCATACTATACTTTTCAATATTAGTATTCCCAAAGTAATTTGTTGTTGAACCCGCAGCAATAATCAAATAATCGTACTTTAATTTACCAATATTTGTATGAATTTTTCTTTTTTCAGTATCCACCTTAGAAACTTCAGCAAGCCTAAAATAAAAGTTTGGTAGATTTTTCATAACTTTTCTAAGTGGATATGCAACAGAATCTGGTTCTAATCCTCCAGTTGCAACTTGGTACAATAAGGGCTGAAAAGTATGATAATTATTTTTATCTATTAAAACAACTTGAATTTCTTGATTTTTCAAACCTTTAACTGCTGCTAAACCTGCAAAACCACCTCCAATAATTACAACACGAGGAAAACTCGTTTTAGGGATATTCATATTACTATCAAAATTAATTTTATTGACAAATTTACTTTTTTATTTAAAATCGCTTTCCAATACTTTGCTTAATTTCCTGTAACGACTTATCAGAATTAATTAACAACCCAATCAATTCTTTTCTTACAACATCAATATTTACATTAAAATATAATGCCCATTTATATTCTTTAAACAATGTTTTTATTTCTTTCAATCTTTTAAGTGCAAACTCCAAAGACATCAAAAAAATAGCTGGATTTTTTACCTCTTTTAATTTATAAATTTTTGCAGATTTTTCTTCAAAATTCACTTCTAAATAAAAATATTTTTCAGAAGATTTTAATGAATGAAAATCCAACCAATTGGCGTACCCCGTATAATAGTACTGATTTTTATATGCTGCAATTCCATTAATTTTCCACCTACAATTAGCAACTCTTCCCCAATGATTTGAATGCCTATAAACTCCTTTCTCTGTATAAAAATACAAACTCCCCGATTTACTTTTAAAATGGACTGATTTCTGATTGAAATAATCATCATTAATCATTTCAAATTCACAATAAGTATGTTTAAAAAAATTGAAATTATGATAATTCTTCAAAGTAAATTTCGCTTTATAAATATTCTCATCAAAAATATCAATTAACTAACTTAGCTACAATTAATTTTACAGGCAAAATCTCTCTTGTATATTCAATACTTGGCCCTGCAACCCATACAGTTTTGTAAGTTGCTTTAGTTGCTGCGTTAGTAACAGCGTTTGTTCCTATTAAAAAACGAATCATTTTCACCCATTTTTTTAATTTTTTATTCTTATTCAAAAATGATTCTATCCAAGTCTGTTTAGTTCCTATTTTTTGAACATATGGAGTATTTATTACGGTACAAGGAGAACCCGAAATACGCTCTGTCATTACAATATCATCTGCTCCATTTTCAATACAAGCTTGCTTATATTCTTCAGTAACATTAGCTTCTTTTGAAGCAATAAAAGGACTTCCTACAGATACACCAATTGCGCCAAAACTTAGCATTTTTTCAACGTCTGCCTTACATCCTACTCCTCCCGCAGAAATTACAGGAATATTGCATTCTGTAACGAGTTGAGTGATTAAATCTTTTGGAGAACTATTCCCTCTATGTCCTCCGGCTTCATTATTAACGGCTATAATTGCATCTGCTCCAAGGATTTCCACCTTTTTAGCAAATTTTAAATCGGTGACATCACAAAAGACTTTAATATTATGTTGATGTGCTTTATTAATAGTTTCTTCAGGACTTCCTAAAGAAGTTATAATAAAATCAGTACCTTCTTCACAGATAACTTCTAATTGCCCTTTATATTTAAGATTCGATTTATTTACAATTAAATTAAATCCAAATGAACCTCCATCAACTTTAGCTTCTTTAAGCTCCTTAATCGAAGCTCTTAATTCTTCAAGTGTTCTATAATTTAATGCAGGAATACAACCTGCAATTCCACTTTTCATAGCTTCAATAACCATTGTGGTATTTGATACTAAAAACATTGGGGCTTGTATAATTGGATACTTAATATTTAAAAGTTGGTTTAATTTAGCTGATTTCATTCTTATGATTTTTTCAAATATACTAAATATTATGCACGCATAGCAAAACGTGCTTAAACAAAAAAAGGCCTCCAATTATGGAAGCCTTTTTAATATTTCAGAAAAGAAAATTAATCTTCTTTTACTTCTTCAAAATCTACATCTTCAACATTATCTCCTTCAGCTTTTGGTTCACCGTTACCTGAAGATTCTCCAGTTGGAGCTCCTTGAGCCTGACCTTCTTGTTCTGCTTTGTACATTTCTTCACTTGCTACTTTCCAAGCTTCATTAATTTTTTCCATTGCAGCATCAATTTGTGCAATATCTTTAGATTCATGAGCTTTTTTCAATTCTGCTAAAGCAGCTTCAATTGGGTCTTTTTTATCTGCTGATAATTTTTCTCCAAATTCTTTTAATTGCTTTTCAGTTTGGAAAATCATAGAGTCAGCTCCATTGATTTTTTCCGCAACTTCTTTAGCACTTTTATCTGCATCAGCATTTGCTTCAGCATCAGCTTTCATTTTTTGGATTTCCTCATCAGTTAATCCAGAAGAAGCTTCAATTCTAATATCTTGAGTTTTCCCTGTAGCTTTATCTCCAGCTGTTACATGAATAATACCATTCGCATCAATATCAAAAGTTACTTCAATTTGAGGAGTCCCTCTTTGTGCTGGTGGAATACCATCTAAATGGAAACGACCAATAGTTTTGTTATCCGCTGCCATAGCACGTTCACCTTGTAATACGTGAATTTCTACTGATGGTTGATTATCTGCCGCAGTTGAGAATACTTGTGATTTCTTAGTTGGAATTGTAGTATTAGCTTCAATTAACTTAGTCATAACATTACCCATAGTTTCAATACCTAAAGATAAAGGTGTAACATCTAATAGCAATACATCTTTAACATCTCCTGATAAAACTCCACCTTGAATAGCTGCTCCAATTGCAACAACCTCATCTGGATTTACACCTTTTGAAGGAGCTTTTCCAAAGAATTTCTCAACAGCTTCTACAACCGCAGGAATACGAGTAGAACCACCTACTAAAATAACTTCATCAATATCACCAGTTGTTAAACCCGCACCTTTCAATGCTGTTTTACAAGGCTCAATTGTTCTTTTAATTAAATCATCAATTAATTGTTCAAATTTTGCTTTTGTTAAACTTCTAACCAAGTGTTTTGGTCCTGAAGCCGTAGCAGTAACATATGGTAAATTAATTTCAGTTGTAGCAGAAGATGATAATTCAATCTTCGCTTTTTCAGCAGCTTCTTTTAAACGTTGTAAAGCCATTGGATCTTTACGTAAATCCATATTTTCTTCAGCTTTAAACTCCTCAGCTAACCAATCAATAATTTTTTGATCTACGTCATCACCACCTAAGTGTGTATCTCCATCTGTTGATAATACTTCAAAAACACCATCTCCTAACTCTAATATAGAAACATCATGTGTTCCACCACCAAAGTCAAAAACAACTATTTTTTGATCAACTCCTTTTTTATCCATACCATATGCCAAAGCAGCTGCTGTTGGCTCATTTATAATACGGCTCACTTTTAATCCTGCAATTTCACCAGCTTCTTTAGTTGCTTGACGTTGTGCATCGTTAAAATATGCTGGAACTGTAACAACAGCTTCAGAAACTTCTGTACCTAAATAATCTTCTGCAGTTTTCTTCATTTTTTGAAGAATCATTGCCGAAATTTCTTGCGGAGTATATAATCTTCCATCAATATCAACACGAGGTGTATCATTATCTCCTTTGACTACTTTATAAGGTACACGTTCTGCTTCCATTTTAGACTCAGAATATTTATTACCCATAAAACGCTTAATTGAATAAATCGTTTTTAAAGGATTTGTAACTGCCTGACGTTTTGCAGGGTCACCTACTTTTCTTTCACCACCTTCAATAAATGCAACAATAGAAGGCGTTGTTCTTTTTCCTTCAGCATTAGGAATTACAACTGGTTCGTTTCCTTCCATTACAGAAACACATGAGTTGGTTGTTCCTAAATCTATTCCTATTATTTTACCCATAACTATTCTATTTATTTTTTATTCTTAAATTTTTTTAACTTACAACAACAAATAGTCAATGATTATGCCATTAAATTTTTTATGTCAAGTTGTCATAATTTAATTTTAACCCTAAGTTTATTTGTCATTTATTATAGGATTATTATTAATAATTTTATAAAAAAGGACATCCATATTTATTCAATAACATATATTTACAGGCTATAATAAATTAATATAAAAGAATGGAGTGTATTTCTGTTTTTGATATGCTTAAGATTGGTGTTGGTCCATCTAGCTCTCACACTTTAGGTCCTTGGCGCGCAGGAGAACGTTGGATAAATCATTTATTGAAAGAAGATCTTTTTAAAGAGATTAATTCTGTAAAAGTTGATTTATACGGCTCACTTTCGTTAACAGGGAAAGGTCATTCAACAGATTTAGCTGTTGTTTTAGGTTTAACAGGTAGTGATCCTGAACAAATACCTATTAATGAAATTCATTCGTTAGTTTCAAAAATTAACCTTGAAAAACAATTAAAATTTGGTAACAGTTTCTTAATAGATTTTGATCCAAAAACTGACATAATTTTTAATAAAGAGTTTTTACCTTTTCATGCCAATGCAATAAAGTTTACGGGCTTTAAAAACAATATTAAAATTTCTTCAGATACTTATTATTCAATTGGAGGTGGTTTTGTTGTTAGAGAAGAGTTAATTCATGCAAAGGAAAATATTGAAATTTTAAAAACATTTCCTTACCCTATTCAAAAAGCCAAAGAATTAGAGTTGTATTGCAAACAAACGCAATTAAAAATTTCAGATATTGTTTTAGAAAATGAACGATCTCTTAGATCAGATATAGAAATTGACTTTGAAATTCAAAGAATTTGGAATACTATGTTAGAATGTATGTATGCCGGATGTCATACAGAAGGTACTTTACCTGGCGGATTAAATGTTAGACGTCGCGCATTTGATATGCACAATAAACTTATTGGTAATTCCATATATAACTCACCAACAGAATGGCTGGAAACCATAAGAGGTACCGAAGTTAAATTTCGTCAAATACTAAAATGGGTTAGTTGTTTTGCCTTAAGTGTAAACGAAGTAAATGCAAGCTTAGGAAGAGTTGTAACAGCACCAACAAACGGAAGTGCTGGTGTAATTCCTGCAGTTTTAATGTACTATATTGTAATTGAAAATCATGAAGCAGATTTTAACCATATAAAACAATTTTTATTAGTAGCGAGTGAAATAGGAAGTCTCTTTAAAAAAGGAGCTACAATTTCAGCGGCTATGGGAGGCTGCCAGGCAGAAATTGGTGTGTCTTCTGCTATGGCAGCTGGAGCTTTAACAGAATTGCTTGGAGGTACTCCAGAACAAGTGTTAATGGCAAGCGAAATAGCAATGGAACATCATTTAGGTTTAACTTGTGATCCTATTGGAGGTTTGGTACAAATACCTTGTATTGAAAGAAATGCCATGGGTGCAATTAAAGCAATTAATGCTGCTGAGCTTGCTTTAGAATCCGACTCTTTAAATGCTAAAGTTCCTTTGGATAAAGTTATTTCTAGTATGTGGGAAACAGCTAAAGATATGAATTCTAAATACAAAGAAACCTCCGAAGGCGGATTAGCGGTTGGAGTAAATCTTTCAGATTGTTAAATTAAATTTAATTTTACGAAGAATATTTTTTATATTTGGTAAAAGGAATATTAATTTAATTAAAAAAAAATTCGTTACTCATGAGTAAATTAGATGAAAAAATAGCACTTTATCAAAGTGAAATGAAAAAATTAGGTATCAAATTTGATGCTGATTTATTAGCAAAAGTAACTAAAGGTTTAGGTCCATCTATCTATAAAAAAGATGCAGAAACTGTTTCTGGTTCAGATGCTAAAGAATTAGGGACTGTAAAAAAGAATTTCTTAATCAAAAAATTAGGACTTTCTGATAGTCCAAAATTAGATAGTGCAATTGAAGCTGTTGTTGAAAAAATGGGTAAATCTAATCGAAATAAATACAGAGCCATTTTCTATTACTTATTGGCAGTAGAATTTAAAAAAGAATCTGTTTATAAATAAAATTATATAAATAAAAAAACCCGCAAGTTGCGGGTTTTTTTATTTATAAGATCTTAATCATCATCACTCTCGTCAGGTATTTCTTCAATATTATTATCATCATCGTTGTCATAAACATCATCAAAGTTATCTTCATCGGCATCATAATCTTCCATTGTCTCTTCTAACTTCAAACTTATTTTAACTAAATAAATAGTATCTTCTGTTCTAACTTCTACAGCTCTTACAGTTTCATCTTTCGCATTTTTAAAAGTGATGATATCTCTATAACCATAGCCCGATGGAAATTTTTCAACTAATAAGTCTAAAATATCGCTAGTTAATTTACTATAATCTACAATTACTCGTTTCATAATCTACATGTCTAACAAATAAGCAAATATTAATGGAGCAACAATGGTTGCATCTGATTCAATTATAAATTTTGGTGTATTGATATCCAATTTTCCCCAAGTTATTTTTTCATTTGGAACTGCTCCGGAATAAGAACCATAACTAGTTGTAGAATCTGAAATTTGACAAAAATAGCTCCAGAAAGGAGTGTCTGTTCTTTCCATATCCTGATACAACATTGGCACTACACAAATTGGAAAATCTCCAGCGATACCGCCTCCAATTTGAAAAAATCCAATTCCATCTTTAGAGTTTTCGGTATACCAATCTGCTAAGAAAGTCATGTATTCAATTCCAGATTTCATGGTACTTGCTTTTAACTCTCCTTTTAAAACATAAGAAGCAAAAATATTACCCATAGTGCTATCTTCCCACCCAGGAACAACCATTGGTAAATTAGCTTCTGCAGCAGCAATCATCCAACTGTTTTTTGGATCTATTTCGTGGTATTGGTCTAATACACCTGAAAGTACTAATTTGTACATAAATTCATGTGGAAAAAAACGTTCTCCTGCATCTTCTGCATCTTTCCAAATTTTAAAAATATGCTCTTGCAAACGTCTAAACGCTTCTTCTTCAGGGATACAAGTATCGGTAACTCTATTCAATCCTTTTTCTAATAAATCCCATTCATCTTGCGGAGTTAAATCTCTATAATTTGGTACTCTTTTATAATGTGAATGTGCTACCAAATTCATGATATCTTCTTCTAAATTAGCACCAGTACACGAAATAATTTGAACTTTATCTTGTCTAATTATTTCAGCAAATATTTTACCTAATTCTGCAGTACTCATTGCTCCTGCTAAAGAAACTAACATCTTAGATCCTTTTGCTAATTGATTTTCATATTCTTTTGCTGCATCTACAACTGATGCTGCATTAAAATGTAAATAATAATTTTCAATAAATTGAGAAATTGCTCCTTTAGTAGTCATTATCTTCGTCTTCAAATTTGGTTGATTTATTATTAGGTTCTTTATAACCGGCTATATCATCATAGTCAGAATCTTCGGTATTTTCAAATTTATAGCTTAACATTTTATAGTACAATTTTGCTGCTAAAAAGTCTGATGATTTATCTTTTTCATTTGGACATAATTCTACAATATCAAATCCAACAACATTTTTCTCTTTAAATATTTTTTGTAAAAAATCTAAAGTTTCATACCAAAACAATCCTCCTGGTTCTGGTGTTCCTGTTGAAGGCATAATTGAAGGATCAAAAGCATCTAAATCAATTGTTAAAAATACATTTTCTGTCATTAAATCAATTGCATTTTCCATCCAATAATCATCAGTAGCCATTTCATGAGCAAAAAACACTTTATCCTTATCCATTATTGTTGTTTCAATAACATCCATGCTACGAATACCAACCTGAATTAAGTTTGTATTTTGGCTTGCTTCATAAACGGCACAAGCGTGGTTGCAAGAAGAACCTTCATACTCTTTTCGTAAATCTGCATGCGCATCAATTTGCACAACAGTTAAATTATTAAAGCATTCATTAAATGCTCTAATTGTACCAATTGAAATGGAATGTTCTCCTCCAAATAACGTTACAAATTTATTTTTTGTAATATATGATTTCGTTATTCCATGAACTGTTTCAACCATACTCTCAGGTGAAGAATTCTCAGTTATTGGATCGGCTAAATAAATACCATTTTTGTACACTTCTGACTTGGTTTCAATATCATAAAGCTCCATATTTTCTGAAGCTTGTAAAAAAGCTTCTGGTCCTTTATCTGCACCTTTTTGCCATGTACTTGTTCCGTCATAAGGAACCGGAATTAAAACTACTTTTGAAGTTTCAATTTTACCGTATTGTTCAGGAATTCCTGCGTAAGTTCTTTTATTCATAACCTAATATTTTTAAAAAATCGCTTGCTGTTTGTTTTTCTTTAAAAACTTTATATTCTAATTTACCTTCGTCGTTTTTTGAAATAATAATATGTTTTGGTTGTGGAATTAAGCAATGCTGTAAACCACCATAACCACCAATTGTTTCTTGATATGCACCTGTATTAAAAAATCCAATATATAAAGGTTTTTCTTCTTTATAGGCTGGCATATAAATAGCATTTATATGTTGCTCCGAATTATAATAATCGTCACTATCGCAAGTTAAACCACCTAATAAAACCCGTTCGTAATTATCGTTCCATCGGTTTAAAGGCAACATAACAAATCGTTTATTTATTGCCCAACTATCTGGCAATGTAGTAATAAACGATGAATTAATCATATTCCAACGCTCTCTATCGTTTTGTTTCTTCTGATATAATACTTTATATAAAGCACCTCCACTTTCACCTACGGTATAACTGCCAAACTCCGTAAAAATATGTGGAACCTTAACTTCAGCTTCATCACAAGCTATTTTAATTTGTGAAATAATTTCATCAATCATATATTGATAATCATAATCAAAAGCTAATGAGTTTTTAATTGGGAAACCTCCACCAATATTTAAGCTATCTAAAGTTGGACAAATTCGCTTTAAATTAATGTAAACTTTTAAACATTTACTTAATTCGTTCCAATAATATGCATTGTCTTTTATACCAGTATTGATAAAGAAATGCAACATTTTTAAATTAACTTTTTTATTTTCTTTTATATCTCTTCTATAAAAATCAACAATATTTTTATAGCCAATTCCTAAACGAGATGTATAAAATTCAAACTTAGGTTCTTCTTCAGAAGCAATTCTAATTCCAATATTTATTTTTTTGCGTAAACCATTGGTTAACAAATCAATTTCTTCATAGTTATCAATTATGGGAATGCAGTTTTTATGGCCTCCGTTTACTAATACTTGTATTTTTTGAATGTATTCATCTCTTTTAAAGCCGTTACAAAGAATAAAGGTTTTATCCGAAATTTTTCCACTCTTTTTTAGATTTTCAACAATATCAATATCAACTGCCGAAGATGTTTCAATATGAATATCGTTACTTAAAGCTTCTTCTAAAACATGCTTAAAATGAGAGCTTTTAGTACAATAGCAGTAATGATATTTTGCTTTGTATTTATTCTTGCGCATTGCTTCTTTAAACCAACCTTTAGCATTTTGAATATTTTCGCTAATTTTTGGTAAATAGGTGAATTTTAAAGGTGTTCCAAATTTTTCTGCTAATTCCATGGTATTAATATCATGAAAATGCAATTGCTTTTTAGAATCAACCTTAAATTCTTCTTGAGGAAAATCAAAAGTTTGATTTATTAAATCAATATATTTTGTGTTCATTTTTACTCTTAAATTGTATTTATTTTAAATAATTTATTTTACAGTCGGACGACTGATATTTTCATAAAAAAATAAACACCTATACAATTAACACTAAATTAGAATTCTCATTATTTGCAGTCAATGATAATTGACTGGAAATATTTAAAGTGTAGAAACTAGAAGTTGTCTTTTGCCTTAATTTTTCGTTGCGCTTCCAAAACGCATAGTAACTTAAAAACTTCTTGATAAAAAAGTTACGACCGAAAAAATATAAATTTTTCAAATTTAATTAAAAATAACGCAACAAAATTATATAAAAAATCAATACCATTTTAAAAAAATAAAAATTATCGTGTAAAAACTAATTCTTTTTCACTTGAAAGGTTAGCATCAAAACCATAACCTTCTAAATTAAAACCTTTTAACCCCTCAATTGTTTCAATATTATTATCAATTATATAACGCACCATTAGCCCTCTGGCTTTTTTTGCAAAAAAGCTAATCATCTTAAGTTTACCATCTTTGTAGTCTTTAAAAACTGGAGTAATTACAGGGACTTTAAGCAATTTTGGTTTTATAACTTTAAAATACTCATTACTTGCTAAATTAACAAAAAGTTCATCATTTTCTAACTCAGAATTAAGTGCATCTGTAACTTTTTTATCCCAAAATTGATATAAATTGTCTTTTCTGCCTACTTTTAGTTTTGTTCCCATTTCTAAACGATACGGTTGCATTAAATCTAATGGTTTTAAAATACCATATTGACCGGAAAGTATTCTTAATTTGTTTTGAAGTTCCTCTAATTTTTCCAGCGGAAGTGTATACACATCTAATCCATTATAGACTTCACCATTAAAAGCATAAACTGCCTGACGTGAGTTTTCTAAAGAAAACGGTAATTGCCATTCCTGATTTCTTTGCCAATTTAAGTCGGCTAATTTTGGAGAAATACTCATGAGTTTAGATAAAACTTTTGGCGATTTCTTTTTTAAAACATTACTCAGCTTTTCTGCCTCATTTAAAAAAATTCCTTCTGTAAATTGGGTCGTAGGAACCGTTGTTTCAAAATCTAATGATTTGGCTGGTGATATTACTATTTTCATTTTTATATTATTCTATTTAACAAAATTAAGCTATTTCAATAATTTTTCCGTTTACATATTCAAAATTATAATTGCCCTTAATAATAAAATCTGACACATAGATTTCATCATCTGTTGGAAACCATTTTTTAACACTTTTATTTACCAAAATAAATAAGCCTTCTTCATTTCCAATAGCACAAAAACGTTCAAAACTACCATCAAAAATATCAATACTTTTAATAGTGTTTATAGAATTATATATCGATTTAATATCGCTTGTACCAATTCCTATTTCACTTATATTTAAAATTGAATTTGATGAAAATGCTTCTTCACTATTTATTTTCAATTCTTTTCTTGAAATAAACTCTAAAATATTGTTATCAGCATCATAAAAATACAATGCTTTTGCATTCCAATGTTCAAATTCTATAATTTCATTGTCGCCAAATGGCAATAAATCAACTCGTTGCTTTAACCAATTTAAAGCTCGATTTTCTCTATTTAATGGTATATTAAAAGCAATATGATAAGGTGTACAATTTTCGCGAAATTTAAAAGTAAGTTTACTACATCCTACTTTTAAACTAAAACTTTTTGAAGTTTGTTTTACAAGTTCTAATTCTAAAACATTGGTGTAAAATTCCAATTGTTTATTTAAATTATTGGTAAATAATATGAGTTCTTTAATCTTCATTACAAAGTAAAATTACTATAATTAAGTATTAATAAATAGTAATTGCAATACATTAAAATTATATTTAAATAATTAAAACCTATTATAGAGAATCAATATATTGTTGCATATTATTAAGAAGTACTCCAACGTGAAAACCATCTACCAATGCGTGGTGAACTTCCACAGAAAAAGGGATTTTTTTTATTTCATTTTCTGTAAACAGTTTTCCATATACAATTTTTGGAATTCCTTTACCTGCTTCATCTCCTTTTCTTGCGTGTTTTATACTTGTAAAAGAAATCCAAGGCAAGGTTGAACAGTGAACAATAGCAAGTTCGTTTTCTTGAGGGTCAAATTTTACGCCTTTTTTATGATTTTCAATTACTTGTTTACCAATAGTATCAAACTCAAAAATTGTTGATTGATATGTAAAATCGCAAAATGAAAAGGTGTCATCATCATTTAGGACTGTTGAACCAATGTTAACACTATCAAACTGATAAATTCCATCGCTTTTAATTCGCAATTTAAATTCTAAAATTTCATTTATGCATTTTATTGCCACATATAAACAGGCCAATGAGAATGATAAATTGTGTTTTTTACAATAATCATAAAGGTTTGTAACTTCTAAATTGGAAGTTATATTAAAAAAAGGATCTTCATATGTTTTAAAAAACTCGTATTGCTGTTTTCGTTTCCAATTTTCAATATCTAATGCTTTCATTTATTTTATGCTAAAAGGGAAATTTTAAGACCCAAAAATACAACGAAAAAAGTAAATACCTGACAGTTAAATTATTTAGTTTACTATTAAATATCATAAAATCAATTCAAATTACAATATTTATTTGGAGTATGTCCAACACGAGTTTTGAACAACCTTATAAAATGCTGCGGGTATTTAAATCCTAATTCAAAAGGAATTTCATTGATAGATTTATTAGAAATAAATAGTTTATTTTTAGCCTCATCAATAATTTTGTTTTGTATATATTCTTGTGCAGATTTTCCTGTTTCATTCTTTGTGAAATCACCAAAATAATTAGGCGATAAACAAAGCTTATCAGCAAAATAAGCTACGGAAGGCAAACCTATAGTTTCTGTTCCATCAGATAAAAAATAGTCTTTTAAAAATTCGCCAAAGCTTTCTAAAAATCTTTTATTTACATTCTCTCGGGCAATAAATTCATGGTCATAGAATCGCAAACTATAATTTAAAAACAACTCTATATTTGATACAATTAATTGTTTACTATGCTTATCAATTGATTGTTCCAATTCATATTCAATTTTAGAAAAGCAATCGAACAGCAACTTTCTTTCCCGTTCCGAAAGATGCAAAGCTTCACTGGTGTTATAGCCAAAAAATTTATAATTATGAATTTTTTAGGTTCCATATCAGTAAAATTGGTATTAAAAACAGTAATTGGTATACCAAAAAGCTCATGCAAAATCTTGACATTTGTTATATTAGAAAAAATTCAACGAAGTATTTACATAATTAAAATTTTAAGCAGATGAAAAATCAGAAAGAACCACAAAAGTCCACTGAACAAGAAAAAAAGGGAAATAATCGTAGAGATTTTTTAAAATCTGGGGTTCTAGCAGGTGCTGGTTTAGCTGTTGGTACCATTGCATTTGCAAGTTGTAAAGACGAAAAAGAAATTCAAGAAAAAAGAAAACAACCACAGAATAGCAGCAAGCGTAAATTGGGTACTTTGGAAGTTTCAGCTCTTGGTTTAGGCGGACTGCCAGTTAATGGTTTTTATGGAGGTGGAATAAGAGAACAGAAGCATGTAAATAAACTTTACCAAGGAGCATATGAAAATGGCTTAACTTTTTTTGATACCGCAGAAGTTTATGGTCCGTTGACAAATGAAAATCAAGTTGGAGCAGCTGTTAAACCTTTTAGAAAAGATGTAGTTATTGCTACAAAGTTTGGTTTTAATGTTGATCAGGTTACTGGTGAAAGAAAAGGTATTGATAGCAGGCCCGAAACTATTCGTAGCGCTGTTGAAGGTTCTCTTAAACGTTTAAGAACCGATTATATAGACCTATTATATCAACACAGAGTTGATCCAAATGTACCTATTGAAGACGTAGCTGGAACCGTTAAAGATTTGATACAAGAAGGAAAAGTTTTAAATTGGGGTTTATCTGAACCAGGTTTAAACACTATCCGTAGGGCTCACGCTGTACATCCTTTATCAGCAATTCAAAATGAATATTCGCTTTGGACTCGTGACTCGGAAGCTGAAGTGCTGCCACTTTGCGAAGAATTGGGAATAGGTTTTGTTCCATGGTGTCCGCTTGGATATGGCTTTTTCGCAGGAGCAATTAATGAAAATACACGATTTTCTCAAGGTGATTTCCGAACTATTTTACCTAGAACTACACCAGAAAACCTAAAACAAAATTTACAACTATTATATTTTGTTAAAGAATGGGGACTTCGTAAAAATGCAACACCTGCTCAAATATCATTAGCTTGGTTGCAAGCTCATAAGCCTTGGATTGTACCAATTCCAGGCACTTCTAAATTGGTGCATTTAAAAGAAAACTTAAGAGCCAATAACATTAATTTTACACCTGAGGAGCTAAATGAATTTCATACGGAATTATCAAAAATTCAGGTAGCTGGAGCTAAAAATATTCAACCAATAGTTGACGATATGGGTGTTGAATCAGCTCCAAAAAAATAAATTTTATTCATTAAAAAATATAACTATTAAAATACTTAAATGATGAAGCAACTAGTTTTTATTCTATTCATATTATTTGTTACACTAACTCCTAAAGCAATCGCACAAGAAAAAATCAATACTAATTTAAAGCAAGAAATAATAAATCTTTCAAAAGATAAGTGGGATTGGATGGCAGAGAAAAATGCTGATACGCTAGATAAACTCTTCCACGAAAAATCTGTTTTTGTTCATATGGGAGGTTCTTGGGGAAAAGATCAGGAGCTTAATATTATAAAAAGCGGTGGAATTTGGTACAAAAAAGCAGATATCCATGAAGTGTCAATTGAGATTATTCGAGACACAGCCATTCTTTTGAATAGAATCAATTTGTTGGCGGAAGTTGGCGGAAATGAAGTAACAAACCCATTTATGGTTACGGAAGTATATATCAAAGAAAATGGCTCTTGGAAATTAGGTTCTCTTTCTTTTACAAAATTATTAGGTGAACATTAAAAGTTTATTTCACTTAATAGTTTATTAATAATTTTAATGAATTATTTAGTTTGCTTCTTAGCTTAAAAAAATTGAAATTCGATTATCAAACTACAAACTCAATTAAAACCAATTTTATTTAACCGTTTGGTGATAATAAAAGCCTTCTTTTTTCGTTGAAAAAATATTGAACCTTTAATAAATAGAAATTATGAAAACAATAAATTTAAAACTGGTCTTTTTATTAATTTTAGGAATAAGTTTGTTCAATTATTCTTGTTCATCAGATGATGACAATTCCAACAATTCATCAACTCTAAACGAAATTAAAACGAACATTGAATCGGGAACTTGGAGAATAACTAGCTTTATCGACTCTGGAACTGATGAGACAAATTATTTTACTGGCTACAACTTTACTTTTAATAGTTCTGGTGTTCTTAATGCAAATAATGGAACGAATAATTATAATGGTACATGGAGCATTACGGATAGCAGTAGCGATGATGATAGTCAAGATGATTTGGATTTCAACATTAATTTTAATCTTACCAATGATTTTGAAGATTTAAATGATGATTGGGATTTTATTTCACAAACAGCTACCAAAATTGAATTAATTGACATTAGTGATGGAAATAGTGGAACAGATTATCTAACTTTTGAGAAAAACTAAATTACTGCCACCAACAATGGCTATAAATGCAACCCTAAAAACCCTTCCTTCTAGTTCAAAGTATAAGTTCTCCACTTCTCCAAACAATAAAATTAGTTTCGTTGCATTTTAAAATCAAGATTTAACTAAATTATAATTCTTCAAAATTAACAGTCAAATACTATTATTTTTCCTTTAAGTGATTCTCTATATCACTAATATGAAATTTAAGTGCTTGAGCAGAAATTTGAATTTCTTTTATTAAAAGAATTAAAGAGATTATTAGTAATATCAATGCAATTCCAAATACCCAAACAGCAATAATCTGTTGATGTATGTAGATAAGAAACATCGTTAATACACATAAAAGCAAACTTGAAATTCCAAATATCTGCATCCAACGAGTGAGGTTAATTCGTAATTTTAGGTTTTTAATTTGATGAATTAAAGACTTGTCATTATTTTTCAAATATTCACTATGCAAATTTCTTATAACTGCGGCATAAGCTAAAAATCTATTGGTATAGGCAAGCATTATTAATGATATTGCCGAAAACAAAAGTGCCGGTGTAGTTAGCGTAAGTTCTTCCATAAATAGTTACTCTAATGCTCTTCCTTTTGGTTTACCGTATAGTTTCTCCACTTCTCCAAACAATCTAACATGTCTTGAGGAATTTCAGAATTAAAACGTAAAAATTCTTTTGTAATTGGATGCTCAAAACCTAAGGTTTTAGCGTGTAGTGCCTGTCTTGGTAATACTTTAAAACAATTGTCTACAAACTGCTTGTATTTAGTAAAAGTTGTTCCTTTTAATACAGCATCGCCACCATAACGTTCATCATTAAAAAGTGTGTGCCCAATATGCTTAAAATGTGCTCTAATTTGGTGCGTTCTTCCAGTTTCTAATTTACATTGTACAAGCGTTACATAGCTAAAACGCTCAATAACTTTATAATGTGTAACTGCGTGTTTTCCAAAATCTCCTTCAGGAAAAACATTCATTTGTAGTCTGTTTTTTAAACTTCTGCCAATATTTCCTTCAATAGTTCCTTCGTCTTCTTTAACATTTCCCCAAACAATTGCGTAATACAAACGCTCTGTTGTTCTATCATAAAATTGTTTCGATAAATGTGCCATTGCAAATTCAGTTTTTGCAACAACTAACAATCCACTGGTATCTTTATCAATTCTATGAACCAATCCCGGACGTTCATTAGAATTGGTTGGTAAGTTTTCTATATGATAAATTAAGCCATTTACTAAGGTTCCGCTATAATTTCCATGACCTGGGTGCACCACCATTCCGGCAGGTTTATTTACCACCATAACCTGGTCATCTTCAAATAAAATATCCAAAGGAATATCTTCTGCTACCAGCAAATTTTCGTGCGGTGGATGTGCTAAAACAATTCTAACAACATCGTTTGGTTTTACCTTGTAATTGGATTTTACAGCAACATCATTAACAAGTATATTTCCTGCTTTTGCTGCCTGCTGAATTTTATTACGTGTAGCATTTTCAATAAAATTCATTAAAAATTTATCAACACGCAAAGGTTCCTGTCCAGGTTTTGCAATACAATTAAAATGTTCGTAAAACTCTTCGTTTTCTAATTCTTCAGCACTCATTATTAATTTTTGTCAGAAGATTGTGAATATCTGCCACTTCCATTACCATCTCCTAATTTTAAGGTAATTACAGAGTTTTTAGGAATTTCGTCTCCAGCTTTTAACGTTTTTCCATCAAATAATAATCCTCTAACCACATCTTTGGCAATATCAGATACATAAATATATTTGGAATCAATTCTAAAACCAATAGCTCTTAATTGAGAAGTAACCTGTCTTTTAGTTTTTCCTAAAACATTTGGCACTTCAATACTTCTATATCCAGATGGATTTAAGGTTAAGTATATTTTTCTATTTTCTTTTACAAAATCTCCTGCTTCCGGATCTTGATCAATCACCGATTTTTTAGGATATTCTGGATTGTAACTTGCTGAATCTATTACCACCAACTTTAAATCTAATTCTTCCAATGTTTTTTCAACTTCACTTAAACTCATTTTTTCTAAACTTGGAACTTCAATTTTTTGATCGTGGTTTGTTGAAATATTTAACCATTTCATAACCACAAAAGCAAACACAACTAAACCAACAACTGCAAATAACAATTGCTTTAAAAATGTTTTTGATTTAATAAACTGAATAAGACTCATTTTTTTCTTTTTATTGAATTTTGGCAAAGATACTTTATAAATACCAACTTACAAATTACAATATCCATTCTAAATTATTACATTTTTAATAATCTAAATAAGAATTTATGTAAGTTTGTATTATTACATATAAACTTAAAATGAAAAAAAATATTGCCATAATTATGGGTGGCTATTCTTCGGAAGTAGAAATTTCTTTGAAGAGTGGGAATGTTGCTTATCAAAACATTGCAAAAGACCAATACAATTGCTATAAAATTCATATTCTAAAAAATAAATGGGTACTTGTTGATGACAACAACAATGAATATCCAATAAATAAGCACGATTTTTCAGCTGAAATAAATGGCAATAAAATAACTTTTGATTGTGTTTTTAACGCAATTCACGGTAACCCGGGAGAAAACGGAACCATTTTAGCCTATTTTGATTTAATTGGATTAAAACATACTTCTGCCCCATTTTACCAAATGGCTTTAACATTTAATAAACGAGATTGTTTAAGTGTTGTTAAGGAATATGGCATAAAAACTGCAACTTCTTTTTATCTTAATAAAGGAGATAAAATTAATCTTGACGAAATTATTAAAAAAGTAGGATTGCCTTGTTTTGTAAAACCAAACAATGCGGGTTCTAGTTTTGGAATTTCTAAAGCTAAAACTAAAGCAGCAATGCTTCCTGCTATTGAAAAAGCCTTTAAAGAAGATACTGAAATTTTAATTGAGTCTTTTTTAGACGGACCGGAAATTACTATTGGCGTTCTTAATTATGAAGGGAAAACGAAAGTTTTACCAATGACAGAAATTGTAACTGACAACGATTTTTTTGATTATGAAGCCAAATATTTAGGAAAGTCGGACGAAATTACACCTGCAAGAATTTCAGATGCAACACATAAAAAATTAGAAAAAGTAGCTAAAAAAGTTTATCGGGTTTTAAATATGAGTGGTTTTACACGATCAGAATATATTTTGGTAAATGATGAACCGTATTTCTTAGAAATGAATACTGTACCCGGTTTAACTAACGAAAGTATTATTCCTCAACAAGCAGCTGAAGCAGGTATTAGTTTACAAGAACTTTTTCATAACGCCATAAATATGGCTTTAAAAAACTAACTATGAGAAGAGCAATTTTCCCTGGATCGTTTGATCCTATTACTTTAGGTCACGTAGATATTGTAAATAGAGCTTTGCCTTTATTTGATGAAATTATAATTGCTATTGGAATTAATGCCGATAAAAAATATATGTTTTCATTAGAAGAACGTGTAAATTTTATTAAAGAAACTTATAAACATGAGCCTAAAATAAAAGTGCTTACTTATACTGGGTTAACTACCGATTTTTGTGAAAAAATAGATGTCGATTTTATTTTAAGAGGTTTAAGAAATCCAGCCGATTTTGAGTTTGAAAAAGCAATTGCTCAAACCAATAGAAAACTCACAAAAATTGAAACGGTATTTTTATTAACTTCTGCCGATACTGCTTTTATAAGTTCGAGTATTGTTAGAGATGTTTATAGACATGGCGGTGATATTAGCAAATTTGTTCCAAAAAGTGTTTTAAAAAAATAGGTTGACATTGTATGAAAAAATTAATACTGCTCCTTTTAATAATTAACTTTTCCTGTACAACTTCTGAAAAAAAACCGAATGCTGATTTTACTACAAAGTTTGAAAAATCTGAAGGAACTGAAACCACAACTTACATAGAAACTATTGAGTATTTTAAAGAATTAGCAAATTCATATCCAGAAATCTCACTCAGTGAAATTGGAGAAACCGACAGTGGAAACCCGCTAAATTTAGTAGTTTTTAATAGCTCAAAAGAATTCGATTTCAGTAAAATATCGAGCACTAAAAACACAATTTTAATAAACAATGCAATTCACCCTGGAGAATCTGATGGTGTTGATGCTACTATGTTGTTATTAAGAGATATAGTACAAGATAAAAATAAATTAGAACAATTTAAAAATATAGTAATTGCCGTTATTCCTATTTACAATATTGGTGGTACGCTTAATAGAAATAACCATTCCAGAGCCAACCAAAATGGCCCAAAAGAATATGGTTTTAGAGGAAATGCACGGAACTTTGATTTAAATCGTGATTTTATAAAAGCAGATACCAAAAACGCATTGTCTTTTTCTAAAATTTATCATTTGGTTCAGCCAGATATTTTTATTGATAACCACGTTAGTAATGGAGCAGATTATCAATATGGTATCACACATTTATTTACACAACACAATAAATTAGGAAATAATATAGGCAAGTTTTTAGAAAATGAAATGAGACCAAATATTGAAGCTTCATTACTAAAAAAAGACATTATTATTACACCTTATGTAAATGTTTGGGGAAAAACTCCTGAGGAAGGATTTAGTCAGTTTTTTGATTCCCCGCGTTATTCCAGCGGATATACAACACTCTTTAACACATTGGGCTTCATGGTAGAAACCCATATGCTAAAACCATACAAACAACGTGTTGAACAAACATATAGTTTTATGGAATCCACCTTAGAGTTTTTAGTTGAAAACGGAACCAAAATAAAAGAACTTCGAAACAGTGCAATTGCTGAAATTTTAGATAAAAAAACGTATCCAATTTCTTATGAACTTGATAGTGAAACTTTTTCAACACTTGAGTTTAAAGGTTATGAAGGAAGTTATATAGATAGCAAGGTTACCAATGGAAAGCGCTTGTTTTACGACAGAACTAAGCCTTATACAAAACCCGTTAAATATTACAATACGTTTAAAGTTACCAATGAAATTGAAATACCAAAAGCTTACATTTTAAAACAAGGATGGTGGAAAGTTTTAGAACGATTAAAAGCAAATAATATTAGGTATAAAACATTCTCAAAAGACACTACAATAAGTGTTCAAGTACAACACATAAAGGATTATAAAACCGTAACAAATCCTTATGAAAGTCATTATCCTCATTACAATACAACCGTTTCAACTTCAAAAAAATCTGTTACTTTTTTAAAGGGAGATAGTTACATTCCTGTAAATCAAAAAGGAGCTCGTTATATTATGGAAACTTTGGAAGCTTCGGCAACAGATTCATTTTTTAACTGGAATTTTTTCGATAGTATTTTACAACGAAAAGAAGGTTATTCTGCCTATGTTTTTGAAGACATTGCTGAAGAGTATTTAAACAACAATTTTGTACTTAAACTTAATTTTGATGAAAAAATGAAATCTGAAGAAGACTTTGCAAAAAATCCAAGAGAACAATTAGATTTTATTTATAAAAACTCCCCTTATTACGAACAAGCATATTTAAAACTGCCAGTTTATAAAGTTTTTTAAATCTCGTTTTAAATTAAGTAATTTAAATGTTTCGTCATTCTGAACTTAATTCAGAATCTAATTACTTTTCCTATCAATTAGAATGACAAGATACAACGAAATGATAATACGTGAGATTCTTCTCTATCGATCAGAATGACACAATCGCTTGTCATTCTGAATGAAATGAAGAATCTCATGCGGCTGATCTCAATAAATTTAACACTACCAATCTATTGGCATATAATCCTTTAAAAATTTTCCGCACCAATGTTTTCCAGTTTTAATTCCATCAAAAAGTGGATCTATAACTCTTGCGGCTCCATCAACAATATCCAAAGGTGGTTGAAAATCGTGAACCTCAACTTTTTTCTTTGACAATTCAATTGGATCTTCATCTGTAACCCAGCCAGTATCAACGGCATTCATATAAATACCTTTTTTGGCTAAAGAAGAAGCACTAGTATGTGTCATCATATTTAAAGCGGCTTTTGCCATATTGGTATGTGGATGGCGATCTTGTTTTTTAAAACGATGAAATTTCCCTTCCATAGCCGAAACATTAATAATATGCTTCATTCCTGTGTTTTCTTTCTTCATTATGTTTGAAAGTCGATTACACAATACAAAAGGAGCCACAGAATTTACCAACTGAACTTCAATCATTTCAGTAGTTTCAATTTCTCCGAGTTTTAAACGCCAACTGTTTGTTTTACGTAAATCAACTTGCTGCAAATCAACATCTAATTCACCTTCAGGAAAAACTTCACTCGTTTTTAAAGAATTGTCGAAACTATAAGGTATTTGTGATAATTTTGCCGAAGAACTTAACCCAATTCCGGGTTCTGGTCCGTGCCAGGTAACTGGCATATTCTTGTTTGGTGATGCACTTGAAGTTAAGGTTTTTAATTCATTCAAACATTCAAAGTGATCAGCCAAAACACTTTTTGCAGATTTTGGTAGTAAATCTAAATTCATCGTTTCATTTTCCATTAAATGATGATAAAAACCTGAAGGGCGACGAACTGTTTGCGCTGCATTATTTATTAAAATATCCAATCTTTTATAATGCTGCTCAATATAATTACAAAATATTTCAACACTTGGAATATGTCTTAAATCAAGTCCGTGAATTTTTAATCGGTCTCCCCATTTAGAGAAATCATCTTCTTTAGAAAAACGCAATGCTGAATCTACGGGAAAACGAGTGGTTGCAACTACAGTCGCTCCGGCACGCAACATCATTAAAGTAATATGGTATCCAATTTTTAAACGAGAACCTGTAATTACAGCTACTTGCCCAGTTAAATCTGCCGATTGAAAACGTTTTGCATAATTAAAATCACCACATTCTGTACACATCGTATCATAAAAATGATGCAATTTGGTATAAATAGTTTTACATACGTAACAATTACGAGGCGATTCTAATTCAAGTTCTTTTTCTTGTTGTTTGGTAAGCGATATTAATTTTGGAGCTTCAAAAATAGCTGCTTCACGAGCACTTCTAATTCCAGTTTCCTTACGAGCGTGACGATCTCTGGCAATCATTTTTCTCTTTGCCGTTTTCTTAGCATCCTTCTTCCATTTAGCAAAATCATCTTTATTTGGTCTTGATAATAAGCCAGCAGCCTTCAATAAAGCAACTCTTTTTTCTTCAGAAAGTTCAAAAATCTGACCTCCATTACCAACTAACTTTTCAAGCGTAGCAATACATTCATCTATTTCAGCTTCCCCAACTTTATCATTTTCCAAATCACTCATTTTCTTTATTTTAAGGCTGCAAATATACTTTATAAAATGTAGCAGCAATTAATTTATTGAAATATGTACTTTTACCAAGCTAATGGATTTAAATACAAAAGACATACAATTACAATATGAAGGTTTTTTAAACACGCCTTTTTTATGGAATTCTGATGCCGTTTTTGACTTAAAACAATTTGAATTTCTGAAAGAAAATTCTGCAACATTTAATAATGGAATTGTAAAAAATTTACGCTTAGGAAAACGTGTTGAACGTTTTGTAATGCACGAATTAATTCAGAAAAAAAACATTAATATTTTAGCAGAAAATATTCAAATTCAAAATGGAAAAACCACCGTTGGCGAAATTGATTGCATTTTAACCGAAAACGAACACCCATTTCATTTAGAAATAATTTATAAGTTTTATTTATATGATGAAACCTTTGGAACCACCGAAATAGAACATTGGATTGGCCCAAACAGAAATGATAATTTGGTTAAAAAATTAACTAAATTAAAAAACAAACAATTACCACTACTATATAATTCATTTACAAATCCCCTGTTAAAAAAAATTAACTTAAAATCGGAAAATATAGCGCAACGGGTTTATTTTAAAGCACAACTTTTTGTGCCACTTTCATTAAAAAACAACTCTTTTGACTTGATAAATAATGAATGTATTCAAGGATTTTATATTCATTTTAATGAATTAAAACAGTTTTCAGATTGTAAATTTTTCATACCTTCAAAAATAAACTGGCTACAAGCAGTTCAAACGCAAACCAGATGGTTAACCTACAATTTATTTTTAACAAAAGTTGAAGATCTTATTAAACAAGAAACTGCACCTTTATGCTGGATTAAGTATCCAAATGGAGAAGTTCAAAAGTTTTTTGTTGTTTGGTGGTAAAAATTTATCTCAAGATTCCCATAGTTTTAGCTATTTTAGCAAAAAATCAAATTAAAATATAAATGCTTAACTATACTACTTATCTTCATAAAACAGCCACCGAATGGGTTACTTTTGTACATGGTGCTGGTGGAAGTTCGTCTATTTGGTTTAAGCAAATACGCAGTTTTAGTACAAATTTTAACGTATTAGTTTTAGATTTACGAGGTCATGGAAATAGCAAAACCAAAATTAAAGATGCCTTTTCTGAAAAATACACTTTCGACTCTATAACTCATGATATTGTTGAAGTTATTGATCATTTAAAAATAAAAACCTCGCATTTTACAGGTATTTCATTAGGAACCATTCTTATTAGAAATTTGGCAGAAAAATATCCTGAACGTGTTAAAAGCATGATTATGGGAGGAGCAATTATGAAATTGAACTTTAAATCTCAATTACTAATGCGTATTGGTGTTTTATTTAAATCTATTGTTCCCTATTTAGTTTTGTACAAATTATTTGCCTTTATTATTATGCCTCGAAAAAACCATAAAAAATCACGTTTGATTTTTGTAAATGAGGCCAAAAAATTATATCAAAAAGAATTTGTTCGTTGGTTTAAATTAACTGCAGAAATAAACCCATTATTACGTTTTTTTAGAGAAACCGAAATTAATATTCCAACATTGTATATTATGGGTGAAGAGGACCATTTATTTTTGCCAGCTATAAAAATAATAGTTTTAAAGCATGTACAATCTTCGTTATTAATTATTAAAAATAGCGGTCATGTGGTTAATATTGAGCAATCAGAAACATTCAATAAAAAATCTATTCAATTTATTAACAATCAATAATTTATTCCTAACCAATTTAATTTTTAATAAAGAATTTCAAAAGAGGTTTAGATAATTAATAGAACTAAAAAAAGAGACTATTTTTAAAAAAAAAGTCTCTTTTTTAACTTTTATTTTAAAATTATTAGAATTGCAAATCCACAACTAAATCGAATTCATCATAAATAGCTTTGTCTTTCAAATCATCAAAGAAATTGCTTGAACCGTATTTTATATCATATTTAGTTCTGTCAATTTTTAATGATGCAGTCGCTTTATTTCCATAAATTGAAATCTCAAATGTAATTGGGTTTGTTTTTCCTTTAATTGTTAAATCTCCGGTTACAACATATGAGTTTTTCCCTTTTGCATTGACACTAGTGAAGACTAATGTTGATGAAGGAAAATTTTCAATTCCAAAGAAATCATCAGATTTTAAATGACCTTCTAACTTTCCTTTGTATTCACCTTCCATATCTGTATTTACAATTGTTGTCATATCAATTACAAATTCTCCTCCGGATAAAGCATTTTCTTCAAAATTTAATGAGCCTGATTTTAAATTAATCGTTCCTTCATGAGACCCTGTTACTTTATAACCTTTCCAAACAACTGTGCTGTTTTCTGTTTTAATTATCTTTTTTTCTGTTACTATCTTAGTAAAGGATAATGTAATAATTGCAACTAATGCTACTAATGTTAAAGTTTTAATCGTGTTTTTCATTTTTTTTAGTTTTGATTTATTGTACAAAAATACGTACTTTTGGTATACAATAATAACTAGTATACTTTAGTATATCGATATACTAAAGTATACCATACAGATTTAATTATGAAAGAAGAAATACAATTAGAAACCATAAAGAGGTGTTCAAGTCAATATATACTTGCCCTTAATGATACTTTAAATGTAATAAATGGCAAATGGAAACTGCCGATTATTGGAATATTACTATATGGAAAAAAGCGTTTCAAGGAGTTACAAAGGGAAATCACAAAAATAACACCTCGAATGCTTTCAAAAGAGTTGAAAGATTTAGAAAATAACGGAATTGTTAAAAGAACTGTTTATGATACGACACCAGTTATGGTTGAATATGAACTAACAGAATCTGGTAAAACCTTTAATAGAGTATTAGACACCATGGTTGAATGGGGTATTGAACACCGCGAAAATATTTTGCATAAATAACTTATTTAAGCCCTTTTATTATCTACAAATTGAGTTGCAATAAAAAGCATCCCTAGGGATGCTCCTTTTTCTTTCCTTTTAAAGCAAAAGCTGCTGGTTAATAACCAACAAACATATTTTAAAATTATTTAGGCCATTTAATAGTATCATCATCTATAAATAATGGAGACCATTGCACTTCATCACAAACCCCATTTGTTAACCAAAAATTAATTGATTTCTCATCAACTTCAATCACTTTATGATCTTCGTTATCACTGTCAGAACAATCTTCTAAATTAAGATACCCTAAATCAATTTCGTCCAATTCGTCCATCAGTTTTTTCTCTTTTAAACCAACTACTGAAGTTTCTTCTAATTCATAAAAATCTGAAGTAACAGAAATCATCATTAATCTCCAGTTTTCAGCTTCATCAAAACTAATAGATAATTCCAGTTCATCATATTCCCAAGATTCAGTTGCATCATTTGGTTCTTCTGAATGCGAATATTTATCAATATACGAAGGTTCTCCTAGCATGGTTTTCACATCATCTCTGGTCATTCCAAATTTAAGAGGACCTAGTCCATAACCGGGTTTTATTTCTTTTAATTCTTTTAACATTTTTAAATATAATTAGTAATATAATAACAAATATAGATTTTAATTCAATATTAAATTGCAGTTAATAAAAGTTTAATAATTAACCTTTTGCAAGTTTTCGTAACGCTACCCACTGTCTAAACATATCTCTGGAATCCGTGGCTGGATATCCAACAACAGATTTTCCGGCAGCAACATCATTCATTACTCCAGAACCTCCACCAACTACTGCACCTGCGTGAATTGTTAAATGGTCTTTTATTGAAGAACTTCCTCCAATAATTACACCATCTCCTAAAGTTACTGAGCCAGCTAAACCACTGCTTCCAGCCATTATACACGATCTACCTAAAACACAATTATGTGCTATTTGCACTAAATTATCTATTTTACAACCATCACCAAGAATTGTTGAACTAAACTTTCCACGATCTACTGTAGAACTCGCTCCAATTTCAACATAATTACCAATAATTACGTTGCCAATATGTGGTATTTTCACCAAACTTCTGCCGTCTTCACTTGGTCTATAACCAAAACCATCTGCTCCAATACTTACATTTGTATGAAAAATACAATTGCTACCAATTACACAACGTTCGCGAATTACAGTACCAGACCAAACCACCGTATTATTTCCAATAGTAGTTTCATCAAAAATGCTAACATTGGGATATAGAACAACTCCATCTCCTAAAACAACATCATTTCCAACATAACAATTTGCTCCGATTTTACAGCCTTCACCAATAATTGCTGATTCATGTACAACAGCTGTTGGATGAATATCTGTCTCAAATTTTGGCGGATCAGGATTAAATAACTCCAATATTTTTGCCATTGCCAAATCGGCATTTTTAACTCTTATAATTGCCCTATTTTCTCCAGGCTCAACAACTAAACTATCATTAATTATTGCAGCACAAGCTTTTGAAGTTTCCCATAAATTAACATATTTTCTATTTCCAATAAAACTAATTTGATTAGTTGTTGCTCTTTCCAATTGTTCTGGTCCATTAATTTTAAAAGTTGTATCTCCTACTATTTCACCCTTTAATATATCATTTATTTCTTTGATAGTAAATTCCTTCATTCCATAAAATTTGTTTTAGCTCATAAAAATGAGCTTGATAATTATTTTGTTAAATATATAATAATTTAACAGCTTACAATAACCTGAGTTCAATTATTATTTGATTTATATCTGGAGATTTTCGCACTATTTAATTCATTTTCAATTTCAAAATAAATGGCAATTACAATTCTATTATTTTATCTAAAAATACGTATTTTGCAAACTCTAAAATTAGTTATTAAATGAAAGTATGCATTGCGGAAAAACCAAGTGTTGCGCGTGAGATTGCCACTGTTTTAGGAGCTAACACTAAGCGCGATGGATATTTTGAAGGTAATGGATATGCCGTTACCTACACATTTGGGCATTTATGTACTTTGTTTGAACCTAATGATTATAAACCGTATTGGAAAAGTTGGGACTTAAATAATTTACCAATGTTGCCTGAAAAATTTGAAACCAAAGTTGTTGAAAACGCTGGAATTCAAAAGCAATTTAATATTGTAAAAAGTTTATTTGATAAAGCAGAAGTTATTATAAATTGTGGAGATGCCGGGCAAGAAGGTGAACTCATTCAACGCTGGGTAATAAATCAGGCAAATTATAAAGGTAAAGTGGAACGGTTATGGATTTCGTCTTTAACTACCGAAGCTATAAAAGAAGGATTTCAAAACTTAAAACCTTCTGAAAATTATGATAATTTGTTTTATGCCGGTTTTTCAAGAGCAATTGGAGATTGGTTATTAGGAATGAATGCTACACGATTGTTTACTGTAAAACACGGAGGCTATAAACAAGTATTATCAGTTGGTCGTGTGCAAACTCCAACATTGGCAATGGTTGTAAACCGATTTAAAGAGATTGAAAATTTTAAACCTCAACCCTATTGGGAACTACAAACCTTGTATAGAGAAACCCTTTTTAGTTATGAAGAAGGTAGATTCTTAAAAAAAGAAGATGGTGAAATTTTAGCGAATAAAGTTAAAGAAAGTGATTTTGAAATTGTTTCTATAACCAAAAAAGCTGGAAAAGAATACGCTCCAAAATTATTTGATTTAACTGGTTTACAAGTATATTGTAATAATAAATTTGGCTTTTCTGCAGATGAAACTTTAAAAATTGTACAGAAATTATACGAACAAAAAGCGGTAACGTATCCAAGAGTAGATACTACCTTTTTACCTAATGATGTATATCCTAAAGTAGCTGGAATTTTAAAAAACTTAACAAAATATAGTGCCTTAACTCAACCATTACTAGCAAAAAAAATTAAAAAATCGAGTAAAGTTTTTAATGATAAAAAAGTAACAGATCACCACGCAATTATTCCAACTGGCGTTCAAATTAACTTACAATACAATCAACAGCAAGTTTATGATATTATTACAAAACGCTTTATTGCTGTTTTTTACGATGATTGTACGGTTTCAAATACAGCAGTAATTGGAAAGGCTGCTGATGTTTCATTTAAAACAACTGGGAAAGAAATTATTAAAAAAGGTTGGCGAGTTGTCTTTGAAAATTCTAATTCTGCCGATAAAAAAGAATCAGGAATTTTACCAACTTTTGTAAAAGGCGAAAAAGGTCCTCACGAACCTTCGTTTTTGGAAAAACAAACAAAACCGCCCAATATTTTTACAGAAGCCACGCTTTTAAGAGCAATGGAAACTGCTGGAAAACAAGTTGATGATGACGATTTACGTGAGCTTATGAAAGAGAATGGCATTGGACGACCTTCTACCCGAGCAAATATTATTGAAACACTTTTTAAACGTAAATATATTGTCCGTAAAAAGAAACAACTTTTACCAACTTCTACTGGAATTCAACTAATTGACACTATTCAAAATGAGTTGCTAAAATCAGCTGAACTAACTGGTAGATGGGAAAAGCGTCTAAAAGAAATTGAACAAGGAACTTTTAATGCCGGTACTTTTATAAAAAATATGAAAAAAATGGTAGATCAGTTAGTTTATGAAGTTCGTTCAGAAAGTGTGAGAGCAAATATTTCTGCTGTTACTGCTGCTTCAAATAAACAAATTTCTGCTGCTGTAAATAAAACAACTAAAAAAGGGACAGGAATAACTTCAGAAAAATGCCCGAAATGTAAAAAAGGAACCATTATAAAAGGGAAAACTGCATATGGTTGTAGCGACTATAAAAATGGTTGTACTTTAAGATTGCCTTTTAACTTTTTAGAAAAGAAAATATCCGAAAATCAATACATTCGATTAATCCAAAAAGGATGTACTGTAAATTTAAAAGGATTTAAAACTGAAAATATTAAAGTAGATGGTTTAGTACGTTTTGATGACAATTTTAAGTTGAAATTGGAAGAAAAAAATACTTCGACTTCGCTAAATGTCCGCAACAAAGTACCTAAAAAAATTAGTTGCCCAAAATGTAAAAATGGAACTGTATTAAAAGGTAAAACTGCATATGGCTGTAGTGAATATAAAAATGGTTGTGATTTTATTTTTAGTTTTGATAACATCAGAAAAAAAGCAGCAGGGCAAACACTCTCAAAAGAATTAGTTTACGCTATTATAAATGGGACAAACTAAGCATCAGCATTTTATACTATTTAAACCGTATGGTTATTTGAGTCAGTTTGTGAACAATCAAACAAAACGGACTAAGAAAAAGTTGTTGGGAACCTTATATGATTTTCCTGAAAACACCATGGCAATTGGGCGTTTAGATGAACCCTCAGAAGGTCTATTATTATTAACTACTGATGGCAAAACAAGTGAGTTCATAAGAAGCAACAAAATTGAAAAAGAATATTATGCTCAGGTTGATGGTGAAATAACACAAGAAGCTATTGAACTTTTAAAAAATGGCATAGAAATTAGCACCGAAACAGGGAAATATTTAACAAAGAATTGTAGTGTTATAAAATTAGAAAAAACGCCTAAATTACCAGAACGTGCTAAAAAAATTAGAGATGAACGTCACGGCCCCACAAGTTGGGTTTCTGTTACTTTAACTGAAGGAAAATTTAGACAAGTTAGAAAAATGACAGCTATAGCAGGTTTTCCAACTTTACGTTTAGTCAGAGTTCGAATTGGAACAATTAAAATTAATAATTTACAGCCTGGAGAAATTATTGAAACAACTCAATTTTTTGCTTAATCATTTAAAACTGCTCCTAATTTAGTTAAGATTCTGTTAAACACAAATAACCCTTTTTTAAGTTTCAATAATAATTATTAACTTGTTAAATTAATCTAACTAATTAAATCAAAACAAATGATTACACTTCGTATAAACGGGGAAAAACATAAAATTGATGTTGACCCAACTATGCCTTTACTTTGGGCAATTAGAGATATAATAGGACTCACTGGAACAAAATATGGATGCGGAGAAGGTGTTTGCGGGTCTTGTAAAGTTTTATTGGATAATTCACCAGTTCAATCTTGTATGATTCCTGTTTCTGTAGCTGAAGATAAAAACATTACAACAATTGAAGGGGAATCAAGAAACTTACAATTATTGCAAGAATCCTGGGCTGAATTAAATGTTCCTCAATGTGGATTTTGTCAGCCAGGACAATTAATTGCAGCTACTGCGCTACTTGATAAAAACGACAATCCAACAGATGAAGATATTAATGCAGCAATGATTGGAAATATTTGCAGATGTGGTACTTACCAACGTATTAAAAATGCGATTCACAGAACTGTTGAACTTAAAAACCAAAACTAATTATGAGTACTATTAAAAATATAAGTCGTAGAAGTTTTGTTAGAAGTATTGGTTTAGCATCTGGTGGATTAATTTTAGCATGTAACACTTCAGTTTTTTCAGATAAAGAAAAAGCACCAGAAAATTTAATCGATTTTAATCCAAATTTATTTGTTCAGTTAAATTCAGATGGAAGTTTAATATTAGTTGCTTCTCGATCGGAAATGGGTAACGGAGTTAGAACTTCTTTACCATCTGTAATTGCTGATGAAATGGATGCTGATTGGACAAGAGTTTCAATAAAACAAGCTGTTGGAGATAAAAAATACGGTGATCAAAATACCGATGGTTCTCGAAGTATTCGTTATTTATATGAACCTATGCGGAAAATGGGAGCAATGGCTAGAGCTATGCTGATTTCCGCTGCTGCTCAAAAATGGCAAGTTCCAGAAGAAGAATGTAGCGCTGAAAATCACTTCATACTTCACACAAGTGGTAAAAAAATTGGTTTTGGTGATTTAGTTCATATTGCTAAAACTTTAGAAATTCCTGCTGAGGATACATTAACTTTTAAAAACCCAAAAGATTTCAAATATATTGGAAAACATTTAAGAAGTATTGATGTAGAAGAATATGCAAATGGTAGTGCTGTTTTTGGTTTGGATAAACGTTTACCAAATATGAAATTTGCAGCAATTGCACGTTGTCCGGTTACTTTTGGTTCGGTAAAATCTTTTGATAAAACTGCAACTTTAAAAATTGCCGGGGTTATTGATGTAATCGAAATCCCTAGAATTGAAAGACCTTTTGGTGCTCTTGGAGGAATTGCTGTTGTAGCTACAAATACCTGGGCTGCTTTTAAAGGAAGAGATGCCTTAAAAATAGAGTGGGATTTTGGCGACAATCAAGTATACGATTCTGATGAATATATGAAACAAATTACTGAAAATGTTCACAAACAAGGTAAGGTTTCAAAAGATGTTGGAAATGTTAATAGGGCATTTAATGGTGCTGATAAAATTGTAGAAAGCACATTTCAATTACCACATCTTGCACATGCACCTATGGAGGTTCCAAATGCAGTTGCTTGGGTACAAGGTGATACTTGTGAAGTTTGGGCTCCAACTCAGGAACCTCAGGCTTCAAGAACAGAAGTAGTCGAATATTTACAAACAGATAGAGAAAAAGTTACTGTTAACGTTACTTTTTTAGGTGGTGGATTTGGAAGAAAATCGAAGCCGGATTATGTTGTTGAAGCCGTTGCAATTTCAAAAGCAATTAATGCTCCAGCTCAAGTAGTTTGGTCTAGAGAAGATGATATTAGACACGGTTATTACCATACTGTTAGCGCACAATATTTAAAAGCTTCGTTAAATAAAAACGGAAATGTAACTGGCTGGCTGCATAGATTTGCACTGCCTTCTATTGTTTCAACTTTCTCTCCCGGTGTCGATTATGCAGCTGGATTTGAAATTGGAAGCGCTTCAAACGTACCTTTTGAATTAGAAAATATGAAAGTTGAAGTTGGTCAGGCACCAGCTCATGTAAGAATTGGTTGGTTAAGATCGGTAATCAATATTCCTCATGGTTTTTCATTAAATGTTTTTGCTGATGAATTAGCAATTGCAGCAAATGAAGATCCTCTTGAATTTAGATTAAAATTAATTGGTAAAGATAGAATTGAAGAAACCCAAGATCCTATAAAATACAATACTGCCAGACTTAAAAATGTATTAAAAATAGCTGCTAAAAATGCCGAATGGGGAAAAGAACTTCCTAAAGGTCACGCATATGGTTTAGCTGTTCACTATAGCTTTTATTCTTATGTTGCTTCTATTGTTGAAGTATCTGTTGTAAATAATAAAGTTCAAGTTCATAATGTATTTACTGCTATAGATTGCGGAACAGTTGTTAACAGAGATACTGTTAAATCTCAAATGGAAGGTTCTGCAGTATTTGGTATTTCTTTAGCTTTTTACGGTAAAATAACTGCTAAAAATGGAGCAATACAACAAGGAAATTATAGTGATTATCAAATGGCACGAATACATCAGGCTCCGAAAGTTCATGTAGAAATAGTTGATAGCGATGAAAACCCAACTGGAGTTGGCGAACCTGGAGTTCCCGTAATTGCACCTGCAATTATAAATGCCATTTATCAAGTTACTGGAAAACGCTATCATAATTTACCTTTATCAGATCATGGTTTAGTTTAATGCCTATGAATAATTGGATTGAGTTACTTTCAGAATTTAAACAAAAAAAACAGCCTATAGCTTTTGTAACTATTACAAAGGTTTTAGGATCTGCTCCTTGTAGAGTTGGGTCAAAAATGATTGTTACCAAACAAAAAGAAATTTTTGGAACCATTGGAGGCGGAAAATTAGAATTTCAAGTAATTGATGAGGCTGTAATTGCGATAAATAAAAATCAGTTAAAAGATTTTAAATATACACTTGGCCCTGAATTTGAGCAATGTTGTGGCGGAGTTGTAGAACTAATAATAGAACCTATGAATCAAGCTCCTGAATTATACCTTTTTGGTGCCGGACATATTGGAATAGAAATTTGCAATGTTTTAAAAGATACTCCGTTCAACATAACTTTATTAGATAGTCGAAAAGATTGGATTAACACTATTAAAATTGATAAAAGCATTAACTATAGCGATATCGATTTTGATTTGTATAAACAAACTATTAATTGGGGTCCAAATTGTTATGTGGTAATTTTAACACACGATCACAAATTAGATTTTGAAATTACCGCTTTGGCTTTGCATTCTGAAACCAACTATATTGGATTGATTGGTAGCAAAACCAAAAAGAACAAGTTCAATAATATGCTAAAAAATGAATTGAATTTTGAAGCAGGTATTTCTCCAGTTCATTGTCCTGTAGGTTTAGATTTAGGTGGTAATACACCAAAAGAAATAGCCATTAGTGTAGCTGCCGAATTATTGAAGGTTTATTATGGAAAATAAACCCGTTTTTGTACTGTTAGCTGGTGGAAAATCGGAAAGAATGGGTGTTGCCAAAGGATTGCTAAAATACCAGCGAACTTTTTGGATTTTAGAACAGTTAAACAGAATTTCAAAATCAAACATTCAAGAAGTTTATATTGGTTTAGGTTATAACTTTCAACATTATTTTGATGCAATTCCCGGGCTTGAAAAAGCTCAAGTTAAGTTTGTAGATTTTCAGGGTTTACTAGTGAAAACCATAATTAACAAAACTCCCGAGTTAGGTTCTTTTTCAACACTTCAAACTGTTTTAAAAAATATTGAATCTTCAAAAGAAATACTTTTCAACCATATAGATATTCCAATATTAAATACTTCAGAATTAAATAAAATTATCGCTACCAAAAATGAGATTGTAGTTCCAATTTTTGAAGGTAAAAAAGGACACCCAATTAAAATGAATCCTTCTTTTTGGAATGGTTTAATTAATATAAAAGTTACTAATAAAGACGCTAGATTAGATTATCAGCTAAAAAAAATTAACCCTATCAAAATTTCAATAATTGAAGTTTTTGATAGGGTAATTTTATATAATTTAAATACTAAAAAAGATTGGATTTCTTTCTTAGCAGCATCTGAAATTTAATGGATACCTGCCTGCGCAGATACGACACTCTTATTTTTCAAAAAGACCTTTTGTAAATTCTTCTGGATTTGCAGCTAAATGATAACGAGGATCATCAATAGCTTCAATAATAACCTCTCTAAATTTAGGACTCGATTTGTACAATAAAATCTTACACTCCTCACTTAAATGTTTTAAATGAATTGTTTTATTAGCGGCTTCGTATTTTTCAACTAAATTAAAAATAGCTTCAACAGCCGAATGATCTGTTACGTGAGATTCTACAAAATCAATTTCAACACTATCGGGATCGTTTTTAACATCAAACTTATCTAAAAAAGTAGTTATTGAACCAAAGAATAATGGTCCCCAAATTTCATATATTTTAGTACCATCCTCTTTCATTCTTTTTCTAGCTCTAATACGTGTTGCACTTTCCCAAGAAAATACCAACGCACTTACTATAACACCCGCAATAACTGCAATTGCTAAATCAAATAATACAGTTAATCCAGAAACTAAAATCAATACAAATAAATCTGCTCTGGGAATTTTGTTCATAATTCTAAAACTACTCCAGGCAAAGGTTCCTATAACCACCATAAACATTACACCTACTAGCGCTGCAATTGGAACTTGCTCTATATATGAAGAACCGAAAAGAATAAATATTAGTAACATAACAGCTGCCACAATACCAGATAATCTTCCTCTACCTCCACCTTTTATATTGATAATAGATTGACCAATCATAGCACAACCTCCCATACCACCAAATAAACCGGTAACAACATTTGCACTACCTTGAGCGATACATTCTTTGTTTCCATTACCACGAGTTTCTGTTAAATCATCAATTAAATTTAAAGTCATTAATGATTCAATTAAACCAATTGCTGCCAATATTAATGAATATGGCAAAATAAATTTTATAGATTCCCAATTGAATGGAATTTTAGAAAATGTTTCTAATTTTAACGTTGGTAAACCTCCCTTTAATCCTTCTCCTCCACCATCTTTAATAAATGAACCAACGGTAGCAACATCAAAGTTCATAAAAATAGCGATAAAACTAACCACTAAAATTGCAATTAAAGCTTCCGGTAATTTTTTTGCTTGTTTAATTTGAGGTAATCCCCACATTATTAACATTGTTAACGCTACTAAACCAATCATTAAATATAATTGACTTCCTTGCAACCAAACCTTTTCACCAGCAATTGTTTGTTTGAACATTCCCAATTGAGATAAAAAGATAACAATTGCTAAACCATTTACAAACCCCATCATTACTGGGTGAGGAATTAAACGAACGAATTTTCCAAGTTTTAAAACCCCTGCTAAAATTTGTATGATTCCCATTAAAATAACCGTAGCAAACAAATAATACAATCCTAAATTTTCACCCGGATTTCCTAAAGCATTTCCTTCAGAAACCAGCGAAACCATCACCACTGCCAATGCACCAGTTGCTCCAGAAATCATACCTGGTCTTCCGCCAAAAATAGATGTAATTAATCCAACAATAAAAGCAGCATACAAACCAACTAATGGATCCACACCAGCAACAAATGCAAATGCAACCGCTTCTGGCACCAAAGCTAAAGCTACAGTTATTCCAGATAAAACATCGTTCCGTACGTTAGATACTTGCTTCTTAATAAATTCAGTCATAATGAGTTATTTTCAAAAAGGGGCAAATATAGGTTTTTTAGATGGGTACTAATAATTTAATAGTGCTAGTTAACGAAATCGTTTAAACTTCATTTATTATAATTTGATCCAATATTTAATAAAAACATATTAAAACAATAACTTTATGTTCTCGTAAGTATTTTCTAATGCTTTTTTAATCTCACTATTACTTTTGTAAATAACAGCTTCTATGCCTTCTTCTTTTTGAGGTGTAAGTTTACCGGTATAATCAGTTTTCATTAAAAACCAATACGTAATTTTTAAAATAATTTTGTTTTTACGTGTGAAAATATGATACGTAGTTTCTAATTGATTTTCAACTTCTAAGTTGGTGATTCCGCACTCTTCTTGAACCTCTCTTATTGCTCCTTCTTCAATTGTTTCTCCTTTTTCTAATTTACCTTTTGGCAAATCCCATTTATTAAATCTATAAATAAAAAGCACCTCATTATTTGCATTCAAAACTTTTCCTCCAGCCGCTTCCTGAATTTTAAACTGGCTTTTAAAAGCTTCCCAATTATCCTTTAAACTACTGCATAATAAACAAATACCACCTAATTCGTTTTGAAACAAACGTTCAACAATTTGATATATTCTATCACTTTTAAATTCAACAATATTGTAAACTGATGAAATATTCTTATTATCTGTCAATATTATTGGACAGTCATTCACAAAAACTTTATACATTTGCATTATGATTATGAACAAAGATACTGCAAAAAAAACAGCCGAACTTTTATTACAAATAAAAGCTATTAAATTAGAACCAAACAATCCATTTAAATGGGCTTCTGGTTGGAATTCTCCAATTTATTGTGATAATAGAACAACACTTTCATTTCCTAAAATAAGAAATTATTTAAGAGAAAATTTAGCTGACATTATTGAAAAAGAATATGGGAAACCAGATGTAATTGCTGGTGTTGCGACTGGTGCAATTGCGATTGGAGTATTGGTGGCACAACATTTGAATGTTCCGTTTATATATGTTAGACCCGAACCAAAAAGTCACGGTAGAAAAAATCAAATTGAAGGATTTTTAGATAAAAACAAAAACGTAGTAGTTGTTGAGGACTTAATTAGTACTGGAAAAAGTAGTTTAAATGCTGTTAAAGCATTAAAAGAAGAAGGTGCAAATGTTAAAGGAATGGTTGCAATATTTAATTATGGATTTGATATTGCTGCAGAAAACTTTAAAAATGCTGACGTAAAACTAACAACACTTAGTGATTACGACCATCTATTAGAACAATCTTTAGACAGCAATTATATTTCAGAAAAAGAATTAGAAACACTTAAAAACTGGAGAGAAAATCCAAGTAAGTGGAATCAATAAAATAAAATTATGAAATTAGAAACTAAAAAATCCGTTATTAACAAATCTCAAAAAGAGTTTTTTGAATTTTTAACAGACTTAAATAATTTTGAACAATTAATGCCCGAAAACAACACTAAATTTGAAGTTGATGGTGACTCGTTTATATTTGGTTTAAAAGGAATGCCCGAAATTAGATTAGTTGTAAAAGAAAAACAAGAATTTGATAAAATAGTTTTAGGTGCAGCAAGTAGTAAATTAGACTTTTCTTTAACGGCAAATATTAGTAAAATTTCAGAAAGCACTTGTGAAGCTCAATTGTTGTTTGAAGGTGATTTTAACCCAATGATGGCAATGATGGTTAAAAGCCCACTTCAAAAATTTATTAATACACTTACTGAGAACGCTGGTAAATTATCTTAGTAAACTTTTTTAACGATTCGCAAATTTGATTTCTTTTAAATTGAATTTGCGAATTTTTTCATTTTCCAATTCTACAATCAGCCGACCTTTTTCGGAGACATCAATTATTTTTCCTATAAACACATTCCCTAAATTATCTTTAAACATTGTGGGTTTTTCAAATTTATAGAGCGCAACTATATACATTCTTTTAAGTTCCAAATATTCCTTTCTTATAATATATTGAACAAAATTCTCAATTGATTTTAATAATTTTGATAGCAGATCATCCAAAACAAAGGTTCTATTAGAAATATTATTTAATGAAGTTACATTATCAATATCTTTTGGGAATATTTCCTGATTCACATTCAAACCAATCCCAACAATAGAATATTTAATAAATGTACCTCCAATTGTATTTTCAATAAGTACACCAGCTACTTTGTCCTTAACTGCCAAAATGTCGTTGGGCCATTTTACCCAAAAAGGACAATCAGCTTCCTTTTTAAGTACATTTAAAATCCCTAATGCTACTGCCATACTTAAATAAAATTGTTCTTCAATTTTAAAACTGGGTAGACTAATTAAAATACTAAATGTCAGGTTTTTACCCCTCTCAGAAGACCAAGTGGTACCCATTTGTCCTCGCCCCGAATTTTGATGATCTGTAATAACTACTGTGAAGTTTTCTAATTCATTTTTAGACACCAAGGTTTTTAAGTATAAATTGGTAGAATCAATGGCACTAAGTTTGATTATATTCATGTAGAAAATTAGTATATTTAACAAAGTTACTGAAATGATTATTTATTATAAAAAAATAATAACTTTGTAACCAAAATAAAAAAAAGTTAATGACAAAAAAAAATGTAAGCGCAGACGATTTAATAGCAGTAATTTTAAAGGCAATTGATGAGATAAAAGGTGAGGACGTGCAAGTTTTAGATTTACGAGATATTGAAAATACAGTTTGTGATTATTTTATTGTAGCTACTGGAACTTCGAATACACATGTAAATGCTATTTCAGGAATTATACAAAAACAAGTAGGTAAAATATGTCAGGAAAAACCTTGGCACGTTGAAGGTGAAGGAAATGCTGAATGGATTTTAATTGATTATGTTAATGTTGTGGTACATGTTTTTCAAAAAAACATTCGCGAATATTATGATATTGAAAGCCTTTGGGGTGATGCAAAAATCACATTAATTCCAACTTCAAAATAATTATTATTTCAACTTATTGAAAAAACTATAAATGAGTAAAGAGAAAAAAAATACATCTAAAAATATAAAAGCACCTAAGTTTAACTTTTATTGGATTTATGGAATCCTTTTTGTGCTTTTTGTTGTATACCAAGTTTTTAACAGCGAAAGTTTATCAACAAAGAATTTAAGTCAAAATGAATTTAAAACAATTCTTAAAGATAATGACATTGATAAAATTGTTATTGTTAACAAAGACATTGCTAATATTTACATAAAAAGCGAGGCTTCAGAAAAAGAAAAACATAAAAAGAATAAAGGTTCGCTTTATTCAAGTAACTCACCAATGTACTATTATGATTTTGGTGATTTACAAAATTTTGAGAAGGAATTAAGTGAAGAAAGAATTGCTAACGATTTAGATTTTGATTCTGCAAATATTGAAAAAACCAACTTGCTAGATCAATTATTTATTTACTTACCATTTATCTTTTTAATTGGTTTGTGGATTTATTTTATGAAAAGAATGTCTGGTGGTGGTTCTGGAGGTGGCGGTGGCCAAATTTTCAGTATTGGAAAATCTAAAGCCAAATTATTTGATCAAGACCAAAAAGTAAAAACTTCTTTTAAAGATGTTGCTGGTTTAGAGGGTGCAAAAGAAGAAATACAAGAAATTGTTGATTTTTTAAAAAGTCCGGATAGATATACTTCTCTTGGAGGTAAAATACCAAAAGGAGCTCTTTTAGTAGGTCCTCCAGGTACTGGTAAAACCTTATTAGCCAAAGCTGTTGCTGGAGAAGCAAATGTGCCTTTTTTCTCTTTATCTGGTTCAGATTTTGTTGAAATGTTTGTTGGGGTTGGAGCATCTCGTGTTAGAGATTTGTTTAAACAAGCACAACAAAAAGCGCCTTCAATTATTTTTATTGATGAAATTGATGCAGTAGGTAGAGCCCGTGGAAAAAGTAATATGACTGGTGGAAATGATGAAAGAGAAAATACTTTAAATCAGTTACTAACTGAAATGGATGGTTTTGGTACAGATACAAATGTAATTGTTATTGCCGCAACTAACCGTGCTGATGTTTTGGATAAAGCCCTATTGCGTGCAGGAAGGTTTGACCGACAAATTTATGTTGATTTGCCTAACTTAACTGAACGTGCCGAAATATTTAAGGTTCATATTAAACCGATAAAACTTCATAAAGATGTTGATTTAGAATTTTTATCTCAACAAACACCAGGATTTTCAGGTGCTGATATTGCAAACTTATGTAATGAAGCGGCTTTAATTGCTGCCCGTAAAGGTAAAAAAGCTGTACATCACCAAGATTTTTTAGATGCTGTTGATAGAATTGTAGGTGGACTTGAAAAGAAAAATAAAATAATTACTCCTAAAGAAAAGAAAACTATTGCTTTTCACGAAGCTGGACATGCAACTGCAAGTTGGATGTTAGAGCACGCTGCGCCTTTAGTTAAAGTTACAATAGTACCAAGAGGTCAATCCTTAGGTGCTGCCTGGTATTTACCAGAAGAGCGACAAATTGTACAATCGGAGCAAATGTTAGATGAAATGTGTGCGACTTTAGCTGGTAGAGCCGCTGAAAAAATAATGTTTGATAAAATTTCAACGGGAGCGCTAAATGATCTTGAAAAAATTACAAGACAAGCACGAGCAATGGTAACGGTTTATGGTTTAAATGACAAGATTGGTAATATTACGTATTATGATTCTACAGGTCAATCGGATTATAATTTCACAAAGCCATATAGTGAACAAACTGCTCAAACTATCGATAAAGAAATTTCAGAAATTATTGAAACACAGTATCAAAGAGCAATTGATATTTTAACTGAAAATAAAGATAAGCTTATAACTTTAGCTGAATTATTATTAGAAAAAGAAGTGATTTTCAAAAAAGATTTGGAAGTGATTTTTGGAAAAAGACCTTTTGACAAAGAAGAAGAGGAGCCTAAAAAAATTAGCAAAGAAAAATCGGTTAAAAAATCAGAGGGGAAATCAGAGGGGAAATCAGAAGAAAAAACAACTAAAAAATCGGAAGAAAACTCCGAAAATGAAAATTCATCAAAAACGGAGGAGTAAATTCATAAGTTTTTTATAATTTTGAGTTTATTCAATAAGATAAATGAGTTTTTTCAAAAAATTATTTAATTCCCCAAAGGAAAAAGAACCTGAAGAGGCTTCTTTAGACTTACAAAACTTGCCACTTGATCAAATTTTTGTAAAAAATTTCATCAAAAATAATGGTAAGTTTTTGTATTGTACAACTTTAGAAGAAGTAACATTAAATTTATCTAATATTATTCAAGAAAATTCTTGGGATACTGTTAGTTGCAACGATATTGATTTATTAAAACTCATTAAAAGTATTAAGGTTAAAACAACAGATAAACTTTCAAATTTATTTCCAATTTTTTTAAGTTGTGAACATTTAATTGCCGAAAATGGAAGTATTTTATTTTCATCTAATCAATTAAAAGAAAATAAAATTTCTGAATTAGCTGAAAATTTTATTGTTTATGCGACAACAAGCCAATTGGTAAAATCCAAAGGCGAAAGTTTAACCGGGATAAAAACACGGTATAAAGGCAATATTCCTAGTAATATAAGTGCTGTTAAGAGTTACAATCCTAACAGTGAAGACAATGATTTTATGAATTATGGAAACACAAATTCTAAAAACTTATATTTACTACTTTTTGAAGATTTATAATTTATGGGAAAACTTTTAACACGTGCACTATCAGGGCTTGTTTTTGTGAGTGTATTAATATTTTCAATACTATTTAGTAAAATAGCATTTATTTCTCTTTTCTTTATTTTAATGATGTTTTGCCTATATGAGTTTAAGAAAATGATTAAGCTTAAAAGTGTGTTTCCTTATATTATTGGAACACTCCTATTTGTATTTGGAAACATTTTAAATGTTGAAGATGTACCATCAAAAATAATATTTGAATATGTTGGTGTTGTATTATTTTTAACAATTTTTATAACTTTTGCTTCTATCCTATTCGCAAAAAAAGAAGAAGTTATTAGTCACCTAGGAAAAATATTTTTATCCGTAATATATATTGTTGTTCCATTTACATTAATGGTCCAAATTCCATTCTTAAATTCAACATTTAATTATATAAATAATACGATTTTAGGCGTTTTTATCTTAATTTGGGTTAATGATTCTTTTGCTTTTTTAGTTGGTAAAAATCTAGGAAAACACAAGCTTTTAGAGCGTATTTCTCCAAATAAAACTATAGAAGGCTTTTTAGGAGGAATGGTTTTTACATTTATTACAAGTTTTATATTGGCACACGAATTTACAAGTTTATCACAAACTCAATGGATTGTTATTGCCGGAATTGTTAGTATCTTTGGGGTACTTGGAGATTTAATCGAATCTATGTTTAAAAGACAAGCAGGTGTAAAGGATAGTAGCAATTTTATTCCAGGTCACGGAGGTTTTTTAGATCGATTTGATAGTGTAATTTTTGCGGCACCCTTTATATTTATATATTTACAATTAGTTCAATAATTATGTTTCATAAAGAAGGTTATAAAATAATTTTAATTGCCACTATTATTTTGGGAATAGGAATTATATTAATTGAAAACTTTGTTTCAATTAACTGGCTAAATAAATTGTTAGCTTTAATATTACTTGGATTTTACATTTTAATATTGCAATTTTTTAGAAACCCTAAAAGAAATACAATTTTAAATGACAATACTATAATTGCACCAGTTGATGGTAAAGTTGTAGTAATTGAAGAAGTTTTTGAAAAAGAATACTTTAAAGAAAAAAGACAACAGATATCTATTTTTATGTCACCATTAAATGTACATGTTACAAGATATCCTGTTGGCGGAAAGGTGAAGTTTAGCAAATACCATCCTGGAAAATTTTTAGTTGCTTGGCATCCAAAAGCATCAGAAGAAAACGAAAGAACAACCGTTGTGATTGAAACTAAATCAATTGGAGAAATATTGTATCGACAAATTGCTGGCGCACTTGCAAAAAGAATTGTAAATTACGCAAAACCAGAATTAAACGTTGTTCAAGGTGATGATGGAGGTTTTATAAAATTTGGTTCAAGAATTGATGTTTTCCTTCCTTTAAATGCTAAAGTAAAAGTAAATTTAAATGATAAGGTAAAAGGAGGAGAACAAGTTATTGCTGAAATATAATTTATTTATGAATACTGCTATGAATAAAGATATAAATAAGGAATTTGAACAAGCCTACGAGACAGCATCTAAAACGGACCTTAAACTCCCGCCAGATGTTATGCTTCAATTTTATGCCTTTTACAAACAGGCCACCAGAGGAAATAATTATGAAGAATCTTCAGGTGAAGTTAAACTAAGAAATGCTTTTAAACTAAATGCTTGGGTTCAATTAAATCATCTTTCAGAGAACGAAGCGAAACAAGAATATATTAAACTCGTTAACAAACATTTAAAATCATGAAAAATAGCTATTTACTAATTTTACTAATTTTATCAATTACATTTGTAACTTCTTGTAAAGAAAATAAAAAAAAGGAAGTTGTTACTACAGAAAAAGGTTATTCTGTAGAACCTAAAACTACAACCATAAATTGGATTGCTTATAAAACTACTAGTAAAGTTCCTGTGAAAGGTCAATTTACGAAACTTAATATTGAAAATAATAAAAAATCTAAGACAGGATTAGAAGCTTTAAACAATTTAAAATTTAATATTCCTGTAAGTAGCTTATTTACAAATGACACTATTAGAGATGGGAAATTAAAAAAGTTCTTTTTTGGTTCAATGAAAAACACTTCTTTAATTTCGGGAACAATTCATATAAATAATGAAACTTCTGGAACTGTAAATATTGTTATGAATGGAATTTCTCAGGTATTACCAATAACATTTGTAATAAGTGATCAAATGGTTACTTTAGAAGCCTTAATGGATTTAGATAATTGGCAAGCACAAACTGCATTAGAAGCCTTAAATGTTGTATGTAAAGATCTACATACCGGTCCTGATGGTATTTCCAAAACTTGGTCTGAAGTAAAAATTGAAGTGGCAACTTATTTAAAATATGATTAATTTGAGCTATTATTTTTAACCCAAATAGGTGTTGTATAAACTTTCGCACACTTCACTCCTATAATCAAATAATATTATATCTCTTATTATTTTTTATTAAATAATTTGCAACTCCAATTATGGATAAAAAAGATGTATTAAAGGATTTCATCTTCTTTTTTTCTGTAATATCATTTTGATATACTTTTATTTTCTAGTTCCATCAAAAAAGAAAAATTGTAATTGGTTTGCTATTCCATACAATTAAAATTTACTCTTATTGTTTTTTGGTTATAAGCATTCAATAATCTTACAAAATATTTACGATTTAGTGAATTATTTTACGATTTGAAAACTACTTCATGAAATTTGTTTTTAATTTTATAAGAACTCCAACCTTTTTTAATAAGATTAAATCAAAGATCTAAATAAACTATTTAGAACATGTTAATTGCCAAAAAATACTGTGCAAAAAAAAATGGAGTTCTATTATTTTTAGTATTGATCTTGTTACTTTTGTTTTCTTACCTAAAATTTTATCAAAGAATTACAGTAAAAAATATTATTCATTTTAAAAACCTCCATAATGGGGATATAGTATTACGTTGTGGTAGATCTACAGAAAGTTTTACTGTTTATTTAGTAGATGACAATTCTGAGTTTACACACATAGGTATTATCTCTTTAGAAAATGACATTCCATATGTAATTCATTCAGTACCAAGTAAAACAAACTTCATACAAAAAGAAAAATTATCCATTTTTTTAAATTCAAAAAATGCTTCAAAATTTGCTATTTACAGAAGTAATTTCAATGAAGTACATTTAGATAAAGTTGTAAAAACCGCTAACAGCTATTATCTAAATAAATATGTGTTTGACCCTAAATATGATTTAACTACAAACACAAAATTGTATTGTACTGAACTTGTTTTAAAAGCATTTAATGCTGTTGGTTCTCCATTAAAAGTAAAGCCAAAAGAATTAAACTATATCATAGGGAAACATTCTATTATTTTTCCATCTGAATTTACAAAACTCCCCTTTTTTACCAGAATAATTTAATCTAAATAAATATTAATTTTAAAACTGTAATTATGAAAAATTTAAAAATTTACGCAATCCTTTTAGTATTAGCAGTAGCTTTTAGTTTAAACTCATGTTCAAGTGGAACTTCAGCGCCTGGAGATGCCATTGTAAGAGCGTATGATTTCATAAAAAACAAACAATTTGAAAAAGCTGCAAAAATGTACATTTCAGGAAAAGGTGAAAAATTTACAGAGGCAGAAACAAAAAAAATGGAAGGTTTAGCTGCAATGGCATTTGAACAACATGAGAAAAAAGATGGTGTTAAAAATATTGAAATAACAGAGGAAACAATAGGTGAAGATGAAAAATCTGCAAAAATTAAATTCATTGTTCATTTTAATAATGGAGAGACAGATAATGAAAAAGCGGATCTTCTAAATATAGATGGAAAATGGTTAATTAAAGTTAACTAATAAATTAAAACCCCTTAGTTATAAATATACCTAAGGGGTTTTAAAATTTAACTTAAAATTCAGTTCGTTAATTAAATATTAAAGTCATGAAAATAAAAATACCTATTTTTATTATTGCTCTTACCCTCTTTTTCATAAACAAAACTCTTTCTCAAAATACAAAATCTTGTACTATTGAAAATGTGTCTTCAGAAGTTGTTTGGGATGCCGTTTTTGATGCATTTAAAGAATTAAAATTACCGCGTCCTTTAATTGCTACTCAACAAGGAACTGGAGAAACTAACTATTATAATTATAAAAGTTTAATGATTAAAAATAGACTACGCTTTAGAATTAACTATCGAGAGAACAAATTAATAATATCAATATTTAAAAGACAGTATTATACAAAATCCGGTTGGACAGATAATCCTTTGCCAATGTCTAAAAAGCAAGTTAAAAAAATTTTAGACCCCCTAAAAGAAAGGATTACCAGACTCACAAAAAATAAAACTGTTACAAATATCAATAACAACACACTAACAAATCAAGGTTCAAAAAAGCTTAAAAAAGCTGGAATTTATGAAAGTTTTGCTATTGTTAGAACTGGTGATAAGGATATGGATATACTTGCTATTCACGAAAATGGTACTATTGTAGGCTATGATTTGTCGGATGATAAAAAAAATGTGAAGTCATTGGTATTCAAAGAAAAAGAAGATTCAGAAGCAATTATCATGTTCTTTGATGAGCAAGGGTTTCCGAAAGGAATGGTGACAGATCACATAATTGTTAATCTTTCTTCAATTGGAGAGAACATGGCTGAACTAGCAGTTCTCGATTTACAGGGTAACAAAATTGGCAAGAATAAAATAGAATTACCTGTTAATAGGCAAGCAGATATTAAGTTTCAGGAAGATAAAAATAGTCACGGACCATCAAGTTCAAGTGTCTTTATGTTAAATAATGAGGATTACTTATCTATGTATATTGGAACTTCATCTACTCTCACTAAGGCTGTCGCCTGTGGAACAGGAATTGCTGGCGGAATGGCTGCTGAAGCAGTAACTATAGGGGCTGCAACACCACTAGTAATAGTTGGAGTAATTGCCGCCTGCGAATCAATTTATTTTGATTTAGTAGCAAGATATGTTGGCGAAGATCATTTTATGTTTAAAGAATTAAATTTGGCTTCAGACATTTCTTCAATTATTTCAGTAATTAACCCTTTAGATATGAATAAATGGATTAATATACTGTCCATAAGTAATGATGCTATTCCTAGTTTAAAAAACGCAGTTGAGGGAGGAACGAGACTTTTTAATAAATATTCTCCCAAACCTATAGATTTCATCACTTCTAAAAATGATTTTCAAAAAGAGGTAATTATAGCAAAATCAGACGCAGCCGATAAACTAGCCATTATTTCATTAGTTCATGAGGCAAGTGAGAAAATAAGTATAATTGAAGAAAAAATAAAAGGATTACATAAAGTTGCAAACGAAACAAACTATCAGAAAATAGCTATTGATATTCAAAAGTTAGAAAAAAACATAGAACTTATAAAAATAGAATACACTGAGAAAATAAAAAAAATTGCTCAAAAAAGAACTATTAGATACACTATTGAAAAAACTGATTCAGAAGGTCCATATTATAGTGTGTCTGGAGCTGAAATTATGGGATTTAAATGGGGGGAATATGGAGGTCCAAGTGTTGAAATGGAAGTGTTCTTTATCCCAAAAAGAACAATATTAAAGGTAAAACAATTTAGTAGAAAACTTCGATTCTATCAAGATTTAAAACAATTTTCTTTTTCTTTTGAAGATGGTTCAGATAATCCATTAAAATATGCTCTTTTAATAAATGATAAAATTAGACAAGAAGGAGCAGTAAAAACTATACTTAGAATTAAAGATTTTGAAAAAGATGTAAAAAAACTTAATTTCTACAGATCAAATGCAAAAACAACTAAAATTAGTAAATAAAAAAATCCCAGCTTAAAAGCTGGGATTTTTTAAATATTATCTAATCAATTTTTTATACTTAATTCGTTTTGGCATTAAATCTCCGCCCAAACGTTTTTTCTTATTCTCTTCATAATCTGAGAAGGAACCTTCAAAGAAATACACTTGACTATCACCTTCAAAAGCTAAAATATGTGTACATATTCTATCTAAAAACCATCTATCGTGACTAATAACAACCGCACAACCAGCAAAATTTTCTAAACCTTCTTCTAAAGCACGTAATGTATTTACATCTAAATCGTTGGTTGGCTCATCTAATAATAAAACATTTCCTTCTTCGCGTAAAGTCATCGCTAAATGCAATCTATTTCTTTCACCACCAGATAGCGTATCTACTTTTTTATTTTGATCACTTCCTGAGAAATTAAATCTACTTAAATAAGCTCTGGAATTTACTTGCTTACCTCCCATTAAAATCAACTCTTGCTCATCCGCAAAATTTTGCCAAATAGTTTTCTCAGTATCTATGTTTGAATGACTTTGATCAACATAAGAAATTTTTGCAGTATCACCCACTATAAACTCCCCTTTATCAGGTTTCAATTCATTCATTATCATTTTAAAAATAGTGGTTTTACCAGCACCATTCGGACCAATAATACCAACAATTCCTGCTTGCGGTAAATTAAAATTTAAATCTTCATATAACAATTTATCTCCAAAAGCTTTTGAAACCCCTTTTGCCTCAATAACATTTGTTCCTAAACGCGGTCCATTTGGTATATAAATTTCTAATTTCTCATCCAATTTATTTTGATCTTGGCTCATTAATTTATCGTAATTCGCCAAACGAGCTTTTGATTTTGCGTGTCTTCCTTTTGGTGCCATACGCACCCACTCCAACTCTCGTTCTAAAGTTTTTTGACGTTTAGATGCTGTTTTAGACTCCAATGCAAGACGTTTCGATTTTTGATCTAACCAAGATGAATAATTCCCTTTCCAAGGAATTCCTTCTCCTCTATCCAATTCTAAAATCCATCCAGCAACATTATCTAAGAAATATCTATCGTGGGTAACTGCTATTACAGTTCCCTTATATTGTTTTAAATGATGTTCTAACCAATGCACTGATTCAGCATCTAAATGGTTTGTTGGCTCATCTAATAATAATACATCTGGCTCTTGTAATAATAATCTACAAAGTGCAACTCTTCTTCTTTCTCCTCCAGATAAATTCTTAATTGGCGTATCACCATCAGGAGTACGTAAAGCATCCATTGCAATCTCCAATTTTGTATCTAATTCCCAAGCATTAGCCGCATCAATTTTATCTTGCAATAAAGCTTGCTGCGCCATTAATTTATCCATTTTATCTGCATCAGAATATACTTCTTCCAATCCAAACATATCGTTTATCTTATTATATTCATCTAATATTGCAACAGTTTCAGCAACACCTTCTTTTACAATATCTAACACTGTTTTAGTATCATCTAATTGAGGCTCTTGTGATAAAAAACCAACAGAATAGCCTGGTGCAAAAACCACATCTCCCTGATAACTTTTTTCTAATCCTGCAATTATTCTAAGTAAAGTTGATTTACCTGATCCGTTTAAACCTAAAATTCCAATTTTAGCGCCGTAAAAGAAACTTAAATAAATATTTTTTAAAACTGGTTTATTTGCTCCTTGGTAAGTTTTGCTTACCCCTGACATTGAAAATATAACCTTCTTATCGTCTGACATCTTATCGTATTATTAATTTTTTTGATTTTTGGTGTTTAGTAGCTTGTATTAAGTATCAAGAAATTCGACTTTCAAATTTTAAAACTTTTGGCTTTAAACTTTCCACCTTTTAAACTAAGTTTTTAAACTCTCCCTTTTAAAGCATTAAATACCCAAGCATTCGCTAAAAATCCAACTCCAACAGCCGCAAATCCCCAACCAGAAACATCTCTATATCTAAATGCTCCTAAAGCAATCAGTCCTAATCCAGTTACAATCATTATAAATGTAGCCCAAGCCAATACGGTGTTTTTATTCATTAAACTCATTTAAATAAATTTATTAATTGGCTGCAAATATCGTAAAATTTAGCCAAAATCCATAAAAAACGCCCTCATATTGAAGACGTAGAAAACAAAAAACATATATTAATAGTTAAAATCGCATTGGAACTTCTATAAATAGTAACTGCGTTTTTTTAATTGCTTTTATTTCAAAATTGTTTGTTTGTTCGACACCAACAGCATCTCGTTTTGTTAACGTTTCAGTATCAATTTGTACCTCACCGTCAATAACCATCACATAAACCCCTTGAAATTCTGATTCTATTTTATAATTAAAGTCAGTGTTTTCGTCTAAATCAATTCTAGAAATTTTCGCATTTTGATGAATAGTTAGTGAACCTTCAACTTCATTAGAAATTGGAGAAACCAAAACTTGAAGCTTGTTTTTTCGTTCTGAGGCTTCAAACTTTTTTTGATCATATCGAGGTTCAACTCCTTGCTCATTTGGTATTATCCAAATTTGAAATAAATTAATTTTCTCATTTGGTGAATTATTCATTTCGGAATGCTGCACCCCGGTTCCGGCAGACATCACTTGCACTTCTCCAGTTTCAATTGGAATCCACTTATTACTCATTGAATCTCTATGCTTTAAAGAACCTTGTAATGGTATTGTTATGATTTCCATATTATCATGAGGATGTGTTCCAAAACCCATTCCACCATCTATGGTATCATCATTTAAAACTCTTAGCGCACCAAAATTCAATTTTTCCGGATTGTAATAATTTGAAAAACTAAATGAATAATTAGCTTTTAACCAACCGTAATCTGCCGTTCCTCTATCCTTTGCTCTATATATTTTTGTCTTCATTTTTTTTTAATTTAGTTAAAGTATTTCATCAAATACAAATAATAAACTTACATAAAACTCTATTTCTTCTATCATTCCAGAGAAGGCAAGAATTACAAAAAATTATTTTATCGTAATTTATCTAATAACTCGTTTAATAATTTAGCTTCTTTTTCTGAAATTTTATTCATAGAATCTCCAAGTTCATCAATCTTAATTTCATCTAATAACGCCAATCCTTCTTTATTAATTTTAACATAAACTACACGCCTATCGTTTTCGCATCTAACGCGTTCAATCAATCCTTTTTCTAAGAGTTTATCCATTAAACGTGTAGAATTTGGTGATTTTTGAACCATTCTTTCCTTTACCGTTTTAACAGAAATCGCCTCTTTTGCTCCTCTTAAAATCCTTAAAATATTGTATTGTTGTTCAGAAATATTAAAAGGTTTTAAAACTGAATTTCCAATATTATCTAAGTAATTAGCAGTAAACTTTATATTGAGTAAAGCCTTTACCCGGTCATTTGGGAACGTAGAATTTATATCTTTTGAAAAATCTCCCATCGCTAAATATTTTTTTCAAACACACTTACCAAATTCAACAGTTCCGATTTTAGTTCTAAATTAACGATTTCATTTCCTTTAAAGTTTTCGTTAAAAAAAGGAAAACTTAAACTACCAACGATATTTGCACCCATATAAGGAAACCTGTCAAGAGCAATATCTAACATCGTTTTACCTCCTCTTGCACCAGGAGCAGCTGTTAATAGTAACATTGGCTTATCTCTCCAAACTTTTCCTTCCATTCTCGAAAGCCAGTCATATGCATTTTTGAAAGCTACTGAATATGAGCCGTTATGCTCCGCTAATGAAACTATAAAACCATCTGCATTTTCAAATAGCTCATTTAACCGAATTAAATCTTTTGAAAATCCTTGCTCATTTTCTAAATCAATAGAAAACATAGGTAATTTAAAATCATTCAAATCAATTTTTACTAATTCTATATTGTTTATTAAGTCGCCCGCATATTCTGCTAAAACTTTATTTATTGAATTTTTGCTGTTACTACCTCCTATTGTAATTATATTTTTCATTTTTTTAGTTTAAATTCTTTACAAATATACATAAAATAATTTTAATTACCTAGGTAATTAAATTCTAGGTAATTATTTAACATTATTTAACATTCATTTTGTACTTTAGCTTTCATAAAATATCAATTATAAATGGACATCAACTTCAATAAAAACGAAGATTTCAACAAACTTCTGTTAACGGAATTAAAAAAGAAACTGTTAAAAGTTTATAAAGGCGGTGGAGATGCAAAGATTGAAAAACATAAAGCAAAAGGAAAATTAACAGCAAGAGAACGAATTGATTACCTCTTTGATAATAATTCTGATTCTATTGAAATTGGAGCCCTCGTTGGAGAAGATATGTACCTGGAACATGGTGGCTGTCCTTCTGGAGGTGTAGTTGTAAAAATTGGATATATTAACAATAAACAATGTATTGTTGTAGCTAATGATGCAACTGTAAAAGCAGGAGCTTGGTTTCCAATTACGGCTAAAAAGAATTTGAGAGCTCAAGAAATTTCAATAGAAAATAAATTACCAATAATTTATTTAGTAGATAGTGCTGGTGTTTATTTACCAATGCAAGATGAAATTTTTCCAGATAAAGAACATTTTGGACGCATTTTTAGAAACAACGCTGTAATGAGTAATATGGGAATTACACAGATTTCTGCTGTTATGGGCAGTTGTGTAGCAGGTGGCGCTTACTTGCCAATTATGAGTGATGAAGCGATGATTGTTGATAAAACTGGAAGTATTTTTTTAGCAGGAAGTTATTTGGTAAAAGCTGCAATTGGTGAAAGTATTGATAATGAAACGTTGGGTGGAGCAACTACACATTGTGAAATCAGTGGCGTTACCGATTATAAAGCACTTGATGACAAAGATGCATTAGATAAAATAAGAAACATTGTTGACAAAATTGGAGATTTTGATAAAGCTGGTTATAATAGAAATGACCCTATGCAACCAATTGAAAACCCAGAAGAAATTTATGGTATTCTACCAAAATCTAGAAGTGATCAATATGAAATGCGTGCTATAATTGAACGTATTGTTGACAACTCTGAATTTGAAGAGTACAAAAAAGATTATGGTAAAACAATTGTTTGCGCTTATGCTCGAATTGACGGTTGGGCTGTTGGAATTGTTGCAAACCAAAGAAAAGTAGTGAAAAATGGCAAAAAAGAAATGCAATTTGGCGGTGTAATTTATTCCGATTCTGCAGATAAAGCAACTCGATTTATTGCAAATTGTAATCAGAAAAAAATTCCTTTGGTATTTTTACAAGATGTAACTGGCTTTATGGTTGGAAGCAAAAGTGAACACGGAGGAATTATTAAAGATGGCGCAAAAATGGTAAATGCTGTTAGTAATTCCGTAGTGCCCAAATTTACAATTATAATAGGGAATTCATACGGCGCAGGAAATTATGCAATGTGTGGTAAAGCCTATGACCCTCGATTAATTGTTGCCTGGCCATCAGCAAGATTAGCAGTTATGGGAGGTGAACAAGCGGCTAAAGTTTTATTGCAAATTGAAACTGCTTCACTAAAAAAACAAGGGATAGAAATTTCAAAAGAAAAAGAACAGGAAATTTTGGAATCTATTCAACAAAAATACGATGCGCAAACTTCACCATATTATGCTGCAGCTCATTTATGGACTGACGCCGTAATTAAACCTTTAGACACCAGAAAATGGATTTCTATGGGTATTGAAGCAGCAAACCATGCTCCCATAGAAAAACAATTTAATTTAGGAATTATTCAAGTATAAAACAATTGTAAAAACAGTTACTAATAATTACATTTGCACCACTAAAAAATAGTTAATTATGGGAAGAGCCTTTGAACTTAGAAAAGGAAGAAAAATGAAACGCTGGTCTGCAATGGCAAAAATTTTTACCAGAATTGGTAAAGATATTGTAATGGCTATTAATGAAGGAGGCGGAAATCCTGATACAAACTCTCGATTAAGAGCTGTAATGCAAAATGCAAAGGCAGCAAACATGCCAAAAGAAAATGTTGAACGTGCTATAAAAAAAGCTGCTGACAAGGACACAAGCAATTATAAAGAAGTTTTATTTGAAGGCTATGCTCCTCACGGTATCGCGGTTATTGTTGAAACTGCTACGGATAATAACAATAGAACTGTGGCTAATGTTAGAGCTGCATTTAATAAATGTGACGGAAACTTAGGTACTTCTGGTTCTGTAGTTTTTATGTTTGATCATACGTGTACTTTTACATTAAATAAAGAAAATATTACAACTGAATTAGAAGAACTAGAATTAGAATTAATTGACTTTGACGTTGAGGAAGTTTTTGAAGATGAAGAAGGGATTATCATTTATGCTCCTTTTGAGCAATTTGGTGCGCTACAAAGTTATTTTGAAGAGACTAATATAGAAATTTTATCTTCTGGTTTTGAACGAATTCCAACAACAACAGTAAAATTAAATGAAGAACAACAAGCTGATGTTGAGAAATTATTAGAAAAATTGGAAGAAGATGATGATGTTCAAAATGTGTATCATTCAATGGAAATATAATTATTAAGTATGGTTTTAGTTGGTAAAAAATATTCAAAATTAAAAAGTGAAACATCTAGCGATGTTGTTTGTCCTAATTGCAAATCAGCAAACACCACAAAAGTTTTAATATTTGGCACCTATAAACATTTAATTCATATTCCTTTTTTATCTGGTAAAAAATCTGGTCATTCAATTTGTAAAAATTGCAATCAAGAATATGATTTAAAAAATATGCCAAATTCAATAAAACTGGCTTATTACGAATTAAAGGAAACTGCTAAAAATCCAATTTGGTTTTACGCAGGCTTAATTGGAATTAAAACTTTAGTACTTATTAAAATTTTCAGTAAGTATTTTTAAATAGAAAACATACTTATTTACAATTAAAAAGCTCTGATTGCGCGAACATTATAACTATTTCCTTTAAAAGAAAATTGTTGTTTTCCATCCAAAAAATTCTGCGCCCATGCACTCTCTTCATCATACTCTGTAGAACTCCAATAAAAAGAATTAATATTTAGAGGATTACCTCCTTTTGCTTTTGACGCTGCATTAATGGCCGTTTTATTAAGATATATTATTTCTAATTCATCTTTAGACGGCAAGTACCACTTCTTATATGTTTTATTCTCCTCTTTAATCTTTAATTTGGCACAGATACGTTTAGCATTAGTTTTGCTGTTTCTACGATCCTTTCTGTTTTTAGAATTAAAAATTGATTTAGATGTATTGTTTTTACTCGAAAGAAAGCCATCTTTTGTTGGCAATCTATTTTCATTCCACCTCAATCCTAAACTTTGATCATTTTTAGCGATAACTAAACCGTGCTCACCAGATTTGTCAACAAAAAAGATAACTCCACCTTCTGCAAAATCTCCAACAATGTATTTATTGTTACTCGAATTCGAATCTATTTCATTATTTCCACTTTTATTTTGAGATATAATACTTGTTGAAAATAGAAGTATTACTATAATCTTAAAAAAGAATTTCATAGATTGATAATTTTAGAATTATTAAATTAATTCAGCTATAATAGCATAAATATATTACAATATTATGCTTTTTAATTAATTAAAAAATTTTGCACACTTAATTGTTTTCTTTCTATTTATTTTTTGAGTAGGAGTTTCAATAAAATTTGTTACAAAATAAATTTCTTTAGGAACTTCAAAACGAGACAACGTTTTTAAATTTTTAATTTCATTTAATATATCAGAGGCTGAGATTTTATTCTTTTCAATAATAAGTACTAATTTTTCTCCTAAAACAACATCTGGAATTCCAGTTACAAAAAATCGTTGTGTAATTATTCCAGAAAGTTTTTCTTCAATTTGTTCAGGAATTAATTTTATGCCTCCAGAATTTATAATTGAATCAAATCTTCCTAGCCATTTAAATTCTGTTTCAGAAAACAGTTCAATCAAGTCATTGGTAATAATATTTTTAGTAGAAACTTTAGGAGCATCAATTACTAAACAATTTCTTGAATCTTGAGATAGTTTAATATTTGGAAGTGTAATATAATGAGGTTGCTTCGTTTCACTCGCAATGACGTAATCAACGTTATTAAGCCTTTTTACGGCTATATGTGTAATGGTTTCTGTCATTCCATAAGTTGCGAAAATCTCGGTATCAATATTTTGAATTTTATCTAACAATTCTTTCGAAACCATACCACCACCAACAATTAGTTTTTTTATTTTATGAATTTCATTAATAGAATTATGCAATTGCATTGGAACCATCGCAGTAAAATCGTAGCTCTTTTTACTGTTCTTAAGGGGATTTGAAATCGGTTCAACTACATCAATTTCCCAACCTGAAACTAGTGCTCTTACTAACATCATTTTTCCAGCAATAAATTTAGGGGACATACATAATAATGCAGTAGTTTTTTCAGGTAACTTAAAAAATTCGCCAGTAGCTTTAGCACTATTTATCATGTGCTTTTTATGAAGCTGAATTAACTTTGGTGTCCCAGTAGAGCCAGAAGTTTTAACTTCAATATATAATTTATCATTAAACCAATCCTTTAAAAAGGAAGCTACTTCTGGAGAAATACTCTTACTATAATCAATTAATTCTTCTTTTGAATTAAATGACTTTCCTTGTAATTTAAAGTCTATATGAAACTGTGAATTACTCAATATATTTAAGCTATAAATTCATCTTCGTTTAATACAACTGGTTTTCTTATTGTTCCAAACATTTTTTCTTTCCAATTATTCCAACCATATTTTATTGAGAAAATCCAAATTATTAATGGATATAAAACTAATACCGGAAAAAACATTTCCCAACCAACAGAAGGTTCTGATGTATCCATTAGCAAGGCATCAGTTTGAAAAGCTACCCAATCTGCAGTTACTAAAATAGCTGCAATAATATTATTGGCAGCATGAAAACCCAAAGCCAATTCCGTTCCTTCATCCATTAAAGTGAATATTCCTAAAACTAAACCTGTTCCAATATAATAAACCATCGTAATCCATCCTAATTTTTCAACTTCAGGGTTTAAACCATGTAGTAATCCAAAAATTACGGACGTTAAAATTAGAGCAACAAATCCTTTTTTAAACCAAGTTCCAAAACCTTGCATTAAATAACCTCTAAACAATACTTCTTCCATACTTGTTTGTATTGGTAAAAATAAAAATGAGACAATTACTAAAATAAAAAATGAGACCGGCTTAAAATTCCATTCATAATCTTCTGGAGCCATATAATAAGCAACGGCTGTCATTACAATTCCTACAATTGCCCAAATTGAAAATGCATATAAAACACGATTCCAATCAATTTTTTTTCTACTTGTTAAAACTGTAGTGATTTTACGTTTATGGATTGTTTTAATTCCTAAAAACAATGCTAACAAACCTCCTAAAAAAGTTATAATCATTAATAATAAATACAAATTGGAGTCCATACCAACTGACATAAAATTATCCTGAGCCGATGTAATAAAATCATCCAATCCATCAGAATAAAAATAGGCTGTGCCAACCAATGGAATAATTCCAATAAATTGCCAACCGATTAGCAATAAAACAATCGTTAATAAATATGCCCACCACTCATTAATTCCTTTATATGCTTCTTGAATAAATTTCATTTATACTTTTTTATTTAAATTTTAAAACACATTTTAAGCTAGGTACTAGAATATATTAATACTCCACTTTTTTCTATTATTATAATGCAAATGCCCATTTTCAACTTCCAAAGGACTCTCAATATTATTGGTAAATAAACTACCCGTACCTAAACCTTGAGGCATTGTATTATTTAATGTATAAGTCCATTGTGCAATTGCATTTAGACCAATATTACTTTCTAAGGCAGATGTTATCCACCAACCTATTTCTTGCTTTTCCGCTAAATTGATCCATTCTTCACTACCTTTAATACCGCCAACTAAACTTGGCTTTAAAATTATGTATTGTGGATTTATTATTTGTAGTAATTCTTTCTTTTTTGTTACATCAAAAACACCAATTAATTCTTCGTCTAGTGCAATTGGCAATGGTGTTTTGGAGCATAAGTTGGCCATTTCATTTATTTGACCTTGTTTTATTGGCTGCTCAATTGAATGAATTTCAAAATCTGAAAGTCGTTTTAACTTTTCCAAGGCTTCATTTGGATTAAAAGCACCGTTTGCATCAACTCTCAATTCTATCTCTTTTGAAGAAAAATTTTTCCGAATACTTTTTAATAATGAAATTTCAGTTTTAAAATCAATAGCTCCAATTTTCATTTTAATAGTTGAAAATCCTGCTTTTAATTTTTCTTGAATTTGTTCTGTCATAAAAGCTTCGCTTCCCATCCATATCAATCCATTTATGTTAATGGCATCTTTAGATTCGGTAAATTTAGAAGGAAATAATTCAAAAGAATTTTCATTTTTAAGTGATATTATTGCTTGTTCCAATCCAAATTGAATTGATGGAAACTCTATAAGTTCATTTAATAATTCATTAATATTATTAGTAATATTGTTGCAAACCCATTGTAATTTCGCTTCATAATCTGGTCTATCATCAAAACTTAAACCTCTAAACAAACCACATTCTCCATAACCAGTTTTTGAGCCTTGATTAATTTTTAAAAAGAAAGTTTCTTTAGTTCGCAAAACCCCGCGTGAAGTTCCGCTTGCTTGTTTAAAGTTCAAAATATATTTTTGATAAAATGCCTTCATTTTTTTTATAAAACCGAAAGGTACAAATAAATAATATTTTTTATATATTGGGAAAAATTAATACTCTCTTATGGAAATCCCAGAGTTGCCAAATTTAATCTATTACGCAATACCATTTTTTATTGTGACTGTTACTTTTGAAGGAATTGTAATTTTTAAAAAGAAACCATACAATTATAATATTAAAGACACATATGCTTCATTAATAATGGGTATTGGGAGCGTATTTATTGACCTAATAAGCAAATTATTAGTCGTTTTTGTTTTTACATTTATATATGAAAACTTTAGAGTTACAACAATTCCTTTTACTTGGTGGGCCTGGGTTTTAGTTTCATTAGCAGATGATTTTTGCTATTATTGGAATCATAGAATGGGTCATGAAAGTCGATTTTTTTGGGCTTCACATATTGTACACCATTCATCGCAAAAATATAATTTAAGTACAGCCCTAAGACAAACCTGGACTGGTGGTTTTTTTAGTTTTATATTTTATATTGCATTACCTTTTTTAGGTTTTCACCCTTTAATGATATTTGCTCAAATGTCTGTTAGTTTAATATATCAGTATTGGATTCATACAGAGCTAATTCACAAAATGCCTCGATGGTTCGAAGCTGTTTTTAATACACCATCCCATCATAGAGTTCATCACGGTTCTAATCCATTGTATTTAGATAGAAACTATGCCGGAATTTTTATTATATGGGATAGAATTTTTGGAACTTTTCAACCAGAATTAGAAAACGAAAAAGTTGTTTATGGCTTGGTATCAAATATAAATACATTTAACCCTTTAAAAATTGCTTTTCAAGAATGGATTGCATTATCTAAAGATGCTTTTACTGCTAAAACATCCTTTATTAATAAACTGAAATATTTTATAAAACCACCTGGTTGGAAACACGATGGCACTGGATTACTTTCAAATGATTTAAAAAAAGAATGGCTAAAGTCTTCTAATGAGAATAAAAAATTAAATAATTGGAAATAAAAAAGAGAAGCAAATTGCTTCTCTTTTTTATTTATATAAATTATTAATCTCTAAAAGAAATCAGCTTTATAATTACCATTATGTGGCTGATAATCTCCCGTAATAATTCGTATCATATCAATTATCCACCAAATTCCAAGACCACCTAAAGTAATTATAAAAAGCACATTAATATACCATGGATTTCCTAAATACCATTTATGACCTGCCAATCCACCTAGAAAAATTCCTAATAATAAAGCAATTCCTTGGCTTTTTTCTGATCCGGAAGCTGCTGGAGAAACTAAAACCTCAGTAACTGAGTCTTTACTAATTTCAGAAGAATTATCAATCACTGCAACTCTTTTCACAGGAAAAGAAGCATAACTAAAACTTGTAACCAATAGTATAGATACTATTGTAAATATAATTTTTAATTTCATAACATAAAAGTTTAGATTTGTAATCAAATTTAATCAAAAAATGCTCATAAAAGGAAGTTGTCTTATCTTTATTTTAACCTTTTTATTTAATAGTGGTATTATATATGGACAAACAGAACAAGAATATCTTGGAGTTATTAAATTAAACGATTCATCCTTTATCTCTTATCGATTAAATTTACTGGAAAACAATAATTTAATTTCTGGCTATTCAATTACCGATATTGGCGGTGAACATGAAACTAAATCTAATATTACTGGAAACTATAATAGTATAACCAATATGTTATCTTTTAAAGAAGTTGGAATTATTTATACCAAATCTGCAATCTCTGATTATGATTTTTGCTACATTCATTTTAATGGAAAAATGAATCATGTAGGTTCTAAAAAAAATATAGAAGGTGATTTTGAAGGACGTTATAACGATGGAAGCACTTGTATAAATGGACAAATAAAACTAAGGAATATCATTAAAATAGACAAGAAAGCTGTAAAAATTGATAAACTAATTCAAAAATCTAAATCAATAAATAAAGAAGTAAAATCCAGTGTAAGTATTGTTCAAACCTTAGATTCTTTAAAAATGAACATTTTAAAACCTGATCAAAATTTAAGTATGTTTTCATCTTCCTCTGTTCTTAAGCTATCTATTTTTGATGCTGGAAAAGTTGATGGAGATAAAATTAATATTTATGTCAACGATACTATTTTTTTAAAAAATTATATAGTTAGTAAAAAAACAAAAGAACTTATAATTCCCTTAAATTCAAAAATAACTACTATTAAGGTAATAGCTCTAAATGTTGGAACTATCGCTCCAAATACTGCGAAAATTGAAATTACCGATCAAGAAAATACCATTAATACATTAACCCGCTTAAAAACAGGAGAAAAAACTTTATTAACTATTATAAAAAATAATTAATTATTTCGCCTTTTTCACCATATAAATACCCCCTCCAAATAAAACTACAGCTAATCCCAGATAAATATAACCTTCTTCCTTACCAGATTTATCGGACATATCTACTTTTAAATCTAATAATTTCACTGATACTGAACTTTCACTTATTTTGTTAATTCCAGTATAGCCTAAAAATAAGCTTGCTAAAATTAACACAATTCCTATAATTTTATTTGTATTCATTTTAAAAATTTATATTTTAATTATATTTTCAAGTTCCCTCCTATTGGTAATAAAAATAATTCTTTTTTTGCATTTGCAAATTTTGTAAATGCTTCTTTATGATCAATTTTTATATATCCAAAAGTATCATAATGATATCCTAAAACCTTGTTACAGCTTAAAAATCTACTTGCTTTTATTGCTTCATCTATACCCATTGTAAAATTATCTCCTACTGGTAAAATTGCTAAATCTAATTCACCAATTACCTCAGGAATTAATTTCATATCATAGGTTAAAGCTGTATCACCTGCAATATATAATCTATGATGACTTGTTTCTATTACAAAACCACCTGGTTGTCCACCATAAGTTCCATCAGGAAATGAACTTGAATGAATTGCATTGGTATAATGCACAGTTCCAAAATCGAAAGTCCATTTACCTCCATGATTCATTGGATGACCAGAAATCCCCTTATTTTCAAAGAAAGTAACTATTTCATAATTAGAAATGACTTTAGCTCCTGTTCTTTTTGCAATAGCCTCCACATCTAAAATATGATCTTGATGCGCGTGTGTTACTAAAATATAATCTGCTTGTAACTTATTAATATCTATTTCCTTTGCTAACTCATTCCCTGTTATAAATGGATCAATTAATAATGTTTTATCTTTCGTTTCAATGCTTAAAGTTGAATGTCCTAAATAGGTGATTTTCATGCTGAAGTGGTTTTTAGTTGATTTACTGCAATTTAATTAAATTATTCCATAAAAAAGAACCACAGAAAAATTAATTTCTGTGGTTCCAAACAAACAAATAAGTATAGTCTAATATCTAAAACTTATACTTGAGATAGGTAGTAAAATTTCTACCTGGTTCGTAAATTCGTCCTGATAATGTATTTGAGTTACTAAATGAATAATTTAAATGCTCATAATAAGTTTTATCAAACATATTTAATACTGCAGCTCCAATTGAAAATCCTTCAAATGGAATAAATCCAACTCTTAAATCCATAGTTCCAAATCCGGGTGCTTCTTGTTCCATAAAAGAAGTTGAAATACGATCTTGTGTTGCCACTAATCTTGAATTTAACGAAATCCAAAATTTATCATCTTCAAACTTTGCTCCTAAATTTGCCATAAATGGTGGTATTTGAGCTAATGGTTCGCCAAAATCTTTGTTTTGAGCTCTTGTATATGATACATCGGATGTAAACGTTAATTTTTCAGTAGCTTTTATATTTAAAGTGAATTCTACTCCAGTTTGTGATGCTTTATCAATATTTATAAATTGTTTTGTATAAATAGGCGGTGTGGTTGGCATAAATTTTCTTGGAATGTCTTGATTTACTTTTGCCGTAATATAGTCTCTTAAAAAGGAATGAAAAACAGCTGCACCCACTTCAATTGTTTCAAATTTCTTAAGAAAAGATAATTCGATCTGATTATTAACCTCTGGCTTTAAATTTGGATTTCCTACATACTCATAAGGGTCTACTCCAACTGAAAAATGATTGATATAACGTTCAATCATTGATGCTGTTCTAACTCCTCTACCTAATGCTAATTGTGTTTGAAATCCATTTTTTTGATATTTTAAAGAGGCATTTGCACTCACATTCACTTCTGATTCATCATCAATTACACCTCCATAAAGAGCCTCAAAATCAGGTGCTGCATCATCTAATGAAGTAGTAATAAAATCTGCCCTAACACCTGTTGTTAAAACCATATAATCAGCAACTTTAAATTTTCCTTCAGCAAAAACACCAAGATCATTTATGCTGGCATCTTGCCAAATTTTATCTACAAAAACTTTAGGAGTTGGAAGCATATTTCCATTCATCATTTTTACTACTCGGGTTCTATCACCATTTCTATCAATTAAATTAGCATCAATACCTGTATAAATTCTTGAATTTGTTGAAGGACTAAACACCAACTCCGCTTTACCGCCATACGTCCAAGATTCTACAGGAGATTGTGCATCAACCATCATAAAATTAGGTCGATTTTCATTGGTCATTAAATGATCAACATTTGATATAAATGCTTTCACTGAAAAACTGTTTATCTTTTCAGAAATATCTTTTAATTTATAATCAACTCCAGCCAATAAACTATCATCATAAGGCGAATCCATCGGTAAACCAGCGTGATCAATATCTCTTGCAAAAGATTGTCTCCAAGTTAATTGAAGTCGTTGTTTTTCAGTTGGATCGAATCCTAATTTTACTGAATAATCTGTTGTTTTAAATGATGAAGGAACTTCTGTACCATCACCATCTTTATAATCTCCAAAATCTCTGTATGAACCGTTAAAATGAACATCAAATTTATTTCCAACATATAACATTGAAGCCCCAGTTACTAAATTATTTCCATTGGATTCAAAACCTCCCTCTACACTTCCGTGAAAACCAATTTGATCTTTAGTTGGATTTTTAGAAACCAAATTTATAATTCCTCCAAAGTTTTGTCCAAAACGAACTGTAAATGGACCTTTTACAATTTCTATTTTTTCAATTTCTTCTGGAATCACGTGCGTTGTGATAGGATCCATTCTATTAGGACACGCATTTAACACTTTAAAACCTCCATCGTACTGAACATTTAATTGTTCATATTTAAATGAACGAAAAACAGGCTCTGAAGCATAAGCACCTCTTTTAACAATTCCAAAACCTTTAATATCCTTAAATAAATTTCCAACACTTCTTGGTTGACTTATTCTCTTTTCTGCATCATCAATAATTACAGAATGTGATATATCTTGAAGCGGATTTGCTGCAACCAAAATTTCGTTTAACTCAATTTGAGTAGGCTCAAGTTGTATATCATTTAGATGTTGCAATACTATAATTATTGTTTTAAAACTTATATGTGAAACTTCAACTTTATCACCAATAATTGCTTTTAATGTAAACTCTCCATTTATATCTGAAGTTGTAAATACGTTGTTTTTTAAAACTTTAATTGTTGCAAATTCTATTGGTTCATTCGAGTTTTTATCTGTAATTCTACCGTTTATTTTAATAGTTTGAGCAATTGAGCCCACACTAATTAGTAGTACTAAAAAGCATAGTTTTATTTTATTAATCATTATTTTTTAATTAGTTCTTATTATTTTTTCCAATTGTATATGTTATAATAAATCAATTCTTTCAAAACTTTTGAATGAGATATTGATACTGGAAATATTAAATTTATATTTTATGTTAATTCATTACGCATCAACAACATACGATTAACTTATTATCATAGATAATTAACCAATAATATGTTTATTTTGGATTTAAAAAGCGTAATTATAAAGTTAAGAAACTAACTGGGGTGGTTTTAAAATAGAGGTATGATAATCTTGTGTAGAATAATTTATTTCCTTCAAATATTTTGAATGAAACTGTTTGAATTCTACTATTTTTAATGCATATTGATCTAATGGACTTACTGGATAATCAGCAAGATTAATTTGAGGTACAGTTGATTTATGATCGTGGTTATTATGATTGTTCTTTTTAATCTGACTCTCTAAATAACACTTACCATTACATTCCAAATAGGGCTTGTCACGGTTTTCACAAAGTACTGTTGCTATATAATCATAATTAGCATAATATTCTATTATTGGAACAATTGGACGCATCATTGCCAATAAATAAAGAAGATAAAAAAATATGCCTAAAAATTGATTTTTCATTAACACTTCTAATAACGGACAAATATATCTTTTATATTTTTAATTTTAGTAATTAATGTCACAAAAAAAAATCATTACAAAATTAATCCTAAACCAAATAATATTGAAAATAAGAATGTACTTATAGCCAACTTTTTTAATTCTGGATCTAATAACTTTAATACACTATTTTTATATACAACCATAAAATGCCTGGTTATTGGAATATATGCTATTATAAACAGAAATTGAAAAGGTGATTTATAATGGATCATCGCATACAATAAAGCAAATAAAAATGATGCTATTAATAAATAATAGTGATAGTATTTAGCAAATTCACTTCCAATTTTAACAACCAATGTTTTTTTTCCCGATTTAATATCCGATTCCCTATCACGCATATTATTCAAATTTAAAACACCAATACTCAATAATCCGATAGAAAAGGCTGGTAAAAAAATTGTAAAATCTAATTGCTTTGCAAATAAATAATAACTTCCACAAACACTTACTAGTCCAAAAAATATAAATACAAAGAAATCTCCAAAACCGCTATAACCATAAGCTTTTTTACCCATTGTATATTTTATTGCAGCAACAATACTCATAACTCCTAAAATAAAAAAGATAAAAAGATTTAAAAAATCTTCCTTTCCAAAAGAAATATAAATTAACAGTACGGCAATTACAAAGGTTAAACCAACAGCTATTTTAATAGCACTAAGCATTTGACTTGGAGTGATTACACCACTCTGTATGGCTCTTTCTGGTCCAATTCTATCCTCATTATCGGTTCCCTTTACTCCATCACCATAATCATTTGCAAAATTTGAAATAATTTGAAAACCAATTGTAGTTAATAACGCTAAAACACAAATAACTATATTAAAATAACCTTGAGAAGCTGCAATAGAACTACCAACAATAATCCCTGAAACTGATAATGGTAAAGTTCTTAAACGAGCAGCTTTAATGTAGTGTTTAATCATATACTACTATTATAATAGTTTTTATGATTATAAGTCATCGGCATTTGCAATTAATTCTGCAATATCCAACACTTCAATTTCTTCTTCTTTATTTGTGGCTTTTACACCATCAGTCATCATTGTATTACAAAACGGACAACCAGTTGCAATAATATTTGGTGTTACCGCTATAGCATCTTCCGTACGTTCAACATTAATGTCTTTATCTCCTTTTTCTGGTTCTTTAAACATTTGAGCTCCTCCAGCACCACAACATAAACCGTTGGTTTTACAACGTTTCATTTCAACCAATTCAACATCTAACTTTTTAATAAGCTCTCTAGGTGCTTCATAAATATCATTTGCTCTACCTAAATAACAAGGGTCGTGAAAAGTAATTTTTTTACCTTTAAATTTACCACCTTCAATAGAAAGTCGTCCATCATCCAATAAAGACTTTAACAATTCTGTATGATGAACAACTTCATATTTACCTCCTAATTGAGGGTATTCATTTTTAATAGTATTAAAACAATGAGGACAAGCTGTTACAATTTTTTTAATTTCATATGCATTTAAAATTTCAATGTTTGTCATTGCCTGCATCTGAAATAAGAATTCGTTTCCTGCTCTTTTAGCAGGATCTCCTGAACAACTTTCTTCAGTACCTAAAACTGCAAATTCAACATTAGCTTTGTTTAAAATTTTAACAAAAGCTTTTGTAATCTTTTTTGCTCGATCATCAAAACTCCCTGCACACCCAACCCAGAATAAAACTTCAGGTTGTTTTCCTTGTGCCATCATTTCAGCCATTGTAGGTACATTCATACTAAAATATTTTAAATTTTATTCGTGTTTTCCGTCATCAAAAACTTCAATAGTAACTTCTTTAGCTACTAAATCTGTAAACTGACCTCTATATCTTGTTGCTTTTACTAAATGGTTATCAATCCAATGGTAGTTTCCTCCTCTTGGTTTTCCCATTAATAAACTATGATATTTAAAATTGTGCTTACTTAACCACGCTTCTGTTACTTCTCTGTGCTCTTCAGTTCTTGATGTAAAGAAACAAATAATATGTCCTTCGTCATACCATTTATTTAAAGTTGCTAAGGCATCTGGAAAAGGTTCACAAGTTCCCATTCTTTCCGGCTCTTCATTCGGAACATCTTCAGTTACGGTACCATCAATGTCAATTAAGTAATTTTTAATTCCTTCAGGTAAGATAGGGCTGATATGCAATCCATCTTCTACTTTGTCATGTAACAACTTTTCAACATCTTCTTTTTTCATTCTTTTAAATTTTGATTTTTATAGTTATGTTATTCGTCTTTCCAATTTAATCTATCCATTTGGTTATACTGCCAAGGAGCTCCATTGTTTTCAATATTCGTCATCATCATATTTAATTCTTGTGAGGCTGCTGATTGCTCCATAACTAAATATCTTCTCAAATCAATTATAATTGATAATGGATCAATATTTACAGGACATTCTTCCACACAAGCGTTACAACTTGTACAAGCCCAAATTTCTTCAGCTGTTATATAATCATTCAATAATTGCTTACCGTCATCTTTAAATTCGCCATTTTTATTAATATTTTCGCCAACTTCTTCTAACCTATCACGTGTCTTCATCATAATAGCTCTTGGAGAAAGTTCTTTTCCTGTAATGTTTGCTGGGCAAGATGAAGTACAGCGGCCGCATTCTGTACACGTATAGGCATTCATTAATTGAACCCAATTTAAATCGGTAACATCACTAGCTCCAAATTTTTCTGGCATTTCATCTTCAGAGCCTTCAGGTGGAGCTGCAAATGGGTCTGCACTTGGATCCATCATCATTTTAACCTCATTAGTTACAGCTTCCAAATTTGTAAGTTGTCCTTTTGGATTTAAATTGGCAAAATAGGTGTTTGGAAATGCTAATAAAATATGTAAATGCTTAGAATAATATAAATAATTAAGAAATATTAAAATACCAGTAATATGCAACCACCAAGCACTACGTTCAATATAGTAAAGCGTACTTGAATGAAAGTTTTCAAAAAATGGCACTAAAAATTGACTAATAGGATTTCCGGAATCTGCTTGTTGAAAAGGTACATCTGTAGCATTCATTATTAAAAATAACGACATTAAAACCATTTCAAAATATAAAATATATAAGGCATCATTCTTTGGGAAACCTTTCATTTCTTTATTCCAAAAGCGAGGAATTCTTATAATCATTCTTCTTATCCAAAATACACAAACTGAAACTAAAACTAATAGTGCTAATATTTCAAAGGAACCAATTAAAAAATTATAAAAACCTCCTAAAAAATGTAAAACTCTATGTGTACCAAAAAGTCCGTCAATAATTATTTCAATTACTTCTATATTGATAATAATAAATCCAACATAAACAATAATATGTAGTATACCTGCAATAGGACGCTTCACCATTTTTGATTGCCCAAGAGCAATCATAGCCATATTTTTCCAACGAGAACCTGGGTTATCAGATCTATCTGCTTGTTTTCCAAGTTTTATATTTCTAGTTAATTTATTAATATTTCTTACAAAAAATCCAACTCCTAAAAATAGAAGAATTGCAAATAATATGTTGTCAATATAATTCATATACTTAATTTATTGATGATTCCAACTTTTTTCGTTAAAAATATCGTTTGGTGATAATCCTAATATATCATCATTTGTATTTACTCCCAGCCCTAAAACAGTTCTATTTGCATAATTAAAATATGCAACAACTTGATTTATTTCTAACACTTCTCCATTTGAAAATCCTACTTTAATAAGCTCATCTATATCAGCTTTTAAAACCTTTTCTGGATTTAAAGTGAGCAATTTAGAATAATTTAAAGCTTTCTCATATTTATTATCAAATATTTTACAAAATAAATGAGATTGTAAATTTACTATTATATTATTAAATTCCTGACTGTTATTTAATAGTTTTTCTAAACCTTTTGAATGGTGTTTTATGCAATAATCGCAATTATTTAATTTGCTTACATATACTCCAATTGTCTCTAAAAACCATTTTGGAATTGTATTTTCAGAATTATGCAACACATTTTTATAAAGTGCCATGTGCCCAGCCATTGAATGTGGCCTTAAGCTATGAGCCAACATAATGTTATCTACATTATTGTTTGGTCCTTTTACCCTATCATAAAGTTTTTTGAGTTTTCCTGTAGCTTCTTTGTATGGAATTATAGTAATCCAGCTCATTACAAGTTTATTTTATTCCTTAATCTCCGGATTATAAGCTTTTTCTTTTTTTCCAAATAATGAAAAATGAACAAAGCGTTTTGGATGTAATTTCATTTCATTTAACAGTTCTTCTAATTCTTTAGAGGCATTTGTTAAATTGTTATACATCGCTTCATCTTTTAATAATTTACCTAAAGATCCATCACCAGCTTCTAATCCAGCTAAAACCTTATTTAAGCTATTAATAGTTGATTCTATATTTTTTACTGTAGCGCCAATGTTTGCATTCATTAAAGTATCTGAAAGTTTAGACAGATTTGCTGTCATTTTCTCAGCATTATCTAATGTTTTAGAAATTTTTTCATCATTTTCCTTAACCATTTTATTAATGGATTCAGAGGCAGATTTAAAATTTGAAACAGTTCCATTTAACTCTAAAATACTAGCCTTTAAACTTTGTCTGCTTTTAACATCTAAAACATCTGTTAAACCAGTCATTAAAGAATCTGCACTTTTAATAACATTCTCAACTTTTGCTTGTAACGGGTTTAATTTTTCAGTAACAGAAGAAAATAAATCAGACTCTATTTCTCCTTGCAGAAAATCTCCTGGTTTAGCTGTTTCTCCTTCATAAGAAGGCACAATTGCTAAAGATTTTCCACCCATTAAACTTGCACTGTAAATTTTAGCTACACTATTTTTTGAAAACTCAAAATCGTTTTCAACACTGAATTCAACTATTAAATTCCCTCTTTTATCAACATCTTTATTGAAGTTAATATTTACAACTTTCCCTACCTCAACACCATTAATTGTAACCACACTAGCCGTGTTTAAACCCTGAACATTACTATATTCAGTATAATATGTTTTTATTGGTCCATCAAATATGTTTAGACCTTTCATAAAATTATAACCCCAAATAAATAATGCTATTACCGTTACTGCAACAACACCTGTTTTTAATTCTCTTGAAATTTTCAAAATATAAATAAATTTAAAGCAATATTACTAATTATTTTTGGTAGTAAATGTCAAAAATACTATGATTTTTTTAAAACTTCTTCAACTGAAATTTTTTCTCCATTTTTAAATGCAACAATAAAAGCAGTAGAATAACCTTTAGATTTTGCGATACTGTGCATTTTTTTTATTTCGGAATAATTGGAAGTATTTCCAAAATAATACTTATAACTGTTTCCTATTTTAATTCTGTCTATATTATTTAAACCCTTAAAATTATATGCTTTAGTCACTAACTTTCGAGATCCTGATGCAATTTGAACCTTAAAAAATACATTACTATCCTCTTCTGAAACTTCGGTTACTTCATCTTTTTTAATATTATCAATAGCTTCAACTTCATCAATTGCAATTGTATTTAGATTTAACTGTTCAATATATTTAGTAACACCTTTAAAAATGGATTCAGAAAATTTTTGCTGACCAATTTTAGAATTTAAATAAGTACCTTCTTTTGTATTAGTTATAAAACCTGTTTCAATTAAAATACTTGGCATATACGTTTGATGTAATACAACAAAACCAGCTTGCTTTACTCCTCTGTTTTTTCTTTTCAATTTTGTTGTAAATCCGTCCTGAATAATACTTGCCAATTGAATACTTTGGTCTAAATATTCTTCCTGCATTAAAGTTAAACCAATTAAAGATTCTGGTGAGTTTGGATTAAAGCCTTTATAATTAATCTTATAATTATCTTCCAGCAAGATTACTGAGTTTTCAGCTTTTGCAACTTCAAAATTTTGTTTATTCGCATGGGTCCCCAAAACCCAAGTTTCAGCCCCTGAAGCCTGAGTATGATGTGCATTACAATGTACCGAAACAAACAAATCTGCATCTGCTTTATTTGCAATACTACCTCTTTCTTTCAATTCAACAAAAACATCAGTTTTTCTAGTGTAAATAACTTTAACATTTTGTTGTTGCTCTAGTAATTTGCCAACTTGCAACACAATATTTAAGGCAATGTCTTTTTCTTTAAATTTTTTATAACCAACTTTTCCCGGATCTTTACCTCCATGACCAGCATCTAAAACAACTATAAAATCTTTGTTTTGTGCATAACCTTCAAAATTATTAAAAAGTATTGCAAGAAAAAATACGAAAATCATACTGAATTTCGTTGATAATTTAAATATATAAAAGAGTAGTGAGTTCATCAATAATTTTAATTATTTTTGGCAACTGTTATTTGGTGATACAATTATTGAGCCATACATTTACAAACAATCAAAAATGTGCTTGATTGATTGAAAGCTAAATTAAATAAACTTATGCTATCAACCCAATTTAAATCACGTTTTTACAAATATTTTAATTATTAAAACGCACAATAAAAAAATATATTCTCTCTTTTTTTTGATATTGGCTTTTTGCTTTATCAATTTAACCATTTATTCACAAGAAATAAAGCAAAGTTCTTCTGAAGAAATTCCGGTTAAAGTAAAAGACACCACTATAATACCTCTAAAAGATTCACTTAATTTAAAGCTAAGTGATTCGCTCCTAATTAAACCAAAAGATACTATTAAAAAACCTGTTGAATTGCTTGAAGGAATTATAGAGCATAGTGCAGATAGTTTAATAAGACAAGATATTATAAATAATAAAATTATTTTATATAATAATGCTCATATTCATTATAAGGATATTGATTTAACTGCTGGTTATATTGAAATAGACAATAATACAAATTCAGTAATTGCTAAAGGAATTATAGATAGCGTTGGAACTTATTCTCAACTCCCGGTATTTAAACAAGGTAATCAGGAATCTGTGCAGGATACTATTCAGTTTAATTTCAAAAGTGAGAAAGCAAAAATATGGAATTTAAAAACTGAACAACAAGGAATTATCATTTTAGGTGAAGTAAGTAAAAAACATAATGATTCCATTATTTTTATTGAAAATATTAGACTTACTACTTCCGATAAAGAAAAGCCTGATTACTACATTAAAATTCCTAAAGCTAAATTTATAAAGGATAAAAAATTGGTTGCTGGTTCAAGTCAATTAGTTATTGCGGATGTTCCTACTCCAATTGTATTGCCATTTGCATATATTCCATTAACCAAGGGAAGAACTTCAGGTTTTTTAATGCCAACCTGGGGAGAAAACAACAGACAAGGATATTTTTTGCAAAATGGTGGTTATTATTTTGTACTAAATGATAATTTTGATTTAGCCGTATTAGGAGACATTTATACAAATGGAAGTTGGGGTTTAAGAACTGAATCTGGTTATGCTAAACGTTATAAATTTTCTGGAAATTTTAATTTTCGATATGAAAACCTAATAAACAGCTTAAAAGGTTTTGATGATTATTCCAAGGCTACAAATTATAATATTAGATGGAGCCATTCCCAAGACGCTAAAGCAAGTCCCAATTCAAGATTCTCTGCTTCAGTAAACTTAGGAAGTAGTCAGTATTACAAACAATCTAACAACGAATACAACACCAATGCATTTTTAAATAACAATTTAAGTTCATCTATTTCATATTATAAAAACTTTGTTGGAACGCCTTTTAACGTGTCGTTATCTATGACGCATTCCCAAAATACAAATACAGAAGAAATAAATATGACTTTACCTTCTTTACAATTAAATATGGATAGAATATATCCTTTTACTGGTAAAAATGGAGTTAAAAAGAATGCGATACAAAAGACTGGTTTAACATATACTATGAAAGGAGATAATAGAATTGTTACTAATGATGAATTTTTCTTTAAAAAAGAAATGTTTGACGAAGCTAAATCTGGAATTCAGCACAATGCAACTATGAATACCAACATGAAGGCTTTAAAATATTTTACAATTTCTCCAAGTTTAAACTATAAAGAAGTTTGGTATTTTGATAGGCTAAGCAAAAAATTTGATGACATACAAAATGCAGTTGTTACTGATACAATAAGTAGTTTTAGTACATTTAGAGAATACTCAACAGCTGTTTCTTTAGGAACTACATTTTATGGAATGTTTAAATTTAAAAAAGGAAATATTGAAGCAATTCGTCATGTTGTTAGACCTAGTGTATCTTATAGTTATAGACCAGATTTTAGTTCTTACAACGAAGAGTTTCAACAAAGTGACGACCCAAATGACATAGGAGAATATTCACCATTTGCTAATGGTATTTTTGGTAAACCTGGAACCGGATTATCAAATAGTTTAAATTTTACGTTAAACAATAATTTAGAAGCAAAACTTAGAAAAAAAGATTCAACAGATACAGAAACAGAAGCTAAAAAAATTATTTTATTAAATAATTTAAATTTCTCATCTAGTTATAATATGGCTGCAGACTCTTTAAAATGGAGTCCCGTAGGCGTAAATGCAGGAACAAAACTTTTTAATAACAAGCTAAATCTTAATGTTCGAGCTACCTTAGATCCATACGCATTAGACGTTAATGGAAAAAAAATAAACACTTTTAATATTAATAATGGAGGTAGTTTATTTAGACTTACAAATGCAGGTCTTACAATGAATTATTCCTTAGCAAGTAAAAAAGATGGTAAAGGAAAGTCTAAAGAAGAGCAAAATGAAGAAGACAATAATTCTGATGGCGTATTTGGTGAAAATTTAACGGCTACCAACCAACAAACTCCTGCTGGTACTGGTAATAAATCTGAAACAAAAGAATCTAAACTATTTGAGTCAAAAATTCCTTGGACTCTAAAACTTGCGTATGCTTTAAATTATGCAAATTCTAATCGTCAAAAGGAAATATCTTCACATTCATTAATGTTTTCTGGTGATATTGAATTAACTCCAAAATGGGGAGTTGGTTTCTCCTCTGGTTACGACATGAAAAATCAAGGATTCTCTTATACGCAATTAAGGTTTTCAAGAGATCTTGATAGTTGGAAATTAAATTTTAACTGGGTTCCTTTTGGAGACAGACAAACATATTATTTCTTTATTGGAGTTAAATCATCTATGCTTAGTGATTTAAAATACGATAAACGACAAGTTCCAGATAAGCAATTATTCTAATTTATTTATTATGAAAAAAATTATAAATACTTCAAAAGCTCCAGCACCAATAGGCCCTTATAATCAAGCCGTTTTGGCTGGAAATACATTATTTACTTCTGGTCAAATTGCAATAAATCCATCATCTGGTGAATTGGTTTTAGACTCTATTGAAAATGAAACGAAGCAGGTAATGGAAAATATGAAGGCTGTTTTGGAAAAAGCGGAAATGACATTTGAAAACGTGATGAAATCAACAATATTTATAACAAATATGAATGATTTTTCAAAAATAAATGAAATTTATGGCAGCTATTTTAACAGTGAAACTGCTCCTGCACGTGAAACTGTTGAAGTTGCAAACTTACCAAAGTTTGTACATGTTGAAATTTCAATGATTGCTATTAAATAATAAAACTAAATAGATTTTATTAATAGTTCTGCTGTTGCCGGATTTGTAGCCAATGGAACATCATGAACATCACATAACCTCATTAACATTGCAATATCTGGTTCATGAGGATGCATTCCTAATGGATCTCTAAAAAAGAATACCATATCTGTTTTCCCTTCAGCAACTCGGGCAGCAATTTGAGCATCACCACCAAATGGACCAGAAAGAAATTTCTCTACTTTAAATCCTGCCTTTTCAGCATTTTTACCCGTAGTTCCAGTTGAAATTAACGTGATTTTTTTTGCTTGTAAAACCGCTTTAAAATCCATTAAAAATTGAACCATTTCAGTTTTCTTTCCATCATGTGCTATAATTGCAATTTCCATATTTATATATTTTTTTTCTATGTAAAATTAATCTTTATTTGTGAATTAAAGTGATGCAGAATATTCTATTAAATCAACTATTTTATTCGCATAACCAAACTCATTATCATACCACGAAATAATTTTAAAAAAATTCTCATTTAGCTCTAAACCTGCTGAAGCATCAAAAACTGATGTTCTTGGTTCCGATACAAAATCTTGTGATACAACTTCATCTTCTGTGTATCCTAATATTCCTTTTAACTCATTTTCAGAAGCATATTTCATTGCGCTTTTTATAGCCTTGTAATTAGTCGATTTTTTTAATCTAACAGTCAAATCTACTAATGAAACATCAACTATTGGAACTCTTACTGCCATAGCTAAAATTTTACCATCCATTTCTGGAATTATTTTAGACAAAGCTTCTGAAGCACTTGTTGTAGTTGGTATCATATTATTTAATGCCGCTCTTCCTCTTCTCCAATTTTTAGATGGACCATCTACTGTATTTTGACTAGAAGTTGTTGAATGAACCGTAGTTACCAAACCTTCAATTACACCAAAATTTTCATGTAAAACTTTAACAATTGGAGCCAAACAATTTGTAGTGCAAGATGCATTTGAAAAAACTAAATCATCTTTAGTCAATTCTTTATTATTTACACCCATTACAAACATTGGAGCATCTATAGATGGTGCCGAAATAGCAACCTTTTTAGCACCCCCTTTAAGGTGCAAAGCAGCACTATTTATATCAGTAAAATAACCCGTAGACTCAATTACAAAATCTACATCTACTTGATCCCATTTAATATTTTCTGGTTTTTTTTCTGAAGTAATTCTTATCGATTTGCCATTTACAATCAACATTTCTTTTTCTATTTCAATGGTTCCTTTAAATCGACCATGAACAGAATCAAATTTTAATAAATAAGCCAAGTGGCTTACATCTAATAAATCATTAATTGCAACAACTTCTATATTTTCTCTATTAATAATGGATCTTAATGCTAATCTACCAATTCTACCAAATCCATTTATACCAACTTTTATCATTTATCTTTACCAGATTTTCTTTAATAAAATGTAAGTTATTTCAATTAAATTGACATAATATCACTTACTCGTAATAATTCTTTATTGATATGATGATGCCCCTTTACGGCATTCTCTAAATTGGTAGTTTCAACCTTATTATTTAACAATCCAACCATTAAATTAGTTTTACCATCTAACAATAATTCTACTGCTTTAACACCCAATCTTGATGCCAAAACACGGTCAAAGCAACTAGGTGAACCACCCCGTTGCATGTGACCTAAAACAGAAACTCTAACTTCATATTGCGGTAAATTTTCTTCAACATAATCTGCCAATTCAAAAACATTTTTCCCAATTTTATCACCTTCAGAAACCACAACAATACTAGATGATTTACCAGATCTTTTAGTTCTTTTTAGTGATTCTAACAAACGCTCTAAACCTAAATCTTCCTCTGGAATTAAAATTTCTTCAGCTCCAGCTCCAACACCTGCATTTAAGGCTATAAAACCGGCATCTCTGCCCATTACCTCTACAAAAAATAGTCTGTTATGTGAGCTGGCTGTATCTCTAATTTTATCAATAACCTCAACAACTGTATTTAATGCAGTATCATATCCAATTGTATAATTTGTTCCAAAAATATCATTATCAATAGTACCTGGGATACCTATACAAGGAAAGTTAAATTCATCATTAAAAACCATTCCTCCTGTAAATGTTCCATCTCCTCCAATTAATACTAATGCATCAATACCTTCTTTTTGAATTTCTTGGTATGCTTTTTCCCTACCTTCTTTTGCTCTAAAATCTTTTGATCTTGCCGATTTTAAAATTGTTCCACCTCTGTTTATTATATTACTAACATGTCTTGCTGAAAGCAATTTAAAATCACCTTCAATTAAACCCTGATAACCTCTATATACGCCTACACATTCAATTTTATAATAAGCACATGCTCTAACAACTGCACGTATTGCAGCGTTCATTCCTGGCGCATCTCCACCAGAAGTTAAAACTCCTATTTTTTTAATTATTTTACTCATAAGCTAATTTCAAAAGTAGAATCAAAAGTAGATTTAAATTTTGAATGTAAATTATTTTAAATTAAAATATTTAATTATTTCAAATGGCTGAATTTAATATCTATAGACTATTAAAAAAGTTTTAATTACCATAAATTGATTGGATAAACACCTTTATTCTTTAATTTTTGAATTTCAGAAGTAACATATTCTTTATCTTGTTTATAAGTTACACCAAACCAACGTGCATTTGATTTTAGCACTTCCATAGTAGCTGTTTTATTAACAATGCAATGATTTACAACTAATGGGATAAAAAATTCAGCTTTTGCTTCTTTGTAATTTTCTTCTAAAAATTCTTCAAACAAAGATTCAGAAATATCAAAATATCTTGGTGTAAATCCAAAAAAGTTCATAGCAACTATTGTGTCTTCAGAAATTGGCTTCAAATCACCTTTATCATCCTTAAACATTAATTCTCCATTAACTTTTTCAATATGTGTACGTTCAACAATTCCTGTTAAAAAACCATTCTCATCAACACTACATTCTCCTCTTGAAACAAATCCGTAATCGGAAATCGTGTTTTTTAACACATAACCCATCATGTTAAAATCTGTTGAATTTTTATCAGTTTTCTTAAGCGCCTCAGCAATTCCTTCAAAAGCTTCTCTCCCGTAGAAATCATCTGCATTAATAACTGCAAAATTTTCAGAAACAGCATCTTTTGCCATTAATAAGGCATGACCTGTTCCCCAAGGTTTTTGTCTATTATTATCTTTATATTTTTCAGGAATACTATCTATTTCTTGAAAAACATATTCAACTGCTATTTTACCTTCTAATTTTGGGTTAAAAAATGCTTTAAAATCGTCTTCTATACTTTTTCTAATAATAAATACTACTTTTCCAAAACCAGCTTGAATTGCATCATAAATTGAAAAATCTAAAATAGTATCTCCTTGCTCCGAAAAGGTGTCTAATTGTTTCAATCCTCCATATCTACTTCCTATTCCAGCAGCCAAAATTACTAAGGTGGGTTTATTCATTTTTTTTATTTTTAAAATTAATTAAATTTTTATTTTTTAAAAGTTTATCATTCGTTTTAATAGGGTCAATAGAATCAGTCACTTTTTTCTTTTTTAGCCCTAATTTTTCTAATAATTCTTTTCCGTTATCAAAATCTATTTGATAACTTATTCCAACTCCTTGTGTATATCCCTCTTCATCTTGTTCTGAATATTGAATTTCGTTTTGACGATTAAATATTGACGATTTTAAGGTTCCTTCTTCATTTAATAAAATATCAATATTTACTTCTCCAATAATACTTGTTTGCTCTTTTGAATCTATTGGCACACTCGCTTTACCATTAATAATAATGCGATCATTAATTTCATAACCAAAATCAAATCCAAACTGATCTTTAATATCTAAATTATCTATTCTGTTTCTTTCACCAAATGTATAAACCGGTTTTAATCTAAACTTACTATCGCCTCTATTAACTATATTATCAAATGCATTTGAAAGTAAATCGGAAGTAGTTCCATAAACCAATCCACTACTATTTACACTTAAATCACTTTCATTATAAAAACTTCCAGTTGCAAGTAATGCCATGAAATGAATTGTTTTGCTATTTGTATCGTTATTATTTAATTTAAATGCCAACTCAGAAGCTACCGTTGAACTTGAATTAGGAATTTCGATATCAAACTCTCGTTGGGAATTAAACAATTCTCCAGAAAAACGAGTAATCAAATCAATTGGTATTTTTCTGTTTGTAGTAATATTTTCCAATAATGATTTTGGATTTGCTGAAACCCTATAAATTGCATCAATATTTATATCTGCGGTAAATGGGTCTCCACTCCATGAGACACTTCCTCCTCTTTTTACAATAAAAGGTTTATTTATTATTCCTCCATATTTAAAGTTATAAACACCATCATCTACAATAAAATCTCCATACATATCAAACTTATCCTTTGTATCTAACTCTAATTGTAAATTCCCTGTCCCGCTCGCTTTTAAATAACTTCCTGTGGCTTTATCTAAAACCATTTCTACAACAGCGTCTTTTGTAACTTCTATGTTAAAATTTAAAGAAAGCCCTTTAAGTTTGTCATAAATTAGCTCTTTTCTTGATTTTGTATTTTCTAAAACTTCCCCTTTACTTACAAACCTAATTAATTGAGAAGATTGAACCGTTTTAACATCACTGATTGGGATTACAAAATGAGTACCTTTATTTGTTTTTCCAACAACATCAATTACTAATTTGTCTGTTGGTCCTTTTATTGTTGCATTACCGCCAATATAACCTGTTCCATAATATAAAGAAGTTTCTTTTTCTTCTGTATTTAACACTAATAAATTTTTAGTAGTCAAGGCCAAATCCAGTTTCCAATTATCAAAATACTCATGAGAAATTGCCCCTCCTAATCTACCTTTTGTTTTATGCAAACTATCGCTTAATAATATATCTTCTAAATTAAAAGTTTGGTCGTTTAATGTAACAACGCTTGTTCCATCAAACTCATAATCTACATTTAAATAAGGAAAGGTGATCCCTGCCTGATCTAAATACAATTCACCCGTCATAGTTGGATTGTTTAATAAACCAGTTAAAACAACATTGCCATAAGCAAAACCTCTTATGTTTGTAAGGACATCTTCTCCTAACGGACTAAACGCATCTAATTTAAATTCTTCAAAATCTACAACTATATCTAATGTTGGTTTTCTAGGTGTAAAATCTAAATCTCCTTTTGCAGAAAAATTAATATTTCCATTTCTTTTTAAAGAAATATCTACATCATAATTTTTAACAGAATTTTTTCCTTCAATTCCTATTTTTAAATCTCCTTGATAAGAATTATTAACGTTAAAATTTGAAATTAATAAATTGGCCGTTGGTTTAACCTGCTGATTAAATTGATTGTAATTTAAAGAGCCATTGATTACTCCTTTAAAATTTAAACTATCTATTTCTGGTGTTATACTTGAAAGCTTAACGTTTTTAAAATTAAAATTAAGGTCTTTTGAAATCGTATCTTTTAAGGTTCCATAAAATTCAATTTGCTCATTTTTTGAAGCAATTAAAAATGGGTTTACATTATATATTTTAGTAGTATTATCATAAACTACTTTATTTTGTAAATTATCTTTAGGGTTAACAGTCCACTGGTTATCTTTAAAGGTAAAATTAGATTTTTGTAAACCAAAAACTGATTGATTATCTTTATTAAATGTATGATAAAATGATAAATCAAACTTTTCAGTTTTGTCTTTTCCACCATCAAATTCTGTTCTAAAATATAAAGTATCACTTAAAGTAATATTTACTAAATGAAGTTTAGAAATATCGTAATATTTAGAATTTATTTCATCTATAGTTAGCTGGGTATTAAATAATGGATTTTTATTATCTATTTGAAGGTTCAATTCATTTATAGTATTTTTATATGCTTCAACCTTTGGAGATTTTATATTTAATTTAAACAAATTATCATTTGAACTAATATTTCCTTTTATAGAGGTTGTTGGACTTAAAATTACCTCAGGATAAAAAACTTCAACTATTTTATTATAAATATTAAACCTGAAATCCAGATTTTGATTGGGTGTAACCTCAAATGGCTTATAATTCGAATATATGCTCCCTATAGAATTTTGAGTTAATTTACCCAATTCTTTAAATTTAAACTTACCAATTATTCTACCCGTTAATATTTCAGGTGAATTAATTGTTATTGTTCTAATACTATCTGTAAAAGAAGATGTTACATTAAAATCTTTAAAAAAGTAATTGCCTTTTTGATTTACATATAATGAATTTTTAAAATCAACTGTTCCAACTAAATCATCAATTGAATTTCCTTTTACATTAATATCAATATTACCTTTTATTTTGGATATACTATCTCGCTTAAAAAGATTAATTGTATTTAAATCGCAATAATCTACAGTGGTTTTAAAGTCAAATGAATAAATATCCCTAGAAAAATCGGCCAATCCATTAAAATTAAGCTTAATATTATTGTCGTTTACCTCCATTTCTCCATCAAAATGCTTGTTTTTTACAACACCATTTAATCTAATATTTTGATAGGTATAATTTTTATATTGATGCTTAGTTACTTTTCCTTTTATTGAAGTATTTAAATTATCTAAGGTAAATCCTTTACCATTAATATCAGCCTCCATAGATAGTTTACCAACTAAACTATCTTGCATAATTTCGCCTAATTTAAAGTCAATAACTTTAATGTGTCCAGTATATGATGCATTATCTATATTATCTATGTTGGTTAAAACCAATTCAGAAATCGTAGTACCTAGATCCGTTTTTAATGTTAATTTTGCATCAATTAATTTTTGAGTGATATAGGTATTTCCACTCATTGTAAATCTTCCAAGTTTATTAAAAGTAGATGGTAACGTACTTCCTAAAATTTCAGGTAATACAATTTTTAAATGGTTATAATCTGATGTTAAATTTGAAAAATTTCCATTCATTGAAAACCCATTTTCTTGATTGAAAACATTTTTAAAGTTTATATTCCCATTAATTATAGCATTTTTATCAGATCTTAATTTTAAATCGTTTAGTACAAAATCATTTAATTTTCCGTTTATAACTGTTGAAAAATGCAACACATCATTTGTACCAAATTCTTTATAAAAGTTTTTTAAATCTACTAAGGAAACATCTGCTTGCTCTACATTAGCACTTATATTTACAAGATTATTAAAATCTGAAAAATCGTCTCTGTTATATTCAAATTTTATATTTGCTAAAATTAATGAAGAATTTGTTTTTAGTTCCGTATTTTCAAAGTTCATAAAGGATTTTGTGTAGGTGAAATCGCTAGATAAACTTTCTACTTTTAATTGGTGATTTTCAACAAAGCTAAGATCTCTAATTTTTGCATTAACATTAGGCCCAGAAACTTTAAAGTTATTGGCTACACCAGTTATGTCTTTAAAAAATAGAGGTGTACTACCTTCATTATTTTCATCAAAAATTTCAACATACCCTTTATTTAGTTTTAATTTTGTGGCAGTTAATAAAAAACTTGATGGCTTGTCACTACTAGTTCCATCATCAAATTTATCTACAAAAACTGTTAAGGCATCATCATTTTCATTTTTGTAAGTTTTAATATTCAATAAAAAATCATCTAATGAAATTTGATCAAACTCCAATTTGTTTTTTATAATATTTCGATAACTAAATATTGAAGTTTCTAAGTTTTTAGCATAAATTAAGGTATCTAGATGATGGTCTTTTATAAAAACTTCTTTGAGCTTAATATCTCCAAGATAAGAAAAGTCAACTTTGTTTATATTTATATCAACATCAAATTCTTTTTGCAAATAATTAGTAGCTGTTTTACCTAATCGAGTTTGCACCGCCGGAATAGCAAATAAAATACTTGTTACTACTAAAATTAGTAGTAAGGCAAGTAAAATTTTGACAACTATTTTTTTAAATCGTTTGATAAGCGCTAAATTTGCATTTTAACGGCAATTTTCGTGCCTTTATTTGTTATTAAATGATTAAAAATAAACCAATTTACATACTTGGTATTGAATCTTCTTGTGATGATACAAGTGCTGCTGTAATTTGCAACGGAAAAATACTCTCAAATGTTGTAGCAAATCAAGAAATTCACACCAAATATGGTGGCGTTGTTCCTGAATTAGCTTCACGTGCACATCAACAAAATATTGTTCCTGTTATTCAACAAGCAATTCAACAGGCAAATATCGACAAAAAAGACTTAAATGCCATAGCTTTTACACGCGGACCTGGATTAATGGGTTCACTTTTAGTTGGAACCTCTTTTGCCAAGTCGCTTTCACTGGCTTTAGACATTCCATTAATTGCTGTAAATCATATGCAGGGACATGTTTTAGCTCATTTTATTGAAGATGAAACTCAGCAAAAACCGCCATTTCCCTTTTTATGTTTAACTATAAGTGGAGGACATACACAAATTGTAAAAATTACTAACTATTTTACAATGGAAGTTCTTGGTGAAACTATAGATGATGCTGTTGGGGAAGCTTATGACAAATCGGCAAAAATTTTAGGGTTACCATACCCTGGTGGACCTTTAGTTGATAAATACGCACAACTTGGAAACCCAAAAGCTTTTAAATTTACCAAACCAAAAGTTGACGGATTAAATTTTAGTTTTAGTGGTTTAAAAACTGGAATCTTATATTTTATTCAGAAAAAGGTTATAGAGAACCCAAACTTTATTGAAGAAAACCTAAATGATATTTGCGCTTCAATTCAATATACAATTGTTGAAATTTTATTTGACAAGCTAAAAAAAGCTGTTAAAGAAACTGGTATAAAACATATTGCAATTGCTGGTGGTGTTAGTGCCAATTCTGAAATTAGAAAAGTATTAAAATCTACTGAAGAGCGATTTGGTTGGAATACTTATATTCCAAAGTTTGAATTTACAACAGATAATGCTGCAATGATTGCTATTGTAGGGTATTTAAAATATTTGGAAAATGATTTTTCTGATGAAAATACCTCTGCTACAGCTAGATTGAAAGTAAGCGAAAACTAAAAAGCATAAAAAAACCTTCAACAAATATTGAAGGTTTTTTACTATAAATTATTATTTTTAAAACTCAGCATTTACATTCCAAGCTTCTAAACTTTCTTTAATTGCTTTAATAAACATTCCTCCTAAAGCTCCGTTTACAACTCTATGATCATAAGAATGTGATATAAACATTTTATGTCTAATACCTATAAAATCTCCTTCTAAAGTTTCAATTACAGCAGGTACTTTTCTAACTGCTCCTAATGCTAAAATTGCAACTTGTGGCTGGTTAATAATTGGTGTTCCAAAAACACTTCCAAAACTTCCAACATTGGTTACAGTATAAGTTCCACCTTGAATATCTTCTGGATTTAATTTACCAGTTCTTGCTCTAGCTGCTAAATCATTCACAGATTTAGTCATTCCAACTAAATTTAACTGGTCTGCATTTTTAATAACTGGTACAATTAAATTTCCATCAGCTAAAGCAGCTGCCATTCCTAAATTAATCGCTTTTTTCTTAATAATCTTATCGCCATCAACAGCAATATTAATCATTGGAAAACCTTTAATTGCTTTTGCTACGGCGTGCATAAAAATTGGAGTAAATGTTATTTTTTCACCTTCACGTGCAAAAAACTGATCTTTTACCCGGTCTCTCCATTTAACAATATTAGTAACATCAACTTCTATAAAAGATTGAACATGTGCCGAAGTTTGAACCGATTGCACCATATGATGTGCTACCAGTTTCCCCATTCTACTCATTTCAATTATTTCATCTTCTCCATTTACTGAAACTGGAACCGCTTTTTTAACCGTTTCTTTCACTTCAATTTTTGGCTGCTGAATTTGAACTGGATCAGCAACTTTATTTTCTATTGATTTTTCAACTTTCTTATCGCTTTTTAAATACGCTAAAATATCATTTTTAGTAACTCTATTTTCTTTCCCTGTACCAATAATGGATTCTAGTTGCTCCATTGAAATCCCTTCCGTTTCAGCAATATTTCTTACCAATGGAGAAAAGAATTTTCCAGAAGCAGAAACTTTACTTATATTCTGATTTTCAACAACATCATTTATCGTCTTTTCTAACTCAACAACTTCTTCTTTTAAATCATTTGAAGATAAGTTTTCATTTTCACTAAAACTAGTATCATCATCCGAACCTGCGGTTTCTATAATTGCAATGGTTTCTCCTACTTTAACAACTGCATCATTTTCAAATAGTATTTCAACAATTGTTCCTTCAACTTCACTTGGAACTTCAGAATCTACTTTATCTGTCGCAATTTCAACAATTGCCTCATCTTGTTCAATACTATCACCCACTTGTTTCAACCATGAGATTATGGTTGCTTCTGCAACGCTTTCACCCATTTTAGGAAGTTTTATTTCAAATTTTGCCATTGTGATTTTTTTAGGTTTTGCAAATTTACAAAAATTATGCCCTGTTTTTATAACAGAATGCTTTTTATTAATAAAAATAAAACTAAATTAGATTATTGTTTTCATAATAAGATACTCATAAAACTATACCTATTTATTAATAACACTAAAATTAATTATTTAAATTACATTTTCAACAAATTGAATTATTTCATTCAAAAAAATAATTACCCTTTGTAACAAAAATTACAGTACTCTGTAACAATAATTGCTGAAAAATATGACGAAATTACTTTTAACCATTCTAAATAAAGCTTAGTTAACTGATTTTCAGAGTTATAAAAATGCTAAAACAATGATTTAAATCATAATATTAATTTATTCAAGTTCATAAATTTATATAAGATTTAAAACAAACAAATATCTAATATTATGAAAAATTTAAAATTAATAGGATTCTTGATGATTATAGCATCAAGTTTAATGTTTATTCAATGTACTAGTGACCCAATTGCAGGACCACAAGGTTTAGCGGGGGCCGACGGTATAGATGGTATTAATGGAGTTGATGGTACCAATGGTGTAGATGGTATGGATAGCACTGCATCTTGTGTTGCTTGTCACTCTGAAAGTCACAGAGGTCCAGTTGAAGCATCATATAAATTATCTCTTCATGCAATGGACCCTTTACATACGGATCGTGGAACTGGAGATTTAATTAACACCTCAGATTACACAAATAGAGGTTCTTGCGCACAATGCCATACAAGTGAAGGTTATATTGACTATGTAAGTGGTTTTCCTGTTGCTCCTGGTGGAGGTTATCCAGATGACTTATCATATGATTACGGAAAACAAACAATTTCTTGTAATACTTGTCATAGTAGTCACAGTTCATTTGATTTTGATAATGACGGACAAGATTTTGCTTTAAGAAATGTAGCTCCTGTAACATTAGTATATGATGATGTAACTATAATTGATTTTGAAGGAACAAGTAATAATTGCACTACTTGTCATCAACCAAGAAATTCTTATGCTGTACCTGCTGGAATTGATGATTATGCAATTACAAGTTCAAGATTTGGACCACACCACGGACCACAATCAACTTTGCTAGAAGGAATACTAGGAGCAAATATTGCAGGGTCTGAAGCATATCCTGGAAGTGGGGCTGATGGAGATAACAGCCACAGAACTGGACTTGGAGATGTTGCATCAAATTGTGTTTCTTGCCATATGGGTACTACTACAGATGAAAATGATGGATTGCATTCAATGTGGCCTACAACAAATGCCTGTACAGCTTGCCATACAAATGGAGCTCCAACTGAAGTTTCTGGCTACGCGGTCGACTTTGAAACTTTAAAAGGTTTATTAATTGCTGCTGGTTCATTAACTGAATCAGGAAGTACAGTTTCTGGTACTTATCCAATAGCCGTTGCTCAAGCAACTTGGAATTGGAAAACTTTAGAAGAAGACAAAAGTAATGGTGTACATAATCCAAAATACGCTAAAGCTTTACTTAAAAATTCAATTGAAGCATTACAATAATAGTTAGATATTTTAGAAGTTCAGGAGTTTAATCAACTCCTGAACTTTATAAAATAGATGCTGTAATGATAAGATTAACTTAAAATTTCAAAATAGAAATTTAAAAGTAGAAGTTAATTAACATTAAAAATAAAACAAATGAAAAAACTATTGCAAATAGTTCTAATTAGCAGCTTAAGTTTATTATGCTTCTCTTGTTATTATGATGAAATTCCAGAACATATATTAAATCCACCTGAGATTCCAACAGATCCAGGAGATCCTAATTATGTTGAAATAACATTAAGTACTGATGTTCAACCACTTTTTACTGCTAATTGTATTGGTTGTCACAGCGATAACAGAGATCCTGATTTAACAGAAGGAAATTCATATTCAGCATTAAACCCATCCTATGTTACTGCCAATAACGCAAGTGGAAGTAAACTTTACACTATAGTTAACAGTGGACATGGCGGTTTGTCTCCAGAAGAAGTTGAATTAATCAAAGCTTGGATAAACCAAGGCGCACTAGATAACTAAATTTTAAGATATTTAATATGAAAAATTTTATAAAATTACTTTTTATCTTTTTAATATTACCTTTTGTAGCTGTTGCTCAAGAAGATGATAGTAAAGATAAAAAAGTGAAAGAAAAACTTGAAAGAGACGCCTTTGAAAGTTCTAACATTATAGATAATCCAAGTAACGTTTTATTAAGCAAAGATGCATTAGAAGTTCAAATGCAACATAGATTTGGCTTAATTAATAGTGAATCTGGTAACGATTTGGCCGGTTTCTGGGGAGATGCGAATATTAGAATTGGGCTTTCTTACGGAATTCATGAAAGACTTACCATTGGATATGGTACTACAAAGTTTAATCGTTTACAAGATTTTAACTGGAAAGTAGCTTTGTTAAGACAAACACGTTCTAATAGCATGCCTGTTAGCGTTTCATACTATGGGAACTTTACCATTGACGCACGTAAAAAAGATAAATTTAATTTAGAACAAGACAGATATTCTTATTTTAATCAATTGATTATTGCTAAAAGATTTAGCCCAAATGTATCATTTCAAATTGCACCAAGTGTATCTCATTATAACTTAGTGCACCCTGATATGAAAAATGATATGTTTTCTATTGCTTTTGGAGGAAGAGTTAAAATAAGTCCGCAAACATCTATTTTAATTGACTATAGCCAGCCTATTACTCAATTTGATGCTATGCAACCGAAACCACTTTTTAGCATTGGGGCGGAATTTGCAACATCGGCACATGAGTTCCAAATTTTCTTATCTAATAATAACGGAATTGTTGCTCAAAAAAATTATATGTATAACCAAAATGATTTCTTTAAAGGAGATTTCTTAGTTGGATTTAATATAACAAGAATCTATAATTTTTAAATTATTTTATCACCCCAAGTTGAAAACAAAGTATCGGCAAATTCTCTGATATTTTGTTTTCTTTTGGTATATAAAAAAAATAACAAAATAACACCTTAGAAGTTACTTTCACTGACAAAAATCATAATAAGATACATCTTATGTAACTAACTTTACATAAGTAAACTAAATACAGATACTCGTATAGATTTTAATATTATGGAAAACAATAAAACTGAAAAAGGAGGTACCAACAGACGTAAATTCCTAAAATTAGGGTTAATGTCTAGTGTAACAGCAGTTGCTGGTGCATCATTAATATCAAACTTAGCAATTCAAGACGAAGAAGTTACAGACTCAGGGGAAAAAATGAGATTGTTAACTCCAGATGGAAAAATAGTTGAAGTAGATGCATCTAATATTAATAAATATCCTGAAGCACTTATAACTCCAGAAGAATCCAGAAAAGGAATTCCTAACAGAAAATTTGTAATGGTTATTGATTTAGCCAAATGTAAAAATGCGAGAAAATGTGTTGAAGGTTGTCAAAAAGCTCATGATTTAGATTATAATGAAGAGTTTATGAAAGTTCAGCTGATTCAAGACAATCCAGAAGCTTCTCCTTATTGGTTACCAAAACCTTGTTTTCATTGTGATGAACCTCCTTGCGTAACTGTTTGCCCAACTGGAGCAACGTTTAAACGTGAAGATAACATTGTTTTAATTGATAATGATCGTTGTATTGGTTGTAAATTCTGTGTAACAAGTTGTCCTTATTCAGCTCGTCAATTCAATTGGGGGCATAAAGATAAATTTGATGACACATCACAACCTTACTCACCTGAAACCAGCGTTCCAGCTGCTGAAGGAACAGTAATGAAATGTGATTTTTGTCCAGATATGTTGAGACAAGGTAAACTTCCTCATTGTGCACAATCTTGCCCAATGGGAGTTATTTATTTTGGAGATAAAAATGAAGATATTGTAACAAACGGTGAAGAAACCGTTCGTTTCTCTCAATTAATAAAAGATCGTGGTGGTTACCGCCATTTAGAGCATTTAGGTACAAAACCTAACGTTTATTACTTACCTGCTGTAAACCGTCAATTCCCATTAGAACGAGGATTTAACGTAGACGAAGATATTATTGAACGCTACAAAGATGTTCCCTATGTTCAAGATTTAAAAAAACAAGGTAAAATTTAATTTTAATACTCTTAATTATGAATTTAGAAAATAGAAAAAGAGAATTAGCAAAAGAATTTTCTCCTTTACTAGAAAAAACAACCAAAACCTCAAAAATTTGGATTGGGTTTTTAATTGCCGTAATTCTTGTTGGAGTTTATGCCTTCTTTTTACAATTATTTAAAGGCCATATAGTAACAGGGATGCGTGACAATGTAGTTTGGGGAATTTATATTATAAACTTTATATTCTTTGTGTGTTTAAGTTATTCTGGTGCTTTTATTTCAGGTATTTTACACTTTTTTAAAACACCTTGGAAAAATTCAATATCAAGAATTGTAGAAATTATTACGGTACTATCTTTAATAATTGGGCCAATATTTATACTATTATGTATTGGTAGATTAGATAGATTGCATTATTTATTTCTTTACCCAAGAATTCAATCTCCTATTACCTGGGATATTATCGCTATTATGACAGATTTAATAGGTTGTTTTATCTATTTATTCCTAACCTTTATACCTGACTTTGCAATACTAAGAGACAACAGTGAAAACGCTCCAAAATGGCGTCAAAAAGTTTATAAATTTTTAGCAATAGGATACCAAGATACGCCAGAACAAAGAGAAAAACTTCATAAAGTAACTCGTACAATGTCTGCAATGGTTATTGCTTTAGCAATTGTTGCATATTCTGTACTTGCCTGGATTTTTAGTTTAACATTACAACCAGGATGGAATAGTTCCATTTTTGCACCTTATTTTATTGTTGCTGGATTATACTCTGGAGTTGGAGTAATAATTATAGCAATGTATTTAATTCGTAAATATTACAATTTAGAACATTATATTAGAAAAGTACATTTTATTGGAGCAGGTATAATTTTACTAGTTATCTCTTTATTGTTTGGATATTTTACTTTTAGTGAATATTTTTCAAGATGGTTTAGCCATAAAATTCAAGATGCAAACTTACTAAATACGCTGTTTACAAGATATTTCTGGATGTTTATTTTTGCTAACTATATTGGAGTATTAGTTCCAATTGTAATTTTATTCTTTAAAAAATTTAGAACAATAAAATCAATAACATTTGCAGCAGTTATTGCTGTTGTTGGTTTATGGTTTAACAAATACTTAATTATTGTTCCTACTTTAGAAACCCCATATTTACCTATCCAAGATACAAGACCAGAATTTATTCATTATACAGCAACTTGGGTAGAATGGGCATTAAGTTTTGCTGGTGTTGCAGCATTTATATTATTTTTTATTTTAATTATGAAATTGGTCCCAATTATTCCAATGTCTGGTATTATAGACAATGAAAGAGATCAAAAAAAGAATAAAAAAGTTTATAAAAAAATAGTAACTGAATAATAATGTTAAATTTAGAAATTATGAAAAGTAACCTATTAAAATATACATTTATTACTTCATTTATTATAACATTACTATTTAGTACTAATGGAGTTGCCCAAGAATTAGATGCTAGCAACTATAAAATTAGATTTAACCTTAAAACGGTTAAACAATCTGATAATTCTCGTTTACTTGAAGTAATATTTTTCGGGCAAAATAAAAAAGATAGAAAAGATAAAGTTCCAGTTTTTGATGCAGAAATTAAATTTTATAATGATGATACCCTATTAGGTACTTCAAAAACTTCAAATGAAGGGATTGCTCAAATTACTGTTCCAGAAAATCAGACTTACATTAAAGATAAAGACGGTTATATTACATTTAAGGCTGTTTTTGAAGGTTCTGACGGATTAGATGAAGAAGATGACGATGTGAGTATTAAAGACCTTCATCTAGAACTAAATTTAGAAGAAATTGATAGTATAAAAACAGTTATAGTTAAAGCATTTACTCTTGATAGTTTAGGCGTGAAAATTCCAGTTGAAGAAGCTGATATAATTATTTCTGTTGAAGCAATGCTTTCTAAAATGAAATTGGAAGAAGGTACTATTGAAGATGGTGAATTTGAATTTGAATTCCCAACTGATATACCAGGAGACGCAAATGGAGACTTAATCGTTTATTCAATAATTGAAGATCATGATGATTTTGGAAATGTTATTCAAAAGAAATCTGAAAATTGGGGTAATTTTCAAAATCAAATTGTTAAAGAAGAAAATAAATTATGGTCTGAAGCTGCACCAATATGGATGTATATTGTGTTAACAATTTTACTAGTTGGAGTTTGGGCTAATTATGTATATACGGCACGCTATTTATTTAAAATTAAAAAAGAAGGAAAACAATTAGAAGTAAACACAGAAAAAACAAATTAAACACAGAACAAAAGAAAAATATTATCGTTAACTTTATTGGTATTGTTTTTGATAATTAACTATTAACAACTTAAATTAATTAAAATGAAGACACTAAAAACATTAATGATTATCGGAGTTATAAGTTTAGGCCTATTCTCTTTCACAAAAGCTATGCAAGAAGAATGGAAAGTTCCTGCTAAGTATGAAAAAATGACAAATCCAGAAGAAGCTTCAAAAGAAAATTTAGCTATTGGAAAATCTTTATACGCTAAACATTGTAAATCTTGCCATGGTAAAGATGGATTAGGAGATGGACCAAAAGCTGATGAAGTAGATGGAGATTTAGGAGATTTTTCTTCTGAAGAATTCCAAGCTCAATCTGATGGAGCATTATTTTACAAAAGCTATATAGGTCGTGATGATATGCCTAACTTCGAAAAGAAAATGACTGAAGAAGATATGTGGTTAACAGTACACTTTATGAGAACTATGGGTGAATAGTTATTCAAATACTATTAGATATAAAAAATCCGAACAAGAATTTGTTCGGATTTTTTTTATGTTTTACTTTCGTTTAAAATGATTAAACCCAAAATACAGAGCCTAAAGAAGCCTTTTTCTACCTGAAACTTTCAACATTATTTTATAACCATTTCAATTATAACATAGCCTAAAAATTCATAAAATATTGATTGTCAAACTTTAAGTAATTTTCTTCTTGACATTTATCATATTATTTCTTAAAAATTTATAGTAAATTACTGGTAGATTAAAAAACTCTCTAGCAATACTTCACTATTATGAAAAGTAAATCCTTCAAAAAAAACTCAATCACAAGAAGAAAAATATTACCAATTCTGGGAAGTAGTTTGTTTTTTCCTCTTTTCGGGTTTGAAAATTCTGACAACAAACCTGCTACTGAAAATACCAACGAAGAATACCAAACTTTACTAAAATCAGATGGAACTATTGTTAAAGTAAGGGTTACCACAATTAGAAAAGCCAAAATAATTGAGAATAACATTTCTAATAAATCGCTATTCAATTGGCTAAACAAAAAACTATAATTTTAATCAATATCTATTTATTATGGCAATCAATAATAATTCAAGACGTAGTTTTCTTGACAACGGATTAAAACTAGCTTTTGTTACTGCATTAGGCGGAATTGGCCTTACTAAAATAGCTGCTAAACTATTCGCTCAAGCAAATAACGATTCAAATGATAAAACGGAATTAATGACAACTAACGGAACATTAATTCAAGTAGATTCATCAGAAATTATAAAAATGAATCATTCTAAAGATGGTGATAAAAAATATAATGTAAGAGAAGGGATGCCCAACAGAAAATTTGTAATGGTTATTGATTTAGCAAAATGTAAAAATGCTTTAAAATGTCAGAGCGTTTGCAATAAACACCATTTTATAGCTGGAGACCATGCTTGGTTAAAAGTGTATAAAATGCAGGAATCTGAAGATACTGCTCCTTATTGGATGCCAACAACCTGCATGCATTGTGATCATCCAGCCTGCGTTACTGTATGCCCTGTGGATGCCACTTTTAAAAGAAGAGACGGGCTTGTGCTAATTGATAATGAAAGGTGTATTGGTTGTCGTTTTTGTATGGCAGCTTGCCCCTATTCAACTCGCGTTTTTAACTGGAGTGAACCAAATCAAGAAATTACAATGAAAATGGACATGAACCACAATACAAATAACTCGGTAGAATATGCCGGGATGCCCAGTATAAAGGGAACTGTAGATAAATGTGATTTTTGCCCCCATACCATTAAAGAAAATAAATTACCTCATTGTGTTACTGCATGTCCAAATGGTGTATTCTATTTTGGTGATAAATATGAAGATACAGTAACAAATGGTGATGAAACCTTACGGCTAAGTAAATTATTACGCGATAAAAATGGCTATAGGTTAATGGAAAGTTTAGGTACAAAACCTAGTGTATATTATTTACCTCCTGTAAACCGTTTGGTAGATTTTAAGGATGGTTTAGAAAATTATACTGATTTTAGATCTGTTGAAAAACCTGAATAATTATGAAAAATTATAAGATTTTACTAAATGATTTAGCTCCTCAAAAATTTGGGAAAGCAGGTATTCTTTGGACTTGGACATTAATTGTAATTAGTATTGCTGGTATTATTGCTTATATCGATCAAATTATAAAAGGCCAAGTAGTTACCAATATGCATGATTATGCATTATGGGGAATTTATATTTCCAACTTCGTGTTTTTTGTAGCAACAAGTTTTGTTGGTACAGTTACAGTAGCCGTTTTAAGGCTAACCAGCAATTCCTGGAGAACTCCAATAGTTCGAATTGCTGAAATAATTTCTCTTGCAGCAATAATTATGGCAGGTATTACAATAATGATAGATATGGGTAGACCAGACCGTTTATTAAATTTGTTTATACATGGACGCCTCCAATCTCCTATTATTTGGGATGTTATAATAATTCCCATTTATATTATTATTAGTTTATTACTTCTCTATTTTCCTTTATTACCCGATTTTGCACTTTTAAAATCATTTTATAAAGAGAAAAACCCAAAACTTAGTAAATGGTATGGTAAATTATCATTGAATTGGACTGGTAGTTTGGCTCAAAAAACAATACAAGTTAAATCAATTCAATTAATTGCTGTTTTAATTATTCCAGTTGGTTTTATGCTACAAACTATTGATGCTTGGTTATTTTCAACATTATTTAGGGTTGGATGGGATAGCACTAATATGGGTGCTTACTTTATTTCAGGCGCTTCTGTTGCTGGTGTTGGTGCTCTAGTAACTGTTGTATATGTTCTACACAAGGCTTACAAATTAGAAGACTACATTACTGACTTTCATTTTGATAAATTAGGTAAATTTCTAGTATTAATGTGTTTAATTTATCTATACTTTAATTTGAATGAATATTTAATACCTCAACTTACTTCAAAAAAAGAAGCAACAACTCACGTAAATGTATTGCTAACAGGTCAATTTGCTCCATTATTTTGGTTTGTTATAATTGGTGGATTAATAATACCTATCATTGTTTTATTATTTAAAAAAGGGAGAAAACCTTTTCCTATGTTTTTAATAGGTATACTTGTTGTCGTAGGCTCATGGTGGAAACGATATTTGATAGTAACACCAACTTTATTACATCCATTTTTACCAATACAAGGTGTCCCTGAATCTTGGCATCATTATTTTCCTAGTTTTCACGAATGGCTAATAACATCGGCTACATTGGCAATGTGTTTACTAATTATTACAGTATTAGTTCGCTACTTGCCTATTGTGCCAATTCAAAGAACAGCTGATGAACAAGAATTATTAAATAATAATAAAAATACTAATTCATGAAGAGTTTATTAAATTTTCGTTATTCCATTCTGGTTTTGTTCTATATCTTTTTAAATAACTCCACCCATCAAGATACATATGCTCAAAACACTAAAAATAACATTGTAAGATTAAATGTTACATATGTAAAAATAATGAAAGGTGACATGTTTTTTGATATCAAAGCAACTTCAAAAATCGATAAAAAAAGTGTAGGTATAGCCAACATTAACTTAGACATTTACAATGAGATAGATAGTAGCGAATCTATTTTACTTGGTAAAACTACAACTAACCTGAATGGAGAAGGTAAATTTATTCTTGATAATATAAATGCTATTAAAACAGATTCAACAAATTTTTATAACATAAAAATATTATTTAAAGGAAATGATTCTTTTAAAAAAGCATCAAAATATTTTAGTTTTAAAAATGCCGACATTAATTCTAAATTAATTACAAAAGACAGTATTAATTATATATCTGCAACATTAATTGACAGAACAAATGATAGTCCAATTGAAGGAGAACCTCTAACAGTTCAGGTTCAACGATTATTTAAACCTTTAAAACTTGGGAAAGAATTAAATTTCACAAATGAAAATGGTTCTATTGTTGTTCCAATTGAAGAAGGAATACCCGGTGTTGATGAAATTTTAACATTTGAAATAGTTCTAACAGACCATGATGATTTTGGAACTATTAAAGCATTAATAAAAGCTCCTATTGGAATACCTATTGTTGAAGAATCAACTTTTAATGAAAGAACCATGTGGTCACCAAGAAATAAAACCCCAATATTTTTATTAATTATTCCAAATATATTAACTTTTGGAATTTGGGGGTTTATAATTTATCTAATTGTAAATCTTTTTAAAATTCAAAAAACATAAAAAATAAACCCTAAAAAAACCGAACTATAGTTCGGTTTTTTTAGGGTTTATTTTTTATGTTTTTATATTGTCATTGAAAATACTCGAGTCTCGGGTTTATTTTCTAACAGTCTTAAATCAAAGGCCATACAAATATTTCTAACAAACATTCTTCCCTCATCTTTCACTGTTATTTTAGTATCAGAAACTTCAATTAAGCCATCATCAATAATTTCACTTAAACGCTCAACAATTTCATTTTTAATTTTATTGTCTAAACCAATTTTCCATTCAGTTTCTAAATTACACATTAAATTTAAAATGTGTTTTCTTATTATTAAATCCTGTTCAGTTAATAAATGACCTCTAAAAATTGGAATTATTCCCTTATTTACTTTTTCAGTATAATCTTCTATTGTTTTTTCATTTTGAGCAAATGCATACCACGAATCACTAATTGAAGACATTCCTAAGCCAATCATTAGTTCAGTTTTACCTGCAGTATAACCCATAAAATTACGATGTAATTTTTTAGATTCCATTGCTTTATGAAGTGAATCTGAAGGTAATGCAAAATGATCCATTCCAATTTCTACATATCCATTATCAAAAAACAATTGTTTTCCTAATTCATACAGATGACGTTTTTCACTATCTTTTGGCAAATCATTATCATCAAAACCCCGTTGCCCCACTCCTTTAATCCAAGGCACATGTGCATAACTGTAATAAGCTATTCTATCAGGTTTTAATTCAATGGTATTTTTTATGGTATTTCTTATACTTTCTTCAGTTTGAAAAGGCAATCCGAAAATTAAATCGTGACTTATTGATTCATATCCAATTTTACGAGATAAATCATTTACACGCTTAACCTGCTCAAAACTTTGAACTCTGTGAATTGCTTTTTGAACTATAGGATCGTAATCTTGAATACCAAAACTGTTTCTTCTTGAACCTAAATCATATAAAGTTTGTAATTGATCTTCTGAAGTATGGTTGGGATGGCCTTCATAACTAAAATCGAAAGTCTCAAATTTATCAGCTCTTTTAAAAATCCCGTTTATTAATTTTCTTAAATTTTCTGAAGAAAAAAATGTTGGAGTACCTCCACCTAAATGAATTTCTCTAATTTTTGGTCTTTCAACCAATAAATCACAATATAAATCCCATTCTTTTAGTACCGTTTCTATATATGGTTGTTCAACTTCATGCCTTTTTGTAATTTTTTTATGACACGCACAAAACGTACATAAACTTTCACAAAACGGAAGATGAATATATAAGCTAATCCCCTCTACATCATTACTTTCATCAAATGATTTTTTAACTGTACGCTCCCAATCTTGTTGAGCAATTCCCTCTTTGTCCCAAAATGGCACCGTTGGATAACTGGTATATCTTGGCCCAGGAATATTATATTTTTGAATTAAATTTGTCATATTTCAAATATTTAAAACTGAGAGTCAAGCATTTAGATTTTTCTAAATACTCAATATTCAAATTAAAAAATCTACTGATTATATTCTTTTACAGCATCAATAAACGCCTTGGCATTATCTAAAGGAACATGCGGTAAAATACCATGCCCAAGATTAACAATGTATTTATCTTTTCCAAATTCATCAATCATTTGATGAACCATTTTTTTAATAACTTTTGGTGGCGACAACAATCTTACCGGATCAAAATTACCTTGCAAAGTAATTTTATTTCCAGTTAATTCTCTGGCAACTTTTGGAGAGACAGTCCAATCCACTCCTAAAGCTGAAGCATTTGAGTTAGACATTTTTTCTAAAGCAAACCAACATCCTTTTCCAAAAGCAATTACAGGAGCATCATCTTTTAACGCTTCAATAATTTGGTTGATATATTTCCAAGAAAACTCATCATAATCTGTTGGAGATAACATTCCTCCCCAAGAATCAAAAATCTGAACAGCATTTACACCCGATTTTACTTTCTCCTTTAAATAAGCAATAGTAGTATCCGTTATTTTTTGAAGTAATGTATGTGCAGCGATTGGTTGAGTAAAACAAAATTCTTTCGCTTTGTCAAAGTTTTTAGAACCTTGTCCTTGCACACAATAACATAAAATTGTCCAAGGAGAACCTGCAAAACCAATTAAAGGTATGTCATCATTTAATAATTCTTTAGTAGCTTTAATCGCCTCCATTACACAACCTAATTCAACAGTTACATCTGGTACAATTACATTATCCACATCTTTTTGAGAACGAATTGGATTAGGCAACCAAGGCCCAACTCCAGGTTTCATTTCAACCTCAATATTCATTGCTTGCGGAATTACTAAAATATCAGAAAACAAAATAGCAGCATCCATTCCATATCTGCGAATTGGTTGTACTGTTATTTCTGAAGCTAACTCAGGAGTTCTACAACGAGTAAAAAAGTCATACTTTTCACGAATTGCGATAAATTCAGGCAAATAACGGCCTGCTTGTCTCATCATCCAAACTGGAGGGCGCTCCAATGTTTCTCCTTTTAAGGCTCTTAAAAATAGATCGTTTTTAATTTTTGTCATTTTTATTTTTTCGTTTTATTAGCAACCGCTTTCATTGCTATATTTATTGCCTCTTTAACTTTGTACATATCTCTTTTGGTCATAGCTGTTGCTAAAAACCAAGACTCAAATTGTGAAGGAGGTAAAAACACCCCATTCTCCATCATTTTCCAAAAGAACGTTTTAAACTTATCTGTATCACTTGTTTGAGCAGTTTTAAAATCAACCACTTTTGTTTTCGTAAAAAATGGGTTAATCATTGAGCCAAATCTATTTACTTGTAAATCTATACCATTTTCTTTGGCAGCTGATTTCATTTCACGCTCTAAAAAAGCAGCCGTTTTTTCAAAATCTTTATATGGGTCTTGCTTTTTCAATTCTTTTAAAGTTGCAATTCCACAAGCCATTGCTATTGGATTTCCAGATAAAGTTCCAGCTTGGTACATTGGTCCTAATGGAGCAACCAATTCCATAATTTCATTTCTTGCACCATAAGCTCCCACAGGAAAACCTCCACCAACAACTTTACCTAAACAAGTTATATCTGCTTCAAACCCTAATAGTTCCTGAGCTCCACCAAATTTGGATCTGAAACCTGTCATTACTTCGTCTGCAATTATTAAGACTCCACTTGCTTTTGTAAGGTCTCTTAACTCTTCAATAAATTCTTTACTAGGTTTAATTACCCCCATATTACCAGCAATTGGTTCAATTATAACTGCTGCAATATCTTTGTGTTTCGCCAAATGAGCTTCAACACTATCAATATTATTAAACTCTGCAATTAATGTATTTTTTACAGCATCATCAGGAACACCTGCACTACCTGGAATACTTAAAGTTGCTAAACCTGAGCCCGCCGCTACTAATAAAGCATCGGAATGACCATGATAACAACCTGCAAATTTTATAATTTTATTTTTTCCAGTGAATGCTCTAGCTAAACGAATTGCACTAAAAACAGCTTCAGTTCCTGAATTCACAAAACGAACTTTGTCCATTCCTGGAAAAGCATCACAAACTAATCCTGCTAAAATAATTTCCCCTTTAGTTGAAGCACCAAAAGAGTAACCTTTTTTAAGGTATTTTTTTATGGTTTTTTCAACAACACTGTTTCTATGACCTAAAATCATTGGACCATAAGATAAAACCATATCTACATATTCATTTCCATCAACATCAAAAATTTTACTTCCTTTTGCTTTGTCAATGAAAATAGGAACCCCACCTACAGATTTAAAAGCTCTAACTGGTGAATTTACAGCACCAACTAAATGTTTTTTACCTTTAGTATATAATTCTATTGACTTTTCTAACTTCATATTAATTTATTTTTTTAATAAAACTTTCGCAACATCTTTTGCAAAATAAGTAATAATAATATCTGCTCCAGCTCTTTTCATTGAAAGTAAAGCTTCCATCATAACACGCTCTTCATCAATCCAGCCATTTGCTGCGGCAGCTTTAATCATTGCATACTCACCACTTACATTATAACAAGCAATTGGACGATCAAAGTTATTTTTTAAATCTCTTATAATATCTAAATAAGATAATGCTGGTTTTACCATTAAAATATCCGCACCTTCCTGATCATCAAAAGTTGCTTCGCGTAATCCTTCATCTCTATTAGAAGGATCCATTTGATACGTTCTTCTATCTCCAAAAGTTGGAGCAGAATCGGCTGCATCTCTAAATGGTCCATAAAATGCTGAAGAATATTTTACAGCATAAGACATTATTGGAAGATTAGGAAAACCTGTGTTGTCTAACGCTTCTCTAATTGTAGAAATCATTCCATCCATCATTCCTGAAGGAGCAACCATATCAACCCCTGCTTTCGCATGAGAAATAACTTGTTTAGCTAAATTTACTAATGTAGCATCATTATCAACATCATTGTCATGAATAATTCCACAATGTCCGTGGCTTGTATATTCACAAAAACAAACATCCGTTATTACATATAAATCTGGATAATTCTTTTTAATAAAACGTACGGCTCTCTGCATAATTCCATTATCATTCCAAGTTTCTGAGCCAGTATCATCTTTTTCTGAAGGAATTCCAAAAAGTAATACCGCAGGAATATCTAATGCCACAACTTCATCTAATTCTTTTGAAATAGTATCTAAAGAAAAACGTTTAATTCCAGGCATTGAAACAATTTCCGTTTCAATATTCTCACCTTCTTCAATAAATAGAGGATAAATTAAATCATCAATTGTTAGTTTATTTTCTCTAACTAATCGACGAATATTTTCTGTTTTACGAAGACGTCTTGTTCTATTTATCATGCTTACTATTTTTATTCTTGAAAATAATCATTAACTGATTTGATAACACTCTCAACCGTTGATAATTTTGATACTACAACATTTTTAAAATGGTCTTTAGCTTTTTTCGCAGTGGTTTCACCAATACAAAAAGCTACAATTTCATTTGCTGTATTTTCTTTTAAATAGCTTTCAACTCCAGATGGACTATAAAAAAGTATTCCTTTGTATTTATCTTCAATTAATCTTGGTGTTAATTGAGTTTGGTAGCATTCAACCTCATTTACAATAAAATAGTTGTTTAATAAAGTGGTTGGTAAATCATCCATTCTTTTATCACCACAAAAGAAAGTAACTTCTTTAGTATCTAAATTTTTCACTAAATAATCCGCTAATTTTTCCGAATTATTTTCGATATGAGTTACTTTACCAATTTTCTTTTCAATCAACCTTTTTGTTCTTCTGCCTACACAATAAATATTTTCAAAATCAAGTTCTACCCTAGAAAAATTATTTAAAAGCGCTTCAACTGCATTTTGACTTGTAAATAGTGCATTTTTAATTGGTTTTTTTACTATAACTCGTTTTAAACGATTATTTCTAATTGTAATAAAATCACTACTAGTTACACCTATTTTTGAAGATAAATTATTTGTTTGATCATGCGAAAGGCTTTTTGTTGAATAAACCAGTGTTGATTTTTCAATATCATGAACCTCACGCATTAATTTTTTACCACCTCTTTCTAAAATATAATTGGCACCGTATTCACCTAGATCAGTAGCATTATTTACTGGCACTTCTTTGTAAAACTCCATTTTATTTTTTCCATCTGGACTAAATAAAGTACCCTTAAATTTTATTTCTTCATCAAAAATCATTGCCAAAGCACCAATTGGAGCTGTACAACCACCTTCTAAAACACGTAAAAAATCACGTTCAATACCAACACAGGTTGCGGTTTCTTCGTGATTTATTTCTTTACAAGCCTCTAATATATCTTCATCTTTCTCCAAAGCAGCAATCATAACGGCTCCTTGAGCAGGAGCAGGAATCATCCAATCTAATTTTATATGCTTCTCCTTTTCTGGCAATAACTTTAACCTTTTTAATCCTGCAGCTGCAAAAATTGCTCCATCCCAATCATTATCCTCCAATTTTTGCAAACGCGTAATTACATTTCCACGTAAACCTGTAATAGTATGATGCGGGTAACGATACAACCATTGTGCTTTTCTACGCAAACTTCCTGTTGCAATAATTGCAGCATCTTTTGTGAAAAAATTCTCGTCTTCTTTAATTACCAACACATCATTAAAATCCCCTCTTTTTAAAACTGCGGCTTGCACAATTCCTTCAGGTAATTTTGTAGGTACATCTTTAAAAGAATGTACAGCGATATCAATTTCACCATTAAGTAAAGCAATATCCAAATTCTTGGTAAAAACACCAGTTATTCCTAATTCATAAAGAGGTTTGTCTAATACAATATCTCCAATAGAATCTATTTTAACAATTTCCGTTTTATGACCGAAATGCCCCAATTGCTCCGCAACTGTATTGGCTTGCCATAGTGCTAATTTACTAGAGCGAGTTCCAATTCTTATAATTTTATCCATTTTAAATTTCGGTTATTTGGGTGTTGAAAATTTTGCTTATCACATTTATACTTTGATCAACCGAAGTCTCATCATCCTTTAAATGTTTTACAAATTGTGTAGTTATTTTTTGAATCATTCTATTAGTAACAAACTCAGCATGTTCCATATTAAAATCTTTGATTTTTTTTGAATGAAAATCAAGTTCATCGTGCTGAATAACTTGTAATGATTCTTTTAAAGCATTTACTGCTGGTACATATTTTCTATGTGAAATCCAATCATTAAATTCTTGTCTGTATTTTTCAATTATCTTTTCAGCTAAAGGAATTTGTTCTTTACGAGTTTCAATAGTTTTATCAGTAATTTTTGAAAGTTCATCAACATTAATTAATTGAATATCTTTCATTGTTTTAACATCAGCTGCTACATTCTCTGGCATTGATAAATCTATAATCAATAACTCTTTTCCTTCTTTTAAATTTGCCTTACTTACAGTTGGCACATTAGAACCTGTTGCAACAATTAAAACATCCGCCTTATGTATCTCATCCGTTAATTTGGAATACTCAGCAATCTTTATATCACTATGTGATTGCTCAAAATAGGTTGCTTTTTCAAGCGTTCTATTAATTACAGTAATGTTTTTGTTTGAAGTGTATTCCAACAAGTTTTTACAAGTATTTTTACCTATTTCACCCAAACCGAAAATAAGAATATTCTTGTCATTTAAATCTTCAACAGAATCAATTATATATTGAATAGAAGCATATGAAACAGAAGTTGTTCCTGAACTTAACTTAGTGTTGTTCTTTACATTTTTACTTGCCTGCAGCACTAAATTCATTAATCGTTCTAAATAAGCATTTGTGGTTTCTAATTTCTTCGCTAATTTAAATGATTGCTTTAGCTGACCAACTATTTCGTAATCTCCTAGTATTTGACTATCTAAACCAGTTGCAATGTTAAATAAGTGCCTAACAGCATCATTGTTTTTATAAACATTTGAAACGCTTATAAAATCTTCTACATTACCATTTGAATATTTAACCATTAAACTAATTAACTCAAAAGGATGTTTTGCAAAGCCCGTAATTTCAGTTCTATTACAAGTAGATAAAACAAAAATTCCATCAATCCCCTTTGCTTTCGCTTCTTTTAATAATAGTTTTTGATTCTCTTTAGTTATACTAAAAGCACCACGTACTTTTGCATCTGCTTTTTTATAACTTAAACCTACATTGTAAAATTTTGCAGGTAGATTTTCTTGACTCATAAAATTAGTATTACCAATAAGTATCGACAAAAGTACAACTATATTTTTGCTCAAAACAACGACATAAGTACTTTTATTGTCGGCATAAGTTATTTATCATAATTTAGAATATTTCTAAATAAGCTATTTTTTAAATAAATTATGACAAAAGTCAGTAAATCCAAGGGCTTAAAACTATGACATATGTCATATTATTTGAACAAAAAAAAATTATATTCTATTTATATTTATTGTACTTTTGTAAATGTTTTAACGATAATTCATAAAAATACCTTATGAAATCCAATTTAGATAATTACAAATATGTCGACAAAAGTACTAACATTCTTTTTAATGAAGCAAACACTTTTAAAGTATTTTATTTCAATAACTTATCAGACGAAACGCAATTTCTTAAGCAACCTTTAACAAATAATTACATACAATTATTTTTTTGCACTAATCAAGATTGCACTGTTGCATTTAATTTTGAACATTGTTCTATAAACTTATCCGCAGGCAATTCAAGTATGGTTTATTTTAAAGATGAAAAAATGGATATTCTTTTTAAAATACCAGAAAAAGCTGAATTAATTACCATTTTAATTTCAATAGAATATTTTCATTCCTTGTTTTCTATAGAAGGAAATTTTTTATTTAACTTCAGTAGTTTTAAAACTGGAAAACCCATAATAGAACCAAAAGAAATAAGTTCATCTATTAAATTAATTTTAAACCAATTAATTACAAAACAAACAAATCAAAGCCTTAGACCTATTTTTATAAAAGGTAAAGTTTATGAATTATTGAGTTATTATTTTAGTACTACTTCTGAAAATGAGACTGAACATTGCCCTTACATTGCAAGTGAAGAAACAGTAAGTAAAATAAAACACGCTAAAGATATTATTATTGAAGAAATGATAAATCCTCCTTCTCTAGATGAATTAGCAAAAGAAATTGGACTTAATATTAAAAAATTAAAAACAGATTTTAAAGAGTTTTATGGCGTTCCTGTATTTACATTTTTATTAAATTATAAAATGGAATTGGCCAAAAAATTATTACAAGAACAACAATTAAATGTAAATGAAATAGCATCTCAGTTGGGATACAGCACATCAAGTCATTTTATTGCGGCATTTAAAAGAAAATATAAAATTACACCAAAACAATTTGCAAAATCATAAATTTGAAATTAGCATATTACAAAAATAAAATTAAGAAATGAAAGGAGCTTTATTAGTTAATTTAGGATCACCAAACAGCACATCTGTAAAAGATGTAAAAAACTATTTAGACGAATTTTTAATGGATAAACGAGTGATAGATTCTCCTTATCTTATAAGAGCATTCGTAGTTAAAGGAATTATTTTAAACACACGACCAAAAAAATCTGCAGCAGCTTATAAAAAAATATGGTGGCCAGAAGGCTCTCCTTTAATCGTTTTATCTGAACGGTTGCATAAAAAAGTACAGGAAAATACAAAAATTCCAGTTGAACTTGCCATGCGTTATGGAAAACCATCTATAAAAAGTGGATTGCAAAAATTAGTTGACCAAGGTGTTACCGAAATTTTCCTAATTCCATTATATCCACAGTTTGCAATGGCCTCTACAGAAACCATTGTTGTTTTAGCGAATAAATTAGTAAAAAAACATTTCCCACAAGTTACATTAACTGATCTTCCTGCATTTTATAACAAAGCGGATTATATTGAAGTTTTAAGTGAATCAATCCAAAGTGAACTAGAGAAATCAAAACCAGAACATTTACTTTTTTCTTATCACGGTCTTCCAGAAAGACATCTAAAAAAATCGGATGTCACAAAATCTCATTGTAAAATTGACGGAAGCTGTTGCAACACACCATCACCTGCACACGAGTTTTGTTACAGACATCAATGCTACGAAACAACCAAGCAGGTAGCGGAAAAATTAAACTTAAAAGAAGGGTCTTATAGCGTTTCTTTTCAATCTCGATTGGGAAGAGATCCTTGGATAAAACCATATACAGACCATGTAATTGATGATTTTGCTAAAAATGGTTTAAAAAAATTAGCCGTTGTTACTCCAGCATTCGTGTCCGATTGTCTAGAAACTTTGGAAGAAATTGGAATGGAAGCAAAAAGTTCTTTTATTGAAAATGGTGGTGAAGAATTTACTGCAATTCCTTGCTTAAATGAAAATGAAAAATGGATTAAAACCCTATCAGGCTGGATTAATAATTGGGCAGAATAATTTATGGAGTATTTATACATAAAATCGCTTCATATTATTTTTATAACCACTTGGTTCGCTGGTTTATTTTATATTATTCGGTTATTTATTTATTTTAAGGAAGCACAAGAAAAGCCCGAAATTGAAAAAAAAATTCTAACTGTTCAATACCAATTAATGATAAAACGGCTTTGGTATATAATAACCTGGCCTTCAGCAATATTAGCAACCATATTTGCAGCTTGGCTCTTGTTTTTGCAACCCGGATGGTTACAAGCCAGTTGGATGCAGACAAAACTCGTTTTTGTTGGTTTACTTTTTGCCTACCACGGTAGTTGCCAATTTATGTATAATCAAATTGAAAAAGGTTATTTAAAATATTCTTCATTTGCTTTAAGAATTTGGAACGAAGTTGCCACAATTATTCTATTTGCCTGCGTGTTTTTAGTAGTTCTTAAAAACGCATTTGGATGGATTTTTGGAACTATTGGAATAATTGGAGTTTCAATTTTATTGATGCTTGGAGTTAAATTATATAAAAAAATTAGAAAAAAGAAAAGCTGGGAGCATCAATAAAATTATTATTACAATAATTACTTTATTAATTCTTTAAATACTTTTTAATGATATCTTCTATTTTCATTAATAATTCGCAACAATCAATTCAAAATAATACATATTTAATAATCTGAATATCAGTATTTTAAATATATTAAGTTGATTTAAATCACTTATTTTTCGAAAACGTTTTCGTATTTTTATCCAATTATAAATATTATTTTATAAAAAGGAAATTTATGAAAAAACTTCTATTAGGAAATGAAGCTTTAGCACAAGGAGCAATTGATGCCGGAATATCAGGTGTTTATGCATATCCTGGCACACCTTCAACCGAAATAACAGAATATATACAACGATCTAAAACAGCAACAGCATTAAAAATTCACTCACAATGGTCTGTTAATGAAAAGACAGCTATGGAAGCGGCATTAGGAATGTCTTATGCCGGTAAAAGAGCATTGACAGTTATGAAACATGTAGGTTTAAATGTTGCCGCTGATGTTTTTATGAATATGTCAGTTTCAGGAATTAATGGTGGATTGGTAGTAGTTGTAGCTGATGATCCTTCAATGCACTCATCTCAAAACGAACAAGATTCACGGTATTATGGCAAATTTGCAATGATACCAATTTTAGAACCATCTAACCAACAAGAAGCTTACGACATTACAAAATATGCTTTTGATATTTCAGAAAATTTAGGATTACCAGTACTCTTAAGAATGGTAACTAGATTATCACATTCAAGAGCAGGAGTAACTATTTCTGGCAGAAGAGCACAAAATAATATTCATTTATCTAAAAATCCAACACAATTTCAATTAATACCAATGCACGCCAGAGGTAGATATAAACATTTAGTTGACATTCAACCAGATATCCAGGAACTTTCAGAAAATAGCTACTATAATGAGTACACAAATGCTCCAAATATATCTATCGGAATTATTGCTTCTGGTATTGCATATAACTATTTAATGGAAAACTTCGAAGATGATAAATGCCCATACCCTGTTTTGAAAGTATCCCAATATCCTCTTCCTAAAAAACCTATAAAAAAATTATTTGACACTTGTAAAAAAGTATTGGTTTTAGAAGATGGCTATCCTTTTATTGAAGAAGCCATTTCCGACTTTTTAGGAGAAAACAGAAAAGTAATTGGACGTTTAAGTGGTGACATTCCAAGAGTTGGTGAATTAACTCCTGATAATATTGCCAATGCACTAGGCTTTGACATTATTATTAATGAAAATATTCCAAAAGTAGTTTCTGGAAGACCTCCAGAATTATGTGTTGGTTGCGGTCACCGTGATTTATTTGATGCCATTAATCAATTGGGCAAAGAAATGAAAAGTCAGCAAGTTTTTGGTGATATTGGTTGTTATGCTTTAGGGGTTTTAAAACCTTATGAAAGTATAAATACCTTAATTGATATGGGTGCTTCTATAACTATGGCAAAAGGTGCTGCCGATGCAGGTATTCATCCTGCAATTGCAGTTATTGGAGATTCTACCTTTACACATTCCGGAATGACTGGTTTATTAGATGCAGTAATCGAAGACACCCCAATAACAGTGATTATTTCAGACAATTCTACAATTGCTATGACAGGAGCGCAAGATTCTTCGGCTTCCGGAAGGTTAATTGATATTTGCAAGGGTATTGGAGTTGATGAAGCCCATTTAAAAGTATTAACTCCACTTCATAAAAATTTACAAGAAAACATTGACATTATTAGAGAAGAAATCAACCATAAAGGAATTTCAGTAATTATTTCTCAACGTCCTTGTATTCAGATTCCAAAGGAGAAAAAAGACCAACTTAAAGCTTTAAAAAAGGTTAACTTAAATTAAAAAAATAAAACGAGCATGCTAAAAAGTTTATCACACAACGAAATGACTGATAGCGAACTGTATGTACCCGTTAAAAAAAATAAGAAAGACACATGAAAACAAATATTATTTTAGCAGGTGTTGGCGGACAAGGAATATTGACTATTGCAGCTGTTTTAGATACTGCTGCATTAGACTGTAATTTAAACATCAAACAATCTGAAGTACACGGAATGAGCCAGAGAGGCGGTGCTGTTCAAAGCCACGTAAGAATTTCAGATAAAGAAATTTTTTCAGATTTAATTCCTCAAGGAAAAGCAGATATTATAATTTCTGTTGAGCCAATGGAATTGTTGCGTTACTTACCATATCTAAAAAAAGGAGGTTTTTTGGTAACAGACTTAAATCCATTTATAAATATTACAAACTATCCTGAGCTAAAAGAATTGTATAATGAAATTAAATCTCACAAAAACACGATATTAATCGATGCTAAAAAAATGGCAAAAGAGATTGGAAATTCAAAAGCAACAAATATTATTTTATTAGGCGCAGCTTCGTCTTTAATTCCATTAAGCGATGAAAGTTTACAGAAAGCAATTAAAACGCTATTTGAACGAAAAGGAGAACGCATTGTAATAAAAAATTTAGAGGCTTTTGAAAAAGGAAAAGAAATTGCAGCAGAAATTGTTTCTTTAAACTAAAACGGAATGTTGAACGAAAAATTAACAAACCCAAAAAGCATTGCAATTATTGGGGCATCAAATAATTTACAAACTCCAGGAGGTCGTGTTTTAAAAAATTTAATTGATCAAAAATATAAGGGGGAATTATTTGCAGTAAATCCAAAAGAAATCATAGTACAAGGAGTAAAATGCTTTCAAAATATTGACAACCTTCCAAAAGTAGATTTGGCGATAATTGCTATTGCTGCAAAATATACACTTGATACAGTTAAAATTTTAGCTCAGCAAAAAAATACCAAGGGATTTATAATTTTCTCTGCAGGATTTAGTGAAAAAGATGAAGAAGGCAAAAAGTTAGAACAGGCAATTGTTGATGAAATTAATTCCGTTGGCGGCACATTATTAGGCCCCAATAATATTGGATTAATCAATCAAAATTTCGCAGGCGTTTTTACAACTCCAATTCCAAAATTAAATAGCAAAGGAGTTGATTTTATTTCAGGATCTGGTGCCACAGCTGTATTTATTATAGAAGCTGCAATGGCAACTGGATTAACATTTTCAAGTGTATATTCCGTAGGAAATTCTGCTCAAATTGGTGTAGAAGAAGTGCTGGAACATTTAGATGAAACTTTTGAAGAAGCAACAAGTTCAAAAGTAAAACTACTATATATTGAGAGTGTTGAAAATCCGCAAAAATTATTAAAACACGCTAATTCCTTAATCCAAAAAGGTTGTAAAATTGCTGCAATAAAAGCAGGAAGTTCTTCAGCAGGAAGCAGAGCTGCTAGTTCACATACAGGAGCTTTAGCAAACTCTGATGTGGCAGTTGATGCTTTATTCAAAAAGGCAGGGATTGTTCGCTGTTATGGGAGAAACGAGTTAATTACTGTTGCTTCTATTTTTATGCATCCTGAATTGGTTGGAAAAAACATAGTAATTATTACGCATGCTGGTGGTCCAGCTGTAATGTTAACAGATACACTTTCTAAAAACGGCTTAAATGTTCCAGAAATTAAAGGAAAGAAAAGTGAAGAATTACTTAGTAAGTTATATTTAGGATCTTCTGTTTCAAATCCGATTGATTTTTTAGCAACTGGAAATGCTGAACAATTAGAAACAATTATTGATTATTGTGAGCATAAATTTGAAGAAATTGATGCAATGGTAGTTATTTTTGGAAGTCCAGGATTATTTGAAGTTTTTGATGTGTATGATGTGCTTCATAAAAAAATACGAACATGCAAAAAGCCGATTTTTCCTATTTTACCTTCGGTAGTAAATGTTAAAAAAGAAATTGACTTTTTTATTGAAAAAGGGAATATTACTTTTCCAGATGAAGTTTTATTTGGAAACGCCTTAGGAAAAATAGTAAATACTTCGAAACCAAAAAGAATTACCAAAATAAAATCAACATTTAATTCTGATAAAATTAGAACTATAATTAAAAGCGTTACAAATGGTTATTTGCAACCTCAGATTGTAAAAGAACTATTATTGGCTGCTGATATTCCAATTGTAAATGAGGCAATTTGCACTTCTAAAAAAGAATGTAAAAAAGTAGCTAATGAATTGGAATACCCCGTTGTTATGAAAATTGTTGGGCCAGTTCATAAAAGTGATGTTGGCGGAATTATTTTAAATATTTCTTCAGAGGAAAAATTGATAGCTTCATTTGATACAATAATGAAAATTGAAGGAGCAACTTCAGTTTTAATTCAACCAATGAAAAAAGGAATTGAATTATTTATTGGAGCAAAAAAAGAAGATAAATTTGGACATTTGGTTTTATGCGGTTTGGGCGGAATCTATATTGAAGTTTTAAAAGATACACAAGCAGCACTTGCTCCTGTTTCAAAAAATGAAGCTCTTGAAATGATTCAAAATTTAAAATCGTATAAAATAATACAAGGTTTTAGAAATCAACAAGGTGTCAATGAAAACAAATTTGCAGAAATTATTGAAAAGGTATCAGATTTATTAGCAATTGCTCCTGAAATAATTGAGCTTGATTTAAATCCGCTTTTAGGAAATTCGAAAGAAATAATTGCTGTTGATGCCAGAATTAGAATTGAAAAATAATTCTATTATTCAATAATTTCAACTTGTCCTCTCACATTTGGACAAGTACTTCCAATTAAAAAGTTAGTTGTTCTTGGATGAATTTTAAAAGATACATTTTCATTTTTTAATTCTTGAAAATGTTCAATTATTTTTTTATTAGAAATTGTTAAATTATCAAAAACAATAGTATCAATTTTATTGCTTTTGATAATTTGTTTAATTTTAGAATAATCATCAATAATAGGCTCTTTTATTAATAAATATTTTTTATTTAGATAATCTACAATCAATTTATTATCGCCTAAATACAACAAATTAAAGATTGGGTTTGTATTAGTTTTTACCTTTTTAAATTTAAAGAATTTTAATAAATACCAAAACTCAATTCCAATTCTCATTATAAAATCATAAATAAGATTTAATTTGAAATGCTTTTTATAAAAAATTTCCATTGCATTATGAAAATAGCTTAAATATTTAATGTCTTTTTGAGTGCTTTCACCCTTAAAATGAATAATTTGAGTGTTGGCATAATAATAATTTTGGTATCCTTTGTTTAATAAATTCATACTTAAATCTATATCCTCACCATACATAAAATAAGCCTCGTTAAATCCTCCAACCTCATTAAAAATTACTCGGTTTACAAACATAAACGCCCCAGACGCAACATCCATAATACCCGATTCATTTTCATCTAAATGGGTTGCATAATATTTTCCAGTCCTTTTACTTGAAATCCCAAAAAGCTTGTTAAATGAAACCATTGGTGTTGGAATTCCTCTTTTGCTTTCAGGTGCAAAATCACCAGAACCATCTATTAATTTAACACCTAAAATTCCTAAATTTGGTTTTGCTTTTGCAAAAGAATATATTTTATCTAAGGTGTCTTCAGCTATTACTGTATCAGGATTTAGAATTAAAATATATTCTCCTGTTGCAACTTTAACGCCTTGATTATTAGCTTTTGAAAACCCTATATTTTCTTTGTTTTCAATTAAAATAACTTCTGGATATTTATCTTTTATTATTTTACACGAATCATCATCTGAATTATTATCTACAACTATAATTTCAACAGATAAATTTCCTGAAGCTGAATGTACACTTAAAATACACTGCTCTATAAAATACTGAACATTATAATTAATAATTACAACCGATACATCCATAAAAATTTATAGCGAATTTTCAAATGGAATTCTATTAATAATACTTCTTCCTAAAGTAATTTCATCTGCATATTCAAGTTCATCACCAACCGCAATTCCACGAGCAATTGTTGAAGTTTTAATGCTATATTTTTCTAATTGCTTAAAAATATAGAAGTTTGTTGTATCACCCTCAATAGTTGAACTTAATGCAAAAATAACCTCTTTCACAATTCCATCATTTACTTTTTCAATTAAACTATCAATTGTTAAATTATGAGGTCCAATTCCTTCAATAGGTGATATTTTACCTCCCAATACGTGATATAATCCTTTAAATTGTGCGGTGTTTTCTATTGCCATTACATCTCGTACATCTTCAACTACACAAATTATTTCTTCATTTCTAGAAGGGTTTGCACAAATCTCACATATTTCAACATCAGAAATATTATGACATTTTTTACATAACTTAATTTCATCAACTAAATTAGTTAGTGAAGATGATAATTGATGTGTTTGGGAAGCTGGTTGTTTTAATAAATGTAAAACCAATCTTAATGCTGTTCTTTTACCAATTCCTGGCAACTGAGACACCTCATTTACGGCATTTTCCAAAAGTTTTGATGAAAAATTCATTTGGCAAATGTACAATTAGCAATCGATATTCTCAATAATTTTAGTTTCTTTGTTATCTTGTAATTTTAAAATTTATTAATGCAACCAATTTATATACTTTCTTTAATTATAGTTTATTTTTGTGCACTCTTGTTAATTGCTTATTTAACTGGAAAAAACGACAACAACGAAACCTTTTTTAAAGCTAATAAAAAATCACCTTGGTATGTTGTGGCATTCGGTATGATTGGCGCTTCACTCTCAGGTGTTACTTTTATTTCAGTTCCTGGTTGGGTTCAAAGTTCTCAATTTAGTTATATGCAAATTGTAATTGGATATTTGTTTGGCTATTTTGTAATAGCATATGTTCTTATACCTATTTATTATAATTTAAAAGTCACCTCAATTTACGAATTTTTAAAACATAGATTTGGACCTGTAACTCACAAAACCGGTGCCTTTTTCTTTTTTATATCTCGTATACTAGGCGCATCTTTCCGTTTGTTTTTGGTGGCTTCTGTTCTTCAATATTTTATTTTTGACGCTTGGAATGTTCCATTTGAAATCACCGTAATTCTTTCAATATTATTAATTTGGATTTACACTTTTAAAGGTGGAATTAAAACGATTGTTTGGACAGATACTTTACAAACCCTATTCATGTTAATTGCTGTTTTTACTACTATTTTTATAATTATTGATAAATTAAATTGGTCTATTTCAGATATTTTTGCATCAGCAGAATTTGATAAATTCAGTAGAATAATTTTTACAGATGATTTTAATGATAAAAAACACTTGATAAAATCCTTCTTAGGTGGAATGTTTATTGCAATTGCAATGACTGGTTTAGATCAAGATATGATGCAAAAAAACCTTACTTGTAAAAACACAAAAGAGGCCCAATGGAATGTAATCTCATTAGGTTTTGTGCTTATTTTTGTAAATTTTGTTTTCTTAACCTTAGGCGCATTACTTTTTATTTATGCTGAAAAATTTGGAATTGCAATTCCAATAGTTGACGGAAATGCTAAAACAGATTTATTATTTCCTGAGATTGCTTTAAATGGTGGTTTGGGAATTACTATTGGAATTGTATTTATTTTAGGGTTAATTGCTGCAGCATACTCAAGTGCCGATAGTGCACTTACTTCCTTAACCACTTCATATTGCATCGATTTTTTAGATATTGAAAATATAGAGCAATCAAAACAAAAAGCCGTCCGTAAAAAAACACATATTGTAATTTCTATAGTATTAGTAATTGTTATTGTAATCTTTAGATATGTATTAGAGGATAATGTTATTAGTAGTGTATTGCAAGTAGCTTCGTATACTTATGGTCCACTTCTAGGAATATTTGCATTTGGTATTTTTACAAAATTTAATATTAAAGACAATTTTGTGTGGGTAATTGCAATTATATCAGTAATTATAACCTATTTATTAAACGCTTACTCTATTAAATTATTTAATGGTTATGTTTTTGGATACGAGCTTTTAATTTTAAATGGAATCGTTACTTTTGTGGGGCTTCTTTTAATAAAAAAGTCGGATAATAAATTAGTTGAAAACAATTAATAATGGAACGAATCTATATTTTAGACTAATGGAGAATGACTTAAGCAATTATCGCAGAAATTATAAGAAAATAGAACTCTCCAAGAATGAAATTTCTGACAATCCAATGGAGCTTTTTCAAAAATGGTTTTATGAGGTTGAAGCATATGGTGGTGATGTTGAATCTAATGCTATGACACTTTCAACTATTGGTTTGGACGGATTTCCAAAAAGCAGGGCTGTTTTATTAAAAAAATACACTTGGGAAGGATTTATATTTTTCACAAATTATAATAGTGAAAAAGGTAAAGCAATAGAAACAAATCCAAATGTGTGCTTATCTTTTCTTTGGCATAATATAGAACGACAAGTTATTATTAAAGGTGTAGCAGAGAAAATTGCAGAAAATTTATCTGATGGCTATTTTGAATCTAGACCCGAAGGAAGTAAACTTGGAGCTTGGGCCTCAGATCAAAGTGAAGCTGTACCTTCTCGTAAATATTTAGACAATCGTTTAAATGAATTTGAACAACAATTTAAAGACAATGAAATTACTCGACCCAAACATTGGGGAGGTTTTATTGTAAAACCAATAAGTATAGAATTTTGGCAAGGAAGACCAAATAGAATGCACGATAGAATTAGATATACACTCCAGGAAGATTATGACTGGAAAATTGAACGATTAGCACCATAATTTTTTTATATTTGAAATCAACTAAAATTAAATGAAAACACTTTATATAGTTAGGCACGCAAAATCTTCTTGGGAATATGAAGGAATTAAGGATATAGATCGTCCTTTAAAAAAAAGAGGAATAAAGGATGCTTATTTAGTTTCTAAAGTTTTGCACGAAAAAATTTCAACTCCAGATGTTTTTATTTCAAGTTGCGCAAATAGAGCACTTCATACTGGAATGATATTTAGCTATACATTTAATTATCCATTGGCTAACTTAAAAATTAGTAAGTCTCTTTACAATTTTAGTGATGGTTATTTAATTAAAACAGTAAAAGCTTTAGATGATGGGTTTGACTCTGCAATAATTTTTAGTCATGACCATGGCATAAGCACATTTGTAAATAAATATGGAAGTATTCAATTAGATCACGTACCAACTTGTGGTGTAGTTGGAATTAAATTTGAAACTAAACATTGGAAAAATATCAAAGCGGGAAATACTTTTATAACCGAATTTCCTAAAAATTTAAAATAATTTTATTTTGAAAATTGAAAAACTTGCAGGTATTGATATTGGATCCAATGCAGTACGATTATTAGTTACAAATGTTATTACAGACGATAACGGTGCTAATCCAAGTTTTAAAAAATCTGCTTTGGTAAGGGTTCCAATTCGTTTAGGTGCAGATTCTTTTATTAATGGTGAGATTTCTGAAAACAATAAACTGCGAATGATAAAGGCTATGAAAGCCTTTAAGTTATTAATGAATGTTCATGGTGTAATCAAATTTTATGCATGTGCAACTTCTGCAATGCGAGATGCATCAAATGGTGTAGATGTGGCTCAAGAAATATTTGAAAAAACAGCTATAAAAATTAATATTATAGATGGTAAAAAAGAAGCCGCTATTATTTTTTCAAATGATTTAGCCAGTATTATTGAAAAAACAAAGTCCTATTTATATGTTGATGTAGGTGGTGGAAGTACTGAAATAACAATTTTTTCTAATGGTAAAATTATCAATTCAAAATCTTTTAAAATTGGTACAGTACGTTTGTTAAATAAAGAAAAATCATTTCAACATGTTTGGAAAAGTATGGAAAGCTGGATTAAAGAAAATTCAGAAAAATTAAAAAATACGTATTTAATAGGCTCAGGAGGAAACATAAATAAGTTGTTTAAACTTTCCGGAAAACCAATGGGTAAGCCCTTATCAATTAATTATATTGAATCTCAATTTCAATTTTTAAAACAACTTACTTACGAAGAACGCATTCAACAATTAGATTTAAATCCTGACCGAGCGGATGTAATTGTTCCTGCAATTAAAATATACTTAAACGCTATGAAATGGAGTGGCGCTAAAAAAATATTTGTACCAAAGATTGGTCTTGCAGATGGAATTGTAAAAAGTCTTTATTTCAAAAAAATTTAAAAAACTTCACTAAGAATTTCATCCAATTTTAACATTCATTGTGACTATTAAAAAATTTGAGTGTCTTAATTACGTCTACTAACAATTTTTAGGCTAATTATTAGAAAAATCAAATTATTTAAATTACGTATTATGAAAAAACTATTATTATCTATTACTTTATTGGTCTTTGGGGTGAGTGCATTTGCACAAGATTTACCAGATAATCCTGAACCAGGGAAATGCTATGTTCGTTGTAAAACTCCAGATGTTTGGAAAAATGAAGATGTAACTGTACAAGTTAGTCCAGCTTACAAAAAAATCTCTACACGCCCTGCAGAATTTAAAACTGAAACTGAAAGAGTATTAGTTAAAGAGGCCAGTCAACGTCTTGTGTCAGTTCCTGCTGTTTATGAAAGCAGAAATATTGTTGTTGTAACTAAAGAAGCTAGTCAAAGACTAGAAAAAATTGCTGCATCTACTACAACTGCTACAGAAACAGTGGTAATTAAAGAAGCTAGTCAAAGATTAGAACTTGTACCAGCTGTATATGAAACTAAAGATGTTGTTGTTGAAGTTCAACCAGCAACTTACAAACTTGAAGTAGTTCCTGCAGTATATGAAACTAGAGATGTTATTGTTGTTACTAAAGAAGCTAGTCAAAGACTAGAAGTAGTTCCAGCAACTTATGGAAAAGAAACAATCACTTACCATAAAAAAGATTATGGTTCATCTTTAAAAGTTGTTCCAGCATCATTTTCTTCTGATTCAGAAGTTATTGAAGTGAAAGCGGCATCTGCACAATGGCAAATGAGTGATGTAGCTCCAGATTGTGAGTCTAGTGATCCTAATGATTGTAGATACTGGTGTTATAAAGAAATTCCTGCACAATTCGAAACTGTAAATAAAACAGTTTTAGCAAGTGATGCAAAAGTTGTAAGAACTCCAGATTGTGTTAATAATTCTGATGGAAAAAATTGTGGTGATGCTTCATATTCAAGAGTTACACTACTTACACCTCCTTCAACAAGAGTTATTACTATTCCTGAAGTAACTAAAATTGAGAAAAAAACAGTAATGGTTAAGCCAGCCACTACTAGAAGAATTGAAATTCCTGCAGTGTTTAAAACATTGAAAAAAACAGTAATGGTTACACCTCCTACAACAAGAGTAATAACTATTCCTGCAGAAACTACAACTGTTAAGAAAACAATTTTTACTCCTGAATCAACTAGAGTTGTAGATATTCCAGAAGTAACAAAAACTGTTAAGAAAACTGTAATGGTAACACCTCCAACTACGAGAGTTGTTGATATTCCTGCTGAATACTCAACAGTATCTAAAACTGTATTAGTTAAAGATGCTTGGGAACAAGAAGTTGCAGTTCCTGCTCAATTCAAAACAGTAACAAAAGAAGTATTGGTTCAAAAAGGTGGTTTAACTACTTGGAAAGAAGTTGATTGTAAATTAACTGAAAATAGTATCTTACCAATTAACTGGAACTTAGGTAGTGCAAGTTTAACTGCTGAAGCGAAAAGAATTATTGACACTCGTTTATTACCAGTATTAAAAACTGGTGTTGCTATTGCACTTGAATCTCATACGGATGCAAGAGGTACAAAAGAAAGCAACCAAAACCTATCTGAAAGAAGAGCAGTTGCTGTTTCTAACTACTTAATTTCAAAAGGAATTAATGCTAGTCAATTAACTGCAAATGGATTTGGAGAAAGAAGATTAACAAACAGATGTGCTGATGGTGTTTCTTGTACTGAAAAAGAACACGCTCAAAACAGAAGAACTACTTTTAGAGTTATTAATCAATAATAACTTTCTAAGTTAAAATAAAAAAAACCCGCTAAAAGCGGGTTTTTTTTATTTTACTTTATTTAGAGTATTTTCAAAAAAAGAATAATGATAACTTGTATCGCGCATTAAATTATAGCCTTTCAATTTCCCTAATTCCTTTCCTTTACTATCAACTATAACAATTGTTGGATAAGAATTAACATTGTATTTATTCTTTAATTTTAGATTATCACTTCTTTGAGAATTCGAAACTAAATTCTTATTTCTAGGAAAATCAGCTTCATATAAAACAAATTCTGAATCACTTAACTCTTTAAATCTTTCAGATTCAAAAACATCTGCAACTAACATTTTACAAGGTCCACACCAATCTGAACCCGTGAAAAATATTAAAATTGGTATATTTTTAGATTTTGACAAAGAATTAGCCTTTGATAATTTTTGTTCCCAACTTACTTTAGAATAAGAAACATCCTCAATACTATCCTGAGCTCGTAATAAACCACTTGTAACTATGGTAAAAACACAAGCCAATAATACTCTCTTCATAAATTATATTTTTATCAGATAACGCTAAAATAGTGCCACTATTATAATTTTACAAATTCTTCAACTAATTTACCTACTGTTTTTTCTGCAATTTTTGCAACTTTTTGTACTTCTTCATGAGAAACAGCTTCAACAATACCTTCAACACCTAAATCGGTAATAACAGAAATACCAAAACATTCCATTCCCATATGTTTAGCAACAATTACTTCTGGAACAGTTGACATTCCAACCGCATCTGCTCCTAATATTTTAACCATTTTATATTCTGCAGGCGTTTCAAAAGTAGGCCCTTGTAAAGCTAAATAAATTCCTTTTTGGATAGAAACATCTAATTTTTCCGCAATTAAATCCATTTTAGCAATCATTTTTCTACTATATGGCTCGTGCATATCAACAAAACGAGGTCCAAAACGCTCTTCATTTTTTCCATGAAGCGGATGAACAGGCATTAAATTAATATGATCTGTAATTACCATAACATCACCAACCTTAAAAGCAGGGTTAACCCCTCCTGATGCATTAGAGACTATCAAATTTTCTACACCTAAAAACTTCATTACTCTTACAGGTAATACAGTTTGCTCCATTGTCCATCCTTCATAATAATGAAAACGACCACGCATTGCAATTACTTTCTTTCCTCCTAAAATTCCAAAAATTAATTCTCCTGAATGACCTTCTACAGTTGAAACAGGGAAATTTGGAATTTCATTATATGAAATAGTCATTTCAATATTAATTTTCTCGACTAAATTACCTAAACCTGTACCCAATATTATACCATAATCTGGTACTGTAATTCCTTTATTTTGTAAAAATTTAACTGTCTCTTGAACTTTGTTCCACATATTTTTTTATAAGATTATCAAAATCTATTTTATGACTAATAAATTTTGTTTTTATTGATATAAAGTGCAAATTATTTATCTTTTCAAAGATACGAACATAATCTTTTTCAGTAGTTAAAACTATACTGTTTTTTGATTTAAAGTTTGCTACTCTATTATTTATTTCACGAAGATCATTATTATTAAAACTATGATGATCTGGATATTTTAAATGCTGAAATTTAATGTTTTTTTCCTTTAAATAATTTAGCAAAGGAGTTGGATTGGCTATACCTGTAATTAATAATACGTCCGTATTTTCAATTTCCAATAAGTTAATAACAGATGCTCCTTTTAGATTATTATCATATTCTATCGATGTAAAAAACACTGTTTGATAAAAGGTAGGGTTTAATTTTTTGGTTAATTCAAATTGTTCTTTATCCGAAAGTGTACTTGGACATTTTGTTACAACAATAATATTGGCTCTTTCTGCACCTGAAACTCGCTCTCTCAAATTCCCTGTTGGCAACATAAAATCATCAATATATAAATCATTAAAAGAAGTTAACAAAATATTAAAGCCCCCTTCAACTTTTCTATGCTGAAATGCATCATCTAATAAAATTACATCTGGACGATTTTTTAAACTATCTAATTGCTTTATTCCATTTATTCTGTCGGCATCTACACAAACAATAATATCGTTAAATTTTTGATAGTATTGAAAAGGTTCATCACCAATGGATTCAGCAGTTGCATTCTCATCAGCAATTAAAAATCCCTTACTTTTTCTTTTATAACCTCGGCTTAATACCGCGACTTTATAATCATTTTGCAATAATCGAATTAAATACTCAATTTGAGGTGTTTTTCCAGTTCCTCCTACACTTAAATTACCTACCACAATTGTTGGTGTTGCAAACTTTGTAGATTTTAAAACATGTATATTAAATAAATAATTACGTGTTGAAGTTATTACTCCATACAACAAAGAAAAAGGGTATAATATTTTTCTAAAAACACTCATTTAAGGCGAAAATACAAAACAAATTATAATATATCTCTCAAAAATCTTTAACTTTATTCTGTAAAATTTATCTTTGTTTTCACCAACATTAATAAAACTATGATAATTAAAGATATTACAACGTGTATTGAAGAAATTGCACCGTTAAATTATGCCGAAGGATTTGACAATGTAGGATTGTTAGTTGGAGATTACAATACTATAGTTACCGGAGTTTTAGTTACGCTAGATACCCTAGAAAATATTGTTGATGAAGCAATTGAAAAAAATTGTAATTTAATTGTGAGTTTTCACCCAATTATTTTTTCAGGATTAAAAAAAATAAATGGAAAAAATTATGTTGAACGGGTCATCTTAAAAGCAATTAAAAATGACATAGCGATTTATGCGATTCATACTGCTTTGGATAATTCAATAATTGGTGTTAACGCTAAAATTTGTGAAGTCTTAGGCTTACAAAATAACAAAATACTAATCCCTCAAAAAAATACCATAAAAAAACTCACAACTTACGCACCTAAAGAAAGTGCAGAAGAAGTTAGATTAGAACTGTTTAAAGCTGGTGCTGGCAACATTGGAAATTATGATAATTGCAGCTTTAACACAGAAGGTTTTGGAACCTATAGAGGCAATGAAAATTCCAATCCAACTGTTGGAGAAAAAGGGAAATTACACAAAGAAAAAGAAACATTTATAAGCGTAATTTTTGAAAAACATAAAGAGCAACAAATATTGGCTGCTCTTTTTCAAGCGCATCCTTACGAAGAAGTTGCATATGATATTGTTCCTTTAGATAATATTAATCAAGAAATAGGTATTGGTATGATTGGTGAATTATCTGAAGAAAAAAATGAACAAGAATTTCTAAATTTTCTTAAAAAAAGAATGAATGCTAAAGGATTAAGGCATTCTAAATTATTAAACAAAAAAATTAAAAAAGTAGCAGTTCTAGGAGGATCAGGAAGCTTTGCAATTGAAAATGCAATTAGGGCTAACGCAGATATTTATGTAACTTCAGATATAAAATATCACGAATTTTACAAGGCAGAAAATAAAATAATTATTGCAGATATTGGACATTATGAAAGTGAACAATTCACAAAAAATCTTTTAGTTGATATTCTTACAAAAAAATTCCCTAATTTTGCAATCATTTTATCACAAAAAAACACAAATCCAATTTATTACTTATAATATGGCTAAAAAGAAAGAAGTAACTGTTGAAGAGAAATTAAGAGCCCTTTACGACTTACAATTAATTGATTCGAGAGTTGATGAAATTAAAAATGTAAGAGGTGAATTACCTTTAGAAATTGAAGATTTAGAAGATGAAATTGTTGGTTTAAATAAAAGACTTGCTAATTTTGATAATGAAGTAGCTACTTTAAAAAGTGAAATTTCAGCTAAAAAGCTAGTAATTGAAGAAGCTAAAAATTTAGTAAAAAAATATGCTGAACAACAGAAAAAAGTTCGTAATAATAGAGAATTCAATTCTATTACTAAAGAAACTGAATACCAAGAACTTGAAATTGAATTAGCTGAAAAAAGGATTAAAGAGTTTAAAGCTAAAATTGAGCAAAAAAACGAAGTAATTCTTGGAACTAAAGAAACGATAGCAAAACAAGAAGAATTATTAAAACATAAATCAGCCGAATTAAATGATATCATGGGTGATACCATTAAAGAGGAAGAATTATTACTTAAAAAATCTAAAGAATACGGAGAATTAATTGACGACCACTTATTAAAAGCTTACAATAGAATTAGATCTACAGTTAAAAATGGTTTAGCCGTAGTATCTATTGAAAGAGGAGCTTCTGGAGGTTCATTCTTTACAATTCCACCACAAAGACAAGTTGAAATTGCGAGTCGTAAAAAAATTATTACTGATGAATATAGCGGTAGAATTTTAGTTGATGGTGCTTTAGCCGAAGAAGAAAAAGAAAAAATTGACAAATTATTAAAATAATAATTTCTTAATATTACATAAAAAAAGCCTCCATACGGAGGCTTTTTTATTTTTTAGTTGCCTTTATTGAATATAAAAGTGGAAATAATTTTGCCTCATCTTTTAGAGTAAACATTCTATCGCTGGTTTTTATCAATTCCGGAAAAACATTGTATGGGGATTTTTCAAATTCATGCAAAAACTCAATATGTAACCCTGCACCTGTTAATGCTGAAATTACTTCTCCCAAACCGTGATTCCAACCATACTCTTTACTAATTATTTCTGCTTCATTGTTTGTATAGGTTCCTTTATATTCCTCATAAATAGCTTCACTATTTTGATAAGGATATGATAGTTCTGGAGGTGTTTTTAAATAATCAAACATCCAAACAATAGGATGAAATTCAATTAGATAAAACACCCCTCCTTTTTTAAGTTTATTTGCTATAATTTCACCCCAAGTTTTTAAATCAGGAAGCCAACCAATTACACCATACGAAGTAAAAACAATGTCAAATTTACCTTTAACATTTTTAGGCACATCATATAAATTACTTTCAACAAATGTAGCATCCAAACCTAATTCATCATTTAATTTTTTCGCTTTCTTTATTCCTTCATCAGACAGGTCAATACCCGTGCATTTGGCTCCTAACCTACTCCAACTTAATGTATCCTGACCAAAATGACACTGTAAATGCAATAAAGATTTACCCGAAACATCTCCTACTTCTTCAAGTTCAAAAGCATTTAATGAAGTTTTACCATTTTTAAATCCTTCAATATCGTAAAATTCAGATTTTGAATGAATACCTACTTTTTTATTCCAAGTATCCTTATTTACTTCAAAGTATTTCTTGTATTTATTTTCCATTTTAAATTTTTTAATCATAATAAAATTGTAATAATCAACCATATTATTGGGATTGATTCCACCCAAAAACTTGTGTAATATTTCGATTTTTTGTCTGATGTAAACCAAAGAAAAAATCCTGTAATTAATGCTATTCTTAAATCGGAAATTAAATAATCATTATTTAAAAGACTAAAACCTAAAAATAAACCTAATAAAACTGTTCCAACTATTTTTGACTTTTCTATTCCAATTAATTGAGGTATTGTTTTTAATGATTTAAAATCTGAATTTACATCTCTAATATCAAAAGGAATTGTAATTGCTATCAAAATTAATACGCGCTGAATAAATTCAAAATAAACAATAGAATTAATTGTTACTTCAGCTTCATATAAAGGAAAAAAAACTGAAATACCCGCCCAGGCAATAGCAATACTAAATATTTTTATCGCAGGAAAATATCGAAATGAAAATTCAATTCCTTTTAATTTAAATAAAGGTACCACATAAAAAACGGTCATTAGTGCAAAAGGAAAAAGTATAATTAATGAATTTCGATTAAAATCAGTAAAAAAAGTAATATAAATAACAACAGAAATTGAAATAATAGATAAACTTAAAATCAATAATTTATTTCTATAAAACCAGCTTTTAAACCAGCTTAACCTCTTTTTTTTAATTTCATAAAATCTAATGAAATTATAAGATGCAATTATAGAAAGCCCAACAAAAGAAGGCACTAAATTAGAATTTATACCAAATTTTAGTAATGATAATTTAGTAATGCAAAAGCCAGCTAAAGCAACATGAATATTACTAAAAACATAAAAATCAAATATTCTTTTTAAAAAAGGCATCTGTCAAATTTACAATTTGTTAAAATAACAAAATCTTGGTTAACAAAATATTATAATTAAGTAAATCTGAGCTATTTTGATTGTAGTATTTTCATTAATTTTGAACCGCTTATAAATTATATACCATTTTAGTAAATGAAAACAGATTCTTTTGTTTTAAGACACGTAGGTCCTCGAGAAAACGAGACTAATGAAATGATTAAAACTATTGGAGTTTCTTCAGTAGATGAATTAATTAATAAAACCATTCCAACTGATATAAGGCTTGCAAATGAATTAAATTTGCCAACTGCAATGAGTGAATATGAATATATGTCTCATATTCAAGAGCTTTCAAATAAAAACAAATCATTTAAAAATTACATTGGTTTAGGATATCATCCAACAATTCTTCCAGGAGTAATACAGCGTAATATTTTGGAAAATCCAGGTTGGTATACTGCTTACACTCCTTATCAAGCTGAAATCGCTCAAGGTCGCTTAGAAGCTTTACTAAATTACCAAACAATGGTTACTGAGCTAACTGGTATGGAATTGGCAAACGCTTCTTTATTAGATGAAGGAACTGCGGCTGCAGAAGCAATGATAATGTTATTTAATACTAGATCCAGAGCTCAAAAGAAAATTGATGCACTTCAGTTTTTTGTTTCCGAGGAAGTTTTACCACAAACTATTGATATTTTAAAAACTAGATCAATTCCATTAGGAATTGAATTAATATTTGGTGATTATTTGAAATTTGAATTTACAGAGAATATATATGGTGCTTTACTTCAGTACCCTTCAAAAAATGGACAAGTTCACAATTATAAAAGTTTTGTTGAAAAAGCGAATACTGTTGAAGCAAGAGTAGCTGTTGCAGCCGATTTATTAAGTTTATCATTATTAACTCCTCCAGGTGAATGGGGCGCTGATATTGTAGTTGGAACAACGCAACGTTTTGGAATTCCAATGGGATATGGCGGACCACATGCTGCTTATTTTGCTACAAAAGAAGATTATAAGCGCAATATTCCAGGTAGAATTATAGGCGTAACACAAGATAAAAATGGTAACCGTGCTTTACGTATGGCATTGCAAACGCGTGAACAACATATTAAACGTGAAAAAGCGACCTCTAATATTTGTACAGCACAAGTTTTATTAGCTGTTATGGCAGGAATGTATGGCGTTTATCATGGACCAAAAGGCTTAAAATATATTGCAACTACAATTAAAAATTTAACAGCCACTTTAAATAATGGTATAGTTAAATTAGGTTTAAAACAATTAAATTGTACGTATTTTGATACATTAACTATTGAAGTTTCAAATGCTTCAAAATTAAAAGAAATTGCAGAAAACAAACAAATAAACTTCTTTTACCCAGCAACAAATCAAGTAAGTATTTCAATAAATGAAACATCTACATTAAATGATATTAATGAAATCTTGTCTGTTTTAGCTGAAGCGGAAGGAAAAGAAATAGTTAGTTTCAATAAGGTTTCCGAAAATGATTTACCTGAAGAATTAAAACGTACTTCTAATTTTATGACAAATGAGGTTTTTAAAAAATACCATTCAGAAACTGAAATGATGCGTTATATTAAAAAATTAGAACGAAAAGATTTATCATTAAACCATTCAATGATTTCTCTTGGTTCTTGTACCATGAAATTAAATGCTGCTTCAGAAATGTTACCATTAAGCTGGCCTAACTGGGGTGTTATGCATCCTTTTGTTCCAATTGAACAAGCTCAAGGCTATCATGAAGTTTTTAAAGGTTTAGAAATTGCCTTAAATGAAATCACTGGTTTTTATGCTACTTCTTTACAACCAAATTCTGGAGCACAAGGTGAATATGCAGGTTTAATGGTTATTAAGGCATATCACGAATCTCGGGAAGACAACCATAGAAATATTTGTTTAATTCCAGCATCTGCTCACGGAACAAATCCGGCATCTGCAGTGATGGCAGGTATGAAAGTTATTGTTACAAAATCTACCGAAGATGGAAACATCGATGTTGAGGATTTACGTGAAAAAGCTGACCTTCATAAAGATAAATTAGCAGCACTAATGGTTACTTACCCATCAACTCACGGGGTTTTTGAAAGTACCATTAAAGAAATTACTGAAATTATTCATAAAAATGGCGGACAAGTTTATATGGATGGCGCCAATATGAATGCTCAGGTTGGATTAACAAATCCGGCTACTATTGGAGCTGACGTTTGCCATTTAAACCTTCATAAAACTTTTGCTATCCCACATGGTGGTGGTGGTCCGGGAGTAGGTCCTATTTGTGTTGTTAAACATTTAGCTCCTTTTTTACCTTCTAATCCAATTATACCAACTGGTGGAGAAACTCCAATAACTGCAATTTCATCTGCTCCTTGGGGTTCTTCTTTGGTTTTATTAATTTCCTATGGATACATAAAAATGTTAGGAACTAAAGGCTTAAAAGAAGCAACTATAAAAGCAATATTAAATGCAAATTATATTAAAGCCCGATTAGAAAAACAATATAATATTTTATATACTGGTGAAAATGGATTTGCCGCACACGAAATGATTGTTGATTTTAGAGAATTTAAAGCAAAAGGAATAGAAGTAACCGATATTGCTAAAAGGTTGATGGATTATGGTTACCACGCTCCTACAGTTTCATTCCCAGTTGCAGGAACATTAATGATCGAACCTACAGAAAGTGAAAATAAAGCAGAATTAGATCGTTTTTGTGATGCATTAATAAGCATTAAAAGTGAAATAGATGCTATGGAAAGTGGAGACACAAATTCACCTCTAAAAAATTCACCGCACACGCAAGAAATGCTAACTAGTGATGAATGGGAGTTCCCATATACAAGACAAAAAGCTGCTTTTCCTTTACCATATTTAAAGGAAAACAAATTTTGGCCATCAGTTAGAAGAGTTGATGATGCTTATGGTGATCGTAATTTGATTTGCTCTTGTAATCCTATTGAAGATTACATAGACAATTAATATAATAGATTAATTTATACCAATATTTAATTAAAAGCCTCTGGAATCCTAGAGGCTTTTTCTTTTAATAAAATTTCTTTGACATAATAATTATCATTTCAATAAAATTGATAGCTATTTTCTTTAATAGCTTCAAAAAAGAATGATATTATTAATTATTTGGTAGTTCGAAAACATTATCGTAAAAAATATTTACACTTATTTTTATTCTATTATTCAAAATAGTACTTTTGCAATTCGATATAAATTAAATATCTTTTTATAAATGAAAAAAATAACGAAAGAAACCTATATCAATTGGTATAAAGACATGCTTTTCTGGAGAAAGTTTGAAGACAAATTAGCGGCCTTATATATTCAACAAAAAGTTAGAGGATTTCTACATTTATATAATGGGCAAGAAGCTGTATTAGCAGGTGCTTTACATGCAATGAATGAAAATGACAAAATGATTACAGCTTACCGTAACCATGTTCAACCAATTGGTTTAGGAGAAGACCCAAAAAGAGTTATGGCTGAATTATTAGGTAAAGTAACAGGTACATCTCAGGGTATGGGAGGTTCTATGCATATTTTTTCACCTAAACATAATTTTTATGGAGGTCACGGAATTGTTGGAGGTCAAATTCCATTAGGAGCTGGTTTAGCTTTTGCTGACAAGTACTTTGAAAGAGACGGTGTAACATTAACTTATTTTGGTGATGGTGCTGCTCGTCAAGGTTCTCTTCATGAAACTTTTAATATGGCAATTAACTGGAAACTTCCAGTTGTTTTTATTTGTGAAAATAATGGGTATGCAATGGGTACTTCTGTTGAACGTACTGCTAATCACGATGATATTTGGAAGTTAGGTTTAGGATATGAAATGCCTTGCGGACCAGTTGACGGTATGAATCCTGTAAAAGTTGCTGAAGCAATGCACGAAGCAATTGAAAGAGCCAGACGTGGAGATGGACCAACTTTATTAGATATTAAAACATATAGATATAGAGGGCACTCAATGAGTGATGCTCAACATTACAGAACTAAAGATGAAGTTGACGAATATAAAAAAATTGACCCTATTTCTCAAGTTTTAGAGGTTATTTTAGAAAAAAAATACGCTTCAAAAGATGAAGTAAAACAATGGGATAAAGATGTAAAAGATAAAGTTGCAGAATGTCAAAAATTTGCAGAAGAATCTCCATTCCCAGACAAACAAGCGTTATACGATATGGTATACGAACAAGAAGATTATCCGTTTTTAAAACATAGATAAATAATGGCAGAAATAATTACAATGCCACGTTTAAGTGATACAATGACAGAAGGAGTTGTAGCACAGTGGTTAAAAAAAGTAGGTGACAAGATTGAAGAAGGCGATATTTTAGCTGAAATTGAAACAGATAAAGCTACAATGGAATTTGAGTCTTTCAACGAAGGAACTCTTTTATATATTGGCTTAAAGGACGGTGAAAGTGCTCCTGTTGATTCATTATTAGCAATAATTGGTGAAGAAGGTGAAGATATAGATGTAATAGTTAAAGGATTTAAAATTGAAGGAGCATCAGAAGCTGCTCCAGCAAAAGAGGAACCTACATCAGCTCCTGCAACTTCAACTCCAGTAAAAGAAACGGCAACTCCTGCTGCAACTCAAACAGCGGTACAAGTTCCTGTTGTGAACACTGGAAGAATTGTTGCTTCTCCATTAGCTAAAAAATTAGCAGAAGAAAAAGGGATAAATTTAGCCACTGTTACTGGAACTGGTGAAAATGGTAGAGTTGTAAAACGAGATATTGAATATTTCGTGCCTGCAACTATGGCCGCTCCTGCTGCATTAAATCAAACCACTGCATTAGGTGAAGAAAGTTTCGAAGAAACTACTAATTCTCAAATGCGTAAAACTATTGCTCGCCGATTAGGTGAATCTAAATTTACAGCTCCGCATTATTACCTAATGTTAGAGATTAATATGGATAGTGCAATTGCATCACGTAAAGTTATAAATGAAATTCCTGACATTAAGGTTTCATTTAACGATATGGTTGTAAAAGCATGTGCAATGGCTCTTAAAAAACATCCACAAGTAAACTCACAATGGTTTGATGATAGAACTCGTGTAAATCACCATGTAAATATTGGTGTTGCCGTTGCTGTTGAAGATGGGCTTTTAGTCCCTGTAATTCCATTTACAGACCAAAAAAGCTTGACTCAAATTGGTGCAGAAGTAAAAGACAAAGCTATTAAAGCAAAAACAAAAAAGTTAACTCCAGCAGAAATGGAAGGAAGTACATTTACTGTTTCTAACTTGGGTATGTTCGGTATTTCAGAATTCACTTCAATTATCAATCAACCAAATTCAGCAATTTTATCAGTTGGAGCAATTGTTGAAAAACCGGTTGTAAGAAACGGAGAAATTGTAATTGGAAACACAATGAAAGTAACTTTAGCTTGTGACCATAGAACCGTTGATGGTGCTACTGGTGCAGCTTTTTTACAAACATTAAAACAATTTATTGAAAATCCTGTAACTATGTTAGCTTAACATTTCTCAGTATTTATAAAACAAAAAACCCATTACATATGTAATGGGTTTTTTGTTTAAATGGAAATAATTTTACAACCCAATTACAGCACCTTTCATAGAGTATAAAATATATAACATATCCTTTTTGGTTTCTTCATCAATGTTATGCTTACTTAAAGTCATTAAAATATCATCCACAGCACTCAAAAATTCTTTTTCCGTTGTATTCAAACCTTTATGGGCTGAAGGCAAATCCTTTCCTGTATAAGTTGCATCACCTCCTGTGCCTGCAGATAAAAATTCTTTTACATGCGTTTTGAAACTTTCAAAATGTTCTGGATTTTCTTTTAAAGGTAAAAATACATGGTTAATTACAGGGTTTTCTAAATGAGCTTGAACAATATCATCCACAATAGATGAAATCCCATCTGTCCCCCCTAAACGATCAAATAAGCTTACTTCAACCGGTTCTTCATTAACAACAACAGCCAAATTTTCATTTGAAACTTCTTGAGTATTTGGTTTCTTATTTGAACAATTAGAAACAAATACTGCTGCTAATACAATAATAATTAATTTAATAGTTTTCATATTTCTCTTGATTTAATTAGTTACTTGGTTTAATATTTTGATTTACGTTAAATAAATTAGCTGGATCATATTTCTTTTTAATTTCAGTTAAACGGTTGTAATTATGCTTATAACTGGCTTTTACACGCTCCTGGCCTTCATCCATCATAAAATTTGAGTACGCCCCACCTGATGAAAATGGATGCAAGGCATCCCAATACTCTTTACACCATTTGGTTATTTTATTTGCATCTTTTGGATTTGGAGATACTCCAACAATTACACCTGCATATTTTGCATCACGGTAAGCCCAAGGCGTATCTTCAGCTCCAACCCTACTCGCTGCACCGGTAATTGGATACAAATGCATTTGTGAAAGAGGCGTTGGAATATTTGAACCAAATTTTAAATGTTGCGCTCTAACTTCCGAACCTAATTCATTAAAAAAGTCTGCTCTCCAATACCATTGTAATCCATGAGGTAATAAACCATCAAACAAGGTTTGTATTGATGGATAAGGCATTTCTCCTACATGTTCAAAAATTGGATTTAATTCTTTAACAGTTTTAAACAATTCATTAAATTTATCCTGACCCCCAACATAGCACCAAACAATTCCACAAAACTGTTTATTATGTAAATATTCAGGAAAAGGTGGTCCGGGAATAACCATTGTAGCAATAAAACCGTTTAATTCATCAGGAGCATTTTGAATAAATTTATGATACCACTCCATAATTTCTTCAGTTCTTTCAATAGGCCATAAAGTTGGACCTCCAATAACGTTTTTAATAGAATGCGCTTGAAATTTAAAGGAAGTCACAATTCCAAAATTTCCACCACCACCTCTAATTGCCCAAAATAAATCGGTATTTTGATTAGCATTTACAGTAACAAAAGAGCCATCAGCCAAAACCATATCTGCTTCTAATAAATTATCGATTGTTAATCCGTATTTACGAGATAAATGTCCTACTCCACCTCCAAGTGTTAAGCCCCCAACTCCAGTAGTGGAAATAATTCCTGCAGGAATAGCCAATCCAAAAGGGTGTGTTGCATGGTCTACTTCGCCCCAAAGGTTTCCACCTCCAACTCTTACTGTATTATTTGAAGTATCTACACGAACAAATTTTATTCCTGATAAATCAATTACCAATCCATCATCACAAATTCCTAGCCCTCCACCATTGTGTCCACCACCTCTAACTGCTAATAATAGATTGTTATATCTTCCAAAATTTACAGAAGCCATAACATCTGCAACATCCTCGCACATAGCGAATAATCCTGGACGTTTATCTATCATTCCATTATAAACTTTTCTGGTTTCGTTATAATCGACATCTGATGGCCTAACGATGTTTCCTCGCAAATGTGTGGCAAATTCTTCAATAATTATAGCGTCTAAATTTTTTACTGAATTTTTCATAATCATTAATTTTTTTAAATAGTTAGTAGTTAGAATTCATTATAAATAAAAATGAACTCTACAAATTTGTGCTATAAAAAACTTAATCAATGTTAGTTTTAGTTCAAAAAATGATACAATTGATTCATTGTAAATTTGGAAAGAATAATTATTTATTAGAATTTATAATGAAAGCTGTTGGAAGCATTCCAAATATTTTTTTTAAAACTCTGATAAAATATATTGGAATGTTAAAACCTAAATAATATCTAGTTTCTGATATGTTTTATTGTTTTTTTTAATTTCATTAATAGCCTGAAAAAGACGTAGCTCTTATATTAATTTGTTAGGAGCTATTCCTGCTAATGACTTAATATTTCTGTAAGCTTGTGATTTACTCAGTCGTTAAGGTAAAATAATTAAGAATATTTAAACAATATGTTGTTGAATATATTTAGAAGGAAGGACTCCATATTTTTCTAAAAAACATTTTGAGAAGTAAGCCGGGCTATTAAAACCAGAATCATATGCTATTTCAGATATATTTCCATGTTGTTTATGAAGTAAATCCAAAGCTCTATGCAATCTAAATTCTTTAATGAAGTTATTTGGAGACTTCCCTGATAAATTTATCAATTTACGATATAACTGAGATTTACTATATCCTAAATCTTTACTAAAATTAGTGATATTAAAATTAGGTTTGTTCCAAATCCCCTCAATATAATCCATCAACTGAGTAAGAAATTTTTCTTCAGCAGGTTTTAGAGTTTTTACTAATTCCGTATTAATAATTGCATTTCTATTTTCACTTTCATATAATGCTTTTATTTCATTGGAAAAAACTAGTTGCTCTTTTACAACTTCACACATTCTGGTTGCCAAAACAATTGTTTCTTCAAAAATATTTTCTTTATCAGAAACTGGTACACCTGCATTTAAAGCAATATTAATTTTTCGATTTGATAAATCAAATTTTGGAGTTACATATTTAAAATTAGATTTAATTTTTAACACACAATAAACAGCATTACTTACTGATTTAAAGGAAACTAAATAATTTTCATTATCTTTTTTTACAATGCTTCCTTTAAAATACTTAATTGATTTTGAAACACTATTATGAAATTTCTTCGTAAATAAACTAAGTTGATTTGCCTCTAATCTATTTAAATAATTACTGGTTTCAATTACCATTATAACCCTAAAAGCAGGATCATTTATTATATTTAATTCCGTATTCAATGCTTTTTCAGGATCTTCAATTCTTCCTAAAAAAGATTCAACAATTGTTTCATCTACTTCAATAATTCTGTGAGGAATTTCACCATGTGCGTGATTATGCATATCATGAACAGATTGTTTATTTGGTGCTTCAACTAAACAAAAAGCAGTTTTTCTTTTATCATCAAACCAATATGTTAAACCTCTACATCCAAATTTATGCTCAATTTTTAAGTCTTCATGATGTAATTGTGCTACGTTTTCTGCAGTAACTGTTTCAGAAACATCATGACGATCCATGTATATTGGCATAGTAAGTTTTTTTCTACAAGATAAACTTTTTTTATGAAATCAGTTTAATCTGTTAAAAACGAACTATATATAAACAAAAAATCCCCAACTTTCGTTGAGGATTTTAAAATATTTTTAATTCTAATCTGCTTATTTTTTAAATTTAGCATATTTAGATTTGAACTTATCAATACGTCCTGCAGTATCTATTAATTTAGATTTACCTGTATAAAAAGGATGTGATGTTCTTGAGATCTCTAATTTTACTAATGGATATTCCACACCATCTACATCTAGAGTCTCCTTCGTGTTTACTGTTGAACGGGTTAAAAACACATCTTCATTTGACATATCTTTAAATGCTACCATTCTATAATTTTCTGGATGTATACCTTTTCTCATCGTGAACTCGTTTTAATTCTATTTTTATTTTTCAGACTGCAAATTTAACTATATTTTTGAAACTTCAAACAAATAATTTATTTTATTTACATAAATATTAATAAAAAGCTATTTTAAGTTATGTTGAACAAATCTTTTTTAGGTCTAATTCTGTTAATTTCATTGATTTCTTGTAAAAGTGAATATAAATTTATATTAAATACTCCAAGTAAAATTCAATCAAACCAAGAGTTATCTGTCTCAATTTCTGAGAAAAATAATTTACCTATCGATTCTGTACAATTTTCTATTGATGCTGTAAAAATAAGCAGCATTCAAAATACTGCTTCAATAAAAATTAATGATTATAAATTGGGTAAGCATACACTAACCGCAATTATTTTTTATCAAAATAAAACCAAGAAAGTAACCAAACCAGTTTACTTTATGGCTGATACAGCGCCTGAATTATATACATATAAAATTATAAATACGTATCCACATGATAAAGAAGCTTACACACAAGGTTTAGAATTTCACAACGGCTATTTATATGAAGGAACCGGAAGAAAAGGAACTTCTTTTATTAGAAAGGTAGAATTAAATTCTGGTAAAGTGCTTCAGCAAAAAGATTTAGACGCTCAATATTTTGGTGAAGGAATTACAATATTTAATAACAAAATATACCAACTTACCTGGCAAAGTGGAATTGGAATTGTTTACAATTTAGAAACATTTGAAAAAGAAAAAGAATTTAAATATACCAAAAGTCTTGAAGGTTGGGGATTGACAAATGATGGTGAAAAAATTATTAAATCTGATGGAACTGAACGCATTTGGTTTTTAAACCCAGAAACATTAATTGAAGAAAGCTATATTGAGGCGTACACAAATAAACAAAAAGTTGAAAAATTAAATGAGCTTGAGTATATTAATGGTAAAATATATGCAAACATTTGGCAAAAAAACTCTATACTTATTGTAAATCCATTAACAGGAAAAGTTGAAGGTGTTGCGGATTTAATTAGCCTAAAGGCTAAAATTCAACAAGAACAAAATTTAACTGAAGATGATGACGTTTTAAATGGGATTGCTTTCGACAAAGAAAATAATAGAATTTTTGTTACAGGAAAACATTGGAATAAACTTTATGAAATTGAATTGATTAAAAAATAATTTTCTATAAATTATTTTTACATTTACAAAAACAACCTTAATGCGCTATTATTTAATCATTTTAATAGTAATTAGCTTAGTAATTGTGTCTTCATGCAGAAAAGACTTTAGCGCTGAGTTAAGTACCGGAAATTTATCCTTTTCAAAAGATACGGTGTATTTAGATACTGTTTTTACAAATATTGGGTCTAGTACCTATAATTTAAAAGTTTACAACAAAAGTAATAATGCCATTTCAATACCTTCTATAAAGTTAGGACGCCAGGAAAATTCAAAATACCGATTAAATGTTGATGGAATTGCGGGTAAAAGTTTTGAAGATGTTGAAATTTTAGCAAATGATAGCATTTATATTTTTGTTGAAACTACCATTAATTATAACGAAGTTACCAATCCTATCTACCTAGATTCCATTGTTTTTGATAATGGAGAGCAGGAGCAAAATGTAAAGTTAATAACGTTGGTTAAAGATGCCCATTTTTTATATCCCTCAAAAGACTTAAACGGGCTTGTATCTTCTATTAATATTGGTATCGATGAAGATGGAGATGCAATTAAAATTAATGGATTTTATCTTGATAACAATACAACTTTTACCAATGAAAAACCGTATGTAATTTATGGTTATTGCGCCGTACCGTCAAACAAGACACTTACAATTGAAGCAGGGGCAAGTATTTATTTTCACGCTAACTCTGGAATAATTGTTGATAAAAACGCAACCTTAATTGCTCAAGGAGAATTAGATAAAAAAGTACTTTTTGAAGGTGACAGATTAGAACCATCCTTTAGTGATATTCCCGGTCAATGGGGTGCAATTTGGTTAAGAGCTGGAAGTAAAAATAACTCAATAAATAATACAATTATTAAAAATGCCACTGTTGGTATTATAATGGATTCTATTGGAAGTCATTCTACACCTACATTATCAATTAAAAATACAGAAATTTATAATAGCGCTAACTTTGGATTGTTAGGCAGAGAAACAAATATTAAAGGTGAAAATTTGGTGGTAAACAATAGCGGACAAGCATCTTTAGCCTGTATTATTGGAGGAACTTATAACTTTACACATTCAACATTTACAAATTTTTGGAACAATAGTTTAAGAGAGTACCCAAGTGTATTAATTAATAACTATTTTACTTATAGTAATGGAACTACGCAAGTTGCAGAAATACGTGATTTACATGCTGCTAATTTTACAAATTGTATTATAGATGGAAATTCAAATATTGAATTGGTTATTGATAAAGTTGAAGGGTCAATTTTTAATTATTCATTTAATAATAACCTTGTAAAATTCAACGATTATAATACAAGTTATACAAACATTCCTGAATACAATTTTGAAGATTCCAATCACTATTTTAACAATATTTTTAATGGAGAACCTGATTTTAAATCACCATTAACCAATCAATTAATTATTGGAGAAAATTCTGATAGTAATCAAAAAGCAAACCTACAAGGAAGTTCATTAGTTCCTTATGACATTTTAGGAACACTTAGAACTTCACCTGCCGATATTGGAGCTTATCAACATATAATTTTTAATTAAACTATGAAAAACGTAATTATTACAGGAACCAGCAGAGGAATTGGTTTTGAATTGGCACAGCTATTTGCTAAAAACAATTACCAAGTTTTGGCTTTATCAAGAAATTCTAAACCATTAAATAAACTCAACCTTAAAAATATCTCAACAATATCAGTTGATCTTTTATCGGAGGAAGATTTAAAAAAAGTAACATCTTTTGTTTCTGAAAATTGGAAAAGTGTAGATATTTTAATTAATAATGCTGGTAAATTAATTAGCAAACCATTTAATAAACTTTCAACCAAAGATTTTTTGGAAGTGTACCAAGTAAATGTATTTGCAGTTGCCGAATTAACAAATAAAATACTTCCATTTTTATCAAAACGAAGTCACGTTGTAAATATTAGCAGCATTGGAGGTATTCAAGGAAGTATGAAATTTCCAGGATTGGCAGCTTATAGCTCCTCAAAAGGTGCCTTATTAACATTAACAGAAGTATTAGCTGAAGAATATAAAGATGAACAAATTTCTTTTAATGCCTTAGCTTTAGGTGCTGTACAAACCGAAATGTTAGAAGAGGCTTTTCCAGGTTATAAAGCTCCAGTTTCAGCTAAAGAAATGGCGAGTTATATTTATAATTTTGCTATAAATGGGCATAAATTTCAAAATGGAAAAATAATTCAGGTTTCTTCAACAACCCCTTAATTTTATGATTAAAAAGCTTGCCAAATACCTCCCGGAAAATGCGGTTGAATATGTTGATGAAATTATTACAGAACATCCTTTAGAAATAAAAATTGTTAATGAACGAAGCACAAAACACGGAGACTTTAAAAGAACTACAAATCGTAGATTTCAAATTACTATTAATAATAATCTGAATCAATATCAGTTTTTATTAACTCTAATTCATGAAATTGCACATTTTGTTACTTTTAAGCAAAATAACCGAGTTAAACCACATGGTATTGAATGGAAAAGAAACTTTCAACATTTGATGTTGCCTTTTATAAATCCTACTATTTATCCTGAAAATATATTACCTTTATTAGCAAATTATCTTAAAAATCCAAAAGCAAGCACCGGATCAGATGTATCACTCACCTATGCTTTAAAGCAATTCGACGAAAATTCAGAAAAGAGTTTTATCTTTGAGATAGCTTGCGGGAGTAATTTTATATTTAAAAATAAAATTTACAAAAAAGGAAATTTAAGAAGAACAAGATTTGAGTGCATTGAATTAAGTAGTAAACGAACCTATTTATTCAATCAAAACGCTGAAATTGATAAATTATAGTATTATGAATAAAAATTATTACGCAGTTATAATGGCTGGAGGAATAGGATCTAGGTTTTGGCCAATAAGTACGCGTAAATTCCCAAAGCAATTTCATGATATGTTGGGTACTGGAGAAACGTTAATTCAACAAACTTTTAATAGGTTTGAAAACTTAATCCCTTCAAAAAATATACTTATTGCAACTAATAAGGAATACGAAGCATTGGTTTTGGAACAGCTTCCAAAAGCTTCATCTAAACAATTGCTATTAGAACCTGCAATGCGAAATACAGCACCTTGCATTTTATATAGCGCTTTAAAAATTTTTAACGAAAACCCAAATGGAATAATGATAGTTGCTCCATCGGATCATTTTATTGAAAATGAAACAGAATTTTTAAATAACGTTCAAACTTCTTTTGATTTTTGTGAAGATAAAGATGCATTAATGACCCTTGGGATAAAACCAACGGAACCAAATACTGGATTTGGCTATATTCAATATAAAAACTCTGAAGATACTATCAAAAAAGTAGCAAGTTTTAAAGAAAAACCAAATTTAGAAACTGCGAAAGAATTTATTAAAAGCGGCGATTACCTTTGGAACGCGGGCATTTTTGTATGGAGTGTAAAAAGCATTCTAAAGGCATTTAAAAATCATTTACCAGAAATGTTTGAACTTTTTTCAAAAGGCGAAAAAGATTATAACACTCCTAAAGAAGTTAATTTTATAGAAAATAATTATGCCTCATCACAAAATATCTCCATAGATTTTGGAATCATGGAAAAAGTAGCTAATGTATTTGTTTTGCCAGTTGATTTTGGATGGAATGATCTTGGCACTTGGGGATCTCTTTATAATAAATTAAATAAAGATGAAAATGAAAATGCAACTGTTAGTGGGAATGTTATTTTTAGAGATGCAGCAAATAATATTATTAGAACTCAAAGCGGAAAAAGAGTTGTAATACAAGGGTTAAGCAATTTTATTATTATTGAAAAAGAAGATGTATTACTTATTTGTCCAAAAGATAAAGAGCAAGAAATAAAACAAATAACCGAAGATGTTAAATTAAAATTTGGAAATGAATTTGTTTAAAAAATTAAATGATGGAAACTGAAAATACAAATCAAGAAACTGAATTTACAAACCCAGAAAAGTCTACTGTTAATGACTTTAAAGGTGTTTGGCAAAGTATCAGACAATTTATTATTGAATTACTTGATATTAGAAAAGATACAGATAAAAAAGGTACTATTGAAGATATAAAAGAAAACATTTCTATGAAAGGCCATACGGCCTGGGTATTGGTTTTTTCAATTTTAATTGCCTCGATAGGATTAAATGTAAGTTCAACTGCAGTAGTTATTGGAGCAATGCTAATATCACCTTTAATGGGACCCATTTTAGGTGTTGGATTATCTATTGGTATTAATGATATTGATACGTTAAGACGATCTCTTATTAACTTAGGAGTTATGGTTGGTTTAAGTTTAGCCACTTCATTTTTCTTCTTTTTAATTCCAATTTTTAGAAATGAAACTCCTGAATTATTGGCTAGAACAGCTCCTGATGTTCGAGATGTTTTTATTGCAATTGCTGGTGGTTTAGCGTTAATAATTGCACTTAGCAGACGAAGTAAACAAACTAATACTATTGCAGGTGTTGCAATTGCAACTGCATTAATGCCTCCTCTATGTACAGCAGGTTATGGGCTTGCAACTTGGAATTTAAGTTATTTTGGCGGAGCAATGTTTTTGTTTACAATTAACACCATTTTTATTGCGTTGGCAACCTTTGTAATTGTAAAGTTTTTACGATTTCCTATGCTTAAATATATTAATTCAACTAAAAGAAAACGAATTGCCAGAACAGCTTCTTTTGTTGCCCTTTTAGTGTTTTCTGGCAGTATTTATATGTTTTTTAATCTGTTACAAGAAAATCAATATAGACAATCCGCTCAAAATTTAATTGATGATATTAAAGAAAGTGGAATTAGTATTATTGATGAAGAGGCTGATAATATTAATTATGATAATAAAACTATAAATATTGTTGTTTATGGAAACAAGCTTTCTACTGAAGATCTAGCTAAATGGAATGCTAAACTTCCTGAATATGGTTTGCAAACTACTAAATTAATTGTTCATCAAGGAGCTGACGATTCTGACTTAAGAAGCGAAGTAAAAAACCTATCCGATTTATACGTTCAAAATCAAAAAATAATTTCTTCAAGAGATGAAACTGTAAAAGAAAAAGAGGATAAAATTAAATTATTAACAACTCAATTATCAAAATATGAAAAAAACCAAATTCCTTTTGTTCAAATAAGTAAAGAGGCCCAAATAAACTATAATGGATTGGCTAATTTAAGTTATGCAAAACTAGTACGTACTAATTTTAATACAGTAGATACAATCACCGTTTTTAATGCCAAATGGCACGATACTGTTCCAAATATAACTAATCAACAGTTATTATTGCAAAAGTGGCTTAAAACTCGTTTAAATCTTGACACGCTCCAGTTAAATAACAACTAAAAGTCTAAAATTACACCAAATCTCGGAAACATATTTCCTGAAGAATTTTCTATTTCTTCAAGGTTATATTTTGTAGCGTCTGATTGATTTATCGTGTTATTTCCATTTTCATCTTGTAAAGGAATTAAATACGATTGTGATGTAAACTCACTTTTATATAAGTTTTGAATATCTACATAAAAATTAAATGAAAGCTTTTCCCAGTACCAAGTTTTATCAATACGAATATCTAATTGATGGTAAGTTTTAAAACGTTCTGTATTTAGTTTATCATAATTTAGTATTCCGCTGTTTGAAACATCATAATTTGCAATTATTGAAGACGCTTCAAAATCATATGGCGTATAAGGTTGTCCACCAACAAGTCTAAACTTACCTCCTATTTCCCAGTTTTTTTTCAATTTTTTACCACCTGTTATAGATAATAAATGACGATTATCCCAAGAAGAAGAAATGTAGTTCTCTTGTTTGTCTTTAAATTCACTTTTAACATACGTATAAGAAAGGATTCCATACAAACCATTGTAAGATTTCTTTTGCGCTAACAACTCAATTCCATAAGACCTTCCTTTAGATGTAGATGTTACCTCCTCGTTACCAATAACTCCAAAATCGGAACCTAAATTTGCCAAACTAATTTGATCTCTTACCGAAAAAGGATAGTTTTTGTATGTTTTATAAAAACCTTCCAATGAAATTTTTGAAGTAGCATTTGGATTCATTTCAAAACCAGAAACATAATGAGTAGCTTCAATAAATTTTAATCCGTTATTTCTATTTACCAATTCATTTAAATTATTTCTATACCCCAAAATTGTATATGCTGGTAGTTGATTATAAATACCTGTTGAAGCATTTAAACTTATTTTTTCGCTTAATTTATAAGACAAAGAAACTCTTGGAGAAAATTGATTTAAAGGATTTTTCATTTCACTATTATAATCCAAAGCATCAAATCTAACCCCAATAGAAATGCCTAAGTTAGCATTCAAATATTTTTTAGAAATTTGTCCAAATAAATTATATTTCAACATAGATAATTTTGAGGAAAAATCTATTTCCTGTACTCCATCTGAAATTGCCAACTGCTGAAAAGTACTATTTGTATACGTTGCATTTTCCAAACCTATCCCAACATTTAACTTATAATTATTTTTTAATGTCGAAGTGTTTTCAAAACGCAATTTATTTTCTATTTCTTTTGAAGAGTAATCCAATAATAAATCGTTTGGACTGTTTGTATTATTAAAATATTTTTTCGCATTATTATTCCAAACATTTCTACTTAAAATAATTTCTTTCATACTATTTTCTCCGAAATGTCTGTAAACCGCTCCAACGGTATAATTCCATTGCTCTTGAATAGGAATATTACTTAAAGCATATCTATTTCTTTTCAAAGTTTCTTCATCAGTAATATTATCATTTACCTCTTCATTTAATTCAAAATTATCAATAGCTCCCAAACCTATTAAAGAAATCTCACTGTTTGATGTTAGTTGATGTTTTACTTTAAATTGAAAATCGTTGTAAGTTGGTAAAAAAGGCAATTTTATTAACTTGAATAAAAACTGTAAGTAAGATTGACGTACAGAAGCAATAAAAGTAGTTTTTGAACCCAATGGACCATCAAAGGTTATTCCGGCATCAGAAGTACCCAAAGTAACTCTAGTATTTAACTTTTCCGGGTTTCCATCCTTCTGTGTAAACTCAATAATAGAACTTAAAGCATTTCCTTCACTTGCTGAAAAAGCACTTGTAAAAAAATCTACTTTTCTAATTAAATCTGCATTAATAATACCAACCGGACCACCAGAAGAGCCTTGCGTTTGAAAATGATTTATTACTGGTACTTCTACACCATCTAAATAAAATTTATTTTCTGAAGGCGCACCACCTCTAATAATAATATCGTTTCTAAAACTTGGGTTTGAAGCAACACCTGGCAACGATTGCAATACTTTTAAAATATCTCTATTTCCTCCAGGGTTTTTTTCTATTTCTGCAATACCTAAAGATTGAACTGATACCGGACTTTCAATTGATTTCTTAAATAATTTGCTTTGTACAACAATTTCATCCAATTGTTCATTACTTTGAGATAACGCTATTAAAATAAAGGGCGTTTTGTCAATTGTAACCAAATAATCGTCTGAAAGCACTGTTTGATATCCTAAAAATGAAACAGCTACTTTAACATAACCCAACGGTACATTTTTAATTGTAAACTCACCATTTTCCTCAGAACTGTTGCCTATTGCAGTTCCCTCTACAATAATACTTACAAAAGGTAAACTTTCCCTTGTTTGCGCATCAATTACTTTCCCTTTAATAGTTCCTATATTTTGTGAGAATACTACTATTATATTTAAAAAAAGAAGGAGCAGTGCAGTTATTAATTTTTTCATTTCTAGAAATTATTTAGCAAATATACTATTTTTGTTTAATTATTTATTGTTTTCATTAAACATTTTGAATTGCTCAAAAAAAAACCTCAAACTTTTGTTTGAGGTTTTTGTGGTGAGAGAAGGATTCGAACCTTCGAAGCTTGCGCAGCAGATTTACAGTCTGCCCTCGTTGGCCACTTGAGTATCTCACCAAAATTTAAATAAAAAACTTCCCAATAACGAGAAGCTTTTTGTGACCTGGCTGGGGCTCGAACCCAGGACCACCTCCTTAAAAGGGAGGTGCTCTACCAACTGAGCTACCAGGTCGCTTTTTTCCTTTTTAGCGGGTGCAAATATAAAGGTATATTTTAAAAAAACAAACTTCTTTTTTATTTTGTTTCATTTAAATATGCTTCTCTGACTTTCTTAAATAAATTAGAAGAATAAACAAAATTCACAATTGCCTCATTTTCAGTTTTAAATATCTCTTTATTCGATCCTTCCCACGCTTTTACACCGTCTTTTAAAAAAACTATTTTTTCTCCAATTTCCATTACCGAATTCATATCGTGGGAGTTTATTACGGTAATCATTTGATATTCTTTTGTTATTTCCTGAATTAAATTATCAATTACAGTTGCAGTATTTGGATCTAATCCTGAATTAGGTTCATCGCAAAAAAGATATTTTGGATTCATTACAATTGCTCTGGCAATTGAAACTCTTTTTTGCATTCCTCCTGATATCTCTGCAGGAAATTTTTTATTTGCATTAACTAAATTAACTCTATCCAATACAAAATTTACTCGTTTTAACATATCTGAATAAGAATCCCTAGTAAACATTTTTAAAGGAAACATTATATTTTCTTCAACTGTTAAAGAATCATACAATGCACCTCCTTGAAATACCATTCCAATTTCTTTTCTCAATTGCCTACGCTGCTTTATATCCAGTTCGGTATGTTTTCTTCCATCAAAACAAATTAATCCGCTTTCTGGCACATGCAAACCAACTAAACATTTTAAAAATACTGTTTTACCGGATCCACTCTGACCAATAATCATACTGGTTTTCCCTTTTTCAAAAGTTGTTGAAATACCTTTCAAAACAGGAACACCATTAAATTCTTTATATAAATCTTTTACTTCAATCATTAACCTAAAAGCATTTGAGTTAAGAAATAATTCAATAAAATTATCACAACACTTGTCCAAACAACAGCCTGTGTACTTGCCCTTCCCACCTCTAAAGAGCCTCCTTTAACATAATAACCATGATAAGCAGGTATGGTTGCAATTACAAATGCAAAAACAAGCGTTTTTATTAAGGCGTATTTAACAAAGTAAGGATCAAAGTCTAATTGAACACCATAAATATAATCTTCACTAAAAAACTTACCTGTTAATAATCCAGCAACATAACCTCCATATATCCCTAAAAACATAGCTAATATTATTAACAATGGATAAAATAATAAGGTCGCCATTATTTTAGGCAAAACCAAGTAATTTAAGGAATTAATACCCATTACCTCTAATGCATCTATTTGTTCAGTAACACGCATTGTACCTATACTTGAAGATATATATGAGCCTACTTTTCCTGCTAAAATAACTGACATAAAAGTTGGTGCAAATTCTAAAATTACAGATCGTTTTGTTGCAAAACCAATTAAGTATTTTGGAATAAATGGGCTATCAACATTTAAAGCTGTTTGGATAGCTACAACACCTCCAACAAAAAAGGAAATAAATGCAATTATCCCTAAGGATTTCAAACCTAAATCTTCAATTTCTCTAAAAAACATTTCTCTAAAAACAGACCACTTCTGTGGTTTTTTAAAAACTTGTTTTAGCATAATAAAATACTTTCCTATATGCTTTAAGTAATTCATTTAATTTTCTTTTTGCTAAAATATTAAATTAAAACTACGATTAATCTATTTGTAACATAAAATTCATATGGCCGAATAAAAAATTAGTATTTTTGGAACATCTTATTTATTACAAAAAATATTTAAAATGAAAAAATTATTTATAATCCTGTTAGTTAGTTTTACTTTAACGCAATGCATAGCTATAAAAGCCGAATCAACTACAAGTACACCTATTGAAAGCTCAACAAAAACCTTTCAATCAAAACTTCAAAAAAATCCAAAATTAATTGTAGGTATTGTGGTAGATCAAATGCGATACGATTATTTAATCAAATTTTACAACAAATACGGTGAAGGTGGTTTTAAAAAGTTAATGAATGAAGGTTATAATTTAAAAAATGTTCATTATAATTACATACCAACTTATACGGCAGTTGGACATACTTCAATTTATACTGGAACAACTCCAGTTAATCACGGAATTATATCAAATAATTGGTACGATAAATACGAAAAAAAATCAATTTACTGTGTAGATGATGCCAATTACGAAACTATTGGAGCTCAAACTGGAGGGAAAAAATCTCCTCATAAAATGCTAACAACAACTGTAACCGATCAGTTAAAATTAGCTCAAAATATGCAGGGAAAATCTATTGGTATTGCCATAAAAGATAGATCAGCCATTTTACCTGCGGGGCATACTGCAGATGCCGCTTACTGGTTTGAAGGTGGAGATGAAGGGAAATTTATTTCAAGTACTTTTTATATGAATGAATTACCGAATTGGGTGAATGATTTTAACAATTCTGGAAAAGCAAATGGCTATTTAAATGAAACTTGGAATACCTACTATAATATTTCAACATATACCGAAACTTTGCCAGACAACAACAAATTTGAAGGTTTATTTGAAGGAAAAACCACGCCAACTTTTCCATATAATTTAGCTGAATTACGAAAACTAAATGGAAATTACAGTCTTTTAAAAGCAGTTCCATCGGGTAATACAATTACAACCGATTTTGTTGAAGCAGCTATAAAAGGCGAAAATCTGGGAAAAGGAAATTTTACCGATTTTTTAGCAATTAGTTATTCCAGTACCGACTATGTAGGTCATCAATTTGGTGTTAATGCTAAAGAGTTAGAAGATACTTATATTAGATTAGATAAAGATTTAGAACGTTTATTAAATTATTTAGATGCTGAAGTTGGAGAAAATAATTACACTATTTTCTTAACAGCCGATCACGCTGCAGTTCAGGTACCATCTTATTTAAACTCCTTAAAAATTCCAGGAGGGTATTTTGATAATGATAAATTTGAAGAATTTGTAAATAACATTACTTTGGAATATTTTAATTCTAAAGAGTTAATTGAAGATATATCTAACTACCAAATTTTCTTGAATAAGGAAAAAATTAAGCAATTAAATCTTGACATTCATAAAGTATCTCAAACCATTGCTGATGAAATTATTTCTTTTGAGAATGTTTATAAAACCGTAACAGCTCATACTTTACAAACCACTAGTTTTACTTCTGGTATATTGGAAACACTTCAAAATGGGTATAACCAAAAATTATCTGGAGATATATTATTTGTCCCAAATCCATCAACTATCTCTTATTCAAAAACCGGATCCACACATGGATCAGGTTATGCATATGATACCCACGTTCCTTTAATTTTTTATGGTGCAAACATTGATTTCGGTAGCTCAAATAAATACTATCCAATTATTGATATTACACCAACCATATCAAACTTTTTAAATATAACAGAACCTAATGGTTCTACAGGAAAAGCAATACTTGAAGTATTAAAATAATTAGAAGCTATTTAAAAAGTAAAATTTTTGACAACCTGTTTTTCAACTCTGCATCCAGTTATTGAGCTCAGTAGAAATACAGGTTCTCATCATAATTATTGATTATCCGTGAGATGAGATTCTTAAATCGAAGATTCACGAATTCCTTACTCTTAAGTAAGGAAAAGATGAGTAAATAAATACAGAATGAGTGACTTTTAAAAATTTCATCAAAATCTTTAATTATTACTTTTTGAAAGTTAATTGACTTTAAAATGAAAATTTAATACTTGCTAAAACCTGAGAAGGTCTTAGTTTGTAGCTATTTTCTACATACGTAAACTCGTTGGTATAAACATTTACAAATTCATTTGTATTTAAAACATTGTTCCAACTTAAATTTAAATCAATATTTGATTGTTTAAAAGTGTATTGATAACTAAAATTTAAAAAATAATTAGAAGAATTTTTTTCTGAAAGAGAATTACGATAATACTCATTAGTACACTTTAAATATTGATTATCTGTTAAGTAAAAGAATAAATTTAAAACATGTTTATTCGTTTCTACCTGTCTCAACTGAACTTCATCAAAAGATGATTTATAAATTGAAATTGCAGCAACATATTGTAAGCTTAACCAACTAAAAATTTCTGTATCTAAATTTGCATCCATATGGATATTGTTCTTTTCTACATTTGTAAAAGTATCATTTAGAAGTTGCTCTTGATTTGATTGATTGTATCTAGCATTTAGTTTAATTGTGGTTTTTATTTTTTTAAAGTATTTACTTCCTCCCAAGCTATAATTATTATAATTTATAAAATTATCATTTTCTATTGCCTCTAAAATAATAGCACCATTTTCGTCTATTTCATTTTTATACAGCAAGTTGTTTTTAGTACGAGAAAAAGAATATGCTCCATTAATAAAAATTTGTTTTATAGGGTTTCTATAGGATACAGCTCCTCTATAAATCTGATTAACTTGTTGTGAAATTGGAGCATTGTAACGATTTAAATTCCTGTAATTCGTTAACATAAAACCAGAATACAAACGACTAACGTCACCATAATTATAGTTTAATCCAGCAGTAAAACTAGTTTCCCAAAAAGCAGTTAATTTCTTTTTTAAATAGAAATTGGGTTCAAAAACCAATCGATTTAAAGCTCGGTTATTTGAATAGTTTTGATCTTCTAATTTAATATGTAGCATTGAAATTGGCATTTTTAATCTCAACTTCCAAAAATCATCCTTGCTTTTAAATTGTATTACGTTTTCAAAATAGCCTTTTGAAGTTGTAAAATCAAGCCGATTTAAAAAATCCAGGTCTGTATTTTGTTTATTTTCAAACACTTCTAAATCACTATTTAATTGCTGGTTTTGAATGGAAAACCCAATTTTTGATGCAATTGTAAATTGTTTTAATGCCTTTGTTAAACTTGCTGAATTATCGGCAAATAAACGAGTAGATTCTAATAATTGGTTAATTTTAGAATATGGTTTTCCATTATTTAATAAATTTAAAAATTGACCTGGGGTTACTTCTAAATCTTGATTGGTTTTGGTATATCCTATATTAGATTGAAAATCTATTAGTTGCTTACCAAGAGTTGTAATTAGTTGTAATTTGTTACGAATAGCAATAAATGGATTGCTTAAATTTTGTTCTAAACTAGTTTCTGTCAATTGTGTTATTCCTCTTTTTGAATTCCAATACTTGTTAACTTCAAAATTATTTTTAATATAATTACTTTTCGTATTCTTTTCAATTATTAGTTTACTCTGAAGGTTACTAGTGAATAGCTTATTCTGATTGTTTTCTAGTAAATTAATGGTATCGGTAGGTGTAAAAAAACGGGTGTTGGAATTTCCACTTTGCTTTTGAAAATCATTTAAATAGGAAACATTTAGTTTTAGAATAACATCCTTTTTAATTTGTTGTAAAACATTTACAGAAGCTAAATGCACATTATTATCTAACCAAAGTTCTTGTAGAAATGGCGGTTTAGAAAGTTGGGTAATAGATAACCAATTTGTTTTTTCTATGCTGATATTATTACCTGTGTTTTCACTTGAAAAATTATAAATTTGACGTGAAATATCGGTGCCGGTATTGTTACTCTGATAGGTTACTATAGCTTGCCGTTTTTTGGAAAACAACATTGGCGTAAATTTAGCCTTCCAAAGTAGTGGTGAGAATCCTGCTCCAAGCTCTGCATTTCCACTAATTGTTAATTTTTTTTTCAATTTAATATTTAGAGAAGATCGCTCTGAAAAAACTAAACTATCAAGAATTTTTAAAGGTTGGTGGTTTTCCAAGATTTGTACTTTAGATACATCATCTGCAGAAATATTTTCATTAGCCAAATTATAACGCCCTTCCATCAAATCCAAACCTTCTATATAATATTTCTGAATAGGTTTTCCTTGATATAATATTGCTCCACTAGGCATAATTTCTATACCAGGCATTTTTTTTATCACATCAGCAATCACACGATCTTTTTGATCTTTAAAAGCAGCTACTGAAAAACTGAGTGTATCTCCATGTTGTTCAATAATTTTTCTTTCTACAAATACTTCTTTTAGATTTTCCGTTGAAGGAAATAATTGAACCAAAAGTTGCTGCTTTTTATTATAAATATTTTTAATCCATGTAGTATAACCTAGATAAGAAACTTTAAATATTAATGAGCCAGTTATATCTTTTACATTAGTTTTAAACTTTCCTTGAGTGTCTGATATGTCATATGCCAAAATAGAAGTACTGGTCTTTTTACTAATAATTACAGTTGCTCCACTTAATGGTTGTCCTTTTTCATCATTAATTACCCCCGAAATTACAGATTGTGAATAGTTTTTAAAAAAAACTAAAGAAAACATCAAAAAAATATAAGTTTTAAAACTCCTCATATTATTTTAGTTCGAGAGGGTTATTTTCTTTGTTTAACATTTCCGTCCAATACTTCAAGTATTTTTTATGATTTTCGGGAGAAATTTTCATATTGGGGTTATTAGCATAAGTAAAAGGATCGCTTCGATATCTATGCCAGAGATCTAACAATTCTTCTTTTTCTGTTTTTACATATTGTTTCAGATTGATTTTATATGGAAGTTTAGGAGTAATTTTTTCGAGCCCAATAAACTCGAACACATAATCGTTATCTGTATCGGAGATTTCTAGGATTAGACCTGGTAGTCCATTAAACTTGTAAGGACCTTCAGCAATAGGAATTTCAGGGCTGAACCAGGCGATGTAATCTCTCTCTGCAAATGAGGTAGTGGCTTTTTGAACTTTATATCCTTTAATAATTTTTGTTTCTTCTGATATTTTCCAATTAAATAGACCTTTATCTTGTATATAATAAAATTGGTCCTGCATCTTTGGAATTTGTAGTGTGTAATACAATTTATCGGTTCGATTATCCTTTAGAATTTCATAATGAAATTTGGTTAGTGCAAATCTAGAGGTGTGCCCGGAATTACCTCTAATCACTATAGGATTCGCCAATGTTTTTGCTCGACTTGAAAATATAGAAAGATTATCTCCAAGATAGAGAATCATTAATTCCGATTTTGGTTTATCTAAACTAGTAGAATCTAGCTTATAAGTTAAATTATAAGTAATTTTGTAATTGAATTCATCTTTCAATTTGTTTTGTGAAAAACCAATGAAATTGATTGATGTAAAGAATAAAAATAAATAAAGAGTTTTCATAGTTTCTTTTTTAAAATAAAGTTTATTAATCATCAAATATTATTCCATAACTATATAATGAATTTATACATTATAATATAATTATAAGATTTTCAGAGCAATTAAAGCTAAAACCCGACAACGAAGATTTACAAATTCTTTAAAGAAATACATTGGAATTAATTTATAAATTAAGGTTGATGAAAATTCCACTTTTCAGAGCACCACTAAATATATTTTTAATTTTAGTGTATCTAAAATTTAAATTCAAATCTTCAAGTGATTTTACACCAACCATATCAAACTTTTTAAATATAACAGAACCTAATGGTTCTACAGGAAAAGCAATACTTGAAGTATTAAAATAAAAAAAGCCCTCAATTGAGGGCTTTTTTTATTTTAAGAATTATTTTTAATACCTATAAACAATAGCATTAATATTCATTCCCGCTCCAACTGAAGCAAAAATAACAACATCTCCTTTATTAATTTCTTGGTTTTCTAGTTTACCTCTTTTAACTAAATCAAGTAAAGTTGGAACCGTGGCTACAGAACTATTTCCTAATTTATATATACTCATAGGCATAACATCTTTAGGCACTTTAGATTTATATAAACGATAAAAGCGTTTAATAATGGCTTCATCCATTTTTTCATTTGCCTGATGAAGAAATACTTTTTTAACTTCTGAAATATCTATTCCGCTTTTATCAAGTGCCGATTTCATTGCTAAAGGCACATGATTTAAACCATATTCATAAATTTTACGTCCAAGCATTTTAATATAGCCAACATCTTGATTTTCTTTTTTATTATATGATTTTCCGAAATATAAATAATAGCACTCGTCTACAGTATTTGTTTGGGCAGCATGACTTAAAATACCTTCAAATCCATTTTCAACAGCTTCAACAATACAAGCACCTGCTCCGTCAGAAAAAATCATTGAATCCCTATCAAATGGATCAATAACTCTTGATAGTGTTTCTGTTCCAATAACCAAGCATTTTTTTGCTATACCCGATTTTATAAAAGCTTCGGCTTGAATAACTCCTTGTATCCAACCTGGACAACCAAAAAGTATGTCGTATGCAACGCAATTTGGATTTTCAATACCAAGCCTAAATTTAACTCTTGAGGCTAAACTCGGCAACATATCACTTTGAATAGAATTACTCTTTACATCTCCAAAATTATGAGCTAAAATAATGTAATCTATATCTTCTTTATTAATTTTAGCATCTTCAATCGCTTGTTTAGCAGCAAAATAGCCTAAATCTGATGAATTTAGATCGTCTGATGCATATCTCCTTTCCTCTATTCCCGTTATCGCCTTAAACTTTTCTATTACAACTTCATTTTCGTATTCAAAAGGGGTTCCATCTTCGTTTAAAAAAACACTATTTTTAAAATCTGAATTCTTTTTTACTACACTAGGAATATAGCTTCCAACTCCTGTAATTACTGATTGTATTTTCATTATAAAATTTTATACAACAAATTTAAAATGTATTAAGAATTCTGCTCTGAAATTTTAATTTCCATTACGATGGCTATCGACTGAGCTCGTGACTTTATCGCATGTGAATTTTCACCTTCAAAAAACTCATCTACTGTAGAGCTAAAGCTTGATAACCAGCACTTAAAGTGTTCTGCCTTGAATGGTTTTCTTTGATGTAATTTTAGATGAGGAGCCATTGAATTTTTACGATACCCACCAGTGTAAAACAGAATGTTTTCCCAAAAATCGACAAGTGTTTGTAAATGTTCTTCTAAGAGCTCTGGTTGAGTAAAATCTATAAAAAAATGACGCATCATTTCGTCATTCATTAACTTTACATAAAACTCTTTAACCAATAAATAAATATCAGCTCTATCTTCTATGTCCTTTTTCATAAAATAAATTATAGAAAAGATTTGTCAAATGCAATTGGAAGTAAATCTAATACCGAATCTGTTTTAATTATTTTTCCCTCTTCACCCATAAAATAAACTTCAAACTTTTCCTTCTGATTTAGCTCATATTCAGACAAAGTTTGTCTGCATCCACCACAAGGAGCTATAGGTTCTTTTAATATATGAGATGAAGAACTAGCAGAGATTGCCAATTTTAAAATTTTTATATTTGGATAATCTGAAGATGCTTTCCAAATAGCTACTCGCTCTGCACACATACCAGACGGGTATGCAGCATTTTCCTGATTATTTCCGGTAATTATAAGTCCATTCTCTAAAAGTAATGCCGCACCAACTTTAAACTTTGAATAAGGCGCATATGCATTCTTTTTTGCTTCAATTGCTTTTAGCATTAAACCATTAGCTTCTTCTGGTAGCTCAGCAATAGAATCATAAACTGAAATTCTAGTTGTAAGTTCAACTTTTTTCATTAAAATATTTCTAATTAACTATTAATTTACTTCAAAAATATCCCCAAAATCAAAAGACAATGAGAATCGAAGTGTATTTTCTAAAGGGTTATTGATATCTGAAGCATTAAATAAATATGAAATATCTAATTTAGAACTTTTAAAGTTAAATCCAGATCCGATTGTAAAGTACTTTCGTGCACCTTTTATATCACTCTCATTAAAATACCCTGCTCTAATGGCAAATGAATTGTCATATAAATATTCAGCTCCTAATCCCCAAGTAAACTCTTTAAGCTCTTCGCTAAAACCACCTGGAGCATCTCCAAATGAAGAAAATATTCCATTAAAAAAGCTTACATCATCTTGAGAATATGGAGGTTCTCCATCATCTGATATACTTGGTGTTGGAACCAATAACTTATTAAGCTCTAAATTTAAACTTACTTTATTATAATTGTCTAAAATAAAATCAAATCCTCCTCCAACTTTCATATTAGTTGGAATAAAATTATCCTGTCCATCATCCGAATAAGATACTTTTGGTCCTATGTTAGAAACATTAAATCCACCTCGCCAAACACCGTTAAAATCACCGTAATTTTTTTCATCAGATTGAAAATAACCAGAAATATCAACAGCAAAAGAATTTACAGGGTTTATTGTGGAGTTAGCCGATTCTATTCCTAAATCTGATCGAATATAACGCAAAGTTACACCCATTGAATACGTTTCACTTAATTTTATTGAATAAGAGCCATCTACCGAAAATTCATTCAGTTTTTCAGTTCCTTCAGGAGCTCCATTTATATCGGTTAAATCAATTTGACCAAGGTTAAAATACTTTAAACTTGCAGCCCAAGCGCTTCTTTCATCAATTCTGTTAGCAAAAGTAAAACCACCTAAAAACACGTCATTTGTAAGTTCTCTTAACCAAGGAGTGTAAATAATGCCAACCGTAAATTGCGATTTCATAAAAGCATATTTAGAGGCATTCCAATGTTGAGAGTTTGAATCTGGAGAAGTTGCAACTCCAACATCTCCCATTCCTCCTGCTCTTGCATCTGGAGCAATTAAAAGAAACGGTGCTGCTGTAGTTATTGGATTTGGTATTTCTTGGGCGTTACTATTTGAAAATGCAAATAAAACAGTTAGGGAAACTAAAATTATTTTTTTCATTTAAGGGATTTTAATTAATTTAATTAATTATTAAATTCTTATTGCAATATTACTAATTTTTCAATTTTTTGAGCTGAAGTATTAGAATTATTTGATTTTACTTTAATTTTATATACATAAACTCCTTTTCCTATTTTTGCTCCAAAATCATCTAAACCATTCCAAACAATCGTTCTGCTCAAATTTCCGTCCGATTGAATTGTTTCATTAATAGTTTTTACTAATTTTCCTGAAACAGTAAAAATTTGAACCTGAACATTTAATATTTCATTAGGTTTGTTATGATTAAACCAAAACTCGGTATAATTAACAAATGGATTTGGATAATTTAATACATTAGTCAACTCTAAATCACTATTATCCTCTACAAAAAAAGAAAACGAAGATTCTGTTAAATTATTGTAAGTATCCCATACTTTTAAAGAAATTGTGTGAAAACCTATTGTAAGATCTCTAAATTGATAATTTAATTTCCCCTTTTTGTAATCATTTAAATCTGTTTGATAAAAATCATTTAGAATTATTGGATTGGTTTGATCGTTATCTAAAATTGCAACAATGTCATGATCAACTGCAGTTATTGATGTATTTATTCCATTTTCATCTTCTAACAAAACAATAAAATTTGGAGAACTGCCAACAGTTCCACCATCAATAAAATTTAAATCATTCATAAACAATTGTACAACAGGCCCCGTATTATCCTCAGGTGCATTGCTATTAATTCCACCAATAGTAACATCAAAACTATAACCAGCTTTGTCAATTATTTTATTTGATGCATAAAAACTAAGTTTACCTTTTCCAAAGGCAACTCTTAAATCTTTAGGGGCTACAAAATCAAATGAAAAACTTCCGTTTTCTACCATTGATCTTCCTGTAAAAACTTTGCTGTTAATTTCTTCAAAATCCATAACAAAATTTCTATTATCATTATCAAGAGTTGATTTAATAATTTCCTTATCAAAAACCGAAATATCTATCTCTCCATTATAATCATTTAAAAAATTACCTTCTTGATCTACAATATCACCTTCAAATTGAACATAGGACAAGGCTTTAATAGTATCTAACGATTGAGAAACATCCTTACCATTCATAGTTTTTAACTTAACAGAAGGGCCTGGAACACTCAAGTGCATTGCAGGATCTCCAAAACTATAAATAAAGAATCTTTGAGTTGTAGAAAATTGATTTTTAACCATCATTAATGATTCTGCAATGGTTAAATTTTCATTATTAAATTTTAAAAGTAGCTTAATCAAACGTTCATTCAACGCCTGCCCTACGCTAATATAAATTTCTCTAGTTGTTGAAATTAATGAACCTGCTCCATAACTAGGTTTCCAAAATAAATACTCTCCAGCAGTTTTTCTTAAAGGATTATCAAATCGAGAAAACTCGCAAGTAACTGTAATAAATAAAGGTAATTTGTATTGATTTTTTAAACTTTGTATTTCTGGCAATCGAAAAATACCTTCGCCAGCCCAACCATCTTCACCTCCATGTCCAAAATAATCAACTAACAAAGTTCCTTTATCAATTTGATTTACAATATCTAAATTAACAGTAGGATATCTACTCCCAGATGATCCAGACTCCTGGTTATAAGCGTCTAGATATATTTTTTTTAAATTAAAAACAGGTTTATTTTTTGAAATAGAATCTGCAATTTTTTCCATATTCAATTCCAAAATTTCTTCACCAGACCTATCAATGTCATCAGCTATTAAAGTAATTTTAGAGCGCCAATCTCCAAATGAATTTTCATGATAATAATCCAAGATTTTATCAACAACTTGCTCGGCCTGAATCACATCCGAAACTGGAATTCTCCCAGTAACAACGTCTTGTCTATCAAATGAATTTAACTCACCTTCATTTGCATCCATCATACCATAAAAATCATCTGTAACAAATGAAGCTGCCAAATTAAAACTATTAAAAGCTTCAAAAACAGGAACAATATTATTATTGCCTTCTATTCTATCTTTATAATCATAAGAAGCATCTCCAAATAAACAGACATATTTAATTTGGTTTGTAGTTGCATTATCATAAAAATGTTTTACAAAATCTCTAATTGCTGTAATATCTTGTGAACCAGAAGAGAATTCATTGTATATCTCATCTAAATGAACAACCTTTGTAATTAGCCCAGAATTTTCGGAATGGTAATCTGCCAATTTCTGAGCCTGATTAGTTAAAAAATCTTGAGTAATTATTAAATAATCAACATTTTGTAAACTATGTAAATTTTGATTTTCAACAGAACTTATTTCAAGTAATTTCGGTTCTAAAAAATCATCTTCTGGAATAACAATATATTCTAATAACTGACCTCCATTTACTTTGAAAGTAAAATTAGAATTTGAAGATTGATTTTCTATAATTTGTGGACTTATTGGGTTGGTAATATCCCAAATCCAATTTATTTTAGAAGCATTTTCAATTTGATATTCAAATACTCCATTTATATTTAATAGATTAAAATTTCTAAATGCAAATTGAAAATCTTTGGCAATTAATTTCCTTTTTCCCAAAACTTCTATATAGTCTAAAAAAGCTTTTGCTCCGGGGTTTCCATTATTATTAAAAGAAATTTCAACATCAACTGAATTTCCTGTTAGATTAATACTCCCAGCATTTTCGTTAGCAACTGCATGTGTTAACCCACTTATAGCAATGTAACTTATGTTAAATAAATTTTGATTATTAACACTAATATCCATTTGAGAAGATTGCAATGATTCCGCAACCCCTCTAACTCTTACTAAAACAGGTTCATTTTCATCTATTTCTTCAAAAGGAATTGTATAAGAACGTACATTTTCTATGCTAAACCCATCCCCAAACCATTGCTGTCCAACAGCAAATAAATTAATCTCATCTTCTTCGAAAAAAGTAAAATCATCGAAATTATTAATTGTTGAATTACTTTGAGTAGTTATTGGTGTTTGGGTAGAAATTCTTTTGCCTTCTGAATCACCAATAGTTAAAAAGTAAAAAGATTCATCTGAAAAAATATTGAATTTATGCCCAGTACTATTTAAACTTGGATTGGAACCAAAATCCCAAGAATGAGGCCCTTTTGCATAAAAAAGAATATAATCTTCATTATCAAAATTATTATCATTTTCTCCTGTTACAATAATTGAATTTTCTTGCAAACCATCATACCTGAATTCACTGTTTTTGAAAGGAAGCATTGATCCTCCATTTCCATAAATTTTAATATTTTTTGGGTTTATAGCGTTCACATTTACCCCTAAATCTTTTAAAAACTCTTTATCAATTTTGTACACTCCTGTTTCAGATATGGAAAACTTAAACCATTCTCCAGTTGCTAGAACTGAATTTTTTACTGAAGAGTATTTTGCTGTTTTTTTATTTGAACTTGAAGTAGTATATTCTAAATCAAAGGAAATTACTCTTTTAATTTGACTGTCTTTTTTAATTAATGGGACTAAATTTAAAACTGCATAAGATCCATTTCTTGAATTAGTAATATTAAAATCTATATCGATTTCCGATGGAATAAAATCAATATTATATTTTTTACGTGAATTAGAAACTGTTTGATAAACAATGTTCTTAATATTAAATTCAACTACTTCATCACTTGAAGATACTTTCCAAATTGAATTATAAGTTGGATTTAAATTTTCGTCTAAAAAATTATCTTCAATTAAATCTGTACTAATTTTAGTATTCTTGTTTACAACAAACGAAGTATCGTCTATCCAATTTAAATTAAATGATTTTAAATTATTTTGCTGCGCATAAAGAACGTTTCCAAAAGCAATTAAAAGTAGAATTATTATTTTTTGATATTGCTTCATTAAATCGAAAACGTTTAGATATTAGAAGTTATTTTTTAATTTTATACAACATTACATATAATAAAGAACAAAAACAATCGTTAAAAAAACATAATTAAATATTTTCTTGTGAAAAAATTAATTTAATGTAAATTGCAACTCTTAAAACCCTAATAAGTTTACTATGAACTTAAGTCATATTAAAAATATTACAAAGGTACTAATAACTATGTTACTAATAGTGTCTCTTGTAAGTTGTCATAACAGAAATCCCAGAAAAATTGTATCCCTTACTGGGTGGAGTGGAAAGGACAAAAGCGCAGTTGGATTTTCAGAATCCAAAAATGGATACAGAGGTCAAACAGCTCCTCCCGGAATGGTTTTAGTTGAAGGAGGGACTTTTACAATGGGACAAATCCAGGACGATGTGCTTTTTGACTGGAATACAACACCTGTAAAACAACAAGTTCGTTCATTTTATATGGATGAAACGGAAGTAACAAATTCAGAATATTTATTTTATTTAGATTGGATGGAGAAAGTTTTCCCTCCTAATAATGTAAATTATGAACACATTTATGAATCTGTGATTCCAGATACTTTAGTTTGGAGAGATGTTCTTGGGTTTAATGAGTTATTGACTGAAAATTATTTAAGACATCCTGGTTATGCAGATTATCCTGTAATAGGAGTTAGCTGGGTTCAAGCCACACAATATTGTACTTGGAGAACAAATAGAGTAAATGAAAAAATTCTTATGGATAAAGGTGTTCTTAAACCTTTATTTGAATTAGATTCTTTAACAGTTGAAGGTAAAAACCATTTTGACACAGAAACTTATATTTTAAATCCAACCGCTCTTTTTGATGGTGACTCAACAATTTATAAAAAAGGTTTACCAAGTAACATGCCTCGTAAAAAAGGAGAGAAAAAGGCAGCGAGAGGATCATTTACCGGGAGACATGTAAAAATATCAGATGGAGTTTTATCTGCAAAATTTAGACTTCCTACTGAAGTAGAATGGGAATATGCTGCAAAAGCAGTGGTTGAAGGAAGAGAATATAATAATGTTCGTGGTAGAAAAAAATATGCTTGGAGTGGTAAATATACTAGAAATAAGAACAAACGTTATATGGGTGACCAACTTGCAAACTTCAAACAAGGAAAAGGAGATTATAGTGGTGTTCCAGGTTGGAGTAATGATGGTGCTGATATAACAATTCAGGTAAAATCATATGAGCCAAATGCTTTTGGGCTTTATGATATGTCTGGAAACGTTGCTGAATGGGTTTCTGATGTTTACAGACCAATTATTGATAATGATGCCAATGATTTTAATTATTTTAGAGGAAACATTTTTACTAAAAAAATGATTGATGCTGAAGGTAAAGTTGTTGTTGCTGATAATTATACCGTTGATTATGATACATTAGACAATGGCCGCATTGTTCCTAAAGCACTACCTGGAAGTGTAAAGTACACGCCAGTTACAAAGCGAGATGCCTATATGAGAAATAATTATGAAAAAGCTTATAATGTAGATGCAGAAGATGGTGATTTAGCCTCAACTAAATTTTATAACAAAGAAGAAGATGAGTTAGAATCTAAACCTCGCATGTATAATTCACCAGTCAAACCAAGAGAGATAGGTGAAAGTGGATTTATAAAGCAACAATATGACACTAAAAAAAGAACTACCTTAATAAGTGATAAATCACGTGTATATAAAGGAGGTTCTTGGAAAGATAGAGAATACTGGTTAGATCCTTCACAAAGAAGATATTTACCAGAATATATGGCGACAAATTTTATTGGTTTCAGATGTGTTACAGACAGAATTGGTCCAATGACATATAAGAGAAGAATGCCTACAACTACAAAAATAAGATATTAAAATATTTTAATTGAAATTTAAACCTCATTGAAAATTCAATGAGGTTTTTTTTATCTTTAAATTATGAAAATCGAACAATTATATACATTATTTAAACAAAATTATTTAGTAGATACTGACACCCGAAAAATAAGAAATGGGAGTTTGTTTTTTGCTCTAAAAGGAGATAATTTTAACGGAAATAAATTTGCAAAAGAGGCTTTAAGTAAAGGTGCACGTTTTGCTATAATTGATGAGGAAATTTATAATACGGAACCAAATACAATTTTAGTTAAAGATGTTTTAACTACACTTCAAAAATTAGCAAATTATAACAGGAGGCAACTTAATATTCCAATAATTTCATTAACTGGAAGCAACGGAAAAACAACTACAAAAGAATTAATTAATGCTGTGCTCTCAAAAAAGTATAAAACTACGGCTACTTTTGGAAATTTAAACAACGAAATTGGTGTACCGCTTACGTTACTTTCAATGACACCAAAAACAGAAATTGGAATTGTAGAAATGGGAGCCAATCATTTAAAAGAGATTGAGCTTTTATGTACTATTACTGAACCAAATTATGGCTTAATAACAAATTTTGGAAAAGCTCATTTGGAGGGCTTTGGAGGTTTTGAAGGAGTTATTAAGGGAAAGTCAGAGTTGTATCAATTCCTTAGAAATAACCATGGTAAAGCCTTTATTAATTCGGATGATGAGCTTCAATTAAAACAGTCTATTGGAATAGATTCTATAGAGTTCAATAGAAATAAAATAAAATTTATTGATGCAAATCCTTTTGTCTCTGTTGAATTCAATAAAACACAAATTTCCAGTAATTTAATTGGAAAATACAATTACAGCAATATCGCAGCAGCGATTGCAATTGGTAATTATTTTAAAGTTTCAGAAGAGCATATTAAGACTGCTATTGAAACTTATATTCCAACTAATAATAGGTCTCAAATAATTGAAAAGGGTGATTTAAAAATAATATTAGATGCTTACAACGCAAACCCAAGTAGTATGCAGGCAGCTTTGGAAAACTTTAATCAATTAAAAGATAAGAACAAAATTGTTTTTTTAGGAGATATGTTTGAGCTAGGAAATACAAGTGCAATTGAACATCAGAAAATTGCTGAATTAGCGACGTCTTTTAATTTTGACAACGTATTTTTAATAGGAAAAGCATTTTCTACAACTAGTGTAAAAAATGCTTTTATTTATTCTAATTTTGAAGATTTTAAATCTTCAAACAAAAATTTAATTTTAAATAATTCCACAATTTTAATTAAAGGATCTCGTGGAATGGCTTTAGAAAGAATTTTAGACTTGTTCTAATTTTAATTTTTCTCTATGATACTCAATTAAACCATCAATTGGTCTTCTAACAATTTTACCTAATTGTACATTATATTTTTTAGCAACTTTCTCAATAATATCTTTAGCAAAAAAAGCGATTGAACCTACAAAATGTACAGGTACAGTTTTAACTTCTTTATAAGTCAATATTCTAGTTTTAAAAAATACATTTATTCCTTTTTCCAGAACCTTATCAGAATATGAATTTCTTTCGTTTCTAAAAATAAATTCAGCAAAATTGGCCAAATATGTATTAGGGTTGTTCTCTTTATAAATATTTCTTTTAATAGTATCAGCCTCTAAGTCAAACTGAGTTTCAAACTTCTTTGCACTCTTTTTCGGCATTCTCTTATAGTAATAATCTCTAATTAATCTTTTACCAAAATAATTACCACTTGCTTCATCCATTAAAATAAAACCTAATGAAGGAACTCCATTAATTACATCTGTTCCATCAAAATAACTACTGTTAGATCCAGTTCCCAAAATACATACAATTCCAGGTTCAGTAGTTACCGCATAAGTTGCAGCATATGTATCTTCCTTAACTTCAACTAATGCATTAATAAAAAATGATTCAAATACTGATTTTAAAAGCAACGTAGGTTTTTCGGTACCACATCCTGCACCATAAAAATAAACATTTGTAATTTTATCTTTATATTTGGATAAGTCCTCATTCTCCTGAATGCGTTTTAACATTAAATCCTCACTAGAAACAGCTGGATTTAACCCTCCAGTTCTAGTTTTAAGCAATTGTTCACCCGATTTATCAAGTAAAATCCAATCTGCTTTTGTGGAACCTCCATCAGCTATTAGAATCATTTTTTATTGTGTTTTTCTTGAATAATAAATTATTTTACGTTGTGAATGTATTCAGCTAAATCAACTAATTTTGTTGAGTAACCAAATTCATTATCGTACCAAGAAACTATTTTTACAAAATTGTCATTTAATGCCATACTTGCGTTTGCATCAAAAACACTTGTTCTTGGTTCAGATACAAAATCTTGAGAAACAACACCTTCATCAGTATATCCTAAAATACCTTTTAATTCGTTTTCAGAAGCTTTTTTAATAGCTGCTTTAACTTCTTCAAAAGGAGCTCCTCTTTCTAAACGACATGTTAAATCTACAACAGATACATCTACAGTTGGAACTCTAAATGCCATACCTGTTAATTTTCCGTTTAATTCAGGAATAACTTTCCCTACTGCTTTTGCAGCTCCTGTTGATGCAGGTACAATATTATTTAAAGATGCACGACCTAATCTGAAATCTTTTCTAGATGGACCATCAACTGTAAATTGAGTTGCAGTTGCAGCGTGAACAGTTGTCATTAATCCTTCAACAATACCAAAGTTATCATTTAATACTTTAGCGATTGGTGCTAAACAGTTAGTAGTACAAGATGCATTAGATACAATAGTATCAGCAGCAGTAATGTTATTACTATTTACACCCATAACAAACATTGGTGCATCTGCAGATGGTGCAGAAATAGCTACTTTTTTAGCTCCAGCTTTAATGTGTTTTCCTGCTCCTTCTAAATTTGTAAAGATACCTGTACAGTCTAATACAACATCAGCTCCAACAGCATCCCATTTTAAATCTTCTGGGTTACGTTCTGCAGTAATTCTAATTTCTTTTCCGTTTACAATTAATTTACCATCTTTCACATCAATAGTTCCGTCAAACTGACCGTGAACTGAATCGTACTTTAATAAGTAAGCTAAGTGATCTACAGCAAGTAAATCGTTAATTCCTACAACTTCTACATTTGGTCTACTTGCAGCTACTCTAAAAGCTAATCTACCAATTCTACCAAATCCGTTAATTCCAATTTTAATTGTTGACATTTTTATTGTTTTTATCTATTAATCTATTTTTACACTGAAGTTATTTCAGCTACTTTAAGTAATTCTTTATCTATATCGTTATTCATCTTAATCGCCTTGTTAAGACCAACAGTTGTCACTTGATTGTTTGTAATACCAACCATAACTCCAGATGATCTATCTAACAAGTGCTCAACAGCTGCAACTCCTAATCTACTTGCTAAAACTCTATCTGAACAACTTGGTGATCCTCCTCTTTGCATATGCCCTAAAACAGAAACTCTAATATCATAATCTGGAAATATTTCCTTAATATGGTCTCCTAGTTCAAAAACATTTTTACCAATTTTATCTCCTTCAGATACAACAACTATACTAGAAGTTTTTCCTTTTTCTTTGCTTATTTTAAGAGATTCAACTAATCTCTCTAATCCTAAGTCTTTCTCTGGAATTAATATTTCTTCAGCTCCTGCACCAATTCCAGCATTTAAAGCAATAAATCCTGCATCACGTCCCATTACTTCAATAAAAAATAATCTATTATGAGAACTGGCAGTATCACGAATTTTATCAATTACTTCAACAACCGTATTTAGGGCTGTATCATAACCAATAGTTCTGTCTGTACCATAAATATCATTATCAATTGTTCCAGGAATACCAATTACAGGAAAATTAAATTCCTGAATAAATTTTAGCCCTCCGGTAAAAGTTCCATCACCACCAATTATAACCAAAGCTCCAACGCCTTTCTCTTTTAAATTGTTGTATGCCTTTTCTCTGCCTTCTTCAGTAAAAAAATCTTTGGATCTAGCCGATTTTAAAATCGTTCCTCCTTTATTTATAATATTGCTTACATGTCTTGCTGAAAGATCTTTAAAATCTCCTTCTATTAATCCTTGGTATCCTCTATAGACACCAACGCAATCAACTCTGTAATATGTACAAGCTCTAACAACTGCGCGTATTGCTGCATTCATTCCTGGAGCATCTCCTCCAGAAGTTAAAACTGCTATCTTTGATATTGGTTCATTCATAGGTTAAAATTAATTATTCAAAGGTACTTTGTAATGCTATTTCATCCTACAAATCTACACAATTTTAACTAAAACGATTTCGCTCTTAAACCTCTAAAAACAAGTGCTTTTAGAGGTTTAAAAAATCCGAATAGAAAACTAACTTTCAGTTATTTACGATAAATTTAATCAAAAAATATTTTATACTCCCAAGCTTTCAAAAATATTTTTTTATCTTTCAAAAAGTTAATTTTTTCATTTGTAAAAAAATCGACAGATTCTCCTTCTTTTTCTGAAGTAAATTCCACATCATTTTTAGATAAGTTTGCCATAAAAGTAATTTTATCACCTTCTTTTTCTCTTGAAAAAATTAAAATATTTTCATTATCTGAAGACTGAATTTTAGAATATGAAGCTGCATTTTTCCCTCCATTTAATGCTTTATTATTTTTCTTTAATTCTGCTAATTTTTGCATTAAAGGCCAAACTTTTCCTTTTTGTTTATTGATAGTATCTTTTTCAAAAAACAATAATCTTTTATTCATATCATATTCTTGACCACTATAAATTAAAGGCATTCCTGGTGCACAATACGATAAAGCCAACATTGCTTCTGAAGCATCTCCCATACGCTCTTTTACAGTCCCATTCCAAGAGTTTTCATCGTGATTAGTAACAAAGTTCATTAAAATATCATCATCTGCATATAAAGTGTCTATTTGCGCCATTCTTGCGTCCCAATTTTTTACATTTTCTTCGCCTTTAGCAATATGATTCATCCTATGGTGCGTGTCCCATCCATAATTCATATCAAAAGCATTTTCTAATAAATTTGATTCCCAAGCTTCTGCCAACATAAAAACAGGTTTAATTTTTTTAAGTTCTGCAACTGTATGCTCCCAAAAATCAACTGGAACCATTCCTGCAACATCACATCTAAACCCATCTACATCTACTTCATTTACCCAATACTTCATGTCCTCCAACATTTCTGCACGCATTTCCTGGTTATCATAATTTAAATCTGCAACATCTGTCCAATCAGTTCCAACAGTATGTGTAATTTCTCCAGCCTCATTTTTTGTATAATATTCCGGATGTTCTTTTAACCAAACATGATTCCAACCTGTATGATTTGCAACCCAGTCTAAAATTACAAACATTCCATTTTCATGTGCCGTTTTTACCAATGCTTTTACATCCTCTAAATTTCCAAATTCAGGATTTACTTTTGTGTAATCTGAAATAGCATAATAACTTCCTAATGTCCCTTTACTTTTTGTTGTAGAAATTGGGTAAATAGGCATTACCCATATTATTTTCACACCTAATTCCTTTAATTGAGGAATGTCTTTAGTAAATTCATTAAAAGTTCCTTCAACTGAATATTGACGGATATTTGCTTCATAAATTATTGCTGTCTCCAAATCTTCATCAGATATTGATGCTACTGTTTTGATTTCTTCTTTCATGTTCTCTTTCTTTTCTGTTTTACAAGAAATTAAAACGATTATAACTACTAATAAATAGATTAATTTTTTCATTATTTTATTTTATTTTGTTGGTTTTAAACTTATTGCGAAACCTCCTCCAGCGGCTAATTTCATAATTAGTTTTGATTGATTTGTAAGTTCTATTTTTCTGATATTTATTGCTGTTGGATTGTTATCCCAATGGGCATTTTCTCCGTCTTCATAAATTACAGCTTTATAAGTTGTATTTGGAGATAAAAAATCAAAATTTATTTCCATTTCTCTTGCTTCCTCATCTGTAATTCCTCCAACAAACCAATTTTCTGAATTTTTCTCTTTTCTGGCTATAGTTACAAAATCTCCTATTTCACCATTTAATACTTTAGATTGTTCCCAATCTACACCAACATCTTTTATAAACTGAAGTGCAGGATTTCCTTCGTAATTTTCAACCAAATCAGCCGCCATTTGTACAGGGCTATATATAACTACATAAAGCGCTAATTGCTGAGCAATAGTTGTATTTACCTGATTGTCTTTTTTCCATTTATCAAATTTTATATCAAAAATTCCAGGTGTAAAATCTATTGGGCCTGCCAACATTCTTGTAAACGCTACAATAGGTAAATGCTCTGGAGGATTTCCTCCATCACTTGCCCAAGCATTAAATTCTTGTCCGCGTAATCCTTCTCTTGAAATTGTATTAGGATATGTTCTACGCAATCCTGTTGCTTTAATTGGCTCGTGAGCATTAATTGCTACTTCATACTTAGCAGCTTTAATTACGGCGTTGTTGTAATGATTTACCATATATTGCCCATGGTGAAATTCTCCTTTTGGTAATATTTTACCAACATACCCAGTTTTTACAGCGTGAATTCCTAAACTTTGCATTAAAGAATAAGCTGTATCTTGTTGTTTTTCGTAGGTTTCAGTTGCTGCAGAAGTTTCATGATGCATAATAATCTCCACTCCTTTTTCTCTTCCGTAACGCACTACTTCTTTTAAATCGTAATCTGGATAAGGAGTTACAAAATCAAAAACACCTTCTCTATCTTCAAAACCTATCCAATGTTCCCAGCCAGTATTCCAACCTTCAACTAAAACTCCTCCAATATTGTTTTTTGCTGAAAAGTCTATAAATGCTTTTGCATTTTCCGTAGTTGCCCCGTGTTTCCCATGAGGTTTCGCATCTGTTGTAAAAGAAGTCATATCCTGATTCCCACTATAATCCCAAGTAGATTTCCCTAAATGCATTTCCCACCAAATTCCAGTGTATTTTGTAGGTTTAAACCACGAAATATCACCTAATTTATTCGGCTCATTTAAGTTAACAATCAATTTTGATTCAATTAGATCACCTGCTTTTTCACTTATTTGAATTGTTCTCCAAGGTGTTGTAAAAGGAACTGTTCTTTTAACTTTATAATCATTATTATTTGAACCTACCAATTCACTAACCATTGATAAATTATCTTTATCAACTTTTAATGTCATGCCTGAATAATCAACCAAAGCGGCTTCGTGAAAACTCAAATACAATCCTTTATCAGTTTTCATTGTTACTGGCGTATTTACCGCATTTTCAGGAATAGATGTTTGTGCTAAATCATTATGATTTGCTTTTGACTTTGCATCAATTTCTGTAAATTGAGTTGTACTATATAAATGCTCATAAATATCCCAATCTCCAGGAATCCAAAAAACCTTATGGTCTCCTGTTAAATTAAACTGTGTATTTTCATCAGTAATAAATACTTCTGAAAGATTTTCTTGTTCAGGAAATTCATATCTAAATCCAATACCGTCATTATAAACTTTAAAAACAATGTTTATTTTTCGCTTTAAATCACCTGTTTCTTGCAATTCCAATTTAAGCTCATTGTAATTATTTATAACTTCAGATTGTTCTCCCCAAGGCATTTCCCATGTTTCATTAAAACTGCTAACTGTAGAATTATTTATAAAAAATCCTTCTTTTAATGAAGGTGCATCTTTTAAATCAAATCCTAAGCTAGAAGTATTAATAACATTTTCATTTTTATAGGTAACTTGATAGGTTGGCTCTCCTTTATCGGTTAAAATAAATTCAACAGCTAGAGAATCATCTGGAGATGTAATTTTTGTTTCCGTCTTATTAGAACTAGTGCAGGAAAGCACTCCTAAACTCAATAACAGTATGCTAAATTTTAAAAGTTTCATGTTGATTTATATTTAATTTTTAATTTCTAATAATACAATTGAAAATGGTGAATCTATAGTTACAATACCATTTAATACTTTTGCTTCTTTTTGAGAATAAGCATCTGTTAAAATAGCGCCTTCTTCAAATGCATTTTCAATTTTAAGTTCTTTTTTTCCTTCATTTAAATCCAATCCAATTACAACAGTATCTGAAAAGCTATCTTTAGAATACGTTCTTGTAAAAACATACGGACTTTCACTTAACATTTTATGAACTCCAGCACCAATTGAAGGGTGGTTGTTTCTGAATTTTCCTAATTTTTGCCAATGTCCAAGAACGTTTTTTGTTTCTTGATTATTTTCAATTGCATCCCAGTTCATATTAGAACGTAAGGTTGCGTCACCAACTGTCCCTTCAATAATTAATGTTCTGGCAGATTCATCTCCATAATAAACTTGTGATGCTCCCGGACATAATAATAATTTGGTTGCAGATTCATATGGTTTAGTTCTATCTTTATCAAACGGAGAGCCATCATCATGAGAACTTACATAATTTAAAACTCCAAACCCTTTTAACTGATCATTTAAGATATTAGAATATCTAGAAAACAATTCTTCATACGTGTTTTGTGCAGCATTCCACTTAAATTCAAAATTGATTAAACCATTAAATCCATTTTTAAAATAGTTTACTTTTTTATCTCCAAAATCATAAAATTGACCTCCGCCAATATTATAATTATACACTTCACCAACCATATAAAACTTGTTATCGTCCAATATTTTTGTAGGGTTGCTTAATTTCCATTGTTCAAAAGCATACTCACATTCATTTTTAAATTCGCCCCAAATACCTTCTTCGGTATGTTTAACAGTATCAGCTCTGTAGCCATCAATTCCAAATTCACTGATATAATCTGTCAGCCATTTCATAATATAAAATCGTGGAGCTTTTGGATAACCCGTTCTAGCAAAGAATTCATCTAATTCCTTTATTTCTTGATCATATCTGCCTTCAGCCTTCCATTTTTCAATTAATTGCTTTGGAAGTTCAACATTCTCATTACTTTCTGTTCTAATATCCGGTAAGTTTTTAACTAAGGTACACATTACGGTAGATTCATAATCTTTATATGAACATTGTACATCTGTTCTAACCCAATCACTTGGCCAAACTGGATCGATCTCTGTCACCGGTCCTGTGTGATTTATAACAGCATCCAACACAATTCTAATTCCGTTTTTATGAGCGATTTCCACTAAGTTTTTCAAGTCTTCTTTAGTTCCAAAATTTGGATCTAAAGTTGTCCAATCTTTAGCCCAATATCCGTGAAAACCATAAGTTGCACCTGTTCCTTCATCAACATCACCGTGAATTTGTTCCACAATTGGTGTTAACCAAATTGCATTTATTCCTAAATCAGAAAAATAACCTTCCTCAATTTTTTTGGTGATTCCAATAATATCTCCACCTTCAAACCCCCTTAGTTTTGAAGTTTCTTTTACTCTATTAAAATTTACATCGTTAGATGAATCTCCATTATTAAATCGATCCGTTAATAAAAAATAGATATTTGCATTTTCCCATACAAATGGAACTTCCTTAATTGGTTTTGTTGAAGCCATTTCTTGTTTATTTTCTTTACAACTTGCGACTAAAATTACTGCTATAAATATAATTGCGTATTTTTTCATTCTTTAAAGAATTTTATTTTTATTATTTTTTCTGAAGGTTTATTAAGTAAGACCGGAATCTTTAACGTGTTATTCTCTGCATTCCATATAAAGTTATGACCTTTTACTTTTCTTGGTTTTTTTGAAATATTGTGAATTATTAAATTGATTTCTTTTGAGTTAAACTCAAAATTATCTCCAAGTTCTGTCTCTATTTCAATTTTTAAACAATTCTTTTTAAACTCACTTTCGAATTTAATTAGTTCAAACATTCCTTTTTCAAATGCATTTGGGGTTTCACCATCATCATTATAAACCGCATCTTCACTTTCTTTAACGGCATTGTCAAAATAAAAATGTAAATCAAAATTATCTAACTTGTATTCTGCAGTATTTTTAATTTTTGAAAGCATTGGAATAAAAGCACCTCCTCTTACATAGGTTGGAATGCTTTCTGCATTTAACTGAACTATCTTCGTTTGTCCACCTTCAATTTTTTCTTCGGTATAAAAATTATACCAATTTGAATTTGGAGGAAATGTAACTTTTTGGTTTTCTATTCCTGATTTCACAACAGGACTTACCAAAAAATGCTCACCCCATAAATAAGTTTTATCGTTATTTAAAGAATTATTATCAGTTGCATTATCAAAAAACAAAGGTCTCATTAAAGGAGTTCCTTTTTGATTATTTTCAAAAACAAGATTATAATTATATGGTAATAATCTGTAACGTAATTCAATTGATTTTTTTGCCAACGCTTTCGTTTTTGGCTCTCTAAAAACTGGTTCAGAAGGAACTTCCTCCTGTGCATGGGGTCTATAAATTGGTTGAAAAACTCCATATTGTAACCAGCGTGTATATAATTCATCATCTAAATTAGCACCTGCAAAACCTCCTAAATCTGAGTGCATATAGCCTAAACCTTGCATTCCCATTTGCAGGGCAATTTCAACTTGCGATTGCAAACCACCCCAAGATCTATTTACATCTCCAGACCAAGGAATCATTCCATAATGTTGCGAACCAGAATATCCTGCACGCATTAAAATAAACGGACGCTGTTTTGGAAAGTCTTTTTGATACCCTTCAAAAATCAGTTTTACCCAATCGTGTCCATAAATATTATGAACCTCATCGGCAGTTCCTGTAGCATGCAATAAATCTGAAGGATGTAATTCCGGCTCTCCTAAATCTCCCCACCAGCCTGCAACGCCATAATCTGTAAATTTCTTATAAATATTCCAAAACCATTCTTTCCCAAGTGGATTATAGATATCTATAATACCAGTATTTCCAAAATAGAAATCGTATGTATAAGGCTTGCCCTTTTTATTAAAACCTAAAATATTTTTCTCAGCAGCTTCAACCCATTTACTTGATGTTGTTAAAACAAATGGCTCCGTTATTAAAATAGTTTTAACGCCTTTTTCTTTTAAATCAGCAATCATTTTTTTAGGATCTGGAAATGAATCTTTATCAAATTCAAAATTCCCCATTGTTCCTTTTATATCTTTTCCGAACCAATATAAATCCAAAATGATTGCATCAACAGGAATTTCTTCCTCTAAAAATTTATCAATAGTATTAATTGTTTCCTCTTGTGAATGGTAACCAAATCTACTTGAAAAATTACCTAAAGCCCAACGAGGAATCATCGGTTGCTTTCCAGTTAAACTTGTATATTGATTTATTAAATCCAACCAAGAATCACCTGCAACAACCTGATAGGTTTTTCTACCAGAGATAGTTTCATATTGTAAAGAGTTATCTTTTTTACTATCTAAATCCAAAAAACCAATTGGTGCATTGTCAAAATGAACAGCATATAAATTTGAAGAATATACTAATGGAATTGTAAAATTCATTAATTCCGAATGTGTCTCGTAACCATAATGAGCTTTATTATATAATTCCAATCTATATCCTCTTCGGTTCATTCCTAAAGCACGTGCACCTCCACCAAATAAAAGTTCCTCTGAAGTTAAGTTAAAGTCTAAAACTTCATTTTCATCATTTTTAACGTATCCCTTTCTTTCCGAAATCAACGATTTTCCATTATAGAAATAAGATATTTGAAAAGGCGATTTTATAATTTCAACTGAAAGTCCTTTTGTTTTTAAACTGATTGAATTTTCATTTTGAGAAATTCTAAAATTTACTGCAACTGGTTTTAAAACAACTGCGTGAGAACTTGAATTTAAAATTTCTCCATTAGGAATAAAAGAAGTCTCTACTATTTTTTCAGAATAAGGTTTTATTACATATAATCCATCATTGGTTTTTACCTCAATATGAGATTCCTTCTCTGAAAAACTAATCAATTGCCTATCACTATTTTGTGCTTTTAATACAAAACTTAAAAATAAAAACAGAATAATATTTAACTTTAAAATATTCATTTATTATTTTTTTAGTAAAAATTCAACAGGAATTTGAAAGCGTTGGTTCCATGAATTTTCAGAATGATCGTGACCTTCAAATTTTAAATTTCTAGCCTTAGTTTTATCGTACCCTTTCTTTTTCAATATTTCATCTACTCTATGTTGATACGGTAAATAAAACTTATCCAATGTTTCGGTACCATAATCAAAATATATTTTATGTCTTTTTGAAGCAGGTAAAGATTTTTCTAAATACTTAAAAAATGTTTCAGGAACAATTGAATTTTCTTGCGGCATAAAACCTGGCCAGTGTGTAGATAAGCAAGCTGCTCCGCCAAATATTTTGGGATATTCACATAATGCATACATTGATATTAATCCACCCATACTAGAACCTGTGATAAAAGTGTTTTCCGGATTTTTATAAACAGAAAATGTTGAATCAATAAAAGGTTTAACTTCTTCAACAATAAACTTTAAATAATTATCCGATTGTAACTCTTTAAAAGATGTACCAAACTGTTTTTGACCTTCAGAAAAAATGGAATCTCTAAATTTTTGTGGTAATAAATTAAATGGTTTTTGTGGGTAATAATCTGAATGTCTAATGTCTGAATGATTCCAAATTGCAACTACTATTGTATTTTTTATTTTCCCCTCTGAAATTAAACCACCAACAATCTCATCAACTTTCCATTCTTGTTTATTCCACGTAGTTTCAGCATCAAATAACATTTGACCATCATGCATATACAAAACTGCATATTTTTGCTTGTCTGAATAATTTTCTGGCAACCAAACATCAACAGTTCTTGGACGCACATATTTTGATGGAAAGCTGTCAATTCTTTTGATAATTCCTGAACTTAATTCTCCAGAATAATCTAAAATTTCTATACTAGTTTCTAAGGTTGCCCCTTGTTGTTTTTCTTTACAAGAAATGAATATTAAAACTAATGTAATAAATATAATACTTTTAAAAGCTTTCATTATTTACTTTTTAGTAGTTATAATTGTAACTCCTTTTTTGTCAATTTTAAAAGAATTTTTCCAAATTAAAGTTTCTTCAGAAATAATATTTTTTACTTGTTTACCCTTCAAGCCAACTTCCTCAAAACGGTTTAAATCTAAGTTAATTGGCTTGTCATTTTTATTTAAAATAACACAAACAACTTCCTCATTTAAAATTCTAAACAGCACATATACACCTTTATCTGGGGCAAAATGTAACGTTTTTCCAGTATGTATTGCCTCGCTATGTTTACGATAGTTTAGAACTTTCTTTAAATAGGATTGCATGTCTTTTTGATCTTTTGACAAACCTTGTCCCGTAAAAGCATTAACTTTATCTTTTTCCCAACCTCCTGGGAAATCTGTTCTAATTAACCCGTGGTCTCCTGGTTTTTCCGCATCACTTATTAAAACTTCAGTTCCATAATATACTTGTGCAATTCTTGGCATTGCTAATAGATAACCCAAAGCCATTTTTGTTTTTACAACATCCTCACCTAACTGAGTATAAATTCGGCTCATATCATGATTGTCAGGAAAGATCATAATTTTGTTTGGATGTACATACGAAAAATCATTTGCCAATCCTTCATACATTTTTACAAAACCTTTATCCCAACTTTCTTCTTCATTTAAAGCTTCTACAATCGCATTTTGCATTGGAAAATCCATTGAAGAGGTTAAATTTGATTTATAACCATCATTATTATTTTTTCCATCTTGCCAATAACCAACCAATAAAGGATTTAAACTCCATTCTTCACCAACTATGCTAAAATTTGGATATTCTTCCATAATAGCTCCTGCCCAATTAGCCATAAACTCTTTATCTGGATAAGGATAGGTATCTTGTCTAATTCCACCTAAATCAAGTGTTTCCACCCACCAAATACTGTTTTGAATCAAATAATTTGCAAGTAATGGATTGCGCTGATTTAAATCTGGCATTGCAGATACAAACCAACCTTCACTCATTAAAGCTCTATCCTTTTTAGATGCATAACTATCTTGATTTGTTGTTCTTCTATGGTTTGTGGTAACAATATTTCCTTCCAAAAATTCTTTCTGATAATTTACCCAATCATTAGTTGGTAAATCTTTCATCCACCAATGTTCAACTCCAATATGGTTTTCAACCATATCCATTATCAACTTAATACCTCTCTCTTTAGATTTTGTTGCTAACTCTATATACTCATCCATAGTCCCAAATCTTGGATCTGGCTGATATAAATCCGTAATAGCATACCCGTGATACGAACTTCTTTTCATATCATTTGTTAAAACCGGAGTTGACCAAATTGCCGTAAAACCCATTTCATCTATATAATCTAAATGATTTGTAATTCCTTTAATATCACCACCATGACGCGCATAATCTTCTTTTCTATTAATTTTAGTTTCACGTAAACCTTTAACTATATCATTTGAAGTATCTGCATTTGAAAAACGATCTGGAGTTATCAAATAAACAACATCAGAACTATTAAATCCTTCTCTTAATTCTGAATCTTTTTTTCGCTCTTTTAACTCATAATCTATGCTGAAATTATTTCGTTTCCCTTTTTTTAAGAAATCAATTTTAAAATTACCAACTTCAGCTTTTGAAACATCAAGTGTTAAAAAAAGATAATTCTTATTATCAGTTCTTTTTACTTGTTTTAAATCAATTGAATTATTATTAATGGAAGGTGTATAACTTGAAACATTTTCACCGTGTATTAATAATTCAACCTGATCATGTTTCATACCTATCCACCAGTTTGGTGGCTCAATTTTATCTATTTTTTGAGCATAATTATTAAATCCTAAAACTAATAGTATAATAAGTATCTGATATTTTTTCATGTTTACTGTATATTTTAAATAAGATTACTTTCTTGGAGGAATGACAAATTAATTAAATTGTTACCAACTGATTTGCTGGAATTTTAACTTCTTTATTGTTTACAAACATCTTAACATCTTTCCCAGATTCATTTAAAAATTTACATTCGGTCTGACTTTTATAAACTTTTATAGTACTTCCTCTAAAATTGATTGTAAATGAATACGATTTCCATTCTTCGGGTATTTGCGGATTGAAAGACAAAATTCCATCTTCCCAAACACGCATTCCTCCAAATCCTTGAACAACTGACATCCAGGTTCCTGCCATACTTGTAATATGACAACCTTCGTGCACTTCGTGATTGTAATCATCTAAATCTAAACGAGAAGTACGCACGTATTGTTCATATGCTTTTGGCATTCTGTCTATTGAAGCTGCCAAAATTGAATGTACACATGGTGATAACGATGATTCGTGAACAGTTAAAGGTTCGTAAAAATCGAAATGACGGGCCAATTCTTCTTTAGAAAATCTGTCTTCAAATAAAAACATTCCTTGTAAAACATCTGCTTGTTTTATATAACAAGATCTTAAAATCCGATCCCAAGACCATTTTTGATTTATCGGTCGTTGTGATTTATCCAATTTATCAACTGGAATCAATTCTTTATCTAAAAATCCATCTTGTTGCAAAAACACCTGTTTTTCTTCATCAAATGGAAAATACATGTTATCAGAAATCTTTAACCACTGATACATTTCTTGTATAGATAAATTAGTTTTATCCATAATACGATCAAAATCTGAAACATAATTATGTTTTACCTTATTAATACACTCAACAGCATATTCTATACACCATTTAGCTAAATAGTTCGTATAATAATTGTTATTTACGTTATTTTCATATTCATTTGGACCTGTAACTCCTAAAATTACATATTGACCTTTCGCTTCAGAAAAATTAGCTCTTTGATGCCAAAAACGTGCAATTGCTATCATAACTTCAAGCCCGTTTTTCACCACATAATCAAAATCTTGAGTATAATTTACATAATTGTAAATACCATATACCATGGCTCCATTTCTATGAATTTCTTCAAAAGTAATTTCCCATTCGTTATGGCATTCTTCACCGTTCATTGTAACCATTGGATACAAAGCCGCACCATTTTTAAATCCTAATTTTTGCGCATTTTCTATGGCTTTTCCTAAATGATTGTAGCGGTACAACAATAAGTTTTTAGCAACCGTTGCATCTTTTGTAGCCATATAAAATGGAATACAATAAGCTTCGGTATCCCAATAAGTGCTTCCTCCATATTTTTCACCGGTAAATCCTTTTGGTCCAATATTTAAACGGGAATCGGTTCCCATATACGTTTGGTTCAACTGAAAAATATTAAATCGTATTCCTTGTTGTGCTTTTATATCTCCCTCAATTACAATATCGGCAGTTTTCCAAATTGCTTCCCAAGACTTTTTTTGAGAATCTAATAATTGTTTAAAACCTAATTCTTTTGCATTTTGAACATTTGAAAGTGAAGCGCTATTTAATTCTTCAATGTTATAATTTAATGAACTTGTATAGCTTCCATATTTGTAAATAGTAGCTGTATCACCTTCATTAACATTCAATTTATAAGAATATGTTAGTTTTTTATCTTCAATTGTTGTTTTTTGAGGAACATTTATTTCAGAATTATTTATTGCTAACGAAACCTGCATTGCAGTACTAACATGAAATTCTGTTTTTAGAGTTTTAGATAAAATGCATCCGCTGTTTTCGCCTTCAACAATTTCCAAAATTTCCCAGAAAAATTCATCGTAGTTTGTGTCTTCATTCATAATACCAGCATCAACATAAGGAGAATAGGTAATTTCCCCTGAAAAATTTAATGCTTTTATATGATACTCAATTACTCCTGTTTCATTAAATTCAACACTAATAAAACGCTTTGTTTTAACTTGAATTTGTTCTCCTGAAGTTAATTCTGCCGCAAAAGAACGACTTAACCATCCTTCTTTCATATTTAATTCGCGCTTAAAATTTGAAACTTTACAAGTATGTAAATCAAATTTAATTCCGTTAATTTCAATATGAATACCAATCCAGTTTGGTGCATTTAAAACTTTTGCAAAATACTCTGGATATCCATTTTTCCACCATCCAACTCGTGTTTTATCTGGGTAGTAAATACCACCAATATAACTTCCTTGAAATGTAGATCCCGAGTAATCTTCCTCAAAATTTGCACGCTGCCCCATTGCTCCATTTCCAATACTGAATAAGCTTTCGGAAGCTTCAACATTCTCATTATCAAACCCATCTTCGATAATAGACCATTCGTTTGGAACTATATAATTCTTGTTCATTTCTTAATTCATTATTTTTTTTAAAAACTCAGCTGTAAATCCTGAGGTATCTTTTAACACATGGGTAGCTTCATTTAAAAATTCAGCATCTCCAATTCCTATACTCACCATATTTGCAGCATTTGCTGCTTCAACACCAGCAATTGCATCTTCAACCACAATACAATTTTCAGGTTTCATATTTAATTTTTTTGCTCCAATTAAAAACACTTCAGGATCTGGTTTTGCTTTTGAAACATCATTTCCATCAACCAAAGCTGTAAATCTATTTAAAAGTCCAACTTTTTCTAATATCAACGGAGCATTTTTACTTGCTGAGCCCAATGCATATTTAATGTTATTATCATCTAAATAATTTAACAAGTTATTAATTCCAGGTAAAATTTCATCTGAAGTCATTTTGTTAACATACCCCAAATACTCTGTATTTTTTGCAATTAATAAGGTTTCTTTTTCTTCATCCGAAATTGTTACGTTGCCAATATTCAATAAAATTTCAAGGGAACGAACTCTACTAACACCTTTTAACAATTCGTTGTGTTCTTCAGTAAATTCAAATCCTAATGACTGAGCTAAATTTCTCCAAGCCAAAAAGTGATACTTTGCCGTATCGACAATTACGCCATCTAAATCGAATATAAATGCTATTTCTTTTTTCATTTTTAATTATTTGTAATAATTACTGTATCATCAACATCTTTTACTTTTGTAACTAAGGCTGCTGCAATTAACAAGGAAACACCACTTAGAATTAAAGCAAATATTGGATTTCCACCATACACATATTTCACAATTGGCCCACCTATTAATGCATTTATTATTTGTGGCAATACTATAAAAAAGTTAAAAATACCCATATAAACACCCATTTTTTTTGCAGGAATTGAACCTGCTAAAATGGCATAAGGCATTGCTAAAATACTTGCCCAGGCAATTCCAATTCCGAACATTGATAAGAATAACCAATTTTCGTTTGGCACAAAATAAATTGATATAAGACCTAATCCTCCAAAAACTAATCCAATTGCATAGGTCATTTTTCTTCCTAATTTTTTAGCTATTGCAGGTAAAAAGAAAGCATAAATTGCTGAAACACCATTGTAAACACCAAATAGAATACCTACCCAATCACCCGCCCTTTGAAAAGCATCTCCGTGATCATCTAACGCTAAACCATAAACATGATGTGCAATTGCCGGTGTTGAAAACACCCACATTCCAAATAACCCAAACCAAGAAAAGAATTGAACAGAACTCAATTGTTTCATTGTTAAAGGCATTTTTCTGAAATCTGAAAAAATATCAAACAGACTTGAAGATTCTTCTTCAATTTCTTCATCAGCTTCACTGAATTGCGCCATTTCTTCTGGCGAATATTCTTTTGTTGTAAACACAGTAATTAAAATACTGCATACTAGCACTGAAGCACCAATAATAAAAGATAATAGTAAATTGGTAGGAACTTCCCCAGGACCAGATTCGTTTAATACACCAAACCAATTGGTTAATACATAAGGTAACCAAGATCCAATTACTGCACCAATACCAATTAATACTGTTTGAATACTAAAGCCAAGTGTTCTTTGATCTGATGGTAATAAATCGGCAACTAAGGCTCTAAAAGGTTCCATTGCCACATTAAAAGAAGCATCCATAATCATTAACATACCAGCTCCAACCCACAAAGCAGGCATAAAGGCTGTGAACATATCTGCATTTGGCATTAAAATTAATCCCATTGATGCTAATAATGCTCCTGTTAAAAAATAGGGTCTTCTTCTACCTAACTTTGTCCAGGTTCTATCACTATAATATCCAATAATTGGTTGAACAATTAAACCTGTTAAAGGTGCAACTATCCAAAACCAAGATAATTCATGAACATCTGCTCCAAAAATTTGTAATATTCTACTGGCATTGGCATTTTGTAATGCAAAACCCATTTGAATTCCCAGGAATCCGAAACTCATGTTCCAAATATCCCAGAAACTTAGTTTCCTTTTTTCCATAAATGTTAATATTAAATAATAATACAATCCAAAGCAAAATTGCTTTAATTGTGTTTGTGAAGTGTGAAAAAAAATAGTAGTTGTAAAATTGCTTTTACAAGGCAAATATATAATTAATTTTTTTATTTTTTTTAGATTTAAAACAAAAAAAAGTAAGCCAATTAAATTAACTCACTACTATAACCTTTGAGTTAAATATTATTTTTTTTATGAAATAATAAAAATAACAATCTATAATCCAATTATTTAACAAAATTAACCATCTATAAAGGTAGATTTCCTAATTTTAAGATTGGTTGAAATCACTTCTTTTTGAAAATCCTTTGGAGCTGTATTTTCAATACGGTTAATTAATAATTCAGCTGCTTGTTCACCCATTAAATAACCATGTTGCTCAACACAAGTTAATGGTGGTGAAGTAAATTCAGAGATGAGCCCACTTGTAAAACCAATGATTGCAATATCGTTTGGAATAGATAATCCTCTCTCTTTAGCTATAATTAATGCATTAGCAGCATATATTTCATTTACGGCTAAAATTGCATCTGGTGGATTAGGAACATTGATAACTTTTTCAATTTGTTGATATAAGTTTTTGCTATCATCAATATAATATATTAAACTTTCATCAATTGTAATTCCTTTGTTTTTTAAAGCTTTTAAATAACCTTGCTTTCTTAATGAACCAACAGTTACATAATCTTCAGTTGTTATAAGGGCAATCCGTTTTGCACCAACTTCCATAAGATGATTTGCCGCTTTATATCCCCCTCCAACATCATCAATAACAACTTTATCACAGTTAATTTCATCTATAATTCTATCAAATAATACCAATGGAAATTCGTCTTTTGTCAAAGATTTAAAATGATCGAATTTTTGATTTTCTTGTGTTTCTCTTGCAACGGATACAATTAATCCATCAACACTTCCATTAGTTAATACATTAAAATTTAACACTTCTTTTTCGTAAGATTCATTTGAAACACAAACCATAACATTATACCCCTTTTGATTTGCATAATGCTCAATACCGTCTATTACTGTTGAAAAAAAATGATGTACAATTTCAGGAATAATAACCCCAATAACTGAGGTTTTTTGATTTCTAAGTTGTAAGGCTAAATTGTTTGGTTTGTAGTTATAATAATCTGCATACGCTTGAATTCTTTCACGCACTTCTTCACTTATTTCATGGCTTCCTTTTAATGCTTTAGAAACTGTTGAAATAGAGACTCCAAATTCACTTGCTATTTTTTTCAGGGTAATTCTCGGTTTCATTTATTTATAGGCTGTTTTACTAATTTACAAATATAAAATTAAATAGATTAGGCAATGTGCTTTATTTTTTATTAATTTACAAATGTAAAAAATACGCTTATTAATTATTTTAAACCTAAAACTAGTATGAACAAATTAATTTAGATGAAAAAAATCAGACTAAAAAGGGTAAAACTATCCTTTTTAGTAATTAATTATGTAATGAATTAACACTTTTTGATAATGATTTACCTTTTTTTTCAATTTTTTAAGGAAAAAAGCCCATCAACTCTAACGTTAGAGTAAAAAAGTTATAAACACGAAAACGTTTGCGTAGGTGTCAAAGTAACATAAATCGTTGTTAAGTAAATGTTAACTTCTTAACTTCACACTGTGAAATGTAGTAAAAAATAGTACAATTATTTAAAACAAACCTTAATTATTAATTAACTTAAAATAGATGAAAAATTTTAGATTTTATTTGTTTAGTGTCGTACTTCTATTTCCTGTATTAATGTTTTCTCAACAAACAATAAAAGGTACAGTTACAGAAGCAACAGGTAATACAGTTTTACCTGGTGTAGGCATTATAATTAAAGGAACTACTAAGGGTGCAGCTACTGATTTTGACGGAAACTATTCTATAGAGAACGTTAAATCAGGAGATATCTTAGTATTCTCCTATATTGGATTTATTGCACAGGAAATTACTGTTGGAAACAACAATACTATTAATGTCTCTTTAAAAGAAAGTGCAGAATCTTTAGATGAAATTGTTGTTATCGGTTATGGTACTACAACTATTAAAGATGCAACCGGATCCGTTGCTGCCGTTTCTGAAAAAGATTTTAACAAAGGAAATATTGTTACGCCTGCTAGTTTAATTTCTGGTCGTGTTGCTGGTGTTAACATTACAACAGATGGTGCTCCAGGTGGAGGTTCTGCTATTAGAATTAGAGGAGGGTCTTCTTTGGGAGCTTCTAACGATCCTTTAATTGTAATTGATGGATTACCTATTACTAATTCATCTGCAGATGGATCCAGATCCATTTTAGCGTCGATAAACCCAAATGACATTGAGTCAATGTCAATATTAAAAGATGCATCTTCAACTGCTATTTATGGTTCAAGAGCATCAAATGGGGTAATTATTATTACTACCAAAAAAGGGAAATCAGGATTTAATATAGATATTAATTTTAAAGCTGGTTACCAAACTATAGCAAACAAAATAGATGTATTTAGCGGTGACGACTTTAGAAATTTAATTACTGAAAGAGTTGCTGCAGGTCAAGGTGGCATAAGTATTGATCAACTTGGAAATGCCAACACAAACTGGCAAGATGAAATTTACGAAGAAAAATTTACGTTTGATCAATCAATTGCAGTAAGTGGAGCTTTATTTAAAAATGTTCCTGCCAGAGTATCTTGGGGTAATACCAAACAACCTGGTTTAAGAAAAACTTCCAAATTTGAAAGAAACTCTTTAGCATTTAATATTAACCCATCTTTATTAGAAGATCATTTAAAAATTAGCATTAATGCTAATATTAGTTCTGAAAATAACAGATTTGCGGCTGGCGTTGAAGGTGCTGCTCTTTATTTTGACCCTACACAACCTGTGTACGATGCAACATCTCCATTTGGTGGTTTCTTTGAATACCACACAAATGGTATTAGAGACAATGCAGGTAGAAACCCTGTAGCTAATTTAATGTTAAGAGATGATACTAGTATTGTTGATAGATTGTATGGGAACGTAAAGTTTGACTACAAAATTCATTCATTACCTGAATTAAGTGCTGTTGTTAACTTAGGTTACGATAGATCTTATGGTGTTGGATCAAACATACTTTCAGCAGAAAGCATTAATGGTTTTAGATTTGAAGAAGATGGTGTTGTATCTTACATTGGTGAAGAAACTGAATATACTAGTGAACGGAAAAATGTATTATTAGATGCATACCTTGCTTATAATAAAGAATTAGAAAATTTAAATATAGAAGCTACTGCAGGTTATTCTTATCAAAAGTTTACTTCTGAAGATTTTAGTACTGGAAATATGAGAGATCCGGAAGCTGAAAGAGATGTAGCTACAGATCCTGATGTTGTTTTACTTGGTTTCTTTGCTAGAACTAATTTATCTTTTATGGATAAATATTTATTGACCTTATCTTATAGACGAGATGGAACGTCAAGATTTAATTCAGATAACAGATGGGGTAATTTCCCGGCTGCTGCATTAGCCTGGAAAATTAGTGAAGAAGATTTCTTAAAAGATTCTGAAGTAGTTTCAAGTTTAAAATTACGTCTGGGATGGGGTATTACTGGTCAACAAGATATTCCTGCTTCTTATGCATTCTTAGGAAGACATCAAACTGGAGATAGTTTTTCACAATACATTTTTGGAAACTCTGCAGTGATAGTTGGTATTCCACAATCTAAATTTGAAGATATTAAATGGGAAGAAACAACCACATACAACATAGGTTTTGATTATGGATTGTTTAATGATAAAGTTTCAGGTTCTATTGAAGTTTATTTGAAAGAATCTAATGATCTTTTAGCAAATGTAGCTGTTGCCGATGGTTCTAACTTTAGTAATGCTGGTTGGCAAAATATTGGTCAGTTTACTTCAAAAGGTTTAGAATTCTCTATAGGTTCTGATATTGTAAGTACAGATGATTTGAATGTGAATGTAAGTTATAATTTAAACCTAAACAATACTGTAATTGATGAGCTTGCCTTTGGTCAAGATATTGAAGTTGGTGGTATTGGTGGTGGTACTGGATCTAGAATTCAGGTTCACAGAGAAGGATTTGCTCCTTATTCCTATTTTGTATATAAACAATTATATGATAACGCTGGTGCTCCTATTGAAGGTGCTTATGCAGATATTAACCAAGATGGGATTATTAATACCAGCGACCGTTATATCTACAAAAAACCAAATGCAGATATAAATATGGGGTTCCAAACAGGAATTAATTATAAAGACTTTGATTTCTCTTTTAATTTAAGAGCTAGTTTTGGAAATTATATGTATAATAATGTTAACTCATCCAGAGCTCAATATAATTTATTGCAAGATGTAACTGCTTTAGGAAATATTCCAACAGCTGTATTAGAAACTAATTTTGTTGAAACATCAAATGTTTTAATTTCAGATTATTTTTTAGAAAATGCATCTTTTCTTAAAATGGACAATTTAAATTTTGGTTATACATTTAACAATTTCAAAAAGGATATCTCAAGTATTCGTGTTTGGAGTGGTGTGCAAAATGTATTTACCATTACTAATTATAGTGGATTAGATCCTGAAATTTTTAGCGGTATTGATAATACAATTTATCCAAGACCAAGAACTTTCTTAATGGGTGCTAATATTAAATTTTAAAAAAACAGAAAATGAAAACAAAAAATATATTTAAATTATTATTTTTCTTTTTTGGGATCCTAATTTTCTTTAGTGCTTGTACTAATGAATTAGATGTGTCTCCAAAAGATGATGACGAATTTTTATCTGAAGATTTTTATAGCAGCTCTGATTCATATAGACAGGCATTAGCTGGAATCTACGGAAACCTTTCGTTAACTGGAACCACAGGACCAGCCTCTTCTAACTTGCAAGGTATCGACGCAGGTACTAGTCAATATGCAAGAGCATTATGGTACCTAGAAGACTTAGCTGCTGATGAAGTAATTTGGTCTTACGAAAATGATGAAGGTGGAGCTGTAAAGGCAATTCAAAGAAATACCTGGAGTGCTTCAAACACAATACTTTTAGGATTTTTTAGTAGAGCTATGTTTAGTGTAGCATTGACAAACGACTTTTTAAGACAATCTTCAGAAGAATCATTAGCTTCTAGAGGTCATTCAGCAATGTCAAGTGAAATTAAAACTTACAGAGCTGAAGCTCGTTTATTAAGAGCTTTATCATATTATCATTTAATGGATTTATTTGGGAAAGCTGCATTTGTAACAGAAAATGACCCAATTGGTGTTTATCAAGGTCCTGAATATAACAGAGAACAATTATTTCAATTTATTGAATCAGAATTGTTAGCAATAGAAGGTGATCTTGTTGGATCAAATCAAAATGAATATGCAAGAGCTGATAAAGCAGTAGCTTGGATGATTTTAGCAAAAATGTATTTAAATGCTGAAGTATATCTTGGTCAGAATAAATATTCTGAGTGTTTAACTTACTGTAACAAAATAATTAATGGAGGCTTCTCATTGTCTTCAGATTATTTTTATAATTTCCTTGCTGATAATGATTTTAATGAAGCAGGTCAAAACGAGATTATTTTCCCATTAGTAGTTGATTCTAAAGTGACTCAAAATTGGGGAGCTACAACTGTTATTATTAATGGTGAAGTTGGTAGTCTTGAAGGAAATGCCGTTCCTCTTGGTGTAGATAATGGATGGGGAGGTGCATTAAGAGTTAGAGAACAATTTGCAAATAAATTTTTAAATGGAGATGTTCCTTTAACTGACGCTAGAAATACATTAATTACAGAAGGGCGCGAAGCTACAATTGAAGATGTTGGAGATAGAGATGCTGGTTATGTAATTACTAAATTCAAAAATATTGGTGTTGATGGAAGTCGTGGTGGAACTCACTTTGAATTTGTAAATACTGATTTCCCTTTATTTAGACTTGGTGATGTATATTTAATGTATGCAGAAGCAGTTGTTAGAGGTGGTTCTGGTGGAACTATGAATGAAGCCGTTGATTATGTGAATGCATTAAGAAACAGAGCAAATTCAGCTACAATAACTTCAAACGATTTAACATTAAATTTCTTAATTGATGAAAGATCGAGAGAATTACATTGGGAAGGACACAGAAGACAGGATTTAATAAGATTTGGTCTTTTTACTGGAGGAAATTATAATTGGGCCTGGAAAGGTGGAAGCCCAAACGGTATCGCATTATCAAGCCATTTGGATATTTATCCAATGCCAGCAAACAATATGGCTGCCAATCCTAATTTAACTCAAAACCCTGGTTATTAACATAAAATCAAATTTAAGATGAAAAACATATTTAAATTTTTGTTCTTGTTAACCTTTGTTGCATTTATATCTTGTGACAATGAAGATCAAGAACTCTTAACAATATCGGCGGTGGGAAGCAGTCAAATTACTGCCCCAGCCACAGGAGCTGTTTATGTTCTTAATCCAGAAGAAGAACTAACAAACACAATAATTACTTTAACTTGGAACGATGCTGATTATGCTGTTCCAACTGCAGTAAATTATAAGGTTGAATTTGCAAAAGCAGGAACCTCTTTTGCTGAACCATTTTTAGCAGGAGCAACTTCAAACACTTTCTTATCTTGGAATATAACTGAATTTAACGGCGCAGCTGTGAGTTCTGGTTTAACTCCATTTTTAGAAGAAGGTATGGACATTAGAGTTACTTCAACAGTAGGCTCTTTAGACAGTACGCCTCAGGTTTCTGAGCCAATTACTGTTTATGTTACTGCATTTACTACAGATTTACCAAAAATAGCTGTACCAGGAAATCACCAAGGTTGGGATCCTGCATCAGCACCATTATTAGCTGCTTCAGGATTTGGTCAAACAGATTATGTTGGTTATGTATGGTTAGATGGTGGTTATAAATTTGTAGCTCCAAATGAAACCGGAGGTTTCTTCTGGGGAAATACAGATTGGGGAGACGATGGTACTTTTACTGGTAAATTAGTAGAATCTGATGAATCAGATGGTACTGCAACTGCTGGTTATTATTATGTAAATGCTGATACTGCAGAGCTTACTTATTCTGCTACTCCTGTAAATTGGGGAATAATTGGTGCTGCAACTCCAACAGGTTGGGATAGCGATACTGATTTAGTTTATGATGCTGCATCTAAAACTTTATCTGTTGATATTCATTTAGTGCCTGGACCTTTTAAATTTAGAGGTAATAATGAATGGGGAGCATTTGATATAGGAACTTTAGATGCTGATGGATTTTTACAAGGAGGTGGTGATTTAACTTTTGACGGTTCAGAAGGAAATTATCACGTTGTTTTAGATTTAAGTAATCCTAGAGAATATACTTATAGTGTTACAGCTAATTAATTAAATTAACTTTTTAAAATGATGAAATATTTAAATAAAATAATAGTTCTTTTGGTTTTCTCAATGGCATTTATTGCTTGCGATGAAAACGAGAACTTTGAAATATTACCAGCTCAGGAAAGTTTTCAAATAGTTACACCATCAAACGGTAGTGTAATTGTTTTAAATGATACTAATTTAGATAATAATGCTTTATTTATTTCTTGGGAAGCGAACAACCAAACTGATGCAACATTTAATGTTGAAGCAGCTAAAACAGGTACTGATTTTGCTACTTCTTATTTAATAGGAACAACTCAAGAAAGTAGCTTTGGTTTAACAGTTGATGAACTAAATGATTTTTTATTAGATGTTATGGATTTAAATCCTGAAGAAGCATCTAGTATAGATCTTAGAATTTCTGCGAATGAAAATGTATCGCAAGTGGTATCAGTAATTTTAACTCCTTATAAAGTTGAATATTCTGAATTCTATTTGGTAGGTTCTCTAACAGGTTGGGATCCTGCAACTTCATTACCAATGACAAATACAGGTTTTAACACTTTTGAAATTACAGTTGACCTTGCAGATGGCGATGCGTTTAAATTCCTTCCACAAAATACTGGATGGGATGGTGATTGGGGTAAAGACCCTAATAATGACGGTTCTTTAATTTCAGAAGGAGAGCAAGATTTAAGTGGATTTACTGCTGGTAAATATAAAATCAATATCGATTTAAACACTTTTACGTATACTGTTGAAGAAATTACCTCTCCAGGTGAATTATACATTGTAGGTTCATTAAATGGATGGGATCCTGCGAATGCTTATCCAATGAATTTGGTAAGTGAGGGTGTATTTGCATTAGCTATTGATATTACAGATGGTACTGAATTTAAATTCCTTCCTCAAAATACCGGATGGGATGGAGATTGGGGTAGCGACCCTAACAATCCAGGTTCAATAATTCAAGATGGTGAAAACAATGTAAGTGGTTATGCTGCTGGAAAATATGTAGTTATTGTAGATTATAACACACTAACTTTTAATGTTTCTTCTGTAAATAGCCTAAATGTAGTTGGTTCAATTAATGGATGGGACAATGGTTCTGCTCTTCAAATGGGTGAAGCTAGTTTAGGAGTTTTCTCTCTTGTAATGGATTTACCTGATGGTGCAGAATTCAAATTTTTACCAACTCTTGGAAGTTGGGATGGAGATTGGGGTGCTGACCCTAATAATGACGGTATGGTAGTACAAGATGGTGAAAATAACCTTAGTGGATTTGCCGCTGGAAAATATATAGTTTCAGTTAATTTTAATACACTTAGTTATAACGTTTCTAGTATTACTGGTGCTCCTTCTTCTGTTTTTATGGTTGGATCATTTAGAGGTTGGAGTAATGATGCAGATAATCCTGAATTTACGCAAACAGCTGATGGTGTGTTTGAAATCACTCAAGCTTTAGGTGCTGGTGACGAATTTAAATTCGTTCCTGTTGCTGGAAGCTGGGATAACGACTGGGGGCAAAGCAACGCTTCAAAAGGTGTTTTAGAACAAAACAGTGAAGACAATGTAAAAGTTGAAACTGCAGGTAATTATAAAATCACCCTCAATTTTAACACTGGAACCCTCTCAGTTTCTTTACAATAATTTATATTGCAAAGGCTGTTCTAAAGAACAGCCTTTGTTTTTATTAATAATCATAATTAACATTTAAAAGCTCATTTTGTATGAAAAAAGTAGTATTCTTAATTACTTTAATTATTAGCAACCTTGCTTTTTCACAAGTTAGCACTTCGCCTGCATTACCAACATCAACAAGTGAGATCACAATTTTATTTGATGCTACAGGAACAGGTTTAGACGGTTATACTGGTGATGTATACGCTCATACTGGTGTAAAAATAAATGATGCTGATTGGCAAAATGTTATTGAATCTTGGGGAAACAATACTACACAACCTAAATTAACTCGAATCTCAGGAAATCAATACGAATTATTAATAACTCCTGACGTTTATTCATTTTACAATGTTGCCACAAGTGAAACAATTACTGGATTAAATTTCGTTTTCAGATCTACTGATGGAAATCAACAAACAGCTGATTTATTTGTAACTCTATATGAAGAAGGGCTAAATTTAACTTTTACAGAACCTGAAAATGGCAGTGCTTATAATTTAAACTCAACTATTACTATTTCGGCAGAAGCATCAACAAATGCTGATTTAGAACTTTTTGTGAATGGTATTTCGCAAAAAACAACTTCAAATACAATTAGTATATCAACCTCATATAAATTTACTTCAACAGGTACATATACGCTAAAAGCTACTGCAACTTCTAGTAGCGAAACCAAAGAAACTGAAATTTCAGTTTATGTTAAAAACCCAACTCAAAACCAAACAATGCCTAGTGGTGTTAAAAATGGTTTTAGTGATAACGGAGATGGAACCGTAACATTTGTGTTATTAGCTCCAAATAAAACTGATGTTTTATTAATTGGTGATTTTAATAACTGGGCAATTAATGAAAATTATCAACTTTATAAAGACGGCGAATATTTTTGGATTACTTTAAATAATTTAGATCAAAATACTGAATATGCATATCAATATTTAGTTGATTACACTATTAAAATAGCCGATCCTTATTCAGAAAAAATTTTAGATCCTTGGACGGATCAATACATAAAAGATGGAAATTACCCTAATTTAAAAGCATACCCTGATGGTTTAACAACAGGTTATGTTTCTACATTCAAAATAAATGAGGAAAATTATTCTTGGAATATTTCAAATTTTTCAAAACCAGATCAACATAATTTAATTATTTATGAATTGTTGGTTAGGGATTTTACTGAAAGTGATTCATATACAGAGGCAATAACACATTTAGATTATTTGGCTTCGTTAGGTATTAACGCAATCGAGTTAATGCCTGTAAATGAATTTGAAGGAGCTGATAGCTGGGGATACAATCCAGCTTTGTATATGGCTTTAGATAAATCATATGGAACAAAAAATGATTTTAAAACTTTTGTGGATGCCTGTCATGAGCGTGGAATTGCAGTATTAGCAGATGTTGTTTTTAATCATTCATACGGCCAATCTCCAATGCTTCAAATGTATTGGGATAATTTAAACAATAGACCTGCAGCAGATAATCCTTGGTACAATCAACAAAGTAATTTTTCAAACCCAAGTGCACAATGGGGTTACGATTTTAATCATGAATCTTCTTATACAACCTCTTTTTTTAATGATGTTTTGGATTATTGGATGACTGAATACAAAATAGACGGATTTCGATTCGATTTTACAAAAGGATTTTCAAACACGCCTTACGGAACATCAAGTTGGGGAAGTACTTATGATGCATCAAGAATTGCTATTTTAAAAAATTATGCTGATCAGGTTTGGAATCACAGTCCTTCAAACAAACCATATGTAATATTTGAGCATTTAGCAGATAATTCAGAAGAAACAGAATTGGCTAATTATGGAATTATGCTTTGGGGAAATATGAATCATGGTTACAGTCAAAATACAATGGGCTTTAACAGTGAAACTGATATTTCCTTGATTTCATACAAGCAACGCGGCTGGAACAGTCCAAATGTTGTTGGTTATATGGAAAGTCACGATGAGGAGCGCTTAATGTATAAAAATTTAGAATTTGGAAATAGTAGTGGCGATTATAACGTAAAAGATTTATCTACTGCATTATCAAGAGAGGAAACCGCAGGAATGTTCTTTTTTACCATTCCAGGGCCAAAAATGATTTGGCAATTTGGAGAATTAGGTTATGATTTTTCAATTAATACTTGTGACGATGGAACAACCGTTAGTAATGACTGTAGATTATCAAGAAAACCAATTAAATGGGATTATGCAACTAATGTAAACCGGAAACAAATTTACAATACTTGGGCTACCATGATTGCATTTAAAAAGGAATATCCTGAAGTTTTTAACACAACTGATTTCAATTTAAATGTGGGTGGTTTGGTTAAATCAATTGTACTAAAACATGCATCCATGGATGTGGTAATTATAGGTAATTTTGATGTAACTAATAAATCTATTACAACCAATTTTACTAAAACCGGAATCTGGTATGAATACTTTACTGGTGAAGAGAAAAATGTAACGAATACAACCCAAGCATTTACTTTAGTTCCTGGCGAATATAAAATGTATTCAACTCAAAGAGTGTTTGATCCAAGGGGTGGAACATCAAATGATGACAGTGACAATGATGGAGTTGTTGACACCGAGGATTTATGTCCAAATACACCTTTAGGGCAAAATGTGAGTACAACAGGTTGTCCAACTTTTTCATTGGCCTCCAATAATTTTGAAATTGAAATCATAAGTGAAACTTGTCCAAATAAAGATAACGGACAACTAATAATAAAGGCAAATGAAAGCCATAACTATTCAGTTACAGTAAATGGTAAAGTATATCCATTTACAACTGATTTAACTGTAAGTGATTTACCTCCTAATACTTATAATTTTTGCATAACAATTAATGGAACTACCTATGAGCAATGTTATTCTATAGAAATAAGTGAAGGAATAGTAATTTCTGGAAAAACAGCTTTAAGCTCTAAAACTGCAACCGTTGAAATTACTGATGGAACAGCACCATTTGAAGTGTTTGTAAATAACAAAGTTATTTTTAAAACCAACGCACCTTCATTTAATATTGATGTTAAACATGGAGATATTGTTCAGGTTAAAACAGCTGTATCTTGTGAAGGAATTTACTCTAAACAAATCGATTTATTTGACAAAATTACAGCCTACCCAAATCCAACAAAAGGATTGTTTGAAATTGTATTACCAATTTCAAACAAAGAAGTTCTAATTGAGGTTTACAATATTCAATCTCAATTAATTTCAACAAAGACTTACACTGTTTTGGATGGAAAAGCACAACTTAGCTTATCAAACAATCCTACTGGATTGTATTTTGCAAAAGTTTATTTAGAAGAACCTAAACTTCTTAAAATTTTAAAAAATTAGTTATTACAATTAAAAATCTTAAGCAAAGAGTACTATTTATTACTCTTTGTCTTAAGTAAAAACTTTAAAAAAGCATTCCAGTAAGCCTCATTTCCATCGGTTGAATCCCATAATGCTTTGGCTCCATGAATCCCATCATTTGTTGGTATAAAATGTGTTAGATTTTTTTTATCAATTAATGAAACTAATTCCTCTAAAGCCACTGCCTCTTTTTTAGATGATGCAACAAAAACTGGTTTTGAAATATTTTCAATAGAATTTTGAACGTTAATTGTTTTAAAATACTCTCCCGGACTAAAAGCTACTACCGATTTTACTTTTTCTGAATTCGTTCCAATTAATAATGCCAATGTTGCCGAATATGAGCTTCCTACAAGAATAATTTGTTGTCCTCCATTCATTTCATACATATAATCAATAGCGGCCTCTATATCTTGTTTAGCATCTAAATAATTAGTTGGCAATTTTTTTTCTTTTGCTTTAGCCGCTGTTTGATTTTTGATACCATTAACTTCCCCTCCAGACCTCTGATCAATGGCAATACTTGAAAAACCATAATTGCATAACTTTCTGGCAATCTCTTTATACTCTCCTCTGCTATAACCTGCCTGATGGCATAATAACAAGGTAGGTTTTTTATTATTTACTTCATAAAGATCTCCAGAAATTGGTAAACTATCTTTTGAATAAAAAATAGTTTTAACTACAAAAATATTTGGAATCTTTAAAGTATCTAAATCTTCTGAAATAACCATCGCTTGGCTATCAACTTCACTTTTTTTATTTGATAAATCACACGAGATTAATATCAAACTAATTGCTATTAATAGATATCGCATTTTAATAATTTTAACTTAAATATACAAATTAAAAATTTGATTTATATAACCTAGAACACACTGCAAATCCAAATTTAATTCAAACCCAAGAATTCTAAAATTTTAATTACATTTAAACTAATAATATTATTTTAAATTAAATTGAAGTAATTATTAACTAAATAAAAACCCTCTCAAATTTGGGGTTGGAGAGGGAAAATTGCTATGAAAAAGATATAAGCTAAGTGCTTATACCACAAATGTAACTTAAATAACATAAAATAAACATGACAAAAATCAGGGATTCAAATATTTTTATAAAATTAATAATCCAACCTATCTTAAAAGAATTTCTTAGAAAAAAACAACCAATTACACAAATTTTTAGTTCTTCCAAATTTTACGAATAAGCTAACTTTCAAAACAAAACTAACCACATTTATTAAATAGAAACATTCCTAATTATTTTTTAAAAAAAGTAAATGTAAATCCATAGGGTAAAAAATATTTTTGATGAAAAAATATAAAATCCCAATTTTAGGTTCCAGAATATTTCGTATTTTTAATTTGTTATTACCTGCAATTAAAACTTGGTTTTAAAAATGAGGATAATGTTGTGGGTCTAATTCTATACATAATATTTTTTATGAGACTTGCTTCAATTGATATTTTAAGGGCAATTACAATGGTTCTTATGATTTGGGTTAATGATTTTTGGACATTAACTGACATCCCAAAATGGCTAAAACATGCAAATGCAACCGAAGACTATTTGGGGTTTTCTGATATTATTTTTCCATTATTTTTATTCATTGTTGGTTTAAGTATCCCTTTCGCTATAAAAAATAGGTTAGATAAAGGTGACTCAAAATTATCAATTGCTAAACACATAATTATTAGATCTGTATCATTATTACTGATTGGATTTTTTATGGTCAATTATGAAACTGCTCATGACGAAAGTATAATTATTGGAAAAACATTTTGGGAATTATTAATGGCATTTGCTGTTGTATTGATTTGGACAAATTGGAAAAAGAGCCCTCTTAATAAGAAATGGCATTCGTATTTACAGATTTTAGGTTTTGCTATTCTTATTTTTTTAGCAATCATTTATAAAGGCGGTGAAGATGGAGCCACTTGGATGACAACACAATGGTGGGGTATTTTAGGACTTATTGGTTGGGCTTATATTATAAATGCATTGGTTTATTTGTACTCAAAAAGATCTTTAGTAATAATGTCATTATTATGGTTAATATTGATTTTATTGGCAATGATAAATCACTCTGAATTATCTATAAATTTTGGCGGTTTTTCCAGCTACTTTTCAACTATCTTAACGGGAACTATTCCAGCATTTACTGCGGCAGGAATTGTTGCAACGCTGCTATTTAAAAAAATGTATAAATTAGGTGTTAAATGGAGTTATTTAAGCCTTTTAGTTTTAGGAGTTCTAAATTTAATATTTGGTTTTGGAACAAGATCAATTTGGGGAATTTCAAAAATACAAGGAACTCCATCTTGGTTAGGAATTTGTACAGGAATAGGTTTTTTACTTTTTGCTCTTTTATACTATATAGCAGATGAGAAAAAAATAACAAATTGGGCCAAAATAATTGCTCCTGCCGGCACAGCTACTCTAACCTGCTATTTAATCCCTTATTTTATTTATCCTTTAAGAAGTATTAGTGGAATAAGCCTTCCTGATTTTTTAACTCACAATAGTATTGGACTCATAGCCTCCTTTGCTTTTGCTATTTTGATTGTCCTATTCACAGGTTGGTTAGAAAAAAAAGGATTTAAATTAAAACTATAATCACTTAAATATAATTAAATGAAAAAACCGATTATTTTACTGTTTGTATTTCTTTTTAATACTATTTTTTCTGAAGCTCAATCCAATTTTCCAGTTGTAGGTTTTTGTATTTCTGCGCCTTCTAAAGAAAATGTTGAAGAATTTGTCCGCTTTATTGATACTGAATTAGCGCCTTCGGGAATTAACACCTTAATTTTAAGAGTAGATTTTAACTATGCTTATAAATCGAGACCAGAGCTTCGAGATGACAATCCATTATCCTTAAAAGATGTAAAATCGTTAGTTGCAATTTGTAAAAAGAATAATATTAATTTAATACCTCAAGTGAACTTATTAGGTCATCAAAGTTGGGAAAGTACTTTAAACAAATTATTAAAAGTATATCCTGAATTTGATGAAACCCCTTTAGTAAAACTCCCAAAAAAATATGAATGGCCAAATTCTGATGGGCTTTATTGTAAAAGTTATTGCCCTTTGCATCCAGAGGTTCATGAGGTAGTTTTTGACTTAATTGATGAAATTACAGAAGTTTTTGAAGCAAAGGATTTTCACGCTGGTATGGATGAAGTTTTTTTCATAGCCGATTCTAATTGTCCAAGATGCAAAGATAAAGACCCTGGTGAATTATTTGCAGGTGAAGTTTCTTTACTAAGCAATCATTTAAATGAAAGTAACAAAAGGCTGTGGATTTGGGGAGACCGATTAATTGATGGTTCCGTTTCTGGTATTGGAATGTGGGAAGGAAGTTTAAATAATACCCAAAAAGCTATTGACTTAATTCCAAAAAACGTAGTGATTTGTGATTGGCATTATGAAAAGGCATTACCAACTCCGGCATATTTTTCTTTAAAAGGCTTTGACGTGTTGGCTTGTTCCTGGAGAAAACCGGAGGTAGCTCTTGAACAAGTTAATATGATTGACAAATTTAGAAATAATTCAACACCAGAAATGAGAAATCATTTTTTAGGAGTTATGCATACTTATTGGTCCTCTGCAAAAAATTTCATGGATAATTACAAAGAAGTAAATCCTCCTAACAATGAAGAAGGAAATGAAATTGAATGCTTTAAGGAAATGGTTAATAATGTTAAAAAACTAAGTGCAAAATCAAATTAATTTTTAGTCGGTTTTAAAATTCCATATTTGCCCAATTGTTTCTCCTCCTTTGCCATCTTTAACAACTACGTACCAATAATAATTTTTAGAATTTTCAATAGTTATATTTAACGATTTAACTGCAAGATTTGATTCTATTTTTGTATTTGGAGGATTCATGGTATCAAAAAAGACATCAAACAATAATGGGTCATTGTCAACATCACTAGCATCCCAATTTAAAGTGGTTGTTTCTTCTGTTTGTATAGAATTTAATTTTGGAGTTATAAGATCTGGAGAAAATGGAAGGTGATTGATTTCTCCTTCCCCCTCGGTATAAAAACTATAAACGGATGAAAAGCTACTTGCTAAATTTTTACTGTCAATTGCTTTTACATGCCAATAATAGGCAACTCCTTTCTCTAATGATATAGATTGTTCTGTTGCCGATGTGGTATAAGTAAATTCTATAGAACTAAAATAATTGTCTTTTGAAACTTGAATTTGATAAGTTAAAATATCTCCATCTGGATCAGTTGAAGAACTCCAATCAAAATTTAAAACATTATCTGTACATAACAAATCATCAGTTGGATATACTAATGAGGGTACAGTTGGAGCATTATTAATTGGATTCGGGGGTTGAACAGGTTCATCCCCTCCCCCTCCACAAGAAACTAATATTAATGCAATAAATACAATATTGATACACTTTTTCATTTTATTTATTGTTTAATAATTTTTAGAGTAACAATTTCATCTAAATAAACCTTAGCTACATAAATTGCGGCTGGTACATTCTTAATATTTAATTGAACTTTTCCATTATTAATAGAATAATTTCTATTTGAAATTAATTTTGATGAAATAGAAAATAATTCAATTTTCACTTCCTTAATTGAGATTGGAACTTCAATTTCAAATTCCCCTGTCGTTGGGTTTGGATAAGCTATTAATTCCTTGTATAAATCAATAGGTTTTGAGTAGACTCCTTCACAAGTATTTGCAGCTTTAACTTCAATTAAATCTCCATGTTTCAAATCTTCAATAAAAAATATTGAATTTATTGTTTGAAACATCCTTTTCCCATTAATAAATATAGAATACGGTATTGTTCCATCTATTATTTCAATTGTTGCTTTATTGTAATTAATAGTTGACTTTCCAGAAATCGTGATTCCTTCATCTATAGTAATGGAATAACATTGAGAAAAATTATCAAAACCCGGAATAGTTATACAAAACTCATATTTCTCTGGTGCTAAATTTAATATTGTTTGAGACTCATTAAAATTATATTGTACTCCGTTTAGTGCAAGATTGTAATTATAGCTATTATCTAAAGCTGTAATAATTAGTTTACCATTGTTTTTATTTGGACAAGTTTCACTAACTGTTTCAATTGTAAAGTTACTTGATGGTAAAAAGAAACAACCATTAGCATCTACTGTAGCTCCTATTGGAGTATTTGGACAAATATCAATACTATTTATAATTCCATCTTCATCCTCATCTTTATCCACTTGGCTATCTGAGCATCCAATTTCATTAACAACTTCACCCGCTGGTGTATTTGGGCATTGATCAATGTCATTCATAATACCGTCCTCATCATCATCTTTCTCACTCTCTGAACAACCCATGTCATCTACTGCTTCTCCATTTGGTGTATTTGGACATTGATCTTCATCATTCATAATTCCATCCTCATCGTCATCTTTTTCACTCTCCGAACATCCTATTTCATCTACTTCTTCACCAATTGGTGTATTTAGACATTGATCAATGTTATTCATAATACCGTCTTCATCATCATCTTTTTGACTTTCTGAACAACCAGTTTCATCTACTTGTTCCCCGATTGGTGTATTTAGACATTGATCTTCATCATTCATTATACCATCCTCATCATCATCTTTTTGACTTTCTGAACAACCAGTTTCATCTACTTCTTCCCCGATTGGTGTATTTGGACATTGATCTTCATCATTCATGATACCGTCTTTATCATCATCTATAAAATCTGAACAATCAATACTATAATCAGCATTATCATCTTTCTCCCAATCTTCAGGAATATTATTAATTAAGGATTGATCAACCTGAATACAAGTTAATTCGGAATTATTCAACGCATTTAAAAAAATAAGTTTTGAATTTTTAGAAATATCAATTCCTCCTGACATTTGATTGTTTTCAAAAATTAGATATAATAAATCAGCATTATTATTTAAGTATAAATTAGAAAGTTGATTCTCCTCACAATCCAAATATTCTAAGGTCAGATTATTGCTTACATCTAAATTAGTAAGTTGATTTGACCATACAACTAAGGCTTTTAGCAAAGTATTATTACTAACATTTATTGAAGGTATCTGATTACTAAAACAATCTAATTCTTGTAATAAAGTATTTGCACTTATATCTAAACTTTCAATGTTATTTATTCCACAAAATAAAGTTTCTAAAACTGTATTTTTACTAAGGTCTAAACTTGTTAATAGGTTTTCCTCACAATCCAAATATTCTAACAATGTATTTGAGCTTACATTTAAATCTGTTAGTTGATTTAACCAAACTGTTAATGAAGTTAACAAGCTGTTTTTACTTAGATCTAATGCCGTTATTTCATTATTATAACAATCTATTTCTTTAAGCAAGGTGTTGTTATTAACATTTAAACTTGTTAGAGAATTTACTCCACAATATAAGTTTTCTAAAACAGTATTTTTACTAACATCTAAATTGTTAAGCTTGTTCTCTTCACAATCTAAAAGTTCCAATGCAGTGTTGGCGCTTACATCTATATTTGTTAATTGATTTATCCAAGTAGATAATGACGTTAATAAGCTGTTTTTACTTAAATTTATTGAAGTTATTTTATTATTATAGCAATCTAATTCTTTTAATGCGGTGTTGTTACTAACATCTAAGCTTGTAAGGGAATTTACTCCACAATATAAAGTTTCTAAAGCTGTATTTGTACTCAAATTTAAATTTGTGAGTTGGTTTTGTTCACAATCTAAATATTCTAAAGCTGTATTTGTACCTAAATTTAAATTTGTCAATTGATTTACCCAAACCACCAACCCCATCAATTTGGTGTTTTTACTTAAATCTAATGAAGTTATTTTATTACTGAAACAATCTAATGCAATTAATTCCGCATTCTCTCTTACATCTAAATTTGTGAGTGAATTTAAGCCACAATACAATGTTTCTAATTCTTTATTTGTGCTTAAGTTTAAACTTGTTAGTTTGTTATCTTCACAATCCAAATATTCCAATGCTGTATTTGCACTTAAATTTAAAAATGTGAGTTCATTATAATAACAATATAACTCTCTTAATACTTTATTATCACTTACATTTAGACCTACTAAATAATTCCCTCCACAGTACAATGTTTCTAACTTTGTATTCTTGCTAATATTTAAACTACTAAGTTGATTTTCCTCACAATCTAAATATTCTAATGCTGTATTTGCAGCTAAATTTAAACTTGTAAGTTGATTTACCCAAACTACCAATGTAATTAACAAAGTATTTTTACTTACATCTATAGTAGTTAATTGATTGTTATAGCAGTCTAATTCTGTTAATGCAGTATTTGTAGATAAGTTTAATTCAGCAAGTAAATTTGAGCCACAATAAAGAGTTTCTAATTCTGTATTAGCCGTAATATTTAAATTGGAAAGTTCGTTCTCAGCACAATCTAAATAAAGTAGGGCTTTATTATTAATAATATCTAAACTTTCAAGTTGATTTTTCCAAACCGTTAAATGTGTTAATGCAGTATTTTTACTAACATCAATTGTTGTGAGTTGATTGTCGTAGCAATTTAAATCTTTAAGGCTAACAAAATCTTGAATACCCGTTAAATCTGAAATATTTTTAGATTCTAAATTTAATGAAATAACAGCATTGATATTACTTGTATTAACATAATCATCTAATACATCATCTAAACCCAAATCAATTAAGGCCTGTTCAAAATTATCATCAGGAACATATGTTTGATTTACAATATCGATACTAATAAAACCACTGCTAAATAAAAAGATTATAACTACTGTGAGTGTGTGAAATTTATTCAAAAACATTACAAAATAATTTAAATAAACCTGAATTTACAAACCTATTTAATTATATTAAATGACATTCATCAAAAATAGATATGACATTTATCAACTCGTAATATATTATTTATTATTTTAATATTTTCTCTACTTATTTATTCTTATTTCAACAATTAGAATTACCCTTCTGCAGTAAAATTTTATAAACAAAAAAAGATGGTAATAATAAGGCAATCAGATTTATAAAAATAAATCACCTTAGCAATTAACTTTTAAACTTTTTTCCTAGAAGTTGACTTTCAGCAGAAAATAAACAATTAATAAAAAAGATATTAAGGGTATTAAATCGAAGGAAATTTGGAAAATCATTTTTGAAATATTTAGCTTATTTTTAGTAATAACATTTGGTTATATTCTAATTCTCATTTTAAATTTTACATCTCAAAAAACAAAAATTCAAAATTAAGTTTCCGATTTATTAAAACATTACTTTTAGAAGCACCTTATAATTATATATAAAAATCATTTATATAGACCCCCTCTCCCTTGTATTGAAGCAATAAAAAAGCCTAATTATCCTTTTAATCGAATTATACATATCTTAAGAACAAACAGAATAATGGGTCTATTAATATTCCTACTTTTATATTTTAAACATTAAAACTCTTATTTAGTATCTCAAAAATGTTTTGAACCTCTTTTTTTACCTTACGATTAGTGAGAAGTAGTATTTTTTCAATGATGGAAAAAATAATTACATCATTTTAAAAAATTAACAATCTTAAATCAGCTTATTTTATGACGAAAATCAATAGCTATTATGCAACACATCATTGCTATCAATCATAATTCTTATTATTTTTTACTAATTATATAATCAAATCATTTGATTATGAGAAAAAATTATTCAATACGAAAATTTCTCTCATTATTTATTCTTTTCACTATCATAAATACTTGTTCTAAAGATGAATCTAACGCACTTTGTAATACTTTTTTAGAATGCCAAGAAGGTACTGTTTGGATTGATAATGCCCTATATACTGATGAAATAACATATATTAGGTTTATAAATAAATATGAATATATTATTAGAAGTATTCAACAAGTTTATGACAGCAAAAAGAGAGTGCTATAGCAACCATTATATAAGTCAATTCTGGGGCAAAATAAACATTGTAGAAAATACTATGAATAATTTGGAATTTACAATCTTACCACCTGACTGGGAACTAAATACAGTTGAGTTCACATTCATAAAATCGGATAAAACTCTAAATTTGACTTTTTGTATTTATGATGAATATGATAGTCTAATATTATCTACCGAGAGTGTTTTAATTAAATCAATTGTAGATGTTAATGAATTCTCTATTTGCAATGTGGACAAATTTTTATTTAATAAAAAATCCTACTATTTCTAGTAGGATTTACTTTGGTGGGCAATGAGGGATTCGAACCCCCGACCCCCTCGGTGTAAACGAGGTGCTCTGAACCAACTGAGCTAATTGCCCTAAGCGGATGCAAATATATAATTAGATTTTAATTACACAAAGCTTTTTCACAAAAAATTTAAATAATTTTCAATAAAAATTCACCCTTAAATTAAAATATAAAAAAACTCTGAACCAATAAGTTCAGAGTCAATAATTTAATATAATATATTATTTTGCGAGTTCAGGAACATTTTGGTAAATATAATCCCCATGTCCCGAAAATATCTTACTGTAACTTTTAAAAAAAGCTTTTCTTTTATCTTTATCAGGCCAATATGCCTCAACTAATTTTTGTGTTTCATCAAAAGAGCCTTCAATATCTGACAATTTATCAAAAACAAAAACTTCGATCATATCTCTACTATTAGCTCCCCACCTATGTCTATGAGTATAATAGCCTCTTAAAAAAGAATTTTTCATTGTTATATTTTCAAAATACTCATTAAATCCTTTTCCTCCTTCTCCTAATTTATTTCTTTTTACATAGTAAATTAAAGGTTTTTTAGACTCCGTTTTAAGTGGTTTTCTAAATTTTGTAGTTTGATATATCTCATCACTATGCATAGCGCTATAATAACTAGATTGTTTTTTAAAAAAAGCTTCTCTCTTATCTTTGTCCGGCCAACCTTCTTCAATTAGTCTATCCGTAATTCCACTTGCATTTTCAAGATCTTCCCAATTTTGGTAAACCGATACAAATAATATTTCTGAATTATCCGGTGTAAAATAATGTGTATAATAGCCTGAACCAATTATTAAATCATTTTTCTTTGTTACTTTATTAAAATACTCTTGCTCGGTTTTAAGCCAATCAGTATAATCAGTGTCGGGATCAGAGTTCCAATGCCCAGTAGTAATAGTTATATAAACGGGTTTATACTCTTCTTTTTCTTGAGCAACAGACGTAAAAGTAAATGTAATCAATAAAAATCCTAGCAATATTCTTTCAATTGTTTTCATGTTAAATTAATTTAGTTAGTAAATAAATTAGTAGATAGATCAATATTTAAATATGATCTAATGTAGATTTTGAAATTGCTGTTTTAAGCAATAATTAAAAAGTTAAATAATATCTCAAAAACAATGAGGTTATCAGTAGCAATAAATTGAGGTTTTGCTATAAATATCAATTAATATTGCTAATATACTAAAATTTTTGATATAAAACTACTGAAATCGTATTCGCAGAGGGGTTTAACTAAAAATCAATAATGTTTGTTATTTCAATTTAAACTACTTCTGCAACTACAAAAGTGCTTCCTCCTATAAAAATTACATCATTTTCTAAAGAATTCTTTAATGCATATTTATAAGCATCCTTTACAGAATTATAAACTTTTCCTTCTAATCCAAATTCAAAACACTTCTTTTTCAATTCCAGTGCGTCTAATCCTCTTGGAATATTTGGTTTACAAAAATAATAGATTGCTTCTTTTGGAAACAATGGAAGAATAGTAGTTAAGTCTTTATCGTTTACAACTCCAAAAACAAAATGTAATTTATTATACTTTTCTTTTCGCAATTGGTCCAAAACATATTTTAACCCTTCTTTATTATGGCCAGTATCACAAATGACTTTTGGTTCATTTTTTAAAATTTGCCATCTCCCTAAAAGTCCTGTATTTTTAACAACATGCTGTAAACCATTTATTATATGCTCCTGTGAAATATTAAATGCTTTCGTTTTTAAAATTTTAAAGGTTTCTATTGCTGTTTTAATATTATTGATCTGATAGCTTCCTTTTAAATCTGACAAATAATTCTCATTAACGTTTTTTGAAGCTAAAAATAATGGCGCTTCTTTTTCTTTGGCTATTTTTTCAAAAACAGAAAATATTTCTTCTTGATATTCTCCAATTATAACTGGAATATTTTCTTTTATAATTCCAGCTTTTTCAAAAGCAATTTCAGCTAGGGTTTCTCCTAAAAATTGAGTGTGATCTAAACCAATATTTGTAATTACAGAAACTTCTGGAGAAATAATGTTAGTAGAATCTAATCTTCCTCCTAAGCCCACTTCAATAATAGCAACATCAACATTTTGTTTTGCAAAACAATCAAATGCCAAACCGACTGTCATTTCAAAAAAAGAAAAATTATGGGCTTCTAAAAACGACTTATTCTTTTTTATAAAATTGATAACATCAATTTTTCTAATTAATTCACCATTAACTTTTATTCTTTCTCTAAAATCTTTTAAATGCGGAGAAGTATATAAACCCACTTTATAACCTGCTTCTTGTAAAACAGATGCAATCATATGGCTGGTTGAACCTTTACCATTGGTTCCAGCCACATGAATTGTTTTAAAATTTTGTTCTGGATAATTAAGATGTTTAGACAGTGCTAAACTATTGGTTAAATCCTTTTTAAATGCTGTTTTTCCTTGCCTTTGATACATTGGCAATTGCGAAAACATCCAATCTAACGTATTCGTGTAATTCATTAAAAATTATTGAGATAATGAAAATCTATATTTTATAGTACCAACTTGCTTAGAGGGCGCCTTAGCATCTGGCTGCCATTTGGTTTTTAAGGCCGCTTCTTTTGCCTGTGACAATAAACAGGCTGCTGTATTGGTTGATCCTTTTACACCGGGAGTAGCTTTTATAACCCTACCATTTACATCAACTTCTATGCTCACAACAACTAATCCCTCTTCATTACAAATGTAATTTGGCTTTGGTCTACTTAAAGGTTTTCGATTTCCTAATTGGTAATCTCCTCCAGAACCACTGCCACCATTTCCATAATAACCACTTGCATTTGGATCTCCGGTTGTGCTTCCTTTATCTCCAGATTGATTGTCGTTTCCTTCACCACCAGTAGCTGTTCCGTCAGAATTACTTACCCCGCCAATTAAAGCATCTAATTTTCTTCTTTTAGCTTCTTCTTCAGCTCTTTGTTTAGCTATTGCTGCTTGTTTTTCTCGTTCAACTCTTTCTTTTTCTAATTGAACTTTTTTTGCAATTTCATCTGCTTTTTTCTTGGCTTCTTGTTCTTTTTTAATTGCAATAGCTTCCTCATTATCTTGAGTTGCTACATCTTCAGATTTTGTGATAGCCTCTTCAACAACTTTAGGTTCACTTATTTCCTGAACTTCTTCTTGCTGTTCTTCTATAACTTTTTCTTCTGAAACAGCTGCTTTAAGTGGTTCTGTAGGTTGCACATTTCCACTACCAACATTTGATGTTCCAAAATTTACAGCAATTCCATATTCTTCTGGTGGATCTAAATATTTCATACCAAAGAAAAATAGTGCAATAAGTAACAAGCTCATAATTACACTTGTTAATGCTGCCGATTTTCTTTTATATTTTGTATTTAAAAAACTAAACATTTCTTATTTTGGTCTTACTGCTAATATTACTTTAAATCTGTTTCGGTTGGCTATATCCATTACTTTAACTGCCTTTTCAATAGGAACTCCTTCTTCTGCTCTTAAAACTATTGTTGGACTTTCTTTACCTGCCAATAATACAAGCAAATCTTGTTCCAATCTAGTTTCATTCACTTTTTTATTATCAATATAATATGCTAAATCTTTAGTTATACTAACAGCTATTGATTTTCTATTTTCAGTTTTCCCACTCGCTTTTGGCAACAAAATATCCAATGCACTTGTAGTAACTAAAGTTGAAGTTATCATAAAAAATATAAGCAGTAAAAACACAATGTCCGTCATTGACGACATGTTGAAATTAGGATTTACTTTATTTCTACCTCTAATATCCATATTAAATAGGTTCGTTTAATAAATCTAAGAACTCAACAGATTTAGCTTCCATTTCATATACTACTTTATTAGTTCTAACAACTAAATGATTGTATTGAATATATGAAATAATACCTACAATTAAACCCGCAACAGTGGTTGTCATAGCGGTATATAACCCATCTGAAAGCATTTTTATATCAATTTGACCACCTGCATTTGCAATTTCATGAATTGCGATAATCATTCCAATTACAGTCCCTAAAAAACCAATCATTGGAGCTGCTCCTGCAATAGTTGCAAGCACGCTTACATTCTTTTCAAGTTTATAAATCTCTAATCTACCGGCATTTTCAATTGCAGTATTAATATCTGCCAATGGTTTCCCTATTCTTGAAATTCCTTTTTCTATTAAATGTGAAGCTGGGGAATTTACCTGAGCACATAAAACCTTAGCTGAATCTAATTTGCCATGAGATACGTGATCTCTAATTTGATTCATAAAATTACTATCTGTTTTTGAAGCCGCTTTAATTGCAAAAAATCGCTCAAAATAAATATAAAGTGCAACTGCTAATAACACCACTAACAATGCAATAATAATTTGACCACCTAGACCACCATCCATTATTAATTTATAAATGGACAATGTTCTTTCTTCAGAAACAGCTTCGCTTAATTGTTCTCCTGAATCTTGTAATATTGTTAAAAGCATAGATTGTATTTTATTTATTTTTCTTTAACGAAAATACTTATTTAAAATTGTTGCTTATTTTTTAAATAAAAAAAAACCCAAGAATAAATTTTCTTGGGTTTAGTATATTTTAAAAGTTTCTTAAAAACATAAAGGCTACTGCCCCAACAACAAAACCTATAGCTGCCAACCAAGCTATATTTTTAAAGTACCAAAAGAAATTAATTCTTTCCATACCCATTGCAACAACTCCAGCAGCAGAACCAATAATAAGCATGCTTCCTCCTGTACCAGCTGAATATGCCACAAAATGCCATAAATGACTATCAATAGGTTCTTGGAACATTCCCATACTTGCAGCAACTAAAGGTACATTATCTACTACAGCAGATCCTACACCTAATAACATTATTACAACATCTGTATTTGGAATTATTGTTTTTAAATGCTCTGCACCAATAAATAACATTCCTAAAGATTCTAAAGCCGCAACAGCCATTAAAATACCAAAGAAAAATAATACGCTTGGCATTTCAATTTTTGATAAGGATTTATGTACAGGACTATGAAATCCTTCAGAATTATCACCTTCTATATCAATAGGATGTGATATGCTAAACTGAGATCTACTATATATTTCCGCAAAAATACCCACTACTGATAATGACAACATCATACCAACATAAGGAGGTAAATGTGTAACTGTTTTAAATATAGGCACAAAAATAATAGCTGTTAAACCTAAATATAACATTGTTGCACCATATTTACTTTTAGAACCACTTATTTCACCTTCTACAATGTCTAAGCTTCCCTTAAAAGGCTTCAAAAATGAAGCTATTAAAACAGGAACAATAACACATAATAATGAAGGAATTATTAAATATTCTATCAGCTTAACCGTAGTCACTTTTTTACCAATCCATAGCATTGTTGTTGTTACATCTCCAATTGGAGACCAGGCCCCACCAGCATTAGCCGAAATAACAATTAAACCAGCAAACCATAATCTCGTTTCTTTATCTTTTATAATCTTTTGTAAAATGGTTATCAACACAATTGTTGCAGTTAAATTATCAATTATTGCTGATAAAATAAACGCAAGACTTGCAAAAATCCATAATAGTTTTTTCTTCTTTTTAGTTTTAATATAATTTTTAAAGGTTGCAAACCCATCAAAATAATCTATAATTTCAACTATAGTCATTGCTCCTAATAAAAAAAATAAAATTTCTGCAGTTTTTCCTAAATGGTGTAACAGCGTCTCTTCCAATAAATGATGTTTCTCATCCATCCCAAACCCAGAAAAACCTTCAACTAAAGCATGTGCAGAAGAATCGAACCAATTTGTAAAATCTTCAATACCAAAAGCAACCAGTGCCCAAAGTATTGCCATCATTCCAAGAGCAGGAATAAGTTTATCTAATTTTAAATTGTGCTCTAGTGTTATGGCTAAATAACCTAATATAAAAATTATAATAATGAGTGTTTCCATACTTTTTTAAGAGTTAGTGCTTTTTAGTTAATTTTTATTTGTTTTGATTTCTTTTTGCAATAAATGATCTAATATATACTTGCAATTATTTATGCTTCTAATTAACAAATTTATTCTCTAATAATTAAAATTTTATTAAGATTTAATATTAGCGAATACTATTTTGCATATTTATCAAGCTTAGCAAATATAGTGAAAACTTAAACTATTTTAGAATAGATTTTTCCAGAACTATGGTCCTTCACTGCTCCTGTCACGCTACTTAAACAATTCACCTGATTTTCAGAGCGTAAGACACCTAAAAGTGCAAATATTAATGCTTCTTTATAATCAACAATTTCATTTGAAGGAATAACAATTTCATTTTTAGAATGGTTATTTAATTCATTTATTAAAAATTTATTGAAGGCTCCACCTCCAGTTACCAAAACTTTCGAATTTTTGTTATGCTCTAAACAGGCTGTAATTTGGATAACTACATGGGCTACAAATGTTCTTAAAATATCTTCAACTTTTAAATTTCCTTTATCAATTATTGGAAAAACAACTTCTTTCACAAATTCAAAGCCTAACGATTTTGGAACGGCTGCTGAATAAAAAGATAGATTATTTAATTCATTTAATAATGGTTGATCAACTTTTCCTGTACGCGCAATCTCTCCACCTTCATCAAAATTGAAACCCAATTGTTTTACATAATGGTTCAACACAATATTTACCGGACAAATATCAAAAGCTATTCTTTCGTTATTTTTTTGAAATGAAATATTAGCAAAGCCTCCCAAATTTAAACAATAATCATATTTTGAAAATAATAATTTATCTCCAATTGGCACTAAAGGAGCTCCTTGCCCTCCAAGTTGAACATCTTGAGTTCTAAAATTACAAATTACTTTTAAATCTGTTTTATTAACAATTTCTTGACCATCACCAATTTGAAGTGTATATCCCTCATCAGGCTTATGAAATACAGTATGACCATGGGATGCAATAAAATCAATAATATCTATCTGGTTTTTTTTTATAAATTTATTTACACAATCCCCTAAATAAATACCATATTCAATATTTAATTTTTTAATATCACTTTTTGAAGCAGAAAATGCATTTCGCAGTCTGCCTTCCCATTCATTTGAATATGGAATGGTTTCTGCGTTAATTATTTTAAATATATAATTATCATCCAATCTTGAAATATGGGTGTAAATTATATCAATTCCATCTAATGATGTTCCTGACATTAAACCGATAACATTCCAAAAATTATTTACCATAAAACATTTATTTACACTTCCTTTCAATTTACATATTTAATAAAAAAATACTTAAAAAAGGCTTATATTTACTAAATATTAAACTTTTAATTATAACTATTATTAATCATGGATTTTAATTTAACTGAAGAACAGATAATGATACGCGATGCAGCTCGTGATTTTGCTCAAAATGAGTTATTACCGGGAGTGATTGAACGCGATGAAAAACAACAATTTCCCGCCGAACAAATTAAAAAAATGGGGGAACTTGGTTTTTTAGGAATGATGGTAGACCCGAAATATGGAGGAAGTGGCTTAGATGCGGTTTCATACGTGCTTGCAATGGAAGAAATTTCCAAAATTGATGCATCCGCTTCAGTTGTAATGTCCGTAAATAATTCATTGGTTTGCTGGGGACTTGAAACATTTGGAACCGAAGAACAAAAACAAAAATATCTTGTTCCGCTTGCAACTGGTGAAATTATTGGAGCATTTTGTTTAAGTGAACCAGAAGCAGGTTCTGATGCCACATCACAACAAACAACTGCTATTGATAAAGGTGATTATTATTTATTAAACGGCACAAAAAACTGGATTACTAACGGTGGAAGTGCAAGTGTTTATTTAGTAATTGCTCAAACTCATGTTGAAAAAGGACATAAAGGAATAAATGCACTTATTGTTGAAAAAGGAATGGATGGGTTTGCTATTGGAAACAAAGAAAATAAATTAGGTATTCGGGGGTCTGATACGCATTCATTAATGTTTACAGATGTAAAAGTCCCAAAAGAAAATAGGATTGGTGAAGATGGCTTTGGATTTAAGTTTGCCATGAAAACTTTAGCAGGTGGTAGAATTGGAATTGCCTCTCAAGCTTTAGGAATTGCTTCAGGTGCATATGAATTGGCTTTAAAATATTCAAAAGAGCGTAAAGCGTTTGGTAAAGAAATTAGCCAGCATCAGGCGATTGCTTTTAAATTAGCTGATATGGCAACACAAATTGAAGCTGCTCGTCATTTATGTATAAAAGCTGCCTGGGATAAGGATGAAAAACGCAATTACGATTTAAGCAGTGCAATGGCAAAACTTTATGCTGCTGAAATGGCTATGCAAGTTACTATTGAGGCTGTACAAATTCATGGTGGTTATGGATTTGTAAAAGAATACCATGTAGAACGTTTAATGCGAGATGCAAAAATCACTCAAATTTATGAAGGCACAAGTGAAATACAAAAAATTGTAATTTCCAGAAGTATTTTAAAAGACTAAAAAAAATCAGTATTTCATAATTTTATGAAATACTGATTTTTTACTAAAACTTTTATTTAGAAAAACTTACTTATTTTAACTCTCAAGTTGTTTTAAATAATTTAATTTCGTTTTCCAAATTTCTAATTTTTCTTTATAACCATCTATTTGGTTCCTTACATTTTTAACTAACGGATTATCTTCAGATACATTTGATATAAAACCAATATTGTTTTCTAATTGTTGAATTTCTCTAACCGTTTCATCAATCTTCTTTCTAATAAATAATTGCTCAGAATCTAATTTTCTATAATCCTTTTGGTCTAAATAACTATTTACTAAGTTTTCAAACTTAATCATCTCAACCTCTTGTTTTTCGAGATCGCTTTGATCTACAATTTTATCTAACAACTTATTAAATTTAACCTCAACATGTCTCATTTCATGAGGAACTCTTCCAAGTTCACGCCAATCTTTAACAAAATCATTTAAATTATCTAATGTAATTTCTTCTTCACTTGTTAGTGCTTCTTTTATTTCCGTAAGAATCTCTTTTTTCTTAATTAAAACTTCTACTTGCTCCTGATTTCCTGCATCTTGATTTTTATGTAAACGATCAAAATAATGGTTGCAAGCGTCTTTAAACTCTTTCCAAAGTTTATCTGAATACTTTCTAGGCACGTGTCCTATTTTCTTCCAATCAGATTGAATTTTTTTCATCACTTCGGTAGTAGAATCCCATTCTTCACTATCTTTTAAAGATACCGCCTTTTCGATCAACAATTTCTTCTTATTTAAATTTTCAAAATGATCTTTTTTAACTTCCTTGAAGAATATATTTTTTTCTACATTAAATTTTCTAGTAGCTTCTTTAAATTTTGCCCAAATCTGATCACTTTTTGCCCTTGGAACTTGACCAATACTAAAAAATTTATTTCTTAAAGCTTCAATTTCATTAATACTTTTTTGCCAATCTGATCTTGTTTTATTTTTCGAAGTATCAATAGCTTCTATTGCACTAACAACTTCTAATTTCTTATCAATATTACCTTCAAATTTAGAACGCATATCCTTAAAGAAATCGTGACGATTGTCATGAACTTTCTTGGTAGCTTCACTAAACCGTTCCCAAACTTCTTCTCTATGCTCTCTTGCCACAGGACCTACATCTTCTTTCCATAATTTATGCAACACTTGAAGTTCTTTAAATGCTTCATTTACATCTTCCAACTTCACCAATTCTTCAGCTCTTACAACTAATTTAAGTTTTTCTTCAAGATTATGTTTAAAATCTAAATCTCGTAAATCATTACTTAAATGTAATAAATCATAAAAACGTTCTACATGATGATGGTATGTGCGCCATGTATCATTATATTTTGCTCTTGGAATTGGACCTATATTAACCCATTTGGATTGAATATCTTTAAACATCTTATACATAGTTGCTCCTTCAGCATTATCTATCAAATGTTTTAATTCTTCAATTACTTCAAGCTTATTCTCTAAATTAACTTTTAATCTATCTTCTTGATTTGAATAATATTCATTTCTTTTTATTTTAAAATCATAAAGAATACTATTATAAGTAGATTTAATTGGATTGTTATATTGAAAGTCTATAACATTTCCACCTTCAGCAAGAAACTTTTCCTTTTCTTCTTTTAATAATTTTCCAAATTTTAAATTGAAGATATTTTTTATCTTATTTACATTATTATTAATGCTTTGAACCTGACCTTCCTTAACGAGCCTCCCTAATTCAGCGACTAATTCTTCCAAACTTTTACCCTCATAATCAACCACATCGCCATCAACATCTTCATGATTTTCAGCGCTTTCGGCAATCTTGCTTTCAATTTCATCAACAGCAACATTTGATACTACTTTTGGCTCCTGAACTTCACTTTTTGATTCCTGCACCTCAGCTTTTGGCTCCTCAACTTCAGTTTTTGATTCCTGCACATCAGCTTTTGATTCCTGCACTTCAGCCTGTGGTTCTTGCTTTTGTTCTTGTTCTTGTTGGTCTGTGGTTTTTTCTTCTGAATTTTCAGAAACTTTAGGGGATAAACTACTTTCTTCTACGGATAATTTGTTGTCTTCGTCTAACATATTAAAATGTTTAAGGTTCAATAATTATATTCATTAATAATTCTTAATGGAAATTACAAAAATCTCCATTTTATACAAGATTCAAAAAAAAGCAAAAAGTTGCGTTAAAACTTACAGTTTATTTTCTACAAATTCCATATTTCCCATGACTTTTCAGCCTGCAACTCCAACATTTCTAATCCATTTTTTATAGTAGCTCCTTTTATCTTACCTTGTTTTAAAAATTTTGTTTCAGCTGGGTTATAAATTAAATCAAATAACAAATGTTTTTCAGATATAAACTGGTAAGGAATATTTGGTTCTTCATTAATATTTGGATGCGTTCCTATTGGTGTGCAATTAATAATAACAGTATATTCATCTATAATTTCCTTATTTAATACTGAATACAAAAAACCATTATCCATTAATCTTCTTGAAACAAACTTATATTCAATCCCTAACTTTTTCAATCCAAATGCAATAGCTTTTGAAGCTCCACCGGTTCCTAAAATTAATGCTTTTGTATGATGATTTTTTAAAAGTGGTTTTATTGAATTTATAAATCCGTAAACATCAGTGTTATAACCTACAAGCTTATGATCATCGGTGAATTTTATAGTGTTTACAGCTCCAATTTCTTTCGCATCATTTTCTATTTCATCTAAATATTGCATTACCTCTTCTTTGTATGGTATTGTAACATTAATACCACCAAATTCCTCTTCTCTATGGTAATAAATAAAAGGAAACTCTTCAATTTCCGGAATATCAAAATTTAAATATTTTAAGGTATTCAGGCCTAATTTTTCAAATTTTTCTGTAAAATATTGTCTTGAAAATGAATAAGAAATATCTTTTCCTAACAATCCAAATTTTGTTCTATTACTCATCTATAAATTCTTTGCGTTCTGTTCCATATTTATCAATTAACAATATAATTCCTATCCCTATTAAAATAAAAAATATTGCTATATAAGTTTCATTATCGGTTAAATCCGGCAAGTACCTGCTAAAATTTTCAATAATTTTTTTACCGTTTGCATCCAATAATTCTACTCCGTTTCTAACTTTATAAATTTCTCTTTTCCAAGGCCAAACCATTCCTAATGAACCAGCAATGAAGCCAATTATAATTGCTGTAACAATTTGGTGCCATCTTTTTAATACATATCCTAAAATGTGAGAGGTAACTACCAATCCAAATGCCGAACCTCCAGTAAAAGTTGCAATAATTTTAATATATCGCATTCGTTCTTCGTTATCTAAAAAACTAAAATCAAATGTAATTATTTCAGTAAAAGTTTTAACCAACATAGAAACAGAATCTACTAATAACAGGACATAATTCCCCATTAAAATTAAAATAAATGATCCTGAAAGCCCTGGTAAAGTCATTCCAGAAACTCCAATTATTCCACAGACAAAAACAAACCATAAATTATCATTTTCCTTAGCTGGAGTCATAAAACTTATTACCAGTCCTAATCCAATACCTATTATTACAGATATTATATTACTTGTTCTCCAATCATTAAAATCCTTTGAAATATAATATATTGATCCTAAAATTAATCCGAAAAAAGAACTCCAAACATACAATTCATAATGTTCCAACAAATAATCCAATACTAATGAAACACTGAAGTAACTAAACATACTACCTCCAAAAACAAGTACTAAAAAGGAACCATTTATATAATTATAAAAACTTTTAAACCTTCCATTTATTAGTAATAAAAATGCTTTATAATTTATTTTTCTAAATGAATAAATCATTTCTTCATAAAACCCTAACACAAAAGAAATTGCACCACCAGAAACTCCAGGAACTTTATTTGCTGCTCCCATAGAAAGACCTTTTAAAAAAAGGAAAAATTTATCTGATAAACTACGATCTCTCGCCATTATTTATATTTTATTTGTAGAGTTTGCTATTTTTTCTAATAATATAATAATTACAAAACCGACTACAGATAACAATATTGCCATTAATAATTGCGGGTCTCCATTAAAAGAATTTGGCAATATACTTTGCTCATTAAATGGAACTTTTATTCCGTGTGAATTTACACGCCAGGTTAGTGTTTCTTTCCAAGGCCAAATTTTATTTAATGAGCCTAGAATAAAACCAGTTAAAACAGCTAATGTTAAATTTCTATAATGATCAAATAACCATTTTAAAATTTTAGAAAATGATAACAAACCTACTATGGCTCCAATTGCCAATATTGCTAGTAATTTAAAATCTCTATTGTGAATTGCGTCTAGAACTGGTTTATAGGCACCTAATAAAACTAGAATAAAAGCTCCTGAAATTCCAGGTAAAATCATTGCGCATATTGCTAAAGCCCCTGCTAAAAACAAAAATAAAGGAGATGAATTTTCTGAAATTAATGGTTGTAATGTCGTTATATAATAAGCTAAAACCGCACCAGCAATTAATAAAAAAACTGTTAAAACATTCCATTTAGATATTTGCTTTCCAATATATAAAATACTCGCTACTACCAATCCAAAAAAGAAAGACCAAACCAAAATTGGCTTATGTTCCAACAAATATGAAATTAATTTTGAAAGTGAAACAATACTTATAAATATCCCAATTATAAGTGCTAATAAAAAACTACCATTAATTGCTTTCCAGGCAGCACTTGTTCCTTTTGTTTTCAGTAATTTAAAAGTTGTTAAATTAACTGAACTAATTGAGGTTAATAATTCTTCGTAAATACCTGAAATAAATGCTATGGTTCCTCCTGAAACTCCTGGAACTACATCTGCAGCTCCCATAGCTATTCCTTTAAGCGTAATTACCAAATATTGAAATAAATTTCTTTGTTGCATTTGCCTTTAATAAGTTTAAAGACAAATGTAATATTTTATAATGAAGTATTTTTGAATTCATTTATTATATCTGTCACTTCCTTCAACTTAAAAATTTCTGGAAATAAATCTTTAATAACAATATGATATTCAAAATCAATGCTTAATCCATTTCTTAAATATTCCTCTCCTTTGTTATAATTTTTATACATATAATAAATACAACTAAGCCTATAATCTACTTCGCAAAAATCATTAAAATACTTCTTAGCTTTTAATAAATTTTTTAAAGCATCTTCAAAATCGCCTAAATAACAAAGAACATCGCCTAAGCCAACCCAAATAGCTATGTCAAAATCTTCAAGAAAAATACAATTTTCAAAAGCTTTCACAGTTTCCTCGAAAAAATTAAGCTTTAAATTAATTTCTGCATATTTTCTCCAATATAAACTATTCTTATCATCAATTTCAATTGCTTTATTTATATAAAACAATGCTTTATTATAATCTCCTTTTGCAATTATTAATTGTGTTATTGCCAACCAACCTTTATCTAATAGTGGGTCTTCATGAACTGCTTTTTTATAATATTGAATTGCTAATGAAGTTTTGTTTAGGTTTTCATAGCACTCTCCAATTCGTAAAAAAACAAAAGAAGTTGGATCATCTAAATCTATGGTGATTTTATAATTTTCAATAGCTTCTTTATATTCTTTTAATTGCTCTAAAGTTTTTGCTTTCTCCAAATAAGCACCTACAAAATACTCATCTATTAAAACCGCATAATCAAATGCTCTTAGTGCTTCAGAATAATTTTCAACTATAAAATATTGTCTTCCTAATTGATGCCAGGCAACTTCACTATAAGGATCTTTATTAAGGTAATTATTAATATATTCTATTGCTTCCTCATGCTTATTTTGCATATCAAAGCAATAAATTACATTATATAGTGAGGAATAATCTTCAAAATCAACTTCTAAACACTTTGCAAAACTCACACGTGCTTCCTCAAAATTATCTAAATACAAAAATTCCATTCCAATCATAGATAGAATATCAGCTTCATCATCTGTATAAACCAAAGCTATTTTTAAAGAATTAATTGCACCTTGGTGATTGTCTTTTTTAGATAAAATACTTGCTTGTTGCACGTAAATTTCTTCATTAGTTGGCTCAATTGCTTGTAATTCTCTTAATAAACTTGATGCCACATCATATTCGCCATCAAAAATCATTAATTCCGCTTGCAATAATTTTAACAAAATCGAATTAGGGTGTTGTCTCAATCCTAATTTAATTGCTTTTTTAGCTAAAGAATTTTTACCTGAATCTATATAATAATGTATAATCTCCTCAAACTCAACAGAATCAAAAAAATAAACATTATTTGTTTTTAGCATAGATTCAAACTTTGATAAGGATAAATTATTTTCTTTCGGAGTTAAAGACATATCTAAGTATAAATAATTACTGTGAAATAAAAGTACAAGAACTAACAACAAACTTTATTATAAGTTCTAAATCTTTTTAACAAATTAATTAACAAAATGGTTTATATTTGTATTCCAAACAATGTTTGGTATTATAATGAGTAAAAAAATTCTACTTAACTCAAAAGAAATTCACATAATTCTTCATAGGTTAGCTTGTCAGTTAATTGAAAATCATAATGATTTTGAAAATACTGTTCTTATAGGTTTACAACCAAGAGGTATCTATTTAGCTGAGCGTTTAGTTGCAATTTTACAAAATGATTACAACATTGATTCTATAAAATTAGGACAACTAGATATTACTTTTTACCGAGATGATTTTAGACGAAGAGGCGCTCCATTAGAAGCAAATAAAACAAATATTAATTTTGTTGTTGAAGACAAAAAAGTTGTTTTTATAGATGATGTATTATTTTCAGGTAGAAGTATTAGAGCCGCTTTAACAGCAATTCAATCATTTGGAAGACCAATAGATATAGAACTATTAGTTCTTATAGATAGAAGATTTAGTAGACATTTACCAATTCAACCAGATTATAGAGGGAGACAGGTAGATGTAATAAATGAAGAAAAAGTTACCGTAAATTGGAAAGAAAAAGACGGTAAAGATGCCGTATATATTATAAACAACTAATAAGCATGAGTGAGTTAAGTGTACAAAATCTTTTAGGTATAAAACATTTAAATAAAGCTGATATTGATTTAATTTTTAAAACTGCAGATCACTTTAAAGAAGTAATAAACCGCCCAATTAAAAAAGTACCTTCGTTACGAGATATTACTATTGCAAACTTATTTTTTGAAAACAGTACTAGAACAAAACTTTCGTTTGAATTGGCTGAAAAACGTTTGTCTGCTGATGTTATAAACTTTTCAGCGAGTCAATCTTCAGTAAAAAAAGGAGAAACTTTAATCGACACTGCAAATAATATTTTATCAATGAAAGTTGATTTAATTGTGATGAGGCATCCTAATGTTGGTGCTTGCGATTTTTTATCAAAACACGTAGATGCAAAAATTGTTAATGCAGGAGATGGTACTCATGAACATCCCACACAAGCATTACTCGATTCCTATTCAATTAGAGAAAAATTGGGTAGTGTAAATGGTAAAAAAGTTGTTATTGTAGGTGATATTTTACACTCCCGTGTTGCACTTTCTAACATTTACGCCTTAAAACTGCAAGGCGCCGAAGTTAAAGTTTGTGGTCCAAAAACATTAATCCCTAAATACATTGAACATTTAGGTGTTCAAGTAGAATATAACATTACAAAAGCATTAGAATGGTGTGATGTTGCAAATGTACTTCGTGTTCAAAATGAAAGAATGGCAATTAATTATTTTCCATCAACAAGAGAATACTCACAATTATTTGGAATAAATAAAAAATTATTAGACAATCTTGGCAAGAAAATTGTAATTATGCATCCAGGACCAATAAATAGAGGTGTTGAAATTACAAGTGATGTTGCAGATGCAGATCAATCAATTATTTTACATCAAGTTGAAAATGGAGTAGCAATTAGAATGGCTGTTATTTATTTACTTGCCCAACAAATTGAAAGACACAAATAAGAATGATAATTACAAAAACTGAAAAATATACCTTATTAAAACCAGACGAAAATTCGATAGATTTATTTTTTGAATCATTTAAAACTAAGTATTCGAAATTTGAAGGCGAACATTTAATTTTAGATTTTTCAGAAAAAATTAACACAAAATTAAAAGATTTATTGTTATTTTTGGAGTTAAGTTCTCAACATAGAGAAAACGGCACAAGTTTTGTGCTAATTTGTAAAGGAATTGATATAGATGAAATTCCTGAAGAAATTAATGTTGTACCAACAATTACAGAGGCTGTAGACATTTTAGAAATGGATGCAATTGAACGGGATTTAGGATTTTAAAACGAAGTTGCTTATTGATGAAAAAATTACTTTTAATAACATTTTTACTTTTAATAACCTTTTCTTTTGCGCAACAAAAAGAAAAAGACAGTATTGTTATTAAAAATACAGTAACATTATCTTCTGTTTCTGCATATCCTAACCCATTTACAATTAAAACTAAAATTAATTTCCGCTCTAACAAAAATCAATTAGTAGAATTTACAGTTAAAAACCTTTTAGGAAAAACTGTTTATGGCGAAAGAATTGATTCTAAATATGGTATGAATTCAATCTCTTTTAATCGCGATAACTTAACTAAAGGGATGTATATTTACTCTTTACAAACCGAAACTGAAGTTGTATCAAAAAGATTGGTGATTAGATGAGTTTAAAACTCACTATTTTAGGTTGTCATTCTGCTACACCGAGAGTTAATGCAAATCCTACAGCTCAATTTTTAGAAATAAAAAATCATAATTTTTTAATAGATTGTGGAGAAGGTACTCAAGTACAACTTCGTAAATATGGAATTAAATTTTCAAAAATCAATCATATTTTTATTTCCCATTTACATGGAGATCATTTTTATGGTTTGGTTGGTTTAATATCAACATTCAGACTTTTAAACAGAGAAAATGAACTTCATGTTTATGGTCCAAAAGGCATTAAAGAAATAATTACATTACAATTAAAACTTTCCAGCTCTTGGACTCAATATCCATTATATTTTCATGAACTTTCTTCGGATAAAAGCGAACTCATTTTTGAGGATGCAAAAGTAGAAGTGCATACAATTCCATTAGATCACAGAGTTTATACAAACGGTTTTTTATTTAAAGAAAAAATAGGTGAACGCAAATTAGATATGAACGCTATTTCAAACTATAAAGAAATTGAAATTTGTGATTATCAAAACCTGAAAAATGGAAGAGATTTTAAATTAAATAATGGAACAATTATAAAAAATAAAGAATTAACTAAAGATCCTTCAAATCCAAAAAGTTATGCTTTTTGTAGTGACACTTCTTATTTTCCAGAAATTGTACCAATTATAAAAAATGTAAATTGCTTATACCACGAAGCTACTTTTTTAAAAAACAAAGAGGCTCTTGCTAATACAACTAAGCACTCCACTGCTGCACAAGCTGCAAGTATTGCCAAACTGGCTGATGTTGATCAATTAATTATTGGGCATTATAGCGGGAGATATAAAAACAAAGAAGATTTTCAGGTTGAAGCGCAAGAAATTTTTGAAAATACCCAATTAGCTATCGAAGGCAAAGTATTTGAAATTCTATAATAATTTAATATTCCCCGATACTTAATAAAACTAAAGTACAGGCTCTTTCAAAATCAATTTTGTTCTTATTTAGTAAACTTTCTAATTCTACATTTTCTGTTCCTGGATTAAAAATAACACGTTTTGGGTTTATTTTTAAAAAATAATCATAATACTCCTCTTGATTTTTTTTATTTAAATATAAAGTGATTGTATCTATATTTTTAAATACTTTTTTATTCGCAAATATTTTAACCCCATTAACATCCCCTTCTTTTCTTCCTATTGCTTTTACCTTTATTCTATTAGCTAATAGCCTATTTATTGCAATATTAGAATATCTGTTTGGGTTAGTTGAGGCTCCTATCACTAAAGTTTTTTTCATTATAAATTAACTAATTAACTATTCTTTAACATTTTAAGTGTAATATTTAAAGGGAACAGTCGTCTTTATTATGTAACTTTTAATTAAATAAAAACTTCAAAATATTAAAAAGGATATTGAAATTATTTGAATTAATTTATTAATACCTTTTAAAAAAGCCTCTAAACTTGCAGTTAGAGGCTTTTTATTTTTTTTATATCTCAAAAAGTATTACCATCTAATAATTACACTTCCCCAAGTAAACCCGCTACCAAATGCAGCCAAAACTACTAAATCGTTGTCTTTTATTTTACCTTTTTCCCAAGCTTCCGTTAAAGCAATAATTACAGAAGCAGCTGTTGTATTACCATACTTCATTATATTATTATAAACTTGATCATCTTCCAATTTAAATTTCCTTTGAATAAATTGAGAAATACGTAAATTAGCTTGATGAGGAATTAACATATTAATGTCCGAAACTTGTAAATTATTGGCTTCCAAACCAGCCATAATAGCTTCCGAAAAACGAACTACAGCATGTTTAAACACAAATGTACCATTCATATATGGATAATAAGATTCGTCATTTTCATCATTTGCTGCAATTATTTCAGGCACCCAGTGTCTAATACTTGGAGCTAATACTGTTAGTTCTTCAGCATGCTTTCCTTCAGAAAATAAATGAGATGACAAAATTCCTTTTGTATTATCTTCAGTTCTAGATAACACTGCCGCTCCTGCTCCATCACCAAAAATAACAGAAACTCCTCGTCCTCTAGTTGATTTATCTAAACCACCTGAGTGGAACTCAGATCCAACAACTAAAATATTTTTATACATTCCTGTTTTTATAAATTGATCTGCAACAGACATCGCATAAATAAAACCAGAACATTGATTTCTAACATCTAATGCTCCAACGGTTCTTAATCCAAGCATTTCTTGAATTTGAACTCCACAACCTGGAAAATAATAATCTGGACTTAACGTTGCAAATACAATAAAGTCTATATCTTCATTCTTTAAACCAGATCTTTCAATTGCAATTCTAGATGCTTTTGCACCCATAACAGCAGAAGTATCTTCACTCCCTTCTTCAATCCATCTTCGCTCCTTAATTCCTGTTCTTTCCTGAATCCATTCATCATTGGTATCCATAAATTTTGCCAAATCATCATTGGTAACAACATTTTCAGGAACATAATAACCAAGACCCGTTATTTTCGAATTATACATAATTTTTGATATTAGTTTTAATAAATTCAAACATAGTGAAAACTTCATATTTTAACAACTATATTTTTATTAATTCCTAAATTTTTAACGTTTCAAAAAAGTTTAAAATTTGCTTTTAACATTTCCTTAATAAGATTAAAATAACGTTTTATTAGTTTTGATATAATTACATTTTTAATCAAACACAAATAATTATGAAAAATTTACTTTTTGTAATCGTCATGTTTTTAGGCTCAATCCTATATTCCCAAGAAAACATAACTTACCAAAAACCACCACAAGAAATTTTAGAACTTGCCGAAGCACCATTAGCTCCTTCAATTAGAATGGACAACAAAGGTGAAAAAATCGTTTTTTTATACCGGAGTAATTTTAAAAATATTGAAGAACTTTCAGAAACCGAAATGCGTTTGGGAGGCCTAAGAATAAACCCGGTAACCAATATTGGTAGTAGACAAAATTATTATACAAATATTAAAGTTAGTTTAGGTAGAAATGAAAAAGAAGAAACCATAAACGGTTTACCCGAAAATGGAAGATTTGCTTACTTTACTTGGTCTCCTAATCAAAATAAAATGGCCTTTACAAATACTGTTTCCAATGGAGTTGAACTTTGGGTTTTAGATCTAAAAACAAAATCAGCAACAAAATTAACTGAAGCAAATCTAAACGCCAATACAGGAAGTCCTTTTTCTTGGTTCAAAGACAACAATTCTTTACTCGTAAAATTAATTTCAAAAGAGAAAAAATCTCTAATTGATACAAAAACTGCGATTCCTTCCGGACCAACAATATCAATAAGTGAAGAAGGTAAAAAAGCCCAAAATAGAACATATCAAGATTTATTAAAAAACAAAAGTGATGAGCATAATTTTGAACAATTAGCTTTATCTGAAATATATAAAGTGAACCTAAATGGTGATAAAATCTTATGGAAAGAAAGTGATATGTATAGAAGTCTTTCATTTTCACCTGATGGGAACTATATTATGGCCACAACAATAAATAAACCTTTTTCATATTTAGTTCCTTATAGAAGATTCCCTTCAAAAACAAACATTTATAACACCCAAGGAAATCTTGTAAATACTATTTTAGAGGTTCCACTTATAGAAGATTTACCAAAAGGATTTATGTCTGTAAGAAAAGGAAAAAGAAATCTTTCATGGAGAGATGATAAACCTGCAACTCTTTATTGGTGTGAAGCTTTAGATGAAGGAGACCCAGCTAAAGAAGTTGAATACAGAGATGAAGTATTTGAGTTAAATGCACCATTTACAGGAAAAGAAACTTCATTATTTAAAACTATTGGTCGTTTTTATGATATTGAATGGGGAAATGATAAAACAGCGATTGCCCATGATTATTGGTGGAATACAAGAAATACAAAATCTTATTTATTTAACCCTTTAGATAACACTATAAAACCTGAAATTATTTCTGATAGAAATTATCAAGATCGTTATAATGATCCCGGTACCTTTGTAACTAAAAGAAATAAATTTGGACGTTATACATTAGACTTAGTTGATGATAATGCCTATTTAATTGGAGATGGTTTTAGTGAAAAAGGTAAGTTCCCATTTATTGATGAAATTAGTTTAAGCAATCTAAAAACCAACAGATTATACCAATCTAGCTTAATAGATAAAGTTGAAGGTATCTCTTATGCTTTAGATATGAAAAAAGGAGAAGTTTTGGTTAGAATTGAATCTAAAAATGAATATCCTAATTATTATGTAAGAAATATTAAAGGTCAAAATAAATTAGTTCCTGTAACTCATTTTGAAAACCCTTTTAAAAGCATACAAGATGTTCATAAAGAAGTAATTAAATATAAACGTGAAGATGGATTAGAATTATCTGGAACTTTATATCTACCTAAAGATTTCGAAAAAGGCAAAAAATACCCAATGGTTATGTGGGCATATCCGGAAGAATTTAAAGATAAAAGTAGTGCTGGGCAAAGTACTTCTAACTCAAATGAATTCACATATCCTTGGTACGGATCTCCTATTTACTGGGTAACTAGAGGCTATGTTGTACTTGATGATGCCTCATTTCCTATTGTTGGAGAAGGAGATGAAGAACCAAACGATACGTTTATTAAACAGCTAGTTTCTAATGCTAAAGCCGCAATTGATGCAGTAGACAATTTAGGTTATATTGATAGAAACAAAGTTGCCGTTGGTGGACATTCTTATGGTGCCTTTATGACAGCTAATTTATTATCACATTCAAATTTATTTGCTGCAGGAATTGCAAGAAGTGGTGCTTATAATAGAACATTAACTCCATTTGGTTTTCAAAGCGAAGAGCGCAACTACTGGGAAGCACCTCATATTTACTATAATATGTCACCTTTTATGCACGCTGATAAAATGAAAACTCCGTTACTTCTTGTACATGGTGAAGCAGATAATAATTCGGGAACTTATCCATTACAAAGTGAGCGTTATTTTAATGCCTTAAAAGGACTAGGCGCACCTGTACGTTTGGTAATGTTACCAAAAGAAAGTCACGGTTATAGAGCAAAAGAATCTGTTTTGCATATGCTTTGGGAACAAGATCAATGGTTAGAAAAACATGTAAAAAACAGAGCAACAGAAGAACAAGCAATTATTCAAAAAGAAAAAGAAATAAAACATTAATTATTGAAAATTCATAATTTAAAAAAAGTTCTAAAAATAAATTATTAAAATTTATTTTGTCAAACTGAGCTTGTCGAAGTTATAAAATGTTAAAATATTTCGACGGGCTCAATATGACATTAAATTTACCTTTGAGACAGCCTTTTAATATAATTTCATAACAACATCAAGTGATTTCCTTTTAATATCGGGCACATATGTTTTTTCAGCTTCATAACCAACAGGTAATAATAAAAAAGCGCGCTCATTATTTGGTCGGTTTAATATTTTTTCTAAAAACCTCATTGGACTAGGCGTATGTGTTAATGTTACCAATCCTGCATTATGAATTGCTGAGATTAAAAACCCACAGGCCAAACCAACAGATTCGTTTACATAATAATTCTGATGCTTTTTTCCTTCTGAATCAATTTCATAAGGACGCTTAAAAACTATAATTAAATAGGGTGCTTTTTCTAAAAATGGCTTGTTTGCATCTGTGCCCAAATGTTTTAAATCGTTGAGCCACTCATCACTCATTCTTTCAGAATAGCTTTTTCGCTCTTCTTCTTCAGCAGCAAATCTAATTTTCTTTTTAATTTCAGCACTTTTCACAACACAAAATGTCCAAGGTTGTTTATTAGCTCCTGATGGTGCCGTTGAAGCTGTTTTAATTAAGTTTTCAATTACTTCAATCGGAATATCTTTCTCTGAAAAATCACGAATAGACCTTCGCTTGTTTAAATTATTATAAAGACTTTTCGATTTTCTCAACATTTCCTGTTCATCAAAACTTTCTTGTATATGTCTTATATGTTTAAAACCATCTACTAAAATAAAATCATTCGTATTCATAAATTCTATAATTTATATTCAAATAAAATATCCTATTTTTCTTTTGAAGGAATTTTACTCATTGCATGTTCTGTTATTGCTGTTATTGAAAGAGACGGATTAACACCTGGATTGGCTGAAATAATAGAACCATCACAAACCAACATATTTTTATATCCAAAAACTTGATTGTTTTTATCAATTACGCCTTCAGAAATATCTTTTCCCATAACTGCACCGCCTAAAATATGTGCCGTTGTTGGAGAACCCAAAAGGGCGTCAGTAAAATTAGCATACGGAATTCCTTTTACTTTTTTACCAAATTGTTTGCCCAACAAGAGCGCTTCCGAAATAAATGCATTTGGTTTTTCACCTTGTTCAGTCACCGTCTTCATTTTGGTTAATTTACCCAATTTTATTCTTAACGTGCTATCCAAAGTTTGCATAAACAACAAAACTGTTGTTCTTTTTGCATAACTCCTAGCAAATATGGTTTTAAATATTTTAAATGGATTTTTTAAAAACAACAATAAAACTCCCAAAAATCTAAATAGCACAAATTTATTATGAATGGTTGGAACTGTTAAGACTCTAAAAAAGCCAGAACCTTCGCCATAGCGAACAGGCTCTAAATGACTGTTTTCATCGGTATGTAAAATAGATCCAATTGCCAATCCTTTAGAATAATCTTTTGGCTTTTTTTCTGTGGATGTTACCACTAATAATGATTCATTATTTGTTCTTACATTACAACCAACCTTGTCAGATAAATTGGGTAATGAATTTTCTTTTAATTTTAAAAGTAGTGGAACTGTTCCCATTACTCCACCAGAAAAAATTACTCCTTTTGTAGTAATAAAATCTTGTTGTTTTTTTCCAACACTCGATTTAAATTCAATTTTGTATCCATTAGAACCATCACTTGTTCCTATAGTTGAAACATTAAAAACTTCTTTTTCTGCAATAATTTTAGTACCCAATTTTTGAGCTAAATACAAATAATTTTTATCTAAACTGTTTTTTGAATTATACCTGCAACCAGTCATACATGCTCCACAATGTATGCATCCTGTTCTATCTGGACCTTCTCCATTAAAATAAGGGTCTTTTACTGCTTTTCCTGCATCACCGAAATAAACTGCCACTTTTACTGCCTCAAAATTATTTTCTTTTCCAAGGTCTTTGGCAATTTCTTTAACAGTTAAATCAGCTGCATATAGTTTTGGATTTTGTGCAGCACCTAACATTTTATAAGCAGTTTCATAAAAGGGTTTTAATTCTAATTCCCAACTATTCAGTTTTGCCCAACTTCCAGAGTTAAAAAAATTACTTTTTGGAACAGGCAATGTGTTTGCATAAGTTAAAGAACCTCCACCAACTCCAACCCCAGATAAAACGGTAACATGATTTAAAAAAGTCATTTTAAAAAAACCTTTTAAATTTAATTTAGGTTCCCAAATCCATTTTTTTAAATTCCAATTTGTCTTTGGAAAATCTTCACTTTTAAACCATTTCCCCTTTTCAATAACCAGCACTTTATAACCTTTTTCTGATAAACGCAATGCACTTACAGAGCCACCAAACCCGCTGCCAATAATTATGTAATCAAAATTATTTTTCATAAGTTTTTAAATGTAGTTCTAAAAATTTATTTCTACAAGTCAGTATAATTATAAAATTTTAATAATAGTGTCAGTTTGTCACAGATACCAGTTTGGTATTCTATTTGACAATTAGAAAGCATTAAACTAATAAATTTAAAAATAAAAAAATATGGCAACTGGAAATATTAATGTAACTGCTGAAAATATTTTTCCTATCATTAAAAAATTCTTGTATTCAGATCACGAAATATTTTTACGTGAGTTGATTTCAAATGCAACGGATGCAACTTTAAAATTAAAACACTTATCAACTTTAGGTGAAATTAAAGGTGATATTGGAAATCCAATAATTGAAATAAAGGTAGATAAAGATAAAAAGGAAATAAGAATTATTGACCAAGGAGTTGGTATGACTGGTGAGGAAGTTGAAAAATACATTAACCAAGTCGCTTTTTCTGGAGCTGAAGAGTTTGTTGAAAAATATAAAGACAAAGTTGAAGATTCAGGAATTATTGGTCACTTTGGTTTAGGTTTTTACTCTTCTTTTATGGTAGCTGAAAAAGTAGAAATTTTCTCAAAATCGTTTGCTGAAGGTTCAAAAGCAGTTCGTTGGGAATGTGATGGAAGTCCAAAATATACTCTAGAGGAATCTGATAGAACAGAAAGAGGAACTGAAATTGTTTTACATATTGATGATGATTCTTTAGAATTTTTAGAAGAAAGTAAAATTAATGAGCTTTTAAATAAGTACAATAAGTTTATGCCTATTCCAATTAAATTTGGAACTAAGGAAGAAGCTTTACCTTTACCAGAAGGCGCTGCGGACGATGCAAAACCTGAAACAATTACAGTAGATAATATTGTAAACAATCCAAACCCAGCTTGGACAAAAAACCCTACTGAATTAAGTGATGAAGATTATAAGGTGTTTTACAGAGAAATGTATCCAATGCAGTTTGAAGAGCCTTTATTTAACATTCACTTAAATGTAGATTACCCTTTTAACTTAACTGGTATTTTATACTTCCCAAAGCTTAGTAGAAATATTGATCAATCAAAAGACAAAATTCAGTTGTACCAAAATCAAGTTTTTGTAACTGATAATGTTGAAGGTATTGTGCCTGACTTTTTACAAATGTTAAGAGGAGTTATTGACTCTCCAGATATTCCATTAAACGTTTCCAGATCTTATTTACAAGCTGATGGAGCTGTTAAAAAGATCTCAAGCTATATCACCCGTAAAGTTGCAGATAAACTAATTAGTTTATTTAAAAACGACCGTAAAGCTTTTGAAGAAAAATGGGACGATATTAAAATTATTATTGAGTACGGAATGCTTTCTGAAGATAAATTCTTCGAAAAATCTGACAAATTTGCATTGTACCCAACAGTAGATAAAGAGTACTTTACTTTAGAAGAATTAATTGAAGAAATTAAACCAGCTCAAACAGATAAGGATAATAAAGTAGTTATTTTATATGCTTCGGATGTAAAATCTCAACATAGTTATATCGATGCTGCGAAAGAAAAAGGATACCAAGTATTATTATTAGATTCTCCAATTGTTTCGCATTTAATTCAAAAATTAGAAGGAAGCAAAGAAAATATTCAATTTGTAAGAGTAGATTCAGATCACGTTGACAACTTAATTAAAAAGGACGAACAACAATTGAGCAAACTTTCTGACGAAGAAAAAGAAACGTTAAAGCCAATTATTGAAGAAGCTATTCCAAAGGAAACTTATACTGTTCAATTAGAAGCTATGGATTCTAATGCTAATCCGTTTATGATTACGCAACCAGAATTTATGCGTAGAATGAAAGAAATGCAAGCTACTGGAGGTGGTGGAATGATGGGAATGGGTAATTTCCCTGAAATGTACAATTTGGTTGTTAATACAAACAACGAATTGGTTGGTGAAATTTTAAACACTAAAACTAAAAAGAAACAAGAACGTTTAATTCAACAAGCATTTGATTTAGCAAAACTATCTCAAGGCCTATTACACGGTGAAGAATTAACTAAGTTTATTAAACGTAGTTTTCAAATGGTAAAATAAGAAATTAAATAATTTTTAGAAAAGCCTTAACAATTGTTAAGGCTTTTTTTTATTATTTTTACCTCCAAATTAAGCTTTTACCACTATTGGCATTTTTTTTGCTATTAAATGAATTAAAACCTGAAAATGAATATTTCATTAAAATTACTTCTTGGTCTTTTATTAATCAGTGTCGTTTCGGTTAATTCATATTCGCAAAACGATACTACAAAAATTAAAAGAATTGACAATGAAACTAACCAAACCAAAAGTACTAATCAGTTAAAAGCAAAATCCTTAAACATAAAAGCAAATCCAAATTCGCAAATTGATTTAACTATTGATAAAAAATTAAATACAGCTGCAATTGATAAGAATTTGAATGAAAATAAAGCTAACAGAAATCAAAATTTCATGTTAGAAAATTTACCGGAAGACAACGATATTATTGGTAAAAAATATTGGAAAGGTAAAGATGTTACGCATCAAAAATTAGCAAGTAATTTTAGCTTAGGAACTGTTAATAGTAAAACTAAAACCGTAAAGGTTGAATGTAGAGACTATAGTTATGTTGACGGAGATAGAATTAGAATTTACGTTAACGAACAAGTTGTGAGTGACAATATTGGCTTAAAAGCAAATTATTATGTTTACTATATAAATTTAGAAAAAGGATATAATAGAATTGATTTTCAAGCATTAAACCAAGGCCTTTCCGGCCCTAATACTGCAGAATTAACTTTGTATGATGCCAACGGAAACCTTATTTCCTCCAAAGAATGGAATTTAGAAACTGGGCAAACTGCCACTTTAGGGGTGCTACATAATTAAAATTATCTATGGTTCTTGCTGCTTCTGGTATCATTTTAGAAAACAAAAAAATACTGTTATTACAACGTTCAAATTACACCGAAATGTATGCTGGTTATTGGGGTTGCCCGGGTGGACGAGCTGAAAAAGGTGAAACAGCAGAACAAAATGTAATTAGAGAAGTTAAAGAAGAATGCAATTTAAATTTTTCTCCAACAAAAATAATTAAAACTGGTATTTGGCAAGAACGAACCTATTATCGTTTTTTAGGTAATTGGTCTGGCGAAATAATAATTCAGGAAGAGGAAGTTATCGATTATAATTGGTTTTCATTCGATAGCGCTATTAAACTTCAACTATCATTTGATTATAAAGAAATATTAGAAATTCTTCATAAAAACAACTTTTTATAAATTATACTTTAACAATAAATTAATACCTCTAAAACAATGAAATTGTAACTTTTTTGTTTTAAAAACGTCTTTATTACTACAATGAAGACATTAACTAACCATAAATTAGATACCATTAAAATAATTCATTCTCATATTGTTCCAAAAAATACACTAAAAATTCGACTGCAAGAGTATGCTCCAAAGATTTTTGAAGTATATATCCCTTCAAATAGTGGAGTTAAAAAAGCAATTAAACGTGGACAAATTTTATCAAATGGTGAAATTGCACAAACTGGAACTTGGGTTAGTGATGGTCAACTATTACAGCTTATTGAAGATCCAGAAGCTAAACCAAAAGTTTTTGAATATAATTTAGATGTTGTTTTTGAAGATAATCATATTGCGGTTATTAACAAACCTCCAGGTATTACGGTTAGTGGTAATTCATTTAAAACTATATTTAATGCATTGCCTTTTAATTTAAAAAAAAGCACTGAACTCGATGGGCTTTTTAAACCAACTCCTGTGCATAGATTAGACAACCAAACTTCTGGATTATTACTTGTTGCCAAAACAAAAACCGCTCAAATTGAATTAGGGAAACAATTTGAAAATCAGACTATTCAAAAAAAATATTCCACGATAGTTATTGGTGAAGTTCACAAAAACAGAATTATTAATTTACCTATAGAAAATAAAGCTGCTGAAACTCATTTTGAAATAATAAAAGTTGTTAAATCATTAAAATATAAAGAGTTATCATGTTTAAAAGTGTTTCCTAAAACAGGTAGAACTCATCAAATTAGAATTCACATGGCCTCCGTTGGACATCCAATTTTAGGCGATAAATTATATGGTAACACAGAAACTATACACAAAGGAAAAGGGTTGTTTTTGTGCGCTTCAGAAATAAAGTTTTTACATCCAAAAACGTTTTTACCAACCCATATTAAAATTGACATCCCACATAAATTTAAATCCCTGCTCGCTAGAGAAAAAAGACGATGGAATACTTATAATTTGTAATCTATCAACTAAAAAAAACATTATTATTTAAGTTTTATTGTAATTCCTGCCTTCGAAGAATTGACAATACTCAATGTCATACCTGCGTAAACATGTATCCATATTTAAAATTAATAATGGGAAAACCATATCACACTAAATAGATTCCTGCCTTCGCAGGAATGATAGCATAAGACGGAATGATAGGGTAAAAAGTATTAACTAAACAATTCATTTAAAACTTTGGCGAGTCTAATTCCTCCTTTTTGTAATTGAGAACGCACCAAACCAAAATTATCATACATATACTTATATCGTAAATTTTCACCTACTTCTGCCGAACCATAAGCCTTAATGGCAAAGCTCTGTGTTTCATTTACCCAATCTTCTAAGGTTCCTTTTTGTAAAAATTTCACCTGTTCTTTAGATATTTCATCTGAATTTTCAGCTAGTTCGGTAAAGGTCATATTATAATACTCAATCATTTTGGAGTCCCAAACAGAATGTAAATTTGTACCATTATCAAACCATTGAACCTGAACTGTATTCCCCCCTTTATCTTCTGCTCTACCAACGTGCATTGGTTGATGTAAATCTCCAATAAAATGCACTAATAACTTCAAATAAAATGCCTTATCATCTTTACTAGAATTTTCATCCAAAATAATTTCCTGGCATTTTTTTATACCAGTAACTAAATCTCCATTAGGGTTTTTCTCTGAATCTTGATAACTAACATCAAATGACATATTTACATAATGCCAGGTATAAAACTCTCTATAACGTTTGTCAGATTTTATATCGTCTCCAAAAGTAGATACCAATGCCAAACTTTGTCCATCTAATAATTCCGCAATTTTACGCTTTGTTTTTCCTTTTAAATACCCTTCAGCAATTTTACCAACAGTTCTATGTCCAGTTGCTCCCCAATCGGGCGTTGTTGCATTTACCGTTGAAAAAGTAATTAAAAAGCCTAATAATATATAAATTGATTTTACTGATTTCATTTCTTATAATTTTCATCAAAGATAAAAAGAATGTTGTTAAATTATTTGTAAATGTCGAAATATTTTTTATATCTTTACGATATCATTTTAATATCACTTTAAATTTACAATTATGACACAAGAAAAAACAATAAAAGTCTCAAGTGGATACTTAATGCTGCTAATTTTAGTAATTCTTATAGTATCAATAATTTATGGAATAACTCAAGCGAATCCATTTATAATAATACCATCTTTCCTTTTATTTGTTTGTATTATTCCTGGCTTTATACTTGTAAATCCAAATACATCAAAGGTATTATTACTATTCGGGAAATACATAGGTACCATAAAAGAGAACGGGTTTTACTGGGCGAATCCTCTATACAAAAAAAGAGGTATTTCGCTTAGAGCAAGTAACTTTGATAGCGAACGCGTTAAAGTAAACGACAAATTAGGAAATCCAATTATGATTAGTACAATTTTAGTTTGGAAAGTAAAAGATACTTTTAAGGCTGCTTTCGATGTTGATAATTACGAGAATTTTGTACGTGTTCAATCTGATGCAGCTGTAAGAAAACTAGCTAGCTTGTATCCTTATGATAATTTTGAAGATGATGGTCAAGATGAAGAGATTACACTTCGTGCTAGTGTAAATGAAGTTAGTGAAGCCTTAGAAAAGGAACTTTCGGAACGTTTAGATATGGCAGGAATTGAAGTTTTAGAAGCTCGAATAGGTTACTTAGCATATGCACAGGAAATTGCAAACGCTATGTTAAAACGTCAACAAGCAACGGCAATTATCGCTGCAAGGCATAAAATTGTTGAAGGAGCGGTAAGTATGGTTGAAATGGCAATTGAAAAACTAGGAAAAAACAATATTGTTGAACTAGATGAAGAGCGAAAGGCTGCAATGGTAAGTAATTTAATGGTGGTGCTTTGTTCAGATAAAGACACTACTCCAATTGTGAATACAGGAACTTTAAATCATTAAAATGGTTCTATTTTTAATATATATCACCTTAATAATCTGTAACTTAATTTATATTACATTTTTTATTTAAAAACTCGAATCAATGAAAGAATATAAAGTTATTAAAAAGAATTTTTGGAAAAAAGACGATGTTTTTGAAGATGCCTTAAACCAATTTTCTAGAGAAGGCTGGGAAGTTAAGAGCGCAGTTGGAAACGGACATGGAGATTTTTCAAAAGTAATTTTAGAAAGAGAGAAAAACCGATAAACAAGCAAGCACTAAAAGATGAAAATATATTTGCTAAATTAGTGCTTATAGATTCTATGAATCATGTACTAAAGATTGTAAAAAACCCAATGGAAAATCAACAATCCTATTTTTTGGATAATTTTCCTTTATCAACAAAACTAATAGCAAACATAGTAGCATTTATAAAAGAATAATTAATGTCTAAAAAGAAAGCATTTGCATTACGAATTAACGAAGACATGCTCAAAGCAATAGAAAAATGGGCAGCTGATGAATTTCGTTCCACTAACGGACAGTTAGAATGGATGCTAAACAAATGCTTAAAAGAAGCAAAAAGAGCCCAAAAAAAAAATAATCCAGAAGATTAATGTATAGCATAAAGATTAAGAAAAACGACAACCCACTTCTAAATGAAGTTATAATTTCAAACGAAAACATAAAATTTAAAAGTATAATATATCCCAATTTAGGCGCTTCAATTCAAAAGTTAAAGCAAAATGAAATTGATATAATTGACGGAATATCAAATAATCAAGCCGGATTAGATGTATACAAATCAAAATATAATTCATCTTGGTTATTTCCATTTCCTAATAGAATTCCAAATGGAAAATATTCTTTTGAAAATAAAGAATATGAGTTAGAAATAAATGAATCTAATTTAAACAACAGATTACACGGCCATATTTTTAACAAAAGTTTTTCGATTAAAAACCATGAAGCAGCTAATAATAGTGCAAGCGTTACTTTTAGTTATTCTGATGAGGGTTCAAGCAAAGGATATCCTTTTCCTTATGAATTGGAAATTACTTATAATTTTTCACCAAATAAATTAAATGTTGATTTTTATGTGTTAAACACTGGAAAAACGGCATTTCCTTTTGGAATTGGTTGGCATCCATATTTCAACTCAAACAACATTAGCAATAGCGTTTTAGATTTTAAAGCTGACAACCAATATTTGATAGATGCTCAAATGATTCCAATAACTGAAACTCCATTAAAATTTGAAACTCCGTTAGAATTGAATGGTACTTTTTTAGATGATTGCTTTATAACTAAACAATCTGAAGCATCGTTTAAAACAGATACCTATAAAATTGATATCGATTTTTCTTCTGATGTTCCAAATAGTTTTTTACAAGTTTATACTCCTGACACACGAGATTGCATTGCCATTGAACCTATGACATGTGCTCCAAATAGCTTTAATAATAAAAATGGATTATTAACTTTAGAGCCTACAAAAAATTATAACTGGAAAGTTGATTTGAAGTTTTAAATAAGGTGTTCTATTTTTTATAAAAAAGGCTGTCTAAAAAGTGAAATTCTGTGTCATATTGAGCCTGTCGAGATATATTAATCTTCTTGAAATCAACTTCGACAGGCTCAGTCTGACATAACAAATTTTATTTACTTTTTAGACAGCCTCTTTATATTATTACAAAACCTAAATTTTAATTTTTAGGATGTACAATTGTCATTTCATCAATCAGGTTTTTTGCTCCAGCATATTTATCAATTATAAATAATACATATCTAATATCTACTGAAATACTTCTAACAATATCAGCATCAAAATACAAATCACTCATAGTTCCTTCCCAAGTTGTATCAAAAGCTAATCCAATCATATTTCCATTTGCATCAAGTATTGGGCTTCCAGAGTTCCCACCAGTCATATGATTTGTTGTCAAAATATTTACTGGCATTTTTCCATTTTCACCATATTGTCCATAATCTTTAGCATCATATAAATCACGTAATTTTTGAGGAACATCAAACTCATAATCTCCAGGCACATATTTTTCCATCACACCTTTTAAAGTAGTTCCAGTTGTATAAGCTACGCCATCTTTTGGCTCATACCCTTTTACCATTCCATAATTTACTCTTAAAGTACTATTTGCATCTGGAAAGAAACGTTCATTCGGAAAAACCTCCATTAAAGCCTTCATATATTTTTTCTGAACTGCTTCCAACTCCAGATTTACTTGTTGAAATTTTGGTTCAATTTTATTATAAAATGCTCCGTGTAATTCTTTACCAAATTGATATGCCTTATCTTCATTTAATCTTTTAATTACTTCTTCAGCAGAACCTGATAATAATTCGGTTGCACCTTCTAATGTTGTTAACTTAGAATTTAAATAAATATCATTAGTTAAAGATGTAAAATCAACATTTGCCATATTTGAAGGCAAATATTCTTTAGGAGATTTGTCAGCATATAACTTTACCAATTTTTCAAAAACTGGTTTATCAACCATAGCGCTATAATTTTTAAACTTTCCTTCATAACCGTTTAAAACAGCTTCTCTTCTATTTTCAAAGGCATCAACTCCACCTCTTAAAAAAGCCTGTTCTAATTGGTATGCACTAAATGTAATATTTAACAATTCAACATTTCTATAGGCAACTTCAATCCAATAATCACGTGCTAAAGAAACACTTTCAATTTCTTTATACAATCTCTCAAAATCAGATAACAAGGTTTTATATCCAACTAAATCTTTTTCTTCAACAATTTTAGAAAACTCAGCTTCTAATTCACGCTTTTTCTCAATTGCATTTGTTTGATTTATCCCCTGGCTTTCTCCAATCCATTTTTTCCAATAATTAGCTATTGAAGCAAACTTAGAAGCGTATTTTATTTTTATTGCATCATCCTTACGCATATAAGAATCAACAATTTTTAATGCATTGTCTCTTATTTCTATTTTAGCTGGGTTTAGAACATTTGCAATTTGGTTTACACCAACTGCTGGTAAATATTCATTTGTTCTTCCAGGAAATCCAAATACTAACGTAAAATCATTTTCTTCAACACCATCTAAAGATATTGGTAAATAATGATTTGGTTTATAAGGTTTATTGTCTTTTGAAAATGCCGCCGGACGGTTATTTGCATCAGCATAAATTCTAAACATAGAAAAATCTCCGGTATGGCGCGGCCACATCCAATTGTCTGTATCTGCTCCAAATTTCCCAATAGATGTTGGAGGTGCTCCAACCAAACGTACATCTGTAAATTTTTCAGTTACAAATAATAAATACTGATTTCCTTTAAAAAAGGATCTAACATAAGACTCTTGCCAAGCTTCCTTTGCAACCTCTTTATTTACTTTTAAAATATTTTGGTTAATTAATTTCATTTTTGAAGCTTCGTCCATATCATCATTAACACCTTCAAAAACTTGAACTGTTACATCGTCAATTCTTTTAATAAAAGTTGCACTTAAGCTTTCATTTGGTAATTCTTCTTCATAACTCATAGCCCAAAAACCATCTTTTAAATAATCGTGATCAACAGACGAATGAGATTGAATTACACCATAACCACAATGATGGTTAGTTAACAACAATCCGTTTGGAGAAATTACTTCAGAAGTACAACCACCACCAAAGTGAGCAATTGCATCTTTTAAACTTGAATTATTTACATCATAAATATCATTTACAGACATTTTCATACCCAACTGAGCCATTTCATCGGCATTCATTCCTTCCAATAATGAAGGAACCCACATTCCTCCTTGAATATCTCTAGTATCCTGTACTGTTGGTATTTCTGCTTTTTTAACTACTGTTGTTGTTTCCTGAACTGTTTTACAGGAAGCTACTAATAATGCTACTATTAAATAGAGTTTTATATACTTCATCGTTTTATATTTTTACTTTTTTGGGTGAACTAATGTCATTTCTTCAATTAAATTTTTTGCTCCTGCATATTTATCAACAATAAACAGCACGTAACGGATATCAACCATAATGTTTCTACAAATGTCTGGGTCATAATTCATATCACTCATTGTACCTTCCCAAACTCGGTCAAAATTCAATCCTATTAAATTTCCTTGCGCATCTATTGCCGGACTTCCAGAATTACCTCCTGTTGTATGGTTTGTACCAATAAAGCACACAGGCATTTTTCCATTTTCAGCATATTGTCCGTAATCTTTTGCTTTGTATAAATCTTGTAATTTTTGAGGAACATCAAACTCATAATCTCCAGGTACATATTTTTCCATAACACCATCTAAATAAGTGGTAGTGTTATAATAAACTCCATCTCTTGGTTCGTAACCTCTTACCTGTCCGTAAGTTACACGCAACGTACTATTAGCATCCGGGAAGAATCGTTTGTTTGGAAAAACTTCCATTAAACCTTTCATATATTGTTTTTGAACAGCAACCAATTCCATATTTAATTGTTGGAATTTAGGTTCAATTTTATTGTAAAAAACAGCATGTAATTCTTTTCCAAATTGATATGCCTTATCTTCATTTATATTCTTAATAACCTCTTCAGGAGAACCAGTTAGCAATTCCTTTGCTCCTTCTATTGATGTAAGCTTAGAATTTAAATAAATATCATTTGCTAAGGCTCCAAAATCAACACCAACCATATTTGTTGGCAAATATTCCTTTGGAGATTTCTGTGCGTATAAAGCAACTAATTTTTCAAAAACCGGTTTATCAACAACAGCACTATAATTTTTATAAACACCTTCAAATCTACTTAAAGTAGCTTCTTTAGTTTTTTCAAACGCTTCTACACCTCCTCTTAAATAAGCCTGTTCTAATTGATATGTTCTAAAAGTTATTCCTAACAATTCAACATTTCTATAGGCAACTTCAACCCAATAATCACGCGCTAGTGAAACACTTTCAATTTCTTTGTATAATTTTTCAAAATCTGACAACAACGTTTTGTAACCGGTTAAGTCTTTTTCTTCAACAATTTTAGAAAATTCAGCTTCTAATTCTCTTTTCTTCTCAATTGCATTTGATTTTTCAATTCCCTGATTTTCACCAATCCATTTTTTCCAATAGTTAGCAATAGATGCAAATTTAGATGCATATTTGATTTTAATTGCAGGATCTTTACGCATATAAGAATCAACAATTTTTAAAGCATTTTCTCTTATTTCAATTTTTGCAGGATTTAATACATTAACAGTTTGGTCTACTCCAACGGCAGGTAAATACTCATTTGTTCTTCCTGGAAATCCAAATACCAACGTAAAATCTTTTTCAGCAACACCATCTAGTGATATTGGTAAATAATGATTTGGTTTGTAAGGCACATTATCTTTTGAATATTTCGCCGGGCGATTATTTGCGTCCGCATAAATTCTAAACATAGAAAAATCTCCGGTGTGGCGAGGCCACATCCAGTTATCTGTATCTGCACCAAATTTTCCAATTGATGTAGGTGGAGCACCAACTAAACGAATATCGTTATACTCTTCAGTTACAAATAAAATGTATTGATTTCCATTGTAAAATGACTTAATATTGGAATTTTGCCAAGCTTCCTTTTGTGATTCTTTGTTTACTTTTAAAATATTTTGATTGATTAACTTCATTTTAGAAGCTTCATCCAAATCATCAGAAACTCCTTGAAAAACCAAAGTAGTAACATCATCTATTCTTTTGATAAAAGTTACAGACATACTTGGATTTGCCAATTCATCTTCATAACTCATAGCCCAAAAACCATCTTTTAAAAAATTGTGATCTACAGAAGAATGTGACTGAATTGCTCCATAACCACAGTGATGATTTGTTAATAACAATCCGTTTGGAGAAATAATTTCTGACGTACAACCTCCATTAAAATGAACAATGGCATCTTTTAAACTTGAGTTGTTTACATCGTAAATGTCTTTGGCAGTCATTTTACTACCTAACTGTTGCATTTCTTTTTCATTTACACCTTCTAACAAAGAAGGAATCCACATTCCACCTTGAATTTCTCTGGTATCAACTACTTCGGGCTCTGCAATTTTTACAGCTTGGGTTGTTTCCTGCACTGTTTTACAAGAAACTATAAATAAGGCTAATAAAAAATAAAGTTTTATATATTTCATTTGGTTAAATTTTATCTAGCAAATATAAGAAACCAAATATTGATTTTTTACGAATAAACACATAAAAATTGTTAATTTAGCCCAAATTCAAAATAAACGTATGGATACTACACCCTTTTTTACACAAGACACAATTGCCTTTGGAATTTTAATGTTAACACTAGGTTTTGTTTTCTACACTTCTTCAAGTGAAAATAAAGGATGGAAAAAGTTCTATAAATACGTTCCTGCGCTATTAATGGCTTATCTATTGCCAGCCATTTTTACCTCTGCCGGTATAATTGCTCCTGAATGGGAATCAATTAATGAAATTGGGGAAGTAACAACACATAGCTCTCAACTTTATTACGTAGCTAGTCGATTTTTACTACCTGCTGCTTTAATTTTAATGACATTGAGTATCGATTTAAAAGCGGTTTTTAATCTAGGCCCAAAAGCCTTAATTATGTTTTTAACAGGTACCGTTGGAATTATAATTGGTGGTCCAATTGCTATTATGTTAATTTCAATGGTATCACCAGAAACTGTTGGTGGCGCTGGACCAGATGCTGTTTGGAGAGGTTTAGCCACATTAGCAGGAAGCTGGATTGGTGGCGGTGCAAACCAAGCCGCAATGTTAGAAATTTATGAATACAATCCAAAGAAATATGGAGGAATGGTTTTAGTTGATATAGTAGTTGCCAATTTGTGGATGGCAATTGTTCTAATTGGAATTGGAAAATCTGAAAAAATAGATAAATGGTTAAAATCAGACACTTCTGCAATTGAAGAATTAAAAGAAAAAGTTTCGTCTTATTCATCAAAAATTTCAAGAAACCCATCATTATCAGATTTAATTATAATTTTATCAATTGCATTTACAATTGTGGGATTCTCTCATTTTGGTGCCAATGCAATATCAGGGTTTCTAAAAGATAACTTTGAAGCCGTTAGCGATAAAAGTTCGGCGCTTTCCTCGTTTGGATCTCAATTTTTCTGGATGATAAGTATTGCTACCATTTTAGGAATTATTGCATCTTTCACAAAATTAAAAACATATGAAGGTGCAGGTGCCAGCAAAATAGGAAGTGTTTTTATTTATATTTTAGTTGCTACCATAGGGATGAAAATGGATTTAAGTAAAATTTTAGAAAACCCAGGTCTTATATTAGTAGGTGTTGTTTGGATGACCATTCACGTTATTTTATTGGTTTTGGTTGCAAAACTTATTAAAGCACCTTACTTTTTCTTAGCTGTTGGAAGTCAGGCAAATGTAGGTGGTGCTGCATCAGCACCAGTTGTGGCAGCAGCTTTTCATCCATCACTAGCCACCGTTGGAGTTTTATTAGCTGTTTTTGGCTATGTAGTTGGTACCTATGGAGCTATGCTTACCACTGAATTAATGCGAATAGTTGCACCTTAATTTTTATATAAATTAAAATAAAAATTAGATATTTGCCCTATAAACTTTATTAAATGAAAAAAATAGTTAGCTGTATTGTTATTATCGCATTTTTAGCGTCTTGTTCTAAAGAAAAAACAGGAAGTATGGTTGTTAATGGAAACATTGACGGTTTAAAAAAAGGAACTGTTTACCTGCAAAAAATTAAGGATACTTTGTTAATTTCTGTTGACTCCGTTCAATTAAATGGAAATAGTAATTTTGTGCTTGTAGATGAAATAACTAGTCCTGAAATATATTATATTACGCTTGACAAGAAAGAGAACGAAAAAATTGAATTCTTTGGTGAAAACGGAGAAATTACAGTAAATTCTAAATTAGCTAAATTAACAACCTCAGTTAAAATTAGTGGCTCTAAAAATCAAGAATTATTAGATCAGTATTATAATATGATAAAACAATTTAGAGGGAAAGAGCTAGATTTTATTAAATCTAAATTTGAAGCTCAACGAGATAATAATGACTCATTATTATTAAATCTGGAAAAAGAAGAAGCTAATTTAATAAAGCGAAAGTATTATTATTCTACAAATTTTGCAATTCAGAATAACGATAAGGAAGTTGCACCTTATATTGCTTTAACAGAATTATACAATGCTAATATTAAATTATTAGACACCATTAATAATAGATTATCAGAAAATATAAAAACATCAAAATATGGTTTGAAATTGGATAAATTTATTAAAACCATTAAAACTAACGAAGAATAAAATTTAAATAATGATATAAAAAAAGCAACTCAATTGAGTTGCTTTTTTATTTTAACTCTAAAGTTGTAACATTTTAATTTTAAATGCTACATATAATAGAAACTAACTCAAACCTGTGAACAAAGAACTTGAACATAAATTTATTTCTGAGTTTCAAGAACATCAGAAAATAATTCATAAAGTATGTAGGATATATACTAACAATCAAGAATCTCACAATGATTTGTTTCAAGAGATTACAATTCAACTTTGGAAAGCATATCCAAAGTTTAGAGGCGATTCGAAACTAAGTACATGGATGTATAGAATTGGGTTAAATACCGCAATTACATTGTACAGAAAATCTAAGCGTACCATAAAAACGCAAGATTTTGACACTGTTTTACATAGAATTAAATCTACAGATTATGATAATACGGAAGAAGAGCAATTGAATTTAATGTATAAAGCAATTCACCAATTATCAGACATCGACAAAGGTTTAATTTTCTTGTATTTAGAAGATAAGAATTATAGAGAAATATCGGAAACATTAGGTATTTCAGAGGTTAATGCACGAGTGAAAATGAATAGAATTAAGACTCGCTTAAAAACAATATTAAATCCGTAAACTATGGATGAATTAGAATTATTAAAAAAAGACTGGAAAAAGCAGGACGCTAATTTTCCAAAACTATCTTATAATGAGATCTATAAAATGATTCATAAAAAATCATCTTCAATTGTGAAGTGGATTTTTATAATATGCATTGCTGAACTCTTTTTCTGGAGTGCTATAAACTTGTTTGTTCCAGAAAAATATTTAGAAATTTATGAGAAATTTAATCTAAAAACCTTTTTATATATAACTCAAGGATTACATTATTTTGTTATACTCGTATTTATTTATTTGTTTTATAAAAATTACAAATCAATATCTGTTATTGACAACACCAATTTGTTAATGCAAAAAATTATTAAAACTAGAAAAACTGTAAACTACTATGTTTATTACAATATTACATTATATGTTTTATTATCAATTGTAGTAAATATTATTATGTTTTCAAATCCTGAAACTTTAATTGAAGCTCTAAATCCCGATAATAAAGCAATTGATGATGATAAGTTTTTTAATATTATGCTAATTGCCCAAGTAATTGCTTTATTTGTTGTTCTTGGACTATTATGGGGTTATTATAGAATAATATATGGGATCCTTTTAAAAAGATTAAATAGAAACTTTAAAGAGCTAGAAACTTTAAATGATTAAATAAAAAAACCGAAGCTAAGCTTCGGTTTTTCTATTTTTATATTCTGTTATCGCCATCTAAAATATCTCCAATACCACCTAAAATACTTCCTTCTCCTCTACGCTTTGTGCCAGTTTGAGGTGCTAAAGCCAACACTCTACCAGCTAACCTACTAAATGGCAAAGATTGTACATACACAGTTCCAGGGCCTTGTAAAGTAGCAAAAAACAACCCTTCACCTCCAAAAACAGTATTTTTAATTCCTCCAACAAATTCTATATCGTAATTAACTTCTTTAGTAAAACCAACAACACAACCTGTATCAACTTTTAAAATTTCTCCTGGCTGCAATACTTTTTTAGACATATTTCCACCAGCATGTACAAATGCCATTCCATCACCTTCCAATTTTTGCATTATAAAACCTTCACCTCCAAAAAATCCTCTTCCCATTTTTTTTGAAAACTCTATTCCAACAGAAACTCCTTTCGCAGAGCACAAAAAAGCATCTTTTTGGCAAACAAACTTACCTCCTAACTCACTTAAATCAATCGGGATAATTTGACCTGGATATGGTGCTGCAAAAGAAACTTTCTTCTTTCCAACTCCAGCATTTGTAAAAACGGTCATAAACAAACTTTCACCAGTTAACAATCGCTTCCCAGCTGAAAAAAGTTTACCCAAAATCCCTTCATCCTGGTTTGAACCATCTCCAAAAATAGTGTCCATTGTTATTCCATCGTTCATCATCATAAAACTACCAGATTCTGCAACAACTCCTTCTTGTGGATCCAATTCAATTTCAACATACTGCATTTCTTCCCCATGTATGTGATAATCGATTTCATGTGCGTTCATAATAATTGTTTTAAGTTATTTTTTTGATTTCAATTTAACACTCCATTCAAATTCATACACTGAGACCTGCTCACCTTGCTCATTTAAACCAACAGATTTCATTGTTATTGTTTGCCCTTCACCTGTGGAAATAGTTCTTTTCAAAGCTTCATCAATTAAGGCGCCATCATTACAAGTAAATGTAATTAAACCAGTAGCTTTTTTAGTAAACTTACCATTGTGATTTGTAACTAACATAGATATTGGCTTACCACTTTCTTTGATTTTTTTTATAACAATAGCTCCTGTAGAAAGCTCTGATGCCATAGATTGAACCGCAAAATACATTGATTTGAAAGGGTTTTGATTTATCCATCTGTGACGAACGGTAACGATGGCTTTTGAGGAATCTAAAATTTTTAATTTTACCCCACATAAAAAAGCGGAAGGTAATTTAAACATTAAAAATTTATTCATTTTTTTTACGGTAACCTCCATATATTTTATTTTGAGGTTAAATTAAAAAAAAGATATAGTTAATTTGTTATTTTGGTAAAATATTTACTTTTTTATAAAGCACATTCAAGGTCGAAAATAAATTTACTTCCTAATTCAAGTTTACTTTCCACTCTAATTTCGCCATCATTTTTAGAAATAAACTCTTTACAAAGTATAAGTCCTAATCCTGTACCAGTTTCATTATTAGTACCTTTTGAAATAAAATTATGTTCTATTTTAAATAGTTTATTTAAATCTTCATAACTCATTCCAATCCCATTATCTTTTATCTCAGTTTCAATAACTTTTTTATTATTCACAAGTAATTCTTTCGATGAAACAACAATTTCACCTCCATTTGGTGTAAATTTAATAGCATTAGAAATTAAATTTCTTACAACTGTGGAAATCATTTTTTCATCAGCATTAACAACCAAGTTTTCATCAAATTGAGAATTAAAATGAATATTTTTTGCTAAGGCTTGTGGCGTGTGCCCCTCAATATTTTTATTTAATAAACTACTTAAATTAATGTTGTTTTTTTCTGATTTCAAACTTCCATTTTGAATTCTTGCCCAATTCATTAGATCATCTAGAATTTCTAATGAAAACATTGAAGATTCATAAATATATTGAATAAAGCTTTTAATTTGTTCCGTTTTCAATTCATCAAAATCTTCTTTTAACAATTCAGAAAATCCAATAATATTAGCTAATGGGTTTTTTAAATCATGTGAGATTATTGAAAAAAACTTATCCTTAGTTGCATTTTGACGTGCTAATTCTTCCGTCTGATTTTTTAATTTAATATGAGTGTTTATTCTAGCCAATAATTCTTCACTATAAAATGGTTTTGTTACAAAATCAACACCACCTGCTTTAAATGCCTCATTAACACTTTCCGAATCTGTATTTGCTGTTAAAAAAATGATTGGAATATTATCAGTTTCTTTATTTTTCCTTATTCTCCTACACGTTTCATAGCCATCCATTTCAGGCATTTGAATATCCAAAAGAATTAAATCAGGTTTAGTTTTTTCTAAAATGCTTAGGGCTAATTTACCACTTTTGGCCATCCTAAAATCATAATTACTTCCCGTTAGAACATTTGCAATTAATTTGAGGTTATTTGCATTATCGTCAACAATTAGTATTACTTTTTTTAAAGTTTCCATAATATTGTATTAAGATTTAAACCAATTAATCACCTCTTCAAATTCCATTTCATTTATACAATTCTCTATAAAATCATATGAGCTATTTGTTTCTATTTTAAGATCTTCTAACAAGTTCTGAAGTAATATAAAATCGCCTTCAGCAGCTGCAGAACAAATTTTATCTTTCATTATTAGCGGTACTTCTAAAGGAGTACTTTCCTGATTTTCCACTATTTTTCTATTTCTCTTTTCATAAATAAAATCAACACCACCTTTATCTTGTAATTCAAATAATAATACATTAAATATTACAGGTTTTTTTATAAAAACTGTAGCTCCTAAATCCATTATTTCTTTTTGCTCCGATTCCAATGCACTTGCACTCACCACAATTATTTTAACATTGTGATTCCCTGAAATTTCAAATATCCTTCTGGTTGCTTCAATTCCATTCATAATTGGCATAACAACATCCATTAATATAATATCTGGTTTCCATTTTTCATATAATTCAACAGCTTCTTTACCATTTTCAGCCATTTTAATATCAAAACCTAATGGATTTAACTTTTTAAATAATATATCTCTATTTTCAAATCTGTCATCTACAATAGCTATTTTTAAATTTTTATTGTTTTCACTTAATCCAATAACTTGTAATTCTTCCATTTCTTCTTTTAAAATAGTTTCCAAGCTCTCAGAATATTCAAAATTAAAAGAAAACGTAGAGCCTTTTCCTAATTCGCTTTCTAAAACAACATCGCCATTCATAAGATTAGAAAACTTTTTACTTATTGCCAATCCTAAACCTGTACCACCTATCACTCTATCTCCATTTTGAGCTTGTTCAAAAGGTTTAAATATAGTTTCTTGTTCTTCTTTTAAAATACCTTGCCCACTATCTTTTACATTAACCTGCAATATCCCATTAGATATTTTCGATACCGAAACTTGAACAAATCCTTGTTTAGTAAACTTAATTGCATTTCCAACTAAATTAATAATTACTTGTTTAATCTTAGATTCATCTGCCTTAATTACCTTAGGTACATCCTTTTCAATATTGAAAGATAAATCTATTTTATTTTGAGTTGCTTTAATTCTGAATAACTGCTCAACTTCTTTTAAAACTTCAGTAAAATTGAAGTCACTTAATTTTAATGAAATTCTTCCCGCTTCTATTTTAGACATATCTAAAATATCATTTATTAATGCTAGTAAATGCTCACCGCTTTTATTAATGGTTTTTAAATTTTCCTGTTGCACTTTAGTTAAATTATCATCTTCCTGTAAAAGTTGAGAATACCCTAAAATAGCATTCATTGGAGTTCTAATTTCATGACTCATATTAGATAAAAAAGTGGACTTTGATAGATTTGCAGCAATGGCTTCATCTGTTGCATTTTTTAATTTCTCATTTGATTTTACGCGCTCAGTAATATCATTTGAAGTTCCTATAATACCAATTATTTCATTATTTTGATTTACAAAAGGAAGCTTGTTAGAACTAAATATAAGCTGCTCTCCATCATCTATAAAAGTTTCACGAAATTTTAATTTTGGAATTCCAGTATTCATAATCTCGAGCTCATCGTTCCTTGTAATATCTGCAACTTTTTTACTATTCAAATCATAGTCCGTTTTACCAATAACCTCTTTATCACTTTTAAAAGATAATGCTTCATAAAAACATTTATTACAGCCTAAAAACCTCGATTCTTTATCTTTCCAAAAAACTCTTATTGGAATATTATCTAACACTTTTCTTAAAATTTCTTTAGCAAGTGTCGCTTCTTTTATTGCTTTTTTTAACTTAATTTCACCTTCTTTACGCTCCGTAATATCTTCTGAAGTACCTATAATACCTATAACGTTATTGTTTTCATCAAAAAATGGCAATTTACTTGTTGTAACCCATCTTTTTGTACCATTTATAATAAGTTGCGTATGATAATTTAATTTTGGTTTTCCACTTAACATAGTGGCAACATCGTCTGCCCTATATTTTTTTGCATCTTCCTTATTATTAAAATCAAAATCGGTTTTTCCAATTACTTCATTTTCATTACTAAAAGAATTTACCTCTAAAAATGATACATTACAACCCAAAAATTTAGATTCTTTATTTTTCCAAAACACTTTTACAGGAATATTATCCAGTACTTTTCTTAACACCTCTTTTGAAATTGCTAACTCTTCTAAATTCCGTTTTCTTCCTATTGCTAAACAAATTTGTGATGAAACAAACTTTAGCAGGTCAATGTCACTTTCCTTATATGCGTTTTCATCATCATAGCTTTGTAATACAATAGCACCAATTACAACATTATTCAGTTCTAAAGGAACACCCAACCATACTTTAGACATTCGACCCATTAATTCAACTTCCCCAGATTTAATAAGATTTTGGAACTCTTCAGATTTAATTAGTAGTGGTTTTTTACCTTTTATTAAAAAGCCTGTCAATGACTTTCCAACTGGGAAATCTTCTTTTCCATTTTCACCAGAAACAAATGGTATGTTAATAGTTTGGTTTTCATTATTATAAAATGCAATATAAGAATTCGAAACATCAATTAATCGACCTAACTGATTGATTATATATTCATTATAATTTTTTAAGTCTTGGTCCTCATATCCATACTGAGAAATGTTTAATAATACCTCTTGTATATCATTTGCTCTTTTAATGTCTGTAACATTTCTTATGATACCTTCATAGTATAAAATATTTCCACTATCATCATATATATTTCTTCCGTAATCTTCAATCCAAATTATTGACCCATCTTTTTTGTAGACACGATGCATTTCTTTCTCTTTGTCACAAAACTGATCAATAACACCTTCTCTATCTTTTAAATTAAGGTAAAGTTGTGTTTTAATGTTTATTTCTAACAATTCTTCTTTAGAATCATATCCTAACATTTCAACCAATGCAGTATTAACAACTATAAATTTTCCATTAGGATTGCTTTTATAAATTCCGTCCAAAGAATTATTAAAGATATTTTCACATTTTCTATTATCATGTTGCATAGAATATATAATATCCTCTTTTTCTTTTAAAAGAATAAGGAGTTCTTCTTTAGTTAAGTTTTCATAAAAATTATTTTCAACTCTCATTGTCAAGTAATTATAGTTTTTAATGTTTTAAACCATTTATATTATAAACACAACCATTTATATATATATTCAAGTCAAATATACAAATATTTAAGAAGCCGAAATAATTATTTAACATTAAATAAAGCATTTAACAATATTTAAATTTGTTAAAATATTGTTAATTTATAGTACTATGTCTTGCATACTACTATCTTTTATACATATATTTGCATAAGAAACTAATAAAACCATTAATTATGATAACTCAAAATGATAAAAATTACAGTTCAATCACACATTTAAGTGGTTTTGCCGGATGGTTTTTTCCATTTGGAAATATTATTGCGCCACTTGTATTATGGTTAGCTAAAAAAAATGAAAGTACCTATATAGATGCTCACGGAAAATCTGCAGTAAATTTTCAACTTAGTTTAATTTTTTATTGCTTTTTATTAGCCTTACTAATAATCCCTATTGCAATTTTAACTCTTGGCCTGGGTTTAATAGCAATTTTAATAGGAATTATCCCAGCAGTAATTTTAAAATTTATATTAATAATTTCTGCGAGTATAAAAGCAAATAATGGTGAAGATTATCATTATCCATTTACAATTGAATTTATAAAATAGCAATACGCTTTTAATATATTAAATCTTAACAAATGAAGATAGAAAACACAAAAGCACAAATGCGAAAAGGAGTTTTAGAGTTTTGCATACTTTCCATTTTACAACATGGAGATGCATACACTTCTGAAATTTTATCGCAGCTAAAAGATGCAAAACTATTAGTTGTAGAAGGTACAGTGTATCCTTTACTAACTAGATTAAAAAATGCCGGCTTACTCAGCTATCGCTGGGAAGAATCGACATCTGGACCACCAAGAAAATATTATGCCTTAACTGAAACAGGAAAATTATTTTTAAAAGAATTAAACACAACTTGGAGTGACCTTGTAGAAGCAGTAAACTTAGTAACTACCAATAAACCAACCGAAAATGAATAAGACAATAAATATAAATTTAGGAGGTATCTTCTTTCATATTGATGAAATAGCTTATCAAAAATTGAAACTTTATTTAGATGCCATTAGACGATCTTTAAGTGATGATCCACAAGGAAGAGATGAAATTTTAAATGATATTGAACATAGAATTGGTGAATTACTTTCTGAAAGAATTAAAGACGAACGTCAAGTTGTTAATGAAAACGACATTGATGAAATTACTAAAATCATGGGGAAACCTGAAGATTATTTAGTTGATGAAGAAATTTTTGAAGATGAACCAAAATATAGATCTAAATCACCTTCAAAAAAATTATTTAGAGATGGTGACGATAAATTTTTAGGAGGAGTTTGTTCTGGATTGGGTCACTATTTTGGAATTGATACCATTTGGATGCGTATAATTTGGTTAGTACTAGCGTTTGGATTTGGATTTGGATTTTTAGTTTACCCATTATTATGGATACTTATTCCGCAAGCCGAAACCACTGCAGAGAAGCTACAAATGAAGGGTGAGCCAGTAAACATTAGTAACATCGAAAAAAAAATTAGAGAAGAATTTCAAGATGTTTCTACAAGAGTTAAAGATGGCGTTAATGATGTAACTGAAAAAGTAAAAAGTTCTGATTTTAAAAAAAACGTTGAGAACAAAACAAAATCAGGAATTCAAGAAATATTGGATACTTTAGGTAAAATACTAATTACATTATTCAGCATTTTTGGTAAATTTATTGGTGCCCTGCTAATTTTCATTGCAGCTGCAACTTTAATTGGACTTATAATAGGTGCATTCTCATTAGGTAGCTTTGGAATTTTAGGATTTGATCACGGATTTATTCATCATCCCCCATTCTTTTTCGATTCCATTATACCAACCTGGTTACTTATCATATTTACTTTTATAGCAATTGGAGTACCGTTTGTAGTACTGTTTATGCTCGGGCTTAAAATATTATCTAGCAACGTAAAATCATTTAGTACAACAACAAAACTGTCACTTCTTGGAATTTGGATAATATCTCTTCTAGGCATAGGCTTTGCAGGTATAAATTTTGCTTCTCAAAACGCATATGATGGAGTATATATCCAAACAGAACAATTACCTTTTGTAGCAAACGATACTTTAAAAGTAAAAATGATTGGTGATGATAATAATTTATCAAATAGGAGTGAACTTACAAGACGCTATAGTTATGAGACTGTTTATGATCGGGATATTAAAAAATTGTATTCAACAAGAATAAATGTTGATCTTAAAACAACAGACAACTTAAATGCTTTTATAAAAATTAGAAAAGAATCATCCGGAAAAAACAGATTAAAAGCAAATAACAATGCCGAATCCGTTGAATACCAATTTAATTTATCTAATAATGATTTATTGCTAAATGGATATTTTTTAACTGATTTTCAAAATATGGCTAAAGAACAATTAATAGACATAACTGTTTATTTACCAATCAATACCATTATTTATTTAGATAATTCTACCCGTACATTTTTAGATGATGTGGATAACATTCAAAATATTAATGACCTAGATATGGCTAAACATTACTATAAAATGACCGAAAACGGTTTGGAATGTTTAGACTGTGATCCAAGTATTTTTGGTGAACGATACAAAAGAGAAAATGAACATTTTAAATTGAATATTGATAGTAATGGTGTTGAAATTAAGGTGAATGACGGCGATAATAATGCTCAAATAAAGATTGATGAAAACGGAGTGAAAATCGAATAATAACAGTTCGTACTAAAATATCAACAGTTCATCCAACTTAATTAAATTCTAAGCTAAAATCGACATAAGTTTGAAAAACTAAAAATTATAAACAATGAAAATAATAACCAAAATTATCGCAATAGTTATTCTTCTAATTTCTACCACATCTTGTTTTATTGATGGGTTTACCGGAATTAAAGGAAACAACCATGTAGTAACAGAAGATAGGACTATTAGTTCCGACTTTGATGTAATTAAAGTACAACAAGGCATTCAGTTACATTTAACACAAGATAATTCAACAGAGTTAAAAGTTGAAGCCGATGAGAATATTATAGATATTCTAATTACAGAAGTTCAAAATAATGAATTAAAAATATATTTTGAAAAAAATGTATACAGAGCAAAAGCTAGAAATGTTTATTTAACTACAGAAAACATTAAAAAAATTAAAGCTTCTAGCGGAGCTTCTGTTAAATCAGAAAACACACTTCAATCAACATCGTTAGAGTTAGATGCTAGTAGTGGAAGTTCTATTAAAGTATATGTTAATGCTAATGATGTAAACAGCGAAACATCAAGTGGTGCCAATATAGATGTTTTTGGAAAAACAACTACATTTTCCGCAAGCGCTAGTAGTGGAAGCTCAATTGATGCTGATGAATTAAAATCAGTTGATGCTTATGCAAAAGCTAGTAGTGGGGCAAATATTAATGTAAACGTCTCAGGAAAACTAACCGCAAAAGCTAGTAGCGGTGGTGATATCGATTATGAAGGAAATCCAAAAGATGTTAACAAAGACACCTCTTCTGGAGGCAGTGTATCAGGAAGCTAATTCCAATTTATATATTTAAATTGTTAAGCCAGTTCACTTTAAGTGTGCTGGTTTTTTTCATAAACTATTGTGAAAATTACCCTATATATGATAATTGTCAGTTTTATTGAAGGGTTGTTAATTACTTTTGCCACTTAGCATTTTTTGTCAATAAATAAAAAATAAATAATATGCAAAAACAAAAAAACCCCCATTCCTTTCATATTCCAGTAATGGGTCTTGCATTTACATTAGATAGTCCAATTAAAATTGCCAAATATGGTATTTCATCTGTAATTTCAATTGTAGATGATGTTATCGTTGAAAAAATGAACGAATATTATTCAAATAAATTTGAAATTCCGTTCAAAGCAATTTCAACTAAAGTAGAAGATTATAGGGCTAAAAGAATTACCTCTTATCTTAATACTGTAGACTCTATTGTAAATAATACTTTTGAAAATTTAAAAAAGAGTTTTGAAGAAAAAAGTAGTGAATTCGATAAATATATTGAAATGCTACCTGATTTTTCAGAAATAAAACAAAGTTTTGTAAATACTATTCAACATAATTCTTTAAAAGAAGACGTTTCTAATTGGATTGAAAACCATTTAAAACCTGGAAGTATTGATGTAAATATCATGACAAAGCTTGATAAAGCTAATTTTAAAGGAAAGGAAAAACTTCCAACGGAATTTAATGATGCCCACGCAGCCTTAAGAGGTTTTGCAAATAGTAATTTAGAATCTTCAATAGTTTTATCTGCAGGAATGAATCCAAGATTGTATGCTTACTTTGAAAGTTTCAATGATTTTTTTCCTGATGAACAAGGAAATATAAAAAAGAAAATAATATTAAAAGTAAGTGATTATAGATCCGCATTAATTCAAGGGAAATTTTTAGCAAAAAAAGGACTTTGGGTTTCTGAATACAGAATTGAATCTGGATTAAATTGTGGTGGTCATGCTTTTGCTTCTGATGGTTATTTATTAGGGCCTATTTTAGAAGAGTTTAAAGGTAATAAAAACGCTTTAATTGATGATGTTCATAGCATATTAATAAATGCTTTGGAAACTAAAGGTAAGGCAATTCCAGCATCAAAATTAGATTTAAACATTACTGTACAAGGTGGAGTTGGAAATTCAAAAGAACAAGAGTTTTTATTAGATAATTATAACATTGATTCTGTAGGTTGGGGAACACCCTTTTTATTAGTTCCTGAAGCAACAACAGTAGATTCTGAAACTATTGAAACATTAAAAAAAGCAACAGAAAAGGATTTGTTTTTGAGTAATGTTTCTCCTTTAGGTGTGCCTTTTAATAGTTTAAAAAACAGCACCAACGAAATTATTAAAAACAATAGAATTGAAAATAATAAAGCTGGAAGTTCTTGTCCTAAAAAGTTTCTTGCATTAAGCTTAGATTCAAAAGGAAGACCAATTTGTACGGCTTCAAAAAAATACCAAACTCAACAATTAGAAGAGTTATCTCTAGAAAATTTAGAGCAAACAATTTTTGAAGCAAAGTCAAAACAAATTACAGATAAAACTTGTTTGTGTGAAGGCCTTGCAAATGCTGCAGTTATAAATTATAATATGCCTCATAAAGGTGAAGATCAAGGTGTCGCAATTTGTCCTGGTCCAAACATGGCTTATTTTTCAAAAGAACTTTCTTTAAAAGAAATGGTAAGCCATATTTATGGTAAATCTAATGTTGTTTCAACAACAAGCAGACCTCATATGTTCATAAAAGAATTATCTATGTATGTTGATTATTTTTCAAATAAAGTAGAAGAATTTAAAGACACCTTCAGTAAAAAGCAAGAAAAATATTTAAACACATTTAAAAATAATTTAAATGATGGTATTGAATATTATCAGATATTATTTTCTAACACCTTAAATAATTTTGAAGTTTCTAATGATCAGTTATTATTGGAGTTAGTTCATTTAAAAAATGAATTATTCGAAATAAAAATTCCTATACTAGAGAAAGTATAAACATAAAAAAGGGGCTTCGAATTGAAAGCCCCTTTTTTATCCTTTTTAATATTTCAATATTTTTAATCACCACAGTGAAAATCTTTTAAAGTTTTATTTTCTAAAACTTTTAGAGTACTATCTCTCACTTCAACCATTAATCTATTTATACTACAAAGTTCTTCACTCTTGCAGTCATCACATTTTTCGTAATAGTTTAAACTAACACAAGGTAACATTGCTATTGGCCCTTCCAGCACTCTAATAACTGTTGAAATTTTAATTTCACTTGGCTTTTTAAGTAAATAATAGCCTCCTCCTTTACCTTTCTTTGAGGCTAGAATGCCATTCTTCTTTAAAATAAGTAAAATACTCTCTAAAAATTTTTTAGATATATTTTCTGATTCAGAAATATCAGAAATTAAAACAGGCTCATTAATGGGTTGCTTAGCAAGATAACTAAGAGCCTTAAGTCCGTATTTTGTTTTTTTAGAAAGCATCTTTAAATTTACAATTTTTCGATTTAATTATAACTCTTTTGGTAAAAAAACTTCGGCCATCATGCAACGTGCACTTCCTCCTCCACAAGCTTCAATTGTAGCTAAAGAACTATGCAAAATTTCACAATGTTTTTCAATTCTGTTAATTTGCTGCTTACTTAAACAATCATAAGCAGCTGTTGACATTACTAAGTATTTTTCGTCATTTGAGCCTAAAACTTGTAACATATTCCCTGCAAAACTATTTACTTGGTCTTCAGTAATAGTAATAACCTCTTTTTTGTCTTCCTTTAAATGTTTTAAGACCTCTTTTCTTTCCTTCTTATCATCAATACTATCCAAACAAATTATCGCAAATTTTTCTGCAAGAGCCATCATCACATTTGTATGATATATTGGCAATCGTTTTTCTTCTACTGTTTGAAATGAAACAAATGGAACGGGTGTATATTCAAAGTCTTCACAGAATTCAATAAACAAATCTTCATCTGCCCTAGGTGAAAGAGCACAATAAGCTTTTCTGTTAACTCTATCTAATAACAAGCTTCCTGTTCCTTCTAAAAAAACCCCCTCATCTTCAGCAGATGTATAATCAACTATATTATTTATTACAAATCCTAATTCTTCAAGTTTATTAAAAATATCTTCTCGTCTTTCTAAACGTCTATTCTCTGCAAACATAGGATACAAACCTATATCTCCGTTTTCATGAAAAGAAATCCAATTATTTGGAAAAATTGAATCAGGAGTATCGGTTTCTTTGGTATCGTTAATAACAACAACATTCACTCCAATGTTTTGTAATTTCTCAACAAAACTATCAAATTCTTGTAACGCCTTAAATTGAACAGTTTCTGGAGTTAAATTATCAAGTACTTTCTGATAATAATTATTAACCGATGTTTGCTCATTCATCCTAAATGAAACCGGACGAATCATTAAAATAGTATTTGTTATTTGTTTCATACTAATCTCTTATTAATGGTATTGTTGTACATCTTAATAAACCTTCCTGCTTTCCAATTTCGGCATAGGGAACTTCTTCTACTGTAAAACCCTGTTCTCTTAGCCAATTATTCAATCTTGTAAAGTTTTTTTCGGAAACTACTACTTGATCTGATATTGAAAAAACATTTGAAAACATTTGATACATTTCATCTTTTGAAATATGAAACAAGTTTTCCATACCAAATAAGTTTACCAAATAATTATAATCTTCTTCATTTTTAAAACCCTCTTTATGAATAATTGCTTTATCCTTTCCAACAGGTTGAAAACAACAATCTAAGTGCAACGAATTATCTCTAGCTATAGTATTTGATTTAACCAAATCAAATTCTTTAACAATTTTATTTGGAAACAGATTTTTAATAAAATTAACTCCTTTCATATTAGTTCTGGCAGTAATTATATCCTTATAATCCTCACCTTTATAAGTGCCAATAAAAATATGATTATTCCACAGCATTACATCTCCGCCTTCAAAATGAATATCATCCGTTGTTTCAATAATTTTAGCAGGATTAATCTGATCTAAAATATACTGTATTGCATTAATTTCTTTTTCTCTATCTGGTAAGATATTAGATTTTACCAACTTATCTTCAATAACAAATGCAATATCTCTGGAAAATATTTGATTGTAATTAGGAATTACTTTTGGCCTATAAACTTTAACATCATATTTTTTAAAAACCTTGTTTAAAGCTTCCATTTCTTGAATCATATCTTTTTCAAGAGGATAAGTTCCTGCCTTTATATGTTCAATTGATTTAGGATCATAAGCATCTTCAACTTTTGGTATTGGACCGTTGCTTTCTGCAATTCCAAGAATAACAGCTCTAAGACGAGAAGTTTCGTCTTGAACATTCAATTTTATCATATTCTAAATATTTTTCAGTAAAAATAACAAAACCTCATAAATTAATATGAGGTTTTGTTAATATTTTAATTTTTAAATATTTTATCTTTTACTTTCTTCTACAAAAGGTCTAAGAGTAGCTCCTATATAAAGTTGTCGTGGTCTACTAATTGGTTCCTTTTTAATACGCATTTCTTTCCATTGTGCAATCCAACCAGGTAATCTACCTAAAGCAAACATTGCTGTAAACATTGGTACTGGAATTCCAAGAGCTCTATATATAATTCCTGAATAAAAATCTACATTTGGATACAAATTACGAGATTTAAAATATTCATCACTTAATGCCTCTTTTGCCAATCCTCTGGCAATATCTAAAACTGGATCATCAATCCCTAAATCATTTAAAACTTCTTCTGCGGATACTTTAATTATATTAGCTCTAGGATCAAAGTTCTTATACACTCTATGTCCAAATCCCATTAAACGGAATGGATCGTTTTTATCCTTTGCCTTTTCAATATATTTTTGATAACCTCCACCATCTTCTTTTATTTCTTCTAACATTTCAATTACTGCCTGATTGGCTCCACCATGAAGTGGTCCCCAAAGTGCTGAAATACCTGCAGAAATTGATGCAAATAAACCTGCATGAGATGAACCTGCAATTCTAACTGTTGAAGTAGAACAGTTTTGCTCGTGATCAGCATGTAAAATAAGTAACTTATTAAGTGCTTTAACCACTGTTTGGTTCATTTTATATTTTTCATTAGGAAGTTCAAACATCATTTTTAAGAAGTTTTCTACATATCCTAAAGAGTTATCTCCATAACTTAAAGGTAAGCCTTCTTCTTTTCTGTATGCCCAAGCAACTAAAACCGGAAACTTACCAAGAATTTTAACAATTGCTCTGTACATATCCTCTTCAGAATCTACATTTACACTTTTAGGATTAAATGCAGTTAAAGCACTTGTTAAAGCAGATAAAACTCCCATTGGATGGGCAGATTTAGGAAATCCATCTAAAATTTTCTTTACATCTTCATCTACCAATGCGGTTTTTTGAATATCACTATGAAATTTTGCATTTTGTTCTTTTGTAGGTAATTCACCAAAAATTAATAAATATGCTACTTCTAAAAATTCAGATTTTTCAGCTAACTCTTCAATTGAATATCCTCTATAACGCAAAATACCTTTTTCCCCGTCTAAAAATGTAATAGCACTTTTACAAGAACTTGTATTTTTAAATCCAGCATCTAGCGTTGTAATACCACTTGTAACAGTTCTTAGAGTACTAATATCTATTGTAATTTCGTTTTCCGATCCTTTTAAAACTGGAAATTCATATTTCTTCCCTTCTACTTCTAAAGTTGCAATATTGGACATAGTATATATTGGGTATATTTATATTATTAATTTATTAAATTTAAGTATAGCGAATTTAATGAATTTTCAACTATTTTAAAAGAATTTTAAAAATCATTTACTAAATATGTATATATTGTTACATAAATAAAAAAAGCCGAGAAAATTCTCGACTTTTTAATAATTCTTTATTATTTAACGAATTAAATTTTGAATGCTTTATCTTGTGGATAGTAAGCAACACTGCCTAATTCTTCTTCAATTCTTAATAATTGGTTATATTTTGCCATTCTATCAGAACGAGAAGCAGATCCTGTCTTAATTTGACCACAATTTAATGCAACTGCTAAATCTGCAATTGTATTGTCTTCCGTTTCTCCAGATCTATGTGACATAACAGAAGTGAACCCAGCATTATGAGCCATATTAACCGCTGCAATAGTTTCTGTTAAAGTCCCTATTTGATTTACTTTAATTAAAATAGAATTTGCAATCCCATTTTCAATACCACGAGATAAACGTTCTACATTTGTAACAAATAAATCATCACCAACTAATTGAACTCTGTCTCCAATTTTCTCTGTTAAGTATTTCCATCCTTCCCAGTCATTTTCATCCATTCCATCTTCAATAGATATAATTGGGTATTTTGCAGATAATTCAGCTAAATAATCAGCTTGTTCTTCTGAAGTTCTAATTACACCTTTATCACCTTCAAATTTTGTGTAGTCATATTTTCCGTCAACAAAAAATTCAGCTGCAGCACAGTCTAATGCTAATTTAACTTCAGCACCTGGTTTGTAACCAGCATTTTCAATAGCTCTTAATACAGTTTCAATTGCATCTTCCGTTCCATCAAATGTTGGAGCAAATCCACCTTCATCACCAACTGCAGTACTTAAACCTCTATCGTGAATTAATTTCTTTAAATTATGAAAAATTTCACTTCCCATTTTTAAAGCTTCAGTGAAGTTTTTTGCCATAACTGGCATAATCATAAATTCTTGAAAAGCAATAGGAGCATCAGAGTGAGATCCACCATTAATAATATTCATCATTGGTACTGGCAAAGTGTTACCACTTACACCACCAACATAACGATATAATGGCATTTCTAATTCATTTGCAGCTGCTTTTGCAACAGCCAAGGAAACACCCAAAATTGCGTTAGCTCCTAATTTAGATTTATTTTTTGTACCATCTAACTCAATCATCATTTGATCGATATAGTTTTGTTCAAATACAGAAGTTCCTAAAAGTTCTTCAGCTATAATTTCATTAACATTTTTTACAGCTTTTAAAACTCCTTTTCCCATATAATCTTTTCCACCATCACGCAATTCCATTGCTTCATGTTCTCCTGTAGAAGCTCCTGACGGAACCGCTGCTCTACCTAATACACCATTTTCTGTAACTACATCAACTTCTACCGTTGGATTTCCTCTTGAATCAAATATTTGACGTGCATGAACACTTAAAATTATACTCATTTTTTTATTATTTTTAAAATTTATTTTCTTCTTCAAAGTTACGAATTTTAAGGCAATTTTATATTCAATTTCACACCTTTTATACGATAACGTTTTCGTTTTTTATAATTAAAAAAAGCCATTAACTAGTTTAGTTAGTGGCTTTTATATTTTATACTTTTGATACTTTTATATTATCAATAAACTGATCAAATAAGTAGGAGGAATCATGCGGTCCGGGACTAGCTTCTGGATGATATTGCACTGAAAAACAATTTTTATTTTTCATTTTCATACCTGCCAAAGTATTATCATTTAAATGAATATGTGTTACTTCAAAATCTTCATGATTCTCTACATCTTCTCGTTTCACTACAAAACCATGATTTTGAGAAGTTATTTCACCTTTTCCTGAAATAATATTTTTTACCGGATGGTTAATACCTCTATGCCCATTATGCATTTTATAGGTTGAAATTCCATTTGCTAATGCAATTACCTGATGTCCCAAACAAATACCAAATAATGGTAAATCTTCTTTAATAATTTCTTTAGCAATTTCTTGAGCTTCTTTTAACGGATTAGGATCTCCAGGTCCGTTAGATAAAAAATAACCATCAGGGTTAAAAGTTTTCATATCCTGAAATGAAGCATTGTACGGGAAAACTTTGATATAACATCCTCGATTCGCTAAATTTCTTAATATGTTCTTTTTAATCCCAATATCTAATGCTGATATTTTAATAGGAGCATTTTCATCTCCAAAACAATAAGTTTCTTTAGTAGATACTTTTGATGCTAATTCCAATCCTTCCATATTTGGTACAGATTGCAATTTTTCTTTTAACATATTTAAATCAGTTTCGGTAGAAATAACAGCATTCATAGCTCCTTTATCTCTAATATATCTAACAACAGCTCTAGTATCAATATCAGAAATTGCCATTAAGTTCTGCTTTTCAAAATAATTATCAAGAGAATCTTGGGCATTTTCCCTAGAATAATTAAAACTAAAGTTCTTACAAACTAAACCCGAAATTTTAATAGAATCTGATTCTACTTCTTCATCATTTATTCCATAGTTTCCAATATGAGCGTTGGTTGTTAACATTAGTTGACCAAAATAAGAAGGATCCGTAAATACTTCCTGATAACCTGTCATACCAGTATTATAACAGATTTCTCCAAAAGCCGTTCCGTCTCTTCCGATTGATTTCCCTTCGAAAACCGTTCCATCTGCTAATAATAAAATTGCCTTTTTTCTTTTAGTATATTTCATATTTATACAAATAATTATTTTTAAAGATCTTTATTTAAAATTTTAAAACCAAACTTAAGTATTTTAATAACATCATTTTCTTTTTTATATGATAATCTTTCTTTGTCAACAAACTGCTCTATACTGTCATTATATTTATTATCTACAAACAACTCTGTTATTCCTTTTTTATTAAGTTCTAATTTTTTAAAATCCCCATTTAATTTAACTAAGAAATTATAAATTAAATATGTTCTAGTTCTACCAACCTTACCATCCAAACGATTAATTGCCCCCTCTCTATACTCAATATCGTGCTTTTTCAAAAAAGCATTTTCTCCCTTTTCAAATAAAACCTCGTAAAATGTATTATTAATATTCTTAAATAAGTGATTATTAATTTTAATTGAATCAATCAACGAACTTTTAAATGAAAATAATTTATCTCTTTTTATTCTACTTTCAAAAGAATTAGTTGTAGCATTAAAATTTATATTAGAAATAATATATTTCTGATTAGCATAATATAAAACTCCTTCATTGCTGTAATTAGGGTAAAGATAGGTGTCGTTACTTAAATCCTTTAGTTCACCAACAAATTCAACTCCCTGATGAGTAATTAATCTGCTTTCAATATTCTTTATTGTTATTTTTTGTGAGTAGGAAAAATTATAAATTAAAAAAGTAACTAAAAGAATTAAAACTCTTTTTTGAAATATCATAAATTCTTATATTTAAAAAAAGGATAAACTATAAATAGTTTATCCTTCTAAAATTATTAAAGACTTTACATTAATTATCGTCTTTCTTTTCTTGTATTGTTTCAACAGACTCAGAAGCTTTTGCTTCAACAGTTTCAGCAACTTTAGATTTACCTCTACGGGTAGTTTTCTTTTTCTTTTTACTATTAGGATTATATGAAGTATTATAATCAACTAATTCAACCATAGCCATAGGAGCATTATCTCCTTGACGGTTTCCTAATTTTATAATTCTTAAATAACCTCCTGGTCTATCTGCTACTTTTACAGAAACTTCTTTAAATAATTCTGTTACAGCAAATTTATTTCTTAAATAACTAAATACAACTCTACGGTTATGAGTAGTATCGTCTTTTGATTTTGTAATTAAAGGCTCTACGAATACTCTTAAAGCTTTAGCTTTAGCAACTGTAGTATTAATACGCTTGTGTTCTATTAATGAACAAGCCATATTAGCAAACATAGCTTTTCTATGAGCTGTTTGTCTTCCTAAGTGATTAAATTTCTTTCCGTGTCTCATCTCTATCTTAACTTAACTAAAACCTAAGTTTTAAATTAATCTTTGTCTAATTTATATTTGCTTAAATCCATTCCAAAGTTCAACCCTTTATTGTGAACTAATTCATCTAATTCGGTTAAAGATTTTTTACCGAAATTACGGAACTTCATTAAGTCGTTTTTATTAAATGATACTAAATCACCTAAAGTATCAACTTCAGCAGCTTTTAAACAATTAAGTGCTCTTACAGATAAATCCATATCCACTAATTTTGTTTTAAGCAACTGACGCATATGTAATGATTCCTCATCATATGTCTCAGTTTGTGCAATTTCATCCGCCTCTAAAGTTATACGCTCGTCAGAGAATAGCATAAAGTGGTGAATTAAAATTTTGGCAGCTTCAGTTAAAGCATCCTTTGGTGCAATAGATCCATCAGTAGTAATATCAAACACTAATTTTTCATAATCAGTTTTTTGCTCTACACGAAAGTTCTCTACAGCATATTTTACATTTTTAATTGGTGTAAAAATAGAATCTGTAAAAATTGTTCCAAGGGCTACGCCAGACTTTTTATTTTCTTCAGCAGGCACAAAACCTCTCCCTTTTTCAATAGTTATTTCGAAATCTAAAGAAACTGACTTCTCCATATTACAAATAACCAAATCATGATTTAATACTTGAAAACCAGAAATATATTTTTGTAAATCCCCTGCAGTTAACTGTTCTTTATTTGAAATTGAAATATTTACAGTTTCTCTATCAGAATCTTCAATTTGCTTCTTAAAACGAACTTGTTTTAAGTTCAAAATTATTTCAGTTACATCTTCTACAACACCTTTAATTGTAGAAAATTCATGCTCAATACCTTCAATACGAAGTGAAGTAATTGCAAAACCTTCTAGCGAAGATAAAAGCACTCTTCTTAAAGCATTACCAACAGTTAAACCAAATCCAGGTTCTAACGGTCTAAATTCAAATCTACCGTTAAAATCGGTAGAATCAATCATTATTACTTTATCGGGCTTTTGAAAATTTAAAATTGCCATAATTGAATTGGTATCTTTAAAATTATTTAGAATATAATTCTACTATTAATTGTTCCTTAATGTTTTCTGGAATTTGAATTCTTTCAGGTACACTAACAAAATTTCCTTGCTTAGTATCTGAATTCCAAGTAAGCCATTCATAAACATCATTTCTATTTGCTAAAGAATCTTCTATAGCAACTAATGATTTAGATTTTTCTCTTACGGCCACAACATCTCCAGCATTTAAAGAAAATGAAGGTATATTTACTAACTCTCCATTTACAGTTATATGTCTATGTGAAACTAATTGACGAGCACCACTACGACTGCGAGAAATCCCTAATCTATAAACAACGTTGTCTAAACGAGATTCACAAAGTTGTAATAAAATTTCACCAGTTACACCAGTAGATGCAGATGCTTTTTTAAATAAGTTAGAGAATTGTCTCTCTAATATACCGTAAGTATATTTTGCTTTTTGCTTTTCAGCTAATTGCATAGCGTATTCAGATTTTTTTCCTCTACGTCTATTATTACCATGTTGTCCTGGAGGATAATTTCTTTTTTCAAAAGATTTATCTTCTCCAAAGATCGCTTCGCCAAATTTACGAGCAATTTTTGTTTTTGGTCCTGTATATCTTGCCATTTCTTTTAAATTAATGATAGGGATTATGAATTAAGGCTTATCCTTCGATAATCTAAAATCCTATCGGTTAAAATATTATTTAATTAATTATACTCTTCTTCTTTTTGGAGGTCTACAACCATTATGTGGTAATGGAGTAACGTCAATAATTTCAGAAACTTCAATTCCTAAATTGTGAATTGATCTAATTGCCGATTCACGTCCGTTACCAGGCCCTTTTACATAAACTTTCACTTTTCTCATACCTGCTTCATGTGCTACTTTTGCACAATCTTCAGCAGCTAATTGAGCAGCATAAGGAGTGTTCTTTTTAGAACCTCTAAATCCCATTTTTCCAGCTGATGACCAAGAAATTACATCACCTCTTTTATTTGTAAGTGAAATAATAATATTGTTGAACGAAGCTGTGATGTGTGCTTCACCAACTGCCTCAACAATAACTTTACGTTTTTTAGTACTTGCTTTCGCCATAATCTTAGTTATTATTTAGTTGCTTTTTTCTTATTAGCTACAGTTTTACGTTTACCTTTTCTAGTTCTAGAATTATTTTTGGTTCTTTGACCTCTTAAAGGTAATCCTGATCTATGACGAATACCTCTATAACATCCAATATCCATTAATCGCTTAATGTTTAATTGAATTTCTGAACGTAATTCACCTTCAATTGTTAAAGTACCAACAGCTTCACGAATATCGTGAATCTCTTCATCAGTCCAATCTTGAACTTTAGTGCTTTCGTCAACTTTTGCTTCAGCTAAAATTTCTTTAGCTTTACTCCTACCAATTCCAAAAATATATGTTAATGCAATAACACCTCTTTTGTTTTTTGGAATATCAATACCTGCTATTCTTGCCATAACTATCCTTGTCTTTGTTTAAATCTAGGATTCTTTTTATTGATTACATATAATCTGCCTTTTCTACGCACAATTTTGCACTCGGCACTTCTCTTTTTTACTGATGTTCTAACTTTCATCGGTTTATATACTTTAATATCTGTAAGTAATTCTTGCTTTTGTTAAATCGTAAGGACTCATTTCCAACTTCACCTTATCTCCAGGTAATAATTTAATATAATGCATACGCATTTTACCTGAAATATGTGCTGTTACAATATGTCCGTTTTCCAACTCTACACGAAACATTGCATTAGACAATGCTTCTGTAATTGTTCCATCTTGTTGTATTGCTGGTTGCTTAGCCATTATGCTACTGATTTTCTTTTAGTTCCCTTTTTCATTAATCCATCATAATGACGATTTAATAAATGAGAGTTAATTTGTTGTATCGTATCAATTGCAACACCAACCATAATTAGCAATGACGTTCCACCATAAAATAATGCCCAAGATTGTGTCAATCCAAATTTAACAACAATAGCTGGTAAAATTGCAACTATTGCTAAGAACAATGATCCTGGGAATGTTATTAAAGATAAGATACGGTCTAACATTTCAGCAGTATCTTTACCTGGTCTTATACCCGGAACAAAACCACCGCTTCTCTTTAAATCATCAGCCATTTTATTTGTAGGTATGGTAATTGCAGTATAAAAATAACTAAAAATTATAATTAAGAATGCAAATAATAGATTATACCACAATCCAAACATATTAGAAAATTCTATACCAATAGATTTAATCGTTTCATTTTCAGATCTAGCCAATAAAGCAGGAGCAAACATAATTGCTTGTGCAAAAATAATTGGCATAACACCTGAAGAGTTCAATTTTAACGGTAAATAATCTCTTGCTCCAGAAACATTCTTAATATTTCCAGCAACCGTTTTTCTAGCATATTGAACTGATATTCTTCGAACCGCTGTAACTAAGTAAACACATACTAAAATTACTAAGAACCATAATATAACTTCAATCAACATCATTATCATACCTCCATTAGATGCCGTAACTTTCGAAACCGCCTCTTGAATAAAAGATCCTGGAAAACGAGCAATAATACCAATCATAATTAATAATGAAATACCATTACCAATACCCTTATCTGTAATTTTTTCACCCAGCCACATTGCAAATATTGTTCCGGCCGTTAAAATTACCATAGAAGTTATCCAAAACATACTTCCACTAATATAAAATGCAGAAGAAGGTATTAATTGGTAAATATTAGTAATATACGCAGGCCCTTGAACCATTGTAATTGCTATAGTTAACCAACGCGTAATTTGATTAATCTTTTTTCTACCACTTTCACCATCCTTTTGAAGTTTCTGTAAATAAGGAACCGCAATTCCCATTAACTGAACAACAATAGAAGCAGAAATATAAGGCATAATACCTAAAGCTACAATAGATGCTTGAGCAAATGCTCCACCAGTAAACATATCTAGTAAACCTAAAATACCTCCTCCACTTGTTTGATTTTGAAGAGCAGCCTGAGCTACAGTAATGTCAATACCTGGAAGTGGAACTTGAGCAGCAAAACGATATATAGCCATAAACCCAAGTGTTAATAGAATCTTATTTCTAAGTTCTTCTATACTCCAAATGTCTTTAATGGTTTGAATAAATTTTTTCATCTAATTGAGATTATAACGTTTCAGCTGTACCACCAGCATTTTCGATTGCAGTTTTAGCAGTTGCCGTAAATTTATGAACTGTTACATTTAATTTTGCTTTTAACTCACCATTACCTAATATTTTAACTAGATCATTTTTACGAGCTAAACGATTTTCTACTAATACATCGAATGTAACCGAATCCTTAATTTTACCATTATCAACCAATTCTTGAAGTTTATGTAAATTTACACCTACATATTCTTTACGATTAATATTTGTAAAACCAAACTTTGGTACACGTCTTTGTAATGGCATTTGACCACCTTCAAATCCTATCTTTCTAGAATAACCTGAACGTGACTTAGCCCCTTTATGACCTCTTGCAGCCGTACCTCCTTTACCAGAACCTTGTCCTCTACCAATTCTTTTTCCTTGGCCCTTAACTGATCCTGCAGCAGGTTTTAAGTTATTTAATGTCATCTTATATAAAATGTTATTTAACTTCTTCTACAGAAATTAAGTGTTTAACTGTATTTACCATTCCAAGGATAGCCGGAGTAGCCTCATGTTCCACCACTTGATTCAACTTACGTAAACCTAAAGCCTCCAAAGTTCTTTTTTGGTTCTGAGGACGTCTAATTTGACTTTTTACTTGTGTTACTTTTATTTTTGCCATCTCTCCTTGTTTTATCCTTTAAATACTTTTTCTAAAGAAATTCCTCTTTCCTTAGCAATCATACTAGCACTACGCAATTGTAATAAAGCATCAAAAGTAGCCTTTACAACATTATGTGGGTTTGATGAACCTTGTGATTTTGATAATACATCATGTACACCAACAGATTCAAGTACCGCACGCACTGCACCACCCGCAATAACTCCTGTACCATGTGAAGCTGGCTTTAAAAACACCTTAGCTCCACCAAATTTACCTTTTTGTTCGTGAGGTAAAGTTTGCTTAATAATTGGAATTCTTACTAAATTTTTCTTTGCATCTTCAATTGCCTTAGCAATTGCAGAAGCAACATCTTTAGACTTACCTAATCCGTGACCAACAACACCATTACCATCTCCAACTACCACAATAGCTGAAAAACCAAATGCTCTACCCCCTTTTGTTACTTTCGTAACTCTTTGTACACCTACTAAATGATCTTGTAGTTCTAACCCGCTAGGTTTTACTCTTTCTACGTTTTTGTATTTATGATACATATTTACTAAAATTTTAAACCTGCTTCTCTCGCAGCGTCTGCTAGAGCTTTAACTCTACCGTGATACAAAAATCCATTTCTATCAAATGCAACAGTTTCTACACCTGCTTTAATTGCTTTTTCAGCGATACTTTTACCTACTGCTTTTGCAACATCAGATTTTGAACCTGTAGATTCAATTTCTTTATCTCTTGATGAAACTGATACTAACGTAGCACCTGCGTTGTCATCTACTAATTGAGCATAAATTTCTTTGTTACTTCTAAACACAGATAATCTCGGTTTAGATTCAGTTCCAAATACTATTTTTCTAATTCTATGCTTAATTCTAATTCTTCTTTCAAGCTTTGATAATGCCATAATATAATAACTTATTATGCAGATTTACCTGCTTTTCTTCTTAATATTTCTCCTACAAACTTAACTCCTTTTCCTTTGTATGGTTCTGGTTTACGCATAGAACGAATCTTTGCAGCCACAGCACCAACAAGTTGCTTATCAAATGAAGATAATTTTATAATTGGATTCTTTCCTTTTTCTGAAATAGTTTCAACTTTCACTTCTGGAGCTACATCTAAAATTATATTGTGAGAAAATCCTAAAGCTAATTCCAAAACTTGACCTTGGTTACTTGCTCTATATCCAACACCTACTAATTCTAATTCTTTAGACCATCCTTGTGAAACTCCTGTAATCATATTATTTAATAAAGCTCTGTATAAACCATGCTTTGCTTTATGGCTTTTACTTTCAGAAGGTCGTTCTAAAACAACTGAACCTTCTTCAACTTTTACAGTAATATCATCCTTTATTTCCTGAGTTAACTCTCCCAATTTTCCTTTAATAGTAACTACATTCTCTTTTACATCAAATGTAACACCTTCAGGTAATGTGATTGGGTTTTTTCCTATTCTTGACATCTTTGCTTAGTTCTTTATTAATATACGTAACATAAAACTTCTCCACCAACATGTTCTTGACGAGCTTGCTTGGTTGTCATAACACCTTTAGATGTAGATATAATTGCTATACCTAATCCATTTAAAACACGTGGCATTTCATCTGCACCAACATATTTCCTTAATCCAGGCGTACTAACACGTTGTAATTTTTTTATTACCGAAGCTTTAGACTCTTTGTCATACTTCAAGGCAATTTTAATTGCACCTTGAAAACCAGTTTCATCGAATTTATAACTTAAAATATAACCTTGATCAAATAAAATCTTAGTTATTTCTTTTTTAATTTTTGAAGCCGGAACTTCAACAACTCTATGGCCTGCCATAATTGCGTTTCTAACTCTAGTTAGATAATCTGCGATTGGATCTGTAATCATTTATATTAATTTGCGGTTTTGGTTTTCAATATTTTAATCGAACCTAAAACCAATTTATAATTTTACCAACTTGCTTTTCTAACACCTGGTATTAAACCTTGATTTGCCATTTCACGAAATGTAACACGCGAAATACCAAACTGTCTCATATACCCTTTAGGTCTTCCTGTTAATTTACAACGATTGTGTAAACGAACTGGTGATGCATTTTTTGGAAGTTTTTGTAAGGCTTCAAAATCACCAGCTTCTTTTAAAGCTTTTCGTTTTTCAGCATACTTATCAACCATCTTTTGTCTCTTAACCTCACGGGCTTTCATTGATTCTTTAGCCATTCCTTAATTTTTTTTAAAGGGTAAACCTAATTCACTTAATAACGATTTTGCTTCTTTATCCGTTTGAGCAGATGTTACAAAAGTAATATCCATACCACTAATTTTGTTTACTTTATCTATATCAATTTCCGGGAAAATGATTTGTTCAGTAATTCCTAAATTGTAGTTTCCTCTACCATCAAAACCCGTAGCCTTAATACCTCCAAAATCTCTCACACGAGGTAAGGATGCAGTTACTAATCTATCTAAAAATTCGTACATTTTCTCACCTCTCAATGTTACTTTAGCACCAATCGCTACACCTTTACGTAATTTAAAGGCAGCAACATCTTTTTTAGATAACGTAGATACAGCTTTTTGACCAGTAATTTTAGTCAATTCATCTACAGCATAATCAATTAATTTTTTATCGGCAACAGCTGCACCAACTCCTTTACTAATTACGATCTTTTGTAATTTAGGAACTTGCATAATGCTTTTGTAACTAAATTCTTCAGTAAGAGTTTTTACTACTTTAGTATTATACTCTTCTTTAAGTCTTGGTATATAAGCCATAACTAAATTGCTTTATCAGTTTTTTTAGAGAACCTAACTTTCTTTTCATCTTCAATTCTATAACCAACTTTTGTCACGCCACCATCTTCTAGCAACATTAAATTAGAAATATGTATTGAAGCTTCTTTTTTCACAATACCACCTTGAGGATTTTGTGCGCTTGGCTTTGAATGTTTAGATATCATATTAACACCTTCAACAATCGCTCTATTTTTATTTGGAAAAATTGTAACAACCTTTCCCTCTTCTCCTTTATGATCACCTGTCATTACTCTAACAGTATCTCCTGATTTTATCTTTAATTTCATCTCTTAAATAATTTATTAAAGCACTTCAGGTGCTAATGATACAATTTTCATAAATTGTTTTTCACGAAGCTCTCTTGCTACAGGACCGAATACACGAGTTCCTTTCATTTCACCAGAAGTACCATCTAATAACACACATGCATTATCATCAAAACGTATATAAGATCCGTCTTTTCTTCTGATTTCTTTCTTCGTTCTAACAACTACTGCTTTAGAAACTTGACCTTTTTTAACCGATCCATTTGGTGTAGCATCTTTAATACTAACAACAATTTTGTCTCCAATTGATGCATAACGCTTTTTAGTTCCTCCTAAAACACGAATTACTAAAACTTCTTTAGCTCCAGTATTATCTGCGACTCTTAATCTTGATTCTGTCTGTAACATAATTATTTAGCTCTTTCTAGGATTTCTACTAATCTCCAACGTTTAGATTTACTCATTGGACGTGTTTCCATAATTCTAACAGTATCTCCAATATTGCAATCATTTGTCTCATCGTGTGCAACATATTTCTTTGTGCTTAACACGAACTTTCCGTACATAGGGTGTTTCACTTTTTTAACTTCAGCAACAACAATAGATTTCTCCATTTTATTACTAGAAACTACACCTATTCTCTCTTTTCTAAGATTTCTTTTTTCCATCTTTTACTTCTGAATACAATTATTGTAATTCTCTTTTAGTTAATTCAGTAGCTACACGCGCTACAGTTCTTCTAAGCACTCTTAATTGCAACGGAGTTTCCAACGGTGAAATTGAGTGAGCCATTTTTAGATCTGTATAGCTCTTTTTTAAACTTCCAAGTTGTTCTTTTAACTCTTCAGTTGATAATTCTATAATTTCTGATTGTTTCATTTTCTTAATCGGTTATTAAGCGTTATCAAAATCTCTAGCTACAACAAACTTTGTTTTTACAGGAAGTTTTTGTGCCGCCAAACGTAAAGCTTCTTTTGCTATATGTGCTGGTACTCCACCAACTTCAAACATAATTCTACCAGGTTTAACAACTGCAACAAAATATTCAGGAGCACCTTTACCTTTACCCATACGTACTTCTAATGGTTTTTTGGTAATTGGTTTATCCGGAAATATTTTTATCCATAATTGACCTTCCCTTTTCATATGACGAGTAGCTGCAATACGAGCTGCTTCTATTTGACGAGATGTAAGTAAGTTCTGTTCCAAAGATTTGATCCCAAACATTCCATTAGAAAGTTGGTGCCCTCTTTGAGAATTTCCAGTCATATTCCCTTTCGCCTTCTGTACTTTACGATATTTAACTCTCTTTGGCTGTAACATTTTAATTTCTAAATTTTAAAAATTTATTTCCTTTTGCGATTTTGTGGTCTTTTAGAATTTCCACCTCTATCAGAACCCTTTCCTTGTTTTTTAGAAAGACCAACTAGTGGTGATAATTCTCTTTTTCCATAAACCTCGCCTTTCATAATCCATACTTTTACACCCAAACGGCCGTAAGTTGTATGAGATTCTACAAGTGCATAATCAATATCAGCTCTAAAGGTAGAAAGAGGAATTCTTCCTTCTTTATAGTGTTCAGAACGAGCCATTTCTGCTCCGTTTAAACGACCTGAAATTTGAACTTTTATTCCTTCAGCATTCATACGCATTGTAGCAGCAATTGCCATTTTTATAGCTCTTCTATATGAGATTCTATTCTCAATTTGACGTGCTATACTGCTAGCTACTAAACGTGCATCTAATTCCGGACGTTTAATTTCAAATATGTTAATCTGAACTTCCTTGCCAGTAATTTTTTTAAGTTCTTCTTTTAACTTGTCTACCTCTTGTCCACCTTTCCCAATAATAATACCAGGTCTAGCAGTAGTGATAGTAACGGTTACAAGTTTAAGTGTGCGCTCAATAATTACAGTTGAAACACTTGCTTTTGATAATCGGGCATGTATATACCTTCTTATTTTATCATCTTCAGTAATTTTATCACCGTAGTTTCTTCCTCCATACCAGTTAGAATCCCATCCTCTGATAATTCCTAAACGATTTCCTATTGGATTTGTTTTTTGTCCCATACTACTTATGATTGTTTGCTTACATTTTTACTTCCTAAGACTAAAGTTACATGATTAGAACGTTTTCTAATTCTATGTGCACGCCCTTGAGGTGCAGGTCTTAATCTTTTTAACATTCCTGCGCTATCTACAAAAATTTCTTTTACAAATAATCCCGCGTCTTCAATGCTTGAATCTTCGTTTTTCGCTTGCCAGTTTGCAATTGCACTTAACAATAATTTTTCTAAATTTATTGATGCTTCTTTTGAATTAAATTTTAAGATTTGAAGTGCTTTTTCAACTTCAACTCCTCTAACTAAATCCGCAACTAAACGCATTTTTCTAGGTGATGTAGGACAACCTGTAAGTTTAGCAAAAGCCATTTGCTTTTTCTCCTCTTTTATCTGTTGTGCTCTTATTTTTTTTCGAACTCCCATGATTTCCTACTATTTTTTTCCTTTATTTTTTCTGTCTGCACCATGTCCTCTATATGAACGTGTCGGTGAAAACTCTCCTAATTTATGCCCTACCATATTCTCAGTTACATAAACTGGTACAAATTGACGTCCGTTATGAACTGCAATTGTTTGACCAACAAAATCCGGAGTAATCATTGATGCTCTCGACCAAGTTTTGATTACTGCCTTATTTCCTGATTCAATTTTATCTTGTACTTTCTTCTCAAGTTTATGAAAAACGTAAGGTCCTTTCTTTAATGAACGTGCCATATATCAATTATTTTTTTCTACGTTCTATAATATATTTATTACTCGCTTTTGTCTTAGATCTGGTTTTAAAACCTTTTGCAGGTATTCCGTTTCTAGATCTAGGATGTCCTCCTGAAGATTTACCCTCACCACCACCCATTGGGTGATCAACTGGATTCATTACTACTGGTCTTGTTCTAGGTCTTCTTCCCAACCAACGACTTCTTCCAGCTTTCCCTGAAACTAATAATTGATGATCTGAATTAGACACAACTCCTATTGAAGCTGAACAAGTAACAAGCACTAATCTTGTTTCCCCTGATGGTAATTTAATAGTTGCATACTTTCCATCTCTTGCCATTAATTGTGCAAACGAACCAGCGCTACGAGCCATAACAGCCCCTTGACCAGGATGTAACTCAATACAAGAAATTGTAGTACCTAAAGGAATTTCACTTAATAACATCGTATTTCCAACATCAGGAGTAGCTCCCTCACCAGAAATAACTGTTTGACCAATTTGTAAACCATTTTGAGCGATTATATATCGCTTCTCTCCATCTTTATAAAATAAAAGAGCAATAAATGCTGTACGATTTGGATCGTATTCAATTGATTTAACTGTTGCAGGAATACCACTCTTATCTCTTTTAAAATCGATAATACGATATTGTTTTTTATGACCACCACCAATATAGCGCATCGTCATTTTACCTTTACTGTTTCGACCTCCAGACCTTTTTTTCGGAGCTAATAAACTTTTCTCCGGCTTATCAGTAGTTATGGTGTCGAACCCATTTACTACTCTAAAACGCTGACCTGGTGTTACTGGTTTTAATTTTCTAACTGACATTTTTATCTTTAGATATTGCTATAAAAATCAATACTTTCTCCTTCTGCTAACTGAACAATTGCTTTTTTATAAGCTCCTTTCATTGCTTGTACAATTCCACTTTTTGTGTATTTTGTATTACGCTGAACTGGATAATTCATTGTTTTTACACTTTCAATTTCAACACCGTAAGCTTTTGCAACAGCATTTTTAATTTCAAGTTTATTAGCTTTCTTATTTACAACAAAAGCATAACGATTAAATAATTCGCTATCATTTGTTGCTTTCTCCGTTATAATAGGTTTAATTAAAATATTCATATCTGCTACCTATTTACTTAAATTAGATTCAATCCCTTCCAAAGAACCTTCTGAAAGGATTACTTTATTTGCATTTAACAATTCATAAGTGCTTAAACCTGTGTTTATTACAGTTTTTGAACGTTTTAAATTGCGCGATGACAAATATACATTATTATTTGATTCGGCCAACACAAAAAGAGATTTTTTCCCTTCTAAACCAAATGCTTGCAAAATTGAAGTAAAATTTTTGGTTTTAGGAGTTTCAAAATTGAAGTCTTCTACAACTATAATATTGTTCTCTTTTGCTTGAATACTTAAAGCTGATCTACGAGCTAATCTTTTTAAATTTTTATTTAATTTAAAAGAGTGATCTTGTGGTCTCGGTCCAAATACTCTACCTCCACCTCTAAAAACAGGAGATTTAATACTACCTGCACGTGCTGTACCTGTACCTTTTTGTTTCTTGATCTTTCTAGTACTTCCAGAAATCTCAGCTCTCTCTTTAGCTTTGCTAGTTCCTTGTCTTTTATTCGCCAAAAAATGTTTTACATCTAAGTAAACAGCATGATCATTTGGCTCTATTCCATATACAGCATCAGAAAGTTCAACTTTTCTACCTGTATCTTTTCCTTGTATGTCTAAAACTGATACTTCCATTATTTCTGAATGATTACATAAGCGTTTTTATGTCCAGGAACTGCTCCCTTAACAACAAGTAAATTCTTTTCTGGAACTACTTTTAAAACTCTTAAATTTTGAACTGTAACTTTACTTCCTCCCATTCTACCTGCCATACGCATTCCTTTGAATACTCTTGCAGGATAAGATGCAGCACCTATTGATCCTGGTGCTCTTAAACGGTTGTGTTGACCGTGAGTAGCTTGACCTACACCGGCAAAACCGTGACGTTTTACAACACCTTGAAATCCTTTACCTTTTGAAGTAGCTGATACATCAACAAATTCTCCTTCAGTAAAAACTTCAACTGTTAGTTGATCACCTAAATTGTACTCCTCATCAAAACCTTGAAATTCGATAACTTTTTTCTTGGCAACGGTTCCAGCTTTTTTAAAGTGACCATCTAAAGCTTTATTAGAGCTTTTTGCCTTCTTGTCATCGAAACCAAGTTGAAGGGCTTTATACCCATCTACTTCTTCGGTTCTGACTTGGGTAACTACGCATGGACCTGCTTCGATTACTGTACAAGGAATATTTTTCCCGTTTTCATCAAATAAGCTGGTCATTCCGATTTTTCTTCCTATTAACCCAGACATTTTAATTTAATTTAATTAATAATTTATTTTTATTTCAAAAAAATAGGGTTGAAAATAATTCAACCCTGAATTTATTTTCTTTCCGTTTTTCCTTCGTCAATCGCTCCGGACATGTTTATTGAAAGTTCCCTTTCAATATTAAAGTAACTAAACTTTAATTTCTACCTCAACTCCACTTGGAAGTTCTAATTTCATTAAAGCATCAATAGTTTTAGATGATGAACTATAAATGTCTAATAATCTTTTGTAAGAACTTAATTGGAATTGTTCTCTAGATTTTTTGTTTACGTGTGGTGAACGTAATACTGTAAAAATCTTTTTATGAGTTGGCAATGGAATTGGTCCGTTTACAACTGCACCAGTACTTTTTACCGTTTTTACGATTTTTTCAGCAGATTTATCTACTAAATTGTAATCGTACGATTTTAATTTTATTCTAATTTTTTGACTCATCGTTATTAATTTAGAGATTAACCTTTTGCTTTTGCTATAACTTCTTCTGAAATATTACTTGGAGTAGCTTCATAATGTGAAAATTCCATTGATGAAGTTGCTCTACCAGAAGATAATGTTCTTAATGTTGTAACGTATCCGAACATTTCTGACAAAGGCACTGTTGCTTTAACAACTTTAGCTCCTGATCTATCATCCATTGCAGTTACCTGACCTCTTCTTCTATTTAAATCACCCACAATATCACCCATATTTTCTTCTGGAGTAACCACGTCAATTTTCATAATTGGCTCAAGAATTACAGCTTTTGCAGATTTTGCAGCAGCTTTAAAACCCATTTTTGCGGCTAATTCGAACGATAATTGATCAGAATCCACTGCGTGAAAAGAACCATCATACAATGTAATCTTCATGCTATCCATTTCAAATCCTGCTAAAGGACCATTTTTCATAGCCATTTTGAACCCTTTTTCAATTGAAGGAACAAATTCTTTTGGTACGTTACCACCTTTAATATTATTTTCAAATACTAATCCAGTTTCACCTTCTGCTACTGGCTCCATAATAAATTTGATATCTGCAAATTTACCACGTCCACCAGATTGCTTTTTATAAACCTCACGGTGATCTGCTTTCGCTGTAATAGCTTCTTTGTATTCAACTTGAGGTTGACCTTCGTTTACTTCAACCTTAAATTCACGCTTTAAACGATCTACAATAATTTCTAGGTGTAATTCACCCATTCCAGAAATAATTGTTTGACCTGAAACTTCATCAGTTTTTGCAGTAAAAGTTGGATCTTCTTCAGCTAATTTAGCTAAGGCCATTCCTAATTTATCTACATCAGCTTTTGTTTTAGGCTCAACTGCAATACCAATTACTGGGTCAGGGAAATCCATAGATTCCAATACAATTGGATGCTTCTCATCACACATAGTATCTCCAGTTCTAATATCTTTAAAACCTACACCTGCACCAATATCTCCAGCTTCAATATAATCGATAGCGTTTTGCTTATTAGAATGCATTTGGTAAATTCTAGAAATACGTTCTTTTTTACCAGAACGAGTATTCAAAATATATGAACCAGCATCTAAACGACCTGAATAAGCTCTAAAAAATGCTAAACGACCAACAAATGGATCTGTAGCAATTTTAAATGCTAAAGCCGCAAAAGGCTCTTTTACATCAGGTTTACGTAACTCTTCTTTTTCTGTATTTGGATTAATTCCAATTACACCTTCTTTATCAGTTGGAGAAGGCAAGTAACGACATACAGCATCCAATAAAAATTGAACCCCCTTATTTTTAAATGCCGAACCACAAACCATAGGAATTATTGACATATCCATAACTGCAGCACGAAGCGCAGCATGCACCTCATCTTCAGTAATAGAATCTTCATCTTCCATATATTTTTCCAAAAGATTTTCATCATAAGCAGCAACTTCCTCAATAAGTTTACCTCTTAATTCTTTTGCTTCTTCTTTTAGTTCTTCAGGAATTTCAACTACATCAAAAGTAGCTCCCATTGTGTGATCGTGAAAAATAATCGCACGATTTTTTATTAAATCAACAATTCCTTTGAAATTTTCTTCATCACCAATATTAATAACGATAGGAACTGCATTAGAACCTAACATTTCTTTAACTTGTTGACAAACTCCTAAAAAATTAGACCCTTGACGGTCCATTTTATTAACGAAACCAATTCTAGGAACTTTATAATTATCAGCTAATCTCCAGTTAGTCTCAGACTGTGGCTCAACACCATCAACAGCACTAAATAAGAAAACTAACCCATCTAACACACGTAAAGAACGGTTAACTTCAACTGTAAAATCAACGTGACCTGGAGTATCGATAATATTAAAGTGATAACCCTTTGCATCCGCAGTTGGCTCCCCATTCTCAGTTGGGAATTTCCACTCACACGTAGTTGCAGCAGAAGTAATTGTAATACCTCTTTCTTGCTCTTGTTCCATCCAGTCCATAGTTGCAGCACCATCATGTACTTCACCTATTTTATGAGAAACTCCTGTATAATATAAGATACGCTCTGTACATGTTGTTTTACCAGCATCAATATGAGCAGCAATTCCTATATTCCTTGTATATTTTAAATCTCTTGCCATTTTCTAACTATAATTAAAATCTAAGATGAGAGAATGCTTTATTAGCATCAGCCATTTTGTGAACATCAACTCTTTTCTTAACAGCAGCACCTTCTTCTTTTGCAGCAGCTAATACTTCAGCAGCTAAACGTTGAGCCATTGATTTTTCATTACGTTTTCTTGAATATGAAATCAACCATTTTATAGCCATTGACACTTTACGGTCTGGTCTAATTTGCATTGGAATTTGAAAAGTAGCACCACCTACACGACGGCTGCGTACTTCTACTTGAGGCATTACATTACTTAATGCATCTTTCCAAATTTCTAATGATGATTTTTCTTCGTCTTGTTTCTTTTGTTCTACAATATCTAAAGCATCGTAAAACACTTTAAAAGCTACAGATTTTTTACCGTCCCACATTAAGTTATTCACAAAACGTGTTACTAACTGATCGTTAAACTTTGGATCTGGTAAAAGAACTCTTTTTTTCGCCTTTCTTTTTCTCATGTCTTTACATTAAAGTTTTTAAAATTACTTTTTAGGTGCTTTTGTACCGTATTTAGAGCGACGTTGTGTTCTTCCATCAACACCTGCAGTATCTAATGCTCCACGAACAATATGATACCTAACTCCTGGTAAATCTTTAACCCTTCCACCTCTAACTAATACTATCGAGTGCTCTTGTAAATTATGTCCTTCTCCTGGAATATATGCATTTACCTCATTACCATTTGTTAACCTTACCCTTGCAACTTTACGCATTGCTGAGTTAGGTTTTTTTGGTGTAGTTGTGTAAACACGTGTACATACCCCTCTTCTTTGAGGACATGAATTTAAAGCAGCCGATTTACTCTTCTTAGTTATTTTGGTTCTTCCTTTTCGTACTAATTGCGAAATTGTTGGCATACTAAAATCTTGTTATAAATTATATTTTATTCTCTTAGGTCTTTTCTAAGAGTGCGCAAATGTACAAATAATTTCTTGTTTTTCAAATATGTACATATTTAATTTTTATTTTTTGAATTAACACTATATTTACAATGTATAATCACACTATAATTTTTAATGCTTTGCAGCGTATTTATCATTCAATACTTTTATTATTATTTTTTATAACCCCACTAATAAGTGTGGATGCTCAAAGTTTTGAATTGAAAATTTATTCAAAAAAAAGTACTCTTGAAAAAGATTTAGATTCTATTTTATTTAAGAATACTTATTTAAATAAATATGATATCTATAAAGTTGTTGATTCAATTTCATATGATTTTGCGTTAAAAGGATTTATAAACAATAGCTATTTATTAAAAGAAAAGGATACTGTTATAAATTGCTTTTTCACACTTAATACCAAAATTGACTCCGTTAGAATTTTCTATGACCAAAATTTGATAGCACTTAATTTTATTAAAACCATTTCAAATAATTATACTGAAAATTATTTTGAAGTTCATACTTCCGATTTACAAAAAACACTTAATGCTGTTTCCCAATATTTTGAAACAAAGGGCTTTTCATTTTCTAAAGTTTCTTTAAATAATTTAATTTTAAAAAATAATAAAATTGAAGCGGATCTTGATTTGGAAGTTTCAACTAAAAGAAGAATTAACGCTATTTTTATTAAAGGCTATGATGATTTCCCTAAAAAATACTTAAAGCACTATTTGGATATAGATGCCAATAAAATTTTCAATTATAGATCACTTCTTAAAACTCAGGAGTTAATAAACACAATTCCATTTATTACTCAAATTAAAAATCCAGAGGTCTTATTCACAAAAGATTCAACTACATTGTTTTTGTATTTAAAAAAGAAATCTATAAGTAGCTTTGATGGAATTATTGGCTTTTCAAATGAACAAAAAAGCAAAAAAATTAAACTGAATGGACATTTAAATTTGTTATTAAATAATATTTTTAATAATGGTGAATCAATTGGGTTAAATTGGAGAAATACTGGAAACGAAATTAACATCTTAAAACTAAGCCTAAATACACCTTATATATTAAGGAGTAAGTTTAGTGCATTCGGAAGTTTCAATATTTTCAAACAGGATTCTACTTATACAAACACGAACAATGAATTAAAATTAAATTACAGTTTCAACCGAAATCAATCCATTAGTAGTGTTTTTAACTTTGAAAATTCAAATACATCAACCCCCCAAAACACATTGAATTTTAAAAATTATAATAAAATTTTTACAGGTATATCTTACTCATATTTACCTGCTATAATTCAAAACAAAAATCATTTTAATTTAGTATTAAGTTATTTAATAGGATCAAGAACAACTAAACAATTAAAAAGCAAACAAAATAAAGCTCAGTTTTATTTAGAATATTTAATTCGCTTGAACCAAAAAAACAACATTTTAATTAAAAATTCAAGTGAATTCCTTAATGCATCAGAAATATTAGAAAACGAATTGATTACTATTGGAGGTGTAAATTCAATTAGAGGTTTTGATGAATTTAGTATCCCAACTTCAAAATATTCCATTACCAATATTGAATACCAATTTTACACAAACAACACAAATTACGTTTATACCATTGCAGATTTTGCATTTGTAAAGAATGACTTTTTGGGCATCAAAAATAATTTGTTAGGTATCGGCTTAGGATATAGTTTTAAATCTAATAAAAGTATAATTAATTTTGGGTATGCTATTGGCAAAACAAACAATCAAGCATTTAAAATAAATAATGCTAAAATCCACATAAAATTTTCATCTTATTTTTAAATTTTAATATTGCATATTTAATCACTTCTTCATCCTTAAAATTATGTGGTAAATTACCATTGTTAACTTTAAAACATCTCCCCATCAAATGACTTCAATTTTAACACATCCTTAACCTATTTTAACATTTTATAACATTTTAACATACAAAAGTTAGGAATATTAACAAATTATTAAGATTTTTGGCATAATTAATTCAAATAATTATATAATGAGAACAAAGTTTAATGGTTTATTAACTCTTTTATTAGCGTTAATAGTGCAATTTTCGTTTGCACAAGAAAAAACTGTTACTGGTAGTGTTTCCGATGCAAGCGGACCCTTACCTGGAGTAACAGTTGTTGTAAAAGGTACCAATACGGGTACACAAACTGATTTTGATGGAAATTATTCTATCACGGCTGCTGTTGGAGCGGTATTGAAATATAGTTACATTGGTATGCAACCTTCCGAAAGGAAAGTTGGAGCATCTAACGTAATAAATGTTACAATGCAAGAAAGCGCTGAAGCCTTAGAAGAAGTTGTGGTAACTGGATTTGGTAGAAAAGTTGAAAAAAGATCTGCAACTTTTGCTGTTCAGCAAGTTGGAGGTGAAGAAATGAGTCAAGCTCGTGAATCTAACATTGTAAATTCTCTGTCAGGAAAAATTGCCGGAGTTCAAATTACAAATAGTTCTGGTGCTGTAGGTTCTTCTTCAAGGGTTGTTTTAAGGGGAGCAAGTTCTCTTACCGGAAGTAACCAACCGCTATATGTGGTAAATGGGGTTCCTCTAGAAAGTGGGAACTTTGGTAATGCCGGTTCAGGTGGTGGTGCTGATTTACCAAATGGTGTATCAGATATTAATCCCGATGATATTGAATCAATTTCTGTTCTTAAAGGACCTGCCGCTGCTGCACTTTACGGTGTAAGAGCTGCAAATGGAGTTATTCAAATAAAAACTAAAACAGGAAGAGCAAGTTCTGCATTAGGTATTTCAGTTAATTCTACTGTTTCTTTTGAAACTCCTTTAATGTTACCAAATTATCAAAACTCATATGGTCAAGGTGGAAACCATGATTATTTTGAATGGATTGATGGTACTTCAGGTGATGGTGGTGTTGATGAAAGTTGGGGACCTCCTTTAGATGTTGGTTTAGAATTTGTTCAATGGAATTCGTATACTGTTGATGGAGCTCCTTTACCTTGGGTTTCTCAACCTGACAATATTAAAAATTTCTATGATACAGGATTAACTTTAAACAATAACGTATCATTTACTGGTGGTGCAGAAAATATTGGATATAGATTATCTGTTGCTTCAATGGATCAAACAGGTATGGTACCAAATACTGACCTTAGAAGATTTTCAGTTGGTGGGTCATCTACTTACACAATGTCTGATAAGTTAACTTCATCAGTTGATTTTAACTATACACGTTCTAAGAGTGATAATTTTGTAACTCAAGGGTACAACAACGAAAACCCGGTTCAACAGATGATTTGGGCAGGTAGAAACGTTGACTTTGAATTATTAAGAGATTGGGAAAACTTACCTTTATCTCCAGCTGGAACTGCTGCTGCAGGAACTCCAATTAACTGGAATACAGTTTTTCAAAATAACCCTTACTGGGTATTAGATACAAATACAAGAGAATATAACAGAGACAGAATTGTTGGAAACATTGCTTTAAATTATGCTTTTAACGATAGCTTTAGCATTAGTGGTAAAGTTGGAACAAACTTCTGGAATAGTAGACAAAATAGAAGACAAGCTTTTGGAAGTAACAATGCTCCAAATGGCTCTTATTCTGAAACTTCTCGAACATATACGGAAACCAATTCAGAGTTGATCGCTTCATATAATACAAAAATTACTGAAGACTTAGCATTTGAATTGAGTGCTGGTGGTAATTCTATGTATAGAAAATCTGAGTTAGCTCAAACAATTGCACCTCAACTTCAATTACCGGGACTTTACAATGTAAGTAACTTGGCAGCAGGAAGTAGTTGGGTAGTTAATAATTCTTTTTCTGAACAAAAAATTAATAGTTTATTTGGTTTCGGAAAATTCTCATATAAAAACTACTTATTCTTAGAATTTTCAGGAAGAAATGACTGGTCTAGTTTATTACCTGTAAGTGATAATTCTTTCTTTTATCCTTCAGTTACTGCAAGTGCTGTTGTTACAGATATGATTGATGTAAATTCTGATGTTTTATCATTCTTAAAAGTTAGAGGTGGATGGTCTCAAGTTGGTGGAATTGGAGCTTTAAATCCATATAGTTTACAACCAACTTACTCGTTATCTACAGAAACTTGGGGTGGTAATTCAGTGGCTTTTTTACCAAGTCAGTTAAACAATCCAAATATTAAATCTGAAACTACTTCAGGTACTGAATTTGGGATTGATGTTAGATTACTTAATAGTAAAGTTCGTTTCAACGCTACGTACTACGATCAAACAAGTAAAGATTTAGTTGTACCTGTTCAAGTAACGGCTGCATCTGGGTATACTAGTGCCGTACAAAACGTAGGTGAATTAAATAATAAAGGAATTGAATTACAATTAGGAGCTACTGTTGTTCAAAAAGGAGATTTCCAATTTGACGTTGATGTTAACTTTGCCAAAAACACAAACAAAGTTGTTTCATTGGGTGGTTTAGAATCATTAGTATTAGGAGGTCAATGGTCAATGACTTTAGAAGCTAGAGAAGGGCAGCCTTATGGATCTATTGTTGGTACTTATTTTGATAGAAGCCCAAGTGGTGACGTAATTTATGAAAATGGATTGCCTAAAATTGCTGCTGGTACAAAAGAACTGGGTAATATAACACCTGATTGGACTGGAGGAGCGAACTTCACATTTAAATATAAAAACTTTAGTTTAAATGCTTTAATAGACGCTAAAATTGGTGGTGATATCCACACAATGACATATACTTGGGGTAGATATGCTGGTATTTTAGCAGAAACAGCTTTAGGTAGAGAAACTGGTATTGTTGGGGATGGTGTTATGCTTGTTGATGGGAACTATGTACCAAACACAGTTACTGTACCTGCTGAAAACTATAACAAAAGAGCTTATTCTAATAGTGTAGTTGAAAGTGCAGTATTTGATGCTTCATATGTTAAACTTAGACAAGTAATGTTAACTTACAAATTACCTAAAAACTTAATTGGAAATACTTTATTTACTGATATTAATTTTTCTTTAGTAGGTCGTAATTTAGCCATTTTGCATAAAAATACACCACACATTGATCCTGAATCATCTTTTAGTGATTCTAACGCAAATCAAGGTCAGGAATTTGGTCAATTACCTTCAGCAAGAAGTGTAGGTTTTAATATTCAATTAAAATTATAAACTAAATAAAAAAATATTAAACATATGAAACGATTTAAAATTATAGCATTATTATTATTTAGCTTACTAGTTTCGGTGAGTTGTGATAGTGATTTTGAAGAAATAAACCAGGATCCTAACAATCCAATAGCAGTACCTTCTAGTCTGTTAATTCCTGGAGTTGTAAGAGCTGCTCAAAACAGATCATACAGTACATTTGTTGGAGGCGATATGGGAGCTTGTTGGTCTCAACAATTTTCTAAAGTTCAATACAACGATGAAGAAAGATACCAACCTCGTCAAGGTGTTATTACACAAGTTTGGGGTGATTTTTACGAAGACGTAATTTCAGATGCAAAATCTATGCAAGAAATTGCAATACAAGAAGAAAATAATAACATGCAAGGTGTTGCAATAACATTGCAAGCTTATGGTTATGCCTTTTTAACAGATGTTTACGGAGATATCCCTTTTTCTGAAGCTATAAAAGCAGGAGAAGGAATTATTTCACCTGTATATGATTCTCAAGAAGCTGTTTATACAGGTATATTGGCTATGTTAGATGAAGCAATATCTTTATTAGGAACTTCTGGATCTATAGATGGTACAAACGATATTGTATACGGCGGTAACGCTAACTTATGGAAAAAATTCGCTAGTTCATTGAAATTCAGAGCATTAATGAGAGCTTCTGGTAAAATGGATGTTTCTTCTCAATTACAGGCATTGGTTTCTTCTGGAAATTTATTTGCTAGTAATAGTGATGAAGCTAAATTAGTTTACTTAAGTGCTAATCCAAGCTCAAACCCATTATACGAATCAATCGTTTTTGGTACAAGAGGTGAATGGAAAGTGAACTCTGTAATTGTAGATATTCTTGCTACAAGCAATGATCCTAGATTACCAATTTATGCTGCTAAAAATGCAGATGGAGATTACAGAGGAAAACCTTCTGGATATGTAGATGTACCAAATGATGATTACAATTACGAAAATGTTTCTCCATTAGGTGATTTCTATTTACGTCCTGAACTTCCTGGATATTTTGTTTCAAATGCTGAGTTAAAGTTTTTAATGGCTGAAGCAGCTACGAAAGGATTTATATCTGGTGATGCGAATGCTCTTTATCTTGAAGCTATTACAGCATCTTTAGAATATAATGGAGTAGCTGGACCAGATATTGCAGCATTTTTAGATGAGAGAACGTTAAGTGCCTCAACTTCAACAGCTTTAGAGCAAATAGCAACTCAAAATTGGATTGCATTGTTTAGTCAAGGTGTAGAATCTTGGACAGAATGGAGAAGAACAGGGTATCCTGCGCTTTCACCAGCAGCCGAAGCTGATTTAAATGAAATTCCTTCTAGATATAATTATCCTACAACGGAAAGTTCTATTAATAAGGCTAATTATGATGCAGCTGTTGCATCTCAAGGAGCTGATTTATTAACTACGCCAGTTTGGTGGATGAATTAATTTTAAATAAAAACATTAAATATGAAAACAATTAAAAAAATAAGCATATTATTTTTATCGTTAATTACATTTTTAGCTTGTAATGATGATAATTTAAATGTGGACAATCCTGACGGTAATGCTGTTGAAGGAGGATTATTAGATGTTAAAAACACATCTATCAACTATGTGGTTGGTAATCCAGGTCCATATAGCGCAAGTATAAGAGTATATCAAGGAGCAGTGAAATCCACAAGTATAAGAGTCGCTAAAACTTTTTATAGTGGAGACTTTGTTTCTAATACTGTTGATACATTTAAAACAATTGCTATTTCTGATACAAATCAAAATAGTTTTGTTAATTATGACTTTTCATTTCCTGAAATGGTAGAAGGTTTAACAGGCGCTAATGGCAGCCCATTATCGGCAACGGATACTGATTATCAAATTGGAGATTATTGGAAATTTGATTATTATGTAACAAATAGCAATGGTGAACATTTAAACTACGCAAGTACTAAAGCAACTATTTCTACTAGATTTGCAGGTACTTATAGAGTAGTTGAAAGTGCTTATTGGAATTCTGGTGGTTTTAACGGAGACTGGAATGGAGATCAATTTGTTATAGAATCTATTGATGCAAATATTTATAAGCATAATGGGTTAGCATTCTGGTCAGATAACACTTACTATTTTACAGTTGATAGTGGTACTGGTGCAATTACAATTTTAGGAAAAGATTTAGATGATGCTGATGTATTATTAAATACTTCTCCTATTATGACTTGTGAGGGAGATTATACTTTTGAATCACTTACTTGTATTAACCAAGCCACTGCAAATGATGTAACAGGTGAAGATGTACTAGAATTTACAACCGGCTATTTTAGAGGTGTTGGAGCAACTCGAGAATTTTATGAAAAGATGGTGAAAATTGTAGATTAATTTAACAATATAAAAAATGATAAAAATGATAACAAAAAATTATAAAAGTATTTTTTCATATTTTTCAGTTCTTGCTATAAGTTTCTTTATAGTAAGCTGTGATCAGGAAGAAAATACTGGGTTAAGTACATTTATCCCTACTGCGCCTACCTTATCGGTAACAACTTCAGTAAGTTCAAAATCACTTATTGAAGATAATTCAGAATATACCTTTACTGCGTCGTTAAGTGAAGCTCAATTAGTAGATGTTAAATTATTTATTTCTCAGGTTGATGGTAATGCTTCTTTTGGAAGTGATTATGATGTTTCAGGAAGTATAGTAATTCCTGCTGGAGCTACATCTGGAAAAGGAAAAATAAAAATTCTTTCTGACGATGTAATTGAAGAAACTGAAACTGTAAAAATTCAAATTGGAGATAATAAAACTTCTAATGCAAGTATAACACCTGTATTTATGGAGTTTTCCATTATGAATTATACAGAAGGTGATTTAGCAATTGATTTAAGTTGGGAATTAGCTTCTGCAACAACTACTAATTCTGGTGATGAAATAGATGCAACTGATTTTGCAGATATGAGATTACTTATTTCATCTACTCCTACTAATTCTGGAGATATTGGTGAAGCTGATGGTGGTAGCTTTGAAAGTTTTGTTTTAGCTTCTGATACACCTGATGGTGAATATTACGTAGTTGCTGACTTTTATGATGCTAATAGTGATATTTATAGAGATATAAATTTAGATGTTACTTTTAATCAAGTTGGAGTAATTACTAATAATCACTTATCTTACCCAGCTGCTTTAAACAATAAAAATGTTTGTGAAAACAACTTCTATGTTTTAACAAAAATAATTAAATCTGGTTCTTCATATACAATTGAAGATGTTAGAATTAATAATTTTGAAAATCAAATAGTTAGTTGGTCAGGTACAGATGTAGATTATGACAGTCAAGTAAAAACTGGTGTTGATTGTGAAGGTTTAGTAATATCTGGAATTAATGCAGATTGGATGTTAGATTGGTGGGGAGAACCTCAGATAGATGCTGGAACTGTGTACTATACAGTTGATGCTGCAGGTGTTGTAACTATTGAATCTCAATTTTTATATACAACAACATATAATGGAGCGGTTCAACCAGATTATTATATAGATGGGACTGGTACTTATGATGCTGCTACAGGTAAATTATATATTGAATACCATTTAATACAAGATGGTTGGGATTTAACTGGATGGATGTTTGACAACGGATATTCAGCTACCCCTTATTTTATTGCTGATTTATCATTATAAAATAAATTATTAAAAATTAAAAGCCATCAAAATATACATTTTGATGGCTTTTTTATTTCATTTATATTTAGTGTTAAGGTAACTTATACTATAAAAAAATAACCCTTTATAATTATCCTTTCTTAAACTTATACTTCAAAGTTATATCAAAAATTAACTATTTAAAACAACCTTTTCTATAAATCAACAAAATTATTAAATCAGTTACTTTTTATAAAATTGAATACATAAGAATTAATAATATTTAAATTCAAATAGTTTGTTGGATAGGTAAAGGTATAGATTAGGAAAGCCAAATAAAAACTGGTCTTCATTGCAAAGGCTTGGTAGTCTATGGAATTAATACAGAATAGATATTAGATTGGACCCTTGAACCTTTTACAGATGCTGGAACCGGCACCTATGATTCTTCCAGAGGTGAATTATATACTGCAAACCCATAATTTAATATGGTTGGGAATTAAATTGATGGATGTTCAACAACTGATATTCAAATTATTATAATTTTACTATTGATTTATCATTATAATATTATAGTAAATAAAAAAGCCATCAAAATGTATATTTTGATGGCTTTTTTATTCTTTTATATTTGAAAATTATAGAGAATAATAGTAATTCACTAATTTCATAACATCAGCTTCTTTACTAAATTTAATCTTATTGGCTTTAATATAATTCTCAACTAAACTTTTATTATTATTTAAGACAGCTAAAACATCATTTTTTTTAAGGCGAACTTTAACATATAATTCTTCCCCGTTTTTAATATAATATATCACTTTGTCCTCATATTTTAAAGGTTCATTGTTTATTATTTGAGTTCCTTTGCTCTTATTTGGATCATATATTTCTTTTAAATTCTTTTTAATGAAATAATTTGTATTCTGTAAATTAAATACTATTTCATAAAACCCATTATTAGCTTCATTTAAAAAGTTTATTTTTTTAAGGCTTACAAAATCATGCTTAATATTATTTTTATGTTCAATAATTGAAAAACCCGTTAATGTATTATCATCAATTTCAATTATCTCTTCCAAATTATTCATGTTTTTTAACAAGACTCTGTCTAATAAAACATCATACCTTAAATAATCCTGAACAGAAAAGATACTATCATCAAGAACAACCAAACCCTTATTCCAATCATCATAAATAAAATCATTTCCTATAATTTCACTACTCTTATTTAAAACTACTCTACCTCCACCCTCTTGAAATAAATTTCTTGGACTTTGTCCTAAAACACTTGTAAAAACTAAACTAAAACATACTAAAAATAAATTTCTCATAATAATTAACATTTTTATGCAATTTAAAAAAATTTAATCAATAAAAAATATTAACACAAATATTTACGCAACCTAAATATAAAAATCCCATCTATATATAAGTAAATTGTATATAATTATTAAATTAATCCTAGATTAGGTTTTTTTAACATTTAATTAATACCAATTGGGTTTTTTTTAACATTTTATTAGGTTTAATTGTAATTATTTATGATTTTTGAACATTAATTCAAACAAATATATAATGAAAACAAAGTTAAATGGAATTTTAACGCTTATACTTGCGTTATTAGTGCAGATTTCTTTTGCACAAGAAAAAACGATTTCAGGTACTGTAACAGATGATGGCGGGCCATTACCAGGAGTAAATGTTATCGTTAAAGGTACCAACAATGGTACACAATCTGATTTTGATGGTAATTATTCCTTAAAAGCAAACACTGGAGACGTTATTGTCTTTAGTTATGTAGGAATGATATCTCAAGAGAAAACAGTAGGGACATCTAACATAATTAATGTAATTATGACTGGTTCTAACCTATTAGAAGAAGTTGTTGTTGTTGGATATGGTACATCTACAAAAAAATCTTTTGCAGGAACTGCTACAACTGTTAAAAGCGAGCAATTAGAAATAAAAAATGTTTCTAATGTTGTAAACGCACTTACAGGGGAGGTAGCTGGTGTTACTATTATTAACGAATCTGGTCAACCTGGATCAACTCCAACAGTTAGAATTAGAGGGTATGGTTCTGTAAATGGTAACCGTGATCCTCTTTATGTTGTGGATGGGGTGCCTTTTTCAGGAAGTTTAAACTCTATTAACCCGGCAGATATTAAAAGTACAACAGTACTAAAAGATGCAACTGCAACAGCAATTTACGGTTCAAGAGGGGCAAATGGTGTTGTTTTAATTACTACTAAAGTAGGAACTTCAGGTGAGTCTTATATCGAAGTTGATATTAAAAGTGGTATTAACGACCAAGTTATTCCTAGATACGATGTTGTAAAATCTCCTGAAGAATACATTGGTTATGTTTGGGATGGTATTTATAATAGAGGAGCAATTAATGGAGAAGCTGATCCTGCTGCTTATGCTAATGCAAATTTATTTTCTCAAAACTACGTTCCAGCAGGTTACAACATGTGGAATGTTGCAAATGGTGGTGAACTAATTGATCCTGTAACACGTACTGTAAGACCGGGAGTATCAAGAAAATATACACCTTTATTGTATTCAGATGCTGCATTTGATTCTGCTTCACGTACTGAAACGAATTTACGTATGGGTGGTGGTTCTGATAAAACAAAATATTATACTTCATTTGGTTATTTAGCTGATGATGGTTATGCACTGAGAACTAGCTATAATAGATATACTACTCGTTTAAATGTAACTTCAAAAGTTAAAGAATGGGTTGAAGTAGGTTCTAACATTGGTTATGCTTATTCTGAAAGTAAAAATAATGGTCAGACTGTAGGGTCAGAAAATTTATTTGAATTTGCTGATAAAATGGCTCCTATTTTTCCTGTTTTCTTACGTGACAACAATTTTGAATTGGTTCCAGATCAAATATTTGGAGGCAATCAATATGATTACGGTGCATCGTCTGGTTTTCGTGCACGTCCAAATGCTGATGGTTTAAACCCAATTGCATCTGCTTACTACGATGATGTTTTTTCAAATCGTCATGAAATTAATGGAAACTTTTTTATGAATCTTAAATTTACTGAAAACTTAAGATTTGAAACACGTTATGGTGCACAATATTCAATGGACCGTTATAAAAGTTTTAGCAACCCATTTTACGGTACAGGAATATCTGATGGAGGTAATCTTAATACTATTGACAGAGAAAGAATAACACAAAACTTCTTACAATTATTACGTTATACGAATGAGTTTGGAGATCACTCAATTGAAGTATTAGCAGCACATGAAAGCAATGAATATACATATAAAGAAGCTACACAATACAAAGGATTGGCTGTAGTTCCAGATCTTTTAGAGTTAGATAATTTTGTAGTAAATATTTCACCTGCAACTGGTTTTTCAGAAGGAAGTTCTTTAGATTCATACTTTTCACAAGTAAACTATAACTACGCTGATAAATATTATTTTACAGGGTCTGTTCGTCGTGATGGATCTTCAAGATTTGTAAACGAAAAATGGGGTACTTTCGGTTCTCTTGGGGGAGCTTGGATTATTTCTAGTGAAGACTTTTTTAGAAGTGAATTAGTTGATTTCTTGAAGTTTAAAGTATCTTACGGTATAACGGGAGATCAAGCTGGAGTTGGTTACTATTCAGGATATGATACCTTTAACTCTAGTAATTTAGGAGGTATTTCTATATCGCCTAATACAAATGGAAATCCTGATTTAACTTGGGAAACTTCTAAAATGTTTCAAACAGGAGTTGAATTTACTTTAGGATCTTTCCTTGATGGTTCTGTTGATTATTATAGCAAAAATACAGACAACTTAATTTTTGATCGTAGAGTTGGTCCATCTCAAGGTATTGCAGTGATAACTGTTAATGATGGTGAACTAAAAAACCAAGGTGTTGAATTTAGCCTTACTGGTCATTTATTAGATAAAGATGATTTTAAATTAGATCTTACTTTTAATGGTGAGTTGATTAAAAATGAAATTATTACTATGCCATTAGAACCTTCTACAGGTTTGCCTAGAATACTAGATACATCTGCTGGAGATTATGCTTATAGTAAAGGTGGTTCAATTTATGATTTTTACTTACGTGAGTGGGCTGGTGTTGATCCTGCTGATGGAGCGCCAATGTGGTACCAATATTATAATGATCTAAACGGAAACAATGTTTTAGACGGTGATGAAGAAGGAATTTTATCTATGACCCAATACTTAACTGATAATCCAGATGCTATTGTTGCAAAACAGACTACAAAGACGTATGCTAGTGCAACTGATAAATTTGTTGGAAAATCGGGTATTCCAGACCTTCGTGGTGCTTTTCGCTTAGCGGGAAACTATAAAAATTTCAATTTTGCAACACAGTTCACTTACAGTATGGGTGGTTGGGCAAGAGACAATCAATATGGGGAATTAATGTCTGATAGATTTGGTGCTGTTGGAAACAACTTCCATACTGATATTTCTGATAGATGGCAACAGCCAGGTGATATTACTAACGTACCACGTTTAGCTGATGGTATAGATCAAAACAGTACATCATCTTCTACTCGTTTTTTAACTAAAACTGACTATATTGCTCTTAATAACGCAATGGTAGGATATACAGTTCCTTCAAAATTTCTTGATAATATTGGTATCAACCATATAAACATTTGGGTATCTGGTGATAACTTATTTATGAAAACGGCAAGAGAAGGATTTAATCCATCAGTAAGAGAAGATGGTAGTTCAGAACGCAGAATATATGCGCCTTTAACTACATATACTATGGGAGTAAGAGTTAAATTTTAAAAATGAAAAAAATGAAAAAATTAATTAAAATAACATTATTCGTAGTTACTTTAGTGATTGCTTATAGTTGTCAAGACGACTTTTTGGAAAAAGAGCCTTCTGAGTTCTTAACAACACAACAAATTGCGGATGCCGCTTCAAAAAATCCTGATGTTGTAAAGGGTACCTTAACTGGTATTTATGCTTTACAATTTGAAACAGGAACTGGTGGAACTACAGGACATGATGACTTTGGTCAAAAAGGGTACGATATATTTGGAGATATGATTTCTGGAGATATGGCATTATCTGTGAGTACTTATGGTTGGTATAGAGCTAGTATTACAGAATTACAATGTACTACAGATTTTACATTTACAGATAATTATCAAGTTTGGAGATATTACTATCGTATTATTAGATCTGCAAACACAGTTATTGATGCTTTAGGAGGTAATGAAGCAATTCCTGAATTACAGGAAAATAAATATCTTTTAGGTCAGGCAAAAGCGATGAGAGCACATTCATACTTTTATTTAACACAATACTTCCAAAAAAGTTATAATCCTTCGGAAGAAATTTTACCGTTGTATGATGACTTATTAGATCAAAATAGCGCAAAAGTACCTGCATCTGAAATTTACACTCTTATTGAAACTGATTTATTATCAGCAATTTCATTGTTAGATGGATTTGGAAGAGCTACCAAAACAGAAGTGAATCAAAATATAGCTAAAGCTATTTTAGCATATGTTTACGGAGCAATGGGAAGAGATGGTGAAGTTAAAACTTTAACATCACAAGTTATTAATTCTGGAGAACATACTTTAATGAGTGCAGATGAAGTATTGGGAGGATTTAATGATGTAAACACATCTGGTTGGATGTGGGGTGTAGATTTAACTGCAGATACTGCTTTATATTTAGTGTCTTGGTGGGGACAAATGGATTTTTTCTCTTATAGTTATGCTGCTTTTGGTGATGCAAAATCTATCGACTCAGATCTTTATGATGCCATACCAGATAATGACGTAAGAAAAGGGCAGTTTTATACTGCTGGTTCATTTGAATTGATGCCAATAGGGAAATTTTATGATGATGATAGACAACGATACGGAGCCGCTCAATTGGTAACTGCAGATTATATTTATATGAGAATTGCTGAAATGTATCTTTTAAATGCTGAAGCTGCTGCTAAGACTGGTGACGATGGAACCGCAAGAACTAGCTTAAAGGCTTTATTAACTGAAAGATTACCAGACGTTTCTTATGTTGATGGCTTATCTGGTCAAGCTCTTTTAGATGAAATATACTTACAAGGTAGAATAGAACTTTGGGGTGAAGGAAAGGCTTACTTATCTTTAAAAAGAAATAAAAGATCCACTACAAGAGGTGCTAACCACTTATCTTTAGTTGGTGAAACTATTCAATATGATGATGAGAGACTTACATTTGAAATTCCAGAATCGGAAATTCAAAATAACCCATTCATCAGCGATCAAAATTTATAAATAGACATTTAAAATGTTTATAATTTATTAAACAAAATTTAAACTTTATGAAAAAAATAGCAAATATCTTTTTGATACTATTAGTAAGTATCTCTTTACTTAATTGTGAAGACACGTATCTACCTCCTGCTTTGGACTATGTTACGTTTGGAACAGATACATATTCAACTGGAGTAGATCCTGGAGGATCAACTACTTTTGATATACCTGTATATACAGCTAAAGTAAATAGTGCTGCCACAACTTATAACGTAACTGTAGATGGTTCTAATGCAGCGGCTGGTTCATATGATGTGCCTGCTTCTGTAACTATTGAAGGTGGAACAAACGAAGGAATTTTAACTGTTTCTTTATCTGATGTAAACTTAGGTATTGGAGTAAATAAAATTACTATTAACTTTGAAAATGTAGTGGGATTAAATAATGGAGGTTCAACTACTCTTGAGTATATTCAAAACTGTAACGAAGTTACCGGAACATTAGATATTACTTTTGATTACTATGCTGAGGAAACTGGATGGCAGATTATTGATGCATTAGGAGGCGTTGTAATGTCTAAACCAGAAGGATCCTATGTTAATGGTCAAGCACCTGTATCTGAAAACATCACATTATGTGCTGGAAGAGATTACACGTTAACTTTTACAGACGCTTATGCTGATGGTATGAATGATGGTGATAACCTTGGTTCTTATTCTTTAACAATTGGTGGCGCAGTAAAAGCTACAGGTGGTGGAAGTTTTGGAGCTAGTGAATCCAATACGTTTGACACAAACTAAATCTATTTTAAATAAAAGATAGAATTTTATAAAACCACCGCAATTGCGGTGGTTTTTTTATTCATACAATATAACTACATTTGCAAAATGGAAAACGAAGTATCAAAAATATTTGGAATTAGAGCAATAATTGAGGCAATTAATTCTGGAAAAACAATTAGTAAAGTTTTTATACAAAAAGACTTAAGTGGTCATTTATTTTCAGAATTAAACTCACTAATTAAAAAGAATAATATTGCCACTAGCCATGTTCCTGTTGAAAAGCTAAACAGACTTTCAAAAAACAGCAATCATCAAGGTGTAGCAGCTCAAATATCTCCAATTGAATTTGCAGATCTAGACACTTTAATTTTAAATACTTTAGCTGTAAATCCTACTCCATTATTTTTATTGTTAGATCAAATTTCCGATGTTAGAAACTTTGGTGCAATTATTAGAACTGCGGAATGTACTGGTGTTAGTGGAATTATAATACAAAAACAAGGAAATGCTCCTATTAGCGCTGATACTGTAAAAACATCTGCTGGTGCAGCTTTTAAAATTCCAATTTGTAAAGTTGATCATATTAAAGATGCTATTTTTCAATTTCAAGCAGCAGAAATACAAATTGTTGCTGCTACCGAGAAAACTGAAAACTTAATCTATGATGTCGATTTAACTTTGCCTACTGCTCTTATTCTGGGATCTGAAGATAGAGGAATAAATCCATCAATACTTAAAATAGTAGATCATAAAGCTAAACTTCCATTACTAGGAGAAATCGAATCTTTGAATGTATCTGTTGCTTGTGGTGCACTTTTATATGAGGCCACGAGACAAAGAATAAAAGTTAAGAGTTAATTATTATTATCTTTTACCTCTATATCTAATTTTTCTTCGAGTTCTTCGGGAGGATTATAGTTTCCATCTTCATCGAATAATTTTTCAAATTCTTCGTTTTTAATAAAATTGAATTTTTCGGGTTGCGGTCCCATTTTTCGAAATATAAATGAAAAAATAAACCCAACTAAAAAACCAGATAAGTGTCCTTCCCAAGAAATCCGTTCTTCAGTAGGAAAAATATACCAAACCATACCTCCATATAAAAAAACGACTATTAAAGATAATGCTGTTAATCTGTAATATTTTCTAAATATTCCACTAAAAAAAACAAAGCTTACCAACAAATATACGATTCCACTAGCGCCAATATGCATAGCTGGACGTGCAATTAACCAAGTTAAAAGACCCGATAGAATTAACCCAAAAAAAAGCACTCTATTTGCTATTTTGTTATAAAAATAATACAAACTAGTTAACATTACTGCCAATGGAATTGAATTATTAAATAAATGGTTGGCATTACTATGTATAAATGGTGAGAATAAAATTCCTCTTAGCCCTTTAAATGTTTTAGGATAAATCCCATATTTATTAAAATTATAAGAAAATTTTATCTCAATAAAATAAATAAGCCAAATTAGAACAATGGCAATAATAGGGACCATTAATACACTTCTGCGATATTTAAAAGTTTGATCTTCCATAAGGTCTTAAAGTATCAAATATAAGTCCAAAAAACTATATTCTGAAATATTGACAGTAACAATAAAATATAGCTTATTAATTTATTATTTTTACCATATGAATGAGCCTTTAGCAGAACGAATTCGTCCTAAAACACTTGATGACTATATTAGCCAGCAACATTTAATTGGAAAAAATGGAGCATTAACCCAACATATTAAGCGTGGAATAATTCCTTCTTTAATCTTTTGGGGACCACCAGGTATCGGGAAAACAACATTAGCTAATATAATTGCTCAAGAATCTAAACGCCCTTTTTATACATTAAGCGCTATTAGTTCGGGTGTAAAAGATGTGCGAGATGTAATTGCTAAAGCAAAACAAAGTGGAGGGTTGTTTACTGAAAAAAATCCGATTTTATTTATTGATGAAATTCATAGGTTTAGTAAATCACAACAAGATTCTTTGTTAGGTGCTGTAGAAAAGGGTTGGGTTACACTAATTGGTGCAACTACCGAAAATCCAAGTTTTGAAGTTATTCCTGCCCTCCTATCACGTTGTCAGGTTTATATTTTAAATTCTTTTAGTAAATCTGATTTAGAAGAATTATTAGAACGGGCTTTGCATAAAGATGAATTCATTTCAAAAAAGAAAATTGAAATAAAAGAAACTGAAGCGTTATTAAGAGTTTCCGGTGGAGATGCAAGGAAGCTGTTAAACATATTTGAATTGGTTGTTAATTCAGAAAATGAACCTATCACAATTACAAATGATATGGTCCTTTCTAAAATTCAAAAAAACACCGTTTTATATGATAAAACCGGTGAGCAACATTATGATATTATTTCTGCATTTATAAAATCGATAAGAGGAAGCGATCCTAATGCAGCGGTATATTGGTTAGCAAGAATGATTGAAGGTGGTGAGGATGCTAAATTTATTGCCAGAAGGTTATTAATTTTAGCCTCAGAAGATATAGGAAATGCAAATCCAACGGCATTGATAATGGCAAACAACACCTTTCAAGCTGTAAATATAATTGGATTTCCTGAGTCCAGAATTATTTTAAGTCAATGTGTAGTATATTTAGCTACTTCTCCTAAAAGTAATGCCTCTTATGAAGCCATTGGAAAGGCTCAGGCGTTAGTTCGTGAAACAGGCGATTTATCTATACCCTTACATTTAAGAAATGCACCAACAAAGCTTATGAAAGAGTTAGATTATGGTAAAAACTACAAATACGCGCATAGTTATGAAAATAACTTTATTGAGCAAGAGTTTTTTCCTGATGAAGTAAAAGGCACTAAATTATTTGAACCTGGAAATAATGCCAGAGAAAACAATCTTAGAGATTTTTTAAAAAACAGATGGAAAACAAAATACGATTACTAATTTACTTTTTTATAAATTTTTATACCATTAGAAGTATCAATATTCAAATTTCCCTCATTAGTAATTTCTAATAATTGTGGCTGTTTAAAAGCCAACCATTTAATAATGTAAATATTAGGTTTTGAAGTTTTGTAAATAGTGGCAAATTCAAAATGTTCATCTCCCCCAATTACTGAATAATTATCTCCTTTTTTAGAAATTGAACTTTTACCCCAATTGTCAATAAGATAATTTCCTTCAAGCGCAAAAACTACTGGTTTAAAAACTCTTTTTTCAATTTCATCCTCTGCTTTTACAACCACTGCTCTTTCGACACCTTTAATTTCTTTAACATCAATTATTTTATCAACTGGTTTTGAAACATTTTTCTCAATTTTTTCTTTCTCAACAACCTCATTACCAACCTCTTCTTCTAAAGTTATTTCCTCAACCTCTTCAGCTTCTAAAACTTCAACTGGCTCGGAAATAACTATTTTACCAGAACCTGAATAGGTGTAATTTAATGCTTCAACATCTTTAAAAGACTTTCTAACAACTTCTTGGTAAGCCTTTTTATAATCTTTCTCTTTTGATTTAACTTCTTTTGATGAAAATACTGATCTATTATTACAGTCTATTAACTCCATTTTCATTTTTGTACTTAAAAAACTAGAATTATTTTTCATATTAACTCTTAAAGCTAAGCATCTATCTGATGCTAAGTCACTCGGATAAGAATCATTTTCAAAAAACACATTAAATCCTTCTCTTTCAAATAAAAATTTAACTAAAGAATTTATTTGATAACTATCTTCTGTTTTTTGAAATTCAAATTGTTTTGGAACCAAAATATATTTGTAAGAATTAATACTTTTTTGGGCAAAAGTAAATGTACTTAACATTAGAAAGAATGCTAATAAAAATGATTTTTTCATATAAAAATTATTAAAGATATTTTTTAATTTGACTTAAGTTAGAAACAGATTTTATACTTTCAGAAACTGGTTCCTTGTTAAAATTACAAAATATAACATCAAAACCTGCACTTTTAGCCCCCATTATATCAGCTTCCCAATTATCACCAATCATTATTGATTCGTTTGAGACTGCATTTGCTTTATTTAAAGCAAATTGAAAAATATGTGGATTTGGCTTTTTTACTCCAGCTTCTTCGGAGGTGATTATTTTATCAAAATATTTTGACAATCCAGAATTATCTAGTTTTTTAAACTGTACTTCATTAAATCCGTTGGTAATTATATGTAACTCATAATTAGGATGTAAATAATCTAAAATCTCATATGTACCTTCAAATAGGATATTATTATTAGGTAAAAATTCAATATAATCAATAGCTAAATAATTAACCACATCATTACTAACATTGTATTTTATTTTTGCAAAAGTATCTTTTAATCTCCCCTCTCTTAAATCTTCCTTCGAAATTTTTTCTTCTCTATATAACTTCCAATATTTCTGGTTGATTCCTCTATAATAATTCAAAAACTTATGTAAATCTATTTTTAGATTATGCTTTTTAAAAATAGCATCAAATGCAATATCAGAATTTGTTTCAAAATCCCAAAGAGTGTGATCTAAATCGAAAAATATATGATTGATTTTCATTCTCTAAAATTATAAATATAATTAACACTAAAAAACCTATTTTAGCAATAATGTTTAAAAATTAAAATTGGATAAAAAACTTCACATATTATTTTTAAGTAGTTGGTATCCATCAAAAGTTTCACCTTCAAATGGTGACTTTATTCAAAGACATGCGGAAGCTGTTGCTACCAAACACAATGTAACGCTGATTCATGTTATTTCTGATAAAAATTTAAAAATAAATAAAAATACTTTTCAGGTAATTAACAATGTTAAAACACATATTTTTTACCTTCCAGAAACCAATAATCGTATATATAAATTATATAATTTTTTTAAATCATATATTTCCACAATAAAAACCATAAAATATTTTGATGTTGTTCATGTTAATATAACCTTCCCAGTAGGTATGATAGCCTTATATTTAAAATGGTTTAAAAATAAAAACTACATAATTTCTGAACATTGGAGCAAATACCAATACCCACACAATATATCAATAGGCATTTTAGAGAAATTTATCACCAAAATTATTGCTAAAAACGCTTCTTTTATTAGTCCAGTTACCAGGCATTTGCAACATGAAATGATTGACTTTGGACTTAATGGAAATTTTCATCCAATACCAAATGTTGTAAATACCGACTTCTTTAACATTTCCAAAAACAAACCAAAGGAATTTACAATCACACATGTTTCAGGAATGGATACTAAAATTAAAAATATTGAAGGTATTTTAAGAGTAATTTCAAAATTACAAACCAAAATTCCAAATATAAAATTCAACCTAATAGGAAATAATTCAATTAAATATAAAACATTTATAGAAGAATTAAAAATTAAAAATATTCAGTTAATTGAACAAATTCCAAATCATGAAGTAGCCAATTATATGCAAAATTCTAACGTTTTTGTTATGTTTAGTAACTATGAAAACTTACCCTGTGTAATATTAGAATCATTTGCATGTGGTGTTCCTGTAATTTCAACTAATGTTGGAGGTATAAAAGAATATTTTCCTAGTAATTTTGGTTTTTTAATTCCTTCAAAAGATGAAGTTGCGCTTGAAAATGCTATTTTAAAAATATCTAATAATGATATTAGGTTCGATAAAATATTGATACATAATTATGCTAGAGAAAATTTTGGAGTAAAAACTATTTCAAACTCATTTTCGAAATTGTATTTTAAAATATTAACTTAATAAGCAATACACAACTTTTGTTAAAGAAGTTTTAAAATACTTGAGATTGTAAATTAATTTATCTAGAATATAATATTTGACCAAGATAATCCTCTAAAATTAAGTAAACACTACATCACCGTCTCCACTTTGAACAGATAAATTTTTAATTTCTGGAAATTCTTTTAACAATTCTTTTGACACAAAATAATTCTGAGTAAATTTTTTTCTTTTCAATTTTAAAATTTTCCCGTTTAATAAACTTTCGTTTAGCTCTTGGTTATAAATAGTAATATAATTTAGCTTTTTACTTAAAATTAACTTTAAAATCTCATTCTTTAAAGTCAAAATAGCCTCTGGATTGCTATAAAAATATGGAATTTTCAATTGTTTATCTCTTGCATTTATTAAAGCAACACCAAGAATCTTATGCGTATTTCTATTATAAATTTTATGCCAATTTGTTTCAAAACTACAAGCATATGATGAAAAATGATATTGTTCTGAATTTTCTTTAGTTTCACTATCTGTTTTAATCCATGGGTAGTTAATTATCCATTCAAAAATTTTCTTATCTCTTTGAAAAAGTTCCTTTTTTTTATAAGGTTTTAAAAAACTCTCTATCTCAATATCCAATTTTTCAATTTTCTCAAACTTATATAAACTAAACCTTTTAACTTTAAATAATTTAAACCTAAAATCAAAAATTAAATTTAAGATGTTATCTAAATAACCCAATATGTTTTTGTTTTTTTTCCAAAAAATGGACTTTGGAGGTAATAATTCTTTAAAACAAAATCTAAAATAATACCTATAACCTTCTAGCTTGTTTAACAATTCAAATTTGCCCGTTTTATCATATACTGCTTTAGATTCTTTAGCGTAATTTGTATACATTAACCTTCCTCTCCAGTCTTTATAAACTTCCTCAAACAACAAAGAAGAAACTCCACGTCTTCTAAAGTTTTGATGCGTCCATGTTCCGCTAAGCCAGCCAAATTTAACTTTAGAATTATTAGATATAAAGGTATCAGCAAAAATACTTTTATAGCCAATTAATTTATTATTTTTAAAGCCTAAATAGAGAACAATATCATTATCATCTGCATTTGGATTTTTTAAATAAGAAATGGATCTAGCTTCTGAAATTGGTTTCTCTTCAAAACTTAAATATTCGTTGGATTTAATAAAAGTTTCTAAATCCTTTAATTTTATTTTTCTTATTGTTACCATTATTTTAGCGCTTAATGATACTTTTACCTAAAGGAATTTTTAAAAAATAGTTGAAATATTCTTTTATCAAAAACAGTTTAATATTACTTGGTGCACGTTCAAAGGAAATTCTCTGAAAATTATTTTTTACAGAATCCCTCTTTATCCCAGATGTTCCAAAACTTATATCCATTTCATCTGATAACTTCTCAAAAAATGCTTTAGGTATACCAATATCATGAAATGGAAAAGAAAACGCTTTAACGCTTTGGTTTAATTCTTTTTTAACCCAATTTATACTATTAAAGGTTTGTGCTAATTGTTCCTCTCGCGTCAACTCATTAAAAAAAGGGTGATTTTCTGAATGGGCACCAAATGTAAAACCTTCTGTTATTAGTTCTTTAATTTTAATTTTAGATAGATAAGGTTTCTCAATTTTTAAAAAATAAGAAAAGTCATAATTCAAAACATCTGCTAAATCATCTAAAATACTTCTATTTTGATATTTTATAGTTAATAAAAAAGCACGAACATTTGTACCAGTATAATTATTTTTCTTTAAAAATTTATAAAATAAATTTTTAACATCAACAGTCGAATTAAGGTATTCACCTAAAAGTAAACTTGCTTTATACCTAAAAAATAACTCCTTATTATCAACAAAATCTGTATTTAAAAATATAGTAGCTGGTATGTTCTTTTTTTTCAATATTGGAGCAACAATTTCATAAAAATTATCAAGACCATCGTCAAAAGTTAGATGAAAATAATTTTCATTTCCCTTTAGTTCTGATTTTGTTAATTTAGTTAGTTCTTTTAAAGAAATAGGTTTATAAAACTCTAATAAAGTATCTAAATCACGTTCAAAATTTACAATGCTTCGAGGCCTGTATAAATGTTCTACAAATGGAGGTGCCTCATCTGAAACAGCATGATAAAACGGAATTAAAATCCTCTGATTTGAAATACTGATAAGACTTTTTAATATGTATGAACTTAATTTTTTCATGAATTAGTGTAGCAATGGTAATTTTGTGAAACGGCTCCAAACGACTTAAAAAAATTTGCAACACCAGATATCATCGACCCCTCAAAATCAAAAATCAAACAATTATTAATATTCTCTTTAATTAAATAATCAAAAAGAAACGACGTTGCTCCATATTTTTTCCCCTTTTCGCTTGTTGCCGAGAATAAATGTATCAATCGCCCATTGTAATTTGTAAAAAAAGCGGCACTAATAAGCTCATCCTTAACATAAACTCCATAAATACTACCAATTTTTCTAAATTTTAGCTCATTTACTAAATTCTCAAATTTTTCTATATTTTTACTAGAAATTTTATGCTTTGCAGTTTGTTTTTTTATTGAAATTAGATTTTTTAAAGTAACATCGTTGGATATTTCTAATTGATTTTTTTCCGCTTTAACTATAGTTCTCTTTAAATTATTTGAGTAACTCTTATAAATTATATTGTAATCATTTGAAAGAATTAATTCATAATTTTTTCTTTCTTCAATACTCTTTTTAACAGCTGGTTCTCCAATAAAATTCATTGAATTAAAATTATATTGCTTCGGAAGCATTTTTATAAAATTATCTAAAAACAATTCAAAATCTTCTTTAGATAATTCTTGCAGAAAAAAAACACCCAACTGCTGACAAAATGGTGGTTGAAGAATTTTTTTAAAAAATAAATTTCTTTTTGTTTTTAAATATGTGATAGGCATCACAGCTTCATAATCATTTAAAACCAATGCATCCCAATTATCAGCAACAATATCTAAATACCAACTAAAAGCATAAATACGTGAATTTAAAGACAATTTAATACAATTATCATATTTTATTACATCTAACTGATTTCTCTTTAAATAACGAATCATAAAATAGTTTAATTAACCATTTTCTTATAAATATCACTCCAACCTTCCCACTTCTCATTTTCACTTAAAGTTTCATTATGAAACAAACTTATAAAAGTTCCATTTACGTTTTTAACTTCATTTTTCAACTCCAATATTTTATTTAAACTTTCTTTATTTGAAAGCTGCATATAATCTTTTAAAGCAACATCCATTATTGCAAATGGAAATAATTTTAACGGAGTTTGAATTTCAAAATCAAGATCATAAAAATAAAAAGGAGTACAAGTACTTGCTCTAAACCCAACATATTTAGCATATCCCATTGTATAATCTTCTTGAATATCTAAATCAATTAAATTTTGATATGTTTCAGGAATAATTAACCTTAAATAATGCTGTCTTGAAAAAACAACAGGCGTATTAATTATTCCTTCTAAACGTGCTTTTTCTTTTTTAAGCTTTTCATCATTTCTTATTGAAAAATAGGATGGATGCAATCCTATTTTAGCATAATCAGCAATTGATTTTATTAAAGATTTAAATTTTGTATTTGAAAAAGAAATATTCTTATCATAAGTCGTATAATCACCAATTAAAAAGAAAAATAATGTTGATATATTATGTTCTTTTTTAATTTTTAAAATTTCAGAAAATGTGTCGAAAGGATCTTCCCTAAAATTTAAATTGGTTAATAATCGATGCCATAAATTAACAAATCTTAAATGTAAAATATCATTAATATAACCACCAATTGATCTAACAATACCTTTGTTTTTATAGGCAAAAGCCGAATCAACATCTATTGTTGAAATAAAATTAAATTCTCTTGTATTGAAATTATATTTTGGAAATTTATCTTTTAAAAGCTCTAAAAACTTAAAAGCCCAAATATCTACTACAGGTTTTTCTAAAAACCCATTTTTAAATGCCAAACTTTCATCGGCAGGAAAACGTTCATGAATATCTTGCACGTGAGGTAAATACTCTTCATACCTACTTATTAAATAAAAACTTGCTGCAAAAATATCAAATGGAATACTTGAAGCTTCTCCCGCAGGAAAAAAACAAGGAACATCATCCCAATTTGAGATATTTATATCAATATCATTAATTCCTTGATCAAATAACAGATCGTTACTTCTAATAAAAAATTCTGATCCTAATGGATTTTTTGAATAACTAATTTTTGGACCATTATGTGCTACAAATTCATCTACTTTTGTTGAAAAAGTAACAGGTATTTGCAATATTCTAACAAAAAAATGTTTAAAAATATAATTAAGTCTGGGAGTTATTTTATACGTATAAACTAGAAGCATTATTCTCTGTTGTTGGCTATTGATTATTTTATAAAAATATTCATGTTTCTAAATTACATTAAATTTTCATCGGCAAAGCTAAAATACGCATTTTCAGTTATAATTAAATGGTCTAAAACTTTAATATCTAATGTCTCTCCTGCTAGTTTTAATTTAGTAGTAATTGACTTGTCTGCACTACTTGGCTGTAACTTCCCCGAAGGGTGGTTGTGACATAAAATAATAGCCGTTGAAAACAATTCAATTGCTTTTTTAAATACCAATCTTACATCAACCAAGGTACCTGTTAAACCTCCTTTGCTAGACTGCTCTTTATATAAAACTTTGTTAGAATTATTAAGATAAATTATCCAAAATTCTTCGTGATGTAGCTCCCCAATAATTGGCTGCATAATATTAAAAACTGCACTGCTACTAGTAATTTTAGGTAATTCCAAAGCTTCTTCCAGTCTTCTTCTTCTACCAAGCTCCAACGCTGTAATTATTGAAATTGCTTTCGCTTCACCAATTCCTTTAAATTTTTGTAAATCGGAAACTGATAATTTTCCTAATTTATTAATATTATTATCTATGGAGGCTAAAATTCTTTTAGATAAATCTACTGCGCTCTCACTTCTGTTCCCTGAACCAATTAAAATTGCAATTAATTCAGCATCAGACAATACCGACTTCCCTTTTAATATTAATTTTTCCCTTGGCCTGTCATCTTCAGCCCAAGACTTTATAGAAAACGATTTATTCTCATAACCCATAACAATATTTTTTTTTCAAAGATAAGAGTAATATCTTTGCATAAATATTTCTACACATGAAAATTATAATTGCAGGTGCAGGAGATGTGGGGTTTCATTTGGCGAAACTACTTTCTTTTGAATCTCAAGATATTTATTTAGTTGATACAGATTCTGAAAAATTAGATTACGCAAGCAGTCATATAGATGTTATTACTAAAAAAGGTGATGCTACTTCAATAAAACTTTTAAAAGAAATAAATATTGATAAAGCAGATATTTTTCTGGCGGTAACAGAATCTCAAAATACAAATTTTACAATAGCAGTTTTAGCAAAGAAATTAGGAGCCAAAAAAACAATTGCCAGAATTTCCAATCATGAGTTCACAAAAAGTTCAGAAATAGATTTTACAGAATTGGGTATCGATAGTATGATTTCTCCAGGTGAATTAGCTGCTGATGAAATAGAAATGCTCTTAAATCAATCTGCTTTTAATGATACTATTCAGTTTGAAAATGGAACCTTAAATATTTTAGGAAGCACCTTAGAATACAATTCGCCTTTAATAAATTTAACAGTACACGAAGCACGTAATAAGTTTTTAGATATAGATTTTATAACCATAGCAATAAAACCTGAAAATAGCAGCGAAACCATTATACCAAGAGGAAATACAGTTTATAGAGCAAACGATCAAATTTATTTTTCAACACCAAAAGAAAGCATAAAACAACTCTACAAATTAATGGGTAAAACTCAGTTTGGAGTTAAAAATGTAATGATTTTAGGTGGAGGAAAAATAGGTGTAAAAGCAGCAAGAAATCTTTGTGATAATAAATTTAATATTAAATTACTTGAAATTAATAAAGTACGTGCAAAAGAGATTGCCGAAAAGCTTCCAAATGTGCTTGTAATTAAAGGAGATGGTAGAAATGTTGAATTGCTTGAAGAGGAAAATATTGCAGATATGGATGCATTTGTTGCCGTAACTGGTAATTCCGAAACAAATATTATGTCATGTTTGGTTGCAAAATCTAAAGGTGTTAAAAAAACCATCGCTTTGGTTGAAAATATGGATTACATAAACATCTCCCAAACTATTGGAATTGATACTTTAATTAATAAAAAATTATTAGCTGCAAGTGCCATTTTTAAACATGTAAGAAAAGGTGATGTTTTAAAATTAGCCAACCTACACAATGTTGATGCAGAAGTATTAGAATTTAGGGTTAAAGAAAATTCAGCAGTAACAAAAAAGTTAGTAAAAGACATAAATTTAACTAAAAATGCTGTTTTTGGCGGCGTAATTAGAAATGGAATTGCTCATATGACATTTGGTGATTTTCAAATTTTAGCTGGAGACAAAGCGGTAGTATTTTGCTTACCTGAAGCTATTCATAAAGTTGAAAAATTATTTAACTAATCGTATGAAGAACCTCAATTTTAAAATAATCATAAGTTTTTTAGGACTTACATCTATACTGAATGGCTTATTTATGTTAGTTGCAGTTCCTTTTAGCATATACCATAATGAATATGAAAAATGGGGCATTCTAGAAGCTGGTATCACAACAATTGCAATTGGTTTTATTTTATGGTTTTTTAATAGAAATGCAAAAAAAAATATAGGTAAAAAAGAAGGCTATTTAATTGTAACTTTAGGATGGTTAATGCTTACATTAACTGGAACTTTACCTTATGTTTATACTAACACTATTCCGGTATATGCAGATGCTTTTTTTGAGACTCTTTCAGGATATTCAACCACAGGCTCATCAATATTAACTGATATTGAAGCTATGCCAAAAGGAATTTTATTTTGGCGAAGTGCAACCCACTGGATTGGTGGTATGGGAATTATTGTGCTTACAGTGGCCATTTTACCTTTGTTAGGTATTGGAGGAATGCAGCTGTTTATGGCTGAAGCTCCCGGACCATCTGCAGATAAAATGCATCCACGAATTACAGAAACCGCAAAAAGACTTTGGTTAATATATTTCTCTTTAACATTTACAGAGTTTTTTCTATTAAAGTTTGCCGGAATGACTTGGTTTGATGCTATAAATCACGCGATGGCTACAATGAGTACTGGTGGATTTTCAACTAAAAATGCAAGTATTGCACATTATAACGGTTCACCAATAATACAGTATATAATTATAGCTTTTATGTTTATTGCCGGTGCTAATTTTGTTTTAACATATTTTGCTTTAAAAGGAAAAATTAAAAAAGTTTTTAGGAGTGAAGAATTTAGATATTACTTCTTTGGAACTATTGGAGTCACTCTTTTAATTACCTACTTAATTGTGAATCATCAAGATTCAAATTTAGTTACAAGTTTAGACCATCCAAAAATTTGGGGGGCAAATGAAAGTGCATTTAGACATGCGGCTTTTTCAGTGGTTTCGGTACTCACAACAACTGGTTTTGTTTCTGCTGATTTTACAATGTGGAGCGCAATGGTGACAGTAATAATATTTTCTCTATTTTTTATTGGTGGATCAGCAGGGTCTACAAGTGGTGGTATTAAAATTGTACGGCACATTGTAATGATTAAAAGTAGTTTTTATGAATTTAAAAAATTACTACATCCAAATGCTATAATACCGGTTAGATACGATGGCGGAAGCGTTCCTAAAACTATTATCTACAACATTCTCTCATTTTTTGTTCTATACATGCTTATTTTTATAATGAGCACTGTATTACTAACCTTTTTCGGTTTAGACTTCATGTCAGCTTTGGGAGCAACCGCATCCTCATTAGGTAATATTGGTCCAGCAATTGGTTCAGTTAGCCCGGTGGATAACTTTGCTCATTTAACTATTCCAGCAAAATGGTTTTGTTCTTTTTTAATGCTTATTGGTAGATTAGAACTATTTACAGTCTTAATTCTATTAACTCCTTTCTTTTGGAAGAAGATTTAAATTAAGTCTTTAAACTTATTAAAGTCTAGACCTCCATAATTACCAGAGCTCATTAATAATAATGCTAAATTTTCAAAATTTTGGCTGAACAAAAAAGTTTTAAATTCTTCAGGATTGGTATAGATTATTAAATCATCCCTGTTAAAAGCATCTTTAATTTGTTGTTTTGTAACTTTTTCCAATTTTTTAATTTCAACAGCATGTGGTGAATAAAAAACCACAGCTACATCAGCCTTATTCAAGGCCCCTTCATATTCCTTTAAAAAATCTGCATTTAAACTGCTATATGTATGCAACTCTAGGCAAGCCATTATTTTTCTAGTTAGATACTGCGCTTTTACTGCATTACAAGTAGCTTCTACCTTACTTGGTGAATGGGCAAAATCTTTAAAAACAACTGCAGAATCATTTTCTGCAATTTTTTCTAAACGCTTACTTGCTCCTTTAAAACTAGCAATGGCTTCATAAAATTCATCTTCATCAACCCCCATATGTTGGCAAATCCATTTAGCTCCTGCTAAATTTTGAAGATTATGTTCTCCAAAAATTTCTAAAGGCATTTCTCCTAAAGCTGTATTAATAAATGTAGTTCCGTTTTCAATTCTATAGTCTAAAGTTTTATACGGATATTTCTTAATTGTATTTTCTGTATTTTCAACTATGTCTTTTAATACTTCATCCTCCTCATTATATACCATAATTCCACCCTTAGTTAGAGAGTTTATAAAAATTGAAAACTGCTCTATATAATTTTCAAAAGTTGGAAAAACATTGATATGATCCCATGCTATTCCACTTAATAGGGCAATATTTGGTTTGTATAAATGAAATTTAGGTCGCATATCAATTGGACTTGACAAATACTCATCACCTTCTAAAACAATAAACTCATTTTCTTGTGTTAGATGTACCATAGTATCAAAGCCCTCTAACTGAGCGCCTACCATGTAATCAACTTTAATATCATGATAGTTTAACACATGTAAAATCATAGAAGTAATTGTTGTTTTCCCATGAGAACCTCCAATTACAACACGAGTTTTATCTTTAGATTGTTCGTATAAAAACTCAGGGTATGAATATATTTTTAAACCTAATTCCTGAGCTTTTAATAATTCAGGATTGTCTGGTTTGGCGTGCATTCCTAATATAATTGCATCTATAGATTTTTTTATTTTTTCAGGAAACCAACCAAATTTTTCTGGTAATAACCCTCTTTTATCTAATCGAGATTTTGACGGTTCAAATATGGTATCATCACTTCCAGTAATTTGATACCCTTTTTGATTTAAGGCAATAGCTAAATTGTGCATCGCACTTCCTCCAATAGCAATAAAATGTATATTCATTTATATATAAATTTTGTAAATTCAAATGTAAGTAAACTCTTAAAAAGAATAAATATCAACAGATAAAAATTTTAAAACATACAAACAACTTGATTTGCTAAATAATTAACTTGTTTTTATTAATAAATGGTATTTTATTCTTATTTTTACATATATGTAAAAATTAAAAATTGCAGTTTAACGAAAATATCTAATCAACTTAAATTCAATGGAAAAAGAAAAATTTTCATTAGCCCGTATATATTTTATATTTATATTTTTAGTAAGTATATTTTTTTATTCTCATACTGGATTTGCACAATGTACAAATCCAGATACCACTGGAGAATCGTCTCAAACCTTTTGTAAATCTGATAATAGCACTATTGAAAGTTTAGTTGCATCTGGGGGAACAATTGTCTGGTTTGATGCTATCACTGCTGGTAGCCAATATAACCCGTCAACACCTCTTATAGATGGCAATACTTATTATGCTGATGATATTAATGATGGTAATTGTAGCCCAAATAGATTAGCTGTATTAGTATCAATTTATGGCCAACCCCCTTCAAATGTTGATGTTTTTGTTGGAAAATGCGCTATTGATAACCCAACAATTTCTGATTTATCAGCAACTGGGTTAAATATTGCCTGGTACGATGCTCAAAGTGGTGGAAATTTATTTAACTCTTCGGATCTATTAATAGATGGATCAACTTATTGGGTTCAACAGACAGAAAATGGGTGCACAAGTGAAAGACTTCCTACAACCGTAACAATGGTTAATCCACCAGCTCCTAACGTCGACCAAAATCAAACATTTTGTTCTTCTTCAAATCCTACAGTAGCAGATTTAAAAGCAACTGAGACAAATATAACATGGTATGAATATGAAACAAGTACAGAACCCTTAAATTTGAATTTACCATTAATTGATGGTAAAGATTATTGGGCTGCACAAACCACTTTTCCTTGTGAAGGAACTGTACGCTCATTGACCAATGTAGTTATTGATATAAGTCCAAATGCTGGTACTGATGGAACATATTCAGAATGTGAAGCAAATTTAACAGCAACAAATTTATTTGAATTATTAGGCGGAACTCCAGACAATACAGGAACATGGTCCGGTCCAAGTACATTAACTGGTGGCTATTTAGGAACTTTTGAACCTGGTGTTAATACTGAAGGAACTTATACCTATTTGGTATCCAGCAGTATTGGTATTTGCCCAAATGATACGTCAAATGTTAATGTATCTATTATCACTACGCCACCACCAACAGCAATTGAAACAAGTCAAACTTTTTGTGAAGTTGACAATCCAACTGTAGCCAATTTAAATGCTACTGGTAATGGAATATTGTGGTATGATACTGGTTCATCATCTATCCCTTTAAATGTAGATGATATTTTAATAAATGGTGAAGATTATTGGGCTACACAAACTGATACTTCTGGTTGTGAAAGTTCTACAAGATTAATGGTAACAGCTTCCATAATTTCGCCACAACCTCCAACAACGACAGAAACCAATCAAACTTTTTGTGAAGTTGACAATCCAACTGTAGCGGATTTAAATGCTACTGGTAATGGAGTGCTTTGGTATGATACGGAAACTTCAACTTCTGCTTTAAACGATACAGATTCATTAATAAATGGTGAAGATTATTGGGCTACCCAAACTGATACTAATGGTTGTTCAAGTGCAACAAGATTGGCAGTAACCACATCTATCATTTCAACTCCACCTCCAACAACTTCAGAAAGCAATCAAACTTTTTGTGAAGTTGACAATCCAACTGTAGC